>NZ_JBUZWF020000001.1:0-1107133 GCF_055730105.2 Mesocryomonas lacus
TGCGCATGCATTCCGGCACGACAAGCTGCTGGCGCTCCAGCCGGCGATGATCGCGGCGGCCGAAGAAACCGGACGGCGCTGGCGGTCCCAGGGTTCGGGAACCGTCGACATCGGGCACGAGATGATGCGCACGACCTTCGATATCATTGTTGAGACGATGATGTCGGGCGGAGCAGGCATCGACGTGGCAAAGGTCGAGCAGGGCATCACCGACTACCTGAGGCCGAGCGGATGGACGTTCGCCCTCGGCATCCTCGGCGCACCGGACTGGATCCCTTACCCTGGGCAGCGGAAGGCAGGAGAAGCGGTCAGGTTCCTACGGTCCAGCTTGCATACGGTCATCGCGGAACGGCGCAAGAGCGGTGTCGAGAGGCAGGACCTCGTTGCCATGCTGCTCGCGGCCGCGGATCCGGAGACGGGCCGGACCATGACCGACGAGGAGATCGTCGACAACCTGATGACGTTCATCACGGCCGGACACGAGACCACGGCGCTCGGCCTCGCATGGACCTTTCATCTGCTGGCGCTCCATCCGGCTATCGAGGCCAAGGTCCTCGATGAGATCGAAGCCGTGACGCAAGGCCAGCCGATCACGTCGGATCACATAGCCAAGCTGGCCTTCACTCGCCAAGTGTTCTCCGAGGCCATGCGGCTCTATCCGCCTGCCCCCATCATCACCCGGACGGCGATCCGTGACTTCGTACTCGGCGAGCATGCTATCGCCAATGGGACGGTCGTCTACGTCCCGATCCACGCGGTGCACCACCACAGCGCCCTGTGGCACAACCCAGAAGCATTCGACCCCGATCGATTTGTTCCGGAAGCCAGCAAAGCCAGACATCGCTACGCCTACATGCCGTTCGGCGCCGGACCACGCGTCTGTATCGGGAACGCCTTCGCCGTAATGGAGGCCGTAGCCGTGCTGGCCGTGCTTCTTCCGGCATTCAAGGTGACCGCGGCATCGGTCACACCTCCGCAGCCGATCATGAGAGTCACGTTGCGACCGAAGCAGAGCCTCCGGATGATGGTCAAGGAACGGCGCGTTCCCTAATCAGGTCGGTGATACGACGTGGTCTTGTATTCATCGCTGCCGGGAAGCAGCGGTTCCGTCTGGTCCGGCTGTGGAACCCAAAGCCCTTCAACGAGAAGCGGGCAAGATAAGCCCTTCAAGAACGATAGCGGCATGGCTGTGGGCCAACTCCGGCAAGTCGGGGCTAAAACCAGTTGCCTGCCCGAACACCTCCCGGAACAGGATGGCCATGACCATCGGCCCGACGAGCGAGAAGGCCTGAAGCCGCGGGTCGCCCTGTCTGACCTCGCCGTGTTCCTGCGCCTTCAGCAGCGCCCCCGCGAGAAGGTTGAGCACCCGGGCCACGACGTCGTCGTGCCAGATCTGCGCAATGTCCGGAAACTGGCGCGACTCGCCGATCACCATACGCGCGATAGCGGGAATCCGGCTGTCGCCAAGCCCCTCTGCGGCGCCCTTCAGGAGCATGGGCACCAGATCCCTCACTGATCCCTGGAACCCCGTTGCCGCGTGCTCAACGACATCGAGGTTGACCGCTACCGCAGTACGGGCGACCGCCCGAAACAGGTCCTCCTTCGTCTCGAAGTAGAGGTAGAGCGTGCCCTTAGCGACACCCGCCCGACGGGCCACCTCGTTCAGGTTCGTGCCGGCGTAGCCGTTCTCGGCGAACACGCTTGTCGCCGCATCCACGATCTCGGCGGGACGGGCTTCTTTCCGACGCCTGCGCTGCGGGCGTTCTGCTTCTTCGGTCACGCGTGTCCTCCGTAGGTTGGCGGTATCTGGGACGGGATCGCAGCCCGCGGACAGTCCGACACTTGATTACTGACTCAAAAGTCATTAAGTATCAATTCTCGCGACGACGCAGGTGCGGATGTCCGCCCCACACGACTGCCTGATCTCTACGAAGGGAAAGCACATGTCCAAGATCGATGTCCTCATCGTCGGCGCAGGGCCCACGGGTCTCGTCCTTGCACTCTGGCTGACCAAGCAGGGCGTCGGCGTCCGCATCATCGACTGGAGTGCCGGCCCCGGGGAGACCTCGCGTGCCATGGCCGTGCAGGCCCGCACCCTTGAACTCTACCGTCAGCTCGACATGGCCGAGGACGTCGTCGCCGCCGGCTACAAGACCCCGGCCATGAACATGTGGGTCCGCGGCAGCCGCAAGGCGCAGATCCAGTTGACCGACGCGGGCGAGGACATCTCTCCCTATCCCTTCGTGCTCGTCTTCCCGCAGGACAAGCACGAGCGCCTCCTCATAGCGAAGCTCCGGAGCCTTGGAGTCGAGGTCGAGCGCCGGACCGAGTTCGTATCCTTCGAGGACAAGGGCGACCACGTATCCGCCGTCCTGAAGCACGCGGACGGTTCGGAGGAGACCTGCACGGCTAGCTACCTTGCGGGATGCGACGGCGCCCGTTCGCCGATCCGGCACCAGATCGGTGCCGGGTTCGAGGGCGGCACCTACAAACAGATCTTCTACGTCGCGGACGTCGTGGCCAGCGGCGTCGAGCCCGCAGGGGAAGCCCATATCGCGCTCGACAGGTCCGACTTCGTCCTCGTGATGTCCTACGGCGACGCCAACCAGTACCGCCTCATCGGCACGGTGCAGGGCGAACGCGCCGCGCACCCCGAGACCCTCACCTTCGACGACGTGGGGCAGGACGCGATGAAGGGCCTTGGCATCAAGGTCGACAAGGTGAACTGGTTCTCCAACTACCGTGTCCACCACCGGGTCACCGACCACTTCAGCAAAGGCCGGGTCTTCCTCCTCGGCGACGCCGCGCACGTGCACAGCCCAGCGGGCGGCCAGGGCATGAACACGGGCATAGCGGATGCCGTCAACCTTGCCTGGAAGCTGACCGCCGTCGTGAAGGGAAGGTCGCCCGAGACCCTGCTCGACACCTACGAGGAGGAGCGCAAGGCGTTCGCCCACAAGCTCGTCGAGACGACGGACCGCCTGTTCACCTTCGCCACGGCCGAGGGCGGGTTCGCCGCGTTCGTGCGCACCCGCATCGCGCCGATCTTCGCCAGCGTCGCCTACGGCTTCGACAACGTGCGGGAGTACATGTTCCGCGTGGTGTCGCAGACCATGATGGACTATCCGAACAGCCCGCTCAGCGTCGGCAAGGCCGGAAAGGTCAGCGGCGGCGACCGCTTGCCGTTCGTCCGGTTCGATGATGGCGACAACTATGGGTCCCTCTCCTCGATCGGTTGGCAGATACACGTCTACGGCACTGCCTCCGAGGAACTCATGGAGTGGGCAAGGCAGATCGGCATCGAGCTTACCGTCTTCCCTTGGCGAGAGGTATTCGGCAAGGCGGGCCTCGGAAAGAACTCCGCATATCTGCTGCGTCCGGACACCTACGTCGCCCTCGCCGAAGGGACGCCGAGTGCTGAGCCTTTTCGGAACTACTTCGCCGAACGATCGATGCGCCCGACTTCCTGAGCCTCAAGGATGATCCGGTACTTGACGATCGCCGCGGCGACGATCGTAGCGGCGTGGCTTCTCTTCGAGGCTACCATCTACCTGGAATATCGAAGCGAGGCCGCACGTCTGTCGGAAAGGCTTGATCCGGCTCCGGTGCCCGCGGAGCGAGAGGCGCCCGACTGAGCGTCCCGAACGGTCTTGGTCGCCGAGCCGCCAAAGCCTGATCCACCAACCGTAGACGGCTTTGGAAACCAAGGGCATGAACGCATGATGAGGCTTCTGCTGATCGTCCTGACACTCGCGGTCGGGGGCTGCGCCGCGCGACCGGGATACGAGGCCTTGCTCGTCAGCGGCGCGACGGTCCCTGGCGCGAAGACTGTCACAGTGCTCGTGGCAACCGATCGAGGACCTGACGGGGCGCGGCAGGTAGACTTTGGAAGTGGCCGAGCTGCTCTGCGTTACGAGGAGCTGACGATCTCGGTTCCGCCCAGGCACCGCCCGGGTGAGATCGAGTGGACACAATACACCGCGCGCGATCCGGCCAGAAGCTTTTCCGTGGTTCACCGACGCCCCTTGGACGAGGCAGGGTTCAAGAACCGCGCCGCTGCCCGGGCAACTGCGGACGGATCCCTCGGGATCTTCGTCCATGGTTACAACTACACCCTGGCGGAAGCGGCCTTCAGGCTGGCCCAGATCGGCGCGGACACGGGCGCCGTTTCCGTGCCCGTCCTCTTCTCCTGGCCGTCCGAGGGAGCCGTGACGGGCTATGTCGCCGATCGCGACGCCGTCAGCTACGCTCGCGACGATCTGGCGCACGTTCTGGAGATACTCGCCGGCATCCGGACGAAGGACCGCATCGGCTTGGTCGCCCACAGCATGGGAGGATGGCTGGTGATGGAGACGCTGCGTCAGCTTCGTTTGGAAGGCCGTGACAAAGTCATCGAGCGGTATCAGGTGGGCCTGGCCGCGCCGGACATCGACCCTGACGTCTTCCGACGGCAAGTGGAAGTGTTGGGTCCTCTCGATCCTCCGTTGACTATCCTTGTTGCCACAGACGACCGGGCATTGGGCGTATCCGCCCGTCTCGCGGGCGACCGACCGCGGGTAGGAGCGATCGACGTCGACAAGCCGGGTCTTCAGACCATCGCCCGACAGGCAGGATTGCGCATCGTCGACATCACTTCGCTCGAGGCCCACGACGGTGCCCGGCACAATCGGTTCGTCCGCTTCGCAAGCCTTCAGGCGCGTGCGCAGACCACGGACCGTGGTCATCCATATCGATCCCCGAGACAAGCGGGTGCGTTCGTTTTTCAGGCTGCGGGATCAGCCGCGGCCAGCCCTTTCAGGCTTGCGGGACGCGTGTTGGAGGAGCCGTGAGCCGAGGTTTCTTCTTCGCAGTGGTTGCGGTCGTCGCCGTCGGCCGAGGAACCACCGGACGGGCTGGTTGGCTCTCTGACGTTGACGCTGTGATCCTCTCGAGAGCACCCCGTTTCCTCGAGGCTTCACCTAGCCCGGACATGGGCGAGGCGACACATCGAAGACTGGGCATCAGGCATAGATGCCCCTTCGGTGGTCGAAGATCACGAACGAGGGACCTGTGCCTCTACCTTTAGCCACGTTGATGCGGCATGAGAACGGATGGAAGCGAGGCACGATGGGTTGGCCCAAGAAGGTTGAGCACGAACTTCTGAGCATGCTGCTCAGTCCAGTCGTGCCCGTGTCGGCACTTGGGATAGCTACGCTTGCCATCGGTTGCCTGACGGCGATGGCTCTTTCCGACGGTACTCTTCTGGCCCTCACGGCGGCCTCCACGATGGTGACCGTCGTCCAGCTCGGCGTGATGGTTCTCTACCGGATGCGACCACACCGCCTTGAAGTCTCTCGCTGGCGCGGCCTCTACGCCTCCATCGCATGTGTGCACGCCCTAGCGCTCGGCATTATCGGAGCCCGGATCATGCTGGCGCCGATCCAAGACTTCCGCATGCTCATGCTGGCGGCGACGTTCAGCTACGCTGCGGGTGTCGTCGTGCGCGGCTCCGTGCTGAGGTGGATGTGCATGTCGTGCCTCGGCTTGGCCGTCCTTCCGGTGGCCGCCGCACTTGCTCTCGGATCGACAATCGACATCGGTGTCGCCGTTCTGCTGGTCGCGATGATGGTGACGAGCTTCGAGACCGTCCAGACTGCATACGTCACGACCGTCGAGTTGCTGGTAAGTCGAGCCAAGAGCGTCCAGCTCGCAGGATTGGACTTCCTCACTGGCGTATCCAATCGCTTGTCTTTCGAAGCGTATCTCGATGCTGCCCTGTCCGATCCGGCGGCCTCCAAGACCGCGTTGCACTTCATCGATCTCGACCGCTTCAAGGAGGTCAACGATCGGCACGGCCACCCTATCGGAGACAAGGTGCTGGTCGAGGTGTCGACACGGTTGTCCCGCCTTGTTCGCGAGGACGACAGGATTGCTCGAGTTGGAGGTGACGAGTTCGTCATCGTGCAGAAAGCCGTGTCCTCGCGGGACGCTGCCTTGGCCATGGGCGCCCGTGTTGTCGGAGCCTTGGGTGCGCCGTTCGTCATTGACGGCCTCAGCATCGACATTGGGGCAAGCGTCGGAATCGCGGTCGCCCCCGACGATGCCGACACCCGCCGCCCGCTGGTCGCCAAAGCCGATGCCGCCCTCTATCGGGCCAAGCGGTCCACCCGCGGTGTCGTCGTCATGGCATCGTAGGTCTGCATCGTCTGCACGAGTACGCCAACGGTCGGCGGACGAAAGCCCTGTCGCAACTCCGCGCCCCGCTCGCCGTTTCGATCGGAGAACGAACGGAGAAGCCTGATGCGGAAGCCATCGCCCTGCCACGAACGGCCCACCGAATGATAGCGTCCCTTCTCATGGGCATCGTTGCCGGATCGCGATCGATGACACCGCTTGCCGCTGTCTCATTGCTCGCGCAGAAGCACCCTCTTCCCGGCGGCAGACCTCTCGCCACGCTGCTCGGAAGCCCATGGGCCTCGGCTGGCGCAACCGCGGTGGCAGTCGCCGAGCTGTTGGGCGACAAGATGCGTTCGGCACCCGACCGCACCGTCCCGCCCGGCATGGTGGCCAGACTGATCACAGGCGGGGTTGCAGGAGCGGCGCTCGCCGATGACCGCAAGGCTGGAGCGGTGGCGGGAGCGGCGGCGGCCGTCGCGTCTTCGTACGTCACGCTTGCGGTCCGAAAGCGTTCCATTGCCCGCTATGGCCAACGGCCTACGGGCATCGTCGAGGACGCAGTTGTTGTCGCACTTGCCCTCTGGGTTGTCAGTTGTGTGGGAAAGACGCGGAGCGACCCATGAGGCTTCTTCTTCTCGGCGCCACTGGCCTCGTCGGGAGCCACGTCCTCGAGCAAGCGCTGCGTGACCCTCGGATCGCGGTAGTGACGGCTCCAGCGCGCCGGGTGATCCCGTGGCGGGACGGTCTCCATTCCATCGAGGTCGACTACGAGAACCTTCCTGAGCAAGCGGACTGGTGGAAGGCTGACGCCGTCATCTGCGCGCTTGGCACCACCCGTCGGCTGGCTGGCTCGGCCGACGCCTTCCGTCGGTTCGACCATGACCTCGTGCTCGGGGCGCTCCGACTGGCGCGCCGGAACGGGACGCCAACCCTCGCGCTTGTTTCGGCGGCGGGCGCGAACTCGGATTCCCGCTTCCTGTATCCGCGGGTGAAGGGCAACACGGAACGGGACGTCGCATCCTTGGGGTTCAGATCGCTGACCATCCTGCGTCCGGGGCTGATCGCAGGCGACCGAGTGGACAACCGTCCCGTCGAGCGGGCGGCCGTTGCACTCGCCCGCGCGTTTCAGCCGATCCTGCCGTTGGACTGGCGGATCAATCCCGCGGAACGGATTGCCAGAGCCCTCATCATGGGGGCCACCCATCCCTCGCCCGGCCATCACATGGTCATGGCTCGAGACCTCGCCTGAGACGCTGTCTCGTGGTTGCAAAAGAGATACGAGTATTCAATCAAACAATTAGCCGTTTCATGTTATGTTGATCGAGCTCACGAATTCTCGAACACTGAACTGGCGAAGCCTGTGGATGACATTCGTGCTGAACGGCAACGCCTCGATGCGTTGCATGCGCTCGAGATCATCTCCGGCAACGATCCCGGCATGGACCAAATCTGCGCACTGGCGAGCGAACTCTTCGGGGCTCCCGTCTCCGCGGTGACGCTCTTGGACGAAGATCACCAATGGCTGAAAGCGCGGTGCGGTCTCACCGTCGCCTGCCTTCCCCGCGAAACCGCGCTCTGCAACCACACGATCAGGAGCGACGACGTCCTCGTCGTACCTGATGCGTTGACCGATGAACGCTTTGCATCCAACCCCCTCGTCACCGGGGAGCCTCACATCCGGTTCTATGCCGGAGCGCCGCTGGTCACGGAGGCTGGGATCCGTCTTGGTGCCCTTTGCATCGTGGACTTCAAGCCAAGGACGTTCTCGCCTGAGGACAGCCGACGGCTCGCCCAGCTCGCCTCGCTTGTCGTCGGTCAGATCCGGCTGCATGCGGCCAACCTGGCCATGGCGCGAAACGCCGAGCAGCTCGAGATCCGTCAGGCCGCACTGGAGTGGTCGGCAACGCATGACGCGCTGACCGGCCTGCCGAATCGACGTCCGTTTCACGAGGCCGTCGACAAGGCGATCGAGGGAGCGACGCCGGGGCGTGGCGGCGCGGTGCTCATCATGGATCTCGACGAATTCAAGCGCACCAACGACCTGATGGGCCGGGAAGCAGGCGACGCGCTTCTCGTCGCGGTCGGCAATCGCCTCGTCGAGCTCGTCGGGGACCGCGGCATGGTTGCCCGCCTCGACAGCGACGAGTTCGGCATTCTCCTTCACGAGGTCGAGGACGAGGCGGCGGTAAGGGCTTTCTCAGACGAGGTATCCGTCTCGCTCAGGCAGCCAGTGGATCACGACCGCCATTCGTTCTACTGCTCGGGCAGCATCGGAGAAGCAATGTTTCCGGAGCATGCCAACATGGCCTCGGAGATCTTCCGATGTGTGGACCTTGCGCTGTTCGCGGCGAAGGAAGAGGGCCGAAACCGTGCCGTTCTCTTCCGGGACGAGCTGCGAGATCGGTTGCAGGCTCGGATCACTGTCCTCGACCGCGCCCGCCACGCCCTCAAGACGAACGCGATCGTTCCTTACTACCAGCCGAAGGTATCGCTCGGCACCGGGAAAGTGGTCGGGTTCGAGGCGCTCCTGCGCTGGCGCGACCCGATCCTCGGCGTCCAGTCACCGCAGACGATCGCGGAAGCCTTCAACGATCCCATCCTGTCCGTCCAGATCGGCAGCCGAATGCGCGAGCTCGTCATGACCGACATGTCGACATGGAGGCAGGATGGCGTCCCGTTCGGAGCCGTGGCCATCAACGTCTCCGCGGGCGAGTTCTCCGGCGGGGCGCTCGCCACGACGATCCTCGAAAGCATGGCGGCCTTCCGCCTTCCGGCGGACACGCTCGAGGTCGAAGTCACCGAGACCGTCTTTCTCGGAGACGGTGCCGGCGAGATCGCGGACACTCTTAAGGCGCTCAGCGACGACGGCATCGCTATCGCCTTGGACGACTTCGGCACCGGGTACGCATCGCTCTCGCACCTGCGGCAGTTCCCGGTTCAGTGGCTCAAGATCGACAAGTCCTTCGTCTCCGACATGAAGCACAACAGGGAGTCGGCGGCGATCGTCTACACCTGCATCGAGCTGGCCCAGAGCTTCGGCATCGGCGTCGTCGCCGAGGGGGTAGAGACGGACGCTCAGGCCGAGATGCTCAAGAACTGGAACTGCGACGTGGCCCAGGGCTACCTTTTTGGCAGGCCGATAGAGGCGGCGCTGGTGCCTTCGCTGCTGGCCGGCTGGTCTGCCGACGACGCCGATCTTCTGGCGGCACGGCAGCATGCCTGATCGCCGTCTGGGCCCGACATCGAGCTGCCCCTAGCCTTACGCATTCAAGCGGCTCGGGCTGATACACCTGCCAGCGCGTTCAGGACTTCTCGTTGCGAGAAGGGCTTGCCGACGAAGCCGGCCGGATCCCACTCCGAGGCCAGCGCCTGCATCTTCTCGTCGATGTTCCCGCTGACGAACAGCGACGGGATGTCCCAACGCTGACGCAGGACCTTCGCCGTCTCGACGCCGTTCGTCCCGCGCGCAAGGTGGACGTCCATGATTGCGACGTCGATGCCATCACCCTGCCGTTCACACATCGCGATCGCCTGGTGCATATCGACCGCGTTCCCGACCACTCGGTACCCGGCCTCCAAGAGGATATCCTCGAGGTCGAGTGCCAACAGCATCTCGTCTTCTACGATGAGGACGGAAAGGGTCATGCGGTCTCCTCCCGAGAGAACACCAGCGAGACCTTGAAACCCTCCTGCGTGGCCGACCTGTCGACGACGGCCCCGAGCTGGCTCGCCATGGTGGCGACAAGCCTCGTGCCGAGCCCTCCGCCGGCCCCTTCCTTGTTCAGCATGCCGACCCCTTCGTCGGCGACCGTCAGCTCGAGCATCCCGTTCGTCTCCTCACGGAGAGAAAGGACGATCGGGCCGGGACGATCCTCCGGATACGCATATTTTAGGCAGTTGGTGATGAGTTCGTTAACAACGATCGCCAGCGGGATAGCACGCTCCGTCCGCATTGTGACGGGATCAACGTCGACACGCATTCGGGCCCGCATCTCGGGCGTCACGGCAAGATCGTCCGCAAGACCCTTGAGATAAGCCTTCATCTCGACCGAGAGAGGATCGTCGGACTTGTAAAGGCGTTCGTGCACCGAGGTGATCGCCCGGACGCGGCTGATAGCCTGCGTGAAGGCCGCCTTCGTCGCTGGATCCTTGAGCTGTCGGCTTTGCAGGCTGAGGGCGCTGACGACGAGCTGGAGGCTGTTCTTGACGCGGTGGTTGACCTCGGCAAGCAGGACGTCCTTCTCCTCCAGCAGCTTCTCTTGGACCGAGATTGCCTCCGAGAGTTCACGCTCCCGTTCCACCAACCGCCGCTGCGACATCACCAGTCCGGTCGTCTCGATGCATGGGCAGAAAATCCCGACTACCTGACCGTCGGGATCGCGCACGGGGGTGTATGAGAACGAGAAGTGCGTCTCCTCAGGAAAACCTTTCCGGTGCATCAGAAGGTCGATGTCATCCATGAAAACGGGTTCTCCCGCCATTGCCTGAGCGACGATCGGCTCTAGGTCCGCGCGTATCTCGTGCCAGACCTCGAAGAAGGGCATCCCGAGTGCCGCAGGATGTTTCGAGGCAAGAATCTCGGTATAGCCGTCGTTGTAGATGATGCGGTGATCGTCACCCCAGACCACGAACATCGGCTGCTGCGACCCCATCATGATGCTGAGGAGAAGCTTCAAAGCCTCCGGCCAGTTGTCCGATGACCCAAGCGGTGTCGACGACCAGTCATGTCCCCGAACGAGCGCGGCCATCTGCTGGCCGCTGGCATCTACTCGTTTCATACCCAACTCCCCGCTCACGGCCTGCCGCGTCAAAGCTTTTGGATGACATGCCGAACGGCGATCTGGCAATTGGGACGCTCGCGGCTCGCCAGCCTTCGAAGGCCTGCCCCCGTCCAGGCGGTGGGCCAAAGGCGCTCTCAGATGCTCGCCGTTCCATCCCGTTCTGAAGCCAGGGGATCGGGGAACGTGATCCGAACCGTCACGCCGTCTTCGGAGCTGACCTCAATCACGCCTCCGATCTGCTGGACAAGCGCTCGGATCAAGCCGTAGCCGAGTGAGCCTTCCCGCGCCTCAGCCGCGCCGACGCCGTCGTCCTTCACCTCGAGCTCGATGCGCCCTGGCATGCTGCGCCTCGCGCGGGCGAGGATCGTACCCGTCCGCGGGATCGGGAAGGCGTACTTCACCGCGTTGGTGACGACCTCCGTCAGGACGATGCCCAGCGGTACCGCCGTGTCCGCGTCGAGCAAGATGCCCGGCTCCGACATTGCCTCAAGCCGGATGCGGCCCTCGTCCGTCATCGACTGGAGGGCGGTGCACAGGTCCGTCATGTACGCGGTGACGTCGACGTGCTGTTCGCTCTCCGAGTGGCTGAGGAGGTCATGGACGCGAGCCATGGCGCCGAGACGCTCCCGTGCATCCTCGAACAGTGCCTTCACGGCCGGGTCGGTCTGCCGCCTCGCTTGGATGCTGAGGAGCGACGCCGCGATGGCGAGGCTGTTCTTGGCGCGATGGTTGACCTCCTTCATGAGAAGCTCGCGCTCGGCCGCGACGGTCTTCAGCCTCGCGTTCGTCTCCTCGAGTTCCCGGGTGCGGCTTGCGACCCGCTCCTCCAGTTCGTCGTTCACCTTGCGCAGCTCCGCCTCGGCATCGAAACGCCGGGTGACGTCGAGGTAGGAGAGGAAGTGGTTCGCGACCGTTCCCCGGTCGTTGCGGAGCGGACTGGCGAAGAGCATCGAGTGGAACGGGGATCCGTCCTTTCGGTACTGGAGGATCTCCAGCGTCTCGTCCCGGCCCTCGCGGATTGCCTGCTCGTACAGTTCGACCGTGGCGGGATCGGTACCCTCACCGTTCATGAAGTGCGGGTCCTGCCCGAGGAGCTCCTCGATCGCGTAACCGGACAGTTCGATGAAGGCGGCGTTGGCGAAGATAATCGGATTGCCGGGAAGGGCCGCGTCCGTGACGATCATCGGCATGCGGGTGACGCGCACGGCTTCGACGAACAGGCCGCCCTGCTGCCGAACCGCCTCGAGGTGCTGTTCCGCCTGGTCGCGCCCGAGGGTGCCCGGCATGTTCTCTTGATGATCGTTCATTCGGGCCGCTCTCTTGGGTTGGGCGACGAACGGCAGTCCGCTTCCACGTCCGGGAGGCTTACCAGCGAATGATCCGCCACATCAGTGACTCCGACGGTAGCGTCCCGATCAACAGACAGTGCATCGGAACACGCCACTACAGCGGCTTCGAGCCGTCCCTCGACCCCTGTACCGATTGCGGCTAGCAGACGCGCACCATCAATCGCATGTCCGGTTACCATGACAATACCATCAGACGCTCCCCGGGCCGCTCGTCCCCCTATCCCACGCGGCATCTGGGCGCTCGGCTTCGTCAGCATGCTGATGGACATCTCGTCGGAGATGATCCACTCGCTCCTGCCCGTCTACATGGTCGCCGTTCTAGGCACGTCGGCCTTCGCCGTCGGCATCATAGAAGGGATCGCCGAGGCCACGGCCTCGATCGTCAAGGTCTTCTCCGGTGCCCTCAGCGACTGGCTCGGCAAGCGCAAGCTCCTCGCCGTGATCGGCTACGGGCTGGGTGCCCTGACAAAGCTCGTCTTCCCGATGGCCTCCGGGCTGGAGGCGCTAGTGGCGGCGCGGTTCGTTGACCGGGTCGGCAAGGGCATCCGCGGAGCCCCCCGGGATGCGCTCGTCGCGGATCTTGCGCCGCTGGAGATCCGAGGCGCGAGCTTCGGCCTGCGCCAGTCGCTTGACACGATCGGCGCCTTCTCGGGACCGCTCCTGGCCGTCGGGCTGATGTGGCTGTTCGCGGGCAACTTCCAAACGGTGTTCTGGATCGCGGTGATCCCCGCCTTCCTATCCGTCGCCGTGCTGATCGCCGGGGTCCACGAGCCCGCAGGGACGCGAGAACGCCGTCCGGCACGCATGCCGCTGCACCGCGCCGAGCTGGCCCGTCTCGAAAGACCGTACTGGAGCGTCGTCTTGGTCGCGACAGTGTTCACGCTGGCGCGGTTCAGCGAGGCGTTCCTGCTCCTGCGGGCAAGCGAGTTCGACGTTCCGGCCGCGACGATACCGCTGGTGCTGGTGCTCATGGGCGTCGCCTACTCCATCTCATCCTATCCCGCCGGCATCCTCTCGGACCGGATGAACCGCAAGCGGCTCCTGATGGTGGGTATGCTGCTGCTCGCGGCGGCCGACGTCGTCCTCGCGCTTGCTCCAAACGTTGGCATCGCCGCTATCGGCGTGGCACTCTGGGGCCTGCACATGGGCTTCACGCAGGGGATCCTTGCGGCACTGGTGGCGGACGCGTCGCCCAACGATCTGCGCGGCACTGCTTTCGGCGTCCTCAACCTCGTCACGGGCCTTGCTCTTCTGGTGGCGAGCGTCCTGGCCGGGGCGCTGTGGCAAGCGTATGGTTCGTACGTCACCTTCCTGGTTGGAGCGGCTTTTGCGGTAGCGGCGCTCCTCACCCTAGGGTTCAGCCGTATGACCCGCGGGACATAGGTTCGTCGCCTACGTGCAACTCGGTCGGCATCCGCCTCGGCTGATTGAGCCGAGGCGGATGCCGACCCTTATCATCCTTGCGAACGTCGGCTCCTTGCATCCCGTAGCCAGTAGCGGACAGGCAGCTTTCCATTCAGTAGAGCCGATTGGCGCAGATGAAGCGGACGCCTGAACAGGGCCTTCCGCTCTCAACCCCATCAAGACATACAGGTCACCGTTTGGTCACCCCGGAAGCAGTCATTCGTCCGGTGAACGCGAAGCCGCGGCCATCATGCTGCTTCACCTCCGTCAGTCGAGATGCCCCATTTCGGCGGCCGTTGGTTTCACTCGAGAGATGCGCCGAGCCTTCTCCCGAGTTGAACGACTGATCGTCCTAGCTGAGACCTGTAATCCTCGAACTGCCTTCGCCCTTCGGCCGTCCAGCCGTCGTTGACAGCATTGGCAAGAGCCAGCGCATCTCCAGCAGCCTTCGCCACGCCCATCGCAGTATGTGGCCTCGCGACAAAGGCTGCGTCGCCGATTAGGACGATGCGCCTGTCAATCATGCGGGGTGCCTCCATGTCGAAGATCGCCTGCACGAAGGGCGCGCACTCAGCTTCGAACACGAATGCAAAAGCTGGAGGCAGATCTCGCACGGCGGCTTCAAGCAAGGCGCGTTCGGCTCGCGGCTTCAAGCTCCCGGGCGGCAACGAGAACGGATGCGTTCGCCCGTCCTTGTCGGTCAGTGTCGATTGTAAGTCCTCATCGCGGCGGTACCAGACAGCGTTGTAGCGTCTCAGCCCCGGCTCGAGTTCGCCCTTGGCACCGGGCACGGTGTATCCGAGCGCCTGGCCTCCGGGCATGTGGTAGAATGCGAAGCGGTCGGACAGCGCCTCTGCCGCAGGGGCGGGTAGCGAACGTTCCGGCACGATGGCGCGCCAGGCGACATATCCTGCATAGATCGGCCCTCGATCGTCGGGGATGATCGAGGCGCGAACGGCCGATCCAATGCCGTCTGCGCCAACGACGAGGTCCGCCTCGACGCGTGCCCCGTCATCCAGTTCAAGCCACGCCGACCCGGTATCCTGTCCAGCAGCCACGACGGCGCGGCCGACATGGTGGTCCTGGCTTGCGATCACCTGGCGGACCGCAAGGTAGAGCCGATCCCAGGAGATCTGCATCTGCGGTCTTGGATCTCGCTGGAGGACTTCTCCAGACCTGCCGAGAACGATGCGCTCGCGTGCAACGACGCCAACGCGTGCCGCCTCGTGAAGCCCGAGGGTCTGGAGGATATCGAAGACCTCCTGCTGAGGCACGAGGCCCGCGCCCCGTCCTTCCAGCCCCGAGCGCGAGCGCTCGAACACCTGGACCTCATGACCAGTCCGGGACAGCAAGGCCGCAGCGAACAAGCCAGCCATTGATCCGCCTGCGATCGCGATCCGCATGGTCATGCCCTCCGCAGGAGGTTGAGAAGTTGCAGGGCGGTCGCAAGGGCAGCGAAGATGGCGCCGAGGGTGGCAACCGCGCCCCATCCTCCAACGGCCCAAGCCTTGATGGCGGCAGCCGAGCCAAGGGCTCCACCGAGGAACATCGCACACATGAAGATGGTGTTCAGGCGTCCACGGGCCTCGGGACGAAGCGCATAGACGAGGTGCTGGTTGGAGACGAGCGCCCCCTGCATGCCGAAGTCGAGGATCACCACGCCGACGACGAGGCCCGGGATCGAGGTCCAGAACCCGAAGAGGATCCACGACAGGAAGACCAGCGCGGCGCCGAGCACGATCACTTCGTGCGGTCCGCGTCGGTCGGCAACGCGTCCAGCGATCGGCGCCGCCAGGATGCCGACGGCACCGACGATACCGAACAGGCCGGCGATGTCAGCTCCGAGCCCAAAAGGTGGCTCTTGGAGACGGAGCGCGAGGATGGTCCAGAAGGCGCTGAAGGCGGCAAACAGGAGGCCCTGCGTGATGGCCGCTAACCGCAAGGCACCGAACTCGAGCCAGAGGCCGACGAGCGAACGCATGGCGGCGGGGTAGCTCAACGCGGCGGCAGGGACCCTGCGGGGAAGCCGTGCTGCCATCAGCGCCCCGGCCGCCAGAGCCATGGGAACGCCGAGCCAGAACATGGCGCGCCATCCGAGATTTGTAGCGACGAAGCCTGCCAGGGTCCGGCTGAGGAGAATGCCGCAGAGAAGGCCCGCCATAACGGTGCCGACCGTCGCACCCCGCCGCTCCGGGGCCGCCAGATGAGCTGCAAAAGGAACGATCTGCTGCGCGGCGGTGGCGGCCGCCCCCACCAGCGCCGAGGCCAGTACGATGGTGATCGCACTCGGAGCGATCGCGGCCATGGTAAGGGCTGCCGCAAGCGCCAGGAACTGCACGACGATGAGGCGCCTGCGTTCGAGGATATCGCCGAGGGGCACGAGCAGGAACAGTCCAGCGGCATAGCCGAGCTGTGTCGCCGTCGGCACCAGGGTGGTGGCCGTCCCGGGAAGGTCTCGCTCCATCACGCCGAGCATCGGCTGATTGTAATAGATGTTCGCGATCGCGATGCCCGCCGCCGCCGCCATGGCGAAGGTCAGGCCCCGTCCCATCGCAGCGCTGGGCGCCTCGTCCGTTTGCGTCGATACCGTTGTCATTTGAACCTCCGAGAGCCGTCCGCTCAGTTGCAATTCGAGGTATTCGCAGGCCGCGCCAAACTGCTGCGTCCGATCGTCGGACGAGATCGGCTGGCGTGAAGAGCGAAAGGGCAGGAACACTCTTGGGCTCGGTGCGAGCATCAAAGCCGAGTCAATGTACCCTTGTCTCGCGTCGAAATTGCACTGCGTGATGACCGGAGCCCACCCATACTTAGATATGCAAATCTTGGTATGGATTGGAGTATCGGCTCATCGGCGTAACTCTTTGGACATCGAACGGCATGCCGCCGTTCAGTGGAAAAGGAGATCAACATGGACACGAACATCGAATCCCTCACGATGGCACATCGCGAGCTCGGCACCCCCACGGATCTTGGGTCGATTTCGACGGGCGAGATCGGAGCGGGGCTGAAGGGACTTTTGGCGGACGTGTTCGCCCTCTACCTCAAGACCAAGAACTTCCACTGGCACATGAGCGGTCCGCACTTTCGCGACTACCACCTGATGCTGGACGAACAGGGCGACCAGATCTTCGCCATGACGGACTCGATCGCCGAACGGGCTCGCAAGCTCGGCCGGACCACGATCCATTCGATCTCCGACATCGGCACCCGCCAGCGCATCCTCGACAACAATGCCGAGTACGTGGAGCCCAAGGACATGCTGGCCGAGCTTCACAGCGACAACAAGCAGCTCGTCGCGGAACTGCGTGCCGTTCACGCCCTTTGTGACGAGTACAATGACGTCGCAACGGCCAGCCTGATTGAGGTCTGGATCGACGAGACCGAACGGCGCGCGTGGTTTCTCTACGAAAGCTGCCGCTCCCCTGCCACCACGTAAACGATAGGCACGCAGCAGGCTTGCAAGGTTCAAGCACATCACCCGTTCCGGCCGTCCAGGCCCGGGGCGGATGATGTGCTGAGAGCGTGATGCTTCGTGAAAGAGTTACAGCGCCAAAGGAAGCCGCCTGTCGACGTGGCGTCGATACCGCCGGAGGCGCAGGTCTCGCGCTGGATCGCACCGACCGCCGGGACTGCTCGGATTCTTGGATTCTTGTGCGTCTGACAGGATCCTCTCGGGTGAACGCCGCTGACGGCTCGATCAGTGGATCGCGTCTTCGATCGCTTCCAGCAGAGCATCCGGATCGATCGGCTTTGTCAGAAACGCCCGTGCCCCGGCGCCGAGGGCTTGGTCGCGGGCGGCGGCAGTCGGGAAGGCGGTCATGACGATGAGAGGTTGCTTGCAGCCACGTCGTGCCATCTCAGCCTGAAGTTCGAGTCCCGTCATGCCGGGCATGTGCAGGTCCGTGACGATGCATGCGAGTTCGTCCAGCGCATCGCATGAGAGCAGGTCCGCCGCAGCCGAGAAGCCCATCGCGATCATCCCTGCCGAACGCAGCAGGCTGTCGATGCTCCCGCGGACACCGGGGTCGTCGTCCACGACGGCTATCAAAGGGGATGGGGTCAAAATTCTTGCTCCGGTGGTCGTCGCAGCAAGCCGCTGAACACTCCATACAAATGTGCCCAAGCGAGCCCGAGCACCACCATACTCAGGTGTTATAGCGATGGATTGACTCGTCCCGGACGCCCAGGACCTCGGCCATCCGCACGAGATCGGCCAGGGACTGTGCGTCCATCTTGCGCATCACGTTGCCACGATGGATCTTCACCGTGATCTCGGACAGCTCCAGCCGGGCGGCCACCTGCTTGTTCATAAGCCCCGTAACGACGAGGCCCATCACGTCACGTTCGCGCGGCGTCAGCCGATCGTAGGAAGCCCGGAACACGGCGTTGCCTGCGTCCTCGGTCCGGCGCAGGCGATCGGCCTCGACCGCCGCCCCCACCGCGTCGAGGAGCTGATCGTCGCCGAAGGGTTTTGGCAGGAAGTCGATGGCGCCCGCGCGCATGCCCCGCACCGTCATGGGAATGTCCCCGTGCCCGGTGATGAGGACGACGGGCACACGGATCCCGTTCGCCGCCAGGTGCTCCTGGAAGTCGAGGCCGCTCTCGCCGGAGAGCCGCACGTCGAGAAGGAGGCAGGAGGCGAGGTCGTGCGCGGGATCGGCCATGAAGGCGGCCGTGGTCTCGAACAAGGCCACCTCGAACCCGCTCGACCGCAAGAGGCTGCCAATCGATCCCCGAACCTCTGCATCGTCGTCGATCACGCAGACATGGCCAATCAATCCACCAGCCTTCATGCTGCGACCCTTTCAGCACTCGTTTCGACAGGGAGATGAAAGCGGAACGTTGCCCCACCGCGGGCGTTGGCTGCCGCTGTCAGAGCGCCACCATGCTGCTCGACGATCGAGCGGCAGATTGACAAGCCCATGCCCATGCCATCGCTCTTCGTGGTGAAGAAGGGACGGAATAGGGTCTCGGGATCCAGATGCGCGACGCCGACGCCGCAGTCGTTTACCTCGACGAGGACCCGGGCTCCATCGAGCTTTGCCTCCACACAGAGTTCTCGCTGGCCAGGATCGACGGTAGTCATCGCCTGCTGCGCGTTCAACAAGAGGTTCATCAGCACCTGCTGGATCTGCACGCGGTCGCCTGAGATGTCCGGAAGATCCGGGGCTACGGAAACGTGCAGATCGACCGCGTTTGCCTGGAGGTCCCGTTCGAGAAGAGCCACCGTTTCGTCGATCAAAGGGCGGATCTCCAGCCGGCTGGGCTTCGGGTCCGCGTTGCGTGCCAGATCCCGAACGCGCGCTATCACCTCGGCGGCCCGTGTTCCGTTCGCCGCGATGTGGTCGAGGCAGTCGGAGACCTCGGTGGGGTTTGGGATATCGCGGGCAAGCCAGCGCTTGCCGGACTTGGCGTAGGTGATGATCGCCGAAAGCGGCTGGTTGACCTCGTGCGCGATGGAGGCGGCGAGTTGGCCAAGCGTCGTCACACGCGCCATGTGGGTGAGCTCGGCCTGCGACTGGGCCAGCCTTGCCTGTGTCCGGTTGCGTTCGGTGAGGTCAAGCGCCATCACCAGCACGTGCTTCCAACCGTCATGGTCCGCCGGGAGCGTCACGCGCAGCACGACCTCGACAGTCTGCCCGGCCAGTGTCTTGAACTCGACCTCTTCCTCAACCGTGGCCTCGCCGTTCATCAGCCGGGCGAAGATTCGGGCGAGCCCTTCTTGAGCGCTTGTCGTGTGGTGAAGGGAGAGCCCGTTCACAATAAGCGCGTTTCGATCGTCATAGCCGAAGAGCTGAGCCGCAGCCTCATTCGCATTCCGGATCTTCGCTCTGTCCGACACTGAACGAACAAGTTCGAGCGTGGGCTCCGCACCGCTGCGCAGATGTGCGTACGCCGCCGACCAGTCGGACTCCCAGATGGGAAAGCCCGCAGCGTTGAAGATCAATCGATAGCGCGTGTCAGATCGCTGGCGCTCGGCGGCGGCATTGATCTGCCGGGCAGAAAGAATGGCCGTGATCCAGATCGCGACGAGGCTGACGGCCAGACGGATCGCAGGTGAGCCCAGCGGCTCCACCCAATGAGACAGGACGTAGCCGACGAGGGCCAAAGCCGTGCAGACAGCAGCGGTGGTGAGCACGAGCTTTCGAGAGTGACCCCGAGCGGATATCAGGACAACCGTGGTGTAGAGGACTGCGACGGCGCCCTGGAACGGGGTGAGAACATCCGCTGCGAAGATCGCAAGTGCTGTCATGGCGGCCGCGGCAGCCTGAACTCGCGCAGCCAGTCGCCTTGCACCTGGATTGCCCATCATCGCCGCCTTTTTCCAGCTCGCCGCCGCACCTCGGCAGGTCACCGGCAAGCTGTATGAAGGAGCGCCCCTGCGCAACCCGCGTGTCGTGAAGTGGGAGATCCATGAGCTTATGGACAGGGAACATCGAGCACGAAGCGGGTGCCGGGTTGAAGATTTTCCCACCGAACGTAAGCGCCGAGGCGCACGGCGGTTGTCCTGATCAGCCTGCTTCCGAGACCGCTTCCCTTCGTCTCGCCATCGAGGCCTGCGCCCTTGTCTTCGACGACGAGCCTGTAGCCATCCCCAATCCGTCGAACCGACAGCGACACGAAGCTGGATACTCCAGCCGGATAGGCGTATTTGCAGGCGTTCAGAATGACTTCGGTGACGATGATGCCAAGCGAGCTTGCGTCCCCTGCCTCGACGTTGATCGATCTGTCGTCGCCGGCGGCGTCTACGACGATGACGTGCTGGCCTGCACAACCAAGAGCCAGTTGCCGGACGAGTTCACCAATATAGGCGCCGAGGTCGACCGCTCCTGGCATCGAGCGGTGGAGTTGACGGTGAACACCCGCCACCGCGGCGATGCGATGGAGCGTGCGTTCGAGCGCGGCACGGGCATGCGGATCCTTCGCCTGGCGCGCTTCCATGCCAATGAGGGCAGACAGAAGTTGCAAGCTGTTGGCGATCCTATGGTCGGCTTCTTCTGCGGCGGTGGGAACGGGGAGCGTACGGGAGCCGAGGACCGCCATCCCCTCAAGGACCATGCTGTTGCCGGACATCATGCTCATCGGGTCCACCGTTGTCGTTGAGTTGGTCGTGACGAACCTTCGCCGATGGGTCCCGTGCGCGGTATCATACGCAGGTTTGGGGCTATCAGCCGCCAGTCCCAAACCTCCGTATGATACCGCGCCACCCCCGACTGTCCGATGTTGAGGCCACCGGACGCATCACGGCGAAGCGTCCCTCATCCGGAGGCCGACATGGCTTACTTTACCACCACGGACGGTACGCAGATCTTCTACAAGGACTGGGGTCAGGGGCAGCCCATCCTCTTCAGCCATGGCTGGCCGCTTAGCGGCGACGCATGGGACTCGCAGATGCAGTTCCTTGGCTCGAAAGGCTACCGCGTCATCGCCCACGACCGCCGCAGCCATGGACGGTCCGACCAGACGTGGGACGGCAACCATATGGACCGTTACGCCGCCGACCTGTCGGAGCTCATCGAGTTTCTCGATCTCAAAAATGTCGTCCTCGTGGGCCATTCAACGGGAGGGGGCGAGATCGCGCATTACGTCGGCACCTACGGCTCAGCACGGGTCGCGAAGATGGCCCTGGTCAGCGCCGTGCCGCCGCTGATGGTGAAGACGGCGGCAAACCCCCAGGGCACGCCGATCGAAGTCTTCGACGGCATCCGCAAGGCCGTGCTCGACAACCGCTCGCAGTTCTATCTCGATCTCGCCACGGCCTTCTTCGGCTTCAACCGCGACGGCGCCGCCATGTCCGAGGGTACGCGCCAGGAGTTCTGGCGCGAGGGAATGCAGGGCGGCATCAAGGGCCACTACGACTGCATCCGGGAGTTCTCCGAGGTCGACTACACCAAGGATCTGAAGAAAATCGACGTTCCGGTCTTGGTGGTGCACGGAGACGACGACCAGATCGTGCCGATCGATGCGGCGGGACGGCGCTCAGCGGAGATCCTCCCCCATGCCGTCCTGAAGGTCTACGAAGGCGCGCCGCACGGCCTGCCCATCACGATGCACGATCGGCTGAACGCTGATCTCCTTGCCTTCATCGCGGGCTGAGCGCGACCTATGGCGGCGGAGCCATCCGCCGCCACCCTGAACCCAGGAAAGGCCAACACCGTGAGCAACACAGCCAATCGCGACCACCAGATGTTTCCGGTGCTTAATGCATCGCAGATCGCGGCTGCGCGTCGCTTCGCCAGCGGTCCGGAAACACAGTTCGAGCCGGACGCCACCATCTACGAGATCGCGGCGGAGAACGCACCAACCTGGCTCGTCCTTCAGGGCACGATCGAGATCGTACGGCGCGACGGGCTCAGCCGCGAGGCCTCCGTGACGCGCCAGGGCATCGGCCAGTTCACGGGCGAGGTCGCGCAACTCGCCGGACGTCCCTCGCTCGTCGCCGCCCATGCCGGACGCGACGGCTGCACCGCCCTTCCCTTCGATCCCGCTCATCTGCGTGCGCTGATGGTAGGTTCGGCCGATCTCGGTGAGATCGTGATGCGCGCTCTGATCCTCAGGCGCGTCGCGCTGATAGCGGAAGGCGGTGCCGGCACGATCCTTATTGGGCGGCCCGGCAGCCGCCAGATCGTGCAACTCCAGGGCTTCCTGACACGGAGCGGCTTTCCCAACCTCGTGCTCGACGCAGAGGTCGACGAGGAGGGCCGCGCGCTGATCGAACGGACAGGTATCCTGCCGGACGATCTGCCCCTCGTGGTCTGTCCAAGCGGGACCATCCTGAAGAGGCCCTCGGAACGCGACGTCGCCGCCTGCCTCGGCATGATGCCGGCGATCGATCCCGAGACGATCTACGATGTCGCCGTCGTCGGCGCCGGGCCGGCCGGGCTCGCCACCGCCGTCTACGCGGCCTCGGAAGGGTTGCGCGTCATCGTCCTCGATGCTCGCTCGACGGGGGGACAGGCGGGCGCCTCCGCCCGGATCGAGAACTATCTCGGTTTCCCCACAGGCATCTCCGGCCAGGCCTTGGCCGGCCGCGCCTTCAACCAGGCCCTCAAGTTCGGCGCCGAGATCGCCGTCCCGGTGGAGGTCGAGCGGCTCGACTGCACCGATGAAAAGCTGTCGCTGGAACTGGCTGGAAACCAGCGCCTACGGACGCGCTCGGTCGTCATCGCGTCCGGCGCCCGTTACCGAAAGCCCGACATCCCGAACCTCGCGACTTTCGAAGGGGCGGGCATTTCCTACTGGGCCTCGCCCATTGAGGCGCGCCTTTGCGTGGGCGAGGAGGTCGCGCTTGTCGGCGGCGGCAACTCGGCGGGACAGGCGGTCGTGTTTCTCGCGCCCCAGGTGAAACGCTTGCACCTCGTCGTTCGGCGAGACCTTTCTCAAACCATGTCGCGCTACCTCATCGAACGCATCGAGGCGCTGCCCAATGTCGAGATCCATGTCGGGCTGGAGATCGCAAACCTTGAAGGCGACGCAGGGTCCGGTCTCGAAGCGGTGACGTTCCGGGACAAGTCGGGAGCAACCTCGCTTCGGCTGGCTCTGCGTCATCTCTTCCTCTTCATCGGCGCCGACCCGAACGCTGACTGGGCCCGGGGCTGCGTCGAGACCGATGCCAAGGGCTTCATCGTCACGGGCCAAGGCGCCCAACCGCTCGCAACGAGCGTGCCAGGGGTCTTCGCGATCGGCGACGTGCGCGCGGGCTCGACGAAGCGCGTGGCGGCGGCCGTCGGCGAAGGCGCCGCCGTCGTCGCGCAAATCCACGCAATGATCGCCGAGCGTTCGGCCAAGGAGGATGCATGACCGCCTGTTCTCACCTGAACACGATACGTTACGTGACCCCGAGCGCACGCGGCTGCGAGGAGTGCCTGAAGATCGGCAGTCCTTGGGTGCACCTCAGGCTCTGCCGAAGCTGCGGGCATGTCGGCTGTTGCGACGACTCCCCGCATCGTCACGCAAGGGCCCATTTCGAAGCTACCGGCCATCCCGTCATTGAGGGCTACGATCCCCCAGAGGGCTGGGGCTGGTGCTACATCGACGAGACCGTCGTCGACCTGCCCGACCAGACGCAGCAGATCGGACCGATCCCGCGTTACGTCTGAGGAAGCGCAGAGCAATAAACGTCGGCTTCCTCGCGTAGGTGCTCCTAAGCAGACAGACTGGAAACCACCCGCATTGGAGAGAATTGCCGACTCGAATCCGGGCCATAATTGGCTATCAGCTTCCGGTGCGTCGTCGGGGATAGCGGGATAGCTGCCATTCCGCTCGAGCGAGTAGGGACAACTGCTGTCGGATCCTATCATCGGACACCGGCGTGCGCATGATAGTGCCCATTAGTTCGGATCTACTCGAAGAGGTCGGGATAGGCGGCCTCGGTCTTCGGCAGGGCTCGCAGAATTTCGGTGAGGTGATAGCGCATGGCGGCATCAGCGGCATCTGCATCTCCCACGTCGATCGCCGCCATGATCGCCCGGTGCTGAGTGACCAGCGGCAACATTGCATCAGCGCCCGGCAAGGTCAGTTGGCAAACGCGGTCCATGTGCGCCTTGATATCCCGGATCGCCTCCCAGGCCAGACCGCAATCGGTGCCCTCTGTCAGTTCTACGTGGAACATCTCGTCATAGCGTTGAAAGCTCGCATGATCGCCGCGCTCGGCGACGGTCTCCTGCATAGATAGAAGGTCGGTGATCCGTTCCCGGCTCTGCGGTGCGAACGACATGCAAGCTTGGCGAACAACCGCCACTTCCACCGCCTCGCGAACGAAGCGTGCTTCCATCATCTTGCGGACGGAGAACTTCACGACGACGGTGCCGCGCTGTGGTTGAATTTCAACGAGGCGTGTCTTGGACAATGCAATCAGCGCTTCGCGCACTGGCTGGCGGGAAACGCCATACCGGACAGCGATCTCCTGTTCCGACAAACGCGTGCCCGGCGGAAGCTCCAAAGCGACGATCGCCTCCCGCAATGCCGTCTCGACCCGCTGGGCACTGGAAGCCGCAGATGGATTTGGTGGCCTAGCCAAAAGAAAACTCAAATCAGCACCCCTTGAACCATCTTGTCTGCCATACGAAAACATACTACCATACAATCTCTTCGGATCGCCAATGCCGAAGCAAAAATCTTATGCCCGCCATGGACAGCCTAGAAGGGCGGCGACGGGTCATTCCTGGGAGGAAAACATGACTATACGCGGCTTTGCTATGGCCTCCGTCGCCACCCTCGCGTTTTGGGGATTTGCCACCGGCGCCGTCCTTGCCCAATCCGTCACCCTCCGTTCGGCTGACATCCACCCGGATGGCTATCCGACCGTCGAGGCCGTGAAGTATTTCGGCGAGTTGGTGGACAAGGGCACCGAGGGCCGCGTCAAAGTGCAGGTGTTCCACTCCGCGCAGCTTGGCCAGGAGAAGGAGACCATCGAGCAGGCCAGATTCGGCGTGATTGACTTCAACCGCGTCAACATGGGCCCGTTCAACAACATCATCTCCGAGACGCTGGTGCCGGCTCTTCCCTTCATCTTCCGTGACCCCGCCCACATGCGTAAGGTGATGGACGGCCCGATCGGCGACGAGATCCTGAAGGCCTTCGAGCCGCTCGGCCTCGTCGGCCTCGCCTTCTACGACTCCGGCGCCCGCTCCTTCTACAATTCCAAGCACCCGATCAACACCGTCGCCGACATGAAAGGCATGAAGGTCCGGGTGATCCAGTCCGACCTCTTCCTCGACCTCGTCAACGCGCTCGGTGCCAATGCGACGCCGATGCCGCCCGGCGAGGTGTACTCCGCGCTGCAGACCGGCATCGTCGACGGTGCCGAGAACAACTGGCCGAGCTATGAGAGCTTTCGCCATTTCGAGGTGGCGAAATACTATTCAATCACCCAGCACTCGCTGTCGCCCGAGGTTTTCGTGATGTCGAAGATCAGCTTCGACAAGTTGGCGCCGGCCGACCAGGAGATCGTACGGAAGGCCGCCAAGCAGTCGGTGATTAAGATGCGCGAGCTGTGGGAAGCCCGCGAGAAGGTGGCAGAGGAGAAGGTCCGTGCCGCGGGCATTCAGTCCAACACGGTCGACAAGGCGCCCTTCATCGAGGCGATGCAGCCGGTGTACGCGAAATATCTCGCCGACCCCAAGCTGAAGGATCTCGCCGATCGGATCAAGGCGACCGAATAGGCCTGCTGCGCCGCGCCCTTGCGGCCCGGCCCTCAGATACCGTCGGCGGGCATCGACCCCGCCGGTTCCTCCCCTTTTGAAGGTATAGCCATGCGCGCTTTCGTTCTCGCGCTGCCCTCCGTCCTGTCGCGGCTGAGTACGGCAGCGCTCTGGATTTCCGGCCTTGGCCTGATTGTCATGACGGCGATCGTCGGATGGCAGATTTTCGGCCGCTATGTCCTCAATAATTCGCCAAGTTGGACCGAGCCGGCAGCGCTGCTCCTGATGAGTTGGTTCATCCTTCTCGGCTCGGCCATCGGCGTGCGCGAGGGTAATCACATCGGCTTTGAGACTGGACTTCACTATGCGCCGCGGCCGCTGCGTTTCGTCATGCTGTTCGTCACCGAAATGCTTGTGATTGGCTTTGGCGTCGGCATGGCCTGGTATGGCGCCATGCTGGCGATAGAGACCTGGCCGGCGAACATGGCGGGCCTGCCGGTACCACAGGGTATGGACTACCTGCCGCTCGCCGTCGGCGGCGTGCTCATCACCCTCTTTGCGCTGGAAAAGCTGGTGCGTTTGCTAGTCCTCGGTGAGGCGGTTCCGCTGGTGGCGCCTGATACCGACCCCGATACGGTCCCGCTCGACCGTTCCCTTCTCGCTAGACCGGAATAGGCCATGGAACTTACCATTCTGTTCGGCAGCTTTGCGTTGCTGCTGGTGATCGGCACGCCGGTCGCCTTCTGTCTCGGCTTCGCATCGCTCGCCACTGTCCTCTACATGGGCCTGCCGCCCATCGTGGTGTTCCAGCAACTGAATTCCGGCATGAACGCCTTCGCCATGATGGCGATTCCCTTCTTCATCTTCGCCGGCGACCTGATGATCCGGGGCGGCATCGCCGCCCGTCTGATCAACTTTGCCGCCAGCCTCGTCGGTCATCTCAGAGGTGGTCTCGGTCAGGTAAACATCGTGGCCTCGACCTTCTTCGGCGGCGTCTCGGGCTCGGCCATCGCAGATGCGTCGGCGGTCGGCGGCATCATGATCCCGCAAATGGAGAAACGCGGCTACGCCAAGGACTATGCCGTGAACGTCACGGTGAACGCGGCGATCATCGCACTCCTCGTGCCGCCCTCGCACAACATGATCATCTATGCGATCGCGGCAGGTGGCATCGTCTCGGTCGCTGACCTCTTTACAGCCGGCATCGTGCCCGGAATGATGCTCGCCGGCGCGCTGATGATCACCGCCTATATCGTCGCCGTGCGGCGCGGCTATCCGTCCGAACCCTTTCCCGGCGTGCGGATGGTGATCACCTACTTCATCGCCGCCTTTCCCGGGATTCTCCTGATCGGCCTGATCTTCGGCGGCGTGCGCTCGGGCGTGTTCACCGCGGCGGAAAGCTCGGTCGTGGCTGTGTTCTATGCCCTCTTCGTTACGGCCTTCGTCTATCGCGAGCTGAAGTTCGCCGACTTCATAGAGGCAACGTTGGCGGCCGTGCGCACCACCGCCATGGTGCTCCTGGTGATCGGCACGGCAAGTTCCTTCGGTTGGCTGATGGCCTTCCTGCAGGTGCCACAGCAGGCGATTTCCTTCATGCAGTCGATCTCCGACAACCCGATCGTCGTCCTCCTGCTGATCAACGTCGCGCTGCTGGTGCTCGGCACCTTCATGGACATGGCGCCGATGATCATCATCTGCACGCCGATTTTCCTGCCGGTGGTGAAGGCCTTCGGCATCGACCCCGTGCATTTCGGCATCATTATGATCCTGAATGCCGGCATTGGCCTCAACACCCCGCCCGTCGGCTCCGTGCTGTTCGTCGGCTGCGCGGTGGGCAAGATCAGCATCGGCGAGGCGATGAAGACGATCTGGCCTTTCCTTGGCGCCAGCGTCGCGGTGCTGATGCTGATCACCTACATCCCCGGCCTGTCGATGTGGCTGCCGCGTCTCTTCCACTGAAGGAATTCACATGATCTCCGATATCCGCCAGGTGTCCCATCCCGAAGCCGTGCGCCGCTTCGACACCGAAGAGCTGCGCCGCCATTTCCTGATCGAGAACGTCTTTCGTGCAGGAGAAGTGACGCTCACCTACAGCCATATCGATCGTCTGGTAGTCGGCGGCGCAACGCCGACTGCGGCGGCGATCCACCTTCCCGCCTCGAAGGCCATCGGCACAGCCAGTTTTCTACAGCGCCGTGAACTCGGGGTCGTGAACATCGGAGGCCCCGGCCGCGTGCTCGTCGGCGGCGAGACGCATGACCTCGGCTCACGGGATGCGCTCTATGTCGGCATGGGCGCCGGCGAGGTGTCGTTCGAGAGCGTCGACGCGGGCATGCCGGCGAAGTTTTATCTCGTCTCCACTCCGGCGCATGCGAGCCACCCGACGGTGAAGATCAACAATGCGACGGCCCGCAAGGTACGGCTCGGGGAAGACATCAACGCCAACCGCCGGACCATCAACCAGTACATCCATCCCGAAGTGTGCCGCTCGTGCCAGTTGCTCTTGGGCCTCACCGAGTTCGAGCCGGGCAGCATCTGGAACACCATGCCAGCCCATCTCCACGATCGACGCTCAGAGGTATATCTCTATTTCGACCTGCCGGAAGAACACCGCGTGATCCACCTGATGGGGGAGCCGCAGGAGACGCGGCACCTCGTCGTGGCCAATGAGGAGGCGGTACTCTCCCCCGGCTGGTCGGTTCATTCCGGTGTCGGCACCAGCCGCTACGCCTTCATCTGGGCGATGGGTGGCGACAACCAGGATTTTACCGACATGGACATGATCGCGATCAAGGACCTCAGGTGACAGACCTCTTCGATCTCTCCGGCAAGACGGCGATCGTCACCGGCGCGAACACCGGCCTCGGCCAGGCGATCGCGGTGGCACTAGCGGCGGCCGGCGCCGGCATCGTCGCCGTTGGCCGCTCAAGCATGGACGAGACCGAGGCGGCCGTTGCAGAGCATGGCCGGCCGTTCCTTGCAGTGTCGGCAGACCTTGGCTCGCTGGAGCCGATCGATCGTATCGTCGCCGAGGCCAGGGCGCTTGGCCGGGTCGACATCCTGATCAACAATGCCGGCATCATCCGCCGCGCCGACGCGATCGACTTCACCGAGGCGGACTGGGATGCGGTGATGGACGTTAATTTGAAGACGCTGTTCTTCCTGACGCAAAGTGTGGCGCGGGGGATGCTCGCCGACAACGGCGGAGGCAAGGTAATCAACATCGCTTCGCTGCTCTCATTCCAGGGCGGGATCCGCATCCCCTCCTATACCGCGTCGAAAAGCGGCCTTGCGGGGCTGACGCGGCTGCTTGCCTGCGAGTGGGCAGCCAAAGGCATCAACGTCAATGCGATCGCGCCTGGATATTTCGCCACCAACAACACGACAGCGCTGCGGGACGATCCGGAGCGCAGAGCTGCCATCCTCGCCCGTATCCCCGCCGGTCACTGGGGTGCGCCGGAGGAGATCGGTGGTGCAGCTGTGTTCCTTGCCTCTCGCGCCGCAGATTATGTGCATGGCGTGACTCTGCCAGTCGATGGCGGCTGGCTCGCTCGATAGGAGACGTAATGACCCGGAAAGACGATGCTTTTGCCCTCGATGCCGACCTCGCATGGGAGCCGGCTGGTGACGGCGTCGTGCGCAAGGTGCTGACCTATGAAGGCGCGGTCATGATGGTGCGCGTTCGTTTCGAGGCTGGGGCAATCGGCCCGGCGCACAGCCATCTGCACATCCAGTGCTCGCTGGTCGAGAGCGGCGTGTTCGACGTCACCATCGACGGGGTAACAAGACAGCTCGTCGCCGGTGACAGCTTTTTAGTCGCACCGGATCTCGTCCACGGCGTGACAGCAGTTGAGGCCGGTATCTTGCTCGACGTATTCACCCCGATGCGTCAAGATTTCGTCAATTAAGAATGGCGAATCGCCCATCATAGTTCTGCCGATTGCCTGAGTGTAATGGAAGCGATCCGCGACGACGGCCCGGAAGCGGACGGACCGCTTCCCACCCGGTCAAGCCAATCGGCGCCGGGGAAGCGGACGCCCGGAACCGGGCCTCCACTATTGTCTCTTATACGACGTTGAGCAGTTCGCTGAGCAACGCCTGAAACGGACATCACTTCACACCCGAGACGATATCAATCATCGGCCGCTGTCCTGTTGACTTCCAACTCTTCCTCCAAGCGACTTGTCAGGACGCCTAGGGCAACTGTGGCGGATAAGTTCGGGTCGCGTTCCTGGTAGACCCGTGGCGCAACGTGATCGAGCTCCTCCAGTCCAAAGTCTGAGCGGAACGTCCGGCCCCCGGCACGTTCGACCGGGCCGACGAAGACGTTCAGTCGCTTTCGCCCTAAAGCGAGATACGCAACGAGCTTGCCGTCCGGCAAGATTTGCACACCAGAGAACGCGTATGCAGCGAACAACGTCGCGATGGGAAGACGGTCTGTTTGGAGCATGTCGAGCCTCAATGATGCGGTCGCTGGTGCTGCCCGACTGCGCAGAGCCTCGAGAACGAATTCAAGACCTCGAGGCTTTCGCAATCCAACGGAAATGTTTCCGGTTCAAGGGGGATCCCCCATCTTCAAACGCGCTTCAGCAAAAGCGGGCAGAGGTTCGAGAACATCATCCTCGCCTTCTTATCGGGACACCAATTCTGCTTGTACACGCCCGCAACGATCGTCTAGTGACGTTCGGATAAAGCTTTCGAACGAGCGGCGGTCGGTGCACTCGAGACGGATGCCATTATACCCGGCTAAGTCCCGCCACGTTCGTAGGAGGTAGGCCGACCATTGCCGTACCCTGGATCGGGCTTGAACGGCGCGTTTCCGCACCCGCCCTCGAGACGTAGCCCGCCGGGTTGTATTGCTGGTTGAATTGAGGACGGTTGTGGTCCTCCCGTGCGGGACGCGGATGCCAAGCATCGCCAATCCCAGCGGCGGATTTTCGTCGCGGTGTTCGCATCGCGATCAACGACATGGCCGCACAAGTCTGAAACACATCGGAAGGTGCGCTCCGACAGTTTGAGCTTTTCGTCTCCCACGCGGCGTTCGCGCATGCCAAGCACGCCCGGGTGGAGGCTTCGAACTCCCGATGAACAAGATGCCCGCCGCTTGTCGTCACCCTGTAGGCAAGCTGGCGCAGGAACTCGCAAAGGCAGCATCGGCAACCAACAGGGCCAGGCTAAGGTTGGCCGCCATGCCGCAGAAGCTCAGGTCGTCGACGCAGACAACCGCGTACCTGTCGGCGATGCAGCCCGAAAGCTTGTGGTAAAAGTCGGCTCGCTGGTTCGCGACGTTGCTGTGCAAGGACCGGACTCTGTCCGCCTGCTTGCGGCGGCGCACCGAGCCCCTCTTGCGTGTGCTGAGAACTCGTTGCGCCCGCCGCAGCTTACCCAAGGCCTTGCGCTGGCGTCTCGGAGCCTCGACGTGCGTTGCTGTCGTCCCGGCGAACGTCGTCATGAGGCTGGAGACCGAGGTGGATCCCGACCCAGTTCTCAGCTGAAAGGGAAATCAAAATCGTATGACGAATAGCCGATCTTATTCCTTCGGCGTCAGTCTGAAGCTTCGATCATCTGATGCCCGAGGAAGGCGCTCGCCAGATGGGCGATCTCGTTCGCGTGGGTTTCCAGGGCGAAGTGGCCCGCGTCAATGAGATGGATCTCAGCCTTTGGCAGATCGCGCCGATAGGCCTCGGCACCAGCAGGCAGGAAGGCGGGATCGTGGCGCCCCCAGACCGCAAGCAGGGGCGGCTGACGTTCGCGGAAGTAGCGCTGAAAGGCCGGGTAGAGCGCGACGTTCGACTTGTAGTCGCCGATCAGATCGAGCTGGATGTCGTCGGCGCCCGGCCGTGCCATGTAGGCAATATCCAGCTCGTAGCCGTCCGGAGACAGACGTTCTGGGTCGGAACCCGTGCCGTACTGCCAGTTGCGGATTGTGTCGGGCGCAAGCGACGGCCGGCAGGCTTCGCGGTTGGCCTCGCTTGGCTCGCGCCAGTAGGCTTCCCATGGCCCCCACGCATCGCTGAAGCCATCGAGATAGGCGTTTCCGTTCTGCGACACGATCGCCGACACACGTTCGGGATGGCGTATTGCGAGGCGCAGTCCGACGGGAGCACCATAGTCGAAGATGTAGAGGGCGTAGCGGTCGAGCGACACCGCCTCAGTGAATCCTTCGACGATGTCGGCAAGACGATCGAACGTATAGTCGAATGCTCCGCGCGGCGGCGCCTTCGTCTGGCCGAAGCCAGGCAGATCTGGAGCGACGAGGTGGAAGCGGTCGGCAAGGAGCGGGATCAGGTCGCGGAACATATGGCTTGACGAGGGAAAGCCGTGCAGGAGCAGGAGTGTCGGCTTCGAACGGCTTCCCGCTTCGCGATAGAAGACCTCGACGCCGTCGACTTCGACGCTCCGGTAGCGAACGTCTCTCATGCTTGCTCTCCCTGGATGTTGGCTGCGGAAACCGATGCGGCTCGCAAGGTGTCATTCTCAGCCTCGAGCGTGGCGAGGCGATCTCGCAGAGGCTGCACCGCCTCATCGATCTCGGCTTGCGTGTAGCGCGGCACGATGTGCTGCGGGCAGTTCCAGTCGAAGGCCTCCAACTGCAGCCGGACTATGCGTTCGATCCTGGCCCGGTAGCCCGGAACCGTGACGTCACCAACGAGCTCCGGCGTGGTGTCCGGGGAGATGGTCTCGGCACGCGCATAGATCTTCAACCGGGCTCGGCGCCGATAGTCCATCAAGATCAGGCAGGCCCGGCCGTTACCGGCAAGATTGCCAGTGCTGAGATACTGGCGGTTGCCCGCATAGTTGGCGAAGGCAAGCGTCCGGTCGTCAACGGCCCTCAGGAAGCCGGCAGGGCCCCCGCGGTGTTGGACGTAAGGCCATCCCGTTTCGGAGACTGTGGAAATGTAAAAGCTATCGCGCTCCGCGATGAACGCTTCTTCGTTCTCGGTGAAGCGGTCACAAGCCCGGTCGCCCGCGAAGTCGCGCCAGATCTGCTCAGCGCCCATCGCGGCTTGTAAGGCCCTCACGCTGGGAGTCATGGCGATGTCGAGGAAGCCGTAGGACATGGGGTAAGATCCAGTCGTTACGAGCCAATAGGCTCTTCGCTTGAACAGATGCCCCTTTCTCTAAATGGATGTAATAGGGCAGAAACGTAAATCACCTTCCCGGAATTCGGAAAGACGAATGGATCGCTTCGAAGCCATGACTCTCCTGCGTGAGGCGGTGGACCGCGGCAGTCTGTCTGCGGCAAGCCGAGCTATGCGCGTTCCGGTACCGACGCTTAGCCGGAAGATCTCCGATCTCGAGACGCGGCTCGGAACGAAGCTCCTGGTTCGCACCACACGCAGCCTGACGCTCACCGACGCGGGCGTGGCTTATCTAGCTGCGGCCCGGCGCATTCTCGACGAGGTAGAGAACGCTGAGCGCGAAGCGGCCGGAGAGTTCTCAGAGCCGAAGGGGGACCTTGTGCTGACGGCCCCGCTCCAGTTCGGTCGCCTTCATGTCCTTCCGGTCGTCGCAGACTTCCTCGGACACTTCCCTCGCATCGACGTTCGGCTGCTGCTTGCTGATCGCAACATTCATCTCGTGGACGATCACGTGGACATGGCTGTGCGCATAGGCCAGCTGGCGGATAGCACCATGTTCGCGACAAGGATCGGCACCGTGCGCATCGTTGCAGCAGTGAGCCCGGCTCTTCTTACAGAATTCGGTGTCCCCGGAGTTCCAGACGACTTGCGCGCCCTGCCCGCCGTCGCGGTGGACGGCCCGATGCCCGAAGTGAACTGGCGCTTCTATCCGTTGGGCCACGCAGCGCCGATTGATGTCCCAATGAAGCCGCGTCTTTCTGTGACAACGACGGAAGCGGCGGTCGACGCTGCGATCCGGAGTATCGGCATCGTTCGGCTGCTGCATTATCAGGTGGCCGAGGCGGTTGAGACCGGGAGGCTGCGACTCGTCCTTGAAGACTTCGAGCCTGAACCGGCGCCTGTGCATCTGGTCCACGCAATGCGCGGGCAGATGCCGCTCAAGCTGCGCCGCTTCTTTGATTTCGCAGCCCCGGCCCTGCGCGAGCGGCTATCCAAGCTTTCGCGACAAAAGGACAAGGCGTGACAGGCGACAGGCCTCATCAGCCGCTTCAGCGTCGGCGGGACGACTGTTCGGCCAGAAGCCCGTTGCCATCGCGCAGAACGCTTCGATCGCCTTAGGCAGGACGGCACTCGGCGTCTCGCTGGCGCCCACCCAGAGAGCTGCGTTGAGGGCCGCACCGCTGAGAAGGCGGGCTGCGGCCTCGACGTCGACGGGTTTCATGATACCGTCGGCGATGAGGCCGCACGGTGCATGGGATCGCCCATGCGCATTGTCGGCGTTAAGCCGGCCGAAAAGTCTTCCTACAGGTAGTGGCAGACGTCACGTCCAAACCGCGTGCAAACGAAGCCATGTTCGGCTGGAGGTTTGGATCTCGATGCTCTCGGGCGCGCCTGGATCAGCCCGGACCTCGTATGTTGCGTCCTCGCCGCGGTGGTCGTACCACTTCGCGAATTCGTCGCACCAGTAGGTCCGGCCTTTCCATACAAGCCCATGAGGACCGATAGGCCGGAACAGCTCGCGCCGGAAGTAATCGCCGGGTGCTTCCGGAGGCACAAAGCGGGGTACGAAGCCAACTGCGTATTCCTCCCAAAGGTCCAAAGGCGAACGTTCGATCCCGGGGATGGGAGCCGCGTTGTAACGATCGATGACCCAACGTCTGAGATCTCGTTCGACGTCCGCGATCAAGACATGTTCGACGCCCTTGGGTTTGAAGCCCTTACTCCAGTAAGCCTCGGCGGATCGTCCATCTCCGATGCTATCCACCGCTACGCCCGACTCTTCCGACCATCGATTGGCGATGTCCGACACCAGTGGCCCAAGGAAGTCCACCTTCAACAGCTCGAAGCCGACCGACTGCCGGAACCGCCGGAAACTGGCGTCATTCGAGTGCGGTAGGGTAAGAACAAATACCCGGTCAGCCACACCTTCGCATGGCCACCAGCTCTCAGCGCCATACTCAGCCGCGTCGTGCGGCAGGAACGCGTCCGCCAAGCACTCCATCAGCTCCAGGGTACCGAACTGGTTGTAAGCGACGTGTACGCCTGCGACCATCAGGGTTCGTCGACAGATCGCGATGGCAGCGACAGGACGTCCGCGCCAATTTCCGTCAAGGTGGTTTTTCGCATGCAGTTCCATCGCGAACGCACCAACAACCAACTCGGACATGGGCACACAAAGACCGCTCCCTGTCTTGCCCGCAAACTCCTCGACCATGGCATGTTTTCCATTAAGCTCAGCGACCCGGCACCCGGTGGGGAGGGCATGCCCCGTACTGCGTTCGTCTTTGGTTTCCTAGAAGGCAGGAGAGAGTTCAACCGTTCAGCGTAGTGGACAAAGCGTTCCGGTTGCGCAGCCTTAGATGCGGTCGCCGCGACGTGGCTCTTGTCGGCCTCCACAAAAACTCAGACTGCTACGCGTTCGGCAGACTGCAAGTAGCGCCCGACCTCGACGCCGTAGCGCCCCACGAGTCCTTCGTCGCCCCACCGATAGGAGCCCCGCGGCATCCGGAAAGCCGCCAAGATCCCAAAGCCAAACGCGTCGGGCTTGGCGGGCGAGAGCCAGACTCTAATGCCATGCAGCAACCCGAGGTCCGCCTGGAAAGCCCAGAACTCGTCCTCGATCGTAAAGCCATCCTCGATCTCGACGTTGGAGAGGATCGGCCCATTGACGAGCGTCATGACGACGTTCGGGTTGGTTTCGGACCGGAAGGCGTCGATGAGAACCTTCCTGATCTGGGCGGTTTCGATGGACTCGTCGATGGCCCAATCGTCACGGAGAGAATGTTCGTCCACTCGCACGTCGAGCCGCTCCGCAGCCACTTCGGTACGCACCAGAGCTGTCAGCTCCTCCAGCGTGTTGATCCTGATCTGCATGCCGCTCTCCCGCTCTAAGAATGGCCCTGAATGGCCGACTGATCGGATGCTGATCCGGAAAGGACGCACCCGCAAGCCGGCTGCCACAGGAATCTACACGAACCGTCATGCGCCTCGCGGACCGCGGCGGAGGCGGAGTTGTCGACGCGTTAGCCACTCCGATTTCGGCCTTGCGGACTGACCGCATCCGGGGAACGCTTTGGTCAACGCACCCCACGTCGCTCGTCGTCACCATTGGTGACAGCCGACTTGGGGAAGGCTGACGGAAGGCCGATCGCGGCCATCCACACCGAAACGCATGACAAGGAAGGATTGGGCGTTGAAACAAGAGACCCCCGATGGAGCAGCCTACCCAACTGAGGAGAGCATCGTGCGGATGGTCATCGCCGGCGATATGAAGGCGGTGGCCGCGGCCCTGCAGCAAATGAAGCGGGACACCCGCGCCCGTCATGCGACGCTCAAGGCAGCCGAACATGCTGATCGTCCGAGGTACGCCGTCTCTGAGGACTGGGGTCACTACTTCGCCGACGGGGCACCTGAGGTCGACACACGCTGGGTCTTCGATCGGCACGAGTGGAACTTGGCGGTGATGCACGTGAAGACGCAGTCCAGCTTTCACTGGCTCATCGGGCTTCCGGAAGAGTTCGCCGACCTTGAGGACAGCCTCGTGGATGCTAACGCCGACGCACTCGATGTCAGGATGGACGAGTTCGGCGTTCGAGAGACGGACGTGCTTCCCGCGTGGGTAGATGAGGCCGCTGCGATCAAGTGCCCTCCGTTCGTGGACGGCACTGCCATGACGCCGACGGCACACGAGGTTCGTCACGCCGAACTGCCTGTCAGCCCAACCAGCCAGCAGGGCGAAGGAACGCAAACGCACGCGGATGGCAAGCTCGACGGCGATCGCCGAGCCCGCCCGGGCGATGACCGCCAGAAATTCCTGGGTTGCGCGGACTGGATGCACGCTTTCCACGGCTCACTGCGGGACACGCCTGTCAGGTGGGTGTTCGACCGACATGCGATGCGCATCGAGGTGCTTCACGTTCGTGATGTCGAGAATGGCATCTGGCTCGACGGAAACCAAGACGAGATCCTGGACCTCGAGCATGGGCTCCTCGGCCTCTACCCCGAGGTCTTCAGCAAGGGCGATCGGCCGGGCTTCACGAACGGAGACGCCTTTCCGGAATGGGTTCACGAGCCCGTCTTCGTCGACGCCGACCGTTATCTCGGAGACCGAACATGAAGGACTTTCTGGTGCCGACGGAAACGTTCAATTTGAGCGACTACGATCTGGGGTCAGACGGGCCGCGCTACATACACACCCCAACCTGGGAGCACTGGTTCGACGATCGAAAAGCCAAGTCGGAAATCCGTTGGGTCTACAACCGTCGAACGCGGCGGCTTGCCTTCATGCAAATCCTGGACGAGGGCAACCGTAACTGGGTGGCCGGCACTCCGGAGGAAGCGTCGGAGGTCGAGCTGGATCTCATCGAAAGCGACGGGCGGTTCCTCCAAGAGCTCGAGGAATGGAGACTGCTCGAGTCCAACGTCCTGCCGTCCTGGACGAAGAATGCGTCGATGCAGGACGAGCATCCGCCGGTCCGGAAGGATGATCTCCAGCTCGCAAAGGCGAAGGCCGACGATCGTCCGATCGAAAAGGCGAAGTCCAACGTCTACTGGCTCAGCGACTATCGTCGCCCTTCGGGCTCGTTGGAGGGCGGCTGATCGGCTCGTGCGCCGAGGATCGTCAAAAACGTGGTTCGAGAAGTGAGCTGACGTTTGATCAGCTGAACTCGGGACTTTTTGACGAGTCCATCACCGGATAATTTTTCCGATCCTCTAGGGTGGCCGCTTTGCTGCGGCGTCTTGGCTCCGCTGTGTCTCGATGTTGCGTTAAGCCATCCGGATCAATCCAAGAAATGATCCTGCCGGGGACTTGCCGGACGAGACCATGCGCGGGAGCCTTGGTCGTCCACTTCCGGCGCCGTCGGTTGAGCGGTTCAAAACAATCCCCACCGCCACTCATCAAACCAGGGTTACACCCGGGAGCAATCGACATGCCCTACCTCGTATTCAGCGACACGGACGCTGATGATGCCGTCACCGCGCTCGAGAATGCCAACGCGGCGATCTTGGCATTCGAGCTCGACGAGGGCGACGGCGAGGACACGTTCCTCGGCGAAGGATCCGTCTACGCACGTACCAAGGCGGAGATCGACCTCGCGATCGAGACCATCTCCAACAAGGGGCTGACGCACCGGAGCGCCGCTCAGGGTGTCTTGGCACTGTTCGGGGCAGTCCTGCTGATCACCTATGAAGACCAGTACGACCTCATCGAAGCTGCGCGTCAGATGTCGATTGCCGCTGGCGGCCGCGTCGTAGGCATCTCGCTGCGGTCCGCATAGCGGCGGCCGACAAACCGCTTATGAACACGATCTGGGTACGCGCGCGTCCGCAGCGATGCGGTCCACTCGCTACATGGGCCTGAGCCACGGACTTGCAGCTTCCCGGAGGCTCCCTCTGACGGCCAGCCGAGCCACTCGCGAGTTTCGGCAGGAAGCGTGCACGACCGACAACCTCGCCGTTCGCACAGCGGCTCGAAATTTTCGTCCACCCGCTTGCGCCCCGCTCGCATCCGAGGAACCATTTGTGGACGGACCGCGACACGAGGAGTTTTAGATGAAGACCATACCCAGCCGCATATACAAGCTTCTGATCGGCGACCAAACCATGGCAGCCATGTTCGCGGTCAAGGGCGTGTACTCTGCAGAAGAGGGCGACGACCCCTGGGTGGGCGTGGCCAGGATCCTCGAGGAACGTCTGGACGTCGACCTCATGGACCCGAAGAACGCTGGCGTTGGGATCAGGATCAACAACGAGGACTTCAGCTATCTGGCGCCGCAGCCGCAGATCGGGGTCTACACCACGATCTCGTCCCTGCTGGAGATCTACGACAACAATCGTGCCGGCTGGGACGAGCTGCATCACGAAGTCCAATATCGCTACGGGATGCTGAGCGGATCAATAGGCAACCTCATGTTCTCGCTGGTGGATGCCGAGGAAGAGCGCAAGGCTCTGGCGGCTTAGGCGGTAAGCATCCCGGCCTTCGGAAAGGGTCGGCAAGCTCTCAGGGTGAGGTGCCCTCATCCCGAGAACCAGCGGACCGTTGGTGAGACCTTCCTGCGCAGCATGCCTATTGAGCTCAGCGAACAGGCCGTCGGTTCGGTCAGGCACACCGACCTGGAAAGCAGCCGCCATGCCTCCTCCTCGAGGATGCGGCCATCCTGCGCCTCCATGCGAAGCCACCACATGAACCCACCTGTAGCATCCAGGACGGCGAGGCGTTCTTTCCGATTGATCGGCCTCAATCCAACAGGGCGAGCAGCTTTCCGAACAGTGGAGGACGACACGTCAAGCGCGTAGGCGGCGTCCTCGTAACTGCACCCGGCAGCGAACAGGCGAGCGATGTCGGTCTGCTCGACTGTCCGGGGTCGCCCCATCGTCTGTTCTAACTGTTCATGAGCGTTTGTTGAAGGTTAGCAACTTAGGCGGCGCGGCAGACCGACGAGAACCTCTAAGTCCATCGTCCAGTACAACAGCCATGGCGCAACGGTCTGTGGCTGACGGGCGTAGCCTCTCGCCTCCGCCCCTCTGCCCATGCATGGTGGCCGTCCATGCATCGGGAGCGCGCCGCATGTCTGACCTCCCGCTCGACGACGTTCATCGCCTGCTCGACGTCGTCGAGAGCGGCATTCGGGAACTCGATGCCCTCGAAGGATCCACGCTCGACGTCGCCGACATGCCCGAAATCTGCGCTGCCGTCATCGAAGTGCACGACTGGCAACAGACGGCCTACAACGGCACCCCTCTAGGGCTTGAGCCTTCGGTTCTCTCCAAGTTCATCAAGATGCGCGGGAGGGTCTCCCGTCAGACGGCACGCGTGGTCGCCGACCGCGTCAGGAGCTACCTCCGAAGCCAAGACCAAGCATCTGGAGAGGTCGACACCGATCCGGACACGATGGACGACGACTTCGACGAGGGCGCAGAGGACTCCAGGTCAGCCGCTGCGCAGGGCGCATCCCTTGCCATCGCCGCCGAGCGCTGGGTCACCGTCCCCCAGCGCAGCGAGATCCGTCGGAAGATCGAGGTCGTGGCCTCCCTCCTCGAGAGCATCATCGCGCAGGTCGGGCGGTCGAACGCGCCGCCATCCGAGGAGGCCCTGACCGCTATGGAGCGCGCCGAGCTCATCGCCATTCTCGAGACGACGCTTGCCGTCTTGAAGGCGCCGATGACTGAGAAGGGCCTCATGAAGAAGGCTGGCGAGGCTCTTGGCCGGGCCGCCGGGAAAGCCGCCGAGAAGGGCGTGCAGGAGGGTGTCGGGGCGATGATGGTCGTCGCAAAGGAACGCCTCGTCGAGCTACTGTCCCTGCTTTTCTAAAACGGCGAAGGCCCCGGCATCGCCGCCGGGGCCTTCGTTCATTCGGCGCCGATGTCGAGGATGTTCGACAGGCCGTGCGCCTCGTTCTTCGTGTCGATCCAGCGAGCCAAGACCTCCGTCGCCTCAGCGTCGGAGAGGCTGTAGCGGGGCAGCACGGAGGCTGCGTCCCCAGATGCCCACGTCGACACGATGATGTCCTTCAACGCCGCGTCGTCGTCGGGCAACGCCCCCTCATGACCGTCGAGCACGAGGTCCATCCAGACCTCGCCGCGATCGTCGAGCCAGCGCTCCATGAGAACCCTGCCTTCCGAAGGGGACACGTCGCGAAGGTCGATAAGGGCGGCGCGGCAGCGCTTGGCCAATGCCTCCAACGTCGCAGGGTGGAAAAGCTCAAGCTCGCGCACGATGTTCAGCATGATCTCGTCCAGGGGAGGCACCTCTGCCTCCGCAATCGCCTTGATCTCGACGTGCTTCTTCCAGAAGGCATCCTGCGTTTCGCGAAGGAACTGCGCGCGCGCCGAGTGCAGCACCAGCCACTCCGCCGCCTGGCGCGTCGTCAGGTGTCCTTTAACCTGAGGCACGCCAAGGAGGCCGTAGTTCTCAGGATATCGCGCGTACTCGAACTCGATCGAGTTCGCGCACGTCGTCGCCATGGGATCGCTCGGCTCGCCTCGGCCGAGCGTCTTGATCTCCTCGGCGTGCATGTGCGCTCGAACGCTCGCTCCAGAGCTCCAACGGACGTCGACGGCCTCCTTCAGATTGATCACTGTAGACATGGGATCTCCTCTCCCGGTGAGCCCAACGTTCTGCCGGCGGAGTCATCCCAGAAGAGTCTCGGTCCGCGATCGCTTTTTAATCAACTGTCGAATCCTTGGATAATTGTCTCTCGCATCGTCGCCCGTGACCCTCGACGTCCAACCCGAGGGAGAACGCACACATGCTCGCAGCCATCGTCAATGCCATGAAGTCCATGGCCTCCAGCCTCGCCGCCGCCGCGCGCTACGCGTGGTGGGCCTTCGATTGGACCCTGCACCTCCCGTTCCGCTTTCTCGGCGGCGGGTCTGGAGGCTCGGTGCCGCACCCCGGCTACCAGCCGCCCGTCGTCGACCCGACGGCCGAGCTGGCCGCTCTCGTCGACAAGCGCGGCCGCGCGCGTGCTGTGAGGGGCGCCCTGCCGAGCGATCTCGAGCCGCGCGCCGACGGCTCCGACCCGGTCGCCACGGCGGTGTTGGCGTTCGCCCGCGCGCTGCCGTCCGAACGCGACCGGGTGAACCTTCAGGCACTGTCGCCCGACCAGCTCGGCTGGCTCCTCGGTCAGTCCGCGGATAACCTCGCGCGCATGACGGCGGCCGGCGGGCTGACCTGCGGACGTCTCGCAACCGGAACGGCGGGAGGCGCCCTTGGCGTGAAGCCGTGCCGTCGTCGTGAGCCCGAGCCCGAGTTCGACGAGCCGGACCTGACGGATCGCGGCCCGGTGCGCCTGGACTACGCACCGGGCTTCGCGGCCCGCGTCGACGGCATGCGCATGGCGCCCCGGCGTCGCCGCGCGGCCTAGTCGAGGGGCATGCGTTCAAACGAAGACGGGGGCCCGGTGTTATGCCGGGCCCCCGTCTTCGTTTCAGGAGTCACGCTTTACGCGGGACTCGTCGATTTCGGGAGGTGCAATCACCCCAACGACCTTCGACTTGCCCTCGAGAGAGGCCTCCCTAAGGGCCTCCAGACGGGCAAGGGCCGCGTCTTGGGCTTCTGGCCACTCGTGCAACCCGTGAAGGCCGTGCTCAATGAAGAGGTCGCTCACTTGGCCAACACTCGGATTGCGGCATCGCGCTGGGCGACGGCGCGGCGGAGCTGCGCGATCTCGAGGCGGAGGTCCTCGGCCTCGTCCTGCGCGTCGAGTGCGGCGACCACCGCCGTCTTGGCGAGGGCAGCCATGGACTGCGCGGAGTGGCGGGCCTCGCCGAGCGCGTGGTCCCAATCTGCCATCGCGTGCGCGTCGGCACGATCAGCTCGGGCCGCGCGGATCCCGTCGATGAGACCCATCATCATCTGGTGTCCGACGACGGCGGTCAGGGCGCCCGTCGCCAGGACGGAGGACTGAACGGCGGAGGGGTTCGTAAAGGCCATGGCGGGATGCTCCTCGGATGAGGGCCGCAACCTGACGCCGACATCCGACAACGTCAACGATCGCCTACGGCCATGGCCGGCGAAGAGCTCACGATTTCGTTCGAGGTTTACGCATCCGCCGCAGCGTCGACGTCGTGCCAGTCGTCGTCGATCTCGCCGAGGGCGATGCGCTCGATGCGGTCAGCCTCGGCCTCTATCTCGTCCCACAGTGGGTAGGCTTCGTCGGTCATGGCGTTCTCCTCAAATCAAGGAGAACCCGGCCGGCGGAAGGCGACAACCCGTCCCTTGTGACCTGAAGGTCGCCCATGGCCACCGTAGGCGACCTTCAGGTCACATTGAAGCAACGCGGCCTTAACGACTGCCATGCTCTGTCGCTCGCATGGCAGACATCTATCACTACACCGACACCGCCAGGCTTCCGTGGATCATCGAGTCCGGCGAGCTGTTGCCCGGTCGCAACCGGATTGGGGGATTTCCCGAGGACTTCCTGTGGGCCTCGTCGTCGCCTCTCGGCGACCGCACGGCGACCGCGCATCGTGGCGACCACTGGCGCAGCGGCGCTCTGTGGCACGTCCGTTTCGTCCTAGACTCGACCCACTTCATTCGCTGGACGGATGCGCGTGACAACGCGGGCGAAATGCTGCCTGGGTGGACTGCCGAGCACATCCGTAAGCTGGAGTCGACGCCGGATGCCCGTCCGGACGAATGGTGGTTCCGGGATGAGCCGCTGTCCATTGCCGACGCGGACCGCTTCGAGTTCAAGAGCTACGCGAACAATGCGTGGCGTGAACTGATGGTCACCCTGCCGTTCGCCGGACCCGACGGCAGCCTCTGCATGGAAGTCGGCGATGGCGACAAGGCCTTCCGCTCGCGCCAAGAGCCCGGCGTTGCCGGAGGGCTGTCTTACAGCATCCTCTAGTCGTCCGACGGCTCCGGCTCGTCAGCCGCACCCGCAGCGCGGGCCTCGCGTTCCTCGTCGAGGATCGCCTGCTGTAGATCAAGTGTCGGCTTCAGCTCGTCGAGGGTCACCGGGCGGTAGCCCCACACATCGACGCCGACGTCGAGTGACCGCCCGATACCCGGCAGAGCGCCGTGGGAATGTCCGTACAGGTGGATCGCCCCGTAGTGCGACTTGGGCCACGTCCTCATCGCGTAGTGGTCCAAGACCACGGGGAGGTCGGCCGCCGGCATGCGGACGGCCCGGCGGTCCCGAGGCTCCGAGGACCATGGCAACGAGAGGGTAGCCCTGCCGTCGTGGTTGCCGATGATCAGGTGCTTGCGCCCGTTCAGTTTGCGGAACAGCTTCTCGACCCGTTCGGCGTCCGCTTTGAACGCGAAGTCGCCGAGGTGCCAGATGTCGTCGCTCCTCGAGACGACGGCGTTCCAGTTCGCGATGATGGCGGCGTCCATCTCCTCGACGGACGCGAACGGTCGGGCGCAGTGCTTGATGATGGATGCGTGGCCGAAGTGGGTGTCGGACGTGAAGTAGGTCTCGGGCATGGGGGTCGCTCTCGTGTCGGGGTGCGTCGGCGCGCGGCCCCGGGGAGCGGGACCGTCAGGCTGCGGGGCGACGTATGAGGTGCGAGCGCGAGATCATGGGGAGCCTTGTGCGGCGTCGCGGGGTGGGCGTCAAGCCGGCGGGAGGGGCAAACGAAAAGCCCCGGCGCGTGGCCGGGGCTTGGTGGCAGTAGCAGCGGTCCGTTAGCTCTCGGGATCCGAACCCACCCGAAGTGTCCTGCCGTCGTCGTCGCCGCCTGTTCGGCGCGGTCGCCCGAGGGAAGCTGGCGTACGCAGGGGCCAGGATCCGCATGCTCTTTGCGACAGCCCCTATGGTAGCGACGGCGATGCAGGCGTCAAAGCGGATGTCGTAGGTCTTGCGTTCCACTCCTTGATCCGAGCGATAAGGGTCTCGGCCTTTGACCAGACGTCGGATGCCCACAAGTCGTGGTAGTGGCGCTCCTCGATCATGGTCTCGACGACCTCAGTGAGAAGCTGCCTGAATCTGGGCGTGGTCGCGCTCGAACAGGAGCGCGACATGCCCCGCGATCCTTGCGTTCTCGCGAAGAGCATCCCGGCTCACCTCAGCCGCCTCCGCCCGACGAAGTGCGGACGAGAGCTGCTTGGTGAGCTTGGCGTTCTCCGCCATGAGTCCGCGGATCAGCTCCTTCAGGTCCGCGATGGTGTTCTTGTCCTCGTCGGCCATGCCGTCCTCCATCAGATCTGGAGGACCAGCATGGGGCGCCGGATCGCGCGCGCAAAACAAGCGGCGGCCGCGCCGTCGAATCTTGCGGCGAATTCGGCGACTCAGGCAGGACCGAAGGATCTGCCTCGGGACCGGACACCCCTCCCCCACCTCTGTGGACAGCGAGGAAAGACGCCCGGTGGATATGGAGTGGATATGGAAATGACCAATCAGCCATATCTTGTCGCAATTTCACGCTAGAACCCTTAATTCATCGGGGTTATAAAAACCCCATTCGTGATGGAACAGCGGACTCTGACTCCGCTAGTCTTGGTTCGAATCCAGGTTCCCCAGCCAGACCATATCAAGTGTTTCAAATCGCTATTATTTTTGGCAGCCGAGTTTCTACTCAGTGCTGTTTTCACGTCTTGGGCCCAGACCGTGAGCCCAAGGGTGATGGCCACTGCCGTCCGTAGGACTCCAAGCTCGAAGAATCCGCTCGTTGGCGACTTGGCATCACACAAGCGATCTCGAACGGCGTGGTCAGTCCGGGAATGTCTACTCGGGCCGACTTCGCTGCCAGCAAGGCTCTCTACGCGGCGGCCAAAACCCGATTGTCGTGACGGCATCTTTTGCCGCACCTCAAAGCGCATCAATGTTCGCGCAGGTTGAACGACTGTATCAGGTCCAGTCTGCGGGCTTACCCATGCCGTTGCGGGGCAGCTCGGCGCCGAAACGATATGTTTTCGGGCGTTCGACAGCGGTAAGTTTTGTCGCCGCGACCCGTTCCAGAACCTCCTCGAGCTCAGCACAAGTGACATGGGCGTCCGCAACGACAAATGCTTTCAGGCGACCACTCTCGCCGAGCCTGACAGCGACGTCGGCAACCCCATCGGTTTCGCGGAGAACAGCAGCTACCCGGTCTGGCCAGACATTCAGCCCGCCGATCTTCACGGCGTGGTCACGGCGTCCGGCCGGCCTGATGCGGCGAGGTCCCAACTGATCGATATGATCAGGCAGCGCGGCGGCAAAGCCCTTGCGGTCGACAATTTGGAATGCACCATCGCCAGAGCGGAGTTCCCAGCGCGGCAAAAGCGCGTATCCGGCCGCTGGCGCGTCGCGCATGGCAATCGCGCCCGTCTCGGAGGATCCATAGACATCGACGACCCGGCTGAAGCCGGCCTCGCGCAGGCCGGCCGCCATGCTGTCCGTGAGGACACCAGCAGAACTTACCGCGACGCACGCGGCAGGCACGGCCGGTTTCAATCGCACGAAGGCCCCCCATTGCTCCGGCACTGCGACGACCAGATCGCCCGGCATAAGACCGAGCGAACTGCCAAGCGCCCGCTCTACCACCGGAACACCGAGGGACGCTGGCAGCAGAACCGCCCAGATGATTCCATAGAGATGGTTCGCGGGCACCAGTGAAACGACCCGGCGACAGTGCGGAAACTCGGTTGCGAGATATTCCGCCTCGTCAATGATGTCGGCGACATCGTGCAGGCAGGTCTTGGGTATGCCGGTCGACCCGGAGGTTTTGACACCGAACGAGTTTTTATCCGCCTGATGACCGCGCTCGACCCAGTCGAGCCAGTCACCGGCCGTGGCTGGGGGCGTTTCCGGAAGGAGGTCGTCGCCGAGCAGGAACGTCTCGGCCAGTGCGCCAAGCGCTCCAAGCTGCTCCAGAGAGTCGAGACCCAAACCGTCGTCTCCGATGGCGGTCTCGTCCGACCAGTCCCCCGCAAGGAGATGATGCGACGAACTGCCCCGCAATCGTTGCACTTCCGTCCGGACAACGGCACCGAGAAGGCGACGCAGCGCGGAACGCTGTAAGATTTGCGCGGTCACGCGGCAGTACTGACAGCGTCTATATCCAAGGGTTGGACCCGATTGCGGCCAGCCTCCTTGGCTGCGTACAAACGTCGATCAGCGAGAGCGATGAGTTCATCGGTCGAACCCGCTGCTTCATCCAGCGCGGCACAGCCAAAACTGGCCGTCACCTTCAGCGCTCCGCCTTCGACCATGACTTCGAGTGCCTCGATCGCTTCCCGCAGCAGTTCGGCATATCTGAAGGCATCGGTCAGTCGGCACTGCGGTAGAAGCACCGCAAACTCTTCGCCGCCGAGACGCGCGAACAGTGAACGCTGCGGCAACAAGGCTTTGCAAAGCTCAGCAACACGCTGCAGGAGAATATCGCCAACGGGATGGCCATGGGTATCGTTGACGGCTTTGAAGTGGTCAAGATCGAGCACGACAAGGCCCAGCGGATGCCGGAGCTGTTCCCACCGTTTGCGTTCGCGCTCCAGCGTTTGACTGAAATGCATCCGGTTGGCGGCGCCGGTGAGGTGGTCGCGCGTGAGAAGGCGTCGCAGATCGTCGGATGCCGAGTCGCGATAGGGAACGTCGCGCAGGATAACCCGGAAGCTCACCGGGGCCTCTGCCTTTCCTCCGCGCCGAGCGACGACAAGGCGCTGGCACCAGAAGCGCTCTCCGTCCAAACGCATCTGCCAGCTTTCCTGGAGATGCCAGCCGTCTCTGGCCGCAAGCTCCATCTGGTCTCTCAAAGGCAAAATTTCGTCTGCGGTATTATAGCCGAGCGCAGCCGCGAGCGATCGCCCAACGAGCTCATCCCGGTTCTGACCGAGTTGCGTGATGAAGGCGTCGTCGAACGTGACGATCATTCCCTCTGGTGTGATGGTCACCACGGAGTAGTTATTGATCTTATCGAGGAGCGTCGAAAACCACGCATTGGCCTGACTTAACCGCTCTTCTTGTGCGACTTGCCGGCTGATATCGCTCAAGGTGACCATATGCCGGTTTGGTCCGAGCTTGATGATCGCGCAATCGAGCACGACCGGCTGGCCGCCAATGCGGCCTTTGCCGAGATCGACGACGATGCGGTGATTCTCGCAAACCCGCCCGGCCTGTTTTGGAAAGCTGGTGACGAGGTTACGCAGTTCGGGAGCGTGTTGCTCGAAGGCTGCGAAAAGGTTGCCGACATCGCGTTGAGCGGCCACCGGCAGCAGAAGCTGCATGGCATGCGGGTTGATCATGGCGATCTCGCCCTTGCCATCGCACTCGATGAGTCCGATGGGACAGGCGTACAGGAACTCGAGCAGTCTCTCTTCGTCGGAAGCCAAGCTCTCGATCCTCTGTCTCAGCGCTCGATCAGGATGTATCGAAGCGGATGGCTGGCCGAGGCAAGAAGCCGAAGCCTCACGCGCGTTGGACGCATGCGCAGCGTCAGCACATAGGGCACGATCGCATCGAGTTCGGGTTCATCTTCAAACCGCTGAGCAACCATGAAGTTGTTCATGCACTGCCCAACTGCCTCGAAGAACGGAACACCCAAAACGGTTTCCGCATCGAGCCCGGCCATACGAGCCTCCGCAGCATTGTAAACCTCGACGGCCGTATTGGGGGAAATTCCCACAACCCCGAAGCTGAGTGCGTCGCACTCAGCTTTTCCCATGGTTTCGAGATCCGTCAGCGTGACCGTCTCGAACGTCCTGTCTTGCAATGCCAAAATCCACTCTCCCTGTTCTCCACAGGCTACAGTAGGTTCGCTAAAGAATGACTATCGGGTCCAAATAGTTCGTAAGGCTGAGTTGGAGGGCGTACTCACCAAGCCAAAGGCCGCCCGGCTAAGGACGATTCGGGTCATCATGGCAGGACGCCAGCCGTATGATTAGTTCCTCCTCGATCGAGCCTTTCCTCAGATGTTCCGATGAAACTCTCCTTTTCGGCCAGTCCGCTACGAAGGCGGGCTGGCTTGGTCCGGAGCACGGGCGGCGAAGAGGTCTTTCAGCCGCTGGAGCGTGGCGGCATCCAAAGCGGGAGGATCCGTCACCGCGCGCCAGGCGTCGATGTAGTGCTGCGGCGCATAGAGATGGCCGAAGCCGATCGGACTGGTCGTGGCGATCGCCATGTCGAAGGCGAGCTGCAGCATGGTGACGACCGGGAGCCAGCGAAACTCCGGTGCGACGTCGGGCCCGCGCGGGTCTTTCATCCAGTCCGGCTCGCGGTAAAGGCTCGACAGTTCAAAGAAGGTGACGGGATCGCTGGCATACTGAAGAAATGCGATCCGCACCGGACCAAACGGCGCCCCTTCGTCGAAGCCGCCGTTCTGGTTGCCGAAACGGACCACGGAACCGTCGCGGAAGCGGGGCCGCCAGGCCGGCGTCCCGGGAACCCTTGTTTGCGTCATCTCCCGCCAGGTGGCGCTGCCGAAGGGAGGGCCGCTCCAGAGCGCCCCGTTGAAAGGATCGGCGATCACGTCATAGAGGTCGGCCGACAGCATCGAGTTCATCGCCCCGAGGCTGAGCCCGTAGAGATACAGGCGGGGCCGACTGTCTCGGGGCAGCGCTGTCCAGTGCCGGTAGACGGCGTTGAACAGGGCGCGTCCGGCTTCCGAACCGTAGCCTGGCTCGACCATCAAGGAGAGAAAGCTGTTGAGGTAGGAGTATTGCAAGGCGACCGAGGCGATATCCCCGCGGTGAAGATACTCGACCGTATCGAGCGCCGCGGGGTCAACCCAGCCGGTTCCGGTGGGAACGACAACGACGAGAACGGACCGGCCGAAGGCGTCCACCCGCAGCATTTCGTCCAGTGCGAGCTGCGCGCGCTCTTCCACCGTTGGCCGCGAGTTCAGGCCGACGTAAATCCGCAACGGCTCGCGGGCGCTCGTGCCGAAGAAGCGGCCGATCGCCTCACCCGTCGGACCAGACGCGACGAAGGCACGCCCCTGCGCCCCCAGCGTTTCCCATGCCACCAGGGAGCTCGAACTCCCGGTCTTCTCCGGCATGGAAGGCGGTGCGAGGTCGACATCGACATACTGGTCGATCTCGCGCAGCGAGCTGTCGGCAAGCTTCAGGACGCCCCTGAACACGATCCCGTCCGCGATCGCCAGGAAAACACAGAGGGCAGCGGCTGCACCGACCAGCCAGGCGAGGCGCGGCGGCAAGGAACGGCGCCGCATTCGCCCGGCGATGAACGCGGTGGCCCGGCGGAAAATCCTCGCCAGCGCCAGCAGGACGGCAAAAAGGCCGGCCGCGATCAGCGCGACCTCGACAGGGTAAATCGTCTCGATCGGATCCATGCCCATCACGCTGCGGACCGAATTCTGCCACGCCGCAGCTTTCGACAGGACGAAGGCAACTAGGAGCGCGCACAGGAAAGCCGAGGACCGGACGACGACCATGCGCTGGCGCTCTGATCCTTCCGGAAGCTCGGCAAAGCGCCATACGGCCCGGATGCAGACGCCAAGGAGATACCCGACCGAGAGCGACGTCCCAGACAGCAAGCCTTGGATGACCGCGTCGCGCGGCAGAAGACTGGGCGTCAGCGACGCCGCGAGCAGGAGCATGCCGACGAAGAGCCCCTTTCGGGAAAGAGGCGCTAAAGGCCGTAGTGACATGCCCCGCCCCTCATATGGCTCACTGCGGACAATGCCAGGCCGTGAATGTTCCGCTTCCATACCCTCGCATCGTTTTCCGCCGACAATCAATTCGGCTTGGGCAACCGTCCTTGATCGCGTGGGTGAACATCGGGTCTCGATACGCCCTACTGCCTGACGAGCTCAACACTTGTGAATGTTTGCAGGCCATACAAATAGACATACATGTAAAACTACATTGACACATCGTTACTTGATGATTAACCTCCTACTCGAATTAGTGAATATTTTGTAGTGATGCCGACCTACAGTTCCAATCGCGCACAAGCAGGGAGTGGGGCTGAAGGGGTTCCAGCAACTCTCACCAAGTTCCACAGGTAAGCACGCCGCGCACTATGTCTGTCGCGATAGCAGCACGTCATAAGCACATGAGGCATCGCCGCAGTGCGCAGGCTCTTTTGCCTGTCGGTAGCGCCACCGTTTGAAGCCTTCATCAAACGCGGAAAATGTCCAAGCCTACTGACAGCCGAGTACCGGGGGAAACTGCCGAGGCCGCCGCGAAACGAGTTGTGGCTTTCTCCCCTGCGGCCGGCTCGGCCATGCTTCCGGCATCTTACCGCAGCCCGTCGTGCCGGCACGGCGTCATCCCCTCTAACGGCGACCCCTGGGATCCGGATGAGCGACTGGGTTGTGAACACGTTGCGCCAGTACCCGGAGCTCGCGATCTTCGTTGCGCTCGCCATCGGGTTCTGGATAGGGCCGAAGAAGATCGCGGGATTCAATCTCGGCAACGTCACGGCGACGCTGCTGGCCGCCGTCGCCATCGGCCAGCTCGGGATCGCGGTGCCCGGGCCGATCAAGTCGACCTTCTTCATGCTGTTTCTGTTCGCCGTCGGCTATGGCGTTGGCCCGCAGTTCTTCGCGGGGCTGAGCAGAGATGGGCCCAAGCAGGTCGTGTTCTCGGTCCTCGTGCTTTCCCTGTGCCTCCTGGTGCCGCTCGCCTGCGCGACGATCGCCGGCCTCGACATGGGCTACGCCGCAGGCCTCTATGCCGGCTCGCAGACGACGTCCGCCGCCATCGGCGTGGCGACCGATCAGATCAGCCGGCTCGGGCTCCCGGCCGATCAGGCGAAGGCCTATGCCGACGCCATCCCGATCGCCTATGCCGTCAGCTACATCTTCGGCACCATCGGCTCGGCGATCCTTCTCGCCCAGGTGGGTCCGAAGATGATCGGTGTCGATCTGGCGAAGGCCTGCGCCGAGTACGAGATCGAGATGGGCGGCGTGAAGGGCCGCGACGCCGGCGTGTTCTCGGCCTACCGCAACGTCGATGTCCGCGCCTACCGGGTGGACTCGGCCGTGCTGACCGGCAAGCCGGTCGCCGAGCTGTTTCCCGACCTTCGCATCTTCATCGAGCGCGTACGCCGGGGGGACCGGATCTTCGATGCCGATGCCGCGACGGTCCTGGCGCCGGGCGACATCGTCGCCATTTCAGGACCCCGCCCGATCCTCGTCGAGCAGATCGAAAGCATCGTCGCGGAGGTCGACGATCGCGACCTCCTCGACATCCCGGTGGAACAGGCGGAGATCTTTGTCCGCAGCCGGAAATATTCGGGCCACACGCTGAGCGAACTGGCCGACGAGCCCGTCACGCGCGGCATCTATCTGCGCAAGATCATGCGCAACCTCATCGAAATCCCGGTGCTGCCGGAGACGGAGGTGCTGCGCGGCGACATCCTGACGGTGCAAGGCAGCCGGACGCATGTCGACGCCCTGGTGAAGGCGGTCGGGTTCGCCGATCGCCCGGTGGAGGCCACCGACCTGATGGTGGTGGCGGCCGGGATCGTCATCGGCGGACTGGTGGGCGCGATCAGCGTTCCCGTCGCCGGCATTCCCCTCGGCCTGTCGACGTCCGGCGGGGCGCTGCTGGCAGGCTTGCTGCTCGGCTATGTCAGGACGATCCATCCGACCTTCGGCAGCATTCCCGGCCCGGCTTTGTGGCTGCTCAACACGCTCGGCCTCAACGTCTTCATCGCCGTCGTCGGCCTCAACGCAGCGCCGGGCTTCGTCGCCGGCCTGCAGCAGGTCGGGATCAGCCTCTTCCTCTGGGGGGCGGTGGCGACCGCCATCCCGCTCCTGTTTGCGATCCTGCTGGGGCACTTCGTCTTCAAGTTCCACCCCGCGATCCTCTTCGGCATCTGCGCCGGCGTCCGGACCACGACGGCGGCCCTCGGCATGATCCAGGAGACCGCGCGCAGCAAGGTCCCCGCCCTCGGCTACGGCCTGCCCTATGCCGTCGGGCAGATGCTGCTGACGATCTTCGGAATGGTGATCGTCCTGATGACGCAGAACGGCTGAGCACGGTCGCGCGCTCGGCACCCTCGTAACATGCTCTGGGAGGAGCCCTCATGGATGATCACCGCCTGGCCCCCTACGAGGCGCTCAGCCCCTTCGAGATCAAGGACTTCCTGTCCAAGGCGGCGCTGAAGTCGTCCTCCACCTCCGCCTCCGCGCTGACCTACATCAATGCCGGCCGGGGCAATCCCAACTGGATCGCGACGGCACCGCGCGAGGCCTTCTACACCCTCGGCCAGTTCGCGATCACCGAAAGCAAGCGGGTGATGGATCTCCCGCCAGGGATCGGCGGCATGGCGAGGCCAGCCGGCATTGCCGAGCGGGCCGAGGCATGGCTGGCGGCGCACGCGGCCTTGCCGGGCGCGACGAACCTTGCGGCGATGATCAAGTGGACGATCCAGCATTTTGGCTTCGAGCCCGACAAGTTCGTCCATGAACTGGTCGACGCGATCAACGGCGACAACTATCCAGTTCCCGACCGGATGCTGGTGCACAACGAGCAGGTGGTTCGCGAATACCTGCAATGGGCGATGTGCGGGGACCCGAAACCCGCCGGCAAATTCAACATCTACGCTGTCGAGGGCGGCACGGCGGCGATGTGCTACATCTTCAAGTCTTTGAAATCCAACCGGCTGGTCAATCCGGGGGATACGATCGCGCTGGGCGTTCCGATCTTCACCCCCTATCTCGAAATGCCGCATCTGGAGGATTTCGCGCTGGAGGTCGTCGACATCCGCGCGACGCAGGAGAACCATTTCCAGTTCAGCGATGCGGAACTGGACAAGCTGCTCGACCCGAAGATCAAGGCGTTCTTCGTCGTCAATCCCGGCAACCCCAGCGCCATCGCCTTGTCGGACGCGGTCATCGCCAAGATCGGCGAGATCCTCGAGAAACGCCCGGACCTCATCCTTCTGACCGACGATGTCTATGGGACCTTCGTGCCGGGCTTCCGGGGGCTGATGGGGGCGTTCCCCTTCAACACGATCGGGGTCTACTCCTACAGCAAGTATTTCGGGTGCACCGGATGGCGGCTCGGGACCATCGCGGTGCACGAAGACAATGTCTTCGACAGGCTGATCGCCGCTCTGCCCGAGGAGACGCTCCGTCTGATCGACAAGCGGTACGGCGCCCTGACGCTTACGCCCCGCGACATCAGCTTCATCGACCGCATCGTCGCCGATAGCCGCGACGTCGCGCTGAACCACACGGCCGGGCTGTCGCTGCCGCAACAGGTGATGATGATGCTGTTCTCGATCAGCGAGCTGATGGATGTCCGGAAGGACTACCAGCGCGGCTGCATCGGCATCGTCAAAAAACGCGTGGAAGCCGCGATCGAGGGACTGGGGATCGACGTCGGAAAGGACAGTCACTTCGACTATTACTATGGCTTGATCGATTTCGAATTCTGGATGCGCAAGTATGTCGGCGCGGAGGTCGTCGACTGGGTCAAGGGCAATGTCCATCCGCTGGATCCGGTGTTCAAGCTCGCCGAGGATCATGGGATCGTGCTCTTGAACGGCAGCGGCTTCGATGCGCCCGCCTGGTCCGTGCGCGTCTCCTTCGCCAACCTGCCGGACCATGTCTACGACAATATCGGGCGCGCCATCCGCAGCGTCGCGGCGGGATACGCGGCCGCGTACGAGGCCAGCAAGACAGCCTGAGACGAACCAGGACCGGGCGCTCTGTCGGCGGCTCGGTCCGCGGCCGGCAATGCCTCCTGTGAAGAGCGACGCTGGAGGATTTGCGGGGCAAACAGGCTTGCTGGCTGAGGCAGGGAGGAAACCGTGGGCAGTTCATGGATGAGCTTGGTGATGATCGCAGGCGCGGCGGCGTTGCTGGCGGGGGCCGTGGGAACCGTGCAAGCCGAACAAGGCGCCCAGCGCGTCACGATCCTCGCAACGGGCGGGACCATCGCCGGCGCGCAGGCGCCGGAGGGCGGCTACGGCTACACATCCGGCTCCTTCGACATCAAGGATCTCGTGGCCGCGGTTCCCGGCCTCGACAAGCTCGCCGTCATCTCCGGCGAGCAGGTGGTCAACATCGGCAGCCAGGACATGAGCGACGCGGTCTGGCTGACCTTGGCCAAGCGGGTCGAGGCCTTGTCCGCGTCGCCCGACGTCGACGCGCTGCTCGTCACCCACGGCACCGACACGATGGAGGAGACGAGCTATTTCCTCAGCCTCGTCACCCGGTCGACAAAGCCGATCGTTTTCGTCGGATCGATGCGACCGGCGACGGCCGTCAGTGCGGATGGGCCGAGCAATCTCTATAACGGCGTGGCGGTGGCCACCGACCCCGAGGCGGTGGGGCGGGGCGTGCTGGTGGTGCTGAACGACCAGGTTCACTATGCCCGCAACGTCGCCAAGCTGAGCACGACCGACGTGCAGACCTTTCAAAGCGGCAATCGCGGCCTTGCCGCCGTGTCCAATACCGGCGTCGTCACCTGGTTTGCCAAGCCTGCGTCGCGATGGGGCCCGTCCAGCGAGTTCGGCATCGAGGGTCTTGAGAGCCTGCCGCGGGTCGACATCCTCTACGCCCATGCCGGAATGAGCCCCGACCTGATCGACGCCGCCGTGGAGAAGGGAGCGAAGGGTCTGGTGATCGCGGGCGTCGGCGACGGCAACATGACCGGCCCGGCTCTCGAGCGGGTGGCCGCTGCGGTGAAGGCCGGCGTCGTCGTGGTCCGCAGCACCCGGCTGCCGTCCGGAATTGTCTACCGGAACAACGAGGTGGACGACGACAGTCTGGGGCTCGTCGCGTCCCTCGAGTTGAACCCGGCCAAGGCCCGGGTGCTGCTGAAGCTGGCCCTGACGAAGACGAAGGATGCCGCCGACATCCAACGGATGTTCCGCGAATACTGAAGCACCGCCGCCAGTGCCGTCGACCACAGCGCCTTCGATCCCAGTGCATGAAAGACCGAGCAATCTGACTTCCGGGGCCATTGGACGATGACTGCAGAGAGCGAGCCGGGGGCGCATTTCGGTCCCCTTTCGACCGAGCCGCCGATCCCCGCACCCACAAAGCCTGTCCTGTCGAAACTGCCGGCCCTCCTCGCCGGCCTGATCATGGCGGCGATCTTCGGGCTGTCGCTCTGGTATCTGCTTCTGCCGCTACCCCTCCTGATCCAGGGCGAGGCAGGGGCAACCCGGATCGACATTGCGGCCCGCGTCGATGGCCGGGTCGCCGGCCGCCCGGTGACGCGCGGCGAGAATGTGCGCGCCCAACAGGTCCTCTTCGAGATCGACAATCCCGAGATCCAGATGCGCGCCAACGAGGCGCGGGCAGCGCTCGCCGTGGCTGAGGCCGATCTCGCGAGGATCGAGGCCGGAACCCGTGCGGAGGTGATCGCACAGAAGAAGGCTGCCATCGAGAGCGCTGCGGCAGACCTCGCCACGGCCAAGTCCACCCATGCCAGGGTGTCGGCCCTGACCGCCAGGGGCAATGCGACACTCCAGAGGCTCGACGAGGCCACGAACGCACTGCAAATCGCGCAGCAAGGGGCAGAACAGGCCAAGCTTGCCTATGACGAGGCGGCCGCGGGTTCGACGCGTGAAGAGCGGGGCGTGGCCTCGGCCAATGTCGCGCGGGCGCAAGCCGCCGTCGCGACGATCCAGACCCAGATCGACGAGCTGATCGTCCGAGCGCCCTTGGCGGCGCAGGTCTACCAGATCGGCACGGAGGTCGGCGAATTCGTCTCACCCGGCGTGCAGTTGATGTCCCTGGTCGACCTTTCCGACGTCTGGCTGCGCTTCGATCTGCGCGAGGATCTCGTCCGAGGCTTGAAGGTCGGCGATCGCTTCCGGATGCGCGTGCCGGCGCTTCAGGATCGGGAGATCCTGGTCGAGGTGCGCTGGATCTCCGCCAAGGGCGAATATGCCGGCTGGCGCGCCACGCGGGCGACGGGCGATTTCGACCTCAGGAGCTTCGAGGTGCGGGCCTATCCGGTGGAGCCGAACCCCGAGCTTCGCCCGGGCATGAGTGTCTATGCCGAAGCGCCGGCCGGGCGCCCATGAGGCGGCCCCCCGCCCCTGGCTTCTTCCTCGTCGCCCGGCGGGAGTGGCGCTGGATGCGCCGGGATGGCGTCGCGCTCTTTCTGGCATTGGGAATGCCACTCCTCGCCTTTGCCTTGCTCGCCCTCACCTTTGGCAATGCCGTCATCCGCGACCTGCATGTCAGCATCGTCGATGCCGACCGCACGCCGACCTCGATGCTCTATGTGCAGGCGGTGTCGTCGTCTCCGTCGGTCATCGTCTCCGAGCGGTCGACAGATCTCAACGGCGCCATGCAGGCCATCCGTTCGGGGCAGGCGATCGCGGCTGTCTACATCCCGCCGGACTTCGAGAGATCCCTTCTCGCGGCAAAGCGCCCGCAGATCGTCGTCTTCTACAACAGACAGTTCTTCACGCCCGGCAACACGGCGGCCAATGCCGTCTCCGCGGCGCTGGGTTCGGTCACGGCGACCCTCTCGCCGCCGGTTCGCAGCGCCGCCTTCAGGCCGGGGGCTTTGGTGGTCGAGCAATATGTGCTGACCAATCCCGCGCTGAACTTTGCGCAGTTTCTGCTGCGCTCGGTTCTCCCGACCGTGCTGCATGTCGTGACCGCCATCGCTGCGGGCTATGCGGTTGGCTCGGAGTTCTCCCGTCGCAGCATGGGCGCTTGGCTGAAGGCGGCGGGGGGAAGCCCGCTGGTCGCCATCCTCGGCAAGCTGACCCCGCTCTTCGTCCTCTTCGCCGTGATGATGGCGGCCGTTTCGGTCATCGTCGAGGGCGTGTTCCAGATCCCGTTCCGCGGCGACGCTTTGCAGGCGGCGGTGGCGGCATGCCTTTTGCTGATCTCCTATCTCGCCATCGGCGCCCTTCTGCAGCTTCTGGTGCGGAACCTCGCGCTCGGCCTCAGTCTGACAGCGATCGTCTGCTCGCCCGCTTTCGGCTTTGCGGGCGTCGGCTTTCCGCTCTTTGCCATGAACCCGTTTGCGCATGCCTGGGGATCGCTGCTGCCGCTGCGCTGGTACATGCAGATCCTGTTCGAGCAGGCGGCCCGCGGCCTGCCGACCGCCGTCTCGGCCGGGCCCTTCGCGATCCTCGCCCTGTTTGCGGCCGGCACCGCCGCGCTCGCCTGGATGCGCCTTGGCAGCGTCGCGAAAACCTTTCGCCCCTTGCCCAGACCCCGCCCGGCCGCCCCGCAGGCAACCGTCACCGGCGTAGGCCCGGCCATGGCCGCGGAAATGCGCCGCATCCTCAGTGACCGCGGGGTCTTCGCCCTGATGGTGCTGGCGCCACTTGTCTACGGCGCGCTCTACCCCCAGCCCTATCTCGGCCAGGTCCTCCGGGACATTCCGGTCGCCGTCGTCGACCAGGATGGCACCGAGCTCAGCCGCGCTCTGGTTCAGACCCTCAATGCCGACGAGGCGGTCATGGTCGCGGCGCAGACGAAGTCACTTGCGCAAGCGCAGGCAGCTCTCGCGCGCGGCGAAGTGTTCGCCATTCTCGCTATTCCACAGGGAACCGCGCGGGAAGTGCTGCGCGGCCGCATGGCAGGGATCGCGGCCTATGTGGATTCGGCCTATTTCCTTCTCTTCAACCGAACCCTCCAGGGCATACGGGAAGCGGCCGGCGTGGTCTCGGCAGAGGTCGCGGCCAACGGCGCGCGCCCCGATGGCAGCCTGGCGCTGGCAGGTCTCGTGCGCGCCTCCCCCATCGAGGTGGTCTCGCAGCCACTGTTCAACCCGACCGGCGGCTATGCCAGCTACATCGTCCCCGCGGCATTCGTGCTGATCCTGCAGCAGACCCTTCTCATGGGCTCGGCCATGCTGGGCGGCATCGCTTTCGAGGAGGGCGGGGCGGCTGCAAGACGGCGGCGCGGCACCGCCCGGGCGATCCTCGGCCAAACGCTGGCCCATCTCTGTTCCGCGTCTCCGGGCGCCGCGCTCTACCTGTTCGTCCTCCCCCGGCTGTACGGCTTCTCGACGCTCGGGGCCCCCCTGGACATCGTCGCGATGGCCGTACCCTTCCTCATCGCCAGCAGTCTTCTCGGGCAGCTCGTCGGGGAATGGTTCGAGCGCCGGGAAACCGCGGTCCTCCTCTTCGTCGCGACCAGCGTCCCGCTGTTCTTCATGGTCGGCGTCGCATGGCCGCTCGAATCCATTCCCGACGTGCTGCGCAACGCCAGCCGCATCTTTCCCAGCACGTCGGCGATCGACGGGCTGGTCCGGATCAACCAGATGGGCGCCAGCCTCCAGGACGTCACAAGGGACTGGACGACCCTCTGGATGCTGACCGGCATCTATGCCGCGCTTGCCGTGCTGGCGGCCACCGTGATGCGCCGCCGGGAGACCCAAAATGGCTAGACCGCTGCGGCGCATTGCGCCTGCGCTCCTTGTTCTCGTCGGTGCGGGTGCCGTCGCGGCCGTCTCCTACAGCGCCGGGACCGGGGGGCGCCTGTCGACAACGGCGATCGTCGGCCTCGTGCGGGAGACCGAGGTCAAGATCGCAGCGGAAGTGGACGGCCGCCTGGCGGCCTTGGCGGTGACACCGGGCCAACGCGTGAAGAAAGGTGACGTGATCGCCGTTCTGAGCAGCCCCACGCTTGATGCAACCTTCGAAGAGGCCAAAGCCTCGGCGGCCAAGGCCCGGGCCGATCGCGCGCGCGTCTATGCCGGCATGCGCAAGGAGCTGGTCGATATCGCCCGGCGAAATGTTGAGATCGCCGAGTCGAACCGGAACCTGGCGAAGCAGCAATTCCAGAGGGTGGACACGCTGGCGGCGCGAAATGTCCAGAGCCAGCAGAATCGGGACGAGACGGCCGGCGCGCTTCGAAAAGCGGAGGCAAGACACCGGCTACAGCAAGCCGACTATCAGCGGAGCATGGCGGGTCCGACGGCGGAGGAAAGGGCGAGCGCGGACGCAGATCTGGCCTTGTCGGAAGCCCGGATGGCCCTTGTCGCCGCCAAGCGCGCCAAAACCAACCTTCTCGCCCCCGCCGATGGGGAGGTCCGGCTGATCGTCGCCTCCCCCGGGGAGGTCATCCCGCGCGGCCAGACCGTCGTCACTCTGGAAGCCGGAGCGGACCGATGGTTCGCGTTCACCTTGCGCGAAGACCGGCTCGGGGCTTTACGGGTCGGCGCCGAAATCACGCTGACGGATGCCAAGGACCGCTCATTTAAGGCGCACGTCACCGAACTGCGCGCGCTCGGCGAGTTTGCCACCTGGCGCGCCGCAAGGGCGGTGGGCGACCATGACCTCAACAGCTTCCTGCTGCGCGCCGAGCCCAAGGAGGCCGTGGCCGACCTGGACACCGGAATGAGCGTCTGGCTGGAACCCGGCCTGCGCTGAGCGCGCGTCCGTTCCTGCGAGAACTCGTAGCCGGCCATATTTCAAGAGTTCATGATCTCCACCCGCACCGGTGCGCGGTGCAGTGAGGGACCTAACTTTACAGGGATGCCTAGGACGCTATCAGCTGTAGTCCGAAACGTTGGGACCTCTGGCGGTCAGCGCTGGAGCGGCGTCCGGTCACTTGGTCGTCCTCAGTCTGGAACTGCAGCAGCTGCTGATTCAGCGCGTGCACTTCGGCGGCCAAGCTGTTGCTCGCCGCCGTCGATTCCTCGACCATCGCGGCATTTTGCTGCGTGCCGTGGTTCAGCGTGCCGAGCGCGACGTTGATTTCCTGGAGACCGACCGCCTGTTGGCGGGCCGAAGAGACGATCGCGATGACGTGGGCGTGGATCTCGGTGACCTCGCCCACAATGGCCTGCAGCGCCTCGCCGGTTCGCGAGACCAGGTCGACGCCCGCGCTGACCTGCCGACCAGACGACGAGATCAAGCTCTTGATCTCCTTGGCAGCCTCTGCTGAACGCTGGGCGAGCCCGCGCACTTCCTGGGCGACGACGGCAAAGCCACGGCCAGCCTCCCCCGCCCGGGCCGCCTCGACGCCGGCATTCAGCGCCAGGAGATTGGTCTGGAAAGCGATCTCGTCGATGACGCCGATGATCTTGCCGATCTCGTCGGAGGAATGGGCGATCTCGGCCATCGCCGCCGTCGCCTTCGCCACGACCTGGCCCGACAGTTCAGCCCCGCCCTTGGTACGGGACACGAGCTCGCCGGCCTCGTCAGCCCGCTTGCTGGAGGTGTTGACCGCCGCCGTGATCTCGGACAGCGCTGCCGAGGTTTCTTCGAGAGCCGCCGCCTGCTGTTCGGTCCGCTGGGCGAGATCGTCCGCGGCGATGCGGATCTGATCGGCGCCGTTGCCAATCTCCAGGGCATTGACGCCAACGGACCGGAGCGTATCTCGCATGTGCTCGACGGAGGAGTTGAAGCTGACCCGCAGCGGCTCGAGAGAGGGGATGAACGGGCGATCCAGCCGCTGCACGAGGTCCCCCTTCGCCAGTCGGTCGAGCGCTTCGTCGAGGCGGTTCACGACGCAAACGCGCTCCGTGACATCCGTCGCGAACTTCGTCACCTTCACCACCTTGCCATTGAGGTCGAAGATCGGGTTGTAGGACGCCTGGATAAACACAGACCGGCCGTCCTTGCCGATGCGCTTGAACTCGTCGGCGATGAACTCGCCGTTCCGCAGCCGCTCCCAGAAGACGGCGTAGGCGGACGCCAGTGCGACCGCGGGCTCGACGAAGATCCGATGATGACGGCCGATGATTTCCTCGAGCCGGTATCCCATCGTGGCGAGGAAATTGGCGTTGGCGGCGATGATCTCGCCGGTCGGCGTGAACTCGATCAGCGCCTGCGCCCGGCCGATGGCGTCGATCTTCGCGGACTTCTCGATCTGTTCGAGCTTGGATTCCGTGATGTCGTTGGCGAACTTGACGATCTTGTGCGGCTTGCGCCCCGGCCGGGCCACCGGATTGTAGTTGCCGCGGATATAGACCTGCTTGCGGTTCCGACCGTACCGCAGAAACTCGCTGCACTCGAACTCACCATCGCTGAGCCGCTTCCAGAAAGACGCGTATTCCGGCGACGCCGCATAGCCCTCGTCGAGGAACAGCCGATGATGCTGCCCGACGATGTCCGATAGCGAATAGTCCATCAGCGCGCAGAAATTGGCATTGGCGGTAAGGATGGTACCATCCATCGCAAACTCGATCGTCGCCATCGATTTGTCGAGCGCAGCCAGCAGCAGGTCGGATTTGGTCGGGAAAAAGTGGTTCACGTCGGTCTCCGGGGCGACAACCAACAGCCGGTCTCGCGCGGCGGACCGTTAGGCGCTTAACTTCTAAGAGGGCCCTAAGATTCCCTGTCGAATTGCTCACTGTCGCAAATGATCATGGAAAATGAGCAATAGACTGGAAAGCCCGCAATCACGGGATGTAGGCAGCGCAGAACTGCCCTTTTTTCGACGGTCCTGGCACGTCCGACTACCCTAGCGCCGGGTAGGCATGACACCTGACATCGAACGCCAGCGACCGACGACAGTTCACTTAAAACTGCTGGTCTGTTCCCGACCTTATGGTGCCGTTCCGACCCGTTCTCAGCACACTGGGAAGCAGAGGTTCAGAGCCAACCGCCCGGTTCGCTTTACCGGCCCGTCGCCACGATGACGACCACCAAAGTCAGCAGCCACATCAGAACGCCGATCCAGCCCGCCATTGGTGGTGTGAACACGAGACGGCGTTCTTCATCCTGGTAGCAGCCAAGCCATCTGCCCGGCCTCTCCGACGTCCAGCTGGCAGCCCTGATCCGGCCCATACTCAGAATGGGAAGGAGCACCCGCGCGGTATGATAGCCGGCGATGTCAGCAAGGACGTCTACAACGAACACCCTGCTCAGCCTCCCCACCTAGCCCACGCAACGCGATACCATACTGTATACGCTGGAGGTGGATCAAAACTGTCAGCTATCGCGCATGTTGCAACTGGAAGCTGCCAGTCAGTTTTCCACCCCGCCTTGCTATCGGAACGGCCGCGTGAATTGCGCCGGAGCGGCCATTCCTTCGATACGGCAGCGCAGGGTTGTTTTCGGAACCGCACTCTCGCGGCAAGGCGAACCATGGCTGGGCTGAAGGTGGTGGCAGCAGATGTTGCCGGACAGGTTGCCGATCCCCAGAACGCCGGCGGCACGACGGTTCACGTCGATGGCACCAACGGGCTTCTCGTCGACGGCGCCACTCTGGTTTCCGCCGATACCGGGTGCCCCTCTCCTGCCGCGCAAGCTGATGTCGGTCAGTCAGGTCAGTTCTTTTGAACCTCGGACGGCGTGAACGTCAGGACTGCCGACCTTCCCGCCAATGGGCCGGCAGGCCCCACCACGGGACCCAAGGCTGCGTGTGGTGCTCGTGGTGGTAGCCGAAGTGGAAGCAGGAAAGGAGCGACGCCAGGTACCCGAACTCGTTCGAGCGCGCATTGTGCTCGTCGGCGAATCCGTTCTCCTCCTCGTGACGGTGCGGGCGGAAGGTGCCGAAATAGAACAGCTGCAACGACGACAGCAGCGATGGCAGTCCATAGAACAGGACGACGTTCAAGACCGGGGCGCGGAAAACGAGGATGTAGCTGGCCACCACCGTGCACACGAAAAGGATGGAGCGGCGCCCGAAATACCGCGTGAAGAAGGTGCGGAACCATGGCCAGAAACGATCGGGCTCGTCGGCGCAGAAGTCGGGGTCGTCGGCGGTGCCCGGAGCGTCATGGTGGGCCATGTGCGCGCTGCGAATCTGGCGCCACGCAAAACCCGCATAGATCGTCAGGATGAAGGTGCCGATGAACGTGTTCAGCCGCGTCCAGCCGGGCGCGAGCGAGCCGTGCATGGCATCGTGCGCGACGATGAAGAGGCCTACCGTCAACCAGCACTGCAAGGCGATGATGATGGGAACAAACGCCAGCGTGCTCCAGCTGAGATCGAGAAAGAAAACCGTCGCGACGTGGATCGTCATCCAGGCAACGAGCACGCAGCCCGCAAGCGACAGACCGATGGCCGCCTGAAACGGACGGAGCCGCGGCCTCTGCGCGGTCGTGTCTTCGCGCGGGGCGAAAAGTTTCGGGCTGATCGGGGTGACCTCACTCATCTCCATCTTTTTATCCTAATCTGCGGGGTCAGCGGGCGGCATGCGGCGTATCGCCTCCCGACACTCCCGTTGGAGAGATTGGGCAGGTCAGCGTTGTTTAAAGGGCTTCGGCCAATGGCGGTTGATTTGCACGCCAGAAGGTCGAGAGGGTCAACCCTCGCCCTGAGGCGCAAGAAGTCAAACCAAACGATCGGGATCAAGCGCCACACAGGGCTATGGACCAGGTCGATGGCGGCTCCATATCTCGCGGGCAATGACAGAAGCCTCCCCCGATGCGAACCAGGGTCGTCTCGCGCCCTTCATGACCCCAGAGCGGTCCGACGCAGCGAAGCCGTCGCTCGGCGCTTGCGCGCTGTGGATGCTCCTCGTCAATGGCGTGGCCGCAGGCTTGCTCTGGCTGTTCGGGCGTTCGTTCCTGCCCCGGCTCGAGCCGCTTCGTCTGTGGAGTGCTGGCTTCGAGGAGGGAGCCAACTCCCAGCATCTATCGGATCCCTACTCGTTCATGCACGGCGTCTTCGGAGCCGGCCTGTACGTCTTCATCAACGGACTGAAGCCTGGCTGGTCGACCCGCGCCAAGATGATGGTCGCGGTGATGGGGAGCGCCGTCTGGGAGGTCGTCGAGAACACGCCGCCGGTGATCCGCCTGTTCAACGAGTCGGGCCAGCCGGGCGCCTATGCGGGCGACAGCATCCTCAACTCCATGAGTGACACCGGCTGCGTGATCCTCGGCTTCTTCGTTGCCCAACTGATCGGGTGGCGCGCCACGCTGGTGATGGCGATCCTGATCGAGGTGGTGCTGTCTTTGTCGATAGGGGACGGCCTCTTGCTCGGGGCGCTGAAGGTGCTCGGCCTCGTCTGAAGGGGTGCCGACCGAGGCATGGCCTGCGAGGATAAGGCGCAGCCTTCAAGGCTTGCCAGCCATCGGCCGATCCCCATATCTTCGGCAACCGACGCCGCGCCCGTCAGACGCGTAAACCGCAGAGCTGCCATGACATTTGAGATTCTCCTATACGTCCTCATAGCGCTCGTGACTGTGGCGGCGATGGAGGGTTTTGCCTGGGCGATGCACCGATACGTCATGCACGGACGGAGCGGCTGGGCCTGGCACAAGTCGCACCACGAGGAGACCGAGGGGCTTTTCGAGAAGAATGACCTCTACGCCGTGGTGTTCAGCGGCTTCGCGGTCGCCCTGTTCTTCGTCGGGCAGGCACTGTCTCCGGTGATCCTGGCGATCGCGTGGGGCATAACGCTCTATGGCCTGCTCTACTTCATCGTCCACGATGGTCTCGTTCACCAGCGTTGGCCGTTCCGCTACGTTCCGCATCGGGGCTATGCCAAGCGCCTGGTTCAAGCCCATCGCCTTCACCACGCGGTGGAGGGGCGCGGCCACTGCGTCTCTTTCGGCTTTCTCTACGCGCCGCCGATCGACAAGCTGAAACAGGAACTGCGTCGCTCTGGAGTTCTCGACCGTGAGCGCATCGAGCGCTCGGTGACGGCCCAGGGGTCGGCCCATGCGCCGGTGCGCTAGGCCGGAACATATCCTTCAATTCCTCTTGCCGGAGGCCTCCAACCTGGACGCCGGTCGTTCTCTCAGGTTGCGATCACGGCCGACCGCAGGTCTTTGAGGTCGCGGTGGTCCGGGTTCAGTTCGGCCAGCGCCTGCTTTGCCGCCTCGCGGGGATGCTCGGTGTCGATGTAGACGGAGGTGCCGTCGAGAGACTTGTTGACGAGAACGATGGTGTCGAGAACCTCGCTGAAGGTCGCCCGCTTGTCTTCTGGCCCGGCGATCAGAAGCTGGAGGCCCATGTCCTTGAAGAAGCGCAGCAGCGCCTGGGTATTGGGGACGTCGAGCTTGTTGAAGGCTTCGTCGAACAGCGCGAGCCCCATGCCGACCGGGCGACCGGCGATGTGGCCGGGGAAGTAGGCCAGTGACAGCGAGGCGGCGATCGCGACGTAGAACGGCACCTGCGCCTCGCCGCCCGAGCCCTTCATCGCCCGCGACGACAGGCTGGTCCGGGCGCCCTTTGCGTCCGTCATGACGATCTCGAAGGTGAAATACTGGCGGTAGTCCGCCATGGCCGAGGCGTCCTCGCCCCCCTCGATCATCGCCTCCACATCCTCCATCGACGCCTCGAAGACCGCCTCCGAGAGATCGCCATCGGCGACCCTCGCCGCTAGATCGTGCAGGCGGGCGAAGCGTCCGTCGACGGCATAGGTGAAGGCATAGGTCTGGCCGGTGAAGCGGTGGCGCCGCAGTAGACGGTTCATCGCTTCCATGCGGTGCGGGACATTGCCGAGCTTTTCGGACAACCGCGTTAGGAGATCCTCGCGCAACATCCGGCGCATCTCGCCCGCCGCACTCGCGCAGGCCTCGCGGTGAACCCTCAGATCGTTCTCCTCGAGACGCTGTCGCTCCTCCTCGATCCAGCGATAGCCGGCGATCATGCTGTCGGCGTCGACCACCGGAACGGCGATCCGCCACTGCGCCGCGTAGTCGCCGAGATCCCGCAAAGCGGCCAGCTGGTCGCGCCGTGCCCGTCCCTCGGCAAGGTCGGCGCCGGTACGCGCTTCGTTGCGGCAGGCCGCGAGCCAGGCCATCAGGTCGCGGCGCGGGGCACCGCCGGCGCGGACCTCGTCCCGGAAGGCGGCGCAGACCTCGGCGGCCGAGCGCGTCTTGCCGTCGAGGCGGGCGAGCGCACGGTTGGTCTCGCTCTCCAGCGCCGCAAAGGCACTCCGGCGAAGGGCGACAGCTGCTTTCAGCTTTTCCGCGGCGACCGTCTCCCGGGCCCTCGCATGGGCGACGGCCTGCTGCAGGCCGTCGATCTTCGGCTCGACCTCCTCGGCCAGTTCCGCGGCATGGGCGTCGCGCTCGGCCCGGATGTCGTCGAGCTCGGCGCGGAGCCCGGCAGCGTCGCTTTCCTCCACGGACCGGCGGTCGCGCAGGAGCGCGCTGTGCCGGAGGTGCGCCGTGGTGGCGCGGTGCTCCATTTCGGCCAGCGGCGGATCGGCGGTCAGGACCTGGAGGATGCCGGGCACGCGGCGCGCGGCGGCGCGGATCTCGTTGAGGCGCATCGTCGCCCCGGCGAGTTCACGCTCGATGCGCGCACGGCTGCCGTCGGGCCGATCGGCACCGGGAGCACCAACCTGCCGCCCGAGGAGGAGTTCCTTCAGCTCGCGCTGGACGGAGAGGCTCATGCCGGACGACGTCTTGCCGTTGCGCATGATGCCGCGATCGAGACGGTCGAGCTCCGCCTCGCTGTCCGCCTTGCGGAAGCCGCCGATACGGACGGTGAGGAACGCCAAAGCGTGCCGGTCCTCCGTGCGAAGCGCCTCGAGAATGCTGCCCGGCGGCGTGTTCGTGCGGGTCGAGGCGGTGGCGCTCGTCTTCACCAGCGTGCAGCCAGCAAACGCGTTCCGGTTCTGCCACATCAGATCGAAGGCGCGCGGCAACAGCGGTGGCTGGACGATGATCGCCTCGCGGCCCCGCCCGAGCAGCGCCTCGGCCGCATACTGCCAATCGGGATCGGCGACCCCGACAACGTCGCACAGCGGAACGGCGGGGATGCCCGCGGCGGCGAGCGCCGTCAGAAGCGCCCCGACCTCCCGCGACAGAACACCGCCACCCGTCCGTGATGGGCTGACGGCCGTTCGCTGCAGTTCCTCCTGCAGATGGCGCACCTCGTCCTGAAGGCTGTGGGTGAGATCATCGAGCGCTGTCTGCAGCGCATCGAGATCGCTGGCTCTGGAGAGAAGGTCCTGGACCTCCTCGGCACGCCCGCGGAGTGCCTCGTGAAACAGCTTTCCCACTGGCACCAGCGCCAGGGCCTGGCGCGCCGCCTCTCGGGCGGAAAGAATGCCGGGATGCTGAACGTCGGCCAGGGACGACAGGCGCACGAGATCAGCGAGCGCCCCGCGGATCCGGGTCCAGGCGGATTCCGCCTCGCGCAGATCGCGCTCGGCGAGCTTTGCCTCGGCATCGATCTGTCGGAGCTGCGCCTCGCCGCTGGCCGCGCCGAGCAAGGCCTGCTTGGAGCGGATCTCTTCGTCCCAGTTGCGGATCCATTCGCGGCGGCTGGTCAGCACATGGCGCTCGACATCGAGGCTGGCCGATCGGGTCCGTGAAAGTTCGCGGGCGGAGCGCAATTCGAGGGCTGCCCGGGTCGCGTCCGCAGCGGCCGCCCGCCAGCGCAGTCGGTCCGCCTCGACGCGCGCTGTCCCCCAGGCCTCGAACCGGGAGCAAATCCGGCTGACGCGCTGATGCTTGGCCTCCGCCTCCTCGATCAGCGCTTCCAGCTCCCGCCAGGTCGCGATCGAGGTGCGGACGCGCTGCACATCCAGCGGATCGGGCTCCAGCACGAACTCGCGCACGAAGACCGTGGGGTCGAAGATCGGCTTGAAGGCCAGCGCGTTGGAGAAGGCGCGCAGGAAGTGGCGGGCATTCGGCGGCGAGGCGGCGCCGCGCATCGCCGCCAGCATGTCGGCGGTGAAGCGTTCGGCCGAGGACTTGTACTCGGCCATGTCCGGATGCGCCTTGCGTAGGTCCGCGGCGACCTCCGCGAAGGGCGCAATAATCGAGACCCCGTCCTCCTCGCGGCGCAGGGCTGCGATCGAGAAGTCGTGCCCGGGGATGATGAAGCGCGACAGCACCTCCTCGCGGCTGTCGCCATGGCGGGCCGCGAAGGCGACGCCGACCGACAGGGCCACCCCCGTGTATTCGTGGACAAAGGTCAGCGCGAGGATGCTCTCGCAGGACTTGCGCAAGGGCCGCCCATCCTGCGCGGGATCTCCGGTCATGCCGAGGCAATATTCGAGCACACTGCGCGACGAGCGACCGCTGGCGCTCGCATTGAGGTTCAGGCGGTTGTGATTGCCGCCGGTGATGACGGTCTGGATCGCGTCCTGGATGGAGCTCTTGCCGGCGCCGGTCGGCCCAATCAGGGCGGCCTCGCCGCGGATCTCGATGTCTTGGGCATCGATCAGATACCAGTTGGAGATCGAGATCCGGCGCAGGCTATACAAGAGTACTGCCCCGGCCGGCCGGCCGCTGAGCCACGATATCGGCCGACGCCGCGCTGCGCTCGATTTCCACCGCCGTGCGGTCCGGATCGAGGCTTGCGCTACGCTCGGCGGGCGGCGCCGCGACCCAGGCCATCAGATCCTCGACGTAGGAGTCCGGCACCAGGACAGCGATCCCGGGGAGGATGGAAAGCGGCGATACGCGGCCCACCCGGTCGCGCTCGCCGAGACGGACGGCGCCGTTGCGCTGGAAGCGGCGCAGGATGTCGAGCAGGCGCATCTCGTCGGGCGGGACGCCTTGCGTCGCGCTTTCGATGCGGTCGACGAGCGTATCGGTCGTCCGTTCCACGACACCGCCATCCCCGATCTCGTGGGCCCGCATCGCCTCCTCCCAGAGCAGGCGCAGCGCCAGGAGAACGATCGTCTCGTCCTTGCGCAGCCGCTCGAACATACCGTCGTAGCGCGCCTCGTCGCCGGGAACGACGAGCGCCACCATCTGATCACGGGCCGCCACCTCAAGCCGGTAGCCGAGGGCGCCGAAATAGCGTTCGTAGAAGGTCGGATAGGCACGGACGAGATCATAGGTCCGGCCAAGCCCCGGCGTGTGCGAGTATATGCACTGGCGCGTGAGCAGCACCTGCAGCGAACGCGTCATCTCCTCGGCCGACGGGCGACGGCCGGCGATATGGCCGCCGGCCCAGTCGCCGTCGACGATATCGCGAAATTCGTCGGTCTCACGCTGCATCACTATCCCTAGGCATTCGCCGTCGTATCAGAAAATCCTGGCAGGAGATCCAGTCGTTGGAGCAGCGGCCAGGCAGGAGGACGAGCTCGAAGCGGGACGCCAAGGCCCCGTTAAAGATCGAGGGGAGTTCCCGCAGTCGCTGGAAGGCGACGAAGTCCTCCACCGTCTCAAGCATGATATCCTTGGCGCGAACCTCCGTCTTCTCGCCGAGGACCTTATCCACATAGCTTGCAAGCACCGGCGCCGTGACGCGGGTGCGCCGGACATACTCGGCCTTGGCCCGGGCATAGACGAGCGCGCCGGGATCGGGGGGAACGTCCCGGATGACGGTCTGGGCGACGACCGCCCGCTCGCGGCGCGGCGCCGGCACGTGGACGGGGCCGAGCGGCAGGATGCGCGGCAGAAGGGCGGTCGCGACCGGAACATCCTCGCGGCCGTCGTCGGCCAAGGCCTTGATGGCGTCGACGAGGCGCACCTGCGAGGGGTTGATGATCCGGTCCATGTAGCGGGCCGTGTTGACGATCCGCCGCTCGATCCGCGCAACGGTGGCGTCAATGGCATCGAGATGCAGGTCGGCGGCGTCGAAAACGGCGATGACCTCCGCGATCTCCTCCCGCACCCGCTCCTGCCCGGCCCCCGCGTCATCCGCCCTGCCCTCCCTGGCATAGGCCTCTCCCAGCCTTGCCACGAGGTCGTCGTCCATCATCATCTCGTTCGCCTGGCGGACGATGGCGGCGCGGAACCGGAACGGATTGTCCTTCGTGTGCAAGGTCTTGAAGTCGCGGATGAGGTGGCGCTCGACGAAATCCTCGAAGAAATGCCGGAACACCTCCCGGACACTCGGTTGCTTCAGGATCCGGTCTTCGGCCTGGCGGAGCGAGATCGAGACCGTGCGCATGTGGGCCGCGAACTCGTTCGCGCCCCGAAGGGCGTTGCGAAGGCTTTCGGACCGCTCGTCTGGCTCCGCAGCGGTTCCCTCCAGCGCGCCGAGAACGCCGAGGACCGCGCCGCCATAGCTGCGCGCCTCGCCCTTCTCGATCTCGGCCAAGGCTTGGACGAGGATGCTCGCCTCGGGATTGAAGTCGACGAGGCGCACGTATCGCTCCCGGTGCTCGACAAGCCACCCGGTGTCCACAAGCCGCTGATAGACGGCGCGCGCGCGGTCGTCGCCGGACGGCTCCAGCGCCTCCTCGTCGGCAACGGGTTCCTGCGTGGCTTCCCATCGCAAGAGGAAGTCCTCGACCTCGCTGACGACATCGGCACGGCGCGGTGCCTCCGGCGCGAGTTCGAAGGTGCGGTGATAGAGATGCAGCAGGAGGTCGGAGTAGAGCCGCCGCGACGGGGAAGCCAGCGGCTTGAACAGATCGGGCGGCAGGACGTCGAAGAGCGGCATTCGTTTCCTGGGCGCGTCGACGGGACAACTGCGGGCGAGGAGCAGTCCGCCTCCATATCGATCTAAGGGCACTGGATCAACCAAGGCAGGGCGGATCGAGGTCCGGCGCGGGAGGCCCGACCGGCCCGCACTCTGTCAGCGGCGCCGAAGACGGCGCCGGGTTTGCGCCAGATCAAGGCATCGGTGCGCCGTCCATGCTGAGAGAGAGTGACCGTCTCCGGGAGTTCGGCGCGACTTCAGAGGCTGCGGCGAGGCTTTGTGCCAGACCATCGCCGGGGGACAGCTTGAACGCCCGGCTCAGATGGATGCACGCTCTACCTCGGGCGGCATGTCGAACCTGCCGGACCTCTGGAGGAGGCACGCCATGATGATGCCATCGACTATCGTGCCGGTCGAAGCGGTCCGCTTTGCCGAGCGCGAAAGGCGGTTGTCGAGGCTGTTGCCAATCGGCTGCGCGGTGGCAGGGCTCGGCGCCGGCACCGCAGCCTTCCTGCTCGGCGAGGGAGAAGCTGCCGATCTGATCTGGTCGGCAGGCGTCCTGCCGGTCCTCGCCATCCTTCTCTGGCAGATCGCCTTGAGCCTTCGCCGCGGCGATGTCGGGCTGGACCTCGTGGCCGCCCTCTCGATGGCTGCGGCACTGCTGATCGGAGAGACACTCGCGGCGGCCGTCGTCGCGCTGATGTATGCCAGCGGGCAGGCGCTCGAGGCTTATGCCGCGGGCCGGGCCAACCGCGAGATGAACGCGCTTCTCGACCGCGTCCCGCGCACGGCGGTGCGGTATTCAGGCGAAACCCTCGCCACCATCCCGATTTCGGAGGTTGCCGCCGGCGACCGCCTGCTCGTCCATCTCGGTGATGTCCTTCCCGTCGACGGAACGGTTTCGGGATCGGCGCTGCTCGACGAGGCGCCGCTCACCGGCGAATCCCTTCCGGTGACGAAACGCGACGGCGACGCCGCGATGAGCGGCTCGACCAATGTCGGCGCAGCTTTCGACCTCGTGGCGAGTGAGCCGGCCGCCCGGAGCACCTATGCCGGGATCGTCCGCCTCGTCGAAGAAGCGACGACGTCGCAGGCACCGATGACGCGCCTCGCCGATCGCTACGCCCTCGGCTTCATGGCGGTGACCCTCGGGCTCTCGGCGCTGGCCTGGTGGCTGTCCGGCGATCCCGTCCGCGCCGTCGCGGTCCTCGTCGTCGCAACGCCGTGCCCGCTGATCCTTGCGGTTCCCGTCGCCATCGTTTCCGGCATCTCCCGGGCGGCCAAGGTCGGCGTTCTCGTCAAGGGCGGCGCCGCGCTCGAAACGCTCGGCCGCATCAGGACGCTCGTCGTCGACAAGACGGGAACCCTGACACACGGGACCGCCGCCGTGTCGGAAATCGTCGTCGGCGAAGGCTGGACGGAGACCGAAGTCCTGTCGCTCGCCGCCAGTCTCGATCAGGCGTCGCAGCATGCCGTCGCCAAGGCCGTCGTCGCCGCCGCGGTCGAACGCGGGCTCGCCCTTTTGCTACCGACCGAGACGCGGGAGGTGCCGGGCGAAGGCGTCGAGGGGCGCGTTGCCGGGCGCCGCGTGCGCGTCGGCGGCAAGGGCTTCGTCGCCGCGGGAATGGCCGATGCCGAAAGGGCGCTGCTGACCGCTGCCGTTCCCGCAGGCGCCCTCACCGTCGCGCTAGCCGTCGACGGCGCCTTTGCCGGGCTCGTCCTGATGCGCGACGCGCTCCGCCCGGATGTTACCGGGACGCTGGCGCGGCTGCGGACGCTCGGCGTGACGCGGATCGTGCTTGCCACCGGCGACCGCCGGGATGTCGCGCTCGCCATCACCGAGAGCCTCGGCCTCGACGAGATCGCCGCTGACCTCGTGCCGGAGGACAAGATCGCGCTGGTGCGGCGCGAGAAGCAACGGGCACCGGTGATGATGGTCGGCGATGGCGTCAACGATGCGCCGGCTTTGGTCGCCGCCGATCTCGGCATCGCCATGGGCGCCAAGGGGGCCGCCGCATCGGCGGAGGCGTCGGACGTGATCCTCCTGCGCGACAGTCTCGACGGGCTCGTCGAGGCCATGGCCATCGGCCAGCGCTCCCGAAAGATCGCGCTTCAAAGTGTCTTCGCGGGAATCGGGCTTTCCGGGATCGGGATGGTGGCCGCGGCAATGGGCTACCTGCCGCCCGTGCAAGGCGCACTCCTTCAGGAGGCGATCGATGTCGCGGTCATCCTGAATGCGCTGCGCGCCCTTCGTCCGGCCTGACGGCCGCCACAGCCCCCTTTTGCCCCCCGGAGACCGCAGATGTACAAGCATGTCCTCATCGCATCCGACGGCTCGGACCTGTCAACCAAAGGGGTTGCGGCCGGCCTCGAACTCGCAAAGCTGGCCAAAGCCAAAGTCACCATCCTGACAGTAAGCGAAGCCTTTCCAGTCTTCGACCTCGTGTCCAAGCTGGGTCTGTTCCAGGACCCGGCCGTGCTCGAAGGTTACAACACCAGTTGCGGCAAATGGGCAGACAAGGTCCTTGCCAGCGCCACCGCCGCCGCCGCAGCAGAGGGTGTGGAATGCGAGACCCTCTACATACCCGGCAGCTCGCCGGCCGACGCGATCCTCGAGACCGCGAAGTTCCGGTCTTGCGACCTGATCGTGGTGGCGTCCCACGGCCTGCGGGGTTTCGAGCGCTTCGTCATCGGCAGCCAGGCCTCTCGTGTCGTGCAGGGCGCCAGTGTGCCGGTGCTGGTGGTTCGCTAACCGAGCACGCCATCCCGGACGATCGTCAGCAGGCTGACCCTGCTGACCCTTGGTTCCGCGACACCGGTCCTGCGCTGACCAGGTCACCGCCAAAGACGGAACGCCGTTTTAGTCTGGAGAGTGGCGGTCGCAGTGCCCAGGTTCCGCGCACTGTTCGACGTCCGGTGCGGTTGTCGTTTCGGGCCCGCGAGAGATGCCACCCCCCGCGCTAATCGATCTGCGGGCAGAGCGGCAAATCAGAATGGCCAGACGAGTGAGATCAGCAACGTCCCACAGACGACGACGATAACCGAGAGCGGCAGGCCCAGCCGCCAATAGTCGCCGAATTTGTAGCCGCCGGGGCCCATGACGATCGTATTACACTGGTGGCCGATGGGCGTCAGGAAGTCGCAGGCCGCGCCGAGGGCGACGCCCATCAGGAAGGGATCCGGGTTGAGCCCGAGCTTGATCGCCACCGACGCTGCGATTGGCGCCATCATCAGCACCGTCGCGGCATTGTTGAGGAAGGGCGTGACGGCCATGGCGAGGATGATGACGACGGCGAGCGCGAGCGACGGCGCGAGCCCCGACAGCAGCGGCGAGAGCCAGGCCGCGATCAGGTCGGTGCCGCCGGTGGTCTGGATCGCCTCGCTGATCGGAATGAGCGCGGCGAGGAGCACGATCACCGAGGCCTCGACGGAGTGATAGGCATCCGACATGCTCATCACCCGCAGCAGCAGCAAGGTCACCGCCGCACCAAAAAACGCGACGGCGGCGCTGGCGATGCCCGCGGCCGTCAGGGCCATCGCGATGGCCAGCACCGCGATCGGCACGTAGCTGCGCCGGTTGCGGCCAAGGACGATGCGACGCTCGGCGAGCGGCAAGAGGTTCAAGGCGCCGAGGGCCTGTGAAATGTCGTCGGCAGTTCCCTTGAGAACGACGACGTCGTTTGCCCTGAGCTTCAGGGATGAAAGGCGCTGGCTGATCGGCTGCCCGCCCCGGCTGATCGCCAGCACGGCGACTTCCGGATATTGCTGCATGACGCCGCGGATGACCGGCAGCCCGATCACCGACGACGCCGGCGACACGATCGCCTCGACCACCGTCTCCGTCTCGACGTCGGCGGCGGCTGCGGTGATCGTCTCTCCCGCCAGCCGCAGTTCCGACCGGGCGATGGCGCGCTCGAGATCCTCGGGATCGCCGGCGATGAGCAGCACGTCGCCGCCACGCACCGGCATGTCGGGCGACGGCACGAGCCGGCGGAAGCGTTCCCGGATGACCCAGCGGATGCGGATGTCTCCGTCGCCGAGCGCCTCGATCTCACCAACGGTTCGGGACGCGGAGGCCGAGCCCTCGGGGATGACGGCCTCGACAGTGTAGGCATCGAGATTGAAGCTGGCGGACACCGTGCCGCCCGGCTTGCGTTTGGGAAGGAGGCCCGAGGCGAGCGAGAGGAAAATGAAGCCCGCCGCCGCCACGCCGAGGCCGACCGGAGCGTAGTCGAACATGCCAAACGGCTTGCCGGACACGTCGACCCTGATCTTCGAGACAATGATGTTCGGCGACGTGCCGACCAAGGTCACCAGGCCGCCGATGAGCGAAGCGAAGGACATCGGCATCAGGAAGCGCGAGATCGACGTGCCGCTGCGCTTGGCGACCTGGGCCGCCACCGGCATGAAGATCGCCAGTGCGCCGACGTTCTTCGTCACCATCGACATCAGCATGGTCGCCCCGACGAGGATCGGCACCTGGCTTCGGGCCGACTTCATGTACGGCAGAAGCGGGCGCATCAGGTCCTCGACGAAACCCGATCGCGCGACGGCGGAGCTGATGATCAGCGCGCCGGCGACAATGACGACGACATTGTCGGAGAAGCCGGTAAAGGCCTGATCGAACGGCACGATGCCGAGCACCAGCCCGGCGAACAAAGCCGCGACCGCCACCAGATCATAGGGCAAGCGCCCCCAGATGAAGCCGACGACGGTCGCGAAAACGAGGCCGAAAGCCAGGGCTTGGTCGATCGTCATTCTGAGGCTTTCGAGAGAGGCACGCGGTGATGCGACCCGGCGTCTGATAGCCGGGCTTTCCCGGCAGCTTGCGAGGATGGCGGGAGGGTAGAGCGAGCGCGAAAGGCGACAATGGCTGACCCACGCTTTTGCCCATGGCGTTTGGCGTCCTGCGCGGCATAGCCGCAGGGCCTTCGCGGCACGCTTATTACCGGCGGGTTGGAACACCTCCGGCTCCAAACCGTCCTTGGAGGGAGTTTTCACTGCCCCAACCCCGGTTTGGCCCGGCGCCAAAGATTGGATCTTTCGTGATGGAAAACGACAAGTCCCCCCGCGCGATCGATCCGGTCACCAGCGGCGTTCGAGACGGCGAGGTGCAGGCGCTGGTGGAACTGGCGGATCGCCCGTTCTCGGAAGCGCCGCCCGCCGACATGGGGCGGACCTCGTCCCTCGGAGAGATTTCCTTCGAGGAGTTGCGCTCGGAGATCCTTCTGAAGGCGCTCGCCTCCAAGGTGCTCGGCGCACACCTCGATAACCGTTTTCAAACCTCCTACCCGCTCGTCCTTGATCTCTCGGTGGTGACGCCGGAGGTCCGTTCGCTGATGCTGGAAGTGGCGGCGGCGGCAGCGGTCTCGGTGGACCTGTCGGCAGTGCAGCTGGAGGCAGCCGCCCGTGGTCTCGCGTCCATCCGCGCCGATGCCGCCGCCATCGCCGCCTTCCACCAAGCAGCCAGCCAGCCGAGGGCGCTGTCGCTGATCCTGGCGGAAACGGCAAAGGCGGGGTTCGCTGAATATGCCTATGCGGTGTCGTTGGTCACGCTGTCCGGCGTCGACAACGATCTGGCCTCGATTCATCTTAGCTATGTCGCAGCGCGCCTCACCCTGACGCGGGAGCTGACGCGGAGCCTTAACCGGCGCTTTCGGACCTGACCTCCTGAAGAGCTTCCGGTATCGCGCGCGTCTCCAGTAGCAGCTTGCGCGAAATGTCGGCCAAGGTCAGCCAGCCGACGATCTCGCCGGTATGATCCCTGACCCCCAGCCGCCGGATGTGATTTGCCGCCATCGTGCTCATGGCCTCGTTCACTCCATCGTCGACGCGGCAACAGATGATCGGGGACGACATGATTTCGGTGGCGACCATGGACGACGGGTCACCGCCCTTGGCGACGACCCGGTAGAGGATGTCCCGGACGGTCACGACACCCAGCGGATCCGAAGGGCTGCCGACCGGTACCGCCCCGACGTCCAGATCGCCCATCAGTTCGGCGAGCGAGCGCGCCGTGTCCTCCGGCGCTGCAAAATCCACGATGCGGCTCATCAATTCGGCAACTCTCACGACAACCCTCACGGTGATTTTGCAGTGCGATATAACGCACGGTTCGGGATTGTGTTCACCCGCAACTTAATAAGGCAGGGAGCGGAACGAACGGCATCGGCGGCACTTTCGACCTCGTCTTTGTATCCGAACACTGTGAGCCCGCATGACAATCCATACCCCGGTCGAGAAGTCTGCCACCCCGGCCTTTAGTCCGCCTTCGTCGCGGTCTCAACTTGAGGAGGGAAGGCCCTATCCTCTCGGCTCCACATGGGACGGGCGCGGCGTCAACTTCGCGATCTTCTCCGCCCACGCCACGAAGGTGGAGCTCTGCCTTTTCGACGCCACCGGAACGCAGGAGATCGAGCGGATCGAGCTCCCGGAATATTCCAACGAGATTTTCCACGGGTACCTGCCGGCGGCGCGCCCGGGTCTCACCTACGGCTACCGCGTGCACGGCCCCTACGATCCAAAGGCCGGTCATCGCTTCAACCACCACAAGCTGCTGCTCGACCCGTATGCCAAGCAGCATGTCGGCGAGCTGGTGTGGGACCATGCCCTGTTCGGGTACACGATCGGCCATAAGGACAAGGACCTGTCCTTCGATACCCGCGACAGCGCGCCGTTCGTGCCGAAATGCCGCGTGGTCGACCCGGCCTTCACCTGGGGCGAAGAGCGCAAGCCGAACGTGCCGTGGGAACGGACGATCTTCTACGAGACCCACGTCAAGGGCTTCACCCAGACTCACCCTTCCGTTCCCGAGAGCGACCGCGGAACCTTCGCCGGCCTGATGCACGCGGATGTCGTCGCCTACATCAAGAGCCTCGGCGTGACCTCGGTCGAGCTACTGCCGATCCATGCTTTCGTCGATGACAGCTACCTCGTCGAGAAGGGCCTCCGGAACTACTGGGGCTATAACTCGCTCGGCTTCTTTGCCCCGGACCCGCGCTATTGCTCGACGCCCTTCGTTAACGAATTCAAGGAGATGGTTTCGCAGTTCCATCATTCGGGACTGGAGGTCATCCTCGACGTCGTCTACAACCACACGGCCGAAGGCAACGAACTCGGCCCGACCTTGTCGTTCAAGGGCATCGACAACGCGACCTATTATCGCCTGATGCCGGACGACAATCGCTACTACATCAACGATACCGGCACGGGAAACACGGTGAACACCGCGCATCCGCGGGTGATGCAGATGGTGACGGACTCGCTGCGCTACTGGGCCGGCGAGATGAAGGTCGACGGCTTCCGTTTCGACCTCGCGACCATCCTGGCACGCGAGCCGACCGGCTTCGACGAAGGTTCGGGCTTCCTGCACGCGTGCATGCAGGATCCGCTGCTGGCGCAGACCAAGCTGATCGCCGAGCCGTGGGATTGCGGCCCGGGAGGCTATCAGGTCGGACGTTTCCCCCCCGGTTGGGCCGAGTGGAACGACGGCTACCGCGACACCATCCGCTCGTTCTGGCGGGGCGACGAGGGCAAGATTCCGGCTGTCGCGGGAAAGTTCAGCGCATCGGCCGACATCTTCGACCGGCGGGGCCGCAAGCCTTGGGCGTCCGTGAATTTCATCACGGCCCATGACGGTTTCACGCTGCACGACACGGTCTGCTACAACGACAAGCACAACGACGCGAACGGCGAAGACAACCGCGACGGCCACTCGCACAATCTCTCGTGCAACTACGGCGTCGAGGGGCTGTCGGACGACCCGGAAATCAACAACGTCCGCTTCCGGCAGCTGCGCAACTTCTTTGCGACCTTGCTGTTCTCGCGGGGCACGCCGATGATCCTGGCGGGCGACGAGTTCGCGCGGACGCAGAACGGCAACAACAATGCCTATGCCCAGGACAACGAGATCGGCTGGGTCAACTGGGATGTATCGCCGGAGGGCAAGGACCTCGCGGAGTTCGTGCAGAAGCTGATCATGCTCCGTCAGTCGCTGCCGATGCTGCGCCGGGGCAAGTTCCTCAGCGGGCGCTACGACGAGGAACTGGGCGTCAAGGACGTGACCTGGATCACGCCTGCCGGAACCGAGTTCGACGAGGTACACTGGGCCGATGCGGGGGCGCGCTGCTTCGGCGTGCTGCTGGACGGCCGGGCACAGGCCGCCGGCATCCGTCGTCCGGGCACCGATGCGACCATGATGATCGTCATGAACGCCCATCATGACGTCGTGAACTTCACCTTGCCAGAGGCTGCCGGCGGCACGCGCTGGCAGTGCGTGGTCGACACCAACCTGCCGGACCGCGAGGAGTTCGCGCCGTTCGACTTCGGGTTCGAATACATGGTCACCGGGCGCTCTTTCCTCGTTTTCATGCTGGAGCCGAGCGAGGGCGAACGCGGGCAAGCCGAGGCGCAGCGCTCCTTCGCGCATGTGTCCGAAGCCTTCGATCGGGCCTTCGTGGACCGCGTCCACTTTCCTCGAGACTGAAGTACAAAAGGGCGCCGTTGCACTCCAGCGACGCCTTTAAATAAAAAGTTAAATAAAAAGTGCAGAGGGCTGTGCGATGTTTACATCGCGCAGCCCTCTGCACTGAAAGCGGTCATCAGAAGAATGGCTTAACCCTCGGCACCCGAACGAAAGGCACTAACCCTCGCTTCGATATGAGGCATTGTAGGGCATTCGTTGTCCCGTCATCGCGGGTGCCGCGGCACCCTCTGTATATTTGATCGAGAAGCCATCGCAGTCAGCCGCCGCCGATCAGGATGCCCGCGGCGAGGACGAGCGCGCCGCCGACGACGATCTGAAGGGTGGCCCGCACGATCGACGTCTCCAGGAAGCGGTGCTGGATCCAGACGATCGCCCACAGTTCGAGAAAGACGACGGCGAAGGCGATGGCGGTCGCCGTCCAGAAGTCCGAGATGAGATAGGGGAGCGCATGACCGAGCCCACCGACGGCGGTCATGATGCCGGAGGCCAGACCCCGCTTCAGCGGCGAGCCGCGGCCGGAGAGCACGCCGTCGTCATGGGCGGCCTCGGTGAAGCCCATCGAGATGCCCGCGCCGACAGCGGCGGCAAGGCCCACCAGCAGCGTCGTCTTGGTGTCGTGCGTCGCGAAGGCGGTGGCGAAGATCGGCGCGAGGGTCGACACCGAGCCGTCCATCAGACCGGCAAGCCCCGGCTGGACCAAGGTCAGGATCAGCTGCTTGCGTGCCGTCTGGTCTTCACCCGCGCGTGCCTCTCCCGTCAGATGGACCTCCTCCAGCGAGTTGGCCTTGCCCTTATGCCGGCGCTCCGCTTCCGCCAGGTCGCCGAGCAAGCGGCGGGTGGAGGGGTCGCCGACGCGCTTGGCGGCCTCGTCGTAGAACCGGCAAGCGGCATCCTCCATCCGGTCGGCTTCCGCCCGCATCTGCTCGATCCCGAGATTGGCGACCAACCAGATCGGACGCCGGCTGACGTAATCTGCCACATGCTCGCGCCGGATCAGCGGAATGGCCCCGCCGAAACGGCGCTCGTGCTCGGCGATCAGGACGCGGCGGTGGCCGTCCTCCTCCTGTTCCATCTCGCGGAAGACCGCGGCCGTATCGGGAAAATCCTGCGCCAGGCGCTCGGCATAGCCAGAGTAGATCCGCGCATCATCCTCTTCCGCCGATATCGCGAGGGCCAGGATCTCCCGCTCCGACAAATCCTTGAAACGCTTTCTGCCGTTCGCGAACCACCGCATGGCCATGCCCCTAGTTTGGAACCATTCCAATATAGGTGATGGCGTAGCACTGTTGGCGGCGGTGGACCAGTCGGATGGCAGACGAAGGCGGGATCGTCAAAGCGAGCGACCGGCTTCCTTTGGCGGAAGCCGGTCGGCACTGCGCGCCAGGGCTTACGCCGCCTCCCTGCCCGCAATCCGCTCTCCGTGCGGCAGCGTGGAATTGGCGTTCGCATTGTCGAAGCGGCGACCAAAATTGGCGATGGATGCTGCCGCCGACAGCCAGTCGAGAAGGCTGGTCTTCAGCCGGGCCTCGATCTGCGCGGCTTGGCTCGTCGGGCAGAGAAACTCCGCTTCGAGGCAGACCTTGCCGAGTTCGGTCGTCGATATCCTTGTCCTCGGCTCATGCGAGCCGATCGTCACGCCGAGTTCCGCCTCGATCGCCGTTCGCGCTTTTGCTGCGGCGGCCGCGAAAGGCTTGCAGAGACGGGCCGCCTCGCTTCGCCAGATCGCCAGCGCCTCCGCGTTCGACGGCCCGCGGTCGAAGATCACCGCCACGCGGTGCTGCACGAATTCGCGACCGAACCGCTGGCGCCGCGTGGTGGCGTTGAAGAGGTGAATGTTCGACACCACGAGCCGGCGTCCGGTGTAGGCGTATCCAAAGGTACCGTCCCCGGTCTCGTTCAGCGTCGTCGTCAGGAGCGACCGGTCCACGACCTCGCCCCGCACGCCCGCCACCTCGATCCAGTCGCCGATCCGGACCGAGCCGGAGGCGCTGGACACCAAAATACCGAGGGCGCCCTGGATAATTTCTTTCGACACGACGACGAGCGCGACGACGACCGCCGCCAGCGAGACGAGGAGCGTCTGCAACTCGCTGTGCCAGATGATCAAGGTGCCGGTCACCAGCACCGAAGACGAGACAGCCCGCACCAGCGCCAGCCGGCGGCGCTGCTCGGGCGTCAGAACGGTCCGGCAAGGCGCGATACGCCTGGCGGTCAGGCGATTGGCGCCTATCACGCCGAACGCCATGGCGGCCGTCAGGGACAGCGATTGAAGAAGATGGAAATCAAGGATCGAAGACATCGTGTAGTCCTGAACGTTGAGACAGTGGCACGGGGAGAGGGGATACCCTCCGCCGCCGTTCACTGATGCCGCCGTCCTGTTTCCGCCTGATGCCCGGGACGTTTCCCGGTCCGGGAAAGTGGTTTCGGCGCGCCGGACTATTCCGCCTTGTTGTTTCACAGGCATGTCGCGTCACCGAAAGGTTCGGCGGCGACATCTGGACGAAACCATTTTCCCCCGTCTCGAACTGCCGCCGAAACATTCGCTCGCTACTTCCCGGCTCGAAAACCAAACGGCCCCTGGCCCTTCGAGTGCTTCATCATGCTGAACCTCGCCCCCCGGATCCATGACCTGACCACGCGTGTGTCCGTCTCGCCGGCGGCGCTGACGCAGGCGCTCTCCCGGTCCGCCGGAAAGCTCGGCGCTGTCATCCTCGCTCGCTTGCAAGTGACGCGGGGACGTCGGCGCACCATGAATAAGCGGCGATCGGCAAACGTTTTGCCAGGCTTTCACCGCGCGTCGCAGAACCTTTGTGAGTTCGATTACGACTACTACGTCGCCTTGGAGGCGCACCGGCAGGCACAGCCGAGCCGGCTGAACAGGGTGCACCCGTCGCGGGCGCGGGCCGTCTGACGCGCGGAGCGCCGCACTTGGTCGGGGCCATCTGAACTCCTCAGCTTTGCCTCTCCAAACACTGCCGAAGATGTGTAGACTTGACGCAATGGCACCGCCAAGAAAAGGCGCGTGGAAGGGCTGGATCGCTTCCGATGTCGACGGATCTCATGACCTTTGCCGATCCGGCGGGTAATCCCGGGCATGATATCGACCCGCCCCCGGCCGGCTGGAAGCTTGCGGTGATCGACGATGACCAGGCGGTGCATGACGGCACGCGGTACGCGCTCCGGAACTACCGCCTGCAAAGGTCGCGGCTTCGACCTCATCGGCGCCCATTCCGGGGCGGAGGGGTTCGAGTTGCTGCGCCGCAACCCCGACACCGCCATCGTGCTGCTCGACGTCGTCATGGAGACGGAGGATGCCGGGCTGAAGCTCGCCCGGCGGATCCGGGAAGACCTGCACAACGAGTTCGTCCGCATCATCCTGCGGACCGGGCAGCCGGGACAGGCTCCGGAGCAGCGGATCGTCGTCGACTACGACATCAACGACTACAAGGCGAAGACCGAACTGTCGGCGGAGCGTCTGTTCACGACGCTGACGGCATCCGTCCGCAGCTACGAGCAGCTTCGCCGCCTCGAGCACACCCGCGCCGGGCTGGCGTTGATCGTCGCCTCGGCGGCCGAGCTCTACGACAGGCGCTCGCTCGGAACCTTGGCCGAGGGGGTGCTGCTGCAGTTGAACGCGCTGCTGGGCATCGAGGCGGGGGGCATTCTTGTCCTCCGCGAGACCTTGGACGGCGTCCATTCGGTTCTGGCGCGCAGCGGCAGCTTCGCGTCGATGGATGACGGCGCCATCGACTTCGCCACCCTGTTTGCCGATGCCATGCGCGACGGACACGCCCTCGCCTCGCCCCGCCATAAGAGGCTGTATCTGCAGACCAGCAGCGGTGCGGAAATCCTCGTCATCCTCGACGGTCCCGACGCCTTGACCGAGACGCAGGTCGCCCTCGTCAACGTCTTCGCGTCCAAGCTCGGCGTCGCCTTCGACAATGCCCGCCTGCACGAGCGCCTCGCCGAAGCGAATGCCGAACTGGAGCGCCGGGTCGAGGAACGGACGGCGGCGCTCGCCGAGGCCAATGTGAGGCTCGAGGGGCAAGGGGCCCAGTTGCGGCGCGTCAACGCCTTCAAGAACGAGATCCTCGGGACCATCGCGCATGATCTCAAGAACCCGCTGATGGTGATCCTCGGCCGCGCCGAGATGCTGACGGCATTGGCAGCCAAGGGCGGCGGGGACGCGAAAGAGGCGATGGATGTCCAGATCGGATACGTGCGCACCGCGGCGCAGCGCATGAACCGGATTGTCGATGTCTCGGTCGCCGATGCCATGGCGGATGCCTTCGACATCTCGATCGATCGCCGCCACGTCGATCTCGGGAAGATCGTGCGAGCGGTCGCCGAACTGAACGAGGGCCTGGCCGCCGCCAAGCAGCAAACCCTGGAGATCGAGCTCGAAGCGGACCTCCCCATTTCGGCAGATCCGGATCGGTTGATGGAGGTGGTGGAGAATCTCGTGAGCAATGCCGTCAAGTACACCCCGCCCGGCGGCCATGTCCGCGTCACCGCGCGGCGGGTCGGATCCGAGGCGGAAGCGGTTGTCGCCGATAGCGGTCCCGGGCTGAAGCCGGAGGACGTCACCCGTCTCTTCGGACGGTTCCAGCGCCTGTCGGCGCAACCGACGGGGGGCGAGAGCTCCACGGGCCTCGGCCTCTCGATCGTCAGGAAGATCGTCGACCTGCATGGCGGGCGCATCGACATCTCGGAGAGCGGACCGCTCGGCGGCGCCAGCTTCGCCGTGGTCCTGCCGCTGCGTGCTGGGGCAAAGCCATGAGCCTCGACCCGCTGATCATCGTCGTCGACGACGAGACCGACACGCGCACCCTGATCGGCGACTATATCGCCCTCAACGGCTTTCGGGTGAAGCTCTGCGACGGCGGCGATGCCCTGCGTGCCATCTTGCCCGAAGAGACGCCGGCTCTCGTCGTGCTCGACCTCAACATGCCCGGCGAGGACGGGCTGTCGCTCGTGCGCTTTCTGAAAGGCGAGCCGTCTGTCCCAGTGATCATGCTGACGGCGACCGCGAGCCTGATCGACCGCGTGGTGGGGCTGGAACTCGGGGCGGACGACTATCTAGCCAAGCCTTGCGAACTGCGCGAGCTTCTGGCGCGCATCCGCTCCGTCGTGCGCCGCAGCGCGCAACCGCCGCGAACGGTCGGGCCCGCCTTGGCCAGCCTCGAGCCGCCGCGCCGGGAGGTGCGTTTCGGCGCCAAGCTGCTCGATCTCGACACCCAGCTTCTGCGCGACGAGGAAGGCAATGAGTGGCAGCTGATCCCGAGCGAGTTCAATCTGCTGAAGGCCTTTGCCGAGAACCCGCGCCGGGTGCTCACCCGGGAGCGGCTGCTGACGCTTGCCAATGCGCGCGACGTGGATCCCTTCGACCGGTCGATCGACGTTCGCATCACGCGCATCCGCCGCAAGATCGAGGATGACCCAGCGCGACCGACGATCATCCGGACGATCCGAGGCGCCGGCTATCTCTTCGCCCCGGAGGGATAGCCGCCGCGCTGGCGCGGCCTTCATTGCGCGACTGTTGCGGGGCTGAGGTCCACCAAGAAATCTGCCGGAAACATCGGCGGTGAAAGATGCCGGTGCAACGGAGCACGCGGCACGCATGACGGAGCAGGACAACCAGACAGGGGGGAGGCATTCCCGTGCGGCATGAACTGCCGGCCGAGCCTACGGCACCCCTGGCGCGGAAAAAAGCGAGAGGCTGGCTTCGCCCGCGTCCGCCCCGCATCCGGCATTCCATCCTTCTCGTCGGCGCCATTCCGATCGCCATCGCGGCCGCCCTCGCCTTTGCGTCGATCGGCTTGCTCCACAAGGCGGACCAGACCCATGAAGCGGCGCTGAAGGTCGCCACCATCTACCGTCAGATCGTGTCGGCCATGAGCCGTCGCGACGCTTACCTCGCCTCACCCCCGGCCACGCGGGACCGGTATCTGGCCGGCTTCGGGACATCCCTGAAATCGGCGGAGGTCGGACTGGAGAACCTGCAGGCGGGGAGCCTCGGCAGCGAGACCGACGGCGCGATCGCCTCGGTCCGCGAGAGCGCGACGCAGTACTTCACGGCGATGCAGGATCTCGCGCGGTCGACCGAGCGCAACGACGCGCTCTTCTCGCAGATGGACCAGCGGCTGCGCGGCCTGATCAAGCTGACCGACGAAGCCCGCCTTCGGCAGCACGAGTCCAACGCCGACGTGGTGCGGACGCTGACCCATCGCGACGCGGCGCTGCGGGCCGCCCAGACCCTCGTCGATACCGCCACCGCGGTCCGGATCGCCATCACCGACAGGGAACGGCGGGTGGCGGACGGCGGCACCGATCCGCCGCCGGACCAGTCCTACGCCAATGCCCGCCTCAGCCATGCGGCGCAGGATCTCGAAAGCGCGCTCGGGGCGTCCGGGAACGAGGCCGCCGAACTGCGGGTGCTTCTCGCGGACATCCTAGGCGGCGGGGCGACGGGCGCTTCGCTCGACTGGCTGGACCGTCTGCTCAAGGTCAAGTCGACCGAGCAACGCTCGCTGCACGACCAGGCCGCGGAACTTTTAACCTACACCGTCGAGGCGCACGAGACCGAGCAAGCCACCCAGAACATCGCGATCGCCACCTTGAAGCTCGGTGATCGCACGCTGGCCGCGTTCTCGGCCCACGACGTCAACGTCGTCTCCGACGTCATCGCGGAGAGCGTGGGCCTTGCCGACACCATCGCATCGCAACCGATCTCCCCCTTGATCCAGACCGAGATGCTCGACGCCATCGAGCAGTGGCGGGAAGGCCTCGGGGACATCAAGACGGGCCTTTCCGACCAGAACGCCATTCTCGGATCGATGGGCGACATCGCCTCGATCATGCTCCTCGAGGTCGCGACGCTGAATACGACCCTTTCGGCCAATGCGGAATCGATCGGCGCCAATGTGCGCCGCATTCTGGTGCTCGGCGCCATCATCGGCCTGGTCGTCGGCGCCGCGACCGCGGTGCTGGTCGCACAGTCCATCCTGAAGCCGCTGAAGCGGCTGGAGGACGGGATGCTCGACCGGGCCTCCCGTCACCTGTCGGGCCCCTTGCCCGACGACGATCGGCGCGACGAGATCGGCTCCATGGCGCGGGCGACCAACCATTTCCTGCGCGAGCTCGGCAAGCGCGAGAACGCCCTGCGCGTCGCCAAGGAACGCACCGAGGATGCGCTGCGCCAGCTGAAAGAGACCCAGTCCCAGCTGATCCAGGCGGAAAAGCTCGCCTCGCTCGAGCAGCTCGTCGCCGGCGTCGCGCACGAGATCAACACGCCGCTCGGCGTCGCCCTGACGACGGCGACGGTGATGAACGAGGAGACGCGCCGCTTCGAGACCGAGGCGCGACAAGGACAGGTGACGCGCCAGGCTTTCGACACCTTCGTCGAACGGACCGCAGAGGGCGCACGCCTGATCTTTGCCAACCTCGAACGGTCTGCCAATCTCGTCCAGAGCTTCAAGCAGGTCGCCGTCGATCAGGCGAGCGGCGAGCGGCGGACGTTCGAGCTCCAGGCCTTCACCGAGGACCTCTTCACCAGCCTCGGGCCGCTGACGAAACGCGCCGGACACCGCACCGAAGTCCTCTGCGAGCCGGACCTCGTGCTGGACTCCTATCCCGGCGCCCTCGCGCAGGTGCTGACCAACCTCCTGTCCAACGCCTTCGCCCATGCCTTTCCCGCGGACCGCCGGGGACTGGTCCGCGTCGAGATCGCCCAGCGGAACGGCGGCGTGCGCATCATCTTCTCCGACGACGGACAGGGCATCTCGCTTGCCCATCGGCGGCGGGTGTTCGACCCCTTCTTCACCACCGGGCGCGGCAAGGGATCGACCGGGCTTGGCCTCCACATCGTCTTCAATCTCGTCACCGCGACCCTCGGCGGCACGATCAGCATGGGTGGGCCGGAAACGGTGCGGTTCGACCGCCCGCCGCTGCCCGGCGCGCGCTTCACCATCGATCTGCCGTCTGCCGCACCGCAAGCCACCTCGATCGACGACACCGAAAGCCCGGAGGCCTCGTGATGATCCAGAGAATGTCGTGCATCCTGCCGAGCCTGATCCTCTTGGCATTCGCCTTCCCCGTGCTTCCCGCCGGGGCAAAGACGCTGGTCTTCTGCTCGGAAGGCAATCCCGAGACGCTCAGCCCGCAGCTGGCGGTCACCGGAACGGCGATGGATGCGGCGCATCCGATGTTCAACAACCTCGTCGAGTACAAGGTCGGCACCACCATCATCGAGCCGTCGCTCGCTGAGAGCTGGAGCATCTCCCCCGACGGGCGCGACTATGTCTTCAAGCTCCGCCGGAACGTGCATTTCCACGCCAATGCGCTGTTCACCCCCACCCGCGACTTCGACGCGCGCGATGTGGTGTTCTCGCTGCTGCGGCAGTGGAAAACGGATCACCCCTACCACGCGACCACGGGCGGCGGATTTGCCTATTTCCAGGACATGGGCATGGCCGACCTTCTGGAAAGCGTCGAGGCACCCGATCCGCACACCGTTCACATCCGTCTGACCCGTCCGGAAGCGCCGTTCCTGTCGGATCTCGCCATGTCGTTCAACGCGATCCTCTCCGCCGAATATGCCGACACCTTGCTAAAGACCGGCAAGAAGGAGCTGTTCGACACCCAGCCGATCGGCACGGGCCCGTTCATGTTCTCGAGCTTCCACGAGAACGTGACGATCCGCTATCGCGCCTTCCCCGGCTACTGGCGCGGGCGGCAGCCGATCGACACGGTGGTGTTCTCCATCACCCCGCAGGCGGCGGCCCGGCTGACAAAGCTGAAGGCCGGCGAATGCCACATTTCAGCCTATCCGGAACCCGGGGACCTTGCAGAGATCCGGTCCGATCCGAGGCTGACGCTGCATACGTCGGAAGGGATCAACATCGGCTACCTCGCCATGAACACGACGCGCCCACCCTTCGACGACGCGCGGGTCCGCCTTGCGATCAACCTTGCCATCGACAAGGCGGCGATCATCTCGGCCGTCTACCCGCGGACCGGCGTCGCCGCGGTCAATCCGATCCCCCCCACTTTGTGGGGCTACAACGACAGGATCGCGCCCTACCGCTACGATCCGGAGGCGGCCCGCCGGCTGCTGACCGAAGCGGGGATCACCGAGGGGATGACGGTCGATCTCTGGTATCCGCAGGTCGACCGTCCGTATACGCCGAACGGCAAGCGCGTCGCCGAGATGGTAGAAACCGACCTTGCCAAGCTCGGCATCCGGCTCGAGCTCAAAACCGCGGAATGGAAGGATTATCGCGACATCCTTCAGCAGGGCGAGTTCACGCTCGCGATCTACGGATGGGCGGCCGACATCGGCGACCCCGACAATTTCCTGCACACGCTGCTCGGCTGCCTTGCCGCGCGCATCGGCGGCAACAACATCGCACGCTGGTGCGATCGAAGTTTCGATGCTCTCGTGGTCGAGGCCAAAGCCACATCGGACGTCGCCAAGCGGATAGCGCTCTACCAGCAGGCGCAGGTCATCTTTCACGAGCAGGCCCCTTGGGTTCCGATCGCGCACTCGATCTTCATGGTCGCGGCCCGCAAGGAGGTCAGGGGGTTCATCATCGATCCGCTCGGCTACCACGTGATGGAGAATGTCGACCTGGTGGAGGACGCCAACGACAACTGACGGGATCACCGCGAAAGGAATCTTGCCCGCTTCAGGTCCATTGCCGGCAGCGCAAGATCGCCGCGTGCGATCGACCAGCACCCGGCACGCTGACAACATGTGCTTGGAGAGAGCGAACGCGGCGCCGCGAATGATTGGCGATCCGTATAGCCATGGCCATCAATCCGGCGGGGCAACCCTCTTAAGGTTCGGGGAGTTCACGCCCCAAATCGCTTTGCCCTTCGAATCCAAAGATCGCCATGAAACTATCCAGACCGCGCATCGGCAGCATCACGCTGTCGGTCGTCGTATCGGCCTACCTCCTCGTCGCAACGAACCAGACGTTCCTCGCAAAAGGCCTTCGTTACTTCGCCGGCCATGAGGCTCAGTTCGCCGCTCTCGTGGTGGCGATCTTCCTTTTGACGGTCGCGGCGCTGACGACGATGTCGATCAAATACCTGATCAAGCCCGTCTTTATCCTTCTCATCGTCATCGCTAGCTCGGCTTCGTATTTCACCGACACGTTCGGCACGATCATCGATCGCGAGATGATCCAGAGCGCTGTCGTCACGACGAGCGGCGAAGCGCGCAACCTCTTCACGCCCAATCTCTTCGTGCATCTCGCTCTCTACGTCGTGCTGCCCAGCCTGTTGATCCTCTGGGTGCGGATCGTCCATCGGGCCTTTCCGAAGAAGTTCCTGTTCAACATGGCGGTCATCTTGCCTTGCTTGCTCGGGGCGATCACGATCGTCGGATTGAACTACGCGTCCTACTCCTCGACCTTCCGCGAGCGCGGCGACCTGATGGACACCTTCAATCCCGGCGCGCCGATCGCCGGCGCCGTCAAATATGTCGAGAGCCTGAGAAAGGAGCGCGACATCGTTGCAGCGCCCTTGGGCACCGACGCCCAGCAAGGCTCGCGCTTCGCCTCCAAGGGCCTGCGCTCGCTGACCGTGATCGTCGTCGGGGAGACGGCGCGTGGCATGAACTTCAGCCTGAACGGCTACGGTCGAGACACCAATCCCGAACTCGCAAAGCGCAATGTCGTGAGCTTCACGCAGGCGTCGAGCTGCGGGACCGCGACCGCCATCTCGCTTCCTTGCATGTTCTCGGTCTACCCGCGCGTCGACTATTCGACGGCCAAGGGGCTCGCGTCGGAAAACCTCGTCGACGTTCTCCAGCATGCCGGCCTCGCCGTCGACTGGTTCGACAACAACACGGGCAGCAAGCATGTCGCCGACAGGGTCGCATACGAGTTCCTGCCGGACGCGAACGATCCCCGGTTCTGCGAGGGCGGCGAGTGCAAGGACGAGGTCCTGATCGAGCGCCTGAAGCTGTTCCTGCAGCAGCGGCCGAAGACGGGAAACGCCGTCGTCGTGCTGCATCAGCTCGGCAGCCACGGACCCGCCTATTTCAAGCGCTACCCGCCGGCGTTCGCAGGCTTTGGTCCGGCCTGCGAGACCGCCCAGTTCGCCGATTGCCAGCAGGAGGAGATCGTTGCGGCCTATGACAACACGATCCTCTACACCGACCATATCCTGTCCGAGGTCATCGACCTTCTGAAGGCAGAGGCCCCGGAGACGGCAACCGCCATGGTCTACATGTCGGATCACGGCGAGTCGCTCGGCGAGAACGGGCTCTACCTGCACGGGACGCCGTATTTTCTGGCGCCGCAGACCCAGACGCATATCCCCTTCATCACCTGGCTTTCGGATGCGTACCAGCGGGCCAGCAATATCGACATGAACTGCCTCAGCGACGAACGAGACCGTCCCGTCTCGCACGATAACCTCTTCCACACGATCCTCGGCCTCACCGATGTGTCGACCGGCGTTTACGATCCCGCGCTCGACGCTTTCGGCACCTGCCGACAGGCGAAGGAGAAGCCCACGGACGGCTCGCCGGCGGGAAACCCGTCGTGACCGACGACGCGCCGAAGTTTCAGACCAAACCAGTGAAGGCGTTCGGGCTGCGCCATACTTTCGCTTCCGCGGGCTACTCGTTCCTGGGGCTCAAACGCCTCTTCGGCGAAACGGCGTTTCGGCAGGAACTCATCGCGCTCTTCGTCTTGCTCGTCCTGTTCGCCGGATGGGGTGTTCCGATCGCGAGCTACGCGACACAGATCACCCTCGCCCTCGTCCTTTTCGCCGTCGAGGCGCTCAACACCGCGATAGAGGTGCTCGTCGACCGGATATCCCCGGACTATGCCGAATTTGCCGGGCACGCGAAGGACCTTGGTTCCTTCGCCGTTTTCTGCCTTCTCGCGGCAAATCTCGTTCACGCAATCGCGGCGCTGTGGACGGCTTGACCGGGCACCAGAAGCGCATCCGGTGATCAGGCCGTCACACCAAAATTGGACTGAGATCACGCTCTGTCTTCGCTATGAAAACGCTAGATGGCGTCCATGGTCCGGGGAAGCTCCTGAACCAAGGCGTCGATCGCCAGCCGGGTTCGAAACGGGAGATGGGGCGTCTCCGGCCAGACCGCATGGATGTCGACGACAAGCGGCGGGACGTCGGCGAGCACCTCGACGATCTCGCCAGCACCCAGCCGGTCGCTGACCAGCCAGCGGGGCAGCCAACCGATGCCATGTCCATCGGCAACGGCGTCCGAGATCGACTCGAGATCGTCGAAGCGCATCCGTCCTGCCGGCGGTATTTCGATCGGCGCATGGCCGCGCCGCGGGAACAGCCATGTCCTGAGTTGGCCCCTCGCGGCATAGGCAATCAGCGCGTGCCGCTCCAAGTCGGCGATCGATCGCGGCGCCCCCTTATCCGCGAAGTAGCGGGGTGCAGCACAGAGGATCATCGTCTGCGAGGCGAGGCGGCGGGTCATCAGCCCTGCGCCACCTTCAGGTGCGCCGCTGCGGATGGCTAAGTCATACCCGTCCTCGACGAGGTCGACGGTCCGATCGCTGAAGTTCAGCTCGAGTTCCAGGAGCGGGTGCTTGCCTGCCAGGCTCGTGAGGATCGGGGCGACGCATCTACGGCCGAACAGCACCGGCAAGGAGGCACGCAACCTGCCCGTCGCAACGCTCTTTCCGGAGGTGAGCGCCTCCCGTCCTGCCCTGAGTTCGGCGAGAGCCCGCAAGCAGTGCTCGTAAAAGAACTGCCCATCCTCGGAGAGCGTCATGCTGCGGGTGGTACGGTGGAACAGCCGAACCTCCAGCCGCTTCTCCAGGCGGCCGATCGACTTGCCGACCGCCGAACGCGACAAATGAAGGCGCTCGGCCGCCGCGGAAAAGCCGCCAGCCTCCACGGCTGTCACAAAGACGGAAATCCCCACCAGATCATCGGCCATCCCTGATTGTAGCGCATCGGTCGCCGCCATGGCGATCGATCATCGCCACTGCCGATCTGAATTCTCCGTATGCTCCCCACACACAACGGAAGAAGGCCAGCAGTATGAAAGCATTCCAGATTGGAGCGCGGAACGGCATCGAGGCCCTGACCGCAACGACGCGCGCGGAGCCGGTTGCCGGCCGCGGCGAAGTCATCGTGGCGCCACGCCTCGTCGGCATGATCAGCCGAGATCTGCAATTGTTGCGCGGCACCTATGGCGGCGACCAGCCTGCGACGCGAATTCCGATGTCGGAAGGTGTGGGCACCGTCGTGTCGGTCGGCGACGGGGTCACCGAGGTGAAGGCGGGCGACCGCGTCGTCTGCGGTCATTTCTCCAGCTGGCTCGACGGCGGGTTTCGTCAGGATGTCTTCGCCGAGGACATCGGCGTCACGCGGGATGGATGGCTGGCGGAAAAGGTCGTGCTACCCGCGCCCGCGTTGATCCGAGTGCCGGATGGCATTGCCGACGAGAACGTCGCCGGCCTTGCCTCGGCGGCCCTCACCGCCTGGCATGCTTTGACCGAGATGTGCCACGTCAAGCCCGGCGATCTCGTCCTGTGCCTTGGGACCGGCAGCGTTTCGCTGGCCGCGATGAAGATCGCGAAAGCGCATGGGGCGCGTGTCGCCATCACCTCCTCGCAGGACGAGAAGCTCGACCTCGTCCGTACGCTTGGGGCCGACATCACCATCAACTACCGCACCAGCGCCGATTGGGCAGCGGAACTGATGGCGGAGACAGGCGGTGCCGGCGCCGACATCGTCATCGAGACCGGTGGGGTCGATACGCTCGGTCATTCCATCGCCGCCTGCGCCGTCAACGGCCAGATCGTCGTGGTCGGCGTTTCCCCGGGCAAGGGCCCCGCCATTCCCGACTATCTCGCCTTCATCGCCAAGAACCTGACGATCCGCGGCATCGCCAATGGCAGCCGTGCCATGTTCGTCGACCTCCTTCGCTTCATCGAAGCCAAGGGCCTGGACACCATCCCTGGCAAGACGTTTGCCTTCGTGGACGCGCCCGAGGCTTACCGCTATTTCGCGGCGGCAGCGCATCTGGGGAAGGTGATGATCAAGTTCTAGGCGCCACAGGCGGACGCACGCCGCGTACTGCAATCTGCGGGGCGAGATCTCATCGCCGCGACGCGGCTATCCGTCGCGGCTCGTCCGGTTGTAGTGGTCTACACCCCGTCGTCGGCTTGATCGAAGGCGGGGTGCATACAGGTGCGACCGCTTCAGGGCGGAGCGTTGCTGCCAGATGCAGTTCTGCACCACGGCCCCACGGTTAAGACAACGCGGCTATCGCCATGATGCTTAGTGAGCAACCATAACACGGACGGCGCATTGAGAGGCCGGCCAGTCAGTGCGGTTACGCACAGATGTCGGCTCGGAACCCCTCCAGGATGCGCATATGACCACGGTTGCAGAAGCACTCCCGTCCGGACGCCAGGTTGCTCGATCGAGATCCTTGAAGGCTCTTGGCGCAGTCAACTTCTTCCTCGCCGACGTCCGGGACGGTCTCGGTCCCTTTCTCGGCATCTTCCTGATCGGGCAAGGCTGGAGCACGGCCACCATCGGTTACGTCATGACCATCGGCGGCATTGCCGGAATGCTGGCGACGACACCGCTGGGCGCCTTGGCCGACGCGTCGAAGGCCAAGCGCTTCATGGTCGCCTTCTGCGCGGCGCTGGTGATCATCGCCTCGGTCGCCATCCTGTTTGTCCCGACCTTCGCCTTCGTCACGGCCTCGCAGATCGCGACCGGCATTGCGGGCGCCGCTATCGGCCCGGCCATTGCCGGCCTGACGCTGGGTCTCGTCGGACAAAAGGGCCTTGCGCCCCAGCTCGGCCGCAACGAGGCCTGGAACCATGGCGGCAACGTCTTTGCAGCGGCTGGTGCCGGCTTCTTCGGCTACGAGTTCGGCCTCACCGCCGTCTTCATCCTCATGACCGTCATGGCGGCCGGCTCCATTGTCGCTGTCCTGATGATCAAGGCAGACGACATCGACCACGACGCCGCGCGCGGCCTCGAGAAGTCGAGCGGAGACGAGAAAGAGGCGCCGTCGGGTTTCAGCGTGCTGTGGAAGTCGACACCTCTGTTCGTTCTGGCCGCGACCTTGATGCTCTTCCATTTCGGCAACGGCGCCATGCTGCCGCTGCTCGGCCAGCAGGTCGCGACACAGGCGGAAAGTAGCGACACCGCACCTGCCGGCGCGACGACGGCATCCCCTGAAGCCTCGACGCAAGGCACGGCGCCATCCGACGCCAATGCGACGGCACCGTCGGTGACGATTGCGCCGGGACAGGCAACCGCAGGCCGGCCGGCGGCGGAGCCGAGCACCCAACATTCGACGCTTCAGACGCTCCTGTCCGACCCGGTCTCGTATACGGCCGCGACCGTCATCATCGCCCAGTTGACGATGATCCCGATCGCACTGCTGGCAGCGGGCTTCGCAGGCCGCCGAGGCTACTTTCTGCTCCTCGTCGCGGCCCTGGTCGCCATGCCGCTCCGGGGATTGATCGCCGGCCTCTGGCCAAGCCCTTACGCGCTGATCCCCGTGCAGATGCTCGATGGCGTCGGGGCCGGATTGCTCGGCGTGGCCGTCCCGGGACTGGTGGCGCGCATGCTGAAGGGAACCGGCCACATCAATGCGGGGCTTGGCGCGGTGATGACGGTGCAGGGCGTCGGCGCCTCGCTCAGCCCTGCCATCGCCGGCGTGATCGTCGCACGCTACGGGTTCTCCGTCGCTTACCTGGCGCTCGCGGGCTTCGCGCTGTGCGGCCTGGTGCTCTGGCTTGTCTGTGCTTCAAAAGTTGCAGCCGCCTGCAAGGGTGATTGACAGGTCGCTCGCCAACATCCGTAGAGATCCGATACCCATCGCCGGCTTCCCCCGGCAAGCCAGGCGTTCCCATGCCCATCAGCGTCAACCTTGCCACCTGGGGTATCAGCGCCCTTTCAGTCTTCGGCGTCATCTTCAGGCCGCTGAACAAGCCGGAATGGGTTTACGCCCTCGCCGGGGCGGTGCTTCTCGTCGTCCTCGGCCTCCTTCCCTGGCCCGAGGCGCTGCACGGCATCGCCTCGGGCACAGACGTCTATCTTTTTCTTGCGGGCATGATGCTGCTCGCCGAAACAGCCCGCCGTGAAGGGCTCTTCGACTTTCTGGCAGCTTATGCCGCCCGCTCGGCCAAGGGCTCGCCGCAACGGCTTTTCGGCCTCGTCTACCTGATCGGCACGCTCGTCACGGTGTTCCTGTCGAACGACGCGACCGCGGTCGTGCTGACGCCTGCCGTCATCGCGGTGGCACGGGCGGCCAAGGTCACGTCGCCCATTCCCTACCTCCTTATCTGCGCCTTCGTCGCCAATGCCGCTTCCTTCGTGCTGCCCATCTCCAACCCGGCCAACCTCGTCGTCTTCGGGGCGGACATGCCGGCGCTCGGCGACTGGCTTGCCCGCTTCGCGCTTCCCTCGGTCGCCGCGATCGGCGCGACATTCTTCCTGCTGCGGCTGACGCAGCGTGCCAACCTCACGGGAACGACGAACACGGACATCGCCATTCCCGCTCTGTCGACAGGTGGACGAATCGCGGCGATCGGCCTTGCGGCCGCTGCCGCCGTGCTGCTCGGCTCCTCGGCCCTTGGGCTGGAGCTCGGACTTCCGACGCTGATCGCGGGCCTCCTAACCGCGCTCGCCGTCACGGTCGGCGAACGCACCAGCCCGCTTCCCCTGTTGAAGGAAATCTCCTGGGATACGCTGATCCTCGTCGCCGGCCTCTTCGTGATCGTCCGCGCCCTGGAATTCAGCGGGGTGCAGGCGATGCTCGTCGGCCACCTCCAGGGTCCGCTGAACGCCAACCCGGATACCGGCGCGTTCCTTGCTGGCACCGCACTCGCCTTCGGCACGAACCTCACCAACAACCTGCCGCTCGGCCTCCTCGCCGGCGCCTTCACGACGGCCGCGGACCTGCCTCAGAAGGTCATCGACGCGATCCTCGTCGGCATCGACATCGGCCCCAACCTCTCGGTCACGGGGTCGCTCGCGACCATCCTCTGGCTGACCGCGCTTCGACGGGAGGGCCTGTCCTTCGGCGCGTGGAGCTTCCTGAAGATCGGCATCGTCGTCATGCCGCCTGCGCTTCTCCTCGCGCTCGGCGCAGTCCTCTTCCAGCCCTGGAACTGAGCGCCGGGAAACGACTGTCGCTCAGCCGAAGATCGCAATGTTGGAACGACCGGAGCGCGGCCGTTCTGCATCTGGGTCGAGCGGGCTGATCCGACGCGGCTAGCTCACCACTTGCGGCCGTTCGCGTTCGGCCCAAGGCGTCCACCGGGAATGCCGTGGCTCGGCCAGGAGCGGACGGAGTGCACGGAGTGCCCGAGAGCCGTGGCCGGACCGCGCTTCGGCCGTTCTCGCGGATTGCGCACCAGCACCTCGACGGTGTCGGTATTGCTGGCGCCGTCCTCCGACACCGCCGTCACGGCGAGGACACGCAGACCGTCCGAAACGTCATCGAAGCGGCAGCACCAGAGGCCACTCCCGTCCGGCGTCAGCTGCCGCTCTCCCCCACCGTCGAGCGTAGCCGTCACCCGCGTGCGGGGCCCAGCACCGAAGACTTCCGCGCGGACCTCGAAGGAACGGTCGGGCACCTGAGTACGCGACTGCGCCTTCGTGACCAGCCGGATGTCCGAGGGCGAGGTGATGAGCACGAAGGGCCAGCCGGATCCCAGCGCGCGAAAGCGCCAGGAGACGACATCGCCGTCCAGCGCCGAGACGGTGAAACCCGGCGGCCCCTCCTCGATTTCCCCGGTCGAACGGGTCGCGCCATAGATGACGTGCCCGTCGTTCAACACGTCGTTGTAGTGGGTGTGCCCGGTCCCGACATAGGAAACGCCGCCTTCTGCCAAGGCTGTCGCAACCGCCTCGCCGCCTTCGTGCAGGTCCTCGGGGAAGGCATGCATGAAAACGAGGGTCGGGGCATCGGCTTCCTCCGCCAGCCGCCGCCTCAACCAGGCAGACTGTGACTGTCCCAGACGAAAATCCGGACCGCCCGATCCGGCGCTGACGATGTCGAGGAGCAGAATGCGAGCGGCGCCGATCGTTTCCATGCGTGGCAGGGGCTGCGCCGCGAGGTATTGGCGGAAGTCGTCAAGATGCCCTGCCTCGAAGTCGTGGTCACCCGGGAGGATGAATAGCGGCGATGCGAGCCCGGCGGCGACTTCCGCCACGCGCTTGAACTGCTCCCGCGTCGCATGGTTGGCGTTGTCACCCGGCAGAACCGCGAAGCCGATGCGCCCCGAACAGCCTTCGTTCGCCTCCGCGACAAGACGCTGGAACGTCGACAGGCTGTCCCAATCATCGCCCTCGCAGGCATGCAAGTCGCCAAACTGCAACCAAGTCACCATGGCATGCTATCCCAGCCCAACTGCTCGCTGAGCCGAACAATTGGCCGCTGAGTAATGGGTCTCCGGAGGGGCGGTTCCATGGGCTGCCCGCGGTTCTGCGACCCAGTCTTGGCGGCTGTCGGACCAACTGACATGACGACAGAGCCTTCCTTCACGAACGCTCTCGCGGCTTTTCTGCCGGCAGGAGCACTGCGGGCACTGGCATCATTGATTCACCGGCCTGTCTTCGAGCGAGTGTCGCGCGCGAATGCTCCTCATAGGCCCAGTCGCGCAGGAAATGCACTTTCGACATCACTTGTCGGCTTCTGATTAAGTGGTCCTTAGCTGGACAATCATAGTCTCCGCTGACTTCGGAATGGCGGATACACACGATGAAAACATTCATCTTTCTTCTTACGATCATTGGCTGGGCCTTCAGCGGCAGCGTTGCGATGGCCAGAGAATGGTTGGTCGATCGCGTCTCAGGCACCGCCTATGCCATCTCGCAGTCGAAAGAGCGCTTCGAGATCAAACGGGAGATGAAGATCGCCGAGGGTCTGACCATTGCGACGGGGTCGAACGGCCGCGTGCGTCTCGTCAGCGAGAACAATGTGATGACCTTGATGCCGAACAGCGTGGCAGCGGTCGTCCCCAAATCCTTCTTCAGCGCGAAGACGGAGGTCAGGCAGAAGGCCGGCAGTATCGAGTTCGACATCGAGAAGCGGAAGCAGCCGCACTTCACGGTGCAGACGCCCTACATGGCGGCCGTCGTGAAGGGCACGAAGTTCACGGTTAGCGTTGCCAGGGCGAAGACGAACATCGGGGTCACCCGTGGCCTTGTTCAGGTCAGCGATCTGCGGACGGGTCAGACGGCCGCGGTGGGCGCGGGGCAGAACGCCAGCGTTGCCTCCGCGAAGGGCGGCCTTAGCACGGGCGGCGTGAATGCGCCGGCGGTAGCATCGGGCACGCCTTCCTCGCCATCCGTTGCGCCGGCGGGAATGACCATGAAGGAATTCAGCGCCGAAGCCCGGGTCGGCGAGGCCAGTGCGTCGACCGCCGGTCCCGGGACAGGCGATGCGGGTTCCACGACGCCTTCCGCCGCTTCTGACAACCGGGGCTCTCAGACATCGTCCGCGCGTTCGGGCGACAACAGCAACAGCGATGGCCGGAGCGACCGCGAGGGAAGCGACAATGGCGATCGAAGCGGCAAGGGCAACGGCAACGGCAAAGGCAGCAGCGGCGGCAACGACGGGAAGGACGGCACGGGCACCCCTGGCGGCGGCAAAGGTAAGGGGAACGGCAACGCACCTCGCGGCGACACTGGTGACGACGGCAAGGGCGGCAAAGACAAGCCTGGCGGCGGCAAGGACAAAGAGCCGGGCAATGGTCCTGGCGGCGGCATCAACGTCGACGGCAAGGGCGGCAACGGCAATCCTGGCAAAGGCAACGGCAAGGGGAACGGCAACGGACCGGGCAGCGTCGGTGACGACGGGAAGGACGGCAAGGGCAACCCTGGCAAGGGCAAGGGCAAGGGGAACGGCAGCGAACCGGGCAGCAGCGTCGGTGACGATGGAAAGGACGACAAGGGCAACCCAGGTGGCGACAAGGGTAAAGAGAGCGGCAACGGACCGGGCGGTAGCGCCGGTGACGCTGGCAAGAGCAAAGGAAACGGCAACGAACCTAGCGACAGCGACAAGGGTGACGGAAACGGTGGCAAAGACAATGCCGGCGGCAACGGCAATGCCGACGCCAACGGCAACGGCAACGCCGGCGGCAACGGCAATGCCGGCGGCAACGGCAACGCTGGCGGCAACGGCAACGCCGCCGGCAACGGCAACGCCGCCGGCAACGGCAATGCCGGCGGCAACGGCAACGCCGGCGGCAACGGCAATGCCGGCGGCAACAGCAATGCCGACGCCAACGGCAACGCTGGCGGCAACGGAAACGCTGGTGGCAGCGGCAACGGCAAGGGTAAGCACTGACGGACGGGACCGCTGGTATGTCCAGGGATCAACTGACGTCGGCCAGCAAACCTCGGCCGGCGCTTTTCCGCGCGTTTCGGAAAATGGGGCTGCTCGGGTTGCTGGCGCTGGGCCTTTCCGTGGCGCAGGCGACCGGGCTCTTCGATGCGCTCGACAACCGCCTGTCGGAACTGCGTTTTTCGGCGCACAGCCGCTCGCCCAGCGGCAGCATCGTCCTCGTCGATATCGATGCAAAGAGCCTTTCCGACGTCGGGATCTGGCCATGGCCGAGACACCTCTACGGCGAAATGCTCGCATCGGCTGCGGCAGCGCGGGCCGAGCGCGTGGCCTTCGACATCGATTTCTCATCGTCCTCGACGGCGACGGAAGATCAGGCTTTCGGTGACGCGCTCGCCAATGCGGGGATAGAAACCTACCTCGCCGCCTTCGCGCAGCCCGAGACGACGGGCGCCGCGACGCTTCACGCGGCCATGCCGATCGACTCGCTGCTCCAGGCGTCGTGGCCCGTCGGTGTCGACGTCGCCATCGACCCCGACGGGCGGCTGCGGCGCGTGCCGTTTGCGACAGACATTGCGGGAGAAACCCTGTCCTCGCTGGCGTCGGTCGTCGCCGGCCGTGAGACCCAGACCGGCACTTTCGGCATCGACTACAGCATCGCCGCCTCTCAGATACCGCGCATTTCGTTTGTCGACCTTCTCCACCGCCGCGTGGCGCCAGAAGCTCTCGCCGGCAAGACGCTGATCGTCGGCGCCAGCGCCGCCGAGTTGCGCGACCTGTTCACCGTGCCCGTCTTCGGGACGGTTTCGGGATCGCTCGTTCACGCGCTGGCGGCCGAGACGCTGATCCAGAAGCGGGAGATCACCGAGAGACCCTTGCCCATAGCGGCCCTCGCGATCATTGGGATCCTCGCCCTTGCTGCCATCGCACGGGTTCCGGCAAGACGCGCCGTCATCGTCCTGACCGCGGCGATGGTGTCGCTGGAATGCGGCGCCTTCCTCCTCCAGCAATACGGAAACGTGTCGCTACAAACGGCCAGCCTTCACGGTCTCGGCCTCGGCCTGCTGATCCTGACGCTCCTGCGCGAGTTCAACCTCGGCCGGCTCCGGGTCTGGCTCGCCCGGCTCCACGCATCGAACTCAGAGGGCATGCTCGAGCATGTCGTCGACGAAAGCTTCGACGGTATCGTCATCGTCGATGGCGATGGCCGGATCGCGCGCAGTAATGTCGAGGCGGCGACCCTCCTGCGCAGTCCGGTCCCGATCGCGCTTCTGGGCGACCTGCCGCCTGCACTGAGCGAGGCGCTCAGCGAAGCTGCCCGGATCGGATCGACAAGAGCTGCCCATGCCGACCGGACATTGCGGCATCTGACGCTCGATGCTGGGGAGGAAGAGCGCGTGATCGAATATTCGATTGCGCCCTTCTGGATGAGAGGAGTGACCGCCCACGAGGATGCCGCCGCGGACGATGTCCTGCATCTTTGCCTGACGCTCCGCGACGTTACCGACCGCGAGCGTGCGCAGCAGCGGCTGCGGCACCAGGCGCTGCACGATATGCTGACGGGACTCGCCAATCGCCGCGCCCTCGAAGGCGCAATCTCGGACCTGGGCGACGCGGAACGTCCGGACGGCGTCGCGCTGATGGCGTTCGATCTCGATCGGTTCAAGGCCGTCAACGATGCCCTGGGCCACGGGACCGGCGATGCGGTGCTGGTCGAGACGGCACGGCGTGCCCGCCGCGTGGTCGGACCGGAGGCCCTTGTCGCGCGGATCGGGGGAGACGAGTTCGCGATCCTGTTGCGGTGCGCCGACGTCGCGATAGCCGTCGAGGCCGCCCAGCACCTGCTCGCCGCCATCCGCGAGCCTTACCTTATTAGGGGGCACCGCATCTCGGTCGGCTCCAGCGTCGGCATTGGCTGGTGGCAGCATCATTCCGTGGATGGGACCGACATGATGCGCCAGGTCGACATTGCGCTCTACCGGGCGAAGTCACTGGCCAGCGAGCGGATCGCCGTCTTTGACAGCGGCATGGAGGTCGACCGCCTTGCCCGTCTCACGCTCGAACGCGATATCGAAAACGCCTTGGACAAGGGCGAGTTCGAGGTCGTCTATCAACCGCAAGTGCTGATCGAGAATGCTAGGATCATTGGCGCGGAAGCGCTCGTGCGCTGGCGGCATCCGGTGCGCGGTTACATCTCGCCCATCGCCTTCATCCCGGTCGCCGAGGAAATGGGCTACATCCACCGGCTCGGCGCCTTCGTCCTCGAAACAGCCTGCCTTGCTGCTACAGGCTGGCCCGATAGCGTGAAGGTAGCGGTCAACGTGTCGCCGATTCAGTTCGAGGCCGGCGACCTCGTGGCGGCGGTGACACGTGCCTTGGCGCTGTCGGGCCTTCCGGCCAGACGGCTCGAACTGGAGATCACCGAGTCCGCCTTCGTCTCGGAGAGCAGCGGCCTGCAGGAGGCCTTCGCGGCTCTGACGGCCCTTGGCATCAGCTTTGCCCTTGACGATTACGGCACTGGCTATTCGTCCCTCGGCTACCTCCGGCGCTTCCCGATCTCGAAGATCAAGATCGACCGGAGCTTCGTGACGGACGCCCCGGAGAGCCCGCCGTCGATCGCCGTCCTCAAATCCGTCATCACGCTTGGAGAAGGTCTCGATATCCGGGTCATTGCCGAGGGAATCGAGACGCTGGAGCAGGCTGAAGTGCTTCAAGCGATCGGCTGTCGCGAAGGGCAAGGCTATCTGTACTCCAAGCCGCTCAGCCGGACGGCCTTCGAGGTTCTAATCAACGGCATGCCGAACCCAGCGACGACGCCTATCGCAGACGCAAAAGAAATGAACGGCTAAACGCCATGCCCGGCGGAAAGAAGTTGGCACGCGCTTGAACTCTACAAGGATGTTTGCATAATAGCAGACATGAATGATGACCGCGCCGTTGCCGCCCTTTCCGCCCTTGCCCATGCCGACCGGCTCGCCGCTTTCCGCATGCTCGTCCGGGCGGGGCCGAACGGCGTTCCGTCCGGCGAGATCGCCGAGCGGCTCGCCATTGCCCCGACGCGGATGAGCTTCCACCTAGCGACGCTTGAACGCTCGGGGCTCATCGCCTCGCGCCGGGATGGGCGCCGCATCCTCTACGCCGCCAGCTACAACGACATGCGCCAGCTCCTCGGCTTCCTCACCGAGGATTGCTGCGACGGCAAGCCTGAGATCTGCGGCGACCTGACCACGCTCACCTCCCCTTCCTGTTCCCTGGAGACCTGCACGTGACCCAAGGCACTCCCTTCAACGTCCTGTTCCTCTGCACGGGCAACTCCGCCCGCTCGATCCTGGCCGAGAGCATCCTGCGCAAGGAGGGCGGCAACCGGTTCGTCGCCTTCTCCGCGGGAAGCCGTCCCAAGGGCGAGGTCAACCCGATGGCCTTGAGCGTGCTGGAGGAGTTCGGATACCCGACCGACGGCATGCGCTCGAAGGCATGGGACGAGTTCGCGACACCGCAGGCGCCGATCATGGATTTCGTGTTCACCGTCTGCGACCAGGCCGCCGGCGAAGCCTGCCCGGTCTGGCCGGGGCAGCCGATGACCGCGCATTGGGGCATCGAGGATCCAAGCCAGGAGAGCCGCGGCGAGATCTGGCAGCGCGCCGCCTTCACCACCGCCTTCCGCTACCTGAAGAACCGGATCTCGGTCTTCACCGCCTTGCCGATCGAAAGCCTTGAGCGCACCCGGCTCGCCGTCAAGGTCCGCGAGATCGGGCAGCTCGAAGGCGCCTCTTTCCGCCCGTCCGATGTCGCCTGAGAGAACATGATGACCGTCACGATCTACCACAACCCCGCCTGCGGCACGTCGCGCAACACGCTGGAGATGATCCGCCAGTCCGGCGAGGAGCCAGAGGTCATCGAGTACCTGAAGACGCCGCCGAGCCGGGAGACTCTGATCGAACTCCTCGACGTTATGGGCATGAAGCCGCGCGAACTCCTGCGCGAGAAGGGCACGCCCTATGCCGAGCTCGGCCTCGACGACCCGCAGCTCTCCGACGAGGAACTGCTGGACGCCATGATGGCGCATCCGATCCTGATCAACCGCCCGATCGTCGTCACCGACAAGGGCGTCGCGCTCTGCCGCCCGTCCGAGAAGGTGCTGCCGCTCCTCGACAACCCCGTTGCGTCCTTCACCAAGGAGGACGGTGAGGCCGTGACATCAGTCGTCACCGCCCCGGGACCGGCGGCGTGACCGACCCGCTCTCGATGGACCTTCCCAACGTCGCGCTCGATCAGCTCCGCCCGATCGACGTGGCGACGCTGGCCGGCCCCGGCGCGCCGGCGCATGCACCCCGCATTCTCGTCCTCCACGGCTCGCTCCGCGCGCGCTCCTACTCGCGGCTGGTCTCGGAGGAAGCCGCCCGGCTCCTGCGCTGGTTCGGCTGCGAGGTCCAGAGCTTCGATCCGCGCGGCTTGCCGCTGCCGGACGGCGCAGAGCCCGACCACCCGAAGGTGCGCGAGCTGCGCGACCTCGCCGACTGGTCGGAGGGCATGGTGTGGGTGAGCCCCGAGCGGCACGGCGCGATGACGGCGATCCTGAAGGCGCAGATCGACTGGATCCCGCTTAGCGACGGCGCGAGGCGCCCGACGCAAGGCAAGACGCTGGCGTTGATGCAGGTCTCCGGCGGCTCGCAAAGCTTCAACGCCGTCAACCAGATGCGCGTCCTCGGCCGCTGGATGCGGATGATCACCATCCCCAACCAGTCTTCGGTGCCGAAAGCCTTCCTCGAGTTCGACGAGGCCGGCCGCATGAAGCCTTCAGGCCTCTACGACCGCATCGTCGACGTCTGCGAGGAGCTGGCGAAGTTCACCGTGATGACGCGCGGCCGCTCTGCCTACCTCACTGACCGCTATTCAGAACGGGTCGAGAGCGCGGAAACGCTGATGAAGCGGGTGAACCAGGCCTCGATCTGACACTGCCCGCGGCCGACGTTTTGACCGATCCGATTCAATGCCCCGGGGCAGCGCCAAGCCCGCTGCCCCGCACGACCTCATCCAGCCGGGAACCCGCCCATGCTCGCCTTCGCGATCTTCGTCGCCACCCTGGTTCTCGTGATCTGGCAGCCGAGAGCGCTCGGCATCGGCTGGTCGGCGCTAGGCGGTGCCGCGCTGGCGCTGCTCTCCGGCGTCGTCGGCTGGGCCGATGTCGGCGTGGTCTGGGACATCGTCTGGGACGCGACCTTCACCTTCGTCGCGCTTATCGTCATCTCGCTGATCCTCGACGAGGCCGGGTTCTTCGCCTGGGCGGCGCTGCACGTCGCCCGCTGGGGCGGCGGCAACGGGCGCAGGCTCTTCCCGCTCGTCATCGTCCTCGGCGCGGTGATCGCCGCCTTCTTCGCCAATGACGGCGCGGCGCTGCTGCTGACCCCGATCGTGCTGGCGATCCTCCTCCGGCTGAACTTTCCGCCGGCGGGGGCGCTCGCCTTCATCGTCGCCTGCGGCTTCGTCGCGGATACGACCAGTCTGCCGCTGGTGATCTCCAACCTCGTCAACATCGTCACCGCCAACTACTTCGACATCTCCTTCGGCCGCTATGCCGCGGTCATGGTGCCCGTCGACCTCGTGGCGCTCGCGGCGACGCTGGCTGTCCTCTGGGGATACTTTCGCAAGGACATCCCGGCCACCTATCCGCTGGGCGAGCTTGAGGCACCGGCCAGCGCGATCAAGGACCCCGCCGTCTTCCGCGCGGCCTTCCCGCTCCTCGGCCTTCTGCTTGTCGCCTACTTCGTCACCGGCCCGCTCGGCGTTCCCATCGCCTTCGTCACAGGCGCTGCGGCCCTCGTCCTCCTCGCCATCGCCGGACGCTCGTTCTCAGGCGGGCGCGGCGCCGTGGTGCCGCTCGCCAAGGTCCTCCGCGAGGCGCCCTGGCAGATCGTCCTGTTCTCGGTCGGCATGTATCTGGTGGTCTACGGCCTCGGAAATGCCGGCCTCACCGACATCGCCGCCGGCATCCTCGTCTGGCTCGGCGCGCAAGGGACATTCGTTGCCACCGTCGGCACGGGGTTCGTCGTCGCGGTGCTCGCTTCCGTCATGAACAACATGCCCGCTACCCTCGTCGGGGCGCTCGCCATCGACCGCGCCGCCCTCGACCCCGTCACCCGAGAGCTCATGGTCTACGCCAACGTCATCGGCAACGACCTCGGCCCGAAATTTACGCCGATCGGCTCGCTCGCAACACTGCTCTGGCTGCACGTTCTCGCCGGCAAAGGGCAGACGATCACCTGGGGCCAGTACATGAAGGTCGGTCTCGTCCTCACGCCGCCGGTGCTGTTCGCAACGCTCGTCGCCCTCTGGATCTGGCTCCCGGTCGTGGCGTCCCGGTGAGGAGCTCAGGCGGCGATTGAGCGAACATCGCCGCCCTCGGCCTGCCCAGCCCGAACGTGTCCGCCAACTGTTCTCGTAAGGGCAATCCGAGACGAACCGACGCCGGAGAACTGCGGCATCTCGACAAGCACGCTTCGTTCAGGTGGGGAAAGACTGACGGCGGCGGCAATATCCGGCGTCCGCGATCAAGCCTCAACGGCCGTCCCGTTCAGTGGCGGCAACCCGCGGCGGCGAGACGGCGCGGGGCCTGTCGCGTTTTGAGGGCACCCGCAATGGCGTCCGCCAGATAGGCAGCGTCCCTGCCGACGCTGGAGAACCGGCCCGAGCCCCAGGTGTGGAGCCAGGGCAGGCCGAGGAAATAGAGGCCGTCGACGTCAGTCACGCCGCGCCGGTGCTTCGGGTGGCCTTGAGCGTCGAAGACCGGCGCCTGCAGCCAGCCGAAGTCGGGACGGAAACCGATGCACCAGACCACCGCCGCGATCCCCTCTGCCACGAGGTCAAGCGATGTCGCTTCGCCCTCGGGCTGCCAGACCGGCGCGTAGAACGAGGCCGGGGGCGCGTCGATGCCCTGCTCCAGGATGAAACGGTCGATCGAGGCGTTGATGCGGTTGTAGGTGCGATCGGCCTCGTCGAGGCTCACCGCGACAGTCGGCTGAAACTGCAGGTGGCCTTTCGAAAAACCCTCGAGATGGCCGTAGAGCCGCATGCCCTCCAGGGCAAAGCGCCGGAGGTCGATGTCGCGGCCGCCGTCGCGGCCGGTGACGTAGTGGTTGGTGTTGTCGCGCACGCCCTCGCGCAAGGGGTGCTCCTCGACGGGGATGTCGTAGTAGTTCATGTCGGCGAGCCAGGTGACGACGTCCCGGCCGCGGTAGAAGCGCGCGCAGCGGGGCGCGTTGCCGACGGCGAGATGCACGCGCCGCCCCTCCAAATGCAGGTCCTCGGCGATCTGCGCGCCGGACTGGCCGGAGCCGACGACGAGCACCGGGCCGTCCGGCAACTGCTGGGCATTGCGGTACTGTTCCGAGTGGATCTGAACGATCGGGGTCGGCAGGTCCCTGGCATAGGCCGGCATGATCGGCACCGTGTACCCTCCGGACGCCGCAACGACCTGATCGGCGTGGAGCGAGCCGACTGACGTTTCGACGAGAAACCCGCCGCCCGGCTGCGGCACGATCCGGGTGACGGCCGTCCCCTCGCGGAGCGGCGCGTCCACCTTCGCGCGGAAGGCCGCGAGGTAGTCGAGGATCTCGGGCTTGGTCATGAACCCGTCGGGGTCGGGGCCGTCATAGGCGTGGCCCGGCAGATCGCACTGCCAGTTCGGCGTCACCAGGCAGAAATTGTCCCAGCGCCGGTCGTCCCAGACGTGCATCGCGGTCGACTTCTCGAATACGAGGTGCCCTATGCCGCGGGACGTCAGGTGCTGGCTGAGGGAGAGGCCCGCCTGGCCGCCGCCGACGATGGCAACGGGGATCGAGGGAGGAAGCGATCCGGCCATGAACTACTCCTGAAAAGAGAGGACGCCGACGGCGGCGTCGGCGGTGTCGGCGAAGGTCCAGCACCGGGCTTCGATGCGCTCGATCTGTCCGAGGGCCTGGGAGCAGGGAAAACCGTACTTCGCCCGGACGCGGTCGCTGGCGATCGACAGGGCCGTGCGGGTTCGATCGCGGAACTCGGCGAGCGGGTAGGCACGGCCGGGCTGCAAGTGCTCCTTGATCACCGACGAGGGCGAGTAGCAGTCCTCGGACTGTCCGTCGGGCCAGCGGATGGTGAAGCGGACCTCAGGCATGGATGCCTCCGGGCCCGTCTGCGCGAGGGCGCTCGGCACCTACGCCGGGCGCGCTGTCGCGAGGGACAGCCGCCGGCTTTGCGCGGGACTGCAAGCTGGAACCGGATGGAGACGCCACGGCCCTCATGCCGCAACACCTAGTTCAGTAGGCAAGATCAGGGGTTCAATGCCGAGATTGCGGATGACCTCCACCCGTTCCCCATCCCGGATCGAGACAGCGTCGCCCACCGAAACGACGCCGATTTGGCTGGCGGCGATCTGGCGCTCGGCGAACAGGCCGAGCACGGCCGCGACGTTGGGCGGAGATACCGAAAGAAGGTAGCCGTAGCTCGGGAAGGTCAGCAGCCAGCGCTCCAGAGACACGCCGTCGGGCTTCGGGACAGCGCCGACGTCGATCGTGATCGCGACCTTCGAGCACTCGGCGAACATCGCCGCGGTCCCGACGATGCCGCCCTGGCTGATGTCCTTGGCTGCCTGCGCCAGCCCGCTTTCGGCAATGCGCGGCAACAGTTCCAGATCGCCGCGCAGCCGCTCGCCCGGGGCGTCCGTCGCCGCCTCGAAATTGGAGAAGGGCTCGCGGTAGCGCCCGCGCAGGTCGATCGCCGCCACCAGAACGTCGCCGGGCCGCGCGTCGAAACTGGTGAGCAGGCGCTTCGCCCGCCCGAGGATCGCGACGGAAAGCTGGGCGCGGTCCGTCTTGAGGTTGGTATGTCCGCCGACGATGGGCACGCCATAGCGCTCGGATGCCGCCCGCATGCCTTCCATCACCGCCCGTGCCGAGGCATCGCCCTCGGCCCAGAGGGCATCGACCACGGCGATCGCTCGCCCGCCCATGGCGGCGACATCGGAGAGGTTGACCATCACGCCGCACCATCCGGCGAACCAGGGGTCGCGGGCGACGAACTCGTTCATGAACCCCTCGATCGCAAGAAGCTGCCAGCCCTCGCCGTCGGGAATGGCGGCGCAGTCGTCGCCGACCGGCACGGCCCCCGCTGCGGATAGGCCGAGCCGGCTGGTCGCCTCGGCGATATCGCCCTTGGCCGTGAGCCCCGCGCTGCTGCGCAGGACTTTCGCCAACGCCGCGAGGTCGATTGCGCTGGTCATGCGGCGGCCCTCAAGGCCATGAACCCGGTCTCGGGGGTGTGGAATGGCGGGTAGCAGGAGAGGTCAGCCTCCATGCGGTGATGCAGGCGCCCGTGCAGTTCGACTTCCTCGACGGTCTCCCAGTGCAGGCGGCGGAAAAGGAGGACGTTCTGGCTCTGCACATGCGCAAGGAAGCGCGTGCAGCCGCGCGCATGGGCCGACGAGACGGCGAGCTTGATCAGCGCCGTGCCGAGCGCGCCGACCTTGCGGTGGTGCTCGCAGACCGCGAGGCGCGATCCCCACCAGAGGCCGGGCGCCTCCTCGTGGATGCGCACCGTGCCGACCACGGCATCGGCATAGACGCCCCAGAGCGCCAAAGCGACGATCGGGATCGCCACATCGTCGATCGCGTCGCGGTCGTCGCTCTCGAAAAGGCCCTGCTCGCGGCAGAAGACGGCGCGGCGGAGCGCGGCCGCGCCCTTCTTCTCCCAGGGATCGACGGCGTGCTTGATCTGGAAACCGGGGGCCACGAAGGAGCGGACGGGATCAAACATCATGCCGCGCACCCCTTCACATCGGCTTCGCCCCGCTCGTAGGTGGAGAGCGCCGAGCACGCGCCGCACTTCGCGCAGCCGGCTTTCACGTCCACCGACCTCAGCCCGCCGTCGACCAGCATCCTCGCCAGTGGGCGCAGGATCGCGTGCATGAAGGCGGGATCGGGCGTCGGATGGCTTTCCATGGGCGTCCCGGAGATCGGCACGAACGGCACTACGAAGGGATAGACGCCGATCGCCACCAGCCGCTCGCACACCGACAGGATCTCGGCTTCACTGTCGCCGAGCCCGGCGAGGATGTAGGTCGAGACCTGGCCGCGCCCGAACACCGGCACCGCGGCCTCGAAGGCCGAAAAATAGCGCTCGACCGAGACCTGCGCCTTGCCCGGCATGATGCGGTGGCGCACCGCCTCGGTCACCGCCTCGAGATGCATGCCGAGCGCATCGGCGCCGCTCCCGCGCATCCGTTCGAACCAGGCGTCCTCGTCCGGCGGCTCGCACTGCACCTGGATCGGGAGGTCCACCGCCGCCTTCACGCCGGCCGCGCTTTCGCAGAGGATCGCGGCGCCCCGATCGCTGCCGGGCGGCGTGCCGGTGGTCATCACCATGTGCTTGACCCCGTCGAGTTCGACGGCGGCTTTCGCGACCTCGCCCAGCTGCGCCGGCGTCTTGCGCTCGATCGTCCGCCCCGCCGCCAGCGACTGGCCGATGGCGCAGAACTGGCAGGTCTTGGTGCGGCTCTGGTAGCGGATGCAGGTCTGGAGGACAGTCGTCGCCAGGACGTCGCGTCCATGCAGCACCGCGATCTTGGAATAGGGAATGCCGTCCGCCGTCGACAGATCGTAGAATTTCGGGCGGAGCGGGAAGGAGATGTCGCCGATCGGCAGGCCCTCGCGCAGCACCCGGCTGCGGCCGAAGGCGTCGGGCTTCTCGACGAGATAGGGGCTTTCGAAGGCCGGTGCGGTGTGGACGGGGACCATGACGGTCATTCCGTCGATGGTCATCGCCTTATGGTCGGACGGCCCTGCCCCGCCGCGGCGGGAGTCGGCGCCGGCCTTGGGATCAACGAGGCGGGCGCCGAAGGACTGCAACTCGTTGATCAGTTCCGCTGTGTCCATCGCGGTCGGCAGGGTCGGCATCATCGCTTTCGTCTCCGAAGGAAAGGGCGGCGGGATCGGCGGCGGCGCGCATCGGCGCCTGGCGGCGGTTGTCGAGGACGAGCGACAGGAGTTCCGGCCGCGCATAATGGCCGACCGAATCCATCATGCGCTTGCGCTTGGTGATGAGGCCCATGTCGAGGTCGGCGACGAGGATGCCCTCGGCCGTCGTCAGCGGCGGCACGAGATGGGCGCCCTCGGGCGAGATGATCGCCGTCATGCAGCCGCCGCGCAGGCCGCGCTGCAGCTTCTCGTCCGGCTGGATCTCGGCGATCTGCTCTTCGGTCAGCCAGCCCGTGGCGTTGACCACGAAGCAGCCGGACTCCAGCGCGTGGTGGCGGATCGTCACCTCGATCTGGTCGGCGAAGATCGGCCCGACCAGCGAGCCCGGAAACTGCGCGACGTGGATCTCCTCGTGCTGCGCCATCAGCGCGTAGCGGGCGAGCGGGTTGTAGTGCTCCCAGCAGGCGAGCGCCCCGACGCGGCCGACGGCGGTGTCGACCACGGTGAGGCCGGAGCCGTCGCCTTGCCCCCAGATCATCCGCTCGTGGAAGGTCGGCGTGATCTTGCGGCGCTTCAGGGCGATGCTTCCGTCCGCGTCGAAAACGATCTGCGTGTTGTAGAGCGTGCCGTGGTCGCGCTCGTTGACGCCCAGCGCCACCACGACGCCGTGGCGATGGGCCGTCGCGGCGACCGCCGCCGTCGCCGGGCTCGGTATCTCGACCGCGTTCTCGTAGAGGCGAAGGTGCTCCGCCCCCGTCGCCATCGGCGGATGGCAGAAGGAGAAGTAGGGGTACCAAGGCACGAAGGTCTCGGGAAAGACGACGAGCTTCGCGCCCTTGCCCGCCGCCTCCGCGATGGCGTTGAGGACACGTTCGACCGTGCCCTCGCGGGAGGCGAGGTCCGGCGCGATCTGCACCGCGGCGACCCTGACCAGCTGCTTCTCCTTCATGGCCAGTCCCTTCCTTCCCGCGGTCTCAGACCGTCCAGGTGTGCATCATGAAGGCGTCCTTGCGGTGCAGCAGGATGAGGTCCAGCACGTCCTGCGGCGCGATCGGGCGGATGCCGGGGATGAGCGAGCCCTCGCCATGGCCGTAGAGCGCCTGCAGGGCGAAGCGGCAGGCATAGACCTTGCCGCCCTCCTCCATGAACTTGACGAGCTGGTTGTTCATGTTCTGGTGGCCTGGAAAGGCCTCGTCGCCGAGTTTCGGGAAGCCGCGCAGAAGCCCTAGGGTGACGCCCGGCCCGTAGAGCAGCACGCTGGTCTCGAAACCCTTGCGCAAGAGACGGGTGGCCTGGAGCAAGTTGACGAAGCCGATCGAGCCTTCGAACGCCACGGTGTGGAAGGTGACGAGCGCGCGCTCGCCCGGATCGGCCTTCACGTCCTCGAAGACCTTCTCCTCGTAGTCGACGAGATAATCACCCTTCTGATGCGGCTCTTTTTGAACGACGGGCATGACTGTCCTTCCTCGTGACGGATGCGGGTAGCGGGCGCGGCCGACTGGCGGCGAGAGAAGGATCGGTGCCATCAGGCGATCCGGTCAACGCGGATCGATTGATGCAGTCAATTTTGCGATCAATAGAACTCAGTCAGCGCGACCAATTGGCGCTTTGGGCAGCGACTGTCATCAATATAGGCAGCCTTCTGCATCTTTTCGGGCAGTTTGGACCATTGTGACGCAAGACATTGTGCTGTTTTGAAAAGCTTCCCGATACAGTCAATGTATGGTCAATCTACTGGATGGATCCCCCGTCGACGTCAGGATCACCATGCAGGACTGGAAGCCCGACCTCTCGCTGAGCGACAAGCCGCGCTACCTCGCCTTGGCGGACAGCATGGCGGCGGACATCATGGGCGGCATGCTGGTGGCGGGGGACCGCCTGCCGCCGCAGCGCCGCCTCGCCGAGCGCCTCGGGATCGACTTCACGACGGTCGCCCGCGGCTATGTCGAGGCGCAGAAGCGCGGGCTTCTCGTCAGCCGGGTCGGGCGCGGGAGCTTCATCGCCGCCGACGCGCCCGAGCGCCTGAAGCGGGACCGCCCGGCCGCCACATCCTTCGCCCGGCCGCCCTCCTCCTCCCGCACCGATTTCAACATGAACCTGCCGCCCGAGCCGGACAGCCCCGCTTTGCTGGCGAGAATGGAGGCGGGCTTCTCCGTGGTCGCCGGCAACATGAAGGCGCTGCTGCGCTACCAGGGTTTTGGCGGCGCGCCGAGCGACAGGGACGCGGCATCGAACTGGCTGGGACGGCGGGCCTTGGTCCCGACGCAGGAGCGGCTGTTCGTGACGCCCGGCGCCCATGCCGCGCTGCTCGGCATTCTCCGCCTGCTCTGCTCGGGGGGCGACATCGTCCTCTGCGAGGCCATCACCTATCCCGGCATCCGGGCGATCGCCGCGCAGAAGGACCTGCGCCTCGTCGGCATAGCCATGGACCGGGACGGCATTCTCCCGGCGGCCTTCCGCGCCGCCTGCCGGACGCTGGAGCCGAAGGCGCTCTATCTGAACCCCACCCTTCACAACCCGACGACGCTGACCATCCCCGCCGCCCGCCGGGCGGAGATCGCCAATGTCGCGCGCGAGTTCGGCGTGCCGATCATCGAGGATGACGCCTACGGCTTCATCCCCGATCACGGCGAGCCACCCTTTGCCGCGATCGCGCCCGACCTCACCTGGCACGTCGCGGGGCTTGCCAAATGCATCGGCGCCGGGCTTCGCGTCGCCTATGTCGTTGCGCCCGATGCGCGGTCCGCCTGGCCCTTCATGGCGGCGATGGCCGCCGCCAACGTCATGGCATCGCCGATCACCGCGGCGATCGCCACGCGGTGGATCGAGGACGGGACGGCCGACGCGATCCTTTCCTTCGTCCGCGACGAGGCCCGCGCCCGCCAGCGCATGGCGCGGGAAATCCTCGACGAGGGCTCGTTCCGCGGCGATCCGCTCGCCTTCAACATCTGGATGCCTCTCCCCGCCGGGTGGACCCGCTCCGCCTTCATCGGGCAGATGCGCGGCACGGGCATCGGCGTCGTCGCGAGCGACGTCTTCGTCGCCGACAGCGCGCCGCCGCCGGAGACCGTGCGTCTCTGCCTCGGCGGACCGATCACCCGGGAGAACCTGCGCAAGGTCCTCACCTTCGTGGCGCATTCGCTGGAGGATACGCCGGAGCGCGCACCGAGTTTCTGGTGAACGTGCTCCAGCCCCTCCAAGCCGCCTCGCCGAACGAGAGGCCCGAAAACCCGTGCCAGCGACAGCGTCTCGAGGCCATCGGCGGCTGGCGCGGGGTGGGCAGCATGGGCCTCGTCCGGCTCCGGCGGACGACGACAGTTTCCTGGGCCAGGCGGACAAAATGTTCGGCCTGAGGTGGCTCCTCGAGATCCGAGGTGCCGCAACGGTCATACCAGCGTCGAAGCTTAAACAAAGCAGGCGGATCCGGTTTTCAGCATAACGGATGCCGCAATATGGCACTTGTTCTGGCATACAGGGGAAGCATGTTTCGACCGACGCTCATCGCCCTCCTCGCCTGCGTGACCCTTCTCCCCGCCAACGGCGCCTCAGCTGCCGAGGGGGAGGAGAAGCCTCCTGCTCAAACGGCCGCGAATTTTGGCCGGGAAACCTGCCGCTCGATCGAGGACGAGGCGGCCCGCAATGGCTTGCCCGCCTCCTTCTTCGCCCGCCTGATCTGGCGGGAAAGCCTGTTCAACCCAAAAGCCGTCAGCCCGCGCGGCGCGCAGGGCATCGCGCAGTTCATGCCCGGGACGGCCTCGGAGCGCGGCTTGGATCCGTTCGACTCGACGCGGTCCCTTGCCGAGTCCGCGAAATACCTGACCGAGTTGCGGAGGCGCTTCGGAAGCCTCGGCCTTGCCGCCGCCGCCTACAATGCCGGTCCCGGTCGCGTGACGGCCTGGCGCAAGGGTGGGACGGTGCTGCCGGGCGAGACGCAGGATTATGTCATCTGGATCACCGGACATTCTGCCGAGGACTGGTCGGCCGCGAAGAAGTCGCTGGGCGTCCTGCCCATCGCCGACGACATGTCGTTTGCGACGGCATGCCGAAAGCTGGCCGCGCGGGGTCTTACCGCCAAACTGCCGCCTCCCTCCTTGCGGCGGTCGGGCTGGCAGGCGCTGTTCGCCGCGGGGCTCGGGATCACGCAGATCAAGGCATCCAAGCCTGGGCGGACGCGCGTCGTGATCGATCTCAACCACGCGCAGAAGTCCAAGGCGTCCCTGTCGAAGCCGAAATAAGCGATATCCGGGCGGGTGTCGTAGAGTGCGCCCAGCTCGAACTCATCCAGAGCGCGCCTCTGCCGCCACGCGCGGAAGGCGTCATCCAGAGGAGCGAAGGTCAAGGGACGCCCGACCTTCCGCATTCCATGACGCACCCTGGAGCCGACGCCTGGCCCCCTAGCCGGCGACCGGGGGCCGCCAGTCATTGGTCCGGGCCTAGGCGGCATTGGTCCGGGGACGCTATCGCGGACGATGCAGGCTGGTCATCCTCTTCTCACTGGAACGGCCGAACGGGCCGCCGGACAACGAGGAGACGATCCATGACAAAGATGAATTGCATCCGCCGCACGTTCGCGACCGCCGCGCTGGCCCTCGCCGTTGCCGCGTCGCCCTTGGCCCTGTCGCTGAGTACCGGGTTCCATGCCGCAACGGCCGCGGCCAAGGATGGCGGCTCCGGCGGAGATTCCGGCGGCAACTCCGGTGGCTCTGGCGGCGGAGGCGGCAACCGCGGCGGCGGTTCGGGCAACGGCGGATCCGGCAAGGACGGCGGTAGCCGGGGCGGTGAATCCCGCGGCGGTGGCGATGACAACGGATCCGACGGCAACGGCAGCAGCGGCCGGGGCGGCGAAGCCCGTGGCGGCGGCGACGACAACGGTTCCGACAGCAACGGATCCGGCAATGGCGGACGCGGTCGTGGTGGCGAGGCCCGCAGTGGTGGCGACGACAACGGGTCCAGTGGAGCCGGATCGCGCGGCCGCGGCGGGGAGGCCAGAGGCGGTCGTGAAAGCGAACGGAACGATGACGACAACGACGCCAATGACGACCATGGCGGCCAACGCAAGGGCAGCCGTGCCCAGCGCGACGATCGCGCCGCCAGCAGACTCGGCAATGTCGACGACGTCGAGGCCAGAACCGAGGATGGTTTCAAGTTCGAGATCGAGAACGGCCGCTTCGAAATGAAAGACCAGAGAGGCCGAACCGTCGTGGAACGGCGGGCGACTGCGGAGGATCGCGCCAGGATCTCCGACCTTCTGCAGTGAACGCCCGGCTCAACCGCTGGACACGCGGCTCTGCGCGAGGATCGCCGCTTGGGTGCGGTTGCGGACGTTCAGCTTGGCGAGAATGCTGGTGACGTGATGCTTCACCGTCTTCTCCTGGAGGTCCAGCCGCAAGGCCACCGCCTTGTTGCTGAGACCGCTGGCGACGAGCGTGAGGATTTCCTCCTCGCGCTCGGTCAGCCGCGCCATCGGGTCGGCGGGCGGCGTGGCGGCGGGCGTCCGCCGCCGCATCGTCGACAGGATACGGGCGGCAAGGTGCGGCGGGACATAGCTCTCGCCGCGCAAGACCGCATCGAGCACCTCGACGAGGCTATCGGATCCAACCCCCTTCAGGACATAGCCGCGGGCGCCCGCCTCGAGCGCCGCGAAGACGTCGTCATCGCTTTCCGAGGCGGTGAGGACGACGACGAGAATTGCGGGAAGGCTTTCGCGGATCCGGCGGACCGCCGACAGGCCGCCGCCGGGCATCGACAGGTCGATCAGCGCGACGACCGGCCTTGCCGACGTCGCCAGCGCCACCGCCTCGTCTGCGTCGGCGGCCTTGCCGACGACGGCATAGTGGCCCGTCTCCTCGAGGCTCAGCGCCACGCCGGCCCGGAAAAGCGGATGATCGTCCGCCACCACCACGCTCACGGGTTCGCTCATGCCGTCAACTCCGCGGTGGTGCCATGCCTCAGCGTCATTTCGAGCCGCGTTCCGGAAAAGCCGCTCTCGACGGCAAAAGTCCCGCCGAGGCTCTCGATCCGGTCGCGAAGCCCGGTGAGGCCAAGTCCCGACGCCGCGTCCGCCGCAAAGCCCGATCCAGCATCGCGGACCTCGACGACGACCGCCTCCCCCTCGACGCGTGCGGCCACCGCCTGCCCGCGGCCGTCCGCATGCCGGAAGGCGTTGCTGAGGCCCTCCTGAACGAAACGGTAGATGGCGAGCTTCTCGGCCGATGCGAGCACCGGATTGGTGCCGGGCGGTTGCAGCGTGACCTCGGTCGCCGTCCGGCGCTCATGGGCGAGCACCGCGTCGCGGAGCAGGGCGTCAAGTGCCAGCGTTTCGATGTTCGGGAGTGCCAAGCCGTGGCAGATGCGCCGGATCTCGATCAGCGCATCGCCGAGGAAGCTGCGGATGGGCAGAAGCTCCGCTGCCCGAGCCCCGAGCCCTGCGGCAAGGGAAAGGCTCCCGAGCCGGAGCGCCGCAAGGCCGAGCAGCTGCGCCGGTCCGTCGTGAAGGTCGGCGCTGAGCTGACGCAGCGTTCGCTCGTTGATCGACGAGACGCGGGTTGCGGCATCCCGCACGCGCCGGCCGAGCCGATGGTTCTCCTCGAGAAGGTCCTGCAGGTCTAGCACCTGCCTTTCCAGGGCGATGCGCTGGCGGGAGATGGTCGAGCTTCCGCGCAGGACGATGCCGAACAATGCCCCGATCATCGCGACCGTCACGGCGCCGACCACGATCCAGCTGCGCACGCGCGCGGCGAGGAGGCTGGATTCCAGTTCCTCGGCATGCTCGTAGAATTCGGCGACCGCGACGGTCTTACCGGACCAGGGGGCGCGGATCGGGTGGTAGATCTCGAGAAGCGGAACCCCGGCATCGCGCTCGAGGGCATCCTCTTCATCGGTCAGATCGTCGAACTCCGCCGCGACCTTTCCCTCCCAGGCCTCGCGCAGGCTTGTCGTCGGCTCGAAGCGCTTCCCGATCAGGCTGGGCTCGCTGCTGTAGATGATCAACCCGTCGCGCCCCCAGAGCTTGAAGGTCTCGATCCGCTCGCCCAGCGCCCCCGTGGACAGCGTCTCGTCGAGGGCGCTCCTGGCGCCTTCGCCAAGCACGTTCGATCCGTCGATGTCGGGCAGCAGCGGCGAGATCACGCCGTCGACGTAGAGCGCGGTCGCCGTCGCGGTGTTGCGCGTGACACTTTCGGTGATCTGGCTGGTGACCCAGAAGCCGATCGTCAACATGCCCGCCAGAAGCACGGTCGCGCCGCCGAGGAGATACTGGCGGGCGAGCGTCAGCACCCGCCATCGGCGGAGGGTGGGCGCAAGAAGGGATGCGAAAGACCTCATCGCCGACCATCCTAGCCGGTTTCGCTCGCCCGGACATGGGACCAATGCGCAGCGTTCCATGGGACCTTGGTCCGAAGCGTTGGCATGGCCCAGCGGTCATCCTGCCAGCAAGGGTATTGCTGGAGGCATGGACCCGCGATGCGATGGAGGGATGCCATGAAGACGGCCATGATGCGCAAGACGATCGCCCGGACCGGGCTTGCCGGTCTCCTCGCCAGCGCCCTGCTGGTCCATGCCGCTCCCGCCTTCGCCCTCGGCGACGACACGCCGGCGACACCGACGTGCAAGCGGGGCGAGGTCTATGACGGGAAGCTCAAGAAATGCGTGAAGCGCGCAGGCGCCAACCTTACCGACGACGCGCTCTCCGACTACGCCTACGCTCTCGCCAAGGAGACAAGGTTCGAGGAGTCGCTGGAGGTGCTGGACACCCTGAAGCAGCCCCATACCGCCAAGGCGCTGAACTATCGCGGCTACGCCACGCGCAAGCTCGGGCGGACCGAGGAGGGTATCGGCTACTACCTCCAGTCGGTGAAGCTCGATCCCCGCTATGCGCGGGTCCGCGAATATCTCGGCGAGGCCTATGTCATCCAGGGCAAGCCGGATCTCGCGCGGCAACAGCTCGCGGTCATCGAAACGCTCTGCGGCACCTCCTGCGAGGAGTACCGGGATCTCAAGGAGGCCCTCGTCGACTGACCGGACGGCCGGCGCGGGGCTTGCGACCCCGATGGCACCGACCTCAGCCGGGCGAGGCTGTCTGGCACGTCGCTTGCCACACCGGCCCGGCAAGACGCCACGTCTCGTCGCCGGCGCCCTGACAACGCGCGTGCGGTGTGCCGGGTTGTCTCATTTTCCGCGTTCCTGGTCGCATGATCAGAAGAGGATGGCGTCCATCGCTTCGTCCTGGCCGTGACCGGGACCTTCCGCGGCCACCGACGATGCCGCCGGGACGTTCCGGCCGACGACGGCGGCAAAGATCTCGCGTTCCTCGGCCATCGTGTAGTCTTGCGAGAGGATCTCGTCGATTGCCGCCATTTCCTCGTCGCTGGCGTCTGTCTGCGGCAGTTCCGCGGTGATTGCCGCCAGCGCCGCGCAGAGGGCGTGCAGCAGCGCGCAGCCCTCGATATGCGGCGTCATCATCTTGCGGATGGCGGTCACGTCGGCGGTCAGGGAAGACGCGGCGGAAATGGCGGAACCCAGTTCTCGCGACGACGACGCCTGGGCCTCGCCGAGAACCGCGCTCGTGCTGGTCAGCCGCTCCTCGACGAGGCTGTAGGCGGCAGAGATTCCGGGCAGGATGCGCAGGCTGAGGTCCGTCGTGTCGATCGCCGCCCGATCGACTCCCTCGCGCACGCGGTTGGCCTCGTTGCGCGCGATCGAGGCCTGCTCGCAGATGACGCGGGCGATGTAGCCGATCGTGTCGTCCTCGCTCTTTACATGTGCCGCGCGCACGGCGGCGTTGAGACCGGCGATCTTGAGGTCGTGCTCGAGCTGGTCGAGCTTGCCGGTCATGTCGATCAGCGACTGGGTCGCCTCGGCGCATCGCGCAAGGCTTTTGCCGAGGCGAAGGCGGGCCTGCTCGCCGTCCTTGAACTGCGCCTGAAGGTGCTGCGCCTCGGTGTCGAGCATGGCGCCACCGCCGCCGTGAACAAGCTGGCCGAGAATGTCTTGGCTTTGAACGACCTGGCCGCCGATCTCGGCCAGATGGCCGTCGAGTTCGCCCATTTTCGTTTCATAGAGGCGCCGGAGATCGTCGAGCTGGGCGATCTCGAGCGCGGCAATGCGGCGCAGCGCCGCCGGGCGCGAGTGCTCGGCGATCGGGGGGAGGCCCGCGTCGATCAGGCCCTTGCTGTGCAGATCGGCCATGCGGCCGAGATTGGCGATTGTGTGCTCGAGCCGCTGGCGCGCCATGTCGTGGAACTGCAGGCCGGCGACGATGCCGCCGATCGCCTTCCAGATCGAGGTGAAGGCGGCATGGGCCGCTTCACGCCGCTCGGACGACGCTCCTTGCTGCTCGTCAAGATGGGCCGCGAGCGCCAGGAAATCGTCGATCAGGCTGGTTCCGTCGAGGCCTGTCTGCGACTCGAAGGCGCGGCTCTGGGCAAGACAGCGACCGAGCAGCTGCGTGCTCTCGTCGATACCCCGCGCGACCCCCTCGCCGACCGAAACCAGCTCGGCGACATGGGCGGTGAAGGGGCCGAGCTCATACTGCCCGTCGCTCATGCCCTCGACATGCGCCCGCGCGATGAGAACGACATAGTCGAGAAGCCGGAAGACCAGGACCACCGCCGTGCTGCCGGAGACGGCGATCTCGACGGAGCCGCGCAGCCGCGCGAGCGCCTCGCTGCGCTCCCGGGAAAGATCGGCGGTGGTCTGCGAAACCGCGGCGGCGGTCGCCAGCCCTCGGCGCATCTCGCCGATCTCCTCGCCGACGAAGATCTCCGTCGAGCGGCGGATGCCGTCGCGTACCTGCGACACCTTGCGGTGAAGGTTCTGAACCTCCTCTCCGACCGCCATATAGACGGCCTCGCTCGAGACGCTCCAGCCATGGACCGCCGTCACAAGGCGGCCCACATCCTCGAAAGAGCCCGGTTGCGCAGCAGGGGACCTGTGTTTACGCAAAAATTTAGTCCCGTTCATTGTCGAAACACCATCCCGGGCATCCGGCTACGACGGCCCAGGCCGCGGCACCGATCGCCGGCGGGAATGCCAATGGTCAAAGCTTCAGAACCTGCCGGACCACGTTCATCAGCATGTCGCCCTGCGCTGGCTTAACCAGCCAGCCGGTGGCCCCGGCCGCCTTGGCTTCCTGTCGCTTGTCCTGCTGCGATTCAGTGGTCAGGAGAACGATCGGCAGGAACTGAAGACCGGCCATCTTTCGGACGGTGCGGATGAGATCGATGCCGTTCATGGCGCCCATGTTGAGATCGGTGATGATCATGCTCGGCTTCAAGCCGCCCTTCAGCTTGGCGACGGCCTCCTCGGCGCTCGCCGCCTTGGTGACGCCGATGTCGTTCATGCTGAACGTCATTTCGAGGCTCATCAAGATGGTGGGCGAGTCGTCGACAATCATAATGTTCGTGGCCATCTCCATCTCCTTGAAACGCCATGGTGCACGAACACTAGATCAAAAAGGTGGATGCCCAGTTTACTGCAGGAAGATGCCTTAATCACTCTACTATTCTTATTGACGGCACATAATACTATCTCGCAGGCTTCGCATTCCGGTTTAGGCGATAGCTGGAAAAAGGTTCGCAAGCTGGTGGGAAAGGCGGTGGTAGTCGGCAGCCCCGCGGCTCGACGGCGCGTGCGCCTGGATCGGCCGACGCGCAGCGAAGGCGTCGGCGATTTGAATGTCGGTGCGAATGCCGTCCATCAGGCGCTCGGGCCCGAACTCGCGCGCGAGCTGCGCGAGCGTTTCGGCGTGATGGCGAATGCGCAGGTTCAGCATGATCGGCACCAGCCCGAGGAGACGGATATCGGGATTGACGGTGGTCGCGATCCGCAGGAACACGCGGGCGAGTTGCCGGACGCCTTCCGCCGACAGCGCGTGCGGCATCAGCGGGACGAGCACGCCATCGGCCGCCGCCAGCGCGTTGACGAGGAGCATGTCGAGCGAGGGCGGCGTGTCGATGATGACGAGGTCGAAGGCCTTGCGAACCGCGTCGCTCCCAAGCTGACGCCTCAGCGTTGTCGGACTTTGCCCGCTGGCGTCGCCCATGAAAGCCTGGTCGGCCGGCGCGACCCACACCCCCGGATGTCCCGATGGCTGAACGGCCGACAGAAGGTCGAACCCCGAATCCGAGAAGATGTCGTGGACCCGCGGGACGCCCCGCTGCGCGACGATGCCGAAGCCTATGCCGGAATGACCTTGCGTATCGAGATCGACGAGCAGCGTGCGCAAGCCCCGCGCCCCGGTCTCGGCCGCCAGATTGACCGCGGTCGTCGTCTTGCCGCTGCCGCCCTTGCGGTTCGAGATCGCGATGACGCGGCTCGTCGTCATCTCATGCCGGCCGTCAGCGCCGGCATGATCGCACGGGCCAGCGCCACGTCCCCGGGCGCAGCGCAGACGCGCGCGCCACTGGCGATGACGGCCTGGAAAAGCGCGGTATGAAGGCTGGCGCAAGCCGAGAGGTCGACGTCCGCGGTTGGGGTGGCGCGAAGGAACTCCGTCAGATCCAGCGCTTCCTCAACGGCACAATGTCCTTCGAACCGGACCCGTCCTTCTTCGTAGCAGAGCGGCATCACAGCAGTTCCTTGAGATTGAGGACGAGGAGCACCCGGCCGTCGCCGAGGAGCGTCGTGCCGGAATAGCCGGGGATGCGCGACAGCACCCCTTCCAGCGGCTTCAGAATGACGTCGAGACCCTCGCGGAAATCGTCGATGACGAGCCCGACCGGGTGGCCGGCGACGCGGCAGACCAGCACCGCCTCCTCGTCGATCTCCGCAGGCGCAGACGCTACATCGCCGATGTGCAGCAGGCTCTGCAGGCGCACCAGCGGAATGACCGCATCGCGCAGGACGAAGGCCTCCGAGCGCTTGATGGTCCGGATGGCGGCACGCGGCACGCGCACGGTCTCGACGATCATGTCCATCGGCACGCCGTAGAGATTGTCCGCCGCCTCGACGACCATCACGCGCGCCACCGCCATCGAGAGCGGCAGCGTCACGCGGGTCAGCGTGCCGGAGCCGAGCCGCGTCGACACCTCGACGCTGCCGCCCAGCCGCTGGACGGTGGTCAGCACCACATCCATGCCGACGCCGCGGCCCGACAGGTCCGAGACGGTCGCCGCGGTCGAGAAGCCGGGGCGATAGATGAGGTTGACGGCGTCCTGCTCGCTCAAGGCTTCGGCCGTCTCGGCGTCGATCACGCCCTTGGCGACGGCAGCCTCGCGGACCCGCCGGTGGTCGATGCCGCGGCCGTCGTCGCTGACCTCGATGACGACGCTGTCGGCCTCCTGATAGGCCTTCAGCCCGATCTGCGCCTCCGGCGACTTGCCGGCCGCGGCGCGTTCGTCCGCGGTTTCGATGCCGTGGTCGAGCGAGTTGCGCACGATGTGGAGGAGCGGGTCGCCGAGCGCCTCGACGATGGTCTTGTCGGCCGCGGTGTCGCCGCCCTCGATCGTCAGCGCGATGCGCTTCGACAGCTTGCGCGAGAGATCGCGCACGAGACGGGGAAAGCGCGCGAACACCTCGGAGACCGGCAGCATGCGCACCTGCATGATCGCGCCTTGCATCTCCTGCGCCAGGCGGTCGATGACCGCGTACTGCTCCTTGATGTCGCGGCCCATCTCGCGCGAGCCGTAGACGTCCTCGGCCTTGCGGGCGAGGAAGGGCAGGCTGTTCTTCGAGACCACGAGCTCGCCGATGAGGTTCATCAGCCGGTCGATCTTCGCCTGGTCGACCTTCAGCGTCTTCTGCCCCGCTCCTGCGGTAGCGGCGACGGCGCCCTCCCCGGCTGGCGTCGATGCCGGCTCGCCGGGCGGCGCGGCGGCAGGCGGCGGCGTTTCACCCGCGTCGACCCCGGCGGTCGTCAGCCCGTCGATGAAGGCGATGACCCGGGCCGGCGACGCCTGGCGGACGGCCGCCGCGAGCGCTGCCTGGAGGGGCACGTTGAGATCCTGCCGGCCGAGCGCCGTCAGCACGTTTCGCAGCGTCGCGCCGACCGCGCCGAGGCGGCGGGCCAGATCGCCGGCCATCGACAGCTGCCGCCGTTGCGCTTCCAGGAGCTGCCGCACGACGACGCCTTGCCCGCCTGAAGGCATGGCGAGGGCTGTCGTGCGCGCGCCGCCCGCCGCGAGCGGCGCCGCCGCGCCGTTTTGGGGCAAGGCAAAACTGCCCGACGTGACGGCATCGACGAGCGCCGTCACCAGCGCCCGGTCCGGGCGATCGGCGCCGAGCCCCGACTCCAACCAACGCAGGGCACACGCCGGCCGCGAGGCGGGTCCCATCAGATGCAGGAGGACGCCGCAGGCCGCCTGCAGCGAGGCGAGATCATCTTCCGCGAGATGGGCATAGGCATTCTGCGTGAAATCGTCCCAGACAGGACTGTTGTCGGGATCGCCGGCGAGTTTCACGAGGTCGGAGATCGCCACGGTCGCGATCTCGATCTGCTCGATGTCGTAGCGGAAGAGGTGCTCGACCTCCGCTTTCGGCGCGACGGTCAGCATCTGCAGGTCGAGGAGGCAGCGATAGGGGTCGAACTCGGCGAGCGGCGGGAAAGGCTCGCGGGGGGTGGTATCGAGGCCGAGGAGATCGGGCAGCTGCAGGGCGGTGCCGAGCGGATCGGTGCCGTTGTAGAAACAGCCCTCGTCCGGCACGTAGCGGACGGCCAGCACCGTATCGCCGGAGAGGACATGCCGGAAGGCGGCGATCCTCTGCGCCTCGGAGAAGGCGCCGAGCCAGGCGATCGGCGGGCGGCGGGACGGGTCCGCGGCCTCGAGAGGCGCGGCATCGGCCCCGGGCGCGCTGCCGGCGCAGGCGCGCAGATCCGTCACCATGCCCCTCGAAATGCCGTCGGCCTCCAGCGGCAGCGTCTCGTGGCGTTCGAGATGATCGATCCATTCGCCGACGCGGTCGAGGCTTTCGAGCAGCCGGTCGACGATCTCCGGGCTCAGCGCGAGCTCATCGACCCGGATCGCGCCCAGAATGTCCTCGGCGGCATGGACGAGCCTCGTCAGCGCCACCACCTCGAACAGGCCCGACGAGCCTTTCAGCGTGTGCACGGCCCGGAACACCTCGTTGACGACGGCCGCATCCTGCGGGTTGTCTTCGAGCTTCAAGAGGCCGGTGGCCGAGGTCTGAATCAGATCGCGGGCCTCGGGGATGAATTGGGCGAGCAACGGGTTCGTCACAGCGGCACCCCGGTCATCAGGCGCGCGGCGGCGGCAAGCGCCACCGGCTGCGCGGGCTTCAACATATAGAGATTGGCGCCGAGTTCCAGCGCCCGGACCTCGTCGTCCGCGGCCGCCTCGGTGCTGATCATCAGGACGGGAACCGCGGCCAGCGACGGCTCGCGGCGCAGCCGGTCGACAAGCGTGAACCCGTCCATTTTCGGCATGTTCACGTCGATGAGGATCAGGTCGAAACGGCCGAGCATCGCGCGCTCCAGTCCTTCCAGGCCATTGACGGCCTCCTCGACGGCGAACCCCTCCTTCTCCAGGATGTCGCGGTAGAAGAGGCGCATGGTGATGCCGTCATCGACGACGAGGATGCGTTTTGGGTCCATGTGCGCCTCAATCGGCCCCTCTGGCCTTCTGGTAGATGATGGTTCCGGCAAAGCTGCGGGGGGTGAACAGCGAGGAGATGCGGCTCATGCTCTCGGAATGCCCGAGGCAGAGGAAGCCGCCGGGCTTCAGGCAATCGTAGAACGCCTCCACGGTCTGGCGCCGCGACAGATCGTCGAAGTAGATCAGCATGTTCCGGCAGAAGATCACGTCGATCTCGCGGTAGCGCGCCATTTGCGCGGGGTTGGCGACATTGACCGCCGAGAAGTCGACCGAGCCGCGGATCTCCTCGCGCAACTGGAACCGGCCGGGGCCCGCGGCGGAGAAATACTTCTCCCGCAGGGCCGGCGTCAGGCGGTGGATGGCCCGCTCGCCATAGCTGGCCTGCCGCGCCTCCATGAGAACGCGCGTATCGATGTCGGACGCTCGGATCTCAATGCCGAAATCATCCGCCCGGTCCCAGTTCTCCAGGATCTGGATGGCGATCGAATAGGGCTCCTCGCCGGTCGAGCACGGGACCGACCAGATCGAAATCGTCGAACCCTCCGGGCGGGTGCGGGCGATCTCCGGCAGCACCCCGTCGATCAGCGCCTTGAACTGGTAATCCTCGCGGAAGAAATAGGTCTCGTTGACCGTCATCGCGTTGACGAGATGCTGCAGCTCCTCGCCGGAGGCCTGGAACCGCAGCGTGTTGAAGTATTCGCCGAAGGAACGTGCCCCGGTCTTCTCCAGCCTCTCCTGGATCCGCCGCTCGACGAAATAGCCCTTTCGGTCGGTGAAGGAGATGCCGGTCTGCCGGTAGAAGAACTCGTTGAACTTGGCGAACTCCTCCTCGGAGATGACGCGCGCGCTGGCTCTCAGCGCCTGTGCGGCGACGGTCGTCATCAGGATGCCCTGATGCGGCGAAGCGCGACCTCGACGGCGAAGGCGATGAACGGCTCCCCGGCAAAGCGGTCCGCGAGCGCCTCGAGCGGCGCCACCGCGCGGTGGTCACCGATCTCCGTCAGGCCGTCGACTGCGGCGGCACAGACGTTGAGATGCCCGTCGGTCTCGATGACGCGCTGCAGAAGAGCCGGGGCGTGCCGGTGCGCCATCTTCGACGCGATGTTGACGGCGAGAATGCGCAGGTCGCTGTCATCGCTCGTCAAGAGCGTGCCGAGCAGCGGCTCGACCTCGTCGGGCATTGCAAGGAGCGCGTCGACGACGGCGCTGCGCAGCGCCGTGTCTTCGACCGAGAGATAGGCGGTCAGCGCCCCCGCGATCGCCGGCGACCGGTTGTCGATGAGGGCGTTGAGGATCGCGCCGCGCACGCTGACGGCAGGCTCTGCGGCGAGGTGCGCGACGAGGAGGGCCGCGCCCGCTTCGGTCGAGGCGAGCCCGCGCGCGGCGCTGCGGCGCTCGGCGGCGGCGGGGGATGCGAGAAGCCGGCTCTCGGCCTCGGCATCCCGCGGCAGAGGGGCCGGCGTGTCCGCCGGAGCGGCGTCGATCTTCTCTGGTCTAACGAGCGCCATGTCGGTTTCCTCTCGGTTCGGCGGACGGCGCACGCGACAGCCAGGCGCTCAGCTGTCCGGCGATGCGCTCGCTCGGCAGGACCAGCGAGGCCCCGCCGAGCTTGATGAGTTCGTTGGGCATGCCGAAGACGACGCAGGTGCGCTCGTCCTGGGCGATCGTCCGCCCGCCCCGCTGCTTCAACAGCGCCATCGCCTGTGCGCCGTCATTGCCCATGCCGGTAAGCTGGACGCCGATCAGGCTGGTGGCGGGCATGACGTCGAGGGCGCTGGTGACGAGCCGCTCGACGCTCGGGTGCCAGAGATGCTCGCGCGAGGCCGGCACCGGGCTTGCGACCGGCCCGAGCGGCCCGCGGGTGACCAGCAGGTCGGCATCGCCCTTGGCGATGTAGATCGTGCCCGGCTCGATCGGCATCTGGCGGTTGGCCTCGACGATCGGCAGCGCGGCGATGTCGTTGAGACGCCGCGCGAAGACGCCGGTGAAACTGCCGGGCATGTGCTGCGCGACGAGGACCGCCCAGGGAAACCCCGCGGAGAGTTTCGGCAGGATCTGTTCTAGCGTGCCCGGACCGCCGGTAGAGACACCGACGAGGACGAGGCCAAAACGGGCGGTGGTGGTCCCATCGGCTTTGCCCCCGGACGGGGCGGCGGCGGACGGACCGGCGCCGGACAGCGAACGGTCGGCACCGGCAAGGCCGGATCTGGCCTCGGCGATGCGCCCGCGCAGCGACGGCGCCCGGCGGACCCGCGCCTCGGCGGCGCCCCGCACCTTGGCGAGGATCTCGCGGTGGATCTTGTCGATCGACAGCGAGATGGTACCGCCGGGCTTGTGGACAAAATCGACGGCCCCGAGGCTCAGCGCCTGCAGCGTCGTCTCGGCGCCCTCCTCGGTGATCGAAGAGACCATGACGACCGGCCGCGGGCTCGCCAACATGATGCGGGACAGGCAGGTGATGCCGTCCATCTCGGGCATGTTGATGTCGAGCGTCACGACGTTCGGATCGAAGTCGTCGATGGCGGTCAGCGCCTCCACCCCGTTGCGCGCCGTGCGCACCTCGATGTCGGGCTGCGACCCCAAGAGGTCCGTCAGATGCTTTCGCATCAAGGCGGAGTCGTCGACGATGAGTACCTTGATCATGCCGTCCTCCGCTCGGCCACGCGCCTTTGACCCGTGCCGTCAGGCGGCCTGCGTCAGCGCTTCGCTCTCGCCGACGTTCAGAAGCTCGACGACGTCGAGGAGGAGGATCATCCGCTTCTGCTCCGCGAGATTGGCGACGCGCTTGATTAGCCGCTGCTGCTCGCCCGACAGGCTGGGCGCCGCGCCGATCGCCGACGCGGGAATGCGGATGACCTCGGAGACGGAGTCCACGACGAAGCCGGTGCGGGCGCCGCGGACGGTGAAGACCATGATGCGCTGCCGGTCGTTGCGCGTGGCCGTGGCGAGCTCGAAGCGGCGGCGCTGGTCGATCACCGGCAGCACGATGCCGCGAAGGTTGATCACCCCCTCGATGAAGGACGGCGTGTTGGGGATGCGCGTGAGCTGGTCCGGCACGCGCACGATCTCCTGCACGGCATCGATGCTGACGCCGTATTCCTCATTCATCAGGCGGAAAACGACGAACTGTTCCTCGTCGGCGGCGACCCGCTCGCGCGGTTCGCCGCTGTCGATCTCCATGGTGGTCATACCGTCCTCCGTTGCGCCGACGACCTCCTTCAGGTCCTGGATGTTGAACATGGTTTCCGCCGAGAGGACGGAGACCAGGCGCTCGCCGCCCTGCAACCGGCAGATCGCCTGGATGTCGTTGCCGGGCCCGGCCTGGCCGAGGAGGCTCGGCACCGGCTCGACCTGCGAGCGGGCGACGCGCAGGACTTCCTTGACGCTGTCCATCACGACGCCGACGGAAAAGCGCCCGTCGCCGCCGAGCGAGACGACGACGACCTTGTTGGCCTCGGTCAGCCGGACGGCCGGGAGCCCGAAGAGCTCGCGCAGCGAGACGAGCGGCAGCAGCCGGTCGCGCAAGGTGATGACGCCGAGCACATGGCCGGGCGCATTGGGGACGTGGGTGACGACCGCCGGCATCTGGACGATCTCCTGCACGGTCTCGATCGGGAAGGCGTATTCCTGCCCCGCCACCTCGAAGCTGACCAGCTGGTCCTCGTCGGCCAGACGCTCCTCTTGCGTGTCGGTGTTCGGCTTCTGGCCGCCGTCGGCCTGGCGTGCGGTGCTCGCCGGGCGGTCGAGGATCGCGCTGAACTCGCGCTGGACGAGGCGTTTGGCGTCGAGGATCATGACCATCGAACCGCCGTCCACCGCCTTGATCATGCCGGTGAGGACGTCGGTATCGACGAGCGTGCCGATGGTCTCGGCGGCCTCGATGCGGTCCGCCTCGACGGTGACCACATTGGCCATGCGGTCGACGACGAGGCCGACGGCATGGCCGCGGTCGAGCACGACGACGCGGGTGGAATCATCGTGGGCGAGCGCGGGAAAGTTGAAGGCATCGCGCAGGTTGATGACCGGCAGCACGGTGCCGCGCAGATTGGCAAGGCCCTCGAGCGAGCGCGGGCTGAGCGGCAGCCGGACGATGTCGGGGAAGCGGATGATCTCCTGAACTTCCGACAGCGACAGCGCGAACATCTCGTCTTCGATGTGGAAGATCACGAACTGTCGGGTCCCACCGGCACCGCTCTCGGCGCGCCCGGCACCCTTCTCTTCGCCCGCGGAGGGCGCCTCAGCCAAAACCGGCATGACGGAAATTCCTTTTCTGGGTGCAGGATGAAGCGCAGGCGGCGCGCGCTGGTGGAAAAAGGGCCGGGCAGCGTCCCGCCGCCCGGCCAAAGGCTCAGGAGGCCTGCAGCTCGTCGGCGAGCGAGGCGATCTCCTCGATCGCGGCCGCGAGCTGCTCGGCGCCCTTCGACTGTTCGCGCGCTGCGGCGGCGGCCTCGGTCGTCGAGCGCGTCGCCTGGTTGGCGGCGGCGCCGATCTGCTCGATGGCGACCTGCACCTCGCGCACCAGCCGGCCGATCTCCTCGGCACCGGCGAGCGTCTGCCGGTTGCCCTCGAGGACGGCGGCCATATCGGTGCCGACGGTGACGAGATTGGCCGAGATCAGCTTGTTGCGGTCGACCTCCACCTCCGCCGCGTCGGCGATGCTCTGAAGGTCCTCGCGCACCGTGACGATGGTGTCCTGGATCGCCTTGACGGTATCCTTGATGCGGTCGGCATTCTCGGCGGAGTCGCGGGCGAGATTGCGGATGTCGGTGGAGACGACGGCAAAGCCCTTGCCGAACTCGCCCGCCCGCGCCGCCTCGACCGAGCCGTTCACGGCCAGCATGCTGGTCTGGATCGAGACGGTGGTGATGGCGTCGACGATCTTGTCGATGCGCCGGCTGATCTGCTCGATGCCGCTGATCTGGTCGCGGCTGGCGCGGCCGGTGACGACCGAATGCGCCACGCCCTGGATCAGCGAGTCGATCGCCGCCTTGTTCTCGACGAGGCTCGCGGAAATCTCCTCGACCTGATCAAGCGCGGCGCGCGCCCTTGTCTGCGAGAGGTTGGAGCCCTTCTCGATCTGGCTGATCGCGGCGGCCGATTGCTGGGTCGCGGCGCCTTGCTGCTGGGCGCCCTGATTGATCTGGTCGAGCGCGGTCATGATCTGGGTCGAAGCCCGGGTGATCTCCTCAACCGCGCTCGACAGTTCCTCGGCGGCCGAGGCGACTTCCTCCGCGCTCTTGCCGACATTGGCACTGTTCTTCAGCTCATCCGACAGGGCTGCGAGTTCCTGTGCCGCCTGCTCGCTCTGCCCGAGCGCCGCGGTCTGCTGAGCGATGGTCTTGCTGACCTCTTCGCAGGCCGCTCCTTGCTCCTCGGCGGCGGCGGCGATGATCTCGGCGCCCTTGTGGGCCTCGCCCGCCGCTGTGTTCGACTCCTCGTTGGCCCGCGCGATCTCCCGGCACGCCGCGACCAGCTCGGTCATCGCACCGCGGATCTGCGTCAGCCGGTCGGTGACGACGACGCCCTTGCCGGCTTCCGCGCGCGCCGAGGTCGCGGATGTCGAGATGCCCTCGGCGACGAGCTTCACGCCCTCCTGGATCTGCGTGATGAGTTCCTGGATATCGCGCGCTGACTTCTCGCTGGTCTCGGCGAGCGTTCGCACCTCGTCGGCGACGACGGCAAAGCCCTTGCCGTGCTGCCCGGCGCGCGCCGCCTCGATCGCCGCGTTGAGGGCGAGGAGATTGGTCTGGTCGGCGATGCGGGCGACCGCCTTCACCACCTCGCCGATCGTCGATGCCTGGCGGTCGAGTTCCTCGACCATCTTGGCGGAGTTCTCCTGGCGTTCGGACGCCCGCGACACCGCCGAGATCGAGCTGGAGAGTTGGTTGCTGACATCCTGGATCAGGCCCTGCAGCGTCTCCGTCACCTTCACCGACGCATCGGCATTGTTGCGCGCGTCGAGGATAAGGGTAGCGCTGCGGGCGACCGCCTTGACCGATTCCTGCGCAGCACCCGAGGCCTCCTCGGCACCAGCGGCGATCTGATCTGCAGACTTGCGCAGCTCTTCGGCCGCCGAGGCCGATTCCGCGACGCCCGCCGAGAGCTGGTTCGCCGCCGTGGCGATGCGCTCGGCCGCCTTCTGGTGCCGCGCGAAGGTGCGCGCCTGACGCTTCTGCGCCTCGGCCACGAGCCTGACCCCGCCGACATGCGATTCCTCATGGTTGATGAACGATCCGGGCGTGGTCCGGACAGCACTTTTCTTCGTGAGCGCCATCGGCCTCATCCTTCCTGATAGTGATGGGTTTCGTTGCTGCGGTCGAAAGACGGCTGCCACGCGAGCCAGATCGACTTCCCGTCGATGTCGAGGCCGCATCGGTCCTCAGCGCTTGATCGGCCAACGTGGCGGCATCAGCAACTCATAGGAACGAAGGCTTGCGCAAGCCTGTTTTAATTTGAAATTATACTTGTAATGGAATATTCTAATCTGATATTATCGTTTTATATCGTAAAATAAATACAACTTACGAAAAGGTACGTATACAATTACTTTAAAGCGGGGATGGCTTTATAGACCCCCGTCGATCGCGGGGCCCTCCCTTCGCTGGGCCGAGCGCGACCGGAGACTGCGCCGCGCGCGCCCGGGACCCAAGACGCGTTATCGACCCGCGTTCACGCCGGGCGCTTGAGAAGGCCGTCGATGAAGATATCGAGGAGGCGCATGACGTTGGCTTCCCAGCCGGGCCCCTTGCCCATCATCGACATCCCGACCAAGGCATGGAGCACGTCCTCCGGCGCGACGTCGTGGCGGATTTGGCCTGCGGTCACGGCTTTCCCGAGAAGCAGTCCGATCGCCCGCGTCAGGTGCTGGAAGGAAAAGGCGTAGACGTCGGAAGACTTGTCCACCGCCAGGGCCAGCGCCGTCAGCATGCCGTGCTTGGTGGCGACCAGCTGGATGCCGCCGCGCGACCATTGCCGCAGGGCCTCGACGGGATCGGGCCCCTCTGAAAGGCGCTCGGCAAGACGCGCCAGCTCCTCGACCTCCCGGCGGTAGACGGCCTCGAAAAGTGCCTCGCGGGTCGGGAAATGCCGATAGAGGGTGCCGATCCCGACCCCGGCGCCCCGCGCCACCGCCTCGAGACTGGCCGCGGACCCGCCGCAGCGGAACACGTCGACTGCGGCGGCGAGCAACCGCTCCCGGTTCCGCACGACGTCGGCCCGCGGCTTGCGCATTCCCTTCTCCGGTTCGCTTGCCATCTTACAGTTTGGAACTCCTCGAAGCTTGTAAGCGGAGGCGCCCTCCGTATATGCTCTGCGAACGTCGCACGGGGATCCGTGTGGACGTGTTTTGCGGGCCAGCCGTGCAAAAGTCACGGATGGTCCCGGTTGATACCGCACGAGACGGGGGAAAGCATGGCCCACTCCATCCGACTGACCATTAACGGGGAGGAGCGGCGGATCGACCTCGACGATCCCCGCGTGACGCTCCTCGACCTCCTGCGCGAGCGGCTGGACCTCACGGGGACGAAGAAGGGTTGCGACCGCGGGCAGTGCGGCGCCTGTACGATCCTGGCAGATGGCCGGCGGATCAATTCCTGTCTCGCGCTGGCGCTGAGCTACGACGGCGCGGAGATCACCACCATCGAGGGCCTGGCGGAGAACGGCACGCTGCACCCGGTCCAGGCCGCCTTCATCGAGCATGACGGCTTCCAGTGCGGCTTCTGCACGCCCGGCCAGATCATGAGCGCCGTAGGTCTCCTCGCAGAGAACCAGGCTGGCGGGGACCCGGAGCGGGTGCGCGAGGGCATGAGCGGCAATCTCTGCCGCTGCGCCGCCTATGCCGGCATCACCGAAGCGGTGCTGGAGGCCGGCCGCCGGATGGCCGCGTCGGCCGGGGAGAAAGCGGCATGAGAAACTTCGACTACGTGCGGGCAATGAGCGTTGCCGAGGCGGTCGCCGCCGCGGCCGGGCCGGATACGGCGTTTCTCGCCGGCGGCACCAACCTCCTCGACCTGATGAAAGGCGACGTCGCCCGCCCCGGCCGCCTCATCGACATCACCCATCTGCCGGGCCTCGACAGCATCGAATGGCAGGCGGACGGATCGGTGCGCATCGGCGCAATGGTGCGCAATGCGGACCTCGCGCATGACCCGCGCTTTGCTGCGGCCTACCCGGCCGTTGCCGAGGCGCTCCTGTCTGGAGCGTCCGGACAGTTGCGCAATGCCGCGACGGTCGGCGGCAACGTGATGCAGGAGACCCGCTGCCGCTACTTCTACGACACCGCCAGCGCCTGCAACCGGCGCGAGCCCGGCAGCGGCTGCGACGCGCTCGGCGGCGAAAACCGGCTGCATGCGGTGCTTGGATGGAGTGACGCCTGCATCGCCACGCACCCTTCGGACTTCTGCGTCCCCCTCGCCGCGCTCGGCGCGATGGTGGAACTGGAAGGCGCGGCAGGTCGCCGGCAGGTGCCGATGGCAGACTTCCACCGCCTGCCCGGCGACACCCCGCAGGACCGGACGGTGTGCGCGCCGGGCGAGATGATCGTTGCCGTCCTGCTGCCGCCGGACGCATCGGCCTTTAGCGGTCATTCGCGCTACCTTAAGGTGCGCGAGCGGACGTCCTATGCCTTCGCCGTCGTGTCCGCCGCGGTGGGCCTCGACCTTGAGAATGGGCGCATCCGCGCGGCGCGCATCGCGCTCGGCGGCGTCGCCGCGCGCCCCTGGCGCTGCACGGCGGCCGAGGCGGTGCTCGTCGGCCAAACGCCGAGCCGTGAGGCCTTTGATCGGGCCGCCAAGGCCGCGCTCGAGGGGGCCACGCCCTCCGGCGATAATGCCTACAAGATCGTGCTCGCCGAGCGCATTGTCGCGCGCGCACTGCAGCTCGCGGCAGCCGGCACGCCGGAGCGCCTTCCGGCGCTTCCGGCATCGCCCTTCGCCGCGCAGTCCAAAGGGGACCTCCATGTCTGAGACCACCTTGAACGAGACCGGGACCCGCCGGCGGCACGGCTCCAACATCGGCCAGCCCCTCACCCGGCGCGAGGGCGTCCTGAAGGTGACGGGGGCTGCGACCTTTGCGGCCGACAATCATCCGGCCGGCATGCTTTATGCGGTCGTCGCCACCAGCACGATCGCCCGCGGCTGCGTCACCTTCCTCGACGAGGCGGCCGCGCGGGCGCATCCCGGCGTCGTCGAGGTCTTCACCCCGGCAAACCGCCCGCCGCTGGCGTCCGATCCGGACGAGAAGTCCAACCCCTTCATGTTCCGGATGGACCTCCTGCAGAACGCCAGCGTCCGCTATCCCGGACAGGCGATCGCGCTGGTGGTGGCAGAGACGCTGGAAGCAGCGACCGAGGGCGCCCTGCTTCTCGCCCCGCGCTACGAAGCCGAGCCGGCGCGCACCGGCCTCGACGGCGCCGAAACCTTCTCGCCCGACGTGGTCGGGGCGGGCAACCCCGCTTTTGAGGAGACCGGCGACCTCGACGGCGCACTCGCCGCGTCTGCCCACCGCATCGAGGCGGTCTACGAGACGCCCGCGCAATACCACAACGCGATGGAGCCGCATGGCGTCGTCGCAAGCTGGGAGGGCGACACTCTCTCGCTGGACATGCCGACGCAGGCGCTCGGCATGGCCCAGCAGCGCATCGCCGGCCTCTTCGGCATCGCGCCGGGCGACATCCACATCCGCAGCCCCTTCCTCGGCGGCGGTTTCGGCTCCAAGGGCTTTCCGGCCGGGCCGCAGGTGCTCGGCATCCTCGCTGCACGCGCGCTCGGCCGCCCGGTCAAGCTGGTGCTGCGCCGGGAGCAGATGTACGGCCCCGTCGGGCACCGCGCCCCGACGCGCCAGGCGATCAGCCTCGGCGTCTCCGAGGACGGGGCGCTGCGGGCCATCGGCAACCACACCCGCACCGCCTCCAGCACCTTCGACGACTTCCTCGAGCCGGCGGCGAGCGTTGCCCATACGCTCTATGCCAGCCCCGCCATCCGCACGAGCTATGAGGCGGTGCGGCTGGATACCGGAACGCCGATGTTCATGCGGGCGCCCGGCGAGGCGACGGGATCGATCACGCTGGAAAGCGCGATCGACGAGGCCGCCTTCGCGGTCGGGATGGATCCGCTGGACTTCCGGCTGAAGAACTATGCCGAGGTCGAGCCGATCTCCGGCAAGCCGTTCTCGTCGAAATCCCTGCGCGAATGCTACCGGCTGGGCGCCGAGCGCTTCGGCTGGAAGGGGCGCCCGGTCGAGCCGCGCGCGCGCCGCGACGACGCCGGCCTCCTCGTCGGCTCGGGCGTCGGCACGGCGACCTTCCCGGCGCTGATGTTCCAGGCCAACGCCCGTGCCACCATCCACCGCGACGGCAGCGGCCTTGCCGAAATCGGCGCGCAGGACATGGGGCAAGGCGCCTGGACCGCTCTCGCCCAGATCGCGGCGGACGCGCTGGGCCTCGGGATCGACGAGGTCGAGTTCCTGTCCGGCAGTTCCGATCTTCCCGATGCCGGGATCGCGGGCGGATCGGCGCATACCGCGACCGCCGGCATGGCGCTGCACTCAGCCGGCGTCAACGTGATCGCCAAGCTCGCCGAGATCGCCACCACCGACGAGCGCTCGCCGCTGTTCGGCGCCGGCAATGTTGGAACCGTCGCCGTCGATGGGCGCCTGGTGCGGCGCGATGACGAGAGCCGGGGCGAGAGCTTTGCCGACATCCTGCAGCGCGCGGGCCTCGACCTCGTCACGGCGGAAGGCAAGAGCGCCGGCGATCCGGCGGCGCAGGAAGCCTACGCCATGCATGCACACGGCGCGGTCTTCGCCGAGGTGAAGGTCGATCCCGATCTCGGGCAGATCCGGGTGACGCGCCTCGTCGGCGCTTTCGCGGCCGGGCGCATCATCAACCCCAGAATGGTGGAGAGCCAGCTTCTTGGCGGGATGGTCTGGGGCGTGTCCTTCGCGCTGCACGAAAAGGCGATCACGGACGCGCGCTCCGGTCGTATCCTCAACGCCGATCTCGCGGAGTACCACATCCCGGTAAACGCCGACGTCCCGTCGATGGAAGCCATCCTGGTGCACGAGGACGATCCGCACGTGAATGCCCTCGGCATCAAGGGCGTCGGCGAGATCGGCATCACCGGCACGGGCGGCGCCATCGCCAACGCGATCTGGCACGCCACCGGCAAGCGCATCCGCCGCTTCCCGATCGGCCTCGCCGATCTTCTCGACTAAGCCGGCGAGCCTCCTGCGACGGAGCGGTTCTCTCCGTCGCAGGAGGATTTTCGTGCGTTAGAGAGACGAAGCGCGGGACGGTAGAACCGCCCCTCCCTGTTTCGGGGTCAGCCGATATCGGCGTAGGTGCATCCGGCCTTTTCGAGGGCCTTGTCGACCCAGGACCGGTCGACCGTGCCGGCATCGGTCTCCTCCATCTGCCGCGTCTCGGCAGCGTGCTTCCTCTGCGCCCCCGCGAGCACGGCCGCGGTGTCGCCGCGGGCGACGGCGAGGACTCCGTCCATGTCGCCCAGCATCAGGTCGCCCGGCGCGATGGTCATGCCGTCGAAGGCGATGGGGTAGCCGATCTCGCCAGGGCCATCGCGGTAGGGGCCGCGGTGGTTGATGCCGAGGGCGAAGACGGGAAGGTTGCGGACGAGGAAGGCCTCGGCGTCGCGCACCGCACCGTAGAGCACGAAGCCGGCGACGCCGCGCTTGATCGCGTGTGCCAGCATCAACTCGCCCATCAGCGAATTGGTGAGGTCGCCGCCGGCGTCCATGACGATGATGTCGCTGGGCTCGGCCATGTCGATCGCCTTGTGCAGCATCAAATTGTCGCCCGGGCGCGTGCGAACGGTCAGCGCAGGCCCGGCAAGGTTGCCATCCTTGTGCATGGGCCTGAGGCGCGGGCCGGCGGAGGCGAGGCGCGACATGGAATCGCTGACATTGGCGACCGGCAGCGCGCGAAAAGCCTCGACGGTGGCGGCGTCGACGCGGGTCCAGTGGCGGTTGATTCTGAAGCCTACGGGCATGGTGGCACTTCCTGTTGGGGTCGGGAGATCAGGCGGCGAGGGTATCGGGATGCGACAGACTGGCGGCGTCCGGCGCCTTACCGTCGAGCACGTCAATGATGTGGCGGGCGGCAATCTCGGCCATGGCGCGGGCCGAGCCATTGGTAACGCCGCCGATGTGCGGGGTGGCGACCAGCGTGCCGAGCGGCCAGAGCGGGCTGTCGGCCGGCGGCGGCTCGACCGCAAAACTGTCGAGCGCAGCGCCGGCAATGCGCTTTGCGACGAGCGCCTCGGCCAGCGCCGCCTCGTCGATGATGCCGCCGCGGGCGGTGTTGACGATCAAGGCGGTCGGCCTCATCAGCGCCAGCCGGCGGGCGTCGATCATATGCCGTGTCTCGGTGGTCAGCGGGCAGTGCAGGCTGATTATGTCCGCGGCGGCGACGAGGTCGTCGACGGTCTTCGCCTCGGTATAGCCGGCAGCCAGAATCGCCGCGGACGACATCGGGTCGTAGACAGTGACCTCCATGCCGAGCGCCTCGGCAAGCCGCGCGGTGTGGCGGCCGATGGCACCGAAGCCGACGAGGCCGATCAGCGATCCCGCGATGTCGCGGCCGATGAAGGTCGGTTTCGGCCATTCGCCGGATTTCACGGCGCGGTCGAGCGGCAGGACTTCCTTGATCAGCGCCAGCGCCAGGGCAATGGCGTGCTCGGCGACGGCGAGCGAGTTGGAGCCGAGCGAACGCAGCACCGGGATGCCGCGGGCGTGGGCGGCGCGCAGGTCGATATTGTCGATGCCGACGCCATGCTTGACGATTACCTTCAGCTTCGGCGAGGCGGAAATGACGAGGTCGTTGACCTTCCCCTGGCGCACCATGATGGCGTCGACGCCAAGGTCGCGCGCCCGCTCCGCCACGACTTCCGGCGCGTCGTAGGGCGGCGAGAAGAAGACGTCGATGTCGTGGGCGTTGAGGAGGGCGATGGCGCTCGGGGCGATCTGCGTGTGGGTCACGAGGATCCGGCGGCTGCGGCCGCTGCCATTGGGGGTGTCGCTCATGGCGAGGGCTCCTGGACGGACAAAGGGTCTAGCGGCGTTCGGACAAAGCGATGACGGCTTTGGCGCGCGCGGCGATCGGCGCGTCGATGAACCGGCCCTCGAGGGTGAAGGCGCCGGTGCCCGCGGCAGCAGCCTCGGCATTGGCGGCGACGACCTTCCGGGCCCAGGCGATCTCCGCCTCGGACGGGGCGAAGGCCTCGTTGAGGACGGCGACGACGCTCGGGTGGATGCAACTCGCACCGTCAAAGCCGAAGTCGCGCGCCTCCCGGGCGGCGAGTCTCAGGCTCTCGACATCGCTGTAATCGGCGACGGTGCGCAGGAGGCCGAAGGAGAGGACGCCTGCCGCCTTCGCCGCCATGTGGATCAGCTGTTTCGGCAGCTTCAGCACCTCCGGCGTCGGCTGGGCGCCCATGGCGGTGGCGAGGTCCTCGGCGCCGGCGCTGAGGGCAAGCACGCGGGGACCGGCGGCGATCGGCCTTGCGTCGAACACCGAGCCCGGATCCTCGATCAGCGGCACGAAGACCATTGGCTTGCGGCCGAGCTCGGCCTCGATCGGCGCGATGTGGCGGACGATCGCATCAAGGAGGTCCGGCGTAGTGACCTTCGGGATATAGAGCCCGTCGGCGCCGGCGCGGCAGGCGGCTTCCGCGTCCGGCAGCAGGCGCTCGCCGGAATTGTTGACGCGCACGAAGGTGGTGGCGCCCTTCTGGCCGACGCTCGGCACGGTCCGCGACAGCGCCTCCCGCGCCGCCGTCTTTTCCGAGGGGGCGACGGCATCCTCGAGGTCGATGATGACCGCATCCGCCCCGCGCTCGTGCGCCTTGGCGATGAATTTCTGGCTGCTGCCGGGGACGTAGAGGAGCGAGCGGATCATGCCGCGGCCTTCGTCGCTGTGGCAATGGCGGCGATGGCTTCGGCATCGAGGCCGATCTCGCCGAGGATCTCGGCATTGTGCTCGCCAAGGGTCGGTGCCGGGCGGCGCCAGACGCCGGGCGTCGCGGAAAGGCGCGGCACGATGTTGTGCATCGGCAGCGAGCCGTTGTCGGCATCCTCGACCTCGACGACGATGCCGCGTTCCTCGAAATGCCGGTCGGCGGCGATGTCGGCGATGTCGAACACCGGGCCGACCGTCGCGCCGGCCTCGCGCATGATGGCAAGGCCCTCGTCCCGGTCCCGCGCGGCAAACCAGGCGCCGACGGCCTCGTCGACGAGGAGGCGGTTGCGCACGCGCTCGCTGTTGGTGGCAAAGCGCGGATCGGTCTTCATCTCGGGGTGGCCGATAATGTCGAAGATCCGCATCGTCACCGCCTGCATGGAGCCGGACAGCGCGACGAACCGGCCGTCGCGGCAGCGGTAGATGTTGCGCGGCGAGACGGTGTTGGAGCCGCTGCCGACGCGCTCCTTCACCTTGCCGGTGAGCCGGTGGATCGAGGCTTCCGGGCCGAGGACGGCGAAGATCGGCTCGAGCAGCGAGAGGTCGATGACCTGGCCGTGCGCCATGCCCTTCTCGCGGGCGAGCAGCGCCATGGTGGTCGCCTGCGCGCCGAACATGCCGGAGATCATGTCGGCGAGCGCCAAAGGAGGAAGCACCGGTTCGCGGTCGGGAAAGCCGGTGCGGGCGGCAAAGCCGCTCATCGCCTCGACCAGCGTGCCGAAGCCCGGCAGGTGCGCATAGGGGCCGGTCTGGCCGAAGCCGGAAATGCGGACGACGATGAGTTCCGGATTGAGCTGAAGCAGCGCGTCGGGGGCAAGGCCCATCTTCTCCAGCGTGCCCGGCCGGAAATTCTCGACGAGGACGTCGGCGGTGCGGATCAGCGTCCGCAGCGCCTCGAGCGTCGCCCCATCGCGCAGGTTCATCACCACCGAGCGCTTGTTGCGGCCGTAGGTCTTCCAGTGCAGCGACTGGCCGTCATCCTTCCAGTCGCGCAGCGAGTCGCCGGACGGCGGCTCGATCTTGATGACGTCGGCGCCGAAATCGGCGAGCTGCAGCGTCAGCATGTTGCCGGCGACAAGTCGCGAGAGATCGACGACGCGCACACCGGACAGCGGACCGGTGGCAGCTTTGTCGAAGCGGATGACGTCTTTTTCAGTGCTCATGGGCGCCTCACTTGCCGTCCGGTTCGGCCGGGAAGATCGTCGCGGCTTCGGGCGGAATGCGGATGAAGACCTCGCCTTGCGCGATCTCCTCGGCGGTCTGGATGCGGAAGCGCGAGCCGGCGCCGGCGACCTCGTACTGGTAGACCGAGCCGAGATAGGTGCCGTGCTCGATGCGGGCGGCGATCGCATTGTCCTGCGGGCCGGAGACGATCTCCAGCCGCTCGGGGCGGACGGCGACGACCAGCGTGCCGTCCGCCGCGGCGCGGCCGGGCAACGTGCGGATGCGCGAGCCGTCGGCCAGTTCGACGTTCGGAAGCCCGTCGACGTCGCCGCCGAAAAGCTTGCCGGACAGGAAGTTCGACGAGCCGATGAAGTCGGCGACGAAGGCGTCGGCCGGGGTGTTGTAGATCTGTTTCGGCGTGCCGAGCTGGCGCAGATGCCCCATGCTCATCACCGCGATGCGGTCGGAGACGGCGAGCGCCTCGGACTGGTCGTGGGTGACGTAGATGGTGGTCACCTTCAGCCGCTCCTGCAGCTCGCGCAGCCAGACCCGCGCCCGCTCGCGCAGCTTGGCGTCGAGGTTGGACAGGGGCTCGTCGAGGAGCAGCAGGCTCGGCCGGTAGACCAGCGCCCGGGCGAGCGCCACGCGCTGCTGCTGGCCGCCCGACAGCTCGAACGGATAGCGCTCGGCATAGGGCATCATCTCGACCAGCGTCAGCGCGTCGCGGATCCGCTCCTCGCGCTCGGCCTTGCCCATTTTCCTGAGCTTCAGCGGAAAGGCGAGGTTGTCGGCGACGCTCATGTGCGGCCAGAGCGCATAGCTCTGGAAGACGAGGCCGATGTCGCGGTGCTCCGGCGCGACGGAGATGCCCTTGGCGCCGTCGAACAGCACCTTGTCGCCGATGCGAATGGTGCCGGACGTCGCCTTGTTAAGGCCGGCGATGGAGAACAGCGTCGTCGACTTGCCGCAGCCGGAGGGGCCGAGAAGGGTCAGGAATTCGCCCGACGGCACGGTGATAGAGACATCGTTGACGGCGGTGACGTCGCCATACTGGATGGTCAGACGGTCGAGGACGAGATCAGCCATAGATCTTGGCTCCCAGTACGCGGCGCGCCAGAAGCACGAAGACCGCGGTGATGACGACTTGGATGGTGGCGAGGGCCGAGACCGGGCCGTTGTCGCCCTGGGCGACCAGCTGCAGCATCGTGGTGCCGATGATCTCGGAGCCGGGCTGGTACAGGAAGACCGCCGTCACGTATTCCTTGAAGAAGTGGATGAAGAGGAGCGCGAAGCAGGAGAACAGCGCCGGCTTCAGGATCGGCAGGATGATCCGCGTCACCGTCGTCCACCAGTCCGCCCCCGAAATGCGGGCGCCGCGGTCGAGCTCGTCGCCGACCTGCGAGAGCGCCGGTGCGATGGCCCCGAAGCCGACCGGGATGTAGCGCAGGATGAACGCCAGCATGAGAATCCAGATCGTGCCGCGGATGACGTCGAGACCGGGAATCCAGACCACGGCATAGAAGAAGCCAAGGCCGGCAATGATGCCCGGCAGCGAGCGCGGGAACAGCGCGACATATTCCAGCGGCCGGGCGAAGCGGAACTCCGAGCGCCGGGCGACAAGGGTGATGATGGCGATGAAAAACGTGCCGACGACGGCGCCGACGAGCGAGATCAGCACCGAATTGCCGATCGAGCGCATATAGGAACTGGAGTTGAAGATCAGCTCGAAATTCGCCGTCGTCATCAGCTTGTAGAAGGGGATCAGCGGCGTCAGGAAGGTGACGCCCGCCCGCATGAAGATGCCGGCGAAGATCGCGACGATGGTGGTGAGGACGTAGAAGGCGACCACGGCAAAGGCGACCCAGCGCCAGGGGCCGAGGTCGAGCGTCGAGGGCCGGGTCGCCTTGCCGCGCACGGTGACGAAGCGGCCGCTGCCCTTCATCAGCCGCCCCTGCAGCCAGACGAGGAAGCCGACGACGAGGAGGAGGATCAGCGAAGCCGCGCCGACAATGCCGTAGTCGGGCTGCACGGCGGCGTTGATGCCGCGGTCGTAGAGGAAGGTGGTGATGGTGTTGATGCCGCTCGGCGCGCCGAACAGCAGCGGGATCGCCAGCATCTCGATGCCGATGACGAAGTTGAGGACGGCGGAATAGATGATCGCCGGGCGCATCATCGGCACGGTGACCGACCAGAGCGCGCGGAACGGGCCGGCGCCGGCCGACCGGGCGGCATCCTCCAGCGAGGCGTCGGCCTTGGTGACGGCGCCGAGGCACATGAGGTAGGCGAGCGGCGCCTGACTGAGGCCGGCGACGATGCCCATGCCGGTGATGGAATAGAGGTTCCAGGGGATCGTGCCGATCCAGCCGCGCACCGCGAGCGAGACATATCCGGACGGGCCGTACATGGTGAACCAGCCGAAGGCGATCACGAGGTTCGACACGAACAGCGGCCAGAGCAGCAATTCGCCGAACAGGCGGCGGAACGGCAGGTTGGTGCGGCCGACGATCACCGCCATCACGGCGCCGAACACCTGCGCGACGACCATGGTCAGCACGGCGAAGGCCGCCGTGTTGAAGAAGATCCCAAGGATTTCCGGATCGCCGAACAGACGGCCGAAATTGCCGACGGTCATGCCCGCCGCGGTATCGTAGAGCGGCTTGTCGAGGAAGGCCTGGACAATGATCGGGGCGATCGGCCCCACCACCATCACGGTGGTGAGGGCAAAGACTCCCCAGAAGATCAGCCGCGAGCGATCGAAGCCCACGGTCGACCCCTTGTCGGCGGTCGTGGCTGTCATGGCGATGGTTTCCGGTGAAGGGTCGGGAGCGGGACGGACGTGGGTCCGTCCCGCAGCGGAAGCGCGGTTATTCGCCCTTCAGGGCGGCGTTCCACTTGGTGACGAAGGCTGGCGCCTCGTCGATCAGCTTCTTGTCGAAGCCGGCGAGGATGACGTTGTCGGGGCCGATCAGCTGCTCGATGCCCTGGAAAGTGTAGCGGACGTCAGCCTCCGCGACGTCGCCGCGGTACGGCACGAGCCCGCCCTTGCCGACGAGGGTCTGGCCGGCCTGGCTGAGGGTGTAGTCGACGAAGAGCTTTGCCGAGTTCGGGTTCGCCGCCTGCTTCGGGATGCCCATGCCGCGGAGCATGACGATGGTACCGTCGTCGGGGAAGGCGAAGCCGAGCAGTTCGCCGCCCGGCTGTTCCAGCCGCGGGAAGATGGTGATGCCGGAGACCGCGACGCCGATGACGTATTCGCCGGTGGCGATCTTCTCGTTCATCGGCCCGCCCGAGGTCTCGCCGCGGATCATCTTGCCGATCTGGCGAAGCTCGTTCCAGCCGGTGTCGCCCTTCTTGGCCATGTAGTTCCACCAGGCGGCGAGGCCGAACGAATTGCGCGCGGCGTCATAGGTGGTGATCTTGCCCTCGAAGCTCGCGGGATCGGCGACCGCCGCCGCGACCAGCGAGGCAAAGCCCTTCGGGCGCTGCTCCTCGGTCAGGAGCGCGGCATTGTAGGTGATGACCAGCGGGTCGGCCGAGAGCACGTAGACGCCAGCATAGGGATTGGCGAAGTCCGGCAGCTTGGCGAGCTCGGGGCTCTTGTAGTCGAGCATGCGGCCGTCGGTGCCGTAGTTCGCCCAGCGGTCGTTGGCGCCGGAGATGAGGACGTCGGCGGTGCGCGAGCCGCTGCCGGCCTCGGCTTCCCAGCGTGAATGCACGGTGCCGGAGCCGAGATCGAGGGTCTCGATGTTGATCCAGGGATAGGCCACCTTGAAGCCGGCAATCACCGGCTGCCAGTTGTTGTCGGCCATGTTCGAGTAGATCACCAGACCCTTTTCGGCCTTGGACGCCTCGATCGTGGCGGCATAGTCGGCGGGATAGCCCGCCGGCACGCCTTGCGCCGAGGCGCCGGTGGCAAAGCCCGCGACTGCGGCGCCGACGACGAACGCGGCCAGTTTCTGCTTCAACATTCTAATTCCTCCCAGGGTTCTTGCTGCTTGTCCGGCTCCGCCGCGCCAGCGCCTCCGATACGAGGCGGGCGGTTTCGACGACGATGCCGGTGATCCCGGGGACGTTGGCCTCGATGCGGTCCCGCGGCCCGGAAATGTTGATGGCGGCGACCGCCCGTCCTTCGGCGTCTCGTACCGGCGCTGCGATGCCCGCAGCGCCCTCGACCACGCCCTTGAGGTTGACGCAGAAGCCGTCCACCCGCGCCGCCGCGACCGTCGCCGCCACTTCGCCGCGCAGCTCGGGCGCCAGATGGCCGAGATAGGCGTCGAATTCGCACCGCTCGAGCCCGGCCAGCATCACGATGCCACTCGCCACCTGGTGCGCCTTGCGGAGCTTGGAGATGTCGCGGTCATAGCGGATCTCGCGGGCAGGCAGCACCTTGGTGAGGTAGCGCACCTCCTGCTTCTCGGTGATCGCCAGGAACCCGGTCTCGTTCGAGGCGGCGACCGCGTCGCGCAGCGGCGCTTCCGAGAGCCTCAGAATCGTGCCCCAGGCCTCGCGGCCGGGACCCGCCTCGCCGGGCAGGCGGATGAGCAGATAGGTGCCGTCGCCGAGCCGCTCGAGATAGCCCCGATCGGCCAGCTGGCGCAGCAGCAGCAGCGTGCTGCTCTTCGGCAGGTCCAGCGCCTGGACGACGGCCGCCAGCGAGACGGCGCCCGCCTGCAAGGCGAACCATTCGAGCATGTCGAGAACGCGTTCCGACCCTCGTCCACTCACTTTACATCCTCCCGCCGTTCATTATTTTGAACGTATTCATTACAATGAACGTACGGGTGGCGGGACACCCTGTCAACCGCAGCGGGAAACTCGACGAAATCCCGGCCGAACGGCTTGGGCATGTCGGCCTCCTGCAGAGGACGCCATCGCCGGTCGGGTCCTCTTCAGCCGTAAAGGCGGGATGTGATGCGCTGGCATGGTTCGACAAAGCCATGGAGCGCCGGAGCTCCAGACCAGTGCGAGCCGCGCTTTTGCATGTCCGCCTCCCCCATCCGCGAGCCGGCGCCCCTCTTCCGCCAAAAGCGGCCGTATGCTCTACGCGGCCGCATCGGCTTCCCCAGCCGACATCGTGGATGCGGGACGCGCAGAGAACCCGCAGGGGTCGGCGGGACTGGTCCGCGTCGATGATCGAGTAAACTCGGCGCCGGGATCCCTGGCAGCAGGCGCCGCTGCAAGGGCTGCTGGCGCCTACAGAAGGCGGTCGTTCCTGGCGATGGCTGGGCACCTCGCCACGGTGCCAAGCGCCCCAAACCCACAGGATGCTGGAAACCCGATGACGATGCTGCAAGCCTTCACCCTCGAGACCGTCCACCGGCTGCCGGACAGGCTGTCGACACGCCAGCGCTTGCGGTTGTGCCGCCATTCTTTTGACGCTGTGCTCCGCCTTGAAGGGACTGGCGATGCCTGCAGCGGTGTTGTCGCCAATGTCGTCGACGTATCCAACGTCAAAACCGCCTCCGGGCTGGTTCCCCTGTGTCGGCAGGTAGCAACGCTAGCAAACGAGGCGTGCTGAGATGGCGGCAACCGGCGAAACCGCCCTCGTCCTCTTCTCCGGCGGACAGGATTCCACGACCTGCCTCGCCTGGGCGCTCGAGCGCTTCGACCATGTCGAGACGGTCGGCTTCGACTACGGCCAGCGCCACCGCATCGAGCTCGACGTCCGCCCGCGCATCCTCGACAGGCTCAGGCGCGAGTTTCCGGAATGGGGGGCAAAGATCGGCGAGGATCACCTCATCGACATGGGCGTCCTCGGGCAGATCAGCGACACCGCGTTGACCCAGACGTCGGAAATGGCCATGCAGGCGAATGGCCTGCCGAACACCTTCGTGCCCGGGCGCAACCTTCTCTTCCTCGGCTTTGCCGCGGCGATCGCCTACCGGCGCGGCGCCAAGCACCTCGTCACCGGCGTCTGCGAGACCGACTATTCCGGCTATCCCGACTGCCGGGACGATACGATGAAGGCGATGCAGCTCGCCCTCAATCTCGGAATGGAAAAGCGCTTCGTCATCCAGACGCCGCTGATGTGGATCGACAAGGCGCAGACCTTCGCGATGGCCGAGGCCCTCGGCGGCGACGTTCTGCTCGATCTCGTCCGGGAGGAGACGCACACTTGCTACGCCGGCGACCGCACGCACCGGCACGACTGGGGCTATGGGTGCGGCGACTGCCCGGCCTGCCAGTTGCGGGCGCAAGGCTGGGAGCGCTTTCGAGCCTCCGCCGCAAGCTGAGGCCGGACGGGTCCCACGCGCATGGCGCTCGGCGACCGGGACGGGCTCGCCCCGGCGGTAAAGCGACACCAGCCCGTGCGGACGACGACAGGCCTTAAGCCTCAGAAACGGTAGCGGAGCGAGCCGATGACGTTGCGGCCCTCGTCGAGGTAGCAGTAGCCGGACGAGCAGGTGGCCTCGCGCTTGTCGAAGAGGTTCTTGGCGTTGATCTGCGCGCTGACGCCGTCGAACTTCGGGTTCGCCTTGCCGAAGTCGTAGGACAGCGAGGCGTCCACCAGGATGCGCTGCTCGTTGCGGAAGGTGTTGGTGTCGTCGCCGAAGCTTTCGCCGACATAGCGGACGCCCGCGCCGAAACCGAGGCCCTCGGCCGCCCCGCTCTGCACGGTGTAGTCGCTCCAGACTGAGACCTGGTGCGCGGGAATGCCAGAGGGGAACATGCCCTCGTTGTTGCCCGCCGTGATCTCAAGATCGAGATAGGTGTAGGCGGCCGTGAGGTTCAGGCCGGCCATCAGGCTGGTCGTCGCCTCCAGCTCGAAACCGCGGGACTCCACCTCACCGCGCTGGATTTGACCCAAGAGATTGTCCGGATCCTGTGCGAGGACGTTGCTCTGCCGGATGCGGAACAGAGCGGCGTTGACGGCGAGGTTGATGTCATCCGGCGCGTATTTGACGCCGATCTCCTCCTGCTCGCCCTCGGTCGGCTTGAAGGTCGCGCCCGTCGCGCTGCGCCCGATGGTCGGCGCGAACGAGGTGGAATAGCTGACATAGGGCGAGATGCCGTTGTCGAAGAGGTAAGCCAGACCCGCCCGGCCCGAGAACTTCTCGTCGTCCTGCTCGCTGCCAAGCGCGTTGATGTGGTCGAAGTTCTTCGTGGTCAGCCAGTCGTAGCGCCCGCCGAGCGTCAGGACGAAGCGCTGATATTCCATCTGGTCCTGCAGATAGAGCCCGGTCTGGCTCTGCTGCGTCGTCGTCGACACCAGGTCGAGCGACGGCGTCGCGATCGCCTGCGCACCGTAGTTCAGCCGGACGAGGTCGAGATCCGGCGCCGGACCGAAACCGAAGGCGTCGTCGACATCGACATAGGAATAGTCGACCCCGCCGAGCAGCGTGTGCTTGACCGGGCCGGTGTCGACATCGATCTGCGCCTGGTTGTCGACGACGAAGGAGTCCAGTGCGTCGACGATGCGCCAGGCCGAGCGGCTGGCCGTCAGCCGGTCCGCCGAGATGCCGTCGATCTGCGTGTACTTCACGTCGGCGTCGACATGGGCGTAGCGCAGGTTCTGGCGCACCGTCAGAGTATCGTTGAACCGGTGCTCGAACTCGTAGCCGATGCGGCCCTGCTTGCCGTCGAAGTCGCCGAAAGCGGGATCGCCGGACTCCAGACCGGTGATCCCGCCGTTTTCGTTGACGAAGGACGCGTTGCCGCCGGTCGTGAAGTCCATGTACTCGCCGAGGACGGTGAGCTGGGTGTTGCGGTCGTCGGAGCGCAAGGTCAGGGCGGGCGCGATGAAGACACGGTCGTCCGGCGCACTGCGCAGATCGGTATCGGCGTCGCGGGCAAGCCCGGTGATGCGGTAGAGGACGTTGTCGCTGCCGCCGAGCGGCCCCGAGGCGTCGAAGCTTGCCTGGGCACGGCTGTTGGAGCCGACCTGCGTCTCGATCTCGCGGAACGGCGTATCCGTCGGCCGCTTCGAGACGAGGTTGACGATGCCGCCGGGCGAGCCGCCGCCGTAGAGGACCGAGCTCGGCCCCTTGAGGACGCTGATGCCCTCGAGGCCGTAAGGCTCGGTCTTGAAGATCGAGAAGTTGCCGGTCAGCTCGCGCAGGCCGTCGCGGTAGACGCCGGTATAGGTCACGTCGAAGCCGCGGATGTAGAAGCTGTCGAAGCGCGGATCGAAGCCGAAAGCGCCGACGCGGACGCCGGGCGTATACCCCAGCGCCTCCTTCAGCGTCTGGACCTTGCGGTTCTCCAGCTGCTGGCGCGAGACGACGTTGACGGTCTGCGGCACCTTCTTCAGCGGCGTGTCCGTCTTCGTCGCGACCGTCGCCGACCGGGCGACGGCGCCGTCCGTCTGCAGCCCGCCGCCTTCGCCGTCGCCCATCGTCGCACCGCCAGCGCCGGCTTCGAGCGTCACGGCATCAAGGACGATCGTGTCCTGAGCAAGGGCCGCCGATGCTCCGACCATGGTGAGGCAGGAGCAGCTGAGCAGCGCGGCGCAGAGGGTGCGCGTCGGACGATCGGATGGCGACATGATCAGATGGGTCCTGCTGGCAACGGCTTGATGACGGGTGCCAGCACGATTAGAAAAACATGATAACGAGAGTCAACATTAATCAGCCGGCCGTGATAACCCTGAGACGGGCACAAACGGCGAAAGCTTTCCTTTCGTCAGGAACTTGGGCCTGTTCAGGGCTCGAGCAACCCGGAATGAAAACCAGCCACTGCGGCAAGAAGGACACAAGTATTGGACCCGTTCCAAACAGGCACCGAAGGCCGGCCGGCCCTCCTCTCCGACACGCAGATCTTCGATCTGACGGGAGAGTGCGGCGATGTCTGGCGGCTTTTCGTCTACTTTCCGAAAGGTGAGGCGCCGCCCGGTGGATGGCCACTTCTCGTCCTCACCGACGGCAATGCGGTGATCGCCACCGCCGTCGACGCGCTGCGTGTCCAGGCGGCCTACCCCATGGGGACGGATGTCCAGCCCGGCGTCATCGTCGCGGTCGGCTATCCCCGTGACGAGGCCTATGATCCGCTGCGGCGCTCCTATGATCTCTCGCCGCCGCCCGGCCGGACCTACCCGCCGTTCACCGAGAGGGGACCCGACGTCGTCACGGGCGGGGCGGACCGGTTCCTGCGCTTCATCGAGCGCGAGATGCTGCCGTTCGTCGCGACGCTCGCGCCGGTCGACCCGGCCCGGCGAACCCTCTTCGGGCACTCCTTCGGCGGGCTCTTCGCCTTGCATGCCCTGTTCTCGCGCGGCGCGACGTTCCAGCGCTTCGTCGCGGCCAGCCCGACCATCTACTGGGAGGACGGCCTGCTGCTGGAAAGCGAGGCCCGGTTCGTCGCCGCGGAGCGGGACCGCGACATCGAGGTCCATCTCTCCGCCGGGGAGCACGAGGGCGAGACGCTGGCGCCGTTCCAGTACGGACGTGACGATACGGACAAGCGGCTCGAGCATGCCCGGACCGCACAGACGCTATCGCTGACCCAGGCCATGGCCGCGCGCCTCGCCACTCTGCCGCACCTACGGCTGGCCTATGAGACCTATGCCGGCGAAACCCACATGACGATGCTGCCGATTGCAGTCTCGCGCGCCGTCCGCGTCGCCTTCCGCATCTCGGAATAGCGCATCCAAAAAGATAGAGCGTCCTTTGTGCGTCCTTCCGGACGCACGGCGCTCTAAAGCGGCACCGCAACGCCGATGGCCGACCCCGGCCGCGGCAGCACTTCCATCGCCATGCCGTAGACGCTGTCCAGCACCGGCGGCGACATGAAGCCTTCAGGCGTCTCGTTCGCGACGAGGCGTCCGCCGCGCAAGGCGACGATCCGGTCGCAGAAGCGGGCGGCCATGTTGACGTCGTGCAGCACGACGACGACGCAGAGCGAGCGCTCGTGCGAGAGGCGGCGGATCAGGCTGAGGATGTCGATCTGGTGCGCCACGTCGAGCGCGGAGATCGGCTCGTCGAGGAGGAGGCATCCGGCATCCTGCGCCACCAGCATGGCGAGCCAGACCCGCTGGCGCTCGCCGCCGGACAAGGTGTCGACGTCCCGCTCGGCAAGCTCGAGCGTTCCCGTCCGCGCCATCGCGCCTTCCGCCTCGGCGGCGTCGGCCTCGGTGAAGCGGCCGAGGGCGCCATGCCAGGGATAGCGGCCGAGGCGCACGAGTTCGCGGACCCGCAGCCCGGTGCCAGTCGGCAGGTCCTGCGGCAGATAGGCGACGCGCCGGGCAAAGTCGCGTGCGCCCCACGCGCCGAGCGGACGCCCCTCGAAGCGGAGAGTGCCGCTGGTCGGGCTATTCTGGCGTGCCAGCATCTTCAGAAGCGTCGACTTGCCGGAGCCGTTCTGGCCGACGAGGCCGATCACCTCGCCATGCGGGAAGGACAGGGTCAGCGGCGCGAGGATGGTGCGGCCGTCCGCCTCGAAACTGACGGCATCGAGTTCGAAGCCTGTCCGCGACATTTTCGTCGCTGGCGGGACGGGAACAGCAAGGTTCATGGCGTGCGCCTTTGCAGAAGCCAGAAGAGAACCGGCGCGCCGACGAGCGAGGCGACGAGGCCGGTGGGGAGCTGGAACGGAAAGGCAACGACGCGCGCCAGCCAGTCCGCCGCGATGAGGATGGCGGCGCCCGTGGCGGCGCTGAGGAGCAATGCCGGGGCCATGCCGCGAACGCCGACAAGACGCACGAGATGCGGGGCGATAAGCCCGACGAAGGTCAGCGGACCGACGACCGGGGTGGCCACCGCCGTCGCCAGCGCCGCGAGCGCCAAAAGGAGAAGCCGGCTGGCGCGCACGCCGAGGCCGAGACTGCCGGCGGTGGCGGGGCCGAGCGTCAGAAGGACGAGCGGCCGGCCGGTCGGGAGGGCGATCAGCAAGACGAGCGCGGCAGCGCCCGCCGCCATCAGCGCGCCGAAAGGCTCCACCGTCGTGGTCGCGCCCGCCATCCAGGAGAGCAGCTGTACCGCGCGCGGATCGCCGCCGGCCGACAGGACGCCGATCACCGCATCGAGCAGCGCCGAGATGGCGATCCCCGCCAGCAACATGCGCTCGGGCGCAAAGCCGGAGCGGCGCCCGAGCAGGAGGATCACGAGCAGCGTCGCGAAGGCGCCGGCAAAGGCGGCGAGTACCGTGCCGCCCGGCGAGAGGCTGCCGGCGGTGAACAAAGCGATGGCGACGGCAAAAGTCGCGCCGGCGCTGACGCCGAGGATTTCGGGACTGGCCATCTCGTTGCCTGTCAAGCGCTGCAGCACGAAGCCGGCCAGCGCGAGAAGAACGCCGGCGGCGCCCACCGCCATAACCCGCGGCCACCGCCAGGGCAGGATCGCCGACAGGTCGGACAGGCCAAGCCAGTGCCACCCGCCCGCTGGCGATCGCCCGAGGAGCAGCGCTGCGGTGACCAAGAGGAGCAAGCCGCAAACCATCGCGGCGACGACGAGCCATGACCTGTTCCCGCCGCCGATCGCCCGTGGCGCCCGCGCCTGCCGGGTCGGCGGCCGCAGGCCCGCCTGCAGGCGCGGCAGCAACCAGAGCAGGATCGGCGATCCGAGGAGCGCCGTCACGGCGCCGGTCGGCACGAGATCGGCGGACACGCCGGCCGCCAATTGGACCGCGAGATCGGTCAAGAGCAACAGCAGCGCCCCGATCACCCCGGACCACAGCAAGCGGGCGGAAAAGTCGCGGGCGCCGGCCAGCCGCGCCATGATCGGCGCGACCAGGCCGACGAAACCGATCACGCCGACGGCGCTGACGGTGACCGCCGAGAGCGCCACCGCCAGCGCGACCGCGCAGAGCCGCAGGCGCGCCACCGGCAGGCCGAGGCCCCTCGCCGCCTCATCGCCGAGCTCGATCAGCGACAGCGGACGCAGGAGGAGAAGCGTGAAGGGCGCGGCGATCGCGAGTCGTACGGCGAGGTCCGCGGCCGGGGCCCAGCTCTGCTGGCTGAGCGAGCCGCTGCCCCAGATGAACAGGCTGACCAGCCAGCGGCTGTCGATCAGCGTCAGCACCGAGGCGAGTGCCCCGCAGTAGAGCCCGACGAGGAGACCCGACAGGACCAGCGGCACCGGAGCGAAATCCTGCCGACGCGCGAGCGCGAACACCAGCGCTGCCGCAAGCGACGAGCCGAGGAGCGCCACGAGGTCGCGCCCCCAGCCCAGCAGCGCCGGGGCGAACAGCGTGGCGAGGGCGAGCGCCAGCCGCGCCCCGGCGTCGATGCCAAGCGTCGTCGGCGAGGCCAGCGGGTTGCGCAGCGCCTGCTGGAGCATCGCGCCGGCGGCGGCCAGCGCGGCGCCGCACATCACCGCCATCGCGAGGCGCGGCAAGGTGGAGTGGAGGAGGACGAGGCGCTGCGGATCGTACCCTGCGGCTCCCGTGCGCCACAGCGCGGGGAGATCGGGACCGAGGAGGATCGCGGCGAGGACGAGGGTCGGCAGCGCGAGCGCGAGGGCCAGGAGCGCGGGTCCGCGCCGCTGTCTCAGAAGGCCGGCGACCGGCATGGCGGCGGTCACGCGCTGCCCTCCAGCGCATCGAGCAGCAGCGCGGCGAAGCGGCGGGCCGACGGCACCCCGCCGAACACCAACACCGGCGGCAGGACGGGCACCGTGCCGCCGCGCACGAAGGGCAGTTCGCGCCAGAGCGGGCTGTCCGGCAAGGTCGCGGCGACGTCGTCGGGCATGTAGTCGGCCACCGCGAAGGCATCGCCCAGCGCCACCAGCTGCTCGAGGCCGACGGTCGAGAAGCCCCAGAAGTTGGCGGGTTTTTCCCAGGCATTGCGAAGGCCGATGCGGTCGAGAACGTCCTGGTAGAGGCCCGGCCGCCCGGTGACGCGGACATGGCGCGGGTCGATGAAGGAGAGGACGGCAACCGGGCGGCCGCGAAACCGCCGGGCGCGCTCGGCGCAGACGTCGAAGAAGCGCTCGGTGTCGGCAAGGTATCGTTCGGCCTCGAGCGCCCGGCCGGTGAGCGCGCCGACCTCCCGCACCGCCGCCATCGCTTTCGGCAGCGGCGAGCCGCCCTCGGAATAGACCGTGATGCGTTTGACCTCGGCAATCCGCGACAGGCGCTCTTCGGCCAGTCCGACATAGTCCGTGGTCAGGATCAGGTCGGGCCGGAGGGCGGCCAGCAGTTCCATGTTCGGATCGAGACTGGCGCCAAGGTCCACCGTGCCCGGCGCCAGCGGCGGCTCGGCGACCCATTTCCCCCAGTCGCGGGCATCGGAGATCGCGACCGGCGGACAGCCGAGAACGATGAGGGTCTGAGCGAGCGCGTAGTCGAGCGTCACCACCCGCAAGGTGGAAGCATCGGACGATCGCGCGCGCAGGACGAACGGGGAAGCGAGAAGGGCGGAGAGCAGCGCGCGACGGCAAAGATCCGGCGTTCGCGCCGGGCTGACGGGCGACAGCTCACCCGTGGCAGGCGGCACTCCGTGTCGCTTGGGAATGACGGATATCCGCGAACCTGGCGTCATCAAGATCTGGTATCCCCGATCAACCCTTCGAGCCCTAGGCCCTCCAGCGCTGGTCGAACAATAAGTAGAGTGTGCTAGTCAAGTTTATTGTGAGCGTCAGCGCCGATGATGAACCGGCGGCGGCCCAGTCGCGGGCGTGCCCGGGACGTAGGCCGAAAGCCCGTTTGCAGCGTCATCGCCTGCGGGAACAATCGGTTTTACAGGAGGCCTAAGACGATCACAGCCGCCGGGCGGCGACCCTTCCCATGGCCATGAAGGCCTTCTTCTGCTCGGGCGTCGGTTCGCTGCGCATCGGCTCGCGCGAGACCACGCAGACGGCGCCGAGCGGCTGTCCGGTCTCCGGGTCCGAGAAGGGCGCGCCCATGTAGGCGCGCATGCCGTCGCCGGTCACCAGGGGGTTCTCCGAGAAACGGCTGTCGCGTGCAAGGTCCGCGACGACGAGCGGCTCAAGCCCGGTCACCGCATGGGCACAGAAGGAGATGTCACGGGGCACATCGGCAGCATCGATGCCATGCCGCCCAATGAGGATCACCTTCTCGCTGCCGACCAGCGACACGAAGCCGATCGGCGCGTCCATGATCTCCGCGGCGCTGCGCGCGATGGCGTTCAGCGCATCCGTCGCGCCCGGCGTGATCCCGGAGGCGGCCTGGTCTGCCCGGACCGCTCTCTGTTCGTCGTCCACGACGATCGGCGGCTTCGGGTCGGACGGCATGTCGGGGGTGGCCATGACCCGGTTCCGGCCGGTCCGCTTTGCTTCATAGAGCGCTGCGTCCGCCAGCCGGATCATCTCCGCCGGATCGACGTCCTCAGGGGCCTCGGCCTGGCGCGTGGTACAGCCGACGCTGATCGTGACCACACTGTCCGGCGCCTCGTTGCCGCGATGGCGAATGCCGAGGCGCTCGATGGCCGACACGATCCGGTCGCCGACGATCCGGGCCGCCCTTTCGTCGCTGCCCGGAAGGATCACCGCGAACTCTTCGCCGCCGTAGCGGGCGGCCATATCGTGGGAGCGCACGCACTGCTCGACCGCCGCCGCCACCCGCCGCAGGCAGTCGTCTCCGGCCTGGTGCCCGTGCGTATCATTGAACCGTTTGAAGTGATCCACGTCAAGCAGCAGTAGCGACAGAGGCTTGCCATCGCCGGCTGCGCGATCCCACTCGAGCGCCATCTTCTCGTCGAACTGCCGCCGGTTGGCCAGTCCGGTCAGGCCGTCCTTGTTGGCCAGCTGCTCCAGGCGGGCATGAACCTTGTCGAGCTCGAGCTCCGCTGCCTTGCGCTTGGTGATGTCGCGCAGGACCACGAGATAGCCGTCCTTCTCGGAAATGCTGCCATAGCGTCCTTCGACCCAGACCTCCCGGCCGCTTTGGTGCCGCAGGCGATAGACCGCCTCTGCCGGCTCCTGACGCTCGCGGCAGGCCGCGACGATCCCCTCGACCAGCGGCCAGTCGTCGGGATGGATGAGATCGCGCGTCTTTTGGCCGATCAGCTCGCTCGGGTCGTAGCCGAGGACCCGGCGGCAGGCCGGCGACACGTATCGACGCGTCAGGTCGCTATCGAGCCGCATGATGATGTCGGACGCGTTGTCGGCCAGCAGCCGGTACTGCGTCTCGTTCTGCAGCGCCGTCTTCTCTGCCCGCGCCCGGTTCGCCAATTCCCGCCGGACCAGAAGCCCCAGGGCCAGCGCGATGACGGACAGCAGAACGAGCACGGCGCCAATCTGCGCGGCTCGGGTCCGCCAGCCCGCATAGACCGCCGCCTCGTCCAGCGCGACATTCATGATCAGCGGCAGGTCACCGACCCGGCCAAAGGTATAGATGCGCGGCAGGCCATCGACGGCGGCGACGCCGGAGAACGTGCCCGCACCCTCGGCGATGAAACGGCGGATGTTGCTGGTGGCGGAAAAGTCGCGCCCGATCTGGTCATCGCGGTAGGGCGTTCGCATCAGCATGACGCCCTTGGCCGAGAACAGGTTGATGCTGTCGCCCGGCTGAAGCGCCGCGCGTTCGAACAGGCTGCGGAAATAGTCCAGCCTGACCGTGCCGACGACGACGCCCGCAAAGGCCCCGTCCGCGCTCTCGATCCGGCGGCTGAGGGCGATCACGACGTCGTCTCCCGTCAGGCGGCGCCGGAACGGGTCGCTGAAGTAGATCCCCTCAACCTTTCCGTCCCGCTGCACCTGGAAATAGTCGCGATCGGAGAAGTTGTCGGACCGGTGCGGGTTCGCCCCGGCGTCGCGCACCACATTGCCCGCCGCATCGAGAACGAGAAGGCTGGTGAAATAGGGATCCACCAGCACGCCCTCGAACAGGTAGGCCTGCTGCAGGTCCGGCGCGAGAGAGGCGATCCGGCCGCCCGTCAGCTTCGCCGCAACGCCCGACAGAACCCGGTCGTAATTGCGCAGATTGCCCTCGATGTCCTGCGACAGCACGCGGCGAAGATTATCGGCGTTGGCGACGGCGGTACCATAGGTGTCCCGGCGCATCTCGAGGAGCGCGAACGTCGACGCGCCGCAGAAGCCCATCAACAGGACTGCCAACAGAATCCAAAACCGCCCGCGCTGTAGAAAAGACATCAAACCGAATCCCGACTGGCCTTCGCCGTCTTCGAGTGTGAGTTTGGCGACGCACCGCAAGCACTGGTAGCGATCTTCGATTTTCGATTCGTTACCAGCTAAGATAATATTCAGGGAGACTTCTGTTTGCCGGGCTAAACCGGCACAATTTTATGTGCTTTCGGATCGACCGGACGCCGCGTCGCGCGAAATGTCCTTCGGACAAGCCAGCCTGGTGACTGTCACGCGTGGGACGCTAGCCACAAAAGACTGAGGGAGCAGTTCCCCTGACCCAAGCAGAGGCTGCGTCATTCCTTAAGTTATTTGAGGCTAGACTCTCAGCATCAGCTTTCAGCGGCAGCATCGCATGTCCTACCCCATCCTCGACGGCGAAAGTGAGCGCCTAGCCGCGCTCGAAGCGTTTGGCATTCTTGGGACCGCGCCCGAACACGAGTTCGACCGCATCGTTGAAATCGCCTCGCACGTCTTCAGTGTCCCGATCGCCCTTGTTTCGCTGGTGGACCGGGACCGCCAGTTCTTCAAGGCAAACGTCGGCCTTCCCGTCTGCGAGACGAGCCGCGACGTTTCCTTCTGTACCTACGCGATGCTGGGCGACGAGGTGATGGTGGTGCCGGATGCCACCAAGGATTCCCGCTTCGTCTCCAACGCGCTCGTCACAGGCGAGCCGTTCATTCGTTTCTATGCCGGCGCCCCGCTTATTTCGGCCTCGGGCCACCGTCTCGGCAGCCTCTGTCTCATCGACCATCAGCCCCGGCCGGGACTATCAGAGCAGGAGCGCCTGTTCCTCGTGAACCTTGCCTCTCTGGTGATGGACCGCATGGAGTTGCGGCGGCTCGAGCTTGCCAACAGCGCCAGCCGAAGCCAGTTCCAGAACATTGCCATGACGTCGCCGGATGGCATCATCTGCGCGAACGGTCACAACATCATCACGTCCTGGAATAGCGCTGCCGAGCGGATGTTTGGTTATAGCGCGGAGGATGCAGTCGGGCGTTCGCTCGACATGATCGTCCCGCCGGAACTGCGCGCTCAGCACGGCCGCGGGCTTGCCCGCGTCGCAGCCGGCGGCACCGAGCGCATCATCGGGACCTCTCAGAACCTGATGGCGTGCCGCCGAGACGGCTCCGAGTTTCCGATAGAGCTTTCGCTGTCGCGCTGGGTCGAGAATGGCGAGCCGAAGTTTGGCGCCATCCTGCGGGACGTGACGGCGCGCAAACAGGCCGAGGAGCAACTCCGTTACTCCGCCGAACACGACAGCCTGACCGGCCTCCTCAACCGCGACAGCCTTCACAAGGCGATCGCAAAGGCCTCCGCCGCCGGCGTTTCGATGACGCTTCTCCTTCTCGACCTCGATGGTTTCAAGGACGTGAACGACACTCTGGGCCACGCGGTGGGAGATCAGGTCCTGCAAGTGGTGGCCCGGCGTCTATCGGGCATCATCGGCAAGAACGATCTGCTCGGCCGTCTGGGCGGCGACGAGTTCGTCGTGTTCAGTGCCGGATGGGGCGATCCGCTCTTGGCGGCTTCACTGGGGGAGCAACTCATCTCCTCCATCGAGGCACCCATCGAGCTCGACGAGCAGCCGATCTACATTGGCGCCAGCATCGGAATTGCCACCTCCTGCGACGATGCCGGCGACGCCTCCACCCTTCTGGGCGACGCCGATCTCGCCCTCTACCAGGCGAAGGCCGACGGCCGTCACCGGGTCCGCATCTTCACGCCGGGACTGCGCGCGGCCATGACGACGCGCAGCAGCGTAAGTTCGGGCCTGCGCAAGGCGTGGGAGGAGGAGGAGTTCGAACTCTACTATCAGCCGCAGGTCCGGCTGTCGGACAACAGCCTCTCCGGGGCCGAGGCGCTGATCCGCTGGAACCGCCCCGAACACGGCGTCGTCGCCCCCGGGGCCTTTTTGCCCGTCCTGGAAAGCGGCCTTCTGTGTGTTCCCGTGGGCGAATGGGTCTTGCGCACCGCCTGCGCGCAGGCCGCGGCATGGCGAAAGATGGGCCTTGCCGACTTCCGCATCGGGGTGAACCTCTTTGCCGCCCAGTTCCGGACAAACGATCTCGCTGAAACGGTCGAACGGGCGCTGTCCGATCACGATCTCCCGGCAAGGGCGCTCGAACTCGAAATCACCGAAAATACCATCCTGCGCAATGAACGCAGCATCACCAAAACGCTGCATCACCTCAAATCCATCGGCGTGGGCATCGCCTTCGACGATTTCGGAACAGGCTTTGCCTCGCTGAGCATGCTGAAGGACTACCCGGTGACACGCCTCAAGATCGACCGATCGTTCATCAGCGGGATCGGCGGGGATGCCAAGGGCCAGGCGATCGTCGAAGCCGTCATCCGGCTGGCGGCGGGCCTCGATCTCGACGTCATCGCTGAGGGCATAGAGATGGTGGACGAAGCGGATTACCTGCGGGCTATCCGCTGCCCCGAAGCACAAGGATACATGTTCGGCCGCCCCATGAAGGCCGTCCAGTTCGAAGGCCTGTTCTGTCCTGTACAATCGGACCGGTGGACGGCCTGATCGAGCCGTTTGCTGGCGACCGGATCAAGCCGGCTGAACGCTACCCGCGTTGGGAAGCGACCCAAACTAGTGCTTCAAGCGAAACAACGCGGCCAGCTTCTGCGGTTCCCTCGCAAGCCTTCGCAGGCGCGGGCCTCGCAACGGTCGCGGTCATCCCGCGATCGAGGTCGGATGAGCGTCTGGCTCACACTTTCTCCGTCTGCCCCTGAGGCGCCGGGATGACGCCCCGGATCCGCTCCGCCAGCTGGCGCATGGAGACCTCGGTCTTCGACAGAACCTCGTCCGCCGCCGCGTTCAGCGTCCGCCGCTCCTCGCTGGTCAGATCCATCGAGGAGAGGACGACGACGGGAATATCGGCAAGGTCCGGCCGCGCGCGGAGCTCGCCGAGAAAGTCGAAGCCGTCCATGATGGGCATGTTGAGGTCGAGAAGGATGAGATCGGGACGCCTTTCCTCCAGTCGCTCGAGACCGAGCCGGCCATTCGTCGCCGAGGCGAACTCGAAGCCGAGCCGGCGCAGCATGGCGCCATAGCGGCCGAGCGTGTCCTCGTCGTCGTCGATCGCCAGCACCAGCCCGCCGGGCGGCTCGCGAAACCGGTCCATCACGCCCTTCAGCTTATCCCACTCGACCGGCTTCACCAGGTAGTCCGTGGCGCCGAGCGCATAGCCGAGCCGCTTCTCGTCGAGGCTGGAGATCATCACCACCGGAATGCCCGACAGGACCGGGTCCTCCTTCAACTCAGACAGCACCGACCAGCCGTCCTTCTTCGGCATGGTGACGTCGAGCAAGATCACGTCGGGCACGATCGCCCGCGCCATTTCGAGGCCGGACACCCCGTCCGACGCCGTCCGCACGGCATAGCCTTCCTTGGTCAGGAACCGGGTGACGAGGTCACGGGCATGCGGATCGTCATCGATCGCCAGTACGGTCCCGGCGGGACCGGGCAGTGCGGGATCGCCACCCGTCGGCAGGATCGGCTGGTCATGCTCGTCCTCGGCGACGATCGCGGGGACGCGGATGGTGAAGGTGGTGCCCTTCCCTTCCTCGCTGGCGACGCCGATGTCGCCGCCGAGCAAGCGGCAGAAGGCGCGGGTGATCGCGAGACCGAGACCGGTGCCCCCGAACTTGCGGGTCGTTGTCTCGTCGGCCTGGGCGAAACGCTCGAACAGGCGCTCGACCTGCTCCTGCGTCATGCCGATACCGCTATCGGTCACCGCCAGCGTGATCCAGTCCCGCGACCCGTCCGACTTGCGCTCGGCGGAGAGAGTGATCGTGCCGCTCTCGGTAAACTTCGAGGCGTTCGACAGGAGGTTGAGGAGGCACTGACGGATCTTGACCTGATCGGTGTGCATCTCGCCGAGCGCGCCATTGTGCGCGATGACGAGCTCGTTGGACTTCTTGGCGACCAGCGAGCCGACGGTCGCGGCGACATCGTCGAGCACGGCAGCGAGATCGAAGGTCTCGGCATAGAGGTCCATCCGCTCCGCCTCGATCTTCGACAGGTCGAGCACGTCGTTGATCAGGCTGAGGAGGTGGCGGGCATTGCTCTCGATCTTCTTGAGGTCCGGCAGGAGATGGCTGTGCCCGAGATCCTCGACCTCTTCCTCCAGCATTTCGGCATAGCCGATCACCGCCGACAGCGGCGTGCGCAGCTCATGGCTCATATTGGCAATGAACTGGCTCTTGGCCCGGTTGGCGTTCTCGGCAACTTCCTTGGCCGCCAGGAACTCTTCCTCGAGCGCGCGCTGCTTGGTAACGTCGGTATGCGTGCCGAACCAGCGCAGGATACGTCCGTCCTCGCCCAGGATCGGCACCGCCTGCCCAAGGAACCAACGCAGGCTTCCATCCGCCGCCGTCAGCGGGAAGGTATCCTCCCACGGCTCACCGGAGGCGAAGGCGGCGCGGTAGCTGGCATCGACGCGCTCGGCATGGTCCGCAGCGATGACCGTCGACCAGCCTTCCGCGGCCATCCGTTCGGCGTTCGTGCCGGTGTAGTCGAACCAACGCCGGTTGTGCCAAAAAATCTCGCCGGACGGCCGCGCCATCCAGGCAAGCTGCGGAATGTTGTCGGCGACGGCGGTCAGGCGGTGACTGGTTTCGCTCAGCTCCGTGGCGGTGCGCAACTGCTCTGTCGTATCCAGCACGAAGACGCCGACGCCATGGGCGCCGGCTGTCGTTCCCTTGGTCGGGAAGGCCGAGATGACCGCCCGGCGCTCCCCGCCTTCGCCGAAAGCAAAAGCCCGGTCGGTAACGGTTTCCTTTGATTCGAGCACACGGTTTAGGATCGGCAGGAGCCAGTCCTTGGCCTTGTCGGTTCCGGTCGAGGCGATGATCCCGGCAAACTCGCGGTTGGCGCGCACCAGATGGCGGTCGGCGTCGAAAAAGGCTGTGCCGACCGGGGCAGCTTCCAGCAGATCGCTCAGGAGGTCGGCGGCGGCCCGCAGCTGCCTCTGCCTTCGCCGGGCGACGGTGACGAGGTAGAAGGCGGCAGCGATGGCGGGAAGGAAGAGGCCCACCTGGAGCCAGGTCAGGAAGCGCTCGAAACGGGTGTTGCCGTCGATCACCTCGCTGGACGCCTGCTTCATCTCGCCAATCGCCTCGCGCAACTGGCCCATGATCTCACGGCCGACCCCGCCGGTAATCAACGCCGAAGCCGCGTCAAAACCCTGTTCGCCACGGGTTGCGACCACCGAGTCGATGAAATCCATCTGCTGCTGCGCAAGATCCTGGATCACCTCAAGTTCCTCGCCGTCGGCCGAGGCGCTGGCCAGCGTCTGCGTCACCGCATCCAGCGAGACGGGAAATGTCTCTGCGGCCTGACGGTAAGGCTCGAGAAAAGCGTCGGTGCCGGACAGCACATAGCCCCGCATGCTGCTCTGGGCTGTCGTGACCGTCGCTTGCAGGTCGGACAAAGCCACATTCAGCGCCGCCTGCGCATTGCTCGACATGCTCCGGGCATGGCTGGCCCAAAGGCTCCAGGCGAACAGCGGAACGGTCACCACCAGAACGATGATACTGGCAACGAACCCTGCGGAATCAGCGCGGCGACCGGGGGCTATACCGCGACGGGCGGCACCCAACATATTGATCGCCATGGAGCGGCGGTATCCTTGTCTAGCGACGGATGCCGAAACGGCAACGCGCACGATTACGTGAGGCTAACTGCTTCATGATACACGCAGAACCGCCCGAGGTTCCGGCATTTTGATCGCTGCCCATTTCTTCGTCTAGCAGATGTGATCAAAGCGGGGTGATAAATTGCCTGACTAGGAGCGTTAGGAAGCGCGAACACCGGATGCAGAGCCGTGAAGGCTCAAGTCGCCGCGTGCGGCAAGTTTTCCCCGCCGTCGGCCCCTGTCGCGCCGTCAGTCACCCGCATGACCGCGGCGCAGGATTAGGCTCGACGGAGCGTCGCCGAGACGCCCCGCCGGTCCGGCGTCAGGCTTCGTGATGGCTCTCGCGACGAACATCCGCCGACTTCACACCATCCTTGCGGTCGACGGATACGTCGGCGCGCGTGTCCCTGCGGTCCATCGAGGGCGACAGGATGTCGACGGTCGCTCGACCCGACGACACCTCTCCGCGGCCGGAGACGTCGGCGACGTAGGAGCGGACGCGCGCGCGGCCGTGGCTGACGTCGCGCGTGCCAAGCCGGGGGTTCGCATCGGCCAGCGCCCCGGTGTCGGCATGATCCGTGCCGAGCGTATCCTGCCGGACCGGCCTGCTGCTTTCACCAAGAGAAGAGTGCCTCGGACGAACGCCCGAAAGCGCATTCAGGCGCTCGATCGAGCCGATCGCATAGTCGGTCGGACGGTTCCAGCCATCCGCCTCCCAGGACGAGGCCCTTTCGTCGAGGTCTGCGGCCCCCTCCGCCTCGAGGATATCGGAGACCGCATCGAACTGGGCTTCGGGACAGGTCACCGTCACGACGGACCCACCGCGTCGAACACCTTCGGCATAGGTGTCGCGGTCCTCGTCGCCCATGAAGAAGTCCGCAAGCGATGCGAGGAAACCCTTATCCGCGGGCTCGCCAGCGGAAGCGGTTCCGTCGTGCAAGGCGACGTTCGCGCCGGCAATGCCGAGGTGCGCCAGCCTGGCGACGGCGGCCTGGGCCTGCGTGCGGGTGTCGAAATAGGCGGTGATGGTCTGTGTCATGGCATCGTCTCCCCTTTGTCTTCGATGGGCTGCAAGTCTTGGTCGCCGCTGGTTCCCCCCGCCATTGGCGGATTTAATGGGACCGTCGGTTCAGCTGGCCTCGCCGATGCGCTGCGGCGGACGTGGATTTCTTCGCGCAGGAACAATCGCTTGGTAACCACGAGGACCTCCTCGACGAGTGAGATGATCGTGACATCCCCCTCCTGTCGAACCCGGGGCGCCTCATCGACCTCCCGGTCCACTCGAACCCGCGTTACCTCCACGGGTGCCGCATCGAGGTCATGAACGGTGGCGTGAACTAACGTTTCGGCCCCGGCAGCGGTCGGCATCCCCGCCCCGCCGGTCGTTACCGTGATCCTGTCGATCCGCACCATTTCTTCCCGGCGAAGAACGACAGGAGGCGTGACTGGCGCCTGATCACCGCAAGGCATTCAGGCCGTCCGGCGCGAGGGCATCAGGCGGTCGGCCCGGAAGGGATGGCCAAGGTCCGGACGCTGGCCGAGCCAACCCGTGATGGCCCGGGGAACAACGACAAGGCCGGCGATCCGGGTGCTTGCTATAACGTTGCCGAGCACGATCCTGCGCGCGTCGCCGCCGCCTTCTGACGAAAGCTTTTCAGCTTTGGCTGTGCTGGGAATCGCGATCGCATTCTTCATCTCGTCGATCATCTGCTGTCTCCTCCACCCACGGGGACGATCGACGGCGCGATGACGCGGCGAACGCCCCGATAGGACCGTCAAAGCCTGCGCTAAAGTGCAGCATGGCCCGTAGGTCACGAAAAAGATGGAGCGGCGTGACCAGATCAAAAAGGCTTAAAAGAACCAATTCGTATGGCTACTATTGGCTCTTCTTGGGATCTTTGGGGTCCTTGCGGGATGAACGCCCTGTCAGGCCGCGCTGGCGGGCCCAGACCACGGCGGCGCCGCGGCGCGCGACCTGAATCTTGCGGTACAGCGATCCGATGTGGTTGCGCACCGTATGCCGCGACAGGTTCAGCGTGGACGAGATGTCGGCATCGCTCAGCCCCTCGCAGATAAGCTCGAGCACCTCGCGCTCGCGGTGCGACAGCATGTCGAGTTCCGGGCTTGCAGCTTGGCCAGGCGTTCCAGAACGGGCATTCGCCAGTTTCTCGACGATCTTGCGGCTGAACCAGGTGGCATCCATCATCACCGCGTCGATGGCCTCGATCAGGTCGACCTCGGTTTTCTTCAATTCGGTCACGTCCGAGATGATGCTGAGAATGCAGTCTGCGTCGTCGATGACGATCCGTTCCGCCGCCAGCCGGCAGTCGCGTTCCGATCCATCGGCATGGCGGATGCGGAAATCGAAATCGCGCACGGACCCGTTTTCGAGAACCTGTCTCTCGAACGCAGTCCGGACCTCTGGATCGGCCCAGATATGAAGGTCCGGCGCCGACCGGCCGATAATCTGTTCGCGCCCGTATCCCGTCAGTGCGGTATAGGCGGCGTTGACTTCGATGAAGCGGAAGCCCGCTAGCCGGCTGATGGCGGAAGCGACCGGCGACAGCTTGAAGGCCTTCGAGAACCGCTCTTCGCTCTGGCGCAGCGCCTTTTCGGCGCGCCGCCGTGGCTCGAGATCGGCGAAAGTGAACAGCATGCAGGGCTCGTCCGACAGCTCGATGGGCTGTCCAGCGACAAGGACGCACTTGGTCGACCCGTCCGGCAGCGTGAGATCGGATTCGTTCTGCGGAATGGTCTTTCCCTCGCGCAGGCATTCCAGGGCATTGTCGCGCCCCCGCGAGCCCGCCAGCACGTCGAACTCGAGGGCGGTGCGGCCCAGGATATCGTCCGGGGAGAAGCCGGTCATGTCGAGGAAACCGCGGTTCACCCGGACGAAGCACTGGTCGGAGATGCGGCAGATCATGGCGGGTGCCGGATTGGCGTTGAAGGCGCTCTCAAAACGGTCCTCGGCGTCGTAGCGCGCGGTCTCGTCCTCGACGATGAGCACCAGGAAATCAGGTTCGCCATTCTCCCGGGTGATGACCTGAAAGCGCAAGGCATGGACGCGGGTCTCGTCCGGTTCGCCGTCCAGCCGAACCTCGGCAATGGACGGCTCGCAGACCTCACCCGCCATGGCCCGGGCAACCGACAGGCCTGCCTCGCCGTCGGCATGCCGGTCGCGGGCCGTCAGCCTGAAGCGTTTGCGGAAATCCTCAATGTCGAAGCCGAGATCCTCGATCCGGTCAGCTCCGTACATCTTGAGCACGGCTTGGTTCGCCCAGACGATGCGCTGATCGAGACCGACGAGGATGACACCGTCGCGCAGACCCGCAAACAGCTGATGGAGCTGATGGTGTGTTCGGTCCTTCGCGGCGGATGACTTCGTCATGGCGGCACTCTCAGGCAGATCTTGGCAGGTATCGGCAAGAGGGCCCACGGCCGGTCGGGCCACCCGCGGGCCTCCTCACCGGTGTTTGCGCCTCAGGCGGACTGGGGGATGACGCTGATCAGCCTGTCCTCGCCCGGCGCCTTCGACGGCTTCAGCTTCAAGGCCTGGTCAGGCTCGACGCCCCGGCTGCGGGAGCGCGGCTCCAGCGTCACCGTCTCACCGGTTTCGAGCGAGCGCTCGACCGCGGCGAGCACCCGCATGTCCATAAGCCCCTCTTCTCCATCCGCCTCCGGATCGCGCCCCTCGAGGATGCAAGCCGAGAAGTATTCCGTCTCGTTGCCGAACTGGTCGACTGGATCGAAGGCGTGCTCCTCCTTGGTCTTCTCCACCGTCTCGACGTAGGTGATGCTGGTCGTCGCGCCGAACATGAAGCACGGCGAGGCGTGGATGCTGGCCTTGGTGCCCATCAGATCGAAGGACTCCGATGCGGCCACCGCGTAGCTGACGGTGAACTGCGCGACACGCTCCTGCGGGAAGAGCAGCGTCACGGCGACCGTGTCGTGGAAATTGAAGCCGCGGCTCGGCGTCTTCGTGCCGACGGCATGCACGGCGATGGGCTCGGCGCCGAAGAGGTTGCGCACGGCATTGAGAGGATAGGTGCCCATGTCCGGCACCGGGCCGCCCCAGTAGCCGTTATGGCCGCGTGAGTTCTTCTCGGCGACGTCCTGGGTAAAGGTCGACACGAAGCTGCGGAGCTCGCCGAATTCGCCGTTGCGGGCGCGGGTGATCATCTCGACTGTGCCGGGCTCGTGGTGAAGGCGGTAGGCGATCATCAGCTTGGCGCCGCTCTTCTTGTGGGCGGCGATGATCTGTTCAGCCTCTTCGACGCTCGACGCCATCGGCTTCTCGAGGAGCACGTGAATGCCGGCTTCCAGCGCCGGGACAGCATACTCCAGATGGAGGAAGTTGGGGGTCGCGACATAAACGGCGTCGATCTCGCCGGAGGCCAGGAGCTCGCCATACTGCTCATAGCGCCAGGCCTTGATGCCATAGAGCTTGGCCAGCTTGTCGGCCTTGGCGGGATCGCCGGTGACCAGCGCCACCAGCTCCGAATTGCTGGTCTGGCCGATGCCGGGCATGAAAGCCTGCTGCGAGATCTGTCCGCCACCGACGACGGCATAGCGGATTTTCTTTTTCATTCCGAACATGGGGCTCTCGTTTGGGGAGGTGAAAAGTGGGGTCGAGGGTCGAAAGGGCGGGACCGGTCAATTGTTCCCCGGTACCAGCCAAGCGCGCTCGCCAATGCGCCGAGCCGGATCATTCGCAGGAGCACAGCGTGCCGCGACGGATAGGGTCGCGGAGCACGTCGACGTTGGAGAGGGTGGTGATGGTGTTCGTGCCGGTTTCGCGGGGCGGATCGGCCTGACGCATGGCGCCTGATGCTGCCGTCGGACGCTTGAAGCCGACACCTACGCATGACGCCTACGCTAACTTCACGCCTAAGCTTGGAGCGTACACTTCCGCTTCCACCGCTTGCGCTGCTGCGTCCGCTTCGTCATCCCGGGCTTGACCCGGGATCCATTCCAAATCGCCGTCACGATCGAGAACGGCGGACCGCTGTGATTGAACCGGAGCGGCGTAACAAGCGCTGAGGAATGGATCCCGGGTCAAGCCCGGGATGACGAAATTTCAACGACTACGCCAAGGAGGGAGACGCAACAGGGTAAGCATACGCACAGGGGAAGGCGGAGCAGGTCCACCCCGCCGGCGTCAGTCAGGCCACTCATGGTCTTCAGCGTATCGACCACACCACCTCCGCGCTGATCGTATCTTGGCCCTCACGCCGAACCGCCTCTCGCGCCGCGTGTCCTCACCGCGAAATACGTACGCCACCGAACCAAGACGCCGCGTGGCTCACGATCCGCGGAGCCGGAGGAACCTCCCCCTTCCCTTCGAGATTGGCAGGAACCGTTCGCCAGGTGGAAAGTCCGCCTTTCCTCTCGGCTCTTGCCAAAGACCCTCGCGTCGCCGGCCCCATTTCCGCGTTAGGATTTCCGGATGAAGACACTTCCCATCATGCTGCTGGCTGGCTTCGCCGCCTGCTCCGTCCCCGCGATCGCCGCGGCCCAGCAGAACTCAGCACCCGCCGCCCAGCTGGAGCAGGTCGCCGCCTTCCCGCACCAAGTCACCGGCGTCACCGTTGCCGAAGACGGCCGCATCTTCGTGAACTTCCCGCGCTGGACGGAGGATTCCCCGGTGTCGGTTGCAGAAGTCATGAAAGACGGCAGCATCAAGCCCTACCCGGATGACGGCTGGAACAGCTGGCGCAATGCCCGCAAGGACGAGATGACGGCGGTCGATCACTGGATCTGCGTCCAGAGCGTCGTCGCCGACGGCCGCGGCAGCCTCTGGGTGCTCGATCCCGCAGCGCCGGCGCAAGGCACGCTGGTGCCGACCGGGCCGAAGCTCGTGAAGATCGATCTGAAGACCAATGCCGTCGCCCAGACCATCGCCTTCGACGAGACGGCGGCGCCGCAAGGATCCTACCTCAACGACGTCCGGTTTTCGCCCGATGGCAAATACGCCTACATCACCGATTCCGGCGCCAAGGGTGCGCTGCTGGTCGTCGATCTTGCGGCCGGCAAGGCCAAGCGTCTGCTCGACGGGCACCCCTCGACGCAGCCCGAAAAGGGCCTCGTCGTCACGGCTGACGGCAAGCCGGTGCGCCGGCCCGATGGCCGCGGCGTGGAGTTTGCGGCCGACGGCATCGCGCTGACGCCGGACGGCAAGACGCTGTACTGGCAAGCCATCAAGGGCAAGACGCTCTACCGCGTACCGACCGAAGCGCTCGTCGCGGGCCTCGAAGACGGCAAGGATGTCGCCGCCAGCATCGAGCCTTACGGTGAAAACGGCGTGGCCGACGGCCTGATCATCGGAAGAGAGAGCGGGCACATGTACGTCTCCGCGCCGGAAGAGGATGCGGTCAAGATCCGCGACCTCACGGCCGGCCCGTCGGCCAAGCCCGAAATGCTGGTCAAGGACGCCCGTCTCCGCTGGCCCGACACGTTCGGAGAAGGGCCGGACGGGACGGTCTACGTCACGTCCTCGCACATCCAGGACTCGGCCTTCTACAAGCCGGGGGCACCGGCCAGCCTGCCGACGGAACTGTGGCGCATCGTCTTCGACAAAACCGCCGACGGCGCGGCACCGAAGCCGTAACGAAAACGGAAGCTGGCAGTGCGACGGCGCCATAGCGGCGCACTGCCTTCAATGCGAGCCTCCGTCCGAGGACGGAGGCTCCGTCCGCGGACGGCGGCTTTGCTTTACCGGCGGATGTCGCCGTTATCGGACAGCACGCCGGCGCTTTGGAAGAAGACGATGGCCGCGTTGATGTCGGCCTGGATGGCAGCGTCGGCTGCGGCGCCATCCCGCCGCTCAATCGCGGCAAGAATGTCGTAGTGATGGGCGATCATCGCCTCGCCGCCGCTGGCGTAGACCGAGGCGATGAGCGGCCCCATGCGCAGCCAGAGGCTCTGGATCATGCCATGCAGCACCGGCAGGCCGGCGGCCTCCGAAATACCGAAATGGAAGGCTCGGTTGAGCCGCACCGCCGCAGCGACGTCGCCAGACGAGCGCGCGGCCTCGTTCTCCTCGACGATCCCAGCGAGTATAGCGACGCCTGCGGCATCGACCGCGTCCGCGGCGAGCCTGGCGGCAAGCCCCTCCAGCCGCAACCGGATCAAACGAACCTCGTCCAGCTGGTGAGCCGTCATGCGCGGCACCCGGATATCCTTCGGGCCGCGCCACTCCAGTGCATGCGCCTCGACGAGCCGCAATATTGCGTCGCGCACGGGCGTCACGCTGACGCCGAGCTGGTCGGACAAGGTCCGGATGCGCAGCTTGTCGTCCGGCTTCAGCACGCCATCGGTCAGCGCCTGCGACAGCCGCGCATAGACCCCCTCGTAGAGATTGCGCCGGTCCATCGGCTGAAACCCGTCCATCGCCTTCCGTTCTTCCTCAGCCCGTTTCGACCCACTCCGACGATGCCGAACCGCCGCTTCCCATAAGCCACATCAATCTTGACGCATGATGCATCAAAAAGCTATCGTGGCCGCGTCGCCTGTACACGACGCCTCTCCCCGCTGGACCTTTGATGCAACAGCCGCCGGAAGACGACATCCTGAACGCCCACTGGGAACTCTGCGGGATGGCGGAGGTCGAAGCGCTGACCGCGTCCGTCTTTGGCGTCACCGGCGAGGCCAAGCGCCTGTCGAGCGAACGCGACGAGACCTTTCGGGTCGAGTCCGAGCACGGCCGCTTCACGCTGAAGATCGCCAATCCGCTCGAGGACGTCCGGGCCCTCGATTTTCAGGCGGATGTGCTGCTGCACCTGGAAGTCATGCCGCTGCAGGTCCCCGTGCCGAAGATGGTGAGAACGCTCGGCGGCGAGACGAGCTATGCCTTGCACACGGCGGGCGGAAGCCGCCGCTTGCGGATGATGACCTATCTCGACGGTGAATTGCTGGGCGCGACGCCGGCCAATCCCCAGCTTTGCCACCAGCTGGGGCTGGCGCTCGGCAGCCTGTCGGCGGGCCTTGCCGGCGCAACGGCGCGGCCGCCGGCGGGAAAGCTCCTCTGGGACCTCTCGCATTTCGCCGACCTCGCCTCGCTCGTCGGCTTCGTCGCCCCGGAGCGGCGGCCGGGCGTCGAGGCGGTCCTCGACTGCTTCCGCCGAACCGTCCTCCCCCTGCTCGGCGACTTGCCGGCGCAGGTGATCCACAATGATTTCAATCCCTACAACGTCCTTGTCGACCCCGCGGCACCGGATGACGTCGCCGGGATCATCGACTTCGGCGACATGGTGTTCGGGCCGCGGGTGGCGGATCTCGCGGTGGCGGCATCCTACCAGGTGTGGAGCGAGGACTGGGCGGAGAAGCTCGCCGCCCTGCTCAGCGGCTTCTCGGCGCGGCGACCGCTGGAGACGATCGAGATCGACGCCTTGCCGACCCTCATCGCCGCGCGGCTGGCGATGACGGTGCTCATCACCGAATGGCGGGCGGACCTTCGCCCGGCGGAAAGGGATTACATCCTGCGCAACCACCGCACCGCCTGGGGCGGCTTGCAGCGCCTGTCCGCCGTCCCGGACGCCGACCTCCACCGCCTCATCCACGACAGTTGCAAGGCCTAATCCGATGACGATGGTCAATGCTTTCAGCGCGGACGATTTCGCCCGCCTCAGCCCAGACGAGCAGAAGCTGATCGAGCGGCGAGAGAGGGTCATGGGTCCGGCCTACCGGCTGTTCTACGAGCGCCCCATCCACATTGTCCGGGGCGACGGCGTCTGGCTCTACGACAAGGCCGGCGATGCCTATCTCGACGCCTACAACAACGTCGCCTCGCTCGGCCATTGCCATCCCGGCGTCGTCGAGGCGATCACCCACCAGACCGCCATCCTCAACACCCACACACGCTACCTCCACGACAGCGTGGTCGACTATGCCGAGCGGCTGACGGCGACGTTTCCGGCCTATCTCAGCCAGGTCATGCTGACCTGCACCGGCAGCGAGGCGAACGACCTCGCCGTGCGGATGGCGCGCTCGGTCACCGGCGGCACCGGCATCATCGTCACGAGCCTCGCCTATCACGGCGTGACCGCGACGGTTGCCGAGTTCTCGCCATCGCTCGGCTCGTCCGTCGCGCTTGGGGCCCACGTGCGCACGGTCGCGCCCCCCGATCCCTACCGCCAGTCGCCGGAAGAAGCCCGCGAGCGGTTCGGCCGCGACGTGCAGCACGCGATCGACGATCTCCGGCGCCATGGCATCCAGCCGGCGCTCCTCATCGCCGACACCATCTTCTCTAGCGACGGCGTAATCCCGGAGCCCAAGGGGTTCCTCGCGCCGGCGGTCGAGGCGATCCGCCGCGCCGGTGGACTGTTTGTCGCCGACGAGGTGCAGCCGGGCTTCGGGCGCACCGGCGACACGATGTGGGGCTTCGAGCGCCATGGCGTCGAGCCCGACATGGTGACGCTCGGCAAGCCGATGGGCAACGGCTACCCCATGGCCGGCCTCGTGGTGAAGCCCGCGGTGATCGCCGAATTCGGCAAGCGCAGCCGCTACTTCAACACCTTCGGCGGCAATCCCGTCGCCGCATCCGCGGGCATCGCCGTCCTCGATGCCTTGGCCAACGAGCGCCTACAGGAGAACGCCCGGACAGTCGGCGCCTATCTCTGCGAAGGCCTCTCGGCGCTGGCGGAAGACTATCCCGCCATCGGCGACGTCCGCGGCGCCGGCCTGTTCATCGGCGTCGAAATGGTCTCCGATCCCGAGACGAAGACGCCCGACGCCGCCGTCACCACCCGGCTGGTCAATGGCCTGCGCGCACGGCGCGTGCTGATCTCGGCCTCCGGCCCGCACGCCAACGTCCTGAAGATTCGTCCGCCCCTGGTGTTCTCGCGCGACAACGCCGACACTTTGATCGCCGCGATGCGCGATACGCTGCAGGCGATGTAACCATCTACCCACCCCCCTTTTCCGCGCCCCCTTTCCCCCGCCGGGCGCATCGCCAGATAGGGCTGCATGGCCGATCTCGACGCGTCCTTGCTGGCCCGGTTCCAGCGCCTCCCCATCGGCTACAGCGAGGGCGACTACCGCGGCCGTCGCTATGGGCTGACGGTGCGCACTTCTGCGGACGGCCGTCGAAGCTGGCTTTTCGGGGAAGACCTCGGGGGCGGGCCGCATGTCAGCGGCAATCTCTACCGGTTGAGGGACCGCACGCTTCTGAAGCCGTGCGAGATGTCGCCGGACAAGGTGATCGACTTCATCCTGCATTTCCAAGTCGCGCCGTGAGCGGCAGCGCCGGCGCAGCCTCGTCCAAAGGCTTCAAACCATCAGGACTTGCTCGGCGTGGAAGTCGATGAGGGCCCGTGCCAGACCGACAACGGGGGCGGACGGATCGATGATGATGGCTTGAAGGGCGCATTTGTTGCCGAAGTTGGGGCCCTTCCCGGAACGCCGCTCGAGGCCATTTACTGAGGCACGGCGAAGGACGCATTGCACCGGCGCATCGAAGATCGCCCCCCGGCGTCGGCACGATCGAGGCGGTCGCTGCCTTCGATCGGCTGCTGGCGGGTCTCGCCGCAAGGGAACAGGCCTTGCCGATGAGCGCCCACGGCGACGGCCTGCATGCCGCAGCCACCGGCAACAAGGCGATGGCGGATGTCCATCGACCTCGACACCCCTTTTGGAGAGAAGCCATGAAGATCGACCTCACGGGCAAGACCGCCCTCGTCACCGGCTCGACCGCCGGCATCGGCTATGCCATCGGGCTCGGCCTTGCCAAGGCCGGCGCCGCCGTCGTCCTCAACGGCCGCGACAAGGGCCGCACGGACGCGGCGGTGGCGAAGCTGAAGAACGAGGCGTCCGGCGCGGATGTCCGCGGCGTCGCGGGCGATGTCGGGACCGCCGAGGGCTGCGAGGCCATTATCGCCGCGCTGCCGGACGTGGACATCCTCGTCAACAATGCCGGCATCTTCAATCCGCAGGATTTCTTCGACGTGCCCGACGCCGAGTGGGAGCGCTTCTTTGCCGTCAACGTCATGTCGGGCGTGCGCCTGTCGCGCGCCTACCTGCCGGGCATGCAGGCGAAGGGCTGGGGCCGCGTGCTCTTCCTGTCGTCGGAATCCGGCCTCAACATCCCCGTCGAGATGATCCACTACGGCATGACCAAGACCGCTGACCTCGCGCTGTCCCGGGGCCTTGCCAAGCGGATGGCCGGCACGGGCGTGACGGTCAACGCCATCCTGCCCGGCCCGACGCTGTCGGAGGGCGTCGCCGACATGCTGGCGGGCGAGGTCAAGAAGACCGGCAAGCCGCTGGAAGAGGTCGGCGCCGACTTCGTCAAGGCGCACCGCTCGACCTCGATCATCCAGCGCGCCGCGACCGTCGAGGAAGTCGCCAACCTCTGCGTCTACGTCACGTCACAGCAGGCCTCGGCCACGACGGGCGCGGCGCTGCGCGTCGATGGCGGCGTCGTCGACACCATCGCCTGAACTGACGAAAGAGGCCGGGCTGCGTCGCCTTGGATTTAGCGTCGCTGCGCGGTGCCTATTCCGCGGCTAGTTGGGAGACGTGAGCAGCCGCGGCGGCGTTGGCGGTACTGAGGTGATCGGCGAGGTCGCCCTGTCCGCCGACGAGCGCCGCCACCAGCGCGCCGACGAAGACGTCGCCGGCGCCGTGGGTGCTGACCAGCGTCACCGGCAGCGCCGGCAGCGAGACGACGGCACCGCCGCGTTCGAGGCCGGCGACGCCATCGCCGCCCGCCGTGACGACGACCACCGGATAGCGCGGCGACAACTGCCGTGCGGCGGCGGCGGCGCCCGCGAGGTCATCGATCGCGTCCGAGCCAAAAGCCTCGGCCTCGATGGCGTTGACGACGAGCACGTCGACGAGGGCCGCGAGGTCCTCCGACAGATCGCGGGCGGGCGCCGCGTTGAGGCAGACCAGCGCGCCCGCCTTTTTCGCGGCCTTTGCGGCGGCGACGTTGACGGCGTCCGGCACTTCGTTCTGCAGGATCAGGGCACGGGCACCATCCCATAGCGCCGGGTCCGCAACGGCATCATGCGAGATCTGGAGGTTCGCCCCGGAGACGATGACGGCGCCGTAATCGCCCTCGGCGTCCGAGATCGCGACGCTCATGCCCGAGCCGACGGCGGAGAGTTTGGCGATGTGCCGCGGATCGACGCCGCCGGCCTGCAGATTTTCCAGGAGGAAGGCGCCAAACCCGTCATCGCCGATGGCGCCGGCCATGCGCACATCGGCGCCCGCCTGTGCGGCGGCGACGGCCTGGTTGCCGCCCTTGCCGCCGAACTTCGGGCGCCAAGCGGTGCCGGTCACCGTCTCGCCCTTGCGCGGCCGGTCCGGCGCGTCGACCATGATGTCGTAATGCAGGCTGCCGACGACGACGACGACGGGAAGGCTCTGGCTCATGTGCGTCTCTTGGCCTTGACGGCCCCCATGGTGGCGGAAAGGTTCTGCTCGGCGGCGGCGAGGTCGCGCTGGGCGACCGCGGCGAAAACCGCGTCGAACAGCACGAGCTGCGCGATGCGCGCGGCGGCGTTCTCGCCGAGCAGCGGTGAACCTTGCGCCGTCGAGCAGAGCACGACGTCGGCGATCCCCGCGAGCGGCGAGCCGGAATAGTTGGTGAGCGCGATGGTGCGGGCGCCGCGCCGGCGGGCCAGCTCCAGCGGCTCGATCACCGCATTGGTGTTGCCCGAATGCGAGAAGGCGATGGCGACGTCGTTCGGCCCCAGCAGGGAAGCCGACATCAGCATCATGTGCGCGTCGTCGAAGACATTGGTGCGCACGCCGATCCGCAGGAACTTGTGCGCGACGTCGCGGGCGATCTGCGCCGAGCCGCCGATGCCGTAGAGGTCACGCTGGCGCGCGCCGTGGATGAGGTCGGCGGCTCGCTCGAAGGCGACGGGGTCGAGGATCGACAGCGTCTCCTCGAGCGCATGGATCGAGGTACGGAAGACCTTCTGTGCGATCATCGGCCCGGTATCGTCGGGCGACAGCTCCTGGTGCAGGTCGGCGGTCGGCAGCCGGTTGTAGTCGGTGATGCCGCTGCGAAAGTCCTTGAAGCCGGTGAAGCCGAGCTTCTTGGCGATCTTGACGATCATCGCCTCGGAGACCCCGGCATCCTCGGCGATGCTCTTCAGCGACGTCGCCCCATCAAAGTCCCGCCGTCCGAGGATCATGTCCACCACCCGCGCCTCCAGCGGCGTCAGGTGGGGCATCATCATCCGGATATGCGGCCCGATGGTCCTCGGATCGCTGTAAGAAATGTTCATCCCCGCCCCCGCGTCGCGCGATCGATCAGCATCGCGACGAGGATGATAATGCCGGTGGCGAGGAGTTGGTAGAACGCCTGGACATTCAGGAGCGTCAGGCCGTTGCGCAGCGAGCCAAGGATGATGGCGCCGAGCAGCGTGCCGACGATCGAACCCTTGCCGCCCATCAGCGAGGCGCCACCGATCGCCGCGGCGGCGATGGCATCGAGCTCCCAGAGATTGCCCATGGTGGGGTCGGCCGCGCCGAGGCGGCCGACAAGGATCAGCGCGGCGACCGCGGCGAGCGCGCCGGAGATGGTGTAGCTCGCGATCTTGGTCATCGCCACCGGCACGCCGGCGATGTGCGAGGCTTCCTCATTGCCGCCGACAGCGAGGAAATACTCGCCGAGCGGCGTCTTGTTGAGGACGATCCAGACCGCCAGCGCCAGGACGGCGACGATGATCACCGGATTGGGAATGCCGTAGACGCTGGCGTTGAACAGCGCGCGGAACTCCGGCGGAATGCCGAAGATCGGGTTGCCGCCGGTGTAGATCAGCGCGATGGCGCGGTAGAGCGACAGCGTGCCGAGCGTCACGATGAACGGCTGCAGGCCGCCGAACGAGACCAGCATGCCGTTGATGGCGCCGGCGGCCGCGCCGAACAGGATGGCGGCGGGAATGGCGAGCGCGATGGGCACGCCCGCCAGCATCAGCGCGGCGGCGACCACCGCCGACATCGCCGCGGTCGGGCCGACCGAGAGGTCGATGCCGCCGGCGATGATCACCAGCGTCATGCCGAGCGCCACGCAGGCGTTGATCGAGGACTGCTGCAGGATGTTGACGAGGTTGCGCTCGGTCAGGAAGTTCGGCGTCAGCACCGAGAAGACGACGACGATGACGACGAGGCCGAACAGCGTGCCGGCATCGCGCAGGCCGAAATTGAGGAAGCGGCGGCGCGGGGCGGCGGGGGCGAGAGTGTCGGTGGTAGACATCGGTCAGTGCTCCCGGGGCGACGAGACGGGGCTCGCAGCGTCGTTGGATTGGGGAATGGCGTGCGCGACGATCGCTTCCTCCGTGAGGTCGGCGCGCTCGATGGTGGCCGCGATCCGGCCCTCGCGCATCACGAGGACGCGGTCGGAAACCCGCAAAACTTCGGGCAGTTCGGAGGAAACGACGATCACGGCACGGCCCTCGGCGGCAAGCCGCTCGATCAGCGCGTAGATCTCGGCCTTGGCGCCGACGTCGATGCCGCGGGTCGGCTCGTCGAAGAGGAGGATTTCGGCGCCGGCGGCGATCCAGCGGCCGATGATCGCCTTCTGCTGGTTGCCACCGCTGAACTGGCCGATTGGCCGCTCGATCATCAGCGGGCGAAGGTTCATCTCCCGCATCAGCTTCTCGCTCTCGCGCTTCAGAGCGCGCTGCTGGACGAAGCCAAAGCGTGAGAAACGGCGCATCGACGAAAGGCCGATATTGGCGCGGATCGACCGGCGGGCGACGATGCCGTCGCGCTTGCGCTCTTCCGGCAGCAGCCCGAGGCCGGCGGCGATCGCGGTGCGCGGATTGCCGAGCTTCAGGCGCTTGCCCTTGACCTCGATCTCGCCGGCTGTCGGCCTGTCGACGCCGGCGACGAGGCGCAGCAGTTCGGTCCGGCCCGCGCCGACGAGGCCGGAAACGCCGAGCACCTCGCCCCTGTGGAGGCGGAAGCTCGCATCCTGCACCGCGGTGCCGCGCGACAGGTTGCGGACGTCGAGGATGACGTCGGACGTGGCAAAGCCCTTGTGTTCGGCCTGGGCGAGTTCGCGGCCGACCATGCGCGAGATCACGCCCGCCTCGGTGGTCTCGGCGAGAACCACGTCGTCGACCTTCCGGCCGTCGCGCAGGATGGTCGCCGTCTGGCAGACGGTGAAGACCTCGTCCATCTTGTGCGAGACGTAGATCACGGTGACGCCGCGGGCGGCGAGCTGGCGGATCAGGACGGCGAGGCGGTCGAACTCGGCCGGCGTCAGGCTCGACGTCGGCTCGTCCATGGCGATGACCTTGGCGTCCTCCATCACGGCGCGGGCGATCTCGACGATCTGGCGCTGCGCGACCTTCAAGGTGCGGATCGGCACCGAGGGATCGATCCCCGGATCGAGCGAGCGCAACGCCTCGGCGGCGGCACGTTCCTGCGCGGCCCAGTCGACGAGGAGGCCGCCGGCCTTCTTCAGCGGCCTTCCGAGAAACATGTTCTGCGCGACCGTCAGCTCGGCGACGTGCTGCAGTTCCTGGTGAATCATCGCGATCCCGGCCTGCCTTGCGCCGACGGGGCCGCGTCCGGCAACCTTGACGCCGTCGATCTCGACATGGCCCTCGGAGGGGTCGAAGATGCCGGAGAGAATGCGCAACAGGGTGGATTTGCCTGCCCCGTTCTCGCCGAGCAGGCCGTGCACCGTGCCCCGCGGCACCGACATGGTGACGCCGTCGAGTGCGCGGATCGCGCCGAAACTCTTGCCGACATTGGATAGCAGCAAACGTTCGCTGGTCATCTCCTGGCCCTCCCGACCGCAGTTGACGACACCCGGGCTGCCCGCATCGCGCGGGGCCCGGGTGCCTGTGGCTTACTTGGCCGGAGCGGCCAGCAGCACCTTGCGGAGCGCGTCGCCCTTGACCGCGTAGGTCTCAACGTTGTCCTTGGTGATCAGCGCCTGCGGCGTCGTGACGACGCGCGGCAGCGCCTGCTTGCCGACGAGGCGCAGCGCCGTCTCCATCGCGACTTCGCCGGTCAGCATCGGGAAGCTGTCGACCGTGCCGGTCAGCTCGCCGGCGCGGATCGAGGCATAGGCGTCGGAGATGCCATCGGTGCCGAACACCACGACCTTGTCCGACAGACCAGCAGCCTTGACCGCCTCGACGACGCCGAGCGCCATGCCGTCATTGTTGGCGTAGAAGCCGAGGAGGTCCGGGTTCTGCTGCAGGATGGTGGCGGCGGCATCGTAGGCGACCTGGCGATCCCAGTTGCCGGGGACGCTGGCGACGACGGTGAACTTGCCGTCCTTGGTCACCGTCTCGGTGAAGCCCTTGGTGCGCTGGCCCGCGGCGAAGACACCGGCCTGGCCTTCGATGACGGCGACCTTGCCGCCCTCTGGCCGGTTGTCGATGAACCACTGCGCGACCCGCACGCCGTTGTCCTGCTGGACATTGCCGACATAGTGGCGGGCGCCGGGAATGACGGCGTCGTTGACGTTGACCACCGGCACGCCCTGCTGCTCCGCTGACTCCAGCGCCGGCTGCAGGTTGTTGTCGGTCTGCGGCGAGAAGAGGAGCGCGCTGAAGCCCTGTGCCAGCAGTGTCTCGGCGATCGAGAGCTGGCCGAGCTGGTCGCCTTCGCTCGATGCCGCCTGGTAGGCGACCTCGACATTGTGCTTGGCCGCGAACGCCGCATAGCCCTCGCCGAGGGTGCGCCAGTATTCATTGGTCAGCGTCTTCGACACGCCGCCGACCTTGGTGCCCTCGGCAATGGCCGGAAGGTCGCCGAACTTCGCCTGAAGCTCGGACCAGGCGATGCGGTCGGTCTCGGTGTCCGAGTTCAGCGGGGCCAGTTCTTGCGCGAAGGCCGAACCGGCCAGTAGCGAAAGTGTGCACGCGGCGACGAGCGCCTTGATACGAAAGGTCATTCTATCCTCCACAGATATTCCCGGACACTCTCCCGCGGTCCGGTTCGCGATGGGTTCAGGCCGCGCCGATCAGCGCTGCGTTGACGATCGCCTGGCTGGCGACGGCGTCCTGCCGGGCCAGCGCATCGCCGAGACGGTTGTCGCCCTCGAGGCTGTCGGCGACGGCGAGCAGCCGGTTGACGGTGGCGATGTTCACCTCGCACTCGGCGACGGGATCGAGGCCGCTCGCATCGGGGAAGGTGTCGAAGTAGAGTGCGCCGTCATAGCCGTCGCGGCGGATCTGGCGGAGCAGCTCGAGCGTCGCGCGCAGGTGCACCGCGCCGACCATCAGGCCGTCGTCGCGCTTGGCGTAGCCGTCGTTGAGGTGGACGCCGAGGAGGCGGCTCTTGCGGTGGATCAGCGCTGCGGCAAAAGCCGGTTGCTCGTCGGCATAGAGCACGTGGGCGAAGTCGAGCGTGACGCCGAGGTTCGGCGAGCCGGCTTCCTGGATGGCGAGGAGCGTCGTCGCCGCATCCGGCAGGAGGCTGTAGGAGCGCGGCTCGTTCGGCTTGTACTCGATCGAGATCATGCACTCCGGATCATGCGCGGCGACCTCGCGGATGCCCTCGACCTCCCAGGCCCAGACCTGGGCGTAGTCGACCTGGAAATTGTAGTCGAAGCCGTCCTGGCCGAGCCAGATGGTCATCAGGTTCGAGCCCATTGCGCGCGCAGCGTCGATGCCGCGCTTGGTGAGGTCGATCGCCTCGCGCCTCACAGCTTCGTCGGGATTCGTGAAGGCACCGAGCTTGTAGGCGGGATTGGTGTAGTAGCGCATGGCCAGGCCGTTGACGGCGAGGCCGATGTCGCCGATGCGCCGTCCGACCGCGACCGGATCTTCCGAGACATGATCGGGATAGTTGAGGTCGAGGTCCGTCAGCCCCTTCGCCGTTGCAGCACGCTCGGCCATCTGCAGCATGCTGGGCTTGCCATTGAGGTCGGGCCAGTAGGTGTGCTGCGACGAGGCAAAGGAGTTGAGCCGTGTGGCGAAGCGCGTGATTGACATCAAAACCGTCCAAGTCCGTTCGTGTTGTTCAACACAAAATCTAGAATACTTGTGAAGTTGTCAAGTCAGTCTAGCGCAAGCTGGCGCGATCGGTCACGGGCTCGCGCGGCCGGACAGCCGGTGGCGCGGCCGTTCCGACGGCAGACGCCGGCGATATCTTTTCCAAGGGAAGAAGTTCGAAACGGGATCGAGTCGCGTCGAAGGCGCGCGGACGCTGTGCGGGGCGTCGCGGCGGGACGGAGCCTCGTGCGACGGACGGCCTTTTAAAGGCTGGCGTCTCGGCCTTTACGGATGAGCGCAAAAGTGTGGGGACGGCCGAGAAATCGGCCATCCCCGCTTCATCGGGTACCGCGATCGATCAGACGGCGAGGAAACCGCCGTCGATCGGCAGGACGACGCCGGACACCATGCGGCTGTCGTCCGACAGCAGCATGGCGATCGCGGAGGCGACCTCCTCGGCTTCGGCAAAGCGGTTGAGGGGATGGCGCACCTTCATCGGTGCGCTCTTGACGTCGTCGCTCCAGGCGGCGAGCGCAAGCTCGGTCAACGTGATGGTGGGCGCCACAGCATTGACGCGGATGCCGTGCGGGCCGAGTTCCTTGGCCAGCACCCGCGTCGCGCCCTCGAGCCCCGCCTTCGAGGCGGCATAGGCAAGGTGGTCCTGGAAGCCGCGGTGGCCGGCGATCGAGGTGATGTTGACGATCGCCCCTCCCCCGCCGGCGGCAATGCGTGCCTTGGCGAAGGCCTGGCTGGTGACGAGCGCCGCGCGCAGGTTGATCCCGACGACCGCATCGAAGCCTTCGTCGGTCATCTCCAGCACGCTTTCGAGGACGTTGATCCCGGCGCTGTTGATGAGGTAGTCGCACTGTCCCGCTTCCGTCATCGCGGCCCGTGTGGCCGCCGTGTCGGCGAGATCGACGAGGATCGTCTTGGCGCCGATATCTGCCGCCAGGCGGTCGAGGTCGGCGGCGGTCCGGCCGAGCGCCACGACGCTCGCGCCGCGGGCGGCCATCAGCTCGGCACAGGCCCGGCCGATGCCCTTGCCGGCCCCGGTGATGATGACGCTCTTGCCGGCGAACTGCATGGTGATCCTTTCGGTTGGCGAAACTGCCTCCCGCGGGGCTGCCGGGACGTGGCTGTTCCCGCGGGAGGCGACTGCGGCTTCAGACGCGATCGAAATTGGTCGGCAGGACGATCATGTCGCGGATGGTGACCGTGCGCTTGCGGGTCAGCATGTACTCGACGGCATCGGCGACCTCAGAGGGATCGATCAGGCTGCCGGACTCCTTGGCCTTGCGCAGGTTCTCCTCCGGCCAGTCGGCCAGCAACGCCGAGACGACGGGACCCGGCGAGACCTGGCCGACGCGCACGCCATGCGGGATCATCTGCCGGCGCATGGTCTGGACGAAGCAGTTGATCGCCCATTTCGAGGAGGCGTAGACCGGCTCCCAATAGGTCGGGTAGTGGCCCGCGACCGAGCAGGTGACGATGATGTCGCCGGTCTTGCGCTCGATCATGTGCGGCGCGACGGCATGGACGTTCTTGATGACGGCGTTGACGTTGAGGTTCAGCATCTTGTCGATGGCCTCTGGCGTCGTCTCGGTGAGGTCGCCGCCGATATAGGTACCGGCATTGCAGTAGAGGATGTCGATGTGATCGACCTTGGTGAGGATCTCCGGGACCATCGTCGAGCAGCTGTCGGCGTCCAGGAGGTTCGTCACCTGCGGGATGGCCTTGTCGCCGAGCCGCGTGGCGATCTCGGTGAGGCTCTTCTCGTTCCAGTCGACCATCACCACGGTCGCGCCCTTCTCGAGAAGAAGCTCGGCGGTGGCGAGGCCGATGCCGGACGCCGCGCCGGTGATGACGGCGATCTTGCCGTTGAGGGATTCAGACATGTCGTGCTCCGTTTTCGGGTGTTGTTTGCGGCCGGCGGTCAGCGCCACTCGCGGCCGATGTAGATGGCGATGAGGATGATGCCGCCCTTGATGACGTCCTGCAGGTACGGGTTGATGCCCACGAGGTTGAGGCCGTTGTTGAGGATGCCGAGGAGGACGGCGCCGATGAGGGTGCCGATGATCAGGCCGCGGCCGCCGGCGATCGCCGTGCCGCCGAGGACGACAGCGGCGATGGCGTCGAGTTCGAAGCCGACGCCGGCATTCGGCTGCCCGCTCATCAGGCGGCCGGACAGGATGACCGCGGCGAGCGCCGAGGTCAGGCCCGAAATGCCGTAGACCGCAAGCTTCACCCGCCGGGTCTTCACGCCGGAGAGCTGGGCGGCCAGTTCATTGCCGCCGAGCGCGTAGACGTGGCGCCCGAAGGCGGTGCGCTGCAGGAGGACCCAGGCGATGGCATAGATCGCCAGCATGATGAGCACCGGGACCGGCACGATGCCAACACGGCCGACACCGAACCAGGAGATCCAGCTGGGCAAGCCGCTGATGGGATAGCCGCCGGAATAGATCAGCGCCAAGCCCCGCGCCATGCCCATCGTGGCGAGCGTGACGATGATCGCCGGCATGCGGCCCCAGGCCACCAGCACCCCGTTGGCCAGGCCGATGGCGATGCCGAGACCGATGGCGACGACGAGCGCGAGACCGGCAGGCAGGCCGGAATTGACGATCAGGCCGGCCGTGACGGTGCCGACGAGCGCCATCACCGCGCCGACGGAGAGATCGATGCCGCCGGTGAGGATGACGAAGGTCATGCCCACCGCCAGGATCCCGACGATCGAGACCTGGCGCAACACGTTGAAGATGTTGCTGATGGTGAAGAAGTTGTCGCTGGCGAGCCCCATCAGGCAGGACACGACGATAAGGCCGACCAGCGGCAAGGTCAGCTCGGATCGCAGGATCCGCCAGACGCCGGCCAAGCGGTCCTTGCGCTCGGTTACTGTTGCATCAAGCGACATGTTCTGCCCTCCCGGTCGTCGCAAAAGTCATGATCCGTTCCGCGCTGATGTCCTCGCCCTCGACGGTCGCGACGACCGCCCCGGAGCGGAAGACACAGACGCGGTCGGACATCCCGATCACTTCGGGCAGCTCGGACGAGATCATGATGATCGCGTGCCCCCGCGCGGTGAACTCGCGCATCAGCGCGTAGATTTCGGCCTTGGCCCCGACGTCGATGCCGCGCGTCGGCTCGTCGAAGATCAGGACGCGCATCTGGTGGTTCAGCCAGCGGGCGATGACCACCTTCTGCTGGTTGCCGCCCGACAGCGTGTCGACGCGCGCATGCGGGCCTTGCGCCTTGACCTGCACCTGCGCCATCGCCGTCTCGGTACTGGCCTGCTCCTTCTTGCCGTCGATGAACCAGCCGAGGGTGCGGTACTTGCCGTAATTGTTCAGCGAGACGTTCTGTAGAATCGAGAAGCGGGTGATGAGGCCCTGTTCCTTCCGGCTCTCCGGCAACAGGCCGATGCCTTGTGCCAGCGCATCGTCCGGCCCCGACAGCCGGGTCTCGCGCCCGTCGACCTTCATCTGCCGGCGGGACGCCGGATGGGCGCCGAGCATGGCGAGCACCGTCTCCGTCCGCCCGGACCCGACGAGGCCGGCAAAGCCGAGGATCTCGCCCTTGCGCAGCTGGAAGCGCGAGGACGGCCCGTTCTTCTTCAGCTGGATCGCCTCGACGTCGATGACGACGGGCGCCTGCGCATCACGCGGCGGCTTGGGCGGGAAATTGGTCTCCAGCTTGCGGCCGACCATCATTTCCACCAGCCGGTCGTTGTTGATTTCCGACACATCGCAGTCGGCGACGTAGTTGCCGTCGCGCAGGACCGTGATCCGGTCGCAGATCTCGAAGATCTCCTCCAGGTGGTGGGAGATGAAGACCACCGCGACACCTTGGCGCCGGAGCTCGCGCATGACTTTGAAGAGGTGCTCGACCTCGCTCGGCGTCAGCGTCGCCGTCGGCTCGTCCAGCACCAGGATACGCGCGTCGAGCGACAGCGCCTTGGCGATCTCGACGAACTGCTGCTGGGCGACCGACAGGCGCTTGACGGGAACGTCCAGCGGCACGTCGACACCCAGCCGCTGCATGATTTCCGCAGCCCGCCGGCGCATCGCCTTGCGGTCGAGCAGCCGCAGCGCCCCCCGTATCTCGCGGGCGAGAAAGATGTTCTCGACCGCGTTCATGTGCGGGATCAGGCTGAATTCCTGGAAGACGATGCCGATCCCGGCCTCGATCGCCTCGTCGTAATTGGCAAACGCGTGGATCTTGCCGTCGATGGCGATCGTCCCCTCGCTCGGCTTGATGATGCCGCAGAGGATCTTCATCAGCGTCGACTTGCCGGCGCCGTTCTCACCCAAGAGCGCATGCACCTCGCCGGCGCGCACCGTCAGGTCGATCCCGTGCAGCACCTCGATCCGGCCGAAGCTCTTCTTGATCCCTCGCAGTTCCAGCATGTGAACTCCTGTCGCGATTGGGAAGGCCCCCGCCGCCGGGGCGGGGGCCCAAGGAACTACCAGCTGAATTCGGCAGCGTTCTTGGAATCGACCACCATCACGTCGATCGGCACTTCCTTCGGGACGACGCGCGCGCCCCACTTCTGCGCCAGCGCCATCGCGAGGCCGACACGCACCTGGTCGCGCGGGAACTGGGCGGTGGTCTCGATGAACGGCGAGCCGTCGGCGATGGCCTTGACCGCTTCCGGCGCGCCATCAACCGAGGTCAGCTTGACGTCGCGGCCAGAGCCCTGGATGGCGGCGAGCGCGCCCATGGCACCGCCGTCGTTGACGGAGAAGATGCCGGCAAGGTTCGGCTGCGACTGCAGGATGTTCTCGACCACGCCGAGCGCGACCGAGCGGTCCTGGCGGCCGTTCTGCGTCGTCACGAGCTTGATCTCGGGCGACTCCGCGAAGGCCGCCTTGCAGCCCTCGACCCGCTGCAGGATCGGCACGACGGCGATGCCGTCGAGGATGGCGACCTCGCCCTTGCCGCCGAGCGCGTCGGCCAGATACTTGCACGACTTGTAGCCGGCATCGCGGTTCTTGGAGCCGACGAAGGTGTCGACCGGGCCGTTGGCGTTGGCATCGACGGCAACGACGATGACGCCCTGGGCCTTGGCAGCCTGGACGGCGGCCTCGACGCCGGCGCTGTCGGTCGGGTTGAGGAGCAGGATGTCGATGCCCTGCTGCAGCATGTCCTCGACGTCGGAGATCTGCTTGGTCACGTCATGGCCGGCATCGGTCACCACGACCTCGGCGCCAAGCGTCGCGGCGGCTTCCTTGAGGGCCTCCTGCATCGAGACGAAATAGGGGTTGTTGAGCTCCTGGAACGTCATGCCGATCTTCAGCTTGGCATCCTGGGCGGCCGCCGGCATGGCGGTGGTGGCGGCGAGCGCCGCCATCGAGACGGCGAATAGGGTCGACTTCAGCATGGTATTCCTCCCGGGTAGAACGCGGATATCGTCCGCAGATGTCCGAGCAGCCGTGACTGCCGGATGTGACTGCCCCTCGGCGAGCGGCAGGATTCTTCAGTCGGCGACGACGTGTTCGCGGTTGGCGGCGAACGTCGCGCGAAATTGCGAAGGCGACATGCCCTTCAGCTTCAGGAAGTATCGGTTGAAGTTGGACAGGTTGGAGAATCCGACCTCGTAGCAGATGCCGGCGACCTTCGTGCCCGGCTCCGTGAGCAGCATCTGGCAGGCGAGATCGATGCGCAGCTGGTTGCGGTAGCGGACGAGGGTCGTGCCGGTATGCCGCTTGAAGGAGCGGGAGAAGACGCTGGTGCTCTGCCCGACCATGTCGGCGAGCTCGGCCTCCGGGACGGGCTGCGTCAGGTGCTCGCGCAGATGGGCGATGGCACGGTTGATGCCGCTGTCCTTGGTCTGCGTGAGGTTCGGCTCGAAACTGAGGCTGGCGAGCACCTCGTGCTCTCCGGCCGCGAGATGACCGAGGATATCCCAGAAGAGCGCGATCCGGCGCAGCCCCTGCGCGTCGAGCAGCTGCTGCATCAGCGGGTACACATTGGCGCTGGTCGCCCGGTCGAAGAGCAGACCGCGGCGGCTGCGCACCAGCAGCGGACGCAGCGCATGGAGCTCGGCGATTGCCGCTGACGACGCCTCGATGAACTCCTCCGGAAACTGGATGACGATCGAACGGACAGGAACGGTGTCGCCCTCGGCGACGTCACTGATCCAGTTCTGCGGCAGATTGGGACCGGTCATGATCAGCTGGCCCGGTGAAAATTCACCGGCGAAGTCGCCGATGCAATACTGCCCGGACGTCTCCACGACCAGGTGAATCTCGTATTCCGGATGGTAGTGCCAGCGCACCGTCCGAAACGGATAGCCGTGAGCCCATGCCGCAAAGGACTCGCCCTTGCGGATATGAACCAGCTCAAGGTCCGGTTGCATCAGTGATTTCCTCCCCTGCCTGTCGCCCCTTTCGGGAGGACGGACCTTGGCTCCTCAACCAAGTTCCGCGCGACCTGCATGTAGGGAGGATACGGGCGGAGGGCGGCGTTCCGCTACATTCCCACGCCGCTAAGCCTGATACTTTTTTGGCCGACCAACATCAAAAATTCGGTAGACCCTGTTTGGTGGGAATGGACATCGGCAGTGTCTTCCGGAGAGCGCCGCGCTCTCAGCCCGCGCTTGCCGAGCGTTCGTCGTAGATGAGTCCGGCGAACGCCGAGCGGCGTCAGCGTCCGGTCTTGGTCGAGGAATGGAAGTCCGGAGCCTTTCCGGCGACCCATTTCACGAAGCGCGCGACGGTCTCGTTGTCCGTCAGCGGCGTGCCGCTCTCGGCATGGCGGACGAGTTCGCTCGCCGAGAAATTGGCGTCGATGGTTTCCCGGCAGATCGGGTGAACCGGGACGGTGTCGCGCCCGCCGCGGCTCTTCGGGATCGGGTGGAAGCGGTCCACCGTCTTGCCAAGCGGGCGTCCGCAGAGCCAGCAAGGCTCTGCCGGCGCGATGGCCGCAGCCTCGTCTTCGAGCCAGCTCGCGTCGCGGATCTTTCGTGCCATGTCTCAACTCCCGGTCGATCTTGCCGCGTCCGCGGCATCGGGTCCTGTCATCCCGTTTCGGCGGGAGTGATGGGCCGAACCCGCGGGCGGGGTCAAGCCGGCAGGCGTCAGAGCAGCATCACCCTCGGGACACGCCTTGCCCCGTTCACGCGGCGGCGCCGGCCGGCGGGCGCCGTGTCAGGCGCCGAGCCGGTCGAGCAAGCGGGCCCAGGCGGTGAGGCCTGTGCGGAAGCTCGAAAGGCGGAAGAACTCGTTCGGCGCATGATAATCCTCGTCGGCGGTGGCGAACGAGAAGAACACCGTGCCGACGCCGAGATGCTCGGCAAAGACCGAGCCGATCGGGATCGTCGCGCCCATGGCGACGCGGAGCGGCCGCGCCCCCAGAAGCTCGCCGAGGATGTCCTCCGCCAGAGCCAGCGCCGGCATCGCGGGATCCAGTGCGAAAGCGGCAGAGCCGGGGCCGTGACGCGTGATCTCGAGGCGGTAGCCGGACGGCTTTGCCGCCTCGAGGTGGCGGCTGATGGCGGCGGCGACATCCTCGGGCTCCTGGCCAGCGACGAGGCGGCAGGTGATCTTCGCGCTGGCGACCGAGGGAATGACGGTCTTGGTGCCGATGCCGGCATAGCCGCCGGAAATGCCGTTGAACTCCAGCGTCGGCTGCAGCCATTGCCGCACCAAGAGGTCTTCGCCGGACGGCAGAGGGTCCGGCCGCGCGGCGCCGATCTCGTCGAAATAGGCGGCGGGATCGAAGTCCGCGACTTTGATCGCCGCGAGGATCGCCGGATCCGGAAGCGTCGCGCCGTCGGCAAAACCGGCGACGGCGACGTGGCCGTCGGCATCGTGCAGCGAGGCCAGCATCCGCACCAAAGAGCGCACCGGATTGGGCGCCGAGCCGCCGTGCCGGCCGGAATGCAGGTCCTTCGCCGCGCCGGAGAGGACGACGTCGAGCGCCAGCATGCCGCGGCTGGCGACCGTCACCGATGGGAGGTCCGCCCGCCACATCGCGCCGTCGGCGGAGACGACGAGATCGCAGGCGAGCCGCTCCTTCAGCTGGGCGATGCTCGGCGCGAAGTGCGGGCTACCGGACTCCTCCTCGCCCTCGATGACGAATTTGAGGTTCACCGGCAGTGCGCCGCGCAGGCTGAGAAACGCCTCGGCGGCGAGAATCGGGATCATCACCGGCCCCTTGTCGTCCGCGATGCCGCGGGCGTAGAGCCGGTCGTTGCGGATATCGGGCTCGAAGGGCGGCGTCGTCCACTTGTCCAGTGGGTCCGGCGGCTGCACGTCGTAATGGCCGTAGACGAGAAGGGTCGGTGCCCCCGGCGCATGCAGCCAGTCGGCCAGCACCAGCGGATGGCCGCCGGTCTCGAACAGCACGGCGTTCTCGAGGCCCGCCTTCTCCAGCCGGTCGCGCACGAACTCCGCCGCTCGCCGGACCTCGCCGGCAAAGGCCGGATCGGTGCTGACGCTCGGGATCCGGCAGAAGGCCTTCAGCTCCTCGATCGCCGCCCCGGTGCCGGCCGCCAGATGGGCCTCGATATCCGCCGTCACTTGCCGCCGTCCACGCTGAGGATCTGCCCGGACACCCAGCCGGCGTAGTCGGAGGCGAAGAACAGCACGGCATGGGCGATGTCATCGGCGCTGCCAAGCCGCTTCAGCGCGATGTTGTCGAGCAGCCGCGCCTGGCCGTCCTCGCCCATCGCCGCCCACTGCCGCTCGGTCGTCGGGTTCGACCGGACGAAGCCGGGCGCGACGTTGTTGACGGTGATGCCGAAAGGTCCGAGCTCGTGCGCCAGCTGGCGGGTCAGCCCGATCTGCCCGGCCTTGGCGCTGGCATAGGCCTGGATGCCGGTGAGGCTGATGCCAAGCCCGGCGCCGCTGGCGATGTTGACGATGCGGCCGAAACCCTTCGCCTTCATCGACGGGGCGGCGGCCTGCGCCATGAAGAAGGCGCCGGAGAGATTGACGCCGAAGATCGACTGCCAGTCGCTCTCGGTGATCTCCTCGATCGGCCGGCCGACCTGCCCGAGCACGCCGCCAGCATTGTTGACGAGGATGTCGACGCCCTCTCCGCGCGCCGAGAGATCGGCGAAGGCGGCCTGGACCGCCCCGCGATCGGACACGTCAAGCACGAGCGAGCGGCAAGATGCACCGCCGAGCCGCACCGTCTCGGCAAGGTCCGCGGCGTTGATGTCGCAGGCGATGACGTCGGCGCCGCGCTCGGCAAAGCCGAGCGCGATGGCGCGGCCAAAGCCGTGCGCCGCCCCAGTGACGAGCGCGCGGCGGCCTTCGAAGCTGATGTTCATGCGGGCAGGTCCTGAGGGGCGGTGGCGCGGTCGAGCTCAGCGAGGTTTTCGAGGGCGAGCGGACGCACGCCATCCTCGATCTCGTGGATCATGGCGATCAGCCGCGTGACGATCGGCGTCGCGATGCCATGGGTGGCGGCAATCTCGGCGACCGGGCCGAGCTGGGCGTCGACCTCGGTCCGCCGCTTGCGGATGGCGAGGTCGCGCCAGATGCCGCTATGGGTTTTCGCCGACTTTCGGTTGTGCACCACCATCTCGTCGAACGAGCGCATGGTCTCTTCCAGAGGGGCGCTGGACAGGAAGGCCTGCGGGTCGAAGCCATCGAAAGACTCCAGCGTCACCCCCTCGGCCTCGGCAACGGCCCCGACCTCGTGTGCCAGCCGCGTCAGCAGCGGCCGCATCTCGGGCATGGCGAGGACGTCGGCAATGCTGTCGTCGGTGACGGCGGTGGCGAACAGCAGCCCGCCGTAAACGAGCTTGGCAAAGAGATAACCTGAAATGTTGCGGGTGAGCACCGCACGCGGCTCGAAGGCAAGCAAAGCCTGGTGCAAAGCCGTCACCCGCGGCGAAAGACGGCCGTCCATCTCGCCGACCACCACGGCGGCGCGACCGCTGTACTGGACGACGCCGGGCTCGAGATAGTCCGCACCGAAATTGACGAAGCAGCCGACCACCCTCGCCTCGCCGGTCTGGCGGGCGATGACGCGTTCGTTGAGGCCGTTCTGGGCCGAGAGCACGTAGCCGCCGGGGCCGAGATGCGGCAGCAGCTCGGCCGTCGCGGCTTCCGTATGGTGCGCCTTGACGCAGAGCAGGATGCGCTCGAAGCTTCCCGCGACTTCATCCGGCAGAAAGGCTTTCGCCGTGACGTGGTGCGGGTCGATCGGCCCGACGATGTCGAGGCCGCGCTCGTTGATGGCGGCGACATGGGCCGCGTCGACGTCGACGAAGACCACCTCTTCGCCGGCCCGGATCAGCGCGGCGCCGAGCGTCCCGCCGATGGCGCCGGCGCCCCAGACGAGGATCGGGCCGCCCGGCAACGCTTCGCTCATGCCCAGGGCCCTTCCAGCAGTTCGCGGGCTTCCGCGATGGCAACGTCCCAGATCGCCTGCATCTCGGCATCGTCGCGCTGGGGGTAGCCGCCGAAATTGCCGTCACCGAGATAGGCGCGCACCGCTTTCGGGTCCATCAGCCGCATCCGGGCGAGGTCGACCATCGGCTTCTGCTCCTTCGGCAGCTCGACGCCCGGCAGCCGGGTCCAGGGAAAGTTCTCCATCCAGGAGGCGTGCGAGGCGACGGGGTCGATCTCCTGCACCTTGGCGAAGGTCTTCGGAGCGTTCCACCAGTTGTGGAATTTCACCGCAGTGCCCGGATTGTCGGCCATCCACTCGATGGCGAAGGCACCGGCCGGCTGGTTGCCGCCATGGCCGTTGACGATGAGGATCTTGCGGAACCCCTGCGCCGCAAGGCCATCGAGAATGTCGCGGATGATCCGCACATAGGTCTCGACGCGCAGGCTGATCGTCCCGGGAAAGGCGAGAAAATAGGGGGTCAGGCCGTAGGCGACGACCGGGAACACCGGCACGCCCAGCGTCTCCGCCGCCTCGGCGCCGACGCGCTCGGACAGGATGGAATCGACGGACAGGCTGAGCCCGGCATGCTGCTCGGTCGAGCCGAGCGGCAGCACGACGCGGTCGTCATGCTTCAGGTAGTCCTCGACCTGCCGCCAGTTCATCTCCGAAATCTTCATGAGGCCTGCCTTTCCAGAACGGTTGAACCCGCATCGCGCACGGCGGGCCGGACGATGCGGTCGATGTCGACGGGGTCCGGCACGTGCCGGTATTCGATCGCGCGGGTCTCGCGGCCGAGCTTCTCGAGGATCGCCTCGGCGCCGGTGGCGTAGACAACAACGTCCGCCGCGCCGACCACCGCCTCCGCCGTCGGTGTGTCGAGATTGACAGCGGCGAGGTCGGCGACATGCGGGGCGAAGCGCTGGACGCCGCTCTTCATGATCGGCAGGAAGTCGGCAAACCGCGAGACCACGGCAAGCTTCAGCAGAGGATCGAGCGAGGCCAGCGCGAGCCGCGTTTCCTCCGAGGGGATGAAGCTGATGGCGACGACGCGGGTGTTCGGCAGGAAGCTCTCGACCTCGCGGTGCCGGTTGACGAAGGTGACGACGAGATCGGCGGAGGCGGCACGCGCCTTCATCGCGGGATCGCGCTGCAGGGCCGACAGCGTCATCGGCGCCACCGTCGCACCGTCACCGAGCCGGGCGGCGATCGCCCTGGCATAGGCGACGGTCGCCGCCTGAAACAGGCCGACCATTACCACCGCGGTGCGCCGCCCGAGACTGGCGCGGTAGAACAGCCGGGCGTTGACCAGCGAGGCGAGGTCGCTGGTGCGCACGCCCATGGCGAGGCTGTCGTCGATCAGCGCGTCGATCTGCTGGCGCAGGTGCAGCGCCTCGGGCCGCCCGGCGGTTCGCGCCGGCAGGCTGTCGGCGACATAGGTGCCGGCGCCCGGCCGCGCCTCGATCAGGCCCGCCGCCTTCAGCTCCCGGTAGACCTGGCTCACCGTCATCGGCGCGACGCCGACGCGTTCGGCGAGTTCGCGCACCGAGGGCAAGGCCTCGCCGACCCGCAACTCGCCGCAGGCGATGCCGTATTCGATCAGGCCCTGCAGCTGCAGCCTCAGCGATACCGGCAGATCGCGGTCGACGTGAAAGATCATGCGGCGCTCCAACTGTCCTACTTGGCTATCACAGCCACCCGAGGGCTCACAAGAGTGCATCGGGCGCCGCCTTGGGAACATCGAGAATAGCGTCTTTCGGTGCGTTGACAGCCGCGCTGGCTTAGGCAACGTTACACCCGACTAGAACAGTTCAACTCTGACACAGAAGGCGAAGGCTCCATGAGAAACCTGCTCCAGGCCGGCTTTGCTGCCGCACTGCTCTTCAGCGCCAGCCCGTCCGCCCTTGCCGTGGAGCGGGGCGGCGTCCTCAGCTATGGCCGCTACGCCGACAGCCTTTTCCTCGACCCGGTCCTCAACGACGCCAATGTCGACATCTGGATCCTGTCCAACCTCTACGACACCTTGCTGCAGCCGACCGACGACGGCAAGGACGTGCGTGCCGGGCTCGCCAGCGCCTGGAAGGTCGCCGAGGACGGCACCTCGGTCACGCTGACCTTGCGCGACGGCATCAAGTTCTCCGACGGCTCGGCAATCACTCCGGCCGACGTCGCCTGGTCGCTGAAGCGGGCCTCGAAGCCGGACAACGGCGCCTGGACGGCGCTGGTGGAATCGATCGCGGACGTCACCACCGAGGGCGACAAGACGGTCGTCGTCAAGCTGAAGCATGCCGACCCGGCGATTCTCGCCGCCCTCACCGTGTTCAACACCGGCATCATGCCGCAGAAGCTGTTCGAGGCGGCACCCGGCGCGACCGAGAAGGAGAAGGCCGAGGCCTTCGCCGCCAAACCGGTGACCTCGGGCCCGTTCACGCTGGCCTCCTGGGAGCGCGGCGCGACGATGAAGCTCGTCAAGAACCCCTACTACTGGGAGAAGGGCGAGGACGGGCAGCCGCTGCCCTATCTCGATGGCGTAACGTTCGAACTTTTGCCGGACGACGCGACGCGCATCCTGAAGCTGCAGTCGGGCGAGATCCAAGGCGCCGAGCTCATCCCCTATGCCCGCGTCGCCGAGTTGAAGTCGGCCGACGGCATCGCCATGGAAATGTTTCCCTCGACCCGCGTCCAGTACGTCACGATGAACGTCCGGCCGGAGCTTGGCGGCAAGAAGAACCCGCTGGCGAACGAGAAGGTGCGCCAGGCGCTGAACTACGCCACCAACAAGGAGGCGATCATCCAGATCGTCACGCAAGGCGTCGGCACGCCGATGACCTCGTTCATGTCCACCGCGACGCCGCTGCACACCGGCGACGCGCCGCTCTACCCCGTCGACATGGAGAAGGCGAAGGCGCTTCTGGCCGAGGCCGGCTATGCCGACGGCTTCTCGACCAGCCTCCTGGTGCTCGCCGGCAGCCAGGACGAGATCGGCATCGGCACGGCCCTGCAGCAGATGTGGGCGCCGCTCGGCGTGAAGCTGGAACTGCAGCAGGTCGACAACGCCTCGCGCACCGACCAGTACCGCGCCGGCACTTTCACCATGCGCGTCGCCGCCTGGACCAACGACATCTCCGACCCCAGCCAGATCACCTCCTACTTCGCCTACTCACCAACCATCGACGCCTTGCATTCGGGCTGGAAGAGCCCGGAGGTCGACAGCCTCTACGAGCAGTCGCAAAAGGAAATGGACCCGGCCAAGCGCGCCGAGGACTACGCCAAGATTCAGGAGATCTACAACACGACCGGGCCGATCCTGCCGCTCTACGAGACCCCCTACCCCGTGGCGCTGAGCACCAAGGTGCATGGTTTCCTGCAGATCCCGCTCGGCAACAACGTCTTCGTCAAGACCTGGCTCGACAAGTAAGCCAGCTTCCAGTGATGCCGGCGCGCCGTCCCTGGGCGGCGCGCCTTTCCTGCAATTCTTTCGATCGGGATCGGCTGTTTGGCTCTTCCAGGCTTCATTCTTCGCCGCGCACTGCAGCTGATCCCGACCTTCGCCTTCATCCTCGTGGTGGTGTTTGCCCTCGTCCGGCTGCTGCCGGGCGATCCGGCCAGCGCCATTCTCGGCGACCGGGCGCTCGACAAGGACGTCGCGCGGATCAACACCGAGCTCGGGCTGGACCAGCCGATCCCGGTCCAGTTCGCGCTCTTCGTGCGCAATCTCGCCGAGGGTGACCTCGGCACCTCGATCCACCTCAAGGTGCCGGTGCTCGACCTCGTCCTGCAAAAACTGCCGGTGACGCTGCTCCTGACCGGCCTGGCCGGCCTGATCGCGCTCGTCCTCGCGCTGCCGCTCGCCTTCGTCGCCGCGCTGCAGCGCGACCGGGCAGCCGATACGGCGATCCGCGGCGTGTTCCAGGTCGGGCTGTCGATGCCGATCTTCTACATCGGCATCATCCTCCTCACCGTCTTCGGCGCCAAGCTGCGCTGGTTTCCCGTCGGCGGCTATGGCGAGGGCTTTCTCGACCATCTTCATCACCTCTTCCTGCCGGCGGTGACGCTGGCGCTGAGCCTTTCGGCGGTGCTGATGCGCAATCTGCGCGCGTCGATCATCGGCGTCGTCGGCGCCGAATATGTCGATTTCGCCCGCGCCAAGGGGCTGTCCGCGCGGCTGGTGATGGTCCGCCACGTGTTGCGCAACGCGCTGATCTCGACGGTCACGCTGTTCGGCCTGTCGATCGGCACCCTCCTCGGCGGCGCCGTGATCACCGAGACCGTCTTCGCCGTCCCCGGCGCTGGCCGGCTGATGATCGATTCGATCTACGGCCGTGACTATCCCGTCGTGCAAGGGCTGACGCTGGCGCTGGCGCTCCTCGTCTCGCTGACCTTTCTCCTCACCGACATCGTCCAGGCATGGCTCGACCCGAGGGTTGCCCGATGAGCGCCGTCGCAGGCTCCCTTCCCAAGCGCCGCGCCCGGCTGCCGAAGACGCTGATCGGCGGCGGCGCGATCATTCTTGCCAGCCTCGCCCTCGCCTTCTTCCCCCACCTGTTCGCGCCCTATGATCCGCTCGCCTTCGACTATACCGCGATCATGGCGCCGCCGAGCCTCGCGCACCCTTTCGGCACCGACAATTTCGGCCGCGACGGCCTGTCGCGCGTCATCCATGCCTACCGCATCGACATGCAGATCGCCGTCTTCGCGACCGTTCCGGCCTTCATTTTCGGTACGCTGGTCGGCGCCTTCGTCGGCTATGCCGGAGGACTGGCGATGAGCATCTTCGGCCGGGTGGTCGACGCCGTCATCACCTTCCCCTTCCTGGTCCTCGTCATCGCCATCGTCGCCGCGCTCGGACCGGGCCTCGGCAACATGTACATCGCCGTCGGCATCGTCGGCTGGGTGTTCTATGCCCGGCTCGTGGCGGCCGAGATCGCGGTGCAGAAGCGTCTCGACTATGCCGATGCCGGCCGCGCCATGGGCTACGGGCCGCTGCGGATCATCTTCCGCCACCTCCTGCCGAACGCCATCACGCCGGCGCTGGTCTACTGGATGACCGACATGGCGCTGGCGATCCTCCTCGGCTCGAGCCTTGGCTATCTCGGCCTCGGCGCCCAGCCGCCGGCGGCCGAATGGGGCGTGCAGATCGCCGACGGCAAGAACTTCATGGCGACCGCCTGGTGGATCGCGGTCTTCCCGGGCATTGCCATCGTCCTCACCGGCCTCGGCTTCAGTTTTGTCGGCGATGGCCTTGCCGAACTCCTGAGGACCAAGCGATGACCGCCCTCGCCAACGCTCCCGCTGCCGCTTCGACACTGGCGCCACTGCTGAAGGTCGCCGGACTGACGACGCGCTTCGAGACCGGACAGGGCACGGTGACCGCGGTCGACGATGTCGGCTTCGAGGTGATGCCGGGCGAGATCCTCGGCCTCGTCGGCGAGTCCGGCTCGGGCAAGAGCGTGACGCTGCGCTCGCTGACGCGGCTGATCCACGCTCCCGGCAAGGTCTCCGGAAGGGTGGAATGGCAGGGGCGCGACATCCTCGCCTTGCCCGAGCGCCAGCTTCGGCAGGTGCGCGGCGGCGAGATCGCGATGATTTTCCAGGAGCCGATGGCCGCCCTGAACCCGGTGCTGACCGTTGGCCTGCAGATCGGCGAGAACCTCAAGGCGCATACCGGGCTCGACCGGCAGCAGCGCCAGGCTCGCGCGGTCGAACTGCTTGACATGGTTGGCATCCCCGCCGCCGCCAGCCGGCTCGGCGACTATCCGCATGAATTCTCCGGCGGCATGCGCCAGCGGGTGATGATCGCCATCGCGCTTGCCAGCAACCCGAAACTCCTGCTCGCCGACGAGCCGACGACGGCGCTCGATGTCACCATCCAGGACCAGATCCTCCGACTGATCCTCGACCTCCGTGACCGGCTGGCGATGAGCGTCGTCTTCGTCACGCACGATCTCGGCGTCGTCGCCGGCCTCTGCGACCGGATGGCGGTGATGTATGCCGGCCGCATCGTCGAGACCGGCACCGTCGCCGATGTCTTCGCCCGGCCGCTGCATGGCTACACCCACGGCCTGCTCGGCTCGGTGCCGCGCGGCGGCGCCGGCCGCACCCCGCTCTTCTCGATCGAGGGAACGCCGCCGCCGCTCTCCGCCATCCCGCCGGGCTGCCCGTTCCAGCCGCGCTGCGTGTTCTCGACGGAAATCTGCGCCCGGGAGAGGCCGGCTCTCGTCGAGGTCGCGCCGAAGCGTAAGACCGCGTGCTTCAACGCCGATGCCGTGGCTGCCGCAGCAAGGCTCGTCGCATGAACACCGCCCGCGAACTGCCGCTGCTCTCGGTCGAGGAGCTCTCGAAGGAATTCCGCATGCCGCGCAGCATGCTGTCGGCGCTCCGCGGCAAGCCGGCGCGTGCCGTGCACGCGCTCAACGGCGTCAATCTGCAGGTCATGCGCGGCGAGACGATGGGCATCGTCGGCGAATCCGGCTGCGGCAAGTCCACGCTCGCCCGCTGCCTGGTGCGGCTGCTCGAGCCCGACGACGGACGGGTGCGCTTCGAGGGTGGCGACATCGGCGAACTCGCGCCGCTGGCGCGCCGCAGCTTCAACCGCCGGGTCCAGATGATCTTCCAGGACCCGTACTCCTCGCTGAACCCGCGGATGACCGTTGGCCAGATCCTCGGCGAGGCGATCGCCGTCCACCGCATGCGGCCGAGGGCCGAAATCCCCGCCCGCATTGACGAGCTCATCGCCATGGTGAGGCTGCCGGCGGATGCGGCCGGGCGCTACCCGCACGAGTTCTCCGGCGGGCAGCGCCAGCGCATCGGCATCGCCCGGGCGCTGTCGGTCGAGCCCGAGGTGCTGGTCGCCGACGAGATCGTCTCGGCGCTCGACGTCTCGGTGCAGGCGCAGGTGGTGAACCTCCTGCTGCAGCTGCAGGAACAGCTGGCGCTGACCATCGTCTTCGTTTCGCACGACCTCAGGATCGTCCGGCACATTTCGCACCGCGTAGCGGTGATGTATCTCGGCAAGATCGTCGAGACCGGACCGACCGAGGCACTGTTCGAAAACCCCCGCCACCCCTACACCCGCGCCCTCCTCGACGCGGCGCCGGTGCTGGAGCCCGGCCGGCGCCCGGGCCGTGCCGCGGCCCGCGGCGAATTGCCGAGCCCGATGAACCTGCCGCAGGGCTGCCTGTTCTCGACCCGGTGCCCCCTCGTCTTCGACCGCTGCCGCGTGGAGCGGCCGCACCTGATGGACCGCGGACCCGGCCACCGCGCCGCCTGCCACTTGCCCGATGGCGGCGACCCGGCGATCGCGCTGTCCGCCGCCGGCCTTTGACCCCCGGAGCCTTCATGACCCTTGCCGCCTTCAACCGCGAAACCGCCCGCCTGCACGACATCCTGGCGGCGATCAACCTTCTCACCTGGGATGCGCGGGTGATGATGCCGGCCGGCGGCGCCACCGCCCGCGGCGCGCAGATCGCGACGCTGACCGGTCTTGCCCGGGACCTCGCGACGGGCGACGCCTTCGCCGGGGCGATCGAGGCCGCGCGGCAGGAACTGGGCCAGACACCCGGCGACAGCCTCGACCGCCGCGCGGTCGAGACGACGGCTGCGGCCGTCGCCACGCTGAAGCGCATCCCGGCGGCACTGATCGAGGAGGCCGCGAGCCTGAAGACGGTGGCGCAGTCCGCCTGGGCGGCGGCACGGCGCGACGATGATTTCAAAGGCTTTGCGCCGCTGCTCCAGCGCACCATCGCCATCCAGCGCGAGATGGCGGAGGCGATCGGCTATGTCGGCCACCCCTATGACGCGATGATCGCGCTGTACGAGCCGGAGCTCGACTGGGCGCGCCTGCAGTCGGTCTACGCCGAACTGAAGACAGGCCTCCTGCCGCTGGTGGCGAGAGCCCGCGAGATCGACCAGCCGGCGGCGGACTTTCTCACCCGCGCCTTCCCGGTCGAGCGGCAGAAGCAGTTCGGCCAGGCCATAGCGGCACGCATGGGGTTCGACTTCGCGCGCGGCCGGTTGGACGAGACCGTCCACCCGTTCGAGATCAGCTTCTCGCCGCAGGACGTGCGGATCACCGCGCGCTACCGCGAGAATTTCCTGCAGGGCGGGCTGTTCGCGGTTTGGCATGAGGCCGGCCACGGCATCTACGAGCAAGGCATCGCGCCGGAATTTTCCCGCTCGGCTTTCTCTTCCGACCTCGTCAACCTCTATGCCGTCGGCGGAGCAAGCTTTGCCATGCACGAGTCGCAGTCGCGGCTCTACGAGAACCGCGTCGGCCGGTCCCTCCGCTTCTGGGAGCTGCATTTCGGCGAGCTGCGCGACCATTTTCCCGAGCAGCTTGCCGGCGTCGATGCCGATGCGTTCTGGCGCGGCGTCAACGCCGTTCGCCCAAGCCTCATCCGGGTTGAGGCGGACGAGCTGACCTACGACCTCCACATCATGCTGCGCTCGGAGATCGAGGCGGGACTGATGGCCGGCGACATCGCCGTCAACGACCTGCCGGCGGTGTGGCGAGAGAAGATGCGCGACAGCCTCGGCCTCGACGTGCCCTCCGATACGCTGGGCGTCCTGCAGGACGTGCACTGGTCGTCCGGCATGGTCGGCTCGTTCCCGACCTATACGCTCGGCAACATCATGTCCTCGCAGTTCTTCGCGGCGGCAGAGAAGGATGCGGGTGTCGCGACTGGTCTCGAAGACGGCGACTACCGTCCGCTGACCGCCTGGCTCGGCGACAAGGTTCATCGTCACGCCCGCGCCTCCAGCCCGGCCGAGACGCTGCAGCGCGCGACGGGCTCCGGCCTCGACCTTGCCCCCTACCTCGCCGATCTCACCCGCAAGGTGGATGCGCTGTCGGCGGCGTAGCCGGGAGTCGCGACCTGTTCAGCCTACAGCTGCAGGCCGTGCTTGCCGTTCAGCCGCGTCCTCGCCGCATCGATCTCGCGCGCCGTGCGGGCCGGCTGCCAGCCGAGCGCTCTTGCCATGACGCCGGCGATCACCTCGAGGTTGCGCGGGGTCAGCGATCCCGTCACGGCCAGCGTCGTCCGGCGCATCACGAGGTCTTCGAGGTGTACCACCTGCTCATGCCCGGCGATCCAGCCGATCTCGGCAAAGCTGACACCCTCGGCGTCCGGCAGGCGGGCATCGTCACCCTCAGCCGCGCAGTGCCGGGCAATGACAGAGGCCGTCGTGCCGTAGCGCGCCAGCAAGGCGTCGATCCTTGCCGCCGGCAAGCCGGTCTCGCCCGCCAGCTTTGCGACCCAGCCCGACCGGTCGGCGCTAGCCGGAAAGTCCCGCCCGCCGCCAATCGCCAGCTCGCGCGTCGAGCGCTGCCGCGCCTTCGCAAGGCGGGCGAGGATCGTGTCGGTGACCTCCTCGGCAAAGCCGCGGAACGTCGTCCATTTGCCGCCGACGAGGGAGATGATCGGGAACGGCCGGGCCGCGTCCGGCTCTGCGACCGGCGCCGAATGGTCGCGGCTGATCAGGCCGGGCTCGGCGGCGTTGGAGGCCGGCAGCGGCCGGATGCCGCTATAGGCATAGACGATCTGCTCGCGGGAGAAGGTGAGGCCCGGCAGCAGCATGCGCAAGCATCCGAGGAAATAGTCAATCTCCTCCGCCTCGCAGGTGACCGCCTCGGGATCGGTCGCGGGAATGTCGGTCGAGCCGACCATCACCTTGCCGAGATGGTCGTAGACGAGACAGATGCGGCCATCATCCGCTTCGAAGTAGATCATCTGGCCGCCGAGCTGCCGGCGCAACTCCTCGTGGTCGAGGAGGATGTGCGAGCCCTTGGTCCCGCCGATCATCTTTGAGGGCGCGCCGAGCGCGGCGTTGACCTTGTCGATCCACGGGCCGGCGGCGTTGACGACGAGGCGCGGCCGGACCGTGAAGCCCGCCTCCTCCTCCGGCTGGAAGGAAAGGATGCCTTCTTCGCACTTCGTCAGTGTCGTCCAGTTCGCGGCGGCCGAGCCGGGGCTAGCGGCAAGACCGTCCTCCACCAGTTCTAGGACCAGCCGCTCGGGCGCTGTGATCTGCGCGTCGTAATAGGTGCCGGCGGCGACGATGGCGCCGGTCAGCGCCGGCATCTCGCGCAGCGCCTTCTTGCGGCCGAGCATTCGGTGGCGCGGCATCACCCGGCTGCGGGCGCCGTAGAAATCGTAGAGGGCAAGGCCGATCTTGATCAGCACCGCGCCGCGGCTGCGGGGGGCGGTGGTCGACCCCAGCAGCGTGCGCAGCGCCGCGCCGATGCCGCGGCCCCAGCTGAAGATCGGGATCAGCGTCGGCAGCGGGGTGACGCAGTGCGGCGCGTTGCGCAGCAGCAGATTGCGCTCCAGCGTCGACTGCGCGACGAGGCCGAACTCGCCGGTCTCGAGATATTTGAGGCCGCCATGAATGAGCCGCGAGGGCGCAGCGCTCGTGCCGCCGCCGAAGTCGCCTTTGTCGACGATGAGACAGCGCAGGCCCTGCTCGCAGAGATCGCGGAACAGGCCGGCGCCGTTGACGCCGCCGCCAAGGATGACGACGTCGACCTCACCGCCGTCGAGCGCGGCACGCCGCGCGGCGTGGTCTGACAAGGGCGTCAGAAGCCCGCTCATCGGATGTCCCCGCCGACCGCCGCCAGCGCCTCGATCTCCGGCCAATGGCTCTTCATCGATTCCGTGATCCGGTTGTAGAGGGCGAAGCGGTTGTCATAGGCGGCGCTGCGGGCGTCGTCCGGGCGATAGGTGATGGCGTCTTCCTCCTGGTTCCGCGGATCGTCCGCGACCGAGGCGTAGACGCCGGCCGCCTGGCCGGCGCAGAGCGCAGCGCCCCAGGCAGCGGCCTCGTCGGTGCCGGTGACCGTGACGGGCAGGCCGAGCACGTCGGCGAACATCTGCGCAAAGGCCGGGTTGCGCGCCGCGCCCCCGGTGAGCCGCGCCGCCTCGACGGGAAAGCCATCCCGCAAGGCGTCGACATGGGTGCGGTGGTTGAAGGCGATGCCCTCCAGCACGGCGCGCAGCATGTCGCCGCGATCGTGCCAGCCGTGCAGCCCGACGAAGCTGCCGCTGGCGCGGTCGCCATGCGGCGAGCCGAAGAGATAGGGATGAAAGAGGAGCGTCGACGGGCGGTTCAAGGCGGCGCCGATCTCGCGCGCGAGCACCGCGTGGATCGAGCCGCCGTCGGTCAGCGCCGCGTCCTGCTCGCGCCGGCAGAGGGTATCGAGGAACCAGTCATAGTTCGCCGCCGAGGCCGGCGAGATCGACATGTTGTTCCAGAGGCCGGGCTCGATGGCATTGCGGCAGAACCAGCGGGGGTCGACCTTCGGTTCCGCCGATACCACCTCGTTAATCGAATAGGTGCCGGCGACGACGCCGACGACGCCCGGACGGTGGGCGCCGATGCCAAGCACCGAAGCCGTCACGTCGTGCAGGCCGGCGGCGACCGGTGTGCCCTCGCGAAGGCCGGTCAGGCTTGCTGCAGCCGCGGTGACGCGGCCGACAATCTCCGCCGAGTGGGAGATCTTCGGCAGCGCGTGTTCAAGCGCCTCCAAGCCGTAGAGCGCCAGCGCCTCGCGCGAATAGTCCTGGGTGTGGACGTTCGTGAAGGAGGTGCTGGCCTCGGTGCGGTCGGTGCCGATGACGCCGGTGAGGCAGAAGCGCAGCCAGTCCTTGCAGCCGATGATGTGGCCGATGCCAGCGAAGCGCTCGGGCGCGTTTCGGGCGATCCAGACGAGCAGCGCCGAGGGGGCCGAGACGTGCGGCTGCTGTCCGGTGAGCGTGAGGGCCCGTGCCGGTACGCCGTCCCTCGTCCATTCATCGATGATGTCGCCGGCGCGGCTGTCGAGCGAGAGAATGCCGGGCCCGAGCGGCTGGCGGTCGCGATCGAGGAGATAGAGGCCGTCACCATGGGCCGTCGCGGCGACGGCGACGATGTCGTCCGCCGGCCGGCCACTGGCGGCGATGGCTTCCGCGATGGCTTCCGCCGTCGCACTCCAGAGGCCCGCCATGTCGCGCTCGACGTGACGGGGGCGCGGGATCGACTGTGGCACTCGGCGCCGGGCGACCGAGAGCGGCGTGCCGTCGATATCGAACAGGGCGGCCTTGGTGACCGTCAGGCCGTTGTCGATGCCGAGCAGACTGGGCATGGCGTTCTTTCCGATGAGGAAACGGGGGCGCCGGCGCGGCGCCCCCGTCCTGACATTACTGCTTGAGGACGAACGGGCCGGTGTAGTCGCCGACATTGTCCTTGGTGATCATCAGGCAGTCGAACAGCTGCTTCTCGGTGGCGACGCCGGTCTTGCCGGTCTTGATGAAGCTGTCAGCCTGCTTGACGGCTTCCTCGGAGAAGATCGCGACCGGCTGCAGCACGGTGTACTGGAGTTCGCCCGCCTTCACGGCGGCGACGGCGTCCGGCGAGCCGTCGAAGCCGCCGACCTTGACGGTCGAGAGCTTGCCGGCTTCCTTCAGCGCGGCGATGGCGCCAAGTGCCATCTCGTCATTGCCGGAGATGACGCCCTGGATGTCAGGGTTCGCCTGCAGCAGGCTCTGCATCTTGGTGTAGCCCTTGGTGCGGTCCCAGTCGGCGACTTCCTTGCCGACCTTTTCGAGGTCCGGATACTGGCTGAGCACGGTCTCGTAGCCGTTCGAGCGGGTCTGGGCGTTGTTGTCGGACGGCGAGCCGAACAGCTCGACATACTTGCCCTTGTCGCCGACGCTCTCGACCCACTGCTGGGCACCGAGCGCGGCGCCCTGCGCATTGTTGGAAACGAGCTGGGCCTTGGCGAGGCCTTCCTTGTTGATCTCGGCATTGACCAGGAACACCGGAATGCCGGCATTGACGGCCTTCTGCACCGCGCCGACCGAGCCGTCGGCATTGGCGGGATCGAGGATGATCGCGACCGACTGGTTGGTGATCGCGGTGTCGATCAGGTTGCTCTCGCTGTTGGTGTCGCCCTTGTGGGCGCCGACGGTCGCGGTGTAGCCGAGCTTCTCGGCGGCGGCCTTGGCGACGTTGCCTTCGGTCAGCCAATAGGGGTTCGACGGATCGTTGACGATGATCGAGATCTGCCCCGCGGCCCAGGCGGGCATCGCGAACGCGGAAATCGTCACGGCGGCCGCCGCCGCCATCAAAAGGCTCTTACCTCTGCTCAGCATAGTCTCTCTCCCTGGTTGATCGGTCATTGTGCCGGTGATCCCGGCGGTACCCCTCGCCCGCGGCCTTCAGGCCGCGGTTCCCTGCGAGGCAGTCGGTGGAACGCCTGCGGCCTTCACGTGCTTGGGCCGCTTGGCGTACTGGATTGAGTTCAGGAGCACGGCGAGCACGATCACCGAGCCCGTGAACACGGTCTGCCAGTAGGACGAGACGCCGATGATGACGAGCCCGTCGGACAGGAAGCCGATGACGAAAGCGCCGAGCATGGTGCCGCGAATGTTACCGCGGCCACCGGTCAGCGCCGCGCCGCCGATCACCACCGCGGCGATCGCGGTCAGCTCGTAGGTCGTGCCCGCTGTCGGGCCGGCCGAGGTCAGCTGCGAGGACAAGACGAGGCCGGCGATCGCCGCGCAGACGCCGGACATGACGTAGACGAGAACCTGGACCCGCTTGACTGGCACGCCGGAGAGTTCGGCGGCGCGCGCATTGCCGCCGGTCGAGTAGACCCAGCGGCCGAAAGCGGTGCGGGTGAGGATCAGGCTGCAGACGATGGCGACGACCGCGAGGATCAAGACGCCGATCGGCACGCCGAACAGACGGTCGAAGCCGAGCGAGTTGAAGCCGGTATTGCCGAGCTCTTCCCGTCCGCCGAGATTGTTGTAGGTGAGCCCGTTGGTCATCAGGAGCGCGATGCCGCGCGCGACGTAGAGAAGGCCGAGCGTCGCGACGAAGGCCGGGACCTTGAAGAAGGCGATCAGCGCGCCGTTGATGAGACCGACGAAGGCCCCGACCGCGCAGGTGATGATCACGACGACCCAGACCGGCGGGTAGAGCACCACGCCGAACCAGTCGAGCGAGACGCCTTGCATGAGATAGCCGGCGATGACGCCGGCAAGACCGAGCGTCGAGCCGACGGACAGATCGATGCCGCCGGTGAGGATGACCAGCAGCATGCCGACGGCCAGGAGGCCGAAGATCGCCACGTGCGAGGACATGATGAGGAAGTTGGCGGTGGAGAAGTAGAAGGGCGACAGCACCGAGAACACGACGATGATCGCGATCAGCGCGAAGAAGGCGCGCCCCTCGAGCAGCAGGCGCCCGATGTCCACGCCGTCGCCGGCGGCTTCCAGGCGGGAGCGTTTGTTGGCTTTGGTGGTGTCGCTCATGGCCGAAACTCCGGATGTCTCATAGGGTCAGTGGACCACGGCTTCGCCAGAGGCGGCCATGATCTCTTCCTTGCTGGCGTCCGAACCGAACTCGGCGGAGATCCGGCCCCGGTGCATGACGATGATGCGGTGGGCGATGCTGAGGCACTCGCCGACCTCCGACGTCGAGTAGATGACCGCCAGCCCCTTCTGAGCACCCTCGCTGAGGAGGCGGAACACCTCGGCCTTGGCGCCAATGTCGATGCCACGGCTCGGCTCGTCCAGAAGCACGACCTTCGGCCCGGTCGCCAGCATCTTGCCGATGACCACCTTCTGCTGGTTGCCGCCCGACAGCGAGCCGATCGGGGCTTCGCCGCCGCCGGTCTTGATGTGGACGTTGCGGATGGCGTCGGAGATCAGCCCCTGCTCGCGTTTGCGGGAGGTGAAGAGCCCCTTGGTGAAGGTGCCGATACTGGCGAGCGACAGGTTTTCGCCGACAGACATCGTCTGCACGAGACCGTCGCGTTGCCGGTCCTCGGGCACCAGCACCAGCCCCCGGCCGATGCGCTCGGCAATGGTAAGCCGCGATATGTCCTGTCCGTCGAGGAGCACGCGGCCGCCACTGACCTTGCCACGGCCCGCGACGCATTCCAGAAGCTCGGTGCGGCCGGCGCCCATCAGGCCGTAGATGCAGACGATCTCGCCCGTCCGCACCGACAAAGACAGGCGGTCGACCACGGACCGCTCGGCATTGGCCGCGTCGGGCACGCTGACATCCTCGATCGACAGCGCGACCTCGCCCATCGCATGGCCGGTCGGCGGCGAGCCGAGGTCAAAATTCTCGCCGACCATGTTGCGCACGATCCATTCGAGATCGATGTCCTTGCGCTCGGCATAGGCGGTCATCGCTCCGTCGCGGAGGACGACGGCGTGATCGGTGATCTGCAGCGCCTCTTCGAGGTGGTGCGAGATGTAGACGATGGAGACGCCGCGGCTCTTAAGGTCGCGGATCACCGTGAACAGCACCTCGACCTCGGAGGCCGACAGCGCCGAGGTCGGCTCGTCCATGATCAGAATGCGGGAATTGACCGAGAGGGCGCGGGCGATCTCGACGATCTGCTGCTGGCCGAGGCGGAGATCCTCGACCGGCGTCAGCGGATCGATGTCTTCCTCGAGCTCCTCCATCAGCCGGCGGGTCTGGCGCTCCTCCTCGGCGAAGTCGACGCCGGTCGCGGTGCGCAGCTCGCGGCCCATGAAGATGTTGTCGCGCACGCTCATGTTCGGCGCGAGGCTGAGCTCCTGGTGGATGATCGAGATTCCTTGCGCCCGCGCCTCCGACGCGTTCGAAAAGCTCACCGGCTGGCCGTCCAGGAGGATCTCGCCCGAGGTCGGCGGGGTGACGCCCGAGAGGATCCGCATCAGCGTCGACTTGCCGGCGCCGTTCTCGCCGAACAACGTTGTCACCTGCCCGCGGTGGACATCGAAATTGACGCCCTTCAGCGCATGGATGTTGCCATAGGCCTTGGCGACGTTGCGCGCCGAGAGCGTCACGGTGCCGATGGCGGGCGTAGACGCCGCGCTCATGGGACGCGGATCCGCACTGGCGTGACCAGCCAGTTCTTCGGGTTGACCAGCTTGAACACGCCGACGACCTCAACGGTCTTGCCGGCAAGGCCCGTGGTATCGAGGCCGGACAGGACGACCTTCTTCATCTCGTTGTTGAGGGCCGCGCCGGCGTCCTGGTATTCGATCTGGTTGACGAACTGGCCGAACACGATCTTGCCCGTGGCATCGCGCAGGTCCGTGCCGTTGATCGCGGGGCCGGTCTGGACGCGCACCTTCACTTCGGGTGGGAGCCCCTCGACCGCCACGGGGTAGATGCCGGACTTGCCCTCGCCGACGACGCCGGTGAACTTGACGGGGATCACCGGCCCGGCACCGGCGGCGACGCCGTACTGCTTGCCGGCGGCGGCCTTGTCGGCGGCAATCGCGGCGGCGAGCGGCGCGGCATCGGCCGCCCGCTTCTCGACGTCGGCCTGAACCTCGGGGAAATGCGCGGGGCCAAAAGCCTCCGCCGAGAAGACGTCGGCCTGGACATCCTGCTCGGAGCCTTTGTGGACGACCGTGGTGTCGAGCGCCATCGCCGCGAGGAGCGCGATGACGAACACCGATGCGACGACGGCCTTCGTGCTGACCGCCGGCCTCGATCGCTTGGCGATGCTCTGGTTCATTTCGTGCCTCCCATTACCGCCCCGTCGATCGCCCTGATCGCCGTGCCCCGATCCGCCCTCGAGCCTGGCGAGATCCGAGCCGTGCTCTCATCCGCCGGCCCCGCCTCCACGGGCAGTGCGTCAACGACCTTCGATCGTTGCACACCCTTTGCCGGACGGGCCCGCGCCATGCCTTCGACGTCTGCCGCCGCGGCTGGAGCGTATGCTTACGCTGCGCCGATATTGTTGACATGTCGCCGTAAAATGCAATAAATTTCTTTTTGTGAAAGATATTGCACTGCACAGTGCGGCAAGGCGAATGAATGGCACGGGGCGGGACGAAGCGGGACGTTGACGACAGCCTCGCCATCCGGGCGGCCTGGCTGCACTATGCCGCCGGCCTCACCCAGGTCGAGGTCGCCGAGCGGCTCGGCGTCTCCAGCGTCAAGGCGCACCGGCTGATCAGCTGGGCCTATCAGAACGGCGCGGTGAAGGTGTCGATCGTCGGCGACATCGCCGACTGCATTCTCCTCGAAAGCGCGATGGCGGAGCGTTTTGGGCTCGCCTCCTGCGAAGTGGTGCCGGACCTCTACGAGGACGGGCTGCCGCTGCGGGCGCTGGGCGCCGCCGGCTCGGCCTTTCTCGGCCGCCAAATCGACCGGCTGAAGAGCGGCATCATCGGCCTCGGCCACGGACGCACGCTGGCAGCCGCGGTTGCCGACATGCCGCGAACCGATCCGGGCGCGGTGCGCTTTGTCTCGCTGACCGGCGGCCTGACCCGCAACTACGCCGCCAACCCGCACGACGTCATGCACCGCCTGGCCGAGAAGACCGGCGCTGCCGCCTATGTCATGCCGATCCCGTTCTTCGCCAACAGCGCCGGCGACCGGGCGATCCTGCGCGACCAGCGGGGCGTCAGCGACATCTTCGATCTGGCCCTCAGCGCTGACCTGATGTTCATCGGCCTCGGCTCGGCGCAGCCGGACGCCCAGCTCGTCTCCTCGCAAATGATCTCGACCGAGGAGATCGAGGAAGTCCGCGAGCGCGGCGGTGTCGGCGAGATGCTCGGCCACTTCTTCGACGAGGCCGGCCGGCCGGTCGAAACCTCGCTGACGGCACGCACCGTCTCGCTCGGACTGGAGCAGCTGAGCGGCCGACGCATCGTCGCGCTCGCCGGCGGCGCCAGTAAGATCGCCGCCATGCGCTCGGTGCTGAACAGCGGCTACCTCACGGGCCTCATCACCGACGAGCGGTCGGCCAAGGCCCTGATGGAAGATTCTACGCCATGACCCTCGACGCCATGACCCTTCACGACGGGAGCCCCCGGCATGGCTGACATCCTGATCGGCATCGACGCCGGCACCTCGGTGATCAAGGCGGTCGCCTTCGACCTGAGCGGACGGCAGCTGGCGTCGGCCTCCGTTCTCAACCGCTACGCCGAGACCATCGACGGCGCGGCGACGCAGTCGCTCGGCCGGACCTGGGACGACTGCGCCGCCGCGCTCCGGGCGCTCGGCGACAAGGTGACGGACCTCGCCCGGCGCACCGCCGCCATTGCCGTCACCGGCCAGGGCGACGGGACCTGGCTCGTCGGCCGCGACAACGTACCGGTGAGCGATGCCTGGCTCTGGCTCGATGCCCGCTCGGCGCCGACCGTCCGCCGGCTGGCTGCGCTCGGGACGGAGCGCCAGCGCTTCGAGGCGACCGGCACCGGTCTCAACACCTGCCAGCAAGGCGCCCAGCTGGCGCACATGGCGGCTGTGGCGCCGGAGCTTCTCGACCGCACCGAGGTCGCGCTGCACTGCAAGGACTGGCTCTACCTCAACCTCACCGGCATCAGGGCGACCGACCCGTCGGAGGCGAGCTTCACTTTCGGCAATTTCCGCAACCGCCAGTACGATGACGCCGTGATCGACGGGCTGGGCCTACGGGCGCGGCGCGGGCTGTTGCCGGAGATCGTCGACGGCACGATGACGACGCATCCGCTGTCGGCCGAGGCGGCCGCCGCGACGGGCCTTCTTGCGGGCACGCCGGTCAGCCTCGGCTATGTCGACATGGTGATGACGGCGCTTGGCGCCGGCGTCCACACCGGCGATCGCGACGCCGCCTGCTCGACGGTCGGGTCCACCGGCGTGCACATGCGCGCCGTGCGGAGCGAGGACATCGTCCTCAACGCCGAGGGGACGGGCTACGTCATCGCCTTGCCGCTGCCGGGGATCGTGACGCAAGTCCAGACCAACATGGCGGCGACGCTGAACATCGACTGGGCGCTGGGCCTTGCCGCCGACCTCATCGCCGAATTCGGCCCCGCGGTGCCGAAAGCCGAGCTGGTCGGCCGGATCGAGGGCTGGCTGGCGCGGAGCGAGCCGGGCGCCCTCCTCTACCACCCCTACATCTCCGCCGGCGAGCGCGGCCCCTTCGTCAACTCCGATGCCCGCGCCGGCTTCATCGGCCTGTCCAGCGGCCACCGCTTCCCCGATCTGCTGCGCGCCGTCGTCGAGGGCCTCGGCATGGCCGCGCGCGATTGCTACGCGGCGATGGGCGACATGCCCCGCGAGCTCCGGCTGACCGGCGGGGCGGCCCGATCGCGGGCACTGCGCGCGGTCCTCGCCGCCGCCGTCGGCGCACCTGTGCGGGTGTCCGAGCGCGAGGAGGCGGGCGCCGCGGGTGCCGCGATGATGGCGGCCGTCGCCATTGGCGCCTACCCCGACATGGAAGCCTGCATCGCCGAATGGGTGGTGCCGCTGATCGGCCCGCCGGAGATGCCGGACCCGGCGCTGGCGCGCACCTATCGGCGCCTCTTCCCCGTCTACGCCACCGCCCGCCGGGCGCTCGAGCCGACTTGGCAGGCGATGGCCGAAGGGCGGCAAATGACCCCGCGCGCCGATCCCGGCGCTCCCCCTGCACGGAACCCGCCGACAGCCTCTTGTCGGTGGACTCCGCCGATACCGCGCCGTCGGCCGACCCTGCCGACACCGTAGCGTCGGCAGACCCTGCCGACACCGTAGCGTCGGCAGACCCTGCCGACACCGTAGCGTCGGCAGACCCTGCCGACACCGTAGCGTCGGCAGACCCTGCCGACACCGTGATAACGAACAAGACGGAACAAGCCCGATGACGGAAACCATGGTCGATCTCCTCGTCATCGGCGGCGGCATCAACGGCGCGGGCATTGCCCGGGACGCCGCCGGTCGCGGCCTCTCGGTCATCCTCTGCGAAAAGGGGGATCTCGCCGAAGGCACGTCGTCTCGCTCCGGCAAGCTGGTGCATGGCGGCCTGCGCTATCTCGAATATTACGAGTTCCGGCTGGTGCGCGAGGCGCTGATCGAGCGCGAGGTGCTGCTGGCATCGGCCAGCCACATCATCTGGCCGATGCGCTTCGTGCTGCCGCACAGCCCGGACGACCGCCCGGCCTGGCTCGTCCGGCTCGGCCTCTTCCTCTACGACCATCTCGGCGGCCGCAAGCGCCTGCCGGGAACGCGGACCCTCGACCTCACCCGCGACCCCGAGGGTGCCCCGATCCTCGACAAGTATCCGAAGGGTTTTGAATATTCCGACTGCTGGGTGGACGATGCCCGGCTCGTCGTCCTCAACGCCGTCGGTGCTGCCGACAAGGGCGCCGAGGTTCTGACCCGCACCGCCTGCACCAGCGCCCGCCGCGTCGACGGCGCCTGGACGATTGAGCTGACCGACCAGGCGACGGGCACCGTGCGCACCGTCCGGGCCCGCTGCCTCGTCAACGCCGCCGGCCCCTGGGTCAACGACATCGTCGGCCGTGTCGCGGGGCGCAACAGCCGGCGCAACGTGCGCCTCGTCAAGGGCAGCCACATCATCGTGCCGAAGTTCTGGGAAGGCCAGCACGCCTATCTCGTCCAGAACCACGACAAGCGGGTGATCTTCATCAACCCCTACGAGGGCGACCGGGCGCTGATCGGCACCACCGACATTCCCTATGAGGGACGCGCCGAGGAAGTGACGGCCGATGCGGCCGAGATCGACTACCTGCTGACCGCGGTGAACCGCTACTTCAAGGAAAAGCTGCGGCGCGAGGACGTGATCGAGACGTTCTCGGGCGTCCGGCCGCTGTTCGACGACGGCCAGGGCAATCCTTCGGCGGTGACGCGCGACTACAGCTTCGATCTCGACGAGGGCGACGGCGCGCCGATGCTCAGCATCTACGGCGGCAAGATCACCACCTTCCGCGAGCTCTCGGAGCACGCCATCGAGAAGATCGCAAAATTCTTCCCCTCGATCGGCGGCAGCTGGACGCGGGAGGCGGTGCTGCCGGGCGGCGACATCGCCAATGCCGACTTCGTCCAGTTCGCCGAGGACATGCGAGCGGCCTATCCCTTCATGCCGCGGGGGCTGATCCTGCATTTCGGCCGTCTCTACGGCACGCGGACGCGCGAGATCATCGGCACGGCGCAGTCGGTGGAGGGCCTCGGCCGGCATTTCGGGGCGCAGCTCTACGAGAGCGAGGTGCGCTACCTCGTCGCGCGGGAATGGGCGAAGACCGCCGAGGACGTCCTGCGGCGGCGCACCAAGCAGGCGCTGCACATGAGCCCGGCCGAGCAGGCGGGCTTCACGCAATGGTTCGACGAGACCTTCTCGTCCGCCGCCTGACCACCCGCTGCCCTCCCCGCTTGTTCCTCTCCCGGAGACCCAACGCATGCCGTTGACGCTGTCGCTGAACACCAATCCGCTGGTCAACCGCTTCGCCGACCCGGACGACCTGATCGACACCGTCGCCCGCGACCTCAGGATCCGCGACCTGCAGCTGACGCACGAGTTCATCAACCCGTCCTGGCCAGCGCCGGTGATCCGCCGGCTCACCCGGCAGATGGGCGCGGCGCTCGCGCGGACCGGCGTCCGGGTAACCAGCGGCATGACCGGGCCCTATGGACGGCTCAACCATTTCGGCCATCCCGACCGCGACGTGCGCCGCTACTATGTCGACTGGTTCAAGACCTTCGCCGACATCACCGCCGACCTCGGCGGCACCTCGGTCGGCACCCAGTTCGCGATCTTCACCTATGCCGATTACGACGATCCCCGCCGGCGCGAGGAGCTCATCCGCATCGCCATCGACTGCTGGGCGGAGGTCGCCGAGCACGGGCAGAAGGCGGGCCTCACCTCCGTTTTCTGGGAGCCGATGTCGGTCGGCCGCGAGTTCGGCCATACCATTGCGGAAACCATGGCGCTGCAGGACCGGCTGACGGCAGCCGACATGGCGATCCCGATGTGGATGATGGCCGACATCGACCATGGCGACGTCTCCTCGGCCGATCCCGACGACACCGACCCCTATGCCTGGGCGCGGGCGGTGCCGAGGGTCTCGCCGATCATCCACATCAAGCAGAGCAAGATGGACAAGGGCGGTCACCGCCCGTTCACCGCCGAGCACAACGCCACCGGCCGCGTCCAGCCGGCGGCGCTCTTGGAGGCCTTTGCGCAAGGCGGGGCCGCGGACAACGAGATCTGCCTCGAGCTCTCGTTCAAAGAGCGCGAGCCGGACGACCGGCGGGTGATTTCAGCCATCGCCGAGAGCATCGCCTTCTGGGCGCCGCACATCGACACCGGCGCCGGCGACCTCACGGCCTGATCAGCGCAAGGCCGGTAGACGCTGGCCCGCGCCTCAGTGGGCCCGGATGGCCTGCCTTTCGACCGCTTGGCTCCTCAGGAGGTCGCGGGCGGCGGCGGCCGGCATCGGGCGCCCGAGCAGGTAGCCTTGGGCCGCGTCGCAGCCGAGCCGTTCCAGCAGCGCCAGTTGCTCGGCGGTCTCGACGCCCTCGCCGATGGTGAAGACATCGAGGTCCCGCGCCATCTGGACGACCGCGCGCACCACGGCACGGGCGCTGTCCTTGCCCGGCGCCGCCTGGACGAACGAGCGGTCGATCTTGATCCGGTCGAGGTCGAAGTCGACGAGGTGGGCGAAGGAGGAATAGCCGGTCCCGAAATCGTCCATCGAGACGCGGATGCCAAGCTGGCGGAGCGCCTGGAGGCTGGCGGCGATCTGCAGGCCGTCCTCGACCAGCGCCGTCTCGGTCAGTTCGATCTCAAGGCGCGAGGGGCTGAGGTCGCAATCGGCGAGCGCCTTCGCCACCGAAAGGACGAACGCCTTGCTGCGGAGCTGCACCGGCGAGACGTTGACGGCGACATGCACGTCGACCGGCCAGGCCGCGGCCTGGAAGCAGGCTTCCCGGAGCGCCCACTCGCCGATCTCGAGGATCATCCCGGTTTCCTCCGCCAGCGGAATGAAGCGGTCGGGGGGAACCGGCCCGTGTTCCGGATGGCTCCAGCGGATCAGCGCCTCGAAGCCGATGATGGCGCCATCGGCGATCCGGCACAGCGGCTGGAAGACGAGGCTGAACTGGTTGCACGACAGCGCCAGACGAAGATCCCCCTCGATCCGCCTCCGTTCCTTGGCCGCCTCCTGCATGCCGGCCTCATAGAGCTGGCTCCGACCACGGCCCTTCGACTTGGCCCGGAAGAGTGCGAGATCGGCATACTGGATCAGCGTATCGGCATCGCGCGTGTCCCGCGTGGTGGCGACGCCGACGGTGCAGCCGATGACGATGCTGTGGTCGCGGATCGAGAACGGCTCGGCGATGGCCGCCACGATCGCCCCGGCCAGCTGGTTGACGGCCTCGTCCGCCGTCCCCCGCGAGATCATCGCCAGCTCGTCGCCGCCCAGTCGTGCCACATACTCGCCTTGCGAACAGAGCCCGCGCAGGCGGTATCCGACATCGATGAGGAGCTGATCGCCGACGGCATGGCCCAGCGTGTCGTTGATGGTCTTGAAGTGATCGAGGTCGATGAACAGCAGCGCGATTTCCTCGCCGACATTCAAGGCCGTGCCCAGCTCCTGCTTGACCGCCCGGCGGTTCGGAAGATCGGTCAGCGAGTCGACGAAGGCGAGGCGCTCCAGATCCTTCTGCGCCTTCCGCTCGACGGTGACGTCGTCATAGGTGAGCACCGCACCGCCGCCGCTCATCGGCCGGCAAGCGACGCTGATCACCCGCCCGTCGTCGAGCGAATGCTCGAGATAGGTGGTGTCGGAACGGGCGAACCAGGCGATGTGGTTCTCGATCACCCGGTTGATGCGCATGGCGCTCCAGCCGAGATGGACGCCAAGGCGGTTGAGGTATTCGCGCAACGACATGCCGATCGTCACATGGCTCTCGTCGATGCCGAAGAGCTTTAAAAGGCGGTCGTTGCGCAGGATGACCTTGCCGGCGGGGCTAATCAGCAGGAGGCCGTTGGACATGTTGTTGAGCGCCGCACTGAGGAGCACGCCCTGCCGCGTCTGCTCCTCCAGCTTGGCGGAGGAAACCGCGGAGCTGGAGGCCGTGGCGAAGAGACAGAGGGCGATGACCGCGACGACCGTGCCGAGCGTGACATGGTCGACCCCCGCCAGAACGCCGCCGCCGATCGGCTCGATCGAAACCCCGGTCATCGCCAGAAAATGCACCGTGCAGACGCCGGCAACGATCAAGGCGGCCACAACGCCCTTCGACCGCGGATGGGCGGGAATGGCGAAGGCAAGGGCGAAGAGCGTAATGCCGAGCAGCGTGGCGAAAATGACGACGGTCGGCGAGTGGGAGACGATGCATCCCTGAAGCGCCAGCATACCGGTGAAGTGCATGGCCGCCACGCCTCCGCCGGCGACGGCCCCGCAGCCGATCCGGACAAGGCGGTTTTCGGTCAGCGCGGTGGCGGCGAGCGGCAGTCCGATGAGGCCGGTGCCGATCATGGCGGAGGCGACGGTGATCGAGGCGTTGTAGCCGAGGGGAAAGTCAGGCCGAAAACCCAGCATCGCGATGAAATGGGTCGTCCAGACCCCGAGCCCGCCGCCGAGGGCAACGCCCGCCAGCCAGTTGAGCCGCTGGCGCCCCGACGAAACGCTGGCCTGCTCAAGCAGCGACAGGATCAACCAGGCGGTGATCGCGCAGATGATGGCAGCGCCGACGACGAAGAGCGGCGAGTGGCTGCTCGCAAGATTGATAAGGAAGCTATCCATACCGCCAGTAACACGCCGAAGAGTTGCATTCCTCTAAACATGAAACCGCGGATCGGCAAAATAGAATGCAAAGCATGGCGTCCTAACAACAGTTTTCGCCATCCTGCCCAAAGTGCCGCCCCTCAAGGGTGGAAGCGACCGGCCGGCGCCAGACGTTCAGCCTGTGCGCCGCCGGCTCGCCAGACGAAGGGTCGCAGCCCTCCGCCGTTGCCTTGTCATGGTCGAGGGCCAGATGCGGTTGTACGCGGCCCGCCAGGCCGCCTGTCCATTTCTCTCGCAAGGGCTGACGCCGTGGCGCCTCGAAATCCCCCATCGTCGGGCTCCCCGGTTCCCAGCCGCCGTCTGTCGCGGCTGGCGCGGTTGGGTGGCATGGCGACGGGCATTGCCGGGGGCATGCTGCTCGACGGAGCCCGAAGGTTCGCGCGGGGCGACCGTCCGCGTCTGGAGGATTTGCTCCTGACCCCGGCCAATGTCGTCAAGGTGACGGAACAGCTGGCACAGTTGCGCGGGGCGGCGATGAAGATGGGCCAGCTGATCTCGATGGAGGCCGGCGACATCCTGCCGCCCGAGCTCGGGGCCATCATGGCGCGGCTGCGGGCCGATGCCGAGCCCATGCCGCGCCAGCAGGTGCAGGCGGTGCTCGACGGTGCCTGGGGGCCGGGCTGGCAGCAGCAGCTGGAGAGTTTTTCGTTCCGCCCGATCGCGGCCGCCTCGATCGGCCAGGTGCACCGGGCCTTCACCCGTGACGGACGGGACCTTGCCGTTAAGATCCAGTATCCCGGCGTCCGTCGCAGCATCGACAGCGATGTCGACAATGTCGCGACGCTGCTGCGGATGTCCGGCATGGTGCCGCGGCACCTCGACGTCGCCCCGCTGCTCGGCGAGGCGAAGCGGCAGTTGCACGAGGAAGCCGACTATGGGCGCGAGGCCGATTGCCTCGAACGCTTCGCCGGTCTCCTCGGGGACGATCCGGACTTCATGCTCCCGGCCGTCCATCGCGATCTCAGCGGCCCCGAAGTGCTGGCGATGGACTATGTCGACAGCGTGCCGATCGAAACGCTGGAGAGTGCCCCGCAGGAGGTACGCGACCGCGTGGCCGCGCTCCTCCTCGACCTCTCGTTTCGCGAGCTCTTCACCTTCCGGTTGATGCAGACCGATCCGAACCTTGCCAACTACCGCTACGATCGGGAGAGCCGCCGGATCGTCCTCCTCGACTTTGGCGCGACGCGGGCCTTCTCGGAAGCATTCTCTGAAGATTGCCGACGCCTCGCCAAGGCGACGCTCGCCAACGACCGGCCAGCTGTGAAGGCGGCCTTGACCTCGATGGGTCTGATCGACGCGTCCGTGCCGCAGCGCCACCAGGACAATGTGATGGCGATGTTCGATCGAGCAGCCGAGCCCCTGATGCGCTCGGCGCTTTTTGACTTCGGCGATACGCGAATTCTCGGCGAGCTGCGCGAACAGGGCATGGAGTTTGCCGGAGAGCGAGATGGATGGCGCCTTCCCCCCACCGATGCGCTCTTCCTCCAGCGCAAGTTCGGCGGCACCTACCTCCTGGCCGCCCGGCTGAAGGCGCGGGTCGATGTGAAGGCGCTGCTCCAGCGCCATCTTTGAACGCAGCGCCATCTCGATCGCCGCACCGGCGGGCTGGCTAGGCAGTCTCGGCCAGCGTGGCCGAGGCATTGGGGGCCCGGAGCGAGGAAGCGCTGTCGATGAAGTTGCGGATTTCGCGCATCCGGAAGTCGGCGTCGATCACTTGCCTGTCGAGACCGAGCTGCCAGGCCAAATCCTTCCGCTCGGGATCGGCATCGAGGGCGTCGATCCGGCCGGCATGGTCGAAGACGGCGCTGTCGTCGGCCGCAAGCTTTTCTTCGACAAGCTCGTCCGACTGCCGGCGCAGCGCCGCGGCGATTTCCGCGAGAGTCAGTTCGGGGTGATACTGGACACCCCAGAACGTCCCGCCGGCGTGGCGGATCTCCGCCGCCTGGATCGGGGTGGTCGTGGTTCTCGCCAGTATCAGCGCCGAAGCGGGTAGCTCAGCCACCTCGTCCGAGTGCATGGCCGGCGCATCCCAGGCGAGCGGCCTCCCCTGCAGCAGCGGATGGTCGCGGCCGGCATCGGTCGCAACAATGCCGCGCGCGAAAGCTGCTTCCGTCCGCGGCTCTCGCGGCTTGGTCGCGCCACCGGCCGCGACGGCTGCGATCTGCAGGCCCGCGCAGGAGCCGAAGGAAGGAACGCCGGACTCGAAGACGCGGCGCATGAAGGCGGCAGCCTCCAGCGTCTCCGGCGTTTCCTTGTTCATGCTGATCGGCGAGCCCGACAGGAAGACCGCGTCGTAGCGCCGGAGATGCGCGACCGACGGCGGTGCATTGCCGTCGACGCAGGACATCTCGTCGACGCGGCACCCCGGCACGAGGCTCGCCAGCGTCGTTGCGAAGGTCTCGCTGGAGGTCGCGCCGACGTCCTGGCGGCGCTCCTCCCGCTGGTCTGCGGTCTCACTGGCGACGACGAGGTAATGGGGTGGCAAGCGCGTTCCGATCGATGTCTGCTGGTTCGGCAGGGATATGGACAGGTCCCGCGCCGCCGACAGTCATCGCCCGATCAAACCGGCGGCATTCCGGCGCGACCCTCAGGCCTCCCGCCGGCAGGCCGCGCGCACCCGCTCGCGGTTGAGCGGCAAATCGTAAATGCGGCGCCCGGTCGCGTGGGTGACGGCATTTGCGAGCGCAGCGCCGCCCGGCCCTTGCCCGCATTCGCCGGCGCCAAGGAAGGGCGTGCCCGGCCGCGGCATGATCTCGACGTCGACCGAGGCCGGCAAGGCGTCGAACCGGAGGATCGGGTAGGTCGACCAGTCGACGCTCGTCACCCTCGTATCGTCGAAGGTGACGCCCTCGTATAGCGTCCAGCTGGCCGCCTGGACGATGCCGCCTTGCACCTGGTTGCGCACGCCATCGGGGTTGACGATCTCGCCGGCATCGACCGCGGCGTTCGCCCGCAGCATCCGGACCCGGCCGGTATCGGGCTCGACCACCACCTCCATCGCCACAGCGCAGTAGGCGGCAAGGTTCTTGTAGCGGGCGAAGGCGAAGCCATAGCCATGGTTCTGCGGCGGCTTTTGCCCGGCCTTCCAGCCGAACTTCTCGGCGGCCAGCGAGACGACGTCGCGGGCCCGCGGATCCTGAAGGTGACGCAGGCGGTATTCCACCGGATCGGCGTTCGCGGAGGCAGCGAGATCATCCATGAAGTTCTCGATCGAGAAGACGTTCATGTAGGCGCCGAGCCCCCTGAGCGCCGAGACCCGCAGCGGCATTTCGGTCAGGAAATGCCAGACCACGTTTCGGTGGGGGAAGGCGTAGAGCGGGTTGGAGTTGCGGTCGCCATTGCCCTCGGGCGTGATCTGCAGTTTCGGCGGGTTCGGCGTAAACGGTGTCGCAATGTGCTGCGCCGCTAGGAGCGCGCCCGCCGTTCCCGGCCGGGAATTGTGCGTGCTGCTCCAGACCTCGTAGGTCCAGTCGACGACCGAACCCTGATCGTCCAGTCCGGCTTGGACCTTCGTCACCATGCCCGGCGAGAACGGCTCCCAGGCATGTTCCTGCTCACGCATCCACTGCAGCCGCACCGGCCGCCCCGGCAGCGCCTGCGCCAGGAGCGCGGCATCGGCGGCCGCATCGTCTGCGCCGTTGTGGCCGTAGCAGCCCGAGCCCTCGGCATGGATGCAGCGCACCTTGTCCATCTCGACGCCCAGCATCTCGGCAATCGCCTTCTGGTCGGGATAGACCCCTTGTGTGTGCGTCCAGACCGTCGTCACGCCGTCGGCGAGCACGGCCAGCGCGCAGGATGGCCCGATCGAGCCGTGCAGCTGGTAAGGCCGCGTGAATGTCGCCTCCTGCCGGCGAACGCCCGGGGTGGGCTGGCCCTCGTCGGCAACGATGCCGTCCTCGTGCGGCATCGCCATCAAGGTAGCCGGAAGCGTCGCGATCGCCGGCAGGCCCGGCCGCTCGTCCCAGACGACGAGGGTCGAGAGCGTGCGCATGGCCTTGATCGCCTGCCATTCCCGCTCGGCCAGGACGCCAATGAAGTTGCCGTTGCGAATGACCTTGAGGACGCCCGGCAGCGCCTCGACGGGCGCGAGATCGGCGCTTCGAATGACCGCGCCGGGGCTCGGCGGCCGGACGACGCGGCCGTGGACCATTCCTTCCGGGCGCATGTCCTGGACATAGGCGGCGCCGCCGGTGACCTTGCCCGGAATGTCGATGCGCTGGCGCGGCTTGCCCATCTCGCGAAAGCTGGCCGCCGGCTTCAGTCGCGACGTCGGCTGGGCGCGGACATGGATGAGCTCGGCCGAGACCAGCTCGCCATAGCCGAGCCGCCGCCCGTCGGGCGACAGCACTGCGCCGGCCTCGGCGCGCAGGCCCTCGACCGGCAGCGACAGGCGCAGTGCCGCCTGGCCGAGGAGGATCTCGCGCACCTGCGCGGCCGCATTGCGCACCGCGGTGCCGCTGTCCTGCACCGAATGGCTGCCGGCGGTGAACCCCTCGTTCGGGCTGCGCGCGGTATCGGGACCAACGAGCGTCAGCTGCTCGAACGGCACCTCCAGCTCCTCGGCGGCGATCTGCAGGATGGCGGTCTTAATGCCTTGCCCGAGCTCGGCCTTGCCCGTGAACACCGTTACCGTCCCGTCGGCGTCGACCCGGATCCAGGAATCGAGGTCGGGCGTCGTCTTGAGACTTCCCGGCAGGTCCGGGGCGGCTTCCGGCGTCGCCTCGAAATTCTGCGTCTCGTCGCCGGCCTTCTCGGCCGTCTGCGCCAGCGCGCCGCTGGAAAAGCTGAGGACAAGAGCGCCGCTGCCCATGAGCAAGGTGCGGCGGTTGATGCCAGTGGACGACGTCGCCATCAGCTCGCGCTCCCCGTCTGCTTCGGCGAGGCGATCTGCATCAGCGCCCCCGCCCGCTTGATGGCCGCGACGATCCGCATGTGGGTCCCGCAGCGGCAGAGGTTCGGCTCCATGTGCGCGCGGATGTCCGCCTCGGAAGACGCCGGATTGCGCTGCAGCAGGACTTGGGCCCGCATCATCATGCCGGGGATGCAGTAGCCGCACTGTGCCGCCTGTTCCTCGATGAAGGCCTGCTGCATCGGGCCGGGCGCGTCGACCGTGCCGAGGCCCTCGACCGTCGTCACCTGCCGGCCGTCCAGCAGCATCACCGGCACGACGCAGGACAGCACCGCCTCGCCATCGACCATCACCGTGCACGCGCCACACTGGCCGAGACCGCAGCCATATTTGGCGGCGTTGAGCTGGAGCTCGTCGCGCAGGACGTAGAGGAGCGGGGTATCGGGCTCCGACGTAATCTGGTGCGACCGGCCGTTGACGGTGAGGGCTACCATGCTGTTTCTCGTCTCGTCGGGTTGGCGGGGGCGGACGAGGTGCCGTCGGAGGCGCGCAGCTGCGTGTCCGCATGGCCCGCCCGGATCTCGGCGACGGCGGCCTTCACGTCCGTCCAGGCCGGCTGGTCGCTGAACGTCTTGCGGATGTAGTCGAGCAAAGCGGCCATCTGGTCGTCGTCGAGGGAGCCAGCAAAGCCCGGCATCATCGGCCCCGCCTCGCCCTCTGCGGCGGGAAGGCCGTAGAGGACGACGTTGATCGGGTTCTGCGGGCTTGGCCCGTAGACCGCGGTGCTGAAGCGCAGCGGCAGGCCGCCATAGGGCACGGGGCGCCCCGCATCATGGCAACTGGAGCACGCGGCAGCGTAGATCACCGCACCCGGATCGCTCGCCTTGGCGGCCGGCGGAACGGACTGGCTGCCGGCGGACTGCGTCTGCACCGGCGGCGGAGAGGCAAGCGCCTTCAGCGCTTCAGCCTCCGCCGTCTTTTCCGGCGATGGTTCTCCCATCACCGAGGCGACGTAGGTGGCGATCGCCCGGACATCCTCGGGCGATGCGGAGGCGAGATTGCCGGTGACCGGCGCCATCGAGCCGCGCGAGACGCCATGCTGCGCCTCCCAGCCGGTCGAGAGATAGTGTGTCAGGCTGTCGACGGTCCACGGGATCGGCGCGGGCGATGCGCCGTTCAGCGCATAGGCGGTCCAGCCCTCAGCCTCGCCGCCGGCGAAATGCGCATCGGCCTTTTCGGCGCCGAGGAGGTTGCGCGGGGTATGGCAGGCGCCGCAATGGCCGAGGCCCTCGGCGAGATAGGCGCCGCGGTTCCAGACGGCGTCGCGGGCGGGATCGTTCTCGTAGGGGCCCTTGTCAAGGAAGAGCAAATTCCAGCCGGCCATCGCGAGCCGGATGTTGAACGGGAACGGCATCTCGTTGGCGGGCGTCTCCGCCGCCACCGGCGTGCGGGTCATCAGGTAGGCGTAGAGCGCGCGGTTGTCCGCGTCGGTGACCTTGGTGAAATGATCGAACGGAAAGGCGGGATAGAGGTGACGGCCCTCGCGGTCGACGCCCTCGCGCATGGCGCGGCCGAAGGCTGCCTCCGACCAGCGGCCGATGCCGGTAGCGGGGTCCGGCGTGATGTTGGTGGCGTAGATCGTGCCGAAAGGCGTCGGCAGCGCGAGGCCACCCGCAAAAACCTCGCCGCCGGGCTTGGTGTGGCAGACGATGCAGTTGCCGATGGCGGCAAGCTGCTCGCCCTGGCGGATGACGGCGGCGTCGAACGCCCCGACCGCTGGAGGCTCGGCTGCCGCGATCTCGGCGCGCCAGGCCAGGGCGCCGAAACCGGAAGCACCCGCGGCGAGAACCAGCGCGACGCCGACGAGAATGCGTTGAAGCCTCATGCGTCTTTCACCAATCGATCGCCCCCCGTTTCGGCGCTGCCGTCCACCTCTTCCGAGGGCAGGCGGAACCGGACGGACGCGCCCGGATGAATGGCGCGACCATGAGGAAACTTCTCGAATGATGGCAAGGGCTTGACGGACACTTTTAGAAGAGCGGCCACCGTCTTGGCAGATGCGGCGCACCGGCTCGGTGCCGTGCGCGGCCTTGCCTGCAGCGCAAGGCCGCGCGGTTACGGGTCCGTCAGCGCGGCTTGGCGGGAAGACGACGGCGCGTCACGGCGAACACGAGGGCGAAGGCAGCAAAACCGGCCACCGCCCACTTGACCGGCAGCACATCCGCCGTCTCCGAGCGGACCGGCAGCATGGTGACCGAGCCGCGGCCGTCCTCGACGCCGAGCTTGCCCTCCGCCTTCGCCGCCGCGATGGCCGCCGGCGACACCACCCACTCCGCATCCCGGGAACGATCGAAGGCCATGTAGCCACCGCCGACGATCACGGCGGCGACGAGGGCGAGGACGAGCCGGGGAAGGAGGGACATGGTAATGCCTTTCAACAGGGAATGCGATGGTCGGCGGGAGTATGACGGCGCAGGACCGCCACGGCCTTTGCGGCCTTCGCGGAGAGCCGCCACCGCCTCCTAGGGGGCGGAGGCCGGGTTTCAAAGCACCGTCGTCCACCGCCTCGCACCATCCACAGCACTTGTATGCCCACAGCACTTGTATGCAAAGCTTAGGGGCGCGATCATCGAAAGGGCCGCTCGCACCCCGGCACTCCGGCCTGAAAGACAGCCAGCCCATGTTCCCTCGCACGCCCCACCGCTTCCTCCGCTGCAGCGTCGTCATCCTCCTGCTATTTGCCACCCCGACGCTCGTGCGGGCTGACGACTTTCCCGCGGGCGCCGAGACCGCCGCAACGCTGCATCCGAGCCAACTGATGCTGAAAGCGCCGCCGCTGATGGCGGCCGGGCAGCAGAAGGAGGCGAGCTTCTGGTATTATGCCGGGCAGCTGCGCTGGCGCACGCGCCTTGCCGCCGATCCCGGCCAGGATCCGACGGGCGAGCCCGCCTTGTTCGCGTCGCTGATCGAGACGATCGGGCCGTCCGTCAACGGCTGGGCTTTCGGCGATACTCACGAGCTCGGGCAGACCATCGACGCGGTGCTGGCGTGGGACGAAGCCTATCCCGACCCATCGCTTCCGGCCGCCCCGAGGGCCACCACCCGCGCCGGACTGGTCAAGCTTCGCGACCAGATCAGCCGAGAAACCGACGCGATCCGTGCCGAGCGCACCGCCAACGGGCTGGACAACCGGTAGGGCATCGCAGCCCGCCAGCGGAGGCCTCGGCTCTTACTTCATGTTGGACTGGAAGATCTTGTCGAACTCGCCGCTCGCCTTGGCGAGATGCAGCCACTGGTCGACATAGGCCTTGAAGACGACGTCGCCGCGCGGCAGCAGGAAGCCCATCTCGCCGTACTGCAGCGGCTTGTCGGGGTTCACCGCGCAAAGCCCGTCATGCAGCTTTTCCTGCAGCTTCACCTCGACGGATTCAGCCACCATCACGTCGGCGCGGCCTTCGAGGATCTCCTTGAAGATCACGCGGTTGTCGGGAAACAGCTGGATCTGAGTTTTGCCAAGGCTGGCCCGCGCGAACTTCTCGTTGGTGCCGCCCGGATTGACGATGACGCGGGTCTCCGGCTGGTCGATGGCCTCGACCGTCTGGTACTTCTGGAGATCGCCGCAGCGCACGATCGGTGCCTTGCCGTTGACGAGGTACATCTCGCTGAAGAAGGCGTCGCGCTGGCGCGCCAGCGTCACCGAGATGCCGCCCATGGCGATGTCGCACTTGGCCTTGAAGTCGGCCATCAGGTCCGACCACTTGGTCTGGATGAACACCGGCTCGGCCTCCAGGGACTTGGCCAGCGAACGGCCGAGATCGATGTCGATCCCGACGAAGTCATTGGCGCCGTCGGGACGGTAGGAGAACGGCCGATAGTCGCCGGTGGTGCAAATGTTCAGCACCTTGCGGCCGGCGACGTCGTCGAGCCGGGAGGCGGTCTCCGCGGCCGTCGCAGGCCAGGATGAAACGACGGCCAGCGCCGCCAGCACGACCCGCATTTTCAACGCCATCGCCACCATTCCTTATTGTCTCAGGCCCAGAGCATTCTCGCCCGCAGCAACCTAGACGGCAGGCGATGCAGCCAACAAGCGGGATCGCCGGCGTCGCATGGCTTTCCTCATCTATTCCACCGAACAGGCCAGGGCGAGCGCCTCCGCCACCTCCTCGCATCGGTCCGTCAGGCTGCCCGTCGCGATCCGGATGCTGCTGATCGGAAGCACCGAGAACTTCGTGCCGGGATGCACCGCGATGCCCCGCGCCGCCAGCGTGACCAAGGCGAACGGCTCCGACGGCACCTGAAGCCAGACACAGAGCCCTCCTCCCTCCGCGACCGGCACGTGCCGCCGGCGGAGCGCGTCAGCGAGAGCGTCGCGCCGTTGCTGGTAGAGGCCTCGCGCTTGCGCCAGCGCATCGGCAATGGCGGGCTCACGCATCAGCCAGGCACCAGCCGCCTGCAGGACCCGGCTTGTCCAGCCGGCGCTGAAGCTGCGGTAGGACTGGATCTGCTCGACGATGACGGCAGAGCCTGAGAGCACCGCCAGGCGCAGATCGGGACCCAGCGTCTTCGAATAGGAGAGAATGTGAACCACCCTGTCGGGAAAGCGGCCGCCGAGCGACTGCCGCGGCGCACTTGAGATATCGGCGACCCCGTCGTCCTCGATGATCAGCGTGTCGCTGCCGTCGAGCACGTCGCCGAGCGCGGCGAGGCGCGCCGCTCCGACGGTCCTGCCGGTAACCGAATGCAACCGGGGCTGGAACAGGAAGGCCGCCGGCTTGCGCGACAGGGCATCGGCGAGCGAGGCCGGCAATGGCCCCTCCGCATCGCATTCCACCGGCAGGATGTGAACGCCGAGATCCTCGAGAATATCGAGCAGCCGCATGGCCGTCGGATCCTCGATGGCAACGAGCGATCCCGGCACGACCAGCGCATGAAGCAGAGCGTAGACAGCATTGTAGCCGCCATTCGTCGCCAGGAATGCCCCCGGCTCGTAGGGCCATGTCGGTCGAACCGCGTCCTCCAGCTCCGGCAGGATACGGATGCGGTCGTAACTGTTGAGGTTCTCGGCCGAGGCGCCGTAGGCGAGAGCATCCGCGAGCGGCGGCAGCAGGCGGACGTCGGGAACGGCCTTCGACAGATCGAGCACGTCGGCGCCGTAATGTCCCGAGCTTGCCAGCCGCTCGGGCTTGGCGCCGTAGCGATCGCCGCTGACGAAGGTGCCGTTCCGGCCGCGACCGGAGATGATCTTCTGGCGCCGCAACTCGCTCCAAGCCTCCGAGATCGTCGCCGGGCTGACCCCCAACACGAAGGCGAGCGCACGGATCGGCGGCAGCTTGGTGCCGACCGGCAGTGATCCCATCCGGATCAGTGCGCTGGTCTCGCGCGAGATCCCGCGCATCGTCCTGTTGCCTATCTTTTCCGCAAACCAGGCGGCGGAACCGACATCGCTCATTTTGTTCGCTCTTTCGAATGTTCAGGTACGTAATAGCATTTGTACGGGGAGGTCTGAACATTTATCACAAGCGTGGCGCGAATATTGCGGGAGCAGGTAAGTGTATGGCTCTAAAGCTTAGATTGGCCGTCCGGGACTGGGACTACCTTACCCCTCTGGCGCTGGGGGACGTCGCCTCTGCGCGACTCGACCTCACCGTCAATCGCGTCGGCACCTTGATCGCCCATGTCGGCAAGGACCCGACCTACGACGCTGCCGAAACCTCCTTTAGCCGCTACGCCCAGCTGCGCGCCGACGGCGACGACAGCGTTTTCGGCATTCCGAACTTCATCATGCGCGGCTTCCGCCACCGCTGCATCATCACCGCGAAGTCGAGCGGCATCACCACGCTCGGCCAGCTCGCCGGCAAGCGCATCGGCGTCACCGGCTGGCGGGACTCGGGCAACACCTGGACACGGGCGGCCTTGCGCCGCGAGGGCGTCGGCGTCGACGACGCGCTCTGGTTTGCCGGCCGCCTGACCGCCGCGCATCCCATCACGGATCGCCTCGATGGTTTCGGTCGCCCCGGACGTATCGAGGCCATGCCAAGCGAGCGCCCGATGATGGAAGCCCTGGAGGACGGTTCGCTGGATGCGGTGTTCACGCCGTTCATGCCAGACGGCTTCTTCGACGAGGGCTCGAAGTTCCGGCAGGTCGTGGAAGACTTCCGTGGCGCCGAGATCGATTACTTCAGGGATGTCGGCTATGTCCCGGGCATGCATCTGATCGGGCTCAAGGCCGGGATCGCGGACGAACACCCTTGGCTTGCCGAGGAGCTGAGCACGCTGATCGACGAGTCGCAGCGCGTCTGGCTGCAGAAGCGCCGCAAGTATGCCGATACCACGCCTTGGATGATCGACGAGCTCCGCCGCGTCTCGCGCGACTTGCCGGAAGACTGGAACGCCAACGGCCTGGTGGCGAACGACCGGATGATCCGCGACTTCGCCGAGGAGCTCCATGTCCAGGAAATCCTGCCGAAACGGCTGTCGCCCGGCGATCTCTTCCCTGGTGTCTCGGCCTTCGCGGCGGTGCCGGCATGAGGGTCGCCCTCGGCCAGTTCGCGGTCGCCAAGGTCTGGCAGGAGAATGCCGACACCTGCGTGCGGCTGATCTCCGAAGCCGTCGCCGGCGGGGCCGACCTCCTGGTGCTGCCGGAGGGCATCCTCGCCCGCGACATCACCGACCCCGCGCTGGTGCGCAAGTCCGCCCAGACGCTCGATGGCCCGTTCATGGCGCAACTGCTCGCGGCCAGCCGCGGCCAGAGCCTGACGATCATGATGTGCGTGCATGTCCCGACGGACGGCGAGCGGGTACACAACAACCTCGTCACCCTTCGCGACGGCGCCATCGTCTCGCAGTACCACAAGCTCCACCTTTACGACGCCTTCACCGGGCGCGAGTCGACCAACGTCGTGCCCGGTGATGCGGTGCCGGACCTTATCGACGTTGACGGGCTGAAGCTCGGCCCGATGACCTGCTACGATCTGCGCTTTCCCGAGCTTGCCCGCCGCCTCGCCGTCGACGGCGCCGACGTCCTGGTGCTGCCGGCCGCCTGGGTAAAGGGTCCAGGCAAGGAGGCGCACTGGGACGTTCTCGTGACGGCGCGCGCCCTCGACAACACCTGCTACGTCGTCGCCGTCGGCGAATGCGGCGAGCGCAACATCGGCGCCAGCATGGTGGTCGACCCGCTCGGCGTCGCCGTCGTCAAGGCCGGCGAAGGGCCTTGCCTGGTCTTCGCCGAGATCGACCCGGCCCGCATCGCTCATGCCCGCGCCGTTCTGCCGGTCCTCGCCAACCGCCGGTTCGTCCGGCCGGAACTCGCCTGAACCATCCACACGCCCGTCATCTAAATCCTAGGGGAACAGCATGCCCATGAAGCTCATCGCCTCCGCCGCCCTCCTCGCCACGCTGCTGACGGGCACCGCCTCCGCACAGGAGGCAGCGATCGCCAAGCAGGAGGTCAACGAGGCCCTGCGCGCCCGGCTGCCCGCGGAAATCCAGAAGGCGGGCACCATGATCTCGGTCACGAACGGCTCCTTCCCGCCCTATGAGATCGTTTCCGCCAACGGCATGACCGGCGCCAGCGCCGATCTGTCCGACGCCATCGGCGAACTCCTGGGCATCAAGATCACCCATGCGACCGTCGGCGGCCTGCCGGCCCTCCTGTCGGGCGTGAACTCCGGCCGCTACCAGTTCGCCTTCGGCCCGACCGGCGACTTCGTCTCCCGCCAGGAGGCCAATGACTTCGTCGACTGGGTGCAGGAATACGTCGTCTTCGCCGTGCACAAGGGCAATCCGGAGGGCATCGTCTCGCTGGACACCGCCTGCGGCAAGCGGATTGCGGTCATGGCCGGCGGCTCCGCCGAAAAGGTGATCAAGGGCCAGACAACGAAGTGCGTGGCGGACGGCAAGGAAGCCATCGAGGTCCAGTCCTTCTCCGACCAGCCGACGTCGATCCTTGCGGTCCGCTCCAAGCGCTCGGACGCCTTCTTTTCGTCGCAGGCGCCGCTGACCTACTTCGTCGAACAGGCGAATGGCCAGCTGGAGCTTTCCGGCGTCGGCGAAAAGAATGGCTTCGAGAACCTCTACCAGGGCGCCGTCGTGCCCAAGGGTTCCGAATTCGGCGGCATCCTGCGCGACGGCCTCCAGATCCTGATGGACAACGGCACCTATGCCGCGGTCATGAAGAAATGGGGCCTGGGCAACAACATGATCGAGAAGGCCGGCATCAACCTCGCCGGCAAGTCGCCACAGTGAGTGGGGGGACCACCGTTCCGGCCCCGCCATCCGGCAGCACGAGAGACGGCCTGCGCGACGTCGCGACGGCACACCGACCGTTTCGGACAGACCGGCTGGTCCTCTGGGGGCTGACGCTCCTCATCGCGGCGAACTTCGCCTGGATCGTCGCCAACAACGACAATTTCGGCTGGCCAATCGTCCTGTCCTACCTCACCGAGGAAACGGTCCTGCGCGGCCTCACCGTCACTCTCTGGCTGACGGTCGTCGCCATGGCGCTCGGCACCGCCCTCGGATTGCTGCTCGCCATCGCCCGCATGTCCAACGACAAGCTGGCGAGCACGCTGGCCGGCCTGTTCATCTGGTTCTTCCGCGGCACGCCGCTCCTGGTCCAGCTGATCTTCTGGTACAACATGTCGACCCTGTTCCCGGAGATCTCGATCGCGATCCCGTTCGGCCCGACGCTCGCCAGCTGGAACACCAACGACCTCATCACCCCCATCACCGCGGCCATCGTCGGCCTCGCGCTTAACGAGGCGGCCTACATGGCCGAGATCATCCGCGGTGGCCTTCTCTCGGTGGACAAGGGGCAAGTCGAGACCGCGGCCGCCTTCGGCATGACGCGCGGCCGCGCCTTGCGCCGCATCATCATCCCCCAGGCCATGCGCTCGATCGTGCCGCCGACCGGCAACCAGCTGATCTCCATGGTCAAGGCGACCTCGCTGGTCAGCGTCATCGCCATGGCGGACCTGCTCTATTCCGTGCAGACCATCTACAACTCGACCTTCGAGGTCATGCCGATGCTGCTGGTGGCGGTGACCTGGTATCTTGTCATCACCTCCGTGCTGAACGTCGGCCAAGGCTTCATCGAGCGCTATTACGGCCGCGGTGAACGCAACTCGGCGCCGGCGGCGAAGAAGCCGAAGGCCGAGGCCGTCGCACCCGCTTTGGCTGCAGCAGAGGAGCCGAGCCGATGAGCGAGACCTCGACGCGTCCGCTGGTGGAAGCCCGCAACGTCCACAAGGCCTTCGACCATCTCGAGGTGCTCAAAGGCATCGATCTCGACGTGGCGCCCGGCGAGGTCGTCGTCGTGCTCGGCCCGTCGGGCTCCGGCAAGTCCACCTTCCTGCGCTGCATCAACCATCTGGAATCGATCGACCAGGGCTCGATCGCCGTCGACGGCGAGCAGATCGGCTATCGTCTGAAGGACGACCGACTGAACAAGCTGTCGGAGCGGGCGATCACCGTGCAGCGGCGCAAGATCGGCATGGTTTTCCAGCAGTTCAATCTCTACCCGCACATGACCGCGCTGCAGAACATCATCGAGGCGCCGATCGGCGTGCACGGCGTTCCACGCAAGGAAGCAACGGCCTTTGGGCGCGAACTCCTCGCCCGCGTCGGCCTCTCGGAGAAGGCGGACAGCTATCCGCGCCAGCTCTCCGGCGGGCAGCAGCAGCGCGTGGCCATCGCCCGGGCGCTGGCGATCAAGCCAAAGCTCATGCTGTTCGACGAGCCGACCTCGGCGCTCGATCCCGAACTCGTCGGCGAAGTGCTGGCGACGATGCGCGATCTTGCCAAGGAGGGGTTGACGATGATCGTCGTCACGCACGAGATCGGCTTTGCCCGCGAGGCGGCGGATCGCGTCGTCTTCATGGACGGCGGCCATATCGTCGAACAGGGCAGGCCCGAGGACGTTCTCGGCAATCCGCAGCATCCGCGGACGCGGGCTTTTCTCGGACGCTTCATTTGAGAGACAGAGACCTTATGACCGCCAGCAACGATTTCGCCCGCCTTGCCGATTTCGAGGCGGCGCTGCCCGAGATGACGGCGACGCGCCGGCACCTGCATGCGCATCCCGAGCTCTCCTTCGAAGAGGCGGAGACGGCGCGATTCGTGGCGGAGAAGCTCGAGGGCTGGGGTTTTGAGGTCACCCGCAATGTCGGTGGGCACGGTGTCGTCGCCCGGATGAGCGTCGGGGCCGGCACGCGCAGCATCGCCATCCGCGCCGACATGGACGCCCTGCCGATCACCGAACAGACCGGCGCGCCCTATGCCAGCACCGCGCCGGGCAAGATGCACGCCTGCGGGCACGACGGCCACACCACGATGCTGCTCGGCGCGGCCGAGTATCTCGCGCGCACCCGGCGCTTCAGCGGGACCGTGAACCTGATCTTCCAGCCGGCGGAGGAGGCTGGCGTCATCAGCGGGGCCCAGGCGATGATCGCCGATGGCCTGTTCGAGCGCTTTCCGTGCGATGCCATTTTCGGCCTGCACAACCATCCCGGCGTCCCGACGGGGAGCTTCATGACCCGCCCCGGCCCGATCATGGCGGCGGCCGATACGGTGACCATTACGGTGCGCGGCAAGGGCGGCCACGCCTCGCGCCCGCATTTGACGGTCGACCCGATCGTCGTCACCTGCAGCCTGGTGATGGCGCTGCAGACCGTCGTCTCCCGCAACATCGACCCGACCCAGACCGCCGTCGTCACCGTCGGCACCATCCATGCCGGCGAGGCGTCCAACGTCATTCCCGCCACCGCGGTGATCCAGGTCAGCGTCCGCTCGTTCGAGCCGGCGATCCGCGACATCCTGGAACAGCGCATCCGCAAGCTGACCGAGGCGCATGTTGACGGCTACGGCGCGACGGCGGAGATCGACTACGTCCGCGGCTATCCCGTCGTGGTCAATTCCGAGGCGGAGACGGAGTTTGCCCGCAGCGTCGTCGAGGAACTCGTCGGGGCGGAGAACGTCTCGACCTGTCCGCTCATCCCCGGCAGCGAGGATTTCGCCTATTTCCTAGAGCACCGACCCGGCTCTTTCCTGCGGCTCGGCAATGGCGTCGACTCGCCGATCCTGCACAGTGCGACCTACGACTTCGCCGATGCCAGCCTCACGGCTGGCGCCGCCGCCTGGGCACGCCTGACCGAGCGCTACCTCGAGGCCGACGCGGCCTGAACCGCGGGAGGATGACGGCGATCATCCCGCGCCTCCAGCGGATGAGCGCGGCGGTTCACTCGTAGCCGTAGAACTCGACGGGATCCTCGTCGTCGCGCCGCCACCGCTCGCCGCCGACGTAGCGCTCGCGGCCTCGCTCGCGCCAGTCCCGGCGGGGCGGCGCGTCCTCCCAGCGCTCCTCATACGCCGGCGCGTCGCGGCGCCGTATGACAGGCCGGTCCTCGTCAGCGCGCCGCGCGATCGGGCGGCTTCTATCACTGACGCCGGCTGCGCGCGGGGAAGACCGGCCGCCGGCCTCGGTCAGGAAGGACGGGTGCAGCCAGCCGCGGAGCCCGTTGGCACTGACCTCGCACCAGTCGTCGCAGCGGCCGACCACGACTTCCGCGCCGCGGGCAAGGACGCCGATCTCCGCCCCGCCCGGCGCCGAGCGAACGGCCGTCGGGCGGATCGTGACCAGGCGGCGCTCCGGCGTCCGGTCCCGTGCCGCCGCTCGCGCCGGCGGCGGCACGGCCGCCGTTTCCGGCCGCGGGCCGACCGGCAGTCTGCTGGCCTCGGGAATGGCGGCGACCTGCGTGTCCGGGCGCTCGGGGCGCGGCGTCGGCACCGCGGCGACCGCCGGCGGCGCCGGCTCCTCCAGTTCCGCCGTCTCCGCGGGCGCGGCCTCCTCGGCCGCCGGTGATGCGCTGGCAGTGTCGTCGACGGGGGCCGACAGTTTGTCCGGCGCCGCCGCGTCGGCCGCGGTCGGCTCCTTCTCCGCCACACGTTCCGGTGCGGGCGCGGAAGCCGGTTCCGGAGCGGCGTCGGCGGTCACTTTGGCTGCATTCGACGGCGGCGACGATGCGTCGGTCCCGGGCAGGAGAAGGTAGACGGGCGCCGCCCCTCCGAGGACCACGAGGGCACACAAAGCGGGGACAGCGATGATCCAGGCGGCCGTCCTGAGAAGAACCCGCCGGTAGCGCGCGCGGGCCGGCGTTGCGGCGGCGTTTTGTTTCGGCCCGAGCGAATCCATGACAGCCTCTTTCCTGCAGAGGAAGAGCTTTCCCGCGCAATAGTGGCGGTCCTAGGGTGCCGCGGTCTGCGGCTGTGGCAGACCGTACGACCGCTCAACCGCCAAGCGTCCCTTCCCACGCATCGCGTCACCAGCAATGCCAGCACGATCAGGCCGCTTCAAACCTCATTACTCCCCCCACGGCCCGCCGAACAGACATACCGATGCGTCAGAGGCAGGACGTCCAGCGGCTGTCATCCCGAGACGAGCGCACGCAGGCATCAATGAAGCGCATGGCCGAGAGCCCGTCCTCGACAGTCGGATACACCACGCCCTCCGGCAGCGCCTGTCCGCCATCGACGGCCCGGATCGCTGCGGCTGCCTCGCGGTAGAGGGTGGCAAACCCCTCGAGATAGCCCTCGGGGTGGCCGGCGGGGATGCGGGTGACGCGTGCCGCGGCAGCCCCCGCGCCCGCCCCGCCGCGGGTAACCCGCTGCTGGCGGCCGCCGAAGGGCGTGAACCACAGCTGGTTCGGGTTCTCCTGAAACCACTCCAGCCCGCCCTTCTCGCCGTAGACCCGCAGCTTCAGGCCGTTCTCGTGCCCCGGCGCGACCTGGCTCGCCCAGAGCATGCCCTTCGCCCCGCCCGAAAAACGCAGCATGACGTGATCATTGTCGTCGAGCCGCCGGCCGGGCACGAAGGTCGCGAGGTCGGCGGCGACACTGTCGAGCGTCAGCCCGGTGACGAAGGAGACGAGATTGAAGGCGTGCGAGCCGATATCGCCGAGCGCGCCGCCGGCGCCGGCCTTTTCCGGATCGACGCGCCATTCCGCTTGCTTGGAGCCGGCATGCTCGGCGGCCTCGGTCAGCCAGTCCTGCACATATTCCACCTGCACGACGCGCAGCGCGCCGAGTTCGCCGGCCGCCACCATCTCGCGCGCCTGCCGCACCATGGGATAGCCGGTATAGTTGTGGGTGAGGACGAAGACGCGGCCAGAGCGCTGGGCGATCGCGGAGAGCGCCACCGCATCCTCCAGCCGCGCGGTCAGCGGCTTTTCGCAGATGACGTGAAAGCCTGCTTCGAGGAAGGTTTTCGCTGGCGCGAAATGCAAATGGTTGGGCGTGACGATCGCCACCGCCTCGGCCCCGTCGGGCCGCACGGCTTCGGCGAGGGCCATCTCCTCGAAACTGCTGTAGGCGCGGTCCTCAGCGACGCCGTATTCCGCCGCCGAAGCGCGCGCGCGCTCGGGATCGGATGAGAACGCGCCAGCGACCAGATGAAAGTCGTCGTCGATGCGCGCGGCGATGCGGTGCACCGCGCCGATGAACGCGCCTTGACCGCCGCCGACCATGGCCAGCCGCAGCGGCTGCTTGCCCGCCCTGGGCGCCGATCCCGAAACCATCCTGTTCTCCCCCTATGCCGGCCTGCGGTGCAGGACCGCCGTCCGCCGGTTCCTTGCCCTTAGGTGCTGCTTTGTCGCGTGGTGCTGTCCGTTCAGCGCGGCCCTCCTGCGATCCTCGAGGGCCGGTCGAGGCTAGCGGTCGAGCCCGAGCACCCTTCGGTTGGCCGCGGCATCCGCACCGGACCCGGCGAAATCGTCGAAGGACCGGTCGCCTTGCTCGATGATGTGAGCGGCGATGAACGGGGCACCCTCGCGCGCGCCTTGCTCCGCGCTCTTGATCGCGCACTCCCATTCCAGCACGGCCCAGCCGGTGTAGCCGTACTGCGTCAGCTTGGAAAACACCGCGCCGAAATCCACTTGCCCGTCGCCCAGCGAGCGGAAACGGCCCGCCCGGTCCTTCCAGGACTGGAACCCGCCATAGACGCCTTGCCGGCCGGTCGGGTTCAGCTCGGCGTCCTTGACGTGGAACATGCCGATCCGCTCGTGGTAGATGTCGATGTTGGCGAGGTAGTCCATGCCCTGCAGCACGAAGTGCGAGGGGTCGTAGAGGAGCCGCGCCCGGGCGTGATCGTTGACGCGGTCGAGGAACATCTCGTAGCTCGCGCCGTCGTGCAGATCCTCGCCCGGATGGATCTCGAAGCAGAGGTCGACGCCGTTCGCGTCGAAGACGTCGAGGATCGGCAGCCAGCGCCTGGCAAGCTCGTCGAACGCGGTTTCCACGAGACCCGCCGGCCGCTGCGGCCAAGGGTAGACATAGGGCCAGGCGAGCGCGCCGGAGAAGGCTGCGGCCTCACTGAGGCCGAGATGACGCGAGGCCTTGGCCATGCGCTTCAGCTGATCCACCGCCCAGGCCTGACGCGCCGCCGGATTGCCGCGCACCTCGGGCGCTGCAAACCCGTCGAAGAGTTCGTCATAGGCAGGATGGACGGCGACCAGCTGGCCCTGGAGATGGGCCGAGAGCTCGGTGATGACGAGGCCGTGCGCCGCCACGACGCCCGCGATCTCGTCGCAGTAGTCCTTCGATTCAGAGGCTTTGGCGAGGTCGAAGAGCCGGGCGTCCCAGCTCGGGATCTGCACGCCCTCGTAGCCGAGCGACGCCGCCCAGCCGCAGATCGCGTCAAGCGAGTTGTACGGCGCGGCATCGCCGGCGAACTGTGCAAGGAAAATGCCGGGCCCTTTGATCGTCATGCGTCCCCTCCCCCCCGGCGTACCGGATCATTCGATCGCGTCGCGAAACGACGTCGTCGGCGATCCGATCAGCCGGCCGCAGGGAAAGCTTATAGAGCGCCGTCCGGGGTGGCCAGCATCCCCGTCTGGTTGTTGCGAGAATATCCGGCTTAAGGCGCAGAGGCGCGGGGTCGGTTCAGGTGGCAGGCCGTGCCCGCCGCGCCGGGAGGGTCATCGCAACCACGCTGACGACGACGAAGCCGAGGCCGAGCCAGGCCGATGGCTGCGGCACCTCGCCGAGGAAGACGACGCCGATGCCGACGCCGATCGGCACGCGCAGATAGGCCTGCGCCGTGGTGCCGACCGAACCGAGCCGCTGCAGCAGCGTGAAGTAGATGACGAAGGCGAGCGCGGTGGAGAACACCGAGAGGGCGATGAGCGCCAGGATCGAGGCCTGCGAGGGCTGCAGCGTCCAGGGATGGTCGACGAGGAGGCTGACGGGGATGAGGATCGCGGCGCCCCAGATCAAGGAGCCCGCCGCCGGCATCATCGGATCGAGGTCCCGGAACGTCCGGCCGAAGGTCACCGCCGCGCCATAGGCGACGGCCGCGAAGACGATGGCGAGTTGCGCGGTCAGCGCCGTGCCGAAACCGGCAAGCGCGGCCGGACCGACGACGAGGCAGATGCCAACGAGACCGGCGGCGACGCCAAAAATCTTCGGTCCCGTCACCGTCTCGTGCCGCGTCACCAGCGCATTGATGAGGAAGGCGAAGACCGGCGTCAGCGAGTTGAGGATCACCGCCAGCCCGGCATCGACATGCTGCTCACCCCAGGCGACGAGCGTGAAGGGCAGCACCGAGTTGAGGCAGGCCTGGATCAGGAAGCGTCTTGTGTTGCGCTTGTCGGTCGGCAGGCGAAGGCCCCGCAGGCGCAGGATCACCAGCAGCAGCCCGCCGGCGATCAGCGTCCGCGTGGCGATCAGCGTGATCGGCGGGATGGTGGAAACGCCGACCTTGATGAAGCTGTAGGAGGCGCCCCAGAGCGTCGCGAGCGCCAGAAGCATCAGCAGGCTGACGCCAAGGCGCGGGGGAGTATCCGCCATATCAGGTCTTTCCTCATCGCCTGTCCCGGCGAGCGCTGAGTCAAGCCGGCGCTGGTCTTCGCCCAAGCAGCCTTGCTTGACAAGCTTCGCAGCGCGGCTGTCGGGAAAAAGCACCAAGGCCGCCGTAGCAAAGGCCGCCACCGCAGCGACCGGACCCGCAACTGTCCTCGGCGCAACGCTTCGCCGATGAACATAGGCGGCTTTCGGTTAAGCGTCTTTGCAAGTCGCGCTCGACGCCGCCGCCGCTTCCGGGGAAACTCCGCCCGGCACGCCCACTGGACCATCCGAACAGGGAACATCCGACCGGGGCGGCAGTTTGGATGGTCGCACAGGAGCAATCGCTTGACCCGTCTCAGAAATATTCTCGCTTCGATAGCGATGCTTGCGGCGTCCGCGCTCGGCCCGGCGACCGCGAAAGCGCAGGATTACGGCAGCGATTTCGCCCGCGAGGCCCGCAACCAGATCGTCCGCGACTTCCGCAACGGCGACTTCCGCGGTGGCTATTTTCGAGGCGGCGACTTCAGGGGCCGGTATTCACGCGGCGATGATTTCCGGCGCGGCCGTTTCGGGGAAGGCGATTTTCGCGATGACGGGTTCCGGCGCTTCGGCGAATATGGCGGGCGCTATGGCGACGATTACCGTGGCGACCGGCGCTTCGGACGCGACGACCGCGGCGATTTCCGGCGACGGGACGCCAGGGGCTACGACCGCCGGGAGGACCGCTACGACCGTCGTCACGACCGGCGTGATGGCCGCGACTTCGATCGCGGTCATGACCGGGACTATAACCGGAGCGATCGGCGTGGCTATGATGGGGGCGATGCTCGCCGTGACTCGCGCGGCTATGACAGGCGGCCCGACAGGGACGACCGTCGCGCCCGCAACCGGCACGATCGGAACGATCGGAACTCCGACTGGCCGTTCCAGTTTCGCTGAAGTGCGCTGGCAGAAGACGGCGTGCCGATAGAAGGACAGATGCATGGAACGCAATGAAACGCTGATCGCCGAAAATGGCGCTCGCCGTATCTTCAGCTTCGAGAAGAAGGATCCGGAAGGCATCTGGAACACCTGCTACCGTGGCCGCGAGCTGATGCGCACCCGCGAAGGTGAGGTGCTGGAAGCCCCGTCCGATCCCCTGTTCGCCTCGGAGGACAAGGCGCGGGAGTGGCTCGAGACCGCAGCGCCACTCGGATGAGACCGCCACTCCTGGCGGTCGATGCTGCCACAGACGCTCTCTCTTTCGCGCAGTCTCCCTTCTCGAAAGAGGAGTTGGCGAGGGCATGAGGGGCGAGCATGTCGGCCGCTACGTCGAGTGCGACGAGCGGGGGTGCAAGGCGACGTTCTCGCTCAACCTGACGTGGTCGAAGGACCGCCAGACGCTGCACGAGGCGCGGCAGGCCGGTTGGTTCATCGAGAGCACGTCCGGTGGATACCGGGTCGACCGTCACTTCTGCCCCATCCATCATCCGCAGGATGTCGACTGAAGGGGGATCAGGGTGGTGCAGGGGGCAGTTCCCTGTCTCGATTATGCACCCTCGATGCTTTGAGCATCGCCCCGCCCCCGCCGCTTGCGCGAGCCCAAAATCTCGGTCAGCGTCACGGGACGGTAAGGAAACGCGTCGACACCGACATCGTACTGGCGCGGCATAGGCTTCAGCTTTGCGTGGGAATGGCCATGAAGGTTGACCGCGCCCTTGCCCATCTGGTTCCAGGTCCGGAAGGCGTAATGGCAGAGCACCAGCCTGACGTCGTCGACGACGAGTTCGGCATAGGCCTGGACACTCTTCCAAGCTGTATCGGCTGAAGTCGCCGCATCGTCGTTGTTGCCGGTGATCAGATGCTTTCGCCCGTTCAGCCGGTCGAGCAGTGAGGCTTTGAAGTCCGGCGTGCCACGCGCGACGTCGCCGAGGTGCCAGACGTCGTCATCGGCGCCGACTACCTGATTCCACGCGGTCACCAGAGCCTCATCGTGCGCGGCGAGATCGGCGAAGGGACGGCGGTCGATGCGCAGAATACGCGGATCGTTGAGATGCGTGTCGGCGGTGAAATAGATCATGGCCCTGTTATGGGGCGCGGCACGGGACCGAAAAGCGGGTATCGCCGTTTGCCCGTCACTAGAGTGACGCGGGTGCTCCGGAATGCCGGCACTGACGAGTTAGAAGGAATTTTCCGTGAGCGTTGGTTTGATCGCCCTTCTCGACGATGTCGCAGCCTTGGCCAAGGTGGCGGCCGCCTCGCTCGACGATGTAGCCGCGCAGGCCGGCCGGGCCGGCGTCAAGGCGGCGGGGGTGGTGATCGACGATGCTGCGGTCACGCCGCGCTATGTCGTCGGCTTCGCGGCCGACCGCGAGCTGCCGATCGTCGGCAAGATTGCCCTCGGCTCGCTGCGCAACAAGCTCGTCTTCCTGCTGCCCGCCGCCCTGGCGCTCAGCGTCTTCGCGCCCTGGGGCGTGACGCCACTGCTGATGATGGGTGGAGCCTATCTCTGCTACGAGGGCGCGGAAAAGATCTACGAAGCCCTGCTGCCCGCTAATGCCCATGCGCACGAGACCAAGGTCGCGGCGAACCCCGGCGATGCCACGGCGATGGAAAATGCCCGGGTGTCGAGCGCCATCCGGACGGACTTCATTCTGTCCGCCGAGATCATGGCGCTGACCCTCGCCTCGCTGCCGGAGGGGAGCCTGTGGGTTCAGGCGCTGATCCTTGCGATCGTCGGGATCGGCATCACGGCGCTCGTCTATGGCGGCGTCGCGCTCATCGTCAAAGCCGACGATGTCGGCCTTGCGCTGGCGAAGGTGTCGTCGACCGGGCTTGCCGGGAAGATGCTGCGGGCGATCGGCCGCGGGCTTGTGGTCGGCATGCCGGTGTTTTTGAAAATCCTCGGCATCGTCGGCACGGCCGCCATGGTCTGGGTCGGCGGCGGCATCATCGTTCACGGCCTCGAGGGCTACGGCGTCGAAGCGCCGGCGCATCTGATCCATGCCGCCTCGGTCGCAGCCGCCGCCGCGGTGCCCGCGCTGAGCGGCGTGGTGGAATGGATCGTCGGGGCCGCCGGCGCCGGCATCGTCGGCCTCATCGTCGGCGCCGCTCTCATCCCGATCACCAGCTTCCTCCTTGCGCCGCTCGCCAAGGCCGCTCGCGGCCTGTTCGGGCGCGGCAAGGAGGCGCCGGCCGACGCATCGCATCCCTCCACAAACGCGGCCCCGTCGAAGACGCCGCAGCCCTAAGGGCCGACGACCCTCGTGCCTCGACGGCGCGCAGCGCAGCCTAATCGTCGAGGTCCGGGATCTTCAGGAGAAGCCCGCAGGCCTTGCAGTGGACGGCATCGGGCTCGTGCCGCTGCAGCGCGCAGCGTGGACAGGTGAAGTCCACCTTGTAGGGGCGGAAGATCGCCTGGGCGAGGCGGACGAACAGCGAGATGCCGATCAGCATGGTGACGATCGAGGTCAGCTTGCCCGCCGGTCCCGGCAAGGTGATGTCACCGAAGCCGGTAGTGGTGACCGTCGCGACGGTGAAGTAGAGCGCGTCGACATAGCCGGTGAAGCCGGAGCCGGAGCGGAAGAAGAAGGTGTAGATGAAGCCGGTGGCGACCAAGAGGAAAGTCACGAGGTTGACGACCGACCGGCCCGCCTCCTCCCATTTCCGCAAGCCAAACCCGCGCAGCGGCCGCCAGAGGATTCCACTGCGCGACAGCGACCAAAGCCTGAGGATGCGCAGGAAGCCGAAATTGACCAGCCAATAGGGGGCGAGCAGCGTCGCCAGGACGAACAGGTCCACCCAAACGAAGGGGCGCAGCAGCCAGCGCCGGATGCTGCCGCTGGCCAGTCCCCGGCCGATGAGATCGGCGGCCAGCAGCAGAGCGACGCCGGTATCGAGCCACAGGAACAGCGCCTTGTCCTGCAGGACGGGGGTCGCGATGAAGAAGGCGATGGTCAGGAAATCGATGGAGATGACCACCATCTGGAAGCGCCGGGCGGATGGCGCGCTGCCATGATAGAGCGTGTGCAGCCGAACGCGCAGCCGCTCGAGGCGCGTCCGTGGCGCCGACGGGGTGGGGGCGGAGGGTTCCGGTCTGTTCGGCACGCTGTTCGTTCCAGGGATGACCGGGGAATGTCCGCCGGAAAGGCATGAGAGCGGCCGCCTACGCTGAGGAAGCGCAGAGGAGGCTGGCCGGCGCCTGTTCTACCGCAATCATCGCCAAGGTCTACGCCGGGACCGCCTGGCCGGGTCGATTTGCGAAAGCCGACTGCGTGAGGTTGTAGGACGAGGCAAGCAGCGACGCTGCGTTGCCGGATCAGCGCAACGACGAGCGGCTTCGTGCGTTGGCGCAGACAAACCACGCCCGCGCAGACAACCCGACGATTGACCGGAGTGCCCGATGCCCATCCCTTCCCGCCCCTCCCGTTTCGGCGACATCTGTACGGCCATTGGTGCCGCTGGATCCCTCGCGTTGGCCGGCTATGTGCTCGGCCGCGGTACAAGGCCTGGAGAAGACGATGAGGGTGACGAGGCGGCATGGCGCGGCCCGTCCCGCTCGGCGTCGCTCCCGGCAGCGCCCGGTCGCGGCCGCGATGCCGACAGGCCGTCAAAGCTGCCGGCGAAGGGCTGGAAGGATGTTCTCGTCCGCACCTATCAGGAGTTTAGCGACGACCGTCTGATGCTGGTCGCGGCTGGCGTCACCTTCTACGTGCTCCTGGCGCTCTTCCCCGCCATCACCGCGCTGATCTCGATCTATGGCCTGTTCACAGACGCGTCGAACCTTGGCGAGCAGATTTCTGCGATCTCCGGCGTCCTGCCGTCCGGGGCGGTGGACATCATCAGCGAGCAGATGGTGCGCGTCGCGTCGCAAGGCGATGCCAAGCTCGGCTTCGGCATGATCTTCGGCCTCGGCATCGCGCTGTGGAGCGCCAATGCCGGCATGAAGACGCTCTTCGACGCTATGAACATCGTCTACGAGGAAAAGGAGAAGCGCGGCTTCGTCAGGCTGACGCTGGTCACCCTCGCCTTCACGCTCGGCACCATCGTCTTCCTGATCCTCGCTCTGTCCTCGGTCGTCCTCCTGCCGATCGTCCTCGACTTTTTCTGGCTCGGCTCGATCGAGACCTGGCTGCTCTGGCTGCGCTGGCCAGTGCTGCTGGTGGTCGTGGCTTTCGGCCTGACGCTGATCTACCGCACCGGGCCCAGCCGGGCGCGCGCCAAGTGGCGGTGGATTTCCTGGGGCGGCGTGGTCGCCGCCGCGCTGTGGGTGATCTTCTCGGTGCTGTTTTCCTGGTACGTGCAGAACTTCGGCAGCTATGACGAGACCTATGGCTCGCTCGGCGCCGCCATCGGCTTCATGACCTGGATCTGGATTTCGACCATCGTCGTGCTGCTCGGCGCCGAACTCAACGCCGAACTGGAGCACCAGACGGCGGAAGACACGACGACCTCGCCCGCCCGTCCACTCGGCAGCCGCGGCGCCAAGATGGCCGACACCTTGGGCGAACCGACCTAACTCGGTCGAGCAGGCACGCCGACTAGATCAGCCCCCGGATGAATAGGGGCCGGGGCCTTGCCCAGCCCCGTCGTCGGGCGCTTCAGCGGAGATCAGCCGGCGAGGTAGTACTTCGCCATGGCCGACAGCGGCTTGGCACGGATGTCCGCCGCCCGGCCGGCGGTGCCGAACGCCTCGAACTTGCCGATGCAGACGTCGCGCATGGCGTCCATCCCCGGTTTCAGGTATTTGCGCGGATCGAACTCGGCCGGGTCGTTCCAGAGCTCGCGGCGGATGGTGGCCGTAAGAGCGAGGCGCAGATCGGTGTCGATGTTGATCTTGCGCACGCCATGGCGGATGCCGCGCTGGATCTCCTCGACCGGCACGCCCCAAGTCGGCTTGATCGCCCCGCCATGGGCGTTGATGATGGCGCAGAGCTCCTCCGGCACCGAAGAAGAGCCGTGCATCACCAGATGCGTGTTCGGCAGGCGCTGGTGGATCGCCTCGATCACGTCCATCGCCAGGACGTCGCCATCCGGCTTGCGGGTGAATTTGTAAGCGCCGTGGCTGGTGCCCATCGCGACGGCCAGCGCATCGACGCCGGTCTCGGCGACGAAGCGCGCGGCCTCCTCGGGATTGGTCAGCAGCTGGTCCTCGCCGAGCTTCTCCGTCGCGCCGTGCCCGTCCTCCTGGTCGCCCATGCCGGTCTCCAGCGAGCCGAGCACGCCGAGTTCGCCCTCGACCGAGACGCCTGCGGCATGCGCCGTCTCGACGACGCGGCGGGTGATGGCGACGTTGGCGGCGTAGTCGGCGGGGGTCTTGCCGTCCTCGAGCAGCGAGCCATCCATCATCACCGAGGTGAAGCCGTTCTGGATGGCGGTGACGCAGGTCGCGAGATTGTTGCCGTGGTCGAGATGCATGCAGACCGGGATGTGCGGATAGATCTCGACGAGACCGTCGATCAGCCGTGCCAGCACGATGTCGTTGGCATAGGCGCGGGCACCGCGGCTGGCCTGCAGGATCACCGGCGAGCCGGTGGCGTCGGCCGCCGCCATGATGGCGAGCCCTTGCTCCATGTTGCTCATGTTGAAGGCAGGAACGCCGTAGCCATGCTCGGCGGCGTGGTCGAGCAATTGGCGAAGGGTGATGCGGGCCAAGGCGAAATCTCCGATGCTTCGTCGCGGTCGACGCGGTGGGGAACTCCGAGGATCGAATAGTCGAAGCCACCTTCCGTCACAACTGAAATCTCAATATCACATGGTTTCTGTTGATTTTGGCGCATCCGCTGTTAAGTAAGGCGGACGTCCGGCCTGTGGCTGCGCGAGGAGAGACCGTGAAACGCGACGACCGCCGCCGGGACATCATCGAGATCCTCGTCGACCAGGGAACGGCGACGCTGGAGTCGCTCGCCCAGCATTTCGCGGTGTCGAAGATGACCATCCACCGCGATCTCGATGAACTGGAATCCGAGGGCCTCCTGCGCAAGACGCGGGGGGGCGCGACGATCGAGTCCAGCGGCCAGTTCGAGAGCGATTTCCGCTACCGTGCCCGTGTCGCAGCCGACGAGAAGCGCAGCATCGCCCGCCGGGCGGCGCAGTTCATCGAGCCCGGCATGAGCGTGATGATCGACGACGGCTCGACCTCGCAGACCATCGTCCCCTTCCTGATCGAAAAGCGGCCCCTCACCGTCATCACCAACAACATGGCGGTCGTCACCGATCTCGCCGGCGCCGCGGGGATCGACCTCATCGCGCTCGGCGGCACCTATTCCCGGAAGTTCAACGGCTTCTTCGGCGCCGTCACCGAGGCGGCGCTGACCTCGCTGCGGGCGGATGCGGTGCTGCTCTCCAGTTCGGCGATCGACGGCCGCACCGCCTTCCACCAGGACCAGGAGGTGCTGGAGGTGAAGCGGCGGATGATCGCCTCCTCGCAGCGGCGCTACCTGATGGCCAACCACCAGAAGTTCGGCCGCACGGCGCTGCATCTCTTCACCGACCTCGGCGTCTTCGACGGCGTCGTCACATCGAGGGCCCTTTCCGGCGACCGCGTCGAGGGCTTGCAGAACGAGGGTATCAAATTGCATTTTGCGGAGGACCTGTAGCCATGGCGGGCAAAGACCACGTCTGGATCGGCACCAGCTGGAAGATGAACAAGACGCTGGCAGAGGCCCGGCATTTCGCCGAGCGGCTCGGCGCGGCCGAGGCCGACGCGCGCATCCAGCGTTTCGTCATCCCGCCCTTCACCGCGGTGCGCGAGGTGAAGGCGGATCTCGCCGGGACCGACGTGCTCGTCGGCGCGCAGAACATGCACTGGGCCGACCGCGGCGCCTTCACCGGCGAGATCTCCCCGGTGATGCTGAAGGACTGCGCGGCCGATATCGTCGAGCTCGGTCATTCCGAGCGCCGTGCGCATTTCGGCGAGACCGACGAGACCGTCGGGCTGAAGGTCGAGGCGGCGGTGCGGCACGGGCTGATCCCGCTGATCTGCATCGGCGAGACCGCCGAAGAGAAGACCGCAGGCGACGCCGACGCCGTCCTTCACCGGCAAGTGGCGGGCGCGCTCGGCAGGCTGTCGCCGGCTGAGATGGCCGCGCCGATCCTCTTCGCCTACGAGCCGGTCTGGGCGATCGGCGAAGGCGGAGTGCCGGCCTCGCCCGACTATGCCAATGAGCGCCAGGGGCATATCATCGACCTCACCGCGGCGATCGCCGGCCGGCGCCTGCCTTGCCTCTATGGCGGCAGCGTCAATCTTGGCAACGCCGCCGACCTCATCGTCCGTCCCAACATCGACGGGCTGTTCATCGGCCGCTCGGCCTGGGAGGTCGAGGGCTATCTCGGCATTCTCAAGCTCTGCGCCGCAGTTCTCTAACGAAAAGGAAGAAAGCCATGAAACTTGCCATCGCCGGAGACAGCGCCGGAGCACCGCTCGCGAAAATCCTCGCAGACCATCTCGGCGGCCGCGCCGACCTCCAGGTGTCCGACGTAAGCACCGCGCCGGCCGGCGCGAGCGAGCTCTACGCCAACCTGTCGGAGCGGGTGTCGCAAGGCATCCTCGACGGCACCTACGACCGGGCGATCCTCGTCTGCGGCACCGGCATCGGCGTCTGCCTGTCGGCCAACAAGGTGCCAGGCATCCGCGCCGCCCAGACGCACGACACCTATTCGGCCGAACGCGCCGCCGAGTCCAACAATGCCCAGATCATCACCATGGGCGCCCGCGTCATCGGCCCGGAACTCGCGAAAAGCGTGGCGGAAGCCTATCTGGCGGCGAAGTTCGACCCAGCCGGCCGCTCGGCCGGCAACGTGAAGGCCATCGACGCCCTCGACGAGAAGTACCATAGCGCCTGATCGGACAGGCCGGCGTTCCCGGGAACGCCGGCCTTTGCCGTGAAATAGCCGCGCCGCATTCTGTGTGCGCCGAGTTGTGCGGGCCGAACTCAGCCTGCCGACGGCCCACCCGCAGGTGCTGGCGCCGGCGCAGGCTCGGCCCGAGGGCCGGCGGCATGACCCTTCATGTCGGGGACGAGGGTCGAGACCACCAGCGTCAGAAGCGCGATGACGAAGATGCCGGTGAAGGTCAGGTGCAGCGCGCTGTCCAGCGCCTGCCGCGCCGCCGCGCTGTCGAGCAGGGCACCCGGATTCTGCAGCAGCTGCGTGATGTCGTCGAACGAGATCGACCGCGCGCCCCCCGTCTGGGACAGGCTGACATTGAACACCGCGCCGAGCGCCGTTGCGCCGAGCGTGCTGCCGAGGTTTCGGGCAAAGATGTTCGAAGCGGTGGCCGCGCCCCTCTCGGTCCAGCCGACGCTGCCCTGGACGATCATGATCGCGGTGACGCTGAGAAAGCCCATGCCGAGGCCCATCACCACGGAACCGGCGCCGACGACGAAGACCGAGGTTCCCGGCCGCAGCATCAGGAAGACCAGCGCCCCGATCGGCAGCAGAATGGCGCCGAACAGCAGCGTCGGCCGCAGGCCAAAGCGGTTGAAGTTGCGCGCTGCGATGGTCGCGCCGATCGGCCACCCCAGGACCATGGCCGTCAGCGTGAAGCCGGCGATCAGCGCCGTCTCGCCGAGAACGCCCTGCACGTACATCGGCAGGAAGGTGGTGAGGCCGATGATCGTCATGCCGCTAAGAAGGGTGGCGAGATTGGCGGTGAGGATCGGCCGGCTGCGCCAGAGCTTCATGTCCAGCATCGGCGCCGAGGAGCGGCGTTCCTTCATCAGGAAGAAGACGGTCGCCACCGCGCAGATGACGAAGGCCGACAGCGTGACGGACATCCGACCGGTCCCGAGCTCGGTCAGCCCGACCATCAGCGCGGCGACCGAAACCGAGAACAGGGCGGCGCCGCCGATGTCGATCGGCTCGCGCTTGGCCGGCACGTCCTCGTGCAGGAAGAGCATGAAGCCGGCGATGGCCGCGATGCCGATCGGGATGTTCATCCAGAAGATCCAGGCCCAGCTGACATGCTGGATGATCAGCGCGCCGACGAAGGGGCCGACGACCGAGGAGACGCCCCAGACGCTGGCGAGATAGCCTTGCACCCGGCCGCGCTCGTGCATGGGATAGAGGTCGCCGACGACGGTCAGCGCCACCGGCTGGATCGCCCCGGCGCCAACGCCCTGGACCAGCCGGAAGACGATCAGCATCGGCATCGACCAGGCAAAGCCACAGAGCACGGTGCCGATCATGAAGACGGCAATGCCAAACAGCAGCACGGGCTTGCGCCCGTAGATATCGGCGAGGCGTCCGAACACCACGGTCGTCGCCGTCTGCGTCAGCAGGAAGGACGAGAACACCCAGGCATAGAGGTGGAGGTCGCCGAGCTGCCCGGCGATCTGCGGCATGGCGGTGGCGACGATCGTCGCCTCGATGGCGATCATCGACATGGCCGCCATGATCGTGGCGAGCACCAGCGGGCGGCGGGTCTTCAGGCGTTCCGGCATCGCGGGATCCTTGGTGGCGAAGGGTCTGCGCGGGACGGCAGGCACTCGGCGCAGAAACTAAGCGGAACGAACAAAACGGCAAGCGTCTAGGTTGTGCCGTCCCCATCGACCCGCAGCGCCGGAGTGTCGCAGGGCTGGCCGAGAAGCATGGCCAGCTCGTCATCGAGATGAAGCAGCGAGATCGAGGCGCCGACCATGTCAAGCGACGTGCAGTAATGGCCGACCCAGCTGCGCTCGACCGCGATACCGCGGGCAGCAAGGCGCTGCTCCACCCGGCGGTAGAGCACGTAGAGCTCCATCAACGGCGTTCCCCCGAAGGAGTTGACGAGCACCGCGACCCGGTCGCCCCGCGCCGGCTGCATCTCGCCGAAAATCCGGTCGATGACGGCATCGGTGATCTCGTCGGCCCGCCGCAGCGGTTCACGTGCGACGCCGGGCTCGCCGTGGATGCCGACGCCCACCTCGATGTCGCCGGCCCCGAGGGCGAAATTGGTGCGCCGGCTCTGCGGCATCGAGCAAGGCTCCAGCGCGACGCCCATGCTGTAGCAGCGCCGGTTGGCCTTGGCGGTGACGCGGGCGCAATCGTCGAGCGACATGCCGAGAGCGCAGGCGGCGCCCGCCACCTTGAAGACGAAGATGTTGCCGGCAACGCCCCGCCGTCCGTCGCGGTCCTCGATCGGCGAGGACGCGACATCGTCGGTGGTGACCACGGTGCGGACGGCGATGCCCTCGGCGAGCGCGAGGTCGGCGGCCATCTCGAAGTTCATCGTGTCGCCGGCATAATTGCCGTAGACGAAGAGCACACCGTCGCCTCTCGACACGGCGCTGGCGGCCTGGAAGATCGGCTCGGGCGGCGGACAGGAAAACACGTTGCCGACGACCACCGCAGAGGCCATCCCCGCGCCGACATAGCCGAGGAAGCACGGTTCGTGCCCGGACCCGCCGCCGATGACGAGGGCAACGCCCCTCGCCCGCTCCTCGACCGCCATGGCGGCGCGTCGGGTGCCGGGAACGCGGACGAGATGGCGATGGTGGGCCCGCAGCGCACCGTCCAGCATCTCGTCGACCACGTCGGCCGGGTCGTTCAGGAATTTCTTGACGAGACGCCGGGAGGGCATCTCCTCCCCGGCATCGACTGTCAGCGCCAGATCGGCAGAGCGCGGGATCCGCCGCGCCACGGGGGCAGCGGCGCCGTCGGCATCCAGCAGGCCCTTGGCGGTGGCGGCATCGGTGACGAGGATGTTGGCATAGCCGCCGCGCAGCGCTGCCAGGATCGCCGGCACCTTGTCGAAGCCGCCAGCGACCGCGATGCGGCGCTCGATGGCCTTCAGCTCCTCCAATGAAAGGCCGATCATCCGCGCGTCGAGCGGGCCGACGACCGGCTTGCCCTGCGCGTTGACGAAGCGCCCGGCGATGACGCCGACGGCGTTGTGCGCGAGGTAGTCCTGGATCGACACCGAATCGAAGAAGCCGCTCTGCTGGATCGTCGAGTTCGGCCGCAGCGAGGCAATGCCGAAGAGCACCCGATTGGCCTCGCCGAGTGCCGCGAACTGCGCCTGCAGCAAGGGCTCGGCTAGCAGCATGTCGCGCATCTCGGCGGAGGAGACGACGCTCGGCGCGGTCAAGGGAATGCAGGCGGCGCCGAGCGAAGCGGCGAGCACAGCGGCACAGCGCTCCGGCGAGACCGGCGAACCGGCGGCCATGGCGCCCGTCGCCTGGACGACGCGCACGTCCTGCAGGCCCGTCATCCGCAGCGCTTCGGCGACGGCCAGCACCGTCCGCCCCCAGGCGACCGTCACGGTATCGCCGGACCGGACGAAGCGTTGCAGCGCCATGGCGCCCGCTGTCCCCAGGCGCTCGATCAACTGCCCCGGCGGCCCGCCGCTCGGCACGACGAGGCAGTCCTGCAGGCCGAAATGGCGTTTCACCGCCTGGGCAAGGTCGAGCGCGGACAGCCGCAGCGGATCGATGGCGATGGTCACGACGCCGCGCTCGCGTGCATCGGAGAGCGTCGCGTTCACCGTGGCGCGCGACAGGCCCATCGCCGCGGCGATCTCGCTCTGCGTCAGCCGGTCCTCATAATAGAGCCAGGCCGCCCAAAGCCGCGGATCATTGCCGAAGCGCAGCGGGATCGGCTCGGCGGCCTCGCCGGAGGCGGAGGCGAGCCTCGCCGTTTGCAGCCCGACATCCTTGTCGCGTTTGCCGCTGTCGCCCAGTGCCTTGCCCTTCGATATCCGCCCCTAAGGTGGGCGTAGCGTCGACAGACCGCAGAAGCCGGCCTGGCGTCAAGCACAGCCCGATGGTCCGCCTCCGATCCTTGGTCCCGGCAGCATCCGGCGATGGGACGAACTCATCCCATCCCGCCAAGTTGTGCTGTCTTCAACGAGAGAAAGCGTCCTTCGTGCACCCGAAGGCATGCACGCCGCTAGGCTAGCTGAAGACGGGCGGAGGCACCCTCCGCAAGCGCCCGCAGCAAGAGGGCGCACGACGTGGCGCCGGCATCCAGGACGCCGCGCGATCGCTCGCCGAGCCGCGCCGCGCGTCCGATCTTGGCGACGAGGTCGATGGTCGAATCCCGGCCTTTGTCGGCTGCCACGGTCATCGCCGCGAGCGCATCGGCGAAGGAGGCGCCGCCCGCATGCGCCGTGTCGAACGCTGCGATCGCCGGCGAGAGGCAGTCGATCAGGGTCTTGTCACCGACCTCGGCGGAGCCGATCGACTGGACGCCTTCGATGCCCTTGTGCAGCATGGCCGAGAAGGTATCGGCGCCGATCCGCTCCTCTGTCTCGATGGCCTCGGCAAATTCGGTGAACATCATGCCGTAGAGGGGCCCCATCGAGCCGCCGATCTCGCCCATCAGCACTTCGCTGAGAGCGGCGAACGCCTCCGACAGCGAGGCGTCCTTATCCTTCAAACGCTCGGCCGCCATGCCAAATCCCTTGGCCATGTTCACGCCGTGGTCGCCGTCCCCGATCTTGCCGTCAATCTCGCTGAGGTAGGCCCGGTTTTCGATGATCCGTTCGGCCATCACGAGGACGATCCCGCCGGCCCCGGCATTGGTGAAATACTGCATCGACATGTCCTTGTTTGGTGCTCAGGCCATTGCGGGGCAGCGGGCATCGGCGTCGAGCAGCCGCTTCAGCTCGTCGTCGAGCGCCAGCACCGACAGCGTCGCCCCGACCATTTCGAGCGAGGTGAAGTAGTTCCCGACGAAGGTCCGGTGGACCGTAAGACCGCGCGCCACGATCTCGGCCTCGATCGTGTCGTTGAGGATGTAGAGCTCGTTCAACGGCGTCGCGCCAAGGCCCGAGATCAGCACCGCGACCTCGGTGCCGGCGGGCAGCGCGTGATCGTCGAGGACGATCTTCGCCATGTCGCGCGCGACCTCGGCGGCGGTCTTCAGCGTCTCGACGCGGATGCCCGGCTCGCCGTGATGGCCGATACCGACCTCCATCGTGCCGGGCTCGATCTGGAAATTGGGGTGGCCGACGGCCGGCAGCGTGCAAGGTCCGAGGCCGACGCCGATCGAGCGCGTGGCGTCGATGGCGCGCTGGGCGGTCGAGCGCACCTCTTCGAGGCTTGCGCCTTCGGCCGCCTTCGCGCCGCCGATCTTCCACATGAAGATCTCGCCGGCGACGCCGCGGCGCTTCTGGCGCTCGTCCGGCCCGGCCGAGCAGACGTCGTCATTGGCAACGACCGTTGCGACCTCGATGCCGTCCTTGGCGGCGAGCTTCGTCGCCATCTTCACGTTCATGTTGTCGCCGGCATAGTTGCCATAGAGGCAGACGACGCCCTTGCCGCCGTCGGCTTCCTTGATCGCATCGTGGAAGCTGCGGGCCGTCGGCGAGGAGAAGAGTTCGCCCACCGCGACGGCATCCAGCATGTTGCGCCCGGTATAGCCGACGAAGGCCGGCTCGTGGCCCGAGCCGCCGCCAGTGACGACACCGACCTTGCCGGCGACCGGCGCCGCGGTGGAGACGACGACGCGCGGGTTCTTCTCCGATAGGCGGACGAGGTCGCGGTGCGCCTTGACGAAGCCGCGGACGCTCTCGTCCACCACATCGTCCGGGCCGTTGATGAAGCGCTGCATGGTCATGTCGGGGTCCGTTCGAGTTTCGAAGATGGGTCGAGGATCAGAGAATGGTGTAGCCGCCGTCGACGAGGAGATCGGCCCCGTTGATCATGTCGGCGCCGTTGGAGGCGAGGAACACCGCCGAGGCGGCGATTTCCTCGGGATAGGCGAAGCGGCCCATCGGGATCCGCTTCTTGGCGGCCTCGCCCTTCTCGCCGGCCCAGGCCTTGCGGCCGAGATCGGTGAGGACGATCGTCGGCGAGATCGAATTGACGGTGATGCCGTGCTCGCCCCACTCGGCCGCGAGCGTCTTCGTCATGCCGATGACGCCGAACTTCGAGGCGCAATAGGCGACGTGCTCGTCGATCGCGACGGTGCCGGCCTGCGAGGCGAGGTTGATGATCTTGCCGCCGTTTCCGGCGGCGATCATCGCCCGGCCGACCGCCTGGCAGACGATGAAGGTGCCCGTGAGGTTGATGGCGATGGTCTTGTCCCAGGCGCTGGCGGAGAGGTCCTCGGCCGGCGCCAGCGCGACGATGCCGGCGCTGTTCACCGCGATGTCGATGCGGCCGAAGGCGGCGAGCACGGCAGCGACAGCAGCCTCGACCGAGGCGCGGTCGGCGACGTCGCAGCGGAAGGCCCGCGCGCCGTTGCCGAGGGTCGCAGCCATCGCGTCGGCGGCCTCCTGCTGGAGGTCGAGAATGGCGAGCTGCGCGCCCTTGCGGGCATAGGCGGATGCGATCGCCGCACCGATACCGGACGCGCCGCCGGTGACGAGGGCAATCTTGCCGGCCAGCGAGAAGTCGAGATCGACCTGGGGGGCGGTTTCGCTCATCGGGTCTTTCCTTTCAGCGGGCGCTGGCGATCCTTCGGACGCCGGCCACAGGACGGGGAGATGACCGGCACGCCGGTCGTGGAATGGAGGGGGCAGCACCGCGCCGCCCCCTCCTTTGGCAAGCCTACTTGCGCGACTCGAGTAGCGCGTCGGCGTTCGCGGTGGTGACCGGCGTCCACGGCACGAGGTAGTCCTTCTCCTTGCCGTCGGCCCAGGGCATCGAGGGATACTGCTTCCAGATCGGCGACTGCGGCTGGTAGTCGGGCTTGGCCGCCTTGATGGCGACGTCGAGCGCGCCTTGCGCCTGGGCGGTCGCGTCCTGCAGGATCGAGGCCATCTGGCCTTCCTTCACCGCATTGATCGCATCGGTGACGCCGTCGACGCCGGCGATCGCGAAATCCTCGACCTTGAGATTGGCGGCCTTGATCGCCTCGATCGCGCCCAGCGCCATCTCGTCGTTCTGGCCGATGACGCCGTTGATCTGGCCGGGATGCGAGGTCAGCCAGTTCTCCATCAGCGTCTGCGCCTCGGCGCGCGACCAGTTGCCGGTCTGCTGCTCGAGGATCTTCACGTCCGGGCAAGCGGCGAGCGCCTTCTGGTTGCCTTCGAGGCGCTGGATCTGGCCGGACTGGCCGATCGGTCCCTCGATGATCACGAGGTTGCCCTTGCAGCCCATCTTGTCGAGCACGGCTTTCGCCTCGAGCTCGCCGGCCTCGACGTCGTTCGAGCCGACATAGGAGGTGAGGAGGTCGGAGTTGACGCGGGCGTTCGAACCGACGACCGGGATGCCGGCGTCGACGGCGGCCTGCACCGGGGCGGCGCCCGCCTCGATGTCCATCGGGACGAAGATGATCGCGTTATACTTCTGCGTGATCATCGTGTTGAACTGCTCCTGCTGGACCAGCGCATCATAACGACCGTCGAACACGGTGACCTCGACTTCGCCGCTGACGACGGCCGGATGCTTCTGCAGCGCGGCGCTCCAGATCTGCATGAACTCGGCGTTGAGTCCGTAGACCGTCGCGCCGATCTTCAGCTTTTCCTGGGCGATCGCCGACGGCGCGTAGAGCGCCGACGCCATGGCCAGTGCGAGCAAGAACTTCTTCATGGACTTTCCTCCCGATTGAACCGGCGCGACGTCGGGATGACGTCCCCCGGTGTTTCCAGCCGGCTCCCACCGGCGTGAACTCTGTGGGCGCTCAGGCGCCGTGATTGCGCTTCTGGTCCAGCATCACCGCGCCGACGATGAGGGCGCCCTTCAGGATCTGCTGGTAGTAGGATTGCATGCCGAGGAGATCGAGGCCGTTGTTCATCACGCCGATGATGAGGGCGCCGATCAGCGTGCCGGTCACCCGGCCGACGCCGCCGGACAGGCTGGTGCCGCCGATCACCACCGCCGCGATCGCGTCGAGTTCGTAGGCGATGCCGGCCTGCGGCAAAGCCGAGCCGGTGCGCGCCGACAGGATCATGCCAGCAAGGCCCGACAGGGCGCCGGAGATGACGTAGACGAAGAAGCGGATGCGCACGACGTCGATGCCCGACGTCTTGGCCGCATGCGGGTTGCCACCGACGGCATAGATGTAGCGGCCGAAACGGGTGCGCGTCAGGATCCACCAGGACAAAGCGAAGACGACGGCCAGGATCACCACCGGCAGCGGAATGCCGAGGATGTTGCCGGTGCCGATCCAGCGGAACTCCGGGATCAGGCTCGGCACCGGCTTGCCGCCGCCGTAGATCAGCGTCATGCCCCGCGCCGCCGACAGCATGCCGAGCGTCGCGACGAAGGCCGGCACCTGGAAGCGCGAGACGATGATGCCGACGAGCGCACCGGTGCAGACGCCGACGAGGATGCCGATGGCGAGCGCGAGGACGACGGGATAGGGCCCGCCGCCGATGCCGGCGGTCGCCGAGGTCGTGACGAAGCTCGCGCTGACCATGCCCGCCAGCGCCACCACCGAGCCGACGGAAAGGTCGATGCCGCGCGTCAGGATGACGAAGGTCATGCCGATGGCGAGAATGCCGTTGATCGAGGTCTGCAGGAGGACGTTCGAGATGTTGCCGGCGGTGAGGAAATACTCGTTCGAGAACGAGAGGATGACCACCAAGAGGATGAAGGCGAGGAAGATGCCGTATTCCTGGATCAGCCGGCCACGCCGCTCGGCGCCGAACCATCCCGCGGATTTGGTTTGGATATCAGACACGCAATTCTCCTGCTCCGTTCCGGAGTCTTCTGCCGCTCGCTCGATCGATCGAGACGTCAGGTCGAAAGATGGACCAATGACTGGGCGCTGGCTTCGGACCGGTCGAGAATGCCCGCCGAGCGACCGCCGCGCATGACCATGATGCGGTCGCTGAGGCCGAGCACCTCCTCGATCTCCGAGGAGATCATCACCACCGTGCCGCCGGCCGCCGCGAATTCGCAGATGATCCGGTAGATCTCCCGCTTGGCGCCGACGTCGACGCCGCGGGTCGGCTCGTCCAGCAGCAGGATCCGCGGGTTGCGCAGAAACCACTTGCCGAGCACCACCTTCTGCTGGTTGCCGCCGGAGAGGCCGGACACCGGCATGGTGTCGCGCGCCGCCTTGATGGCGAAGCGCTCGATCATCGACCGGCTGGCCTCCGCCTCGGCCCGGCCGCGCATCACGCCGGACGGGCTCATCTCCGGCAGGCTCGCCAAAGCGATGTTGCCGCGGACGCTGTCGGAGAGGTTGAGGCCGGTCTGCTTGCGGTCCTCGGTGACCAGCGCCAGGCCCTCGCGCATCGCGTCGGCCGGCTTGTGGATCGCGGCCTCGCGTCCCTCCAGCAGGATGCGGCCCTCCGAGCGTCGGTCGAGCCCGAACAGGCAGTCGAAGATTTCCGTACGGCCCGAGCCCATCAGGCCGTAGATGCCGAAGATCTCTCCCTTGTGGACCTGGAAGGAAATGTCCTCGATCTTGCCGCGGCTGGAGAGGTTGGCGACCTCGAGCCCGACGACATCGGTCGGCGCATTGGTCTTGATGTACTCCTCGCCGAGTTCCCGCCCGACGATCATCTTGATGAGATCGGGCCGCGCGACGTCCTTCAGCGCGCCCGCGCCGACGAAGGCGCCGTCGCGGAAGACGGTATAGCTGTCGGCGATCTGGAAGATCTCGGAGAGGCGGTGCGAGACATAGACGATCGCCCGCCCTTGCCGCTTCAGCTGCTCGATCGCGGCAAACAGGTGCTGCGCCTCGCGCTCGCCGATCGCCGAGGTCGGCTCGTCCATGAAGATCACCTCGGCGTCGTGGCTGAGCGCCTTGGCGATCTCGACGAGCTGCATTTCCGCGACCGAGAGCCGTGCCATCACCTCATCGGCGCGGATCTCGAAGCCGAGACCGTCGAGCAGCCCCTGGGCCGCCTTGTTCATCGCCCGGAAATCGACCCCGCCAAAACGCCCGGAGGGCTCGCGGCCGAGATAGATGTTCTCGGCGACGCTCATGTGCGGGACGGGGCTGAGTTCCTGCTCGATGATGGCAATGCCGGACGCCAGCGCCTCGGCGGGGCTCGCGAACTCGACCTCCTGCCCGCGCCGCCGGATCGTTCCGCCGTCGCGCTTCTGGATGCCCATGACGATCGACAGAAAAGTGGATTTGCCCGCGCCGTTGCCGCCGCAGAGGGCGTGCACCGAGCCTGGCGCGAGTTCAAGCCGGCCGTCGCGCAAGGCGGCAACGCCGCCGAAGGACTTCTTCAGCCCTTCCACCTGCAAAAGTGGTTCCATTCTACCGGCCCTCCCGGACGGCGCGCCGGTAAGCCGGCGCTGTCATCAGCCGGCGCTCTCCCGAAGCACCGGTTGTTTTGACAACATTCGATTGCCCGTCGACAGATGTCAATCTCTGCTGGATCCCATAGCCAGATGCCGATGACGGACCCGGCCGGTTGCTGCTCCGACCGCGACGACGTAATCCTGTCGCCGCATTAGAGGAGAGACCGATGGCCCGCGCCAGCATCGAGACGATCATTGCCGGAGAGATCGGCGCAGCGGTCGGCCAGGTGACCGCTGCCGTGGCGCTGCTCGACGGCGGCGCGACGGTGCCGTTCATCGCGCGCTATCGCAAGGAGGCGACCGGCGGGCTCGACGACATCCAGCTGCGCGCGCTGGAGACGCGGCTGGTCTATCTTCGCGAGCTGGAAGCCCGGCGCGAGACGGTGCGGCGCTCGATCGACGAGCAAGGCAAGCTGACGGAGGCTCTCGCAGCTGCCATCGAGGGTGCGGCCACGCGGGTGGCGCTCGAGGATCTCTACCTGCCGTTCAAGCCGAAGCGTCGCACGAAGGCGGATGCGGCCAGGGAGCGGGGCCTCGGCCCCCTCGCCGATCGCATTCTCGGCGACCGCCGCGTCGACCCCTCGAAGATCGCCCGGGAGTTCCTCACCGCGGAGGTGAAGGACGCGAAAGCCGCCCTCGACGGCGCGCGCGACATCATCGCGGAAAAGATGGACGAAACGCCCGAACTTCTGGCCTCGCTCCGCCGGCACCTCACCGACCGCGGGCGGCTGCGGTCCACCGCGCTGCGCGGCAAGCGGACGGAGGGGGCGAAGTTCGCCGACTATTTCGAGCACGAGGAGAAGTGGGCGACCGCACCCGGCCACCGCGTCCTCGCCATGCTGCGCGGCGCCAAGGAGGGCGTGCTTTCGCTCGACATCGCGGTCGACGCCGAGGACCCCGCCCCGGTGAAGCCCGTCGAGGCGATGATCGCCCGGCGGTTCAACATCGACATGGCGGGCGCTGCGCCCGCCGATCTCTGGCTGTCTTCCGTTGTCCAGTGGGCCTGGAAGAACAAGATTCACGGCCATCTCGCCACCGAGATGATGGTCGCCATGAAGGAGCGCGCCGACGCCGAGGCGATCCGCGTCTTCTCGCGCAACCTCAAGGACATCCTGCTGGCCGCGCCCGCCGGCGCAAAGCCGACGATGGGGCTCGACCCCGGCATCCGCACCGGCGTGAAGGTCGCCGTCATCGACGCCACCGGGCGCCTCGTCGACACCGCGACGGTCTACCCGTTCCAGCCGCGCAACGATGCGGCGGGGGCGGCGGCGGCGCTCGGCGCGCTGATCCGCCGGCACAAGATCCAGCTCGTCGCCATCGGCAACGGCACCGCCAGCCGCGAGACCGAGAAGCTCGCCGCCGAGGTGATCGCCGCTCTGCCGGGCGAGAAGCCGGTCAAGGTGATCGTCAGCGAGGCCGGCGCCTCCGTCTACTCCGCCTCCGAGCGCGCCTCGCGCGAAATGCCGGATATCGACGTGTCGCTGCGCGGCGCGGCCTCGATCGCGCGGCGCCTGCAGGATCCGCTGGCCGAGATCGTCAAGGTCGACCCGAAGGCGATCGGCGTCGGCCAGTACCAGCACGACGTCGACCAGGGCGCGCTGGGCCGGGCGCTGGAGACCGTCGTCGAGGACGCGGTGAACGCCGTCGGCGTTGACGTCAACACCGCCTCCTCGGCACTGCTCGCCCATGTCTCGGGCATTGGTCCGGTGCTGGCGGAGGCGATCGTCGCCCACCGCGACAAGGAAGGCCCCTTCCCGACCCGCCGGAAACTGATGGCGGTGCCGCGGCTCGGCCCGAAGGCCTTCGAGCAGTGCGCCGGCTTCCTGCGTATCCGGGGCGGAACCGAGCCGCTCGATGCCTCGGCGGTGCACCCCGAGGCCTATCCCATCGCCAAGAAGATCGTCGCCGCCGCCGGCAAGGACCTTGCCACGCTGATGGGCGATGCCCCGACGCTGCGCGGGCTCGACCCCCGGCAGTTCGCCGTCGATGGTTTCGGCTTGCCGACGGTGAAGGACATCCTCGCTGAGCTCGAAAAGCCCGGCCGTGACCCGCGGCCAAGCTTTGCCACCGCGACCTTCAGGGAGGGCGTCAGCGAGATGTCGGACCTGAAGCCCGGCATGATGCTGGAAGGGACGGTCACCAACGTCGCCGCTTTCGGCGCCTTCGTCGACATCGGCGTCCACCAGGACGGGCTGGTGCACGTCTCGGAAATCTCGGACCAGTTCGTCAAAGATCCGGCCGACGTGGTGAAGGCCGGCCAGGTGGTTCAGGTGCGCGTGCTCGAGGTCGACGCCCGGCGCAAGCGGATCTCCCTGTCGATGAAGACCGCTCCCGCCGGCAAGGGCGAGACCGCAGCGGCGAGGCCGGAGCGGTCGGAGAGGCCGCGCTCGGCGACCGCCGGCGGCAAGCCGACTACGGCGAAGGCCGAGCCGACGGGCGCTTTCGGCGCAGCGCTGACGGAAGCGCTGAAACGGCGGTGATCGCTGCCGACGCGGCCTGCGAACTGTCGCCCGCCGGCGGAATACCCCGAGCTCTGGGTCTGCGCCCCGGTCCGCCCACCCGTCGATCCGGTCGCAGGGCTTGTGGCACTCACGCCGCGGCGGGACGCTCCAGCTCGTCGCGGACAGCGTCGAAATCGGCTGCCGCCTCGAACAGCATGAAGCCGCTGTCGAGCGCGTGTCCCTCGCTTGTGCCTTGGAACGTCAGGATGTGCCATTCGCCGGAGGCCTTGCCAAGGGCCGAAGCGCCCGCCTGCGGTCGGCGGTGCTGCAGCCCGGGCGCTTCGAAGTCGAGGACATGCCAGTCTCGCCCCGCCACCACTTTCAGCATGACCATGATCTGCGCCGAGGCCCGCCTGTCCCGCTCGTCGCCGGCGCTCGTCCAGTGCCAGCTGCGGGCGACGGGGTCGCCGCTGTAGACGTGCTCGACCTGCATGTCGAAACGCCCGCCGGGTGCCCGCTGCAGGTCGAAGTGCCGCAGCAAGAGGTCGGCGTCTTTCCGGAAGCGTTCGATCGACATGCGGACCCCGGGGCGTGTGGAGGAGGAGACTGCTCGCGTAGCCGCCCCGCACCACCGACCGCAAGCGAAATCAGGAAGGCAGGCCCCTCGATCAGCGATCCCGCCGCAGGTTCACTCGGCCAGCGGACCGCCGGAGAAGGCCCGCTGGCCGAGGAGGATCAGTGATCGCCGCCGAGATAGGCGGCGCGGATGGCCGGGTCGTTGCGCAGCTGCGCGGCCGGTCCTTCGACGCGGATGCGGCCGTTCTCCATGACATAGGCATGGTCGGCGACGCCGAGCGCGGCCATCGCGAACTGCTCGACCAGGAGCATGGTCACATGCTCTTCCTTCAGCACGCGGATGATGCGGAAGACCTCCTCGACAAGCTTCGGCGCGAGGCCCATCGACGGCTCGTCGAGCAGCAGGATGTCGGGCTTCAGCATCAGCGCCCGACCCATGGCCAGCATCTGCTGCTCGCCGCCCGACAGCGTGCCGGCGAGCTGCATGCGGCGCTCCTTCAGGCGCGGGAACAGCACGAAGGCACGCTCGCGGTCGGCCGAGACGTCCCCCTTGGCGCGGGCGCCGGTGAGGCGCGGAAAAGCGCCGAGCGTCAGGTTGTCCTCGACACTGAGGGTCGGGAAGACGCGCCGCCCCTCGGGCGAATGGGCAAGGCCGGAGCGCGCGACGGCATGGCTGTCGAGCCCCGAGATCTCCTGCCCGTTCAGCTTGATCGAGCCGCCGGTCGGCCGGATCATGCCCGACAGCGCGCGCATCGTCGTGGTCTTGCCGGCGCCATTGGAGCCGATCAGCGTGACCACTTTGCCCTTCGGCACCTTCAGCGTCAGCCCATGCAGCACTTCGATCTGGCCGTAGCCGGCGGAAAGGTTGGAGACCTCAAGCATGGGCCGGCTCCGTCTCGGTGGTGCCGATATAGGCCTCGATCACCTTGGGGTCCTTCTGGATGTCGCGCGCCCCGCCCTCGGCAATCTTGTGGCCGAAGTCGAGCACGGTCACGCGGTCGCAGAGGCTCATCACCACGTCCATGTGGTGCTCGATCAGGATGACGGTGATGCCAGCGTCCTTGATCTTGCGGATGATCGCGCCGAGCTCGGCGATATCGGGGGCGGTAAGGCCCGCGGCCGGCTCGTCGAGCAGCAGCAGGACCGGATCCAGCGCCAGTGCCCGGCCGATCTCCAACAGGCGCTGCTTGCCGTAAGGCAAGTTGCGCGCCTCGACATGCGCGAGTTCGCCGAGCCCAACGAAGTCGAGGATCGCGCTGGCCCGCTGCCGGGCTTCTCGCTCCTCGCGCTTGCGGCGCGCGGTGCCGAGGATGGCATCGAAGAGATTGCCGCGGAAGGCGTGGTGGAGTCCGACGAGGACGTTCTCCAGCGCCGTCATCTCGCGGAACAGCTGGACGTTCTGGAACGTCCGGGCGACGCCGGCGAGCGCAATCTCCGAGGGCTTCAGTCCGTCGAGCCGCTTGGCCGCCCCCGCGCCGGCCGCCAGCGTCACGCTGCCACCGGTCGGCACGTAGATGCCGGTGAGGACGTTCATCATCGTCGACTTGCCGGAGCCGTTCGGGCCGATGAGGCCGTGGATCGTGCCCGGCCTGACCACGAGGTCGACCCCGTCCAGAGCCTTCAGGCCGCCGAACTGCATCAGTGCAGCCTCGACCTTCAGCAGCGGATCGGCCCCGCTGCCGCCGCGCTGTACGATCAGTGCCGAACCATCGGCGGCGATCTGGCGGCCCTCCGCGGTATGGGCCGGCCGCAGCGCCGGGATCTTGTCGCGCAGGAAGCCGACGATCCCGTCGGGAAGGTAGTAGACGACGAAGAGAATCATCAGGCCGAAGACGGTCAGCCGGAAGTCGGTTACCGACTGGAGGATGAGCGTCGCAGGGAAGAAGAGGATGCAGAGCACCACCGGCACGAGGATGGCAAAGCGGTTGTCGCGGCGGCGCAGGAAGGCCTGGAGGCCGACGACGAGGGCGATCGCGGCGATTACCCCGGCCATGATCCGCACCAGCGCGATGTCGGCGAGGATGTTCGGCATCATCACGATGATCGCCGAGCCGATCAGCGGGCCCGCGCGCGACTTTCGTCCACCCATCGTCACCGCCAGCAGGAACAGGACGGTCAGCTCGAAGCCGTAGGAGTTCGGCGCGACATAGCGCTCGGACCAAGCGAACAGCGCCCCGGCAAGGCCGGCCAGCGCGGCCGAAAGGACAAAGGCGTAGACTTTGTAGCGGTAGACGCTGACGCCCATGCAGTCGCAGGCGATCGGGCTGTCGCGCAGGGCCTCGAAGGCGCGGCCATAGGGCGAGCGGACGACCCGGTTGACCACGAGAATGGTGACAAGCAGCGCGATGCAGACGAGATAGTAGAATTCGAGCTTGCGCCCGGAGGCGCCCCAAGGGGCGGGGATGCCGAACATCGCGAAGTCGAGGACGCGCGGCGGCGGCAAGGTGATGCCGAGCGGACCGTTGGTCAGCGGCGTCAGCTCGTTGATGAAGATCTGGATGATGGTGCCGAAGGCGAGCGTCACCATGGCGAGATAAGGCCCCGTCACGCGCAGCGCCGGCACCGCCAGCAGCAGGCCGAACACGGCGGTCACGCCGATGCCAGCGAGGAGCCCGAACCAGATGCCGAGCTTGAAGTGCATGAACAGGACCGCGGCGGAATAGGCCCCGATGCCGAACAGGCCGGCATGGCCGAGACTGACCTGGCCGGTATAGCCGACGACGATGTCGAGCCCGAGCACTAGGATGGCGTAGATCGCGATCACGGTGACGAGGTGGAGGTAGTAGGTGCTGGGCACCGCCAGCGGGAAGCCCGCCAGGAAGACGACCAGGAGCACGGCGCCGAGGGCGCCGAGCGAGCGCGCCTGACGGCGCCGGTCGGGCGCAGCAGCGAGCGTGGCGGAGGAGGAAGAGGCGCTCATCGTCAGACCTTCTTGATCACGGCCTTGCCGAACAGGCCGACCGGACGGATCGACAAGACGACGAGGAGAAGGATGAGACCCGGCACGTCCTTGTAGCCGGTGGAGATGTAGAAGCCGGTCAGCGTTTCCGCGATGCCGAGGATCAGCCCGCCGACGATCACCCCGAGCCCGGATTCGAGGCCGCCGATGATCGCCACGGCGAAGGCCTTCAGCGCGAGCACCGCGCCCATCGTGGCGCCGGTCAGCGTCACCGGAGCGACGAGCACGCCGGCAAAGGCCGCGGTCATCGCGCTGATGGAGTAGGAGAGCGTGATGACCCGCTGGGTGTTGATGCCCATCAGGCCGGCCGCGTCGATGTCGTCGGAGGTGGCGATGACCGCCTTGCCCCAGATCGACTTGCGGTTGAAGATCTCGACTGCCAGCATCATCAAGAGCGCGCCGGCGATGATCAGGAGTTCCATCGGCAGCATGCGCACGCCGCCCAGTTGGATCGCCTCCTCGGGCAGCGGCGAGGGAAACTTCAGGTCGTCGCGGCCCCAGATGTTTTCGGCAAGGTTGCGGAAGATGATGCCGAGCGCGATCGTCGCCATGATCCACCCGTATTCCGACTTGATCTTCACCGCCGGCCGCACCGCCAGCCGTTCGACGACGGCGCCGAGCGCGAAGCCGAAGACGAGGACCATCGGGATCATCAGCCAGTAGCCGGTGAAGGGCGCCAGCGTCAGGCCGAACAGGGCGCCGAGCGCCAGCGCCTCACCCTGGCCGAAGTTCAGCGTCTTCGAGGTCGCGAAGGTGAGCTGGTAGCCGAAGGCGATCGCGGCATAGATCATGCCGATCGCGATGCCGGAGGCGACAAGCTGCAGGAAGATGGTCATGAAAACTGCCCTGCTGAAGTTCCGGCGGCGGCGGCCGCAGGCGAGGTGCGCATTGGAGACGGACAGCGCGCCGCGGCGCGTCCCGGACCGGACGTGGAAACGGGCCCGCCCTCATCCTTCCCCGGGGAGACTAAATCCCCCTGGGGAAAGACGGACATAACCCGCCGCTCTCGACGACTGCCGATCAGTTGGCAGCCTTTTCCTTGACGCGCACGACGCCGGCGTTCTTGGCGTCCTCTTCCTTGTCGTAGACGATCTTGCCGTCCTGGACGCGGCCGAACACCACCATGTTGCGGGTGATGGCGTTGTGGTCAGTCGCGGTGAAGGGCTTGTCGTAGGTGGTGACGACGCCCTCGACCTTGGTCTGCAGGTCCTCGAGCGCGGCCCGGATCTCGGGGCCTTCGGTCGAGCCGGCCTGGGTGATCGCCGCGGCGATGAGGTAGACCGAGTCGTAGCCTTGCGCGCCCGCGACCGGCGTCGGGATCTTCGAGACGCTGTAGGTCTTGTAGTAGTTCTCGAGGAAGGCCTTGCGCTTGGGCAGCGTGCCGTCCTCGATGAAGGTCTGCGGCATGATCACGCCGTTGCCGTTGGCCCCGGCAATGTCGATGAAGCTCTGCATCGAGGCGGGCCAGGAGGTGATCATCGGCACTTTCCAGCCGAGCTTGGCCATGCCGTTGGCGATCTGCGCGAGCTCCGGCCCGATGCCGTAGGCGAGGATCACGTCGGCACCGGCCTGCTGGGCCTTCAACAGCTGGGCCGTCATGTCGACGTCCTTGATGTTGAACTTCTCGACCGCGACCGGGGTCAGCCCCTTCTCGCCGAGATAGGTCTCGATGTCGGCGCGGCCGAGCTGGCCGTAATTGGTGGAATCGGCGAGCACTGCGATCTTGGTGTATTTCCGGGCCACGGCCTCGTCGACCATCAGGCCGGCCTGCAGCACGTCGTAGGCGGAGTTCCGGAAGACGTAGTTATTGTCGTAGTCCGGCTGGATGAACTGGTTGGTGATGATCGTGCCGGTGGCGACGTTGTTGAACACCGGGATCTCGGCTTCCTGGTAGAAGCGCTGGGCGGCAAGAGCGACGCCCGTGTTGATGAAGCCGAGGGTGGCGACCACCTCTTCCTTGTTGATCAGCTCCTGCGCGACCTGCGCGCCGACCTCGTTCTTGGCCTCGTCGTCACGCTCGACCAGCTGGATCTGACGTCCGAGCACGCCGCCATTGGCGTTGATCTCGGCCACCGCCAGCCTGACGCCATCGCGCATCGAGACGCCCATCGCAGACGAGCCGCCGGTAAAGGGCCCGGAGACGCCGAGCTTGATGGGATCCTCGGCATGCGCGGGCAGAACCCCCGCCATCGCCGCCGCGCCGAGCATCGCGCTGAGATAAAGCTTCGCCGTGAAACGCACCCTCATTCCTCCCCTGTTCGCACCGCGGCTGGCTGGGCTTTGCCCGCGTCCGTCGACACCGATCCCGACCCGGTTTTCCGGGTTCTGCGGGAAGTCTGGCTGCCTTGGCGGCGTTTGTCCATTGGACGAAGGGGGTATCGGAAGGCGACGAGCGATTTTTTGCCGGATGTCACGCGCGGAAACGAAGACGCCCGCCCCGCAACCAGCGGGACGGGCGTCTGAAAGCTCGGCAGGACGGAGCGATCAGTCCTTGGCGCGCTCGACGTAGGAGCCGTCTTCGGTGAGGACGACGATGCGGGTGCCGGTGGCGATGTGCGGTGGGACGGCAGTGCGCAGGCCGTTCGACAGAAGGGCCGGCTTGTAGGAGGCCGAGGCCGTCTGGCCCTTGGTCACCGGCTCGGTCTCGACCACCTCGAAGGTCGCACGCTGCGGCAGCACGAGCGAGATCGGCGAGCCGTTGTACTGCGAGAGCGCGACGGTCATGTTCTCCTGCAGGTACGGCGCCATGTCGCCGATGACGCTCTCGGGCACCGTGACCTGGTCGAAATTCTCCGGGTTCATGAAGTGATAGCCGTCGCCGTCATTGTAGAGGAAGGTGTGGTCGTGCTCCTCGACCATGGCCCGCTCGACGGTCTCGGTGGTGCGGAAGCGCTCGGACACCTTCACGCCGTCGGAGATGCGGCGCATGTCCAGCTGCGTCACGGAATTGCCCTTGCCAGGATGGATGTTCTCGGCAATGAGGATCACATAGAGCTTGCCATCCTGGTCGACGACATTGCCCTTGCGCAGGGAACTGGCGATCACCTTCACCATGATTGGTCCTTAAAACTTCAGTTTGTGGGGTGCCCGGCGGCACGGCCTTCGATGCGCCGCACCTACCGCATCTCGCGCGCGACCGCCAGTCGCCACTCGACGATAGGCCCGATGATCAACGCCTCGCCTTGGTGGACGCCCGACGTCCACGCCGACCGCCGGCCGCGCCTCCTGCAGCGCAACGCCATCGCCGCCGACCTGCGTCGCTGGTTCGCCGAACGGGATTTCGTCGAGGTCGAGACCTCAGCACTCCAGGTCTCGCCCGGCAACGAGGCGCATCTTGCCGCCTTTGCCACCGACATGCTGGATTTCGACGGCAGCCGGGAGACCTACTATCTCCACACTTCGCCGGAATTTGCCTGCAAGAAGCTGCTCGCCGCCGGCGAGGAGCGGATTTTCAGCCTCGGCAAGGTCTGGCGCAACCGCGAGCGCGGCGCGCTGCATTCGCCGGAATTCACCATGCTCGAATGGTACCGCGCGGGCGAAACCTACGAGCGCCTGATGCAGGATGCCGCCGAGCTCATCGCGCTGGCGGCCGAGCAGACGGGCGCCAAGCAGTTCGTGTTCCGCGGCCGCACCGCCGATCCCTTCGCCGAGCCCGAGCGGTTGACGCTGGCCGAGGCGTTCGAGCGCTACATCGGCATCGACCTCCTCGCCACCGTCGACGCCTCCGGCGAGACCGACCGCGACCTTCTGGCCGCCGGCATGGTCCGCGCCGGCATCCGCATCTCAGACGATGACGGCTGGTCGGCGCTGTTCTCGAAGGCGCTGCTCGAGCGCGTCGAGCCGGAACTCGGCAACGGCCGCCCGACGATCCTCTGCGAATACCCGGTCGCCGAAGCCGCCCTCGCCCGCCCGAGCGCCCATGATCCGCGGGTGGCCGAGCGCTTCGAGATTTACTGTTGCGGCGTCGAGCTCGCCAACGCTTTCGGCGAGCTGACCGACCCCGCGGTGCAGCGCCGCCGCTTCACCGCCGAGATGGACGAGATGCAGCGCGTCTACGGCAACCGCTATCCGCTCGACGAGGATTTCCTGGCGGCCCTTGCCATCATGCCTGACTCCAGCGGCATCGCCCTCGGCTTCGACCGGCTGGTCATGCTCGCCGTCGGCGCCGGGCGGATCGACGACGTGATCTGGACCCCGGTCGCGCGGGGAACGGCGTGAACCGCCCGCTGCGCAGCGCCGCTGCCCTCCTTGGCGCGGGACTGGTGCCGGCCGAGCGGCTCGCCGCGATCGAACGGGTGGCCGAGCGCTATGCGATCGCGATCACCCCCGACATGGCCGCGCTGATCGAGGATGCCGACGATGGCATCGGCCGGCAGTTCCTGCCGCGGGAGGAAGAGCTGGAGGCGGCGCCCGGTGACCTCGCCGACCCGATCGGCGACGACGCGCACGCGCCCGTGCCCGGAATCGTCCACCGCTATCCCGACCGGGTGCTGCTGAAGCCGCTGCACGTCTGCCCGGTCTATTGCCGCTTCTGCTTTCGCCGCGAAGTCGTGGGGCCCGATGGCCTTGGCACGCTGTCGGATGCAGAGCTCGACGGCGCGCTCGCCTACATCGCCGCGCATCCGGAGGTCTGGGAGGTGGTGATCACCGGCGGCGACCCCTTCGTCCTGTCGCCGCGCCGCCTCGCCTTCATCGCCGAGGCGCTGGGCAAGATCGAGCATGTCCGGGTCCTGCGCCTGCACACCCGCGTGCCGGTGGTCGACCCAGCGCGGGTCGACGCGGCCCTCGTCGCCGCGCTGAAAGGCTTCGGCCGCGCCGTCTTCGTCGCGCTCCACGCCAACCACCCGCGCGAGTTCACGCCGGCCGCGATCGCCGCGGTGGCGCGGCTGGTCGATGCCGGCATTCCGATGGTCAGCCAGACCGTGCTCCTCGCCGGCATCAACGACGACGCCGGGACGCTGGGTGCGCTTATGCGGGCCTTCGTCGAGAACCGGATCAAGCCCTATTATCTCCACCACGGCGATCTCGCCCCCGGCACCGCGCATATGAGGACCTCGATCGAGACCGGGCAGGGCCTGATGCGATCGCTGCGCGGCGACATTTCCGGGCTCTGCCAGCCGACCTACGTCCTCGACATTCCCGGCGGTCACGGCAAGGTGCCGGTCGGGCCGAGCTATCTTTCCGCCGATGGCCGCGAGGTCACCGACCCGAAAGGGCAAGAGCATGCCTATCCGCCGCGCGCAGACGATGAGGGCTCAACGATAAGCCCTTCAGCCTAAATTTACGGGACCGCGCCTAGACTGCGGCCATCCCGCGGAGGCTGTGCTGGTGCGTATTGGAATTCTGCTGCTGGCCTCGGCCATGACGGTCACCGGATGTGCCGGTCCTCGGGCCATCATTCGCCCGTCGACGCCCGGCCATGGCTCCTGCCTCAATGGCGACTGCCGGCGTTCCGTCAGCCCCCGCCCTTCGCCGCAGGCGAGCGCCCATCGCACGGAGCCCGCGCGGCCGAAAAGCCGCCGCGCCCCTCGCACAGAGCGGATCAGCGCGCAGCTGCCCGCAGCGCTGCCCGAGCAGGCCTTCGGCTACGTCAGCCCAAGCCCCGCAGGTCCCGGTCGCGCGGATCCGAGTTCGGCAAAGCCAACCCTCGTCGCCTCGAACGAAAGCCCGCAGGCCGGCCCGCTCGATCAGATGCGCGGCTCGGTCTATCCCGAAACGGCCGTCGTCAGCGGCAGCCCGGCCAGGGTGAAGATCGTGCTGGAGCCTTTCGTCGCGCCGCCGATCATCGACATCGACGCAATCAGGATGGCCATGCGGGGCTCCGTCAACATCGACTGACGCGCGTCTCCTCAGGCGGCCCGCCTCTTCGGACGACGCTTCAGGTCTTTCAGGATCTCGCGCGCAGCATTGGCGCCGGGAATGCCGGAGACGCCGCCGCCCGGGTGCATCGACGCGCCGCAGATGTAGAGGCCCTCGACCGGGGTGCGGTAGTCGGCATAGCCGGAGACCGGACGCTGGAAGAACAGCTGGTCGGCCGACAGCTCGCCATGGAAGATGTGGCCTTGCGGCATGTTCACGACACCCTCGATATCGGGCGCGATGATGAGATTGGCCTGGATGATGTCGGCGCTGAAGCCCGGCGCCCATTCCTCCATCGTGTCCAGCACGACCTTCTTGAAGTTCTCCTTCTCGTCGGCCCAGTCCTTGCCCTTCAGTTCGTAGGGCGCGTGGCCGCCGAAGAGGTTGACGACGTGCTGGCCGGGCGGCGCCAGCGTATCGTCGACGATGGTCGGCACCACCGGCGTGATGAACGGCCGCCGGGAGTAGCCGCCATACTTCGCATCGTCATAGGCGCGCTCGAGATAGTCGATGTCCGGCGCGATGTGCATGTAGGTGGGATAGGGAAACTTGCCGAGCACGCCGTCCGCCTTCACCTTGTCGAGGATCGTGTATTGCGGCGGCCGCTCGCAGGCGATGTTCATCTTGAAGGCGGTTGAGAAGGTCCGGTAGTTGTCGATCTCGCGCTTGACGCCGCCCGGCACCAGCGCCGGATCCAGCAGCTGCTGGTAGACGACCTTGGCATTGGCATTCGACGCGATGGTCTTCGCTGAATAGGTGTCGCCTTTGGCAGTGACGACCGAGGTCACCTGGTTGCAGGCGACGCGGATTTCCCGGATGTCGGCATCGACGACGATCTCGACGCCGAGCGCCCGGCCGGCCGAGGCCAGCGACTGGGTGATCATGCCCATGCCGCCCTTGATGAAGCCCCAGCCGCCGGCCCCTTCGTGCTCGCCCATCACGTGGTGCATGATGACGTAGGCCGAGCCCGGCGTCTTCGGCCCCGCAAAAGTACCGATCGAGGCGTAGTAGGCGAGGACCGCCATGATGCGGTCGTCCTCGAACCACTCCGACAGGAAGTCGTAAGCGCTCATCGTCATGAGGTCGGCGATGCGGTGCATCTTGTCGCCGATCTTGCGGTATTTCCAGAGCAGCTGCGCGCTGTCCTTGAAAGACTTCCAGTCGCCCTTCGACGGATCGACCGGCGTCTCCCACAGGAGTTTGCGGACGATCGCCGCCGACTCCATCAGGTAGGTGTCGAACGCTGGATAGGCCGCCGCGTCCTTCTTCGAGAACTTGCCGAAGGAGGCTTGCGTCTTCCGAGTGTCGTCGGAGAACAGGATGTAGTCATCCCCGCCGACCGGCGAGATCATGTCCGAGCAGGGCAGCACCTCCAGCCCGTGACTTTTCAGGTCGAAGTCCCGGATGATGCGCGGGTGGAGAAGGCTCATCAGGTAGGAATAGGTCGAGGCCTTGAAGCCCGGGCAGATCTCCTCGGTCACCGCCGCGCCGCCGATGACCGTGCGCCGCTCGAGGACCAGCACCTTCAACCCGGCCTTGGCGAGATAGTTGGCGCAGACGAGGCCGTTGTGCCCGGCGCCGATGATGATCGCGTCGTATTCCCTCGCCATGGACGGTGCCCCCCGAAGTTGCTACGGTCGAATTTCATGCCTGTGAAGATTAGGCCATCGCGGCAAGCCGGATGCAAGGGTGCGGAGGGGACAAACGTCAGCCCCCCAACCGGACCGGCGTCGAACCTATGTGCGCCTTCAGGGCTGATTTTCGTGAACTGCAATCAAGCTGGGATGGGTGTCACAAGAGCGTGTCGCCCGGCTCGCACGCATCCGGAGAGCCTCATGGACTGTTTCACGGCGATGAACCGTCCTTGATCATCGCGAAGCGACCGTGAAGCTGAGGCCCGACTTGCCTTTGCCTTGCCGCTCGGCTCCAAGACGCTCGACCCAGCCTTCCAGACCCACAGGACATGTCCATGCGTTTCTCCCCCCTCGTCGAGCGGATCGACGGCCCCGGTGTCGCCGCCTGGAAGATCCACGAGGCCGCGACAGCGGCGCAGCGGCGCGGCGAGGACGTCATCCTTCTCACCATCGGCGATCCCGACTTCGCGACGCCCGAGCCGGTGATGGACGCGGCCGTCGCCGCGCTGCGCGCGGGCGACACGCACTATACCGACGTGCCCGGCCGGCCGGCTCTGCGCCAAGCGCTCGCCCGCCTCCTCGGCCCCTCGCTCGGCCAGCCCGACCTGTCGCCTGGCAACGTCATCCTGACGGCTGGCGCCCAGAACGCGCTGTTCGCCGCCTCGCTCTGCCTTCTCGCCGAGGGCGACGAGGTGATCGTGCTGGAGCCGGCCTATGTCACCTACGAGGCGACGCTGCAGGTGGCGGGCGCGAAGATCGTGCCGGTGCCGATGCCGGCCGAGACCGGCTTCCGTCCCGATCCCGCCGCCATCCGCGCCGCGGTGACGCCGCGCACCCGCGCCATCATCTTCGCGACGCCGAACAACCCGACCGGCGCGGTGATGACGCGGGACGAACTGGCTGGGATCGCCGCCATCGCCATCGAGCACGACCTGACGGTGATCGTCGACGAGGTCTACGGCGCCCTCACCTTCGAAGTGCCGCATGTCTCGATGGCCTCGCTGCCGGGCATGGCCGAGCGCACCGTCACCGTCGGCAGCCTGTCGAAGACGCATGCGATGACCGGATGGCGCGTCGGCTGGGTGGTCGCCAATGCCGAACTCGTCCACCATATGGAGCGGCTGGCGCTCTGCATGCTCTACGGCATGCCGGGCTTCGTGCAGCAGGCCGCCCTCACCGCCATCGAGAGCTATGCCGAGGTTACCGCCGACATGCGCGGACGCTATCGGGCACGGCGCGACCTCGTCGTCGCCGCGCTCTCAGGCGTGCCGAAGATCAAGGTGCTGACGCCGGATGCCGGCATGTTCGTGCTGGTAGACGTCCGCGGGACCGGCCTGACGCCCTTCGACTTCGCCTGGCGGCTGTTCCGCGAAACCGGCGTCTCGACGCTCGATGCGACCGCCTTCGGTGCGCCGGCTTACGGCTTCCTGCGGATCGCCTTCACCTCTAGCGAGGCGACGCTCGCCGAAGCCTGCCGGCGCATCGAGCGCTTCGTGCGCAGCCTGTAACGCGCTGGGGCGCCGCCCGCTCAAGCTGGGGGATCGTTACAGCCGGCCCTATCAAACCACCTGCGGACAGCGCCTTCGCTGCCGGAGATCTCTCTCCATAGGCCAGCCCGATCTTTGCATTGGCCCGTCAGCAGGCGACGGCTCTTTCACCGCGATGAAGCGGCCGCCGACCGGTTTTCTCCGCCTGCGGCAAGGCGGTCAGGTCCCTACGCTACGGGTAAGCCCGCCCCCGGAGAACGCTTGCCATCACCGAGCGAAGGTGATGAACTCAATTTCACGCACATGAAGCTGGAGCCTGGTATGACGCTGCATTCCCCCATCGCCAGCCAGGATGCGGAGTGGCAGACGCGGGTCGAGCTGGCCGCCTGCTATCGGCTCGCCGCGCACTACAAGATGACCGACCTCATCTACACCCACATCACCGCGCGGGTGCCAGGCGAGGACGGCCACTTCCTGATCAATCCCTATGGCTACCGGTGGGAGGAGATCACGGCGTCCTCGCTGGTGAAGATCGACATCGACGGCAATCAGGTCGGCGGCGCGACCGCCCGGGTGAACCCCGCCGGCTTCACCATCCACAGCGCCATTCACGGGGCGCGGCACGACGCGACCTATGTGATGCACACCCATACCCGCGCCGGCGTCGCGGTCTCCTCGCTGCAGGAAGGGCTCCTGCCGCTCAACCAGATCGCGCTGCAATTCTACGGCCGCATCGGCTACCACGACTTCGAGGGCATCGCGCTGGACCATTCCGAGCGGGCGCGCATCGTCGCCGATCTCGGCGACTTCCCGGCCCTTGTCCTGCGCAACCACGGCCTCATCGCCGTCGGCCGCTCGGCGGCCGAGATGTTCAACGCGATGTTCTATCTCAACGCCGCCTGCGAAATTCAGGTCGCCACCTTGTCCATGGGCCGGCCGCTGGTCGAGGTGCCCGATGCCGTCGGCCGCCGCGTCACCCAGCAGTTCGACCAGATGGCCTTCGACGATGGCGATCTGTTGCTCGAATGGGCGGCGCATCTGCGGACCATCGACGCGATCGACCCGTCCTACCGAAACTGATTCCGGCCGGGACGACGCGGAAGAGAACCAAAAGAGCAAGACTGCGCATGCACTGAATTGGCTGCACCGACCGGGCTGGAGACCGCCGTGACCTTTGCCGACCTAAATCCGCAGTTCACGTCTTCCGCCCTCACCTGGACGCTGCCGGCCAAAGCCTATTCCAGCGCCGACATCTTCGCCGACGAGCGCGCCAAGATCTTCACCCGCAACTGGATGCTGTTCTCCTGGTCGGAGAAGGTGCCGAACCCCGGCCACTACGTCCGCGGGACGGTCGCGGGCTATTCGGTCTTTGCGATGCGCGGGGATGACGGCGTGCTGCGCGCCTTCCACAATGTCTGCCGTCACCGTGGCGCGGAACTGGTCGGCGCAGAGAGCGGCCATTGCGGCAAGCTCGTCGTCTGCCCCTATCATTCCTGGGGTTTCGACCGCGCGGGCCTTCTGAAGCGCGCCCGCGATTTCGGCGGCGACCACCATTTCGACCCCATCGAATGGGGGCTCTATCCCGTCGACTGCGCGGAATGGCGTGGGCTCGTCTTCCTGCGCATCGCGCGCGGCGGTGAGTCGCTGTTGGAATGGCTCGGCCCGATCGACGCGATGGCGGCGGACTATCCGCTGGAACAGCAGCACTATTTCATGTCGAAGGACCGCGACGTCGCCGTCGACTGGAAGACCTACGGCGACAACTACCTCGAATGCTACCACTGCCAGACCATGCATCCGGGCCTCTGCGCCTCGATGGACATCGAGCAGTACAAGGTCGACGTCCACTACCCCGACAAGTTCTTCCATCTGCATGCGCCGGCGCGCGACGGTGGACTGACCCGCGGCCTCTATTTCTATCGCTTTCCCGTCCTGATGCTGAACCTCTACGACTGGGGCTCGTCGATCGCCACCGTCGAGCCGCTCGGGCCCGGCCGCATCCGCCACATCAACTGGTACTTCTTCACCGACGTCTCGCCCGAGAAGGCCGAAGCCAACCGACAGTCGGCGGAATGGTCAGCGCAGATCGTCTCGGAAGACATCGACATCATTCTCGGCGTCCAGCGCAACCTCAATGCGGGCGTCTACACCCGCGGTCCGGTCTCGCCGAAATACGAACATGGCGTGCTCGCCTTCCAGAACATGGTGCGCGATGCGCTCAAAGATCCGGAGCCGACCGCGCAGCAGGTGGCGGCGGAGTAGCCCGAGCGAAGCGGATCGCCGAAGCGCCCCCCTCTCCGCCTTCCGAAGAACGATGTCCTCAATAGCTCGGCGGGGTGATCGCCCAGACCAGCTTCAATTCGGTGCTGCCGGGGTTGCGGTAGCGGTGCGGACGGGTGCTGGCAAAGGCGAAGCTGTCGCCGGTGGCGAGGTGGTAGCGGGTGTCCTCGACCCAGAGCTCCATTTCGCCCGACAGCACCAGCCCGGCCTCTTCGCCGGCATGGCTATAGGCTTCGGGCCCTGCCCCGGCGCCCGGCTGCAGCGTGCAGAACAAGAGCTCCAGCGCGCCGTCGAGGGTCGGCACCAAGAGTTCGTCGGTGATGCCAAGGCTCGTCATCTCCATCTTGCGCCGGCGCGAGGCCCGCACCACCACGCTGGTCTCGCCATCCTCCTCCCCGGCACCCGCCTCTGCGCGAAAGAACCAGCCGATGGTGACACCAAGCGTCCCGGCGATCTGCTGCAACTGGCGGATCGTCGGCGTCGAGAGGCCTCGCTCGACCTGCGAGAGGTGGCCGACGGACATCCCGCTGCTGCCGGAGACGGCCGACAGCGTCAGCCCCAGCGCCTTGCGCCGCTCGCGGATCAACGGGCCGAGCACATCCACCGGGTCGGCCGACGCCGCAGCGCTCTCGCCGGCACGCGCGGCAATCGCGGGCGCGGGCGCCGGCCGGGACAGATCGCTTGTGTCATCGTTCACGGCTGATCCTCGCATCGGCGTCGCGGTCCCGGCGACAGGGAACTGCTGGCGCTGAATTTCACGCGAGTGAATACACCGCGTCCGAGAGGGCCGACAAGTCGCTGCCGCTGGCGCGGTGCAACCGGCCCGCAGCCTGCCGGATCGTTCGAAAACGTCGGAAATCGACGGAGCCACGGCGGCGGAAGGCTAGGCCCTGCCGCCGGGAAGGCCTAACGCTGGTTCGTCAGTTTCATGAAAAGGGAATGCCATGAGCGAGCGTATCGGAATGCGGACAGGAGAAGCCCTCGTCGCCGGCGGCCCGCCCGGGACGGCGGCCGAGCCGGAGATCGTCATCGGCGAGCTCGATGGTCCGGTCGGCACCGCCATCGCGACGCTGACCGGCGACCAGGTCGCTGGACACACCCGCGTCTTCGCGCTCCTCAACACCGACATCATGGTCCGCCCGGTCACGCTCTGCGTCTCGAAAGTGACCGTCACCAGCCTGAAATACACCAACATCCTGATGGGCACGGTGCAGTTTGCGATCGCCAACGGCGTGCTCGACGCTGTGCGCGCGGGCTTCATCCCGAAGGAGAAGGCGAACGAGCTCGGCATCATCTGCTCGGTCTGGCTCGCGCCAAGCGTCGTCGACGACGACGCGCTCGACCACAAGATCCTGTTCGACCTGCACCGTCGCGGCACCACCGAGGCGATCCGCAAGGCGATGGCGAACGAGCCCTCGATCGACTGGCTGCTGGAGAACCAGGACAAGATCATGCACCGCTACCACCAGATGGGCCTCGACGGTAAGATCTGAGCCCCGCCGGCCGCCGACCTTTGCGCGGTGGCCGCAACGCACCTCCGGCAGCCGGCGCCGGGGTGCATGCGGGCGCCTGCAACAGCGGCGGCGTGATGGCGGCATCGTGACCGCACCATCCGGCGCGGTCGGCGTTGATGATGGGATGAGAGGGAGGTGCCAGGTGACGAAGGCCTTCAGCCAAGGCGCTCTGAACGGCGAAGATTTCTATGCCGGGCTGCCGCTGCTCAGCAGTTTTGCCGCCCTCGCCGACCCCGCCTCCTACCATGCCGTCCCGCCCGGCTGGGTCGTCGGCCTCGCCGATATCGTCCAGTCGACCGAGGCGATCGCTGAAGGGCGCTACAAGGAGGTCAACACCGCGGCCGCCGCCGTCATCGCCGCCGTGTCGAACGCGCTTCCCGGGCGGCGGATCCCCTTCGTCTTCGGCGGCGACGGCGCGAGCTTCGCCCTTGGCCCCGAGGACGCCGAGACCGGCCGCGTGGCGCTGGCGCGCACGGCGCGCTGGATCGGCGACAATTTCGGCATGACGATGCGCGTGGCCATGGTCCCCGTCGAGGACATCCGGGCCGCCGGCCACGACCTCAAGGTCGCCCGTTTCCAGGTATCGCCGGATGTGGCCTATGCGATGTTCGCCGGCGGCGGGCTCGCTTTCGCCGAGGCGCGAATGAAGGCGGGCGACTACGGGGTGATGGCCACCACCAACGGCGCCGGGCCGAACTTCGACGGCCTCTCCTGCCGCTTTGCCGAGATTCCCTCGCAGCACGGCACGATCCTCTCGGTCATCGCCATGCCGACGCCGGCCGGGCGCGATGCGTTCCAGGCGGTCATCGGCGACGTGCTCGCGCTGGCCTTTGACGAGGTCCACGAAGGCCGGCCGATCCCGCCGGGCGGCCCGCGCCTCGCCTGGACGCTGAAGGGTTTCGCGCTCGAGACACGGACGGCCGCCGCCGGCACAGGAAGGAGCCTTGGGGTCTCGGCGGTTCGCGTTGCGGCCAGGCAGCTCTTCTCCTACCTCATGCTGGCCGCCGGCCGGCCGATCGGCGGCTTCGACCCCGACCGCTATCGCCAGCAGATGGCCGGCAATTCCGACTTCCGCAAATTCGACGACGGCCTGCGGATGACGCTCGACTGCACGCCTGCCACCGCTGAACGGATCGAGGCGGTGCTGCGCGTGGCCGAACGGGACGGCACTGTGGATGTCGGCCTGCACCGGCAATCCTCTTCGATGATGACCTGCTTCGTGCCCTCGCCCACCAGCAGCGACCATATCCACTTCGTCGACGGCGCGGCCGGCGGCTATGCGATGGCGGCGCAGGCGCTGAAGGAAACAGCGCGGGTGCGCCGCGGCCAGCCCACGGCGCCCTCGGCCAGGGTACCTAGCGCTATATCCCACAAGATATAGCGCTTTCCCCGCGCTGGATTTCGCTTTATCGAAAGGGTCCGCGCTCCAGCCTCGAAGGGAAACCATGCCGAACCGCCGCCACTTTCTCCGCCGCCTTGCCGCCCTCGCGCTGACGGTAGGCCTGGCGCTCTCCGGTCCCCGGCCCGTTCTGGCGGAGGAGCCAGGCCCGGTGGTGTTTGCGGCGGCAAGCCTCAAGAATGCGCTCGACGCAGTGAACGCCGCCTGGCGCCAGGAAGCCGGCAAGTCCGCCGTCATCTCCTATGCCGCAAGCTCGGCGCTGGCCAAGCAGATCGAGGCAGGCGCGCCGGCCGACGTGTTTCTTTCGGCCGATCTCGACTGGATGGATCATCTTGCGGAGAAGGGTCTGATCAAGACCGGAACCCGCCGGGAGCTCCTCGGCAATTCCATCGTGCTCATCGCACCGAAAGGCAGCGCCGCCCGGACGGAGATCGTTCAGGGCTTTGCGCTAAAGAACCTCCTCTCCGGCGGCAAGCTGGCCATGGCCGCCGTCGCGTCGGTCCCGGCCGGCCGCTACGGCAAGGCGTCGCTCGAAAACCTCGGCGTCTGGGACAGCGTCAAGGCCGACGTCGCGGAGGCCGAGAACGTCCGTGCCGCGCTGCTCCTGGTCTCGCGCGGCGAGGCGCCGCTCGGCATCGTCTACGCCACGGATGCCGCAGCCGATGCCGGCGTCGAGGTGGTCGGGACCTTCCCGGCGGCCTCGCATCCGCCGATCGTCTATCCCGTCGCCGAAACCGCCGAGGGCCGCCATCCCGATGCCGCCGCCTTCGTCGCCTACCTCGGCAGCCCGCGCGCAAAAGCGCTGTTCGAACGAGAGGGCTTTACCGTCCTCGCCAAGTAGGCCCAATACGCGCAGGCGTCCGACCGGGCGCCGGTCGCAGACAGGCGGGGACCGTTCCCCGACCTCAGCCGGAAACGCGCATGGATTGGCTCGCCCTCAGCCCGGAAGAGTGGACGGCAGTGCGCCTCAGCCTGCGCGTCGCGGTGGTCGCGACGCTCGCCAGCCTGCCTTTTGGCCTCGCCGTCGCTTACCTCCTTGCCCGCGGCAGGTTCTGGGGCAAGGCACTGTTGAACGGGCTCGTCCACCTGCCGCTGGTGTTACCGCCGGTGGTGACGGGCTATCTGCTGCTGCTGAGTTTCGGGCGCCGCGGGTTTTTCGGCGCGGCGCTGGCGGAGGTTGGCATCGTCTTCTCCTTCCGCTGGACCGGTGCGGTGCTCGCCTGTGCGGTGATGAGCTTTCCGCTGCTGGTGCGGGCGATCCGGCTGTCGATCGAGGCGGTGGACCGCCGGCTGGAGGACGCCGCCGGCACGCTCGGTGCGAGCCCCGCCTTCGTCTTCGCGACCGTCACTCTGCCCTTGATCCTGCCCGGCATTCTCGCGGGCATGATCCTGTGCTTTGCCAAGGCGATGGGCGAGTTCGGCGCCACCATCACCTTCGTCTCGGCCATCCCCGGCGAGACCGAGACCTTGCCCGCGGCGATCTATGCGTTCACGCAGGTGCCCGGCGGCGATGCCGGCGCCCTTCGGCTCACGCTGGTTTCCGTTGCCCTGTCGATGACGGCCCTGATGCTGTCGGAACTCCTTGCCCAGCGCGTCGGCCGGCGGGGTGAGCCGTGATGGCGATCTCGCTCGACCTTTGCCACCGGCTCGGTGCGTTCACCCTCGACGCCCGTTTTTCCAGCGCCAGCCGGCTCACCGCTCTGTTCGGTCAGTCCGGATCCGGCAAGACCTCGCTGGTCAACCTCGTCGGCGGTCTGACGCGGCCGGATGCCGGCCGGATCACCGTCGACGAGCGCGTGCTGGTCGACACGGAGAAGCGGATCTTCGTGCCCCCGCACCGGCGGCGGGTCGGCTACGTCTTCCAGGATGCGCGGCTCTTTCCGCATCTCAGCGTCCGGCGCAATCTCGTCTACGGGCGCTGGTTCACCCCGGCAGGTGAGCGCTACCAGTCCTTCGACGATGTCGTCGACCTTTTGGGGCTGGCCGGTCTCCTTCACCGCGCGCCATCGAACCTCTCGGGCGGCGAGCGCCAACGCGTGGCGATCGGCCGGGCGCTTCTGGCAAGCCCGCGGCTGCTGCTGATGGACGAGCCGCTGGCGGCGCTCGACGAGGCCCGCAAGGCAGAAATTCTGCCCTATATCGAACGGCTGCGCGACGGGCTGGCGATTCCGATCCTCTATGTCACCCATTCCGTTTCCGAAGTGCTGCGGCTCGCCGCTGATCTGGTGGTGCTGAAGGAGGGACGCGTCGTTGAACAGGGCGATCCCGCCGAGATCGCCCGTCGCCTCGACCTCGCCCCCGCGGTCGCCGATCTGGAGCCGGGCAGCGTCGTCGAGACGAGGGTGGCGGGCCATGATGATGCCTATGGACTGACGGCGCTGGCGCTCGGGGCGGGAATGCTGCAGGTTCCGCGAATGGCGGCGGCAACAGGCACGCTCGTCCGCCTGCGCATCCGCGCCCGCGACGTGATGATCGCCTTGGCGCCCCCGACCGGGCTCAGCGCCCTCAACGTCCTCGGCGTCACCGTCGTCGCCATCGACAACGATGGGCAGACGCATGCCGACATCCAACTCGAGGGCGCCGGCAGCACGCTCGCCGCCCGCATCACGCGCCGCTCCGTCGCCGAACTCGGCCTGCGCCCGGGCATGCAGGTGTTCGCGCTGGTGAAATCGGTGTCGTTCGAGCGTGGTGGCGGGTCGACACGCGGCGCCGAATAGCGGAGGCCGCGGCGTGGGTCGGCTGTTCGAAATGCGGCTTGCGGCTTCGTCGGCGGGAAGCGTGGTTAAGCCCGGCTGAAGACAATCATTAAACGCCTACTCACCTTCTTATCCCGCTGTTTAGATAGGTTTTTTCGTCTTTCTTATGGTGTTTCCCCTAGTCTGGCGCAAACCAGGGGATCAGCCGCATGCCATACACCGTCAACGCTTCGGGTCAGTTCATCTACACCAGCGCCAACGCCGTCAAAGCGTTCTACGCGACGGCGACGACCGTCACCCTCATGGGCACCAGCGCGGCGGAAGCTCTCTGGGGAAAGGCCGGCGTGTCGATGACGCTGTCCGGGGGCTTCGGCGACGACACGTATTATGTCTACTCCAATTCGAACAAGGTGTCCGAGCAGGCAGGCGGCGGGATCGACTCCGTCACGACCTGGATGAACTACGTCCTCCCCGACAACGTCGAAAACCTCTATGTCAGCGGCAACGATCTCTATGCTTTCGGCAATACGCTGGCCAATATCGTCCAGGGCGGCACCGGTAGCCAGACCATCGACGGGAAGGGCGGCAACGACATCCTGACCGGCGGAGCGGGCAGCGATATCTTCGTGGTCTCCAAGGGCAATGGCAGTGATCTCATCACCGACTTTGCAGCCGGCGCCGGCGGCGATGTCGTCCGCCTCACCAATTACGGGGTGACGAGCTTTTCCTCACTGCAGACCAAGATGAAGCAGGTGGCCGGCAATGTCGTCGTCGATCTCGGCGGAAACGAGAAGCTGGTCCTCAACAACGTCTCTGCCGACAAGCTGACGGCAGCAAACTTCCAACTGTCCCAAGACACCAGCGGCATGAGGCAGGTCTTCTCCGACAACTTCAATTCACTGTCCTTGTTCAACGGAACGTCGGGCACCTGGAAGACCACCTATTACTGGGGGGATCGAACCCTTGCCGGCAATGCCGAGAAGCAGATCTACACGGACCCGACCTACAAGAACCTCGGCCTCAGCCCCTTCACGACGGGCGACGGAACGCTGACGATCACCGCGGACAGGCTGACGGCCGCCGAGAAGACGGCGCTCGGGGCTTTCGACTTCTCGTCGGGCCTGATCACGTCCGAGCGCTCGTTCTCCATGCAATACGGCTACTTCGAGATGCGCGCTGACCTGCCGGAGGGCAGCGGTCTCTGGCCCGCCTTCTGGATGCTGCCCATCGACGGTGACTGGCCGCCCGAGCTGGATGTCATGGAGGCGCTCGGCGGCGATCCGAATGTCGTGCACGCCACCGTGCATACCAAGGAGGCCGGCAGCCATACGTCGTCGCATGCCGCTGTCGCCATGGGCGATCTCGGCACGGGCTACCACACCTACGGTGTCGACTGGCAGGCCGACACCATCACCTGGTACGTCGATGGCGTCGAGGTCTACAGCGCGGCCACCCCGTCCGACATGCACAAGCCGATGTACATGCTGGCCAATCTGGCGGTCGGCGGCTGGGCCGGCACGGCCTCCGCCAGCCTCACCTCCGCCGAGATGAAGATCGACTATATCAAGGCCTACCAGACCGCCTCCGATCATGTGGCGGTCGGGGTTCCGAAAAGCTGGGCACCGATCAACGCGGCAACCGCCTTTTCGTCGATCGATGCGAGTGGCGCGAAAGTCGCCTACGACTGGTCGACCACGATGAAACCGACCGACCTGAAGCTGACGCTGTCCGGCGACTGGGCGCGGTACGCCATCGGCAACGATCTCAACAACTACATCGCGGGATCGAACGCCCAGTATAACGAGCTCGACGGCGGCAAGGGCAACGACGTCCTCAAAGGGAATGGCGGCACCGACGTCTTCATCGTCCGTAACGGCGGCGGCAATGACCGCATCCTCGACTTCAGCAACACCGCGGGAAACACCGACAAGATCCAGCTGATGGGCTTCCACTTCACCCATTTCTCCGACGTCCTGCCCTTCCTGACGCAGGTCGGAAGCGGGGTGATGCTTCGCCTCGACGCCGACCAAGCGGTGATGTTCGACAACACGACCATCGCGCAGCTCTCGCCCGAGCAGTTCATCTTCCTGGACTCGGTAGCCGCCCCTGTCGACACCCAGTTGGCATCGCCAGTGGCGAGCCCTGCCACGGTCTCCCCGACGCCGGTGGCGGAAGTGATCGCTCCCGTTGCAGCCCCGGTTACCGCTCCCGCCGCCGCACCTGCCGTGGTACCGGTCGTGGCCCCGGTAGAAACGCCTGCCGTGCGGGACGTCCATGCGACGGACGCCACGAAGATGGACGTCGCCCTCGGCTCGGCCGGCGTCGACCGCATCATTTTCTCCGGCACCAAGGCCATCGTCCTGCCCTCGAATGTCGAGGACATCATGGTCAGCTCTTCCTCGGCGAAGATCACCGGCAATGCGCTGGCGAACCACATCACGCTGGGCGGCGGCTACAACGAGGTCGACGGCCGCGCCGGCAACGACGTGATCATCGGCGGCAACAACGGCAACTATCTTCGCGGTGGCGACGGCGACGACGTCATTCGGGGCGGCAGTTCGGTCGACCTTCTGAACGGCGGGGCGGGCAACGATACCTTCGTCTTCGCCAAGGGTGACCTTTCCAAGAAGGGCGGCAGCGTCGACCAGATCGGCGATTTCACCGGTGCCGGTGAGACAGGCGGCGACACGCTGCGGTTCGACGGTTTCGGCGCGGGCTCTACCCTGAAGTTCGCCGGTTACCACCAGCTCTACTCCGGCGGGAAGATGACCGGTGTCGACCAGACCTGGCAGTATTACGACGTGCTGGACGGCGGGACATATGCCGGCACCATCTTCGTGCATGGTTCGGCGAACCAGCTGACGCAGCGCGACTACGTCTTCTCCTGAAAATGACGTCTTCGGCTGAGCGGGCCGAACGACAAAGCATACCACGATTTCGTCAGAGGACCTTCCAAGGCGCTCTGGCGGAATCGTGCCGGTTCGCGGCTTTCACCTTGCAGTTCACCACAAGGGTTGCGACCCTTTAGCGCGCTACGATGAGCGGACGTTCGACGGCTGAATAGTTCACTGAAACTCAAGACTTAGAACTTAGTACTCACTGCAGCTTTATGCCAGAACTGCAGCGAAAGCATCAGCATGCCGGACACCCGCGCTTCCCGGGCCAATGACCTCGCCCGCGCCATCAAGGTGTTCCGGCCGGCTTTGGTGCCGACGATCGTCTTCAGCGTCATCATCAACCTTCTGGCCTTCGTCTCCCCGCTCTACATGCTGCAGGTCTACGACCGGGTGCTGTCCTCCCGCAGTATTCCCTCGCTGTTGACCATCACGGCCATCGCCGTCTTCCTGCTGCTGCTGCTCGGCGTGTTCGAGTTTGTCCGGGCGCGGGTGCTGGCACGAACCGGTGTCCAGTTCGACGAGGTGATCTCGCAGCCGCTGTTCAGGATCGTCGCCACCGGCGGGCAGCAGCTGCCGCTGGGGGCCCGTATCCAGATCCTGCGCGACGCCGACCAGGTCCGCGACTTCGTCACGGGCAGCGGCTTGGTCATGCTGATGGATGCGCCCTGGGCGCCCCTGTTCATCCTTCTCTGCTGGGTCCTCCATCCCCTCCTGGGTCTCACCACCCTCATCGGTGCGGTCTGCGTCTTCGGGTTTGCCGTCCTCAACGACCGGCTGACCCGCCGGGGCCAGAACCGCGCCTCGAGCCAGGCCTCGAACGCCCATCAATTCGCGGTCTCGGCGCTCGAGAGTCCCGAGACCATTCGCAGCCTTGGCATGATACCGGCCATGATGGGACGCTGGCGCGACGTCCGCGAGGACAGCCTCATCCGCCAGGTCGGCATCGGCGACGTCGCCTCGGCGGTCGTGTCGACCTCCAAGGTCTTCCGCCTGGTCCTGCAGACGGCCATCATGGGCGTCGGCGCCTGGCTGGTCATCGAGGGAAAGATTTCCGGCGGTTCGATCTTCGCCGCCTCGATGCTGATGGGGCGCGCGCTCGGCCCGGTGGAGCAGGTCGTCGCCAACTGGAAGCCGCTCCTCGAAGCCCGCGCGGCCTATGCCCGCCTGAACCAACTCTTCGCCGAGAACGAAGCCCCCAGCATTTCGATGGGCTTGCCCTCGCCGCGCGGACACCTGACGGTGGAGAACGTCTCGGTCGTCAACCGGGAGACCGGGCAGACGCTGCTGCGGAACATCTCCTTCGGCGCCGAGCCCGGCACCGTCCTCGCGGTGGCCGGCCATTCCGGCGCGGGCAAATCGACGCTCCTGCGCGCCCTTGTCGGAGCCGTGCTGCCGGACGACGGCCATGTGCGCATGGACGGCTTCTCGCTGCGGCACTGGGATCCGGACCGGCTGGGCGCCCATGTCGGCTACCTCCCGCAGGAAATCACGCTCTATGCCGGCACCGTCGCCGAGAACATCGCCCGGATGGGTCACCCGGACAGCGGCAAGGTTCTGGCGGCAGCCGAGGGCGCGGGCCTGCACCAGCTGATCCAGCGGCTGCCGACCGGCTATGACACGCGGATCGGCCCCGGCGGGCTGCCGCTGTCGGGCGGCTTCCGGCAGCGCATCGCGCTGGCCCGCGCGCTCTACGGCGATCCTTGCCTCCTGATCCTCGACGAGCCGACGGCCCATCTCGACACCGAAGGCGAGCAGTCGGTCATCAAGGTCATGCAGGCCTGCCGCGCCCGCGGCGCGACCGTCGTGTTCTCCAGCCACACCAACCGGCTGATCGCGGTTGCCGACCGCGCCTTGCTGCTGCGCGACGGCCAGATCCAGTCTCTCGGCAATGTCGAGTTCCACAAGGGCGACACGACCGTGCGTCCGCCCATGGCCGTGCCCACCTCCAATCCGCAGGACATGCTTCATGCTGCCGTTCGTGCCGTCGCGCTCTAACACGCCGTCCACCGGCATCTCCTCCCTCAACCGGAGTGCGCGCGGCCTGACGCTGCTGGGCTATGCCACGCTGATTTTCGGCTTCGGCACGTTCGCCTCTTGGGCAGCGTTTGCCGAAATCTCCAGCGCCGTGATCGCCCGGGGAACCGTCGGCGTGGAATCGACGCGCAAGCCCATCGAGCATCAGACCGGCGGGACCGTGGCGACGCTCGCGGTTGCCGATGGCGACACGGTGTCGAAGGGCCAGCTGCTGCTGAGCCTCGACGCGTCCGTCGCCAACGCCAATCTGCGCATGCTCACCGCACGCCTCATCAAAAGCTCGATCCGCGTCGAACGATTGAAGGCGGAGGCGGCGCACAATGACGACTTCAGCATGAGCACCGAAGCTCTCTTCGAGGCGCTCGAGCAGGATGTGAACCCCGAGGATTCGAAGGATAACGTCTACGCCGTCCTGGCAGCCGAGAAAGAGATCTTCCGGACCCGCCTCGCCCTTCGCCGCCAGCAGATCAAGCAGCTCGATGTCCAGGAAAAGCAGTATCTGGCGCATCAGGCCATGGCCAAGCAGCGCTATGACGCCCTGAAGGACCAGATCGACCGCACCAGTGCCCAGATCGAGAAGAACCGCGGCTTGGTGGCCAAGGGCGCCATGTCGAAAGCCACGCTGATCGACCGGATGGGGGCGCTGACGCAGCTGCAGAACGGCCTTTCGGCGGTGGAGATCGAAACCGCCGATGCCGAGAGCTCGCTCGGAAACATCACCTTGCAGCGCCTGAAGATGCGCCAAACGGTTGAGGACGATTCCAGCCGCGACCTTTCCGACGTCATGAACGAGATGGAGTCCCTGCGGCCACAGCTGCAGGCCGCCCGCGCCGCACTCGCCCAGCTCGACATCCGCGCGACGCAAGGCGGCGTCGTCCAGGACCTGAAGGTCCATTCGGTCGGCGCGGTGGTTCCGCCCGGCGTCCCCATCATGGAGATCGTGCCGACCACCGACAGCCTGACCATCGCCATGGCCTTGCCGGTCAATCTCGCCGACCAGGTACGCCCCGGCATGGAGGCGACACTGCGCTTCTCGAACCTCCAGGCGTCGCGCACGCTGCAGATGACCGGCACGATCCTGCGCATCTCCCCGGACGCCGTCCGCGACGAGAACGGGCGCCGGACGATCGTCAACGGCGAGGTCAGCCTCGATCTCGCCACCGCGCCGCCCGAGCTCGTGCGCCGCCTGCGGCCCGGCATCGAGGCCGAAATCATCGTCCCCACCGCCCAACGCTCCGTCGCCTCCTACCTCCTCTCGCCGCTGACCGACGCGATGGCGCATTCGATGCGGGAGAAATAAAAGCACGAAATCTAAACCGTAAGGCTCGAAACGCGCGACGGGCGTCGAGTGGACGCAGCCTGACGAAAACCGTCTGAAGACAAAAAGATAGCCAACGTCCCCAACGGCTGCGATCGATATTTTTGCTCGGCGAAAATGTCCGCCGGAAAGCCCAATCCTCTGCGTAAAAATGAGATGAGCAGCTGAAGGTCGGCAACTTTATTGTGGCCGATAGCAACATTCTGTTGCTTTCCCGCTGCTGGAAAAGGGCTTGAACCTGCCAAGATTGCAGTGCACAAGAAGCTGGAAATGAGGGCCTAATTGGCGCCAGCCCGCCTGGATTGCACTTTGTAGGCCATACGCCTCAGGCGTGCCAAAGATGACCGCGGCGATGGATATGGCTGCTTTTCTCTGAGATCGCCGAAACAGGCAGGATGATCCTACGTCTATGCCAGCACCTGTTATCTTGGACCCCCCCAGCACCGACAGCGCCTATGCGCACCTGCGCACGGGCCGCTCGGTAGCAGCCTTCAAGGGCGTCATCTGGTCCGCTGTCAATTCGATCGTTCCGGCCGCGATCGGCGCCCTCGTCTTCGTCATCACCTCCCGCGTCTTATCGGCGGCTGAATTTGGCGTTGTCGCCTTCGCGATGGGCATCGGCTCGCTTTTTGGCGTCCTCGCACCCACCGGGTTCGGAGACGCACTGGTGCAACGCTCGAACATCGATGAGCGGCATCTCTCGTCGGTCTTCTGGATGTGCTGCATCTTTGCTGCTCTGGTCTTCGGCCTTACGTGCCTCGTTGCGATACCGGTTGCCGCCTATACCGATGAGCCGATGCTTCGCTATCTGCTGCCCGTCGCAGGAACAAAGATCGTCTTCGACATCATCGGCGTGGTTCCGACGGCCCTGCTGACCCGCTCGATGTCCTTTGGACTGGTCGCATTGCGGACGACCATTGCCTCTGTCATCGCCGCCGTCATCTGTCTGACGCTGCTGTGGCTGGGCTACGGAATCTGGGCGCTCGCGATTTCGCAGGTCTCCGCGACAGCCGCATCCTGTGTCGGCGCCATCATGGCGTCGAAGTGGCGTCCGACACGGTGGATCGACCGCAATGCCCTGCGTGAGCTTGCCCGCTACGGCCTGTTTTCCTCGGGCACGCGCATGCTGCAACTGGTCTATTCCGACCAGGTTCTGGTCGGCGCCCTCGCCGGCACCCAGGCACTCGGCTTCTTCAACTTCGCCCGGCGGATCTTCCAAATCTTCAACGACATCATCGCCGGCGCGATGAGCTCGGTTGCCCACTCGCTCATGTCCTCCCTTCAAACCGAGACAGAGAAGCTGCGGGCCGCCTTCTACGATGTGAGCTTTATCTCCGCGTCAGTCTCCTTCGCGCTCTTCGGTGGACTTGCGGCAATCGCACCCGACGTCATCCCTGTCGTCTTCGGGACGCAGTGGATCGCCGCGACGGTTCCGCTGCAGGCATTCTGCGTGATCGGGCTGATCAGCAGCATTGGTTTCCTGCAGGGGTCGCTGATCAACAGCCAAGGCAATGCGGACTGGTGGTTCTGGTATCAGGCCAGCAAGCAGGCCTCCCTTCTGGCCGCAATCTTGATATCCTATCAGTACGGCGTCAGTTTCATTGCCGTTGCGATGGCAACCGTATCGGTTCTCGTCTGGCCTGCTTCGGTCATGAAGAGCGCGCGGGTCTTGCAGGTCACGAGCATTGACTACCTGCGGCAGTTCCTGACGCCGGCAACTGCGTGCGCCGTCATGGTATGCGCGATCGTTCTTGCGCGGCCAATCCTGAGCGATCAGGACGCGACACTCAGATTAGTGGTGAACATTGCTGGAGGCGGCGCGATCTATCTGGCGACATGGCTTCTCCTCTCCCACCGGCGTGGCCTTGCCATCTTCAACCGACTGAAAAACGGGCGCAAATCTACCTCATGAAGCTCACATATTTTGCATCGACACCGTCCAATTTCGGAGATGCACTCAATCCGTATATCTGGTCACACCTCCTGCCGGAGGGATTCCTCGATGAGGACGATCGGGAACTCTTCGTCGGCATCGGGTCGATCCTCTGGGACAGTTATCCCAAGGATGCCGTGAAGCATGTCATTGGATCGGGGTATGGTGGCTATACCGGCAAACCGGACCTGAAGGACGGCACCTGGAATGTCATCTTTCTCAGAGGTCCGCGAACGGCAGCGCTGTTCGGACAGCCGCCGGAAACCGTAGTCTGCGATGGCGCCGTCTTGATCGCCGACATGCCGCTCCCAAAACCTGCGCTTGGCATCGATGTGGCCTTCATGCCGCATTTCGAAAGCATCGAGCACGGATTCTGGCAGCGGGTTTGCGAGAAGGCCGGTGTGACCTTTATCGACCCACGTGGCGAGGTCGAGCACGTCTTGTCGCAAATTCAAGGCGCGCGCCTTCTGGTGAGCGAGGCCATGCACGGGGTCATCGTTGCTGACGCCCTCCGGACCCCATGGATACCGATTGAGCCACTCCACAGCGCGCACCGGGCCAAATGGCTCGACTGGGCCGAAGCCATGGACGTGGAGGTAAACTTCACCCGCCTGCCGCCAACAAGCCTGCGCGCGGTTTATCATCAGCGTCGTCCTGGCCTCGAGAATTGGCGTGGCCAGAAGCTGAATGATTGGAATCTGTTTGCGCCCATCAACGACCTCATCATTGGCCGCGCGGCCAAGCAACTGATTGCGGCCGCTCAAAAACGTCCGAGCCTGAGCCAGGATGGGATCGTCACCGCCAAGATTGCGGAGATCAAACAGAGACTTGGGATCTTCGTTCAGTCGAAGGGATTTCTCGGACTGAAGGATTAGAGCATGTCCATCAACGTGGCGGTTGTAATTCCATACTACCAGAGAGAGCCGGGCATCCTATCGAGGGCGCTTCAGAGTGTTTTCGCGCAGGATCTTGCGCCTGATGTCAGGCTCAGGATTTACGTCGTTGACGACGAATCGCCCTTGTCGCCCGATACTGAGGTTGGCAATCTCCAAGTCCCCGCCGACATGGAGCTCGTGGTTCTTCGGCGGAAGAACGGCGGTCCAGGCGCTGCTCGAAATTCCGCTCTGGATGCCCTGGTTGGCACGGAAACCGACTACGTCGCCTTCCTCGACTCTGACGACCATTGGTCAGCGACCCATATTCAGGATGGGCTTGCGGCATTGTCAGGCCGGGCAAGCTTCTACTTCTGCGACCACACCCGCGACGGTCTCATTGGCTCGCTGTTTACGTCGGAACTGTCGACTATCGAAAGCTGGAAGAGCAGCGCGCTACCGGTTCTATCGCCTATTCCAAATGCCCCCGAGACCTTCGAGATTGCCGGTGGATTGGTTTTTGATGGGATGCTGGTCGAGTATCTCAGCCAGACATCAACTGTTATCTTTAGTTTCCGAACGCACCCAAGCGTCCGCTTCAATGAAAGCCTGCGAAACGCTGGAGAAGACGGGTTTCTGTGGCTGGAATTAGCGTCGACGTCGCCTTACGTCGCAGTTTCGTTAAAAACGAATGTCCATTGCGGAACGGGCGTCAATATTTACTTCGGGGCATTTGATTGGAATTCAAATAAAGCCGTCGCACGCTATGGTTACCTTATTCTCTACAGGCTGCATATTCTTCGCAGCTTTGCTTTGACGGGCACCGATAGCGCTGTGGTTCACCAGCAGCTCGAGTCGACCACCAATGCCTATGCGTTTTTGCTGCTGCGGCAACTGGCTCGCGGGAAGGCCCCGGACGTCAAGCTTTTCTCCGCCCTCGCGCGGAAGGACCCTCTCCGGATTGCCATGATGCCGCTCCATTTCTGGCGTGGATTGCGAAATCGCAAGAGAGCGGCCGAGCTATGGTAGCGCGGCTCTAATCAGAGAATCCTCCCCGCCCGGCCGCGACCGGCTGACTGACAATCGAGGATCTCGAGCTAAAATGTTGGAGGCGTCGATGACGCTAACCTTCGTCGTTCCCGTCAGACATCACGCGTCGGTTCCGGACTGGAACCGGTTGACCGCCCAGATGCAGCAGACCGCCGGTTCGATCGCACAACAGGACAGCGCGGCCTGGAACTGCGTCTTCGTTTGCAACCGTGACAGCCCTCTGCCAGCCCTTGGCCCAGGCATCGACGTTGTGCGCGTCGATCTCGACTACATTCCCTTGCCTGAAGCCAGCCACGACTTGGAGGCACGGTTCGAGGCCATTCGCGCCGACAAGGGCCGACGTGTGCTCGCAGGCTTGATCGCGGCACGACCGAGCGGTCATGTCATGGTGGTCGACTACGACGATTTTGTTCACCGCCGCCTGGCATCGCATGCCGCCGATCACCCCGACCAGGCCGGCTGGTATCTTGGCTCGGGTCTGGTTTACGATGGCTCCCGCATCATCTACCGCATTGCGAGCGACTTCGACGAGCTATGCGGCACGTCTCTGATCCTGCACAGCAGCACTCTCGATATTCCTGGCTCGATGAACGATATCGATGAGACTTATCTGCGCCTGTGGTTCGGCAGTCACAAGTTCGCCAAGCGCTTCCTGGCGGCATCAGGACGACCTTTAGCGCGCCTGCCCTTCGACGGTGCCGTCTATCGCATTGGTTATGCCGGCGCCACGAGCGCATCCTCATCCGTCATTCAGACGTTCGCGCCGAAATATCTGCTGCGGAAACAGCCGCGAAGGTTCTTTTCGCAGGTCAAGAGCCTCCGTCTTCTATCGCAAACAATTCGAGAAGATTTCGGGATCAGGGCCTGAGGCGGCATGGGCAGCGATCCCTATCTTCTTGGCCAGACCTTGTTTTAACCACCGCGGCCTGCTTGGCGAGAAAATTGCTGCATCGTCGCCAGCGCCTCCCGATCCACCATGAGCACATCGATGCATGCTTGGTGCGCTAATACGGAGACAACTTGGATTAAACGCATCCCCTACTGGCCGCCCCATTCGAAAGACTGCGGCGTTTGGATAAAATACCTTTTCGATCTTGTCGTAACACAGATTATGCACAGGGTAAGATCTGGAATTGCTTCAGCAGCTCAGCAAAGGCCGCCCAGTATAAGCCAAACAAGCCTATTTCTAAAATTTTAGACAAGCGTTTTGCAATCAGTGAACGTCTAGCGGCTAGGGTCTCCAAAGATCGAAATGCCGGCTTAAACAACGGCCGGCCCAGTCACAGGCGAATGACATGCCCGCTTCCGCGTCTACCAAGAAGCTCGATCCGAAACTAGGCACGTCCAAGCTGACACGGACCGAAAGGCCTTTGTCGCCGGCGCGCGGCCTGGTCATCGGGTCCGTCCTGTCGGTCGCGATCTGGGCAGGCATCGCCGCCCTCATCTTCGGCTGAACCGTGGCGATTGCGGCGTGCCAAAGACATCGCGGTAGCCTAGTCCTGTCCAAGGCTTCGGCCTGACGCCCGTCGTCCACGGTAACGGATTATCTCGTAGCTCAATAAATCCGGATCGATTCCGGTTGGGGACCGTTAGTAAGGCAGGAGAATTATTATGTTCATCGCATCCAGCCTTAACCACAAGCCCGCCTCCAGCACCCGATCCGGTCCACGCAAAGATAGCTCAGGCCTGAAGCCGGCGCGGGGCCTGATGATCGGTGCAGCGATTTCATCGGCAATCTGGGTTGCTATCGCGTCGGTGGTCTTTTCCTAGTCGCAGACTGCAGGGCATAGCGACAGCTCGCAGACACGCGCTCTCTTCGAAGCAGTCCGCATATCCAGAGGGCTGTTCTACAGCAGAACAGTGAGATCGGCGGGCGATCTTGTGGTGCCCGGAACCGCCTAAGACGCGAGGCAGGGCGCATGCAGATAAGGGGGCGTGAGCCCAATCTGGTGGTGGCTAGCCTTGGAGGCTATACGCCCCGAAGTAGCGCTCCGCGCTTCCCCATGCTGCATATTTCGGCAGCTCCTGCATCCGGGTCTTGTTCAGCAGCACACCCGCGATCTTGTCGGCGAAGGTGTCGTCCGCTCCAAAGAATGATTTCAGCAAACCCCTTGGGGTCTTGCCCCATTCGGTGATCAGCAAAACCGTGTCCAGCAGCGGCTCGACAGCCTTCGCGTCGACGGTGGCGCCGAGCGGGGGCAGGTCGACGATGATGTAATCGAAATGCCGTTTCGCTTCCTCAATCAACCGGCGCATGGCATCGGACGAAAGAAACTGGCTCGAAAGTCCGCTGTTCTCTATTTGCACGGTCGGAAGGATGGTTAGCGTGCTGGCACTGCCGGGTTGCAGAACGGTTTGCCATGGCTGGCCGTTCAACACCTCGACAAGACCGGCTTGCACGCCCGGAACGAGGCGACGGCTCACTTCCGGATTGCGGAGATCAGCGTCCACCAGCAATGTCCTCGCACCGTTTGAAGCGAGCATCTCTGCCAGATTGCCGGCGACTGTGGATTTGCCTTCGCCTGGAAGGATAGACGCGGCTCCGACGACACGCGCGCCCGCGCCCTTGGGCAGAAGATCGATGGCAAGCTTTGCGCCGCGCAACGTCTCCGCAAAGGGGCTATCCGGCATCAGCCGCGCGAAATGCATGAAGCTCTCCGCCTCCGGCACCTTGCTCATGGCGAGCGTCGAGGCGGCGCCCTTCCCTCGCCGGATCGAGGCGAGATTGCTTCGGCTGAGGAAGGGAAGGTATCCCAGAAACTTCAGCTTCAGATCGCGGTCGACCTGCTCGCCGACCCGGAAGTAACGCTCGTTCAACTCGCGCCAAAGGATCGAGCATGTTCCGACGAACAGCCCAAAGAAGACGAAAAACACCAGGATCACTAGTGAGCGCGGCCCCGAGGGGCTCGTCGGCACGTCGGCTTCGGAAATCACCCGCATCTTGCCGATCGGGAAGCTCTGCTGCTGCGACGTCGTCTCGAACCGCGCCAGGAATGTCGTGTAGAGAGCGCTCAGCGCATCCGCACGCTGCTCCAGGGCGCGAAGCTGAACCTGGTCCTGGTTGGCGGTAGCACTGATGCCGCTTTCGCTTTGCAGCCCCTGCAGCAAGGAAGCCTCCCGCGCGCGCGCGACCGAGAGTTCGTTGGCATAGGTTTGCGCGAGGTTTTGCATCTCGTTGAAGATCTGCCGCTCGAGGCCTTGCCGTTCTTGCCGGAGCGCGACCGCCTGTGGGTGCTGGGGCCCGAACTGGGCGGCCACGTCCCGCTCCCGGCGGCTGACGCTGACGAACTGCTCCCGCAGGAGAGCGAGTTGCTGCCCCCCACCCTCGGATCTCGCGATGGAAGCGTTCTGGACGGCGCTGTCGATGCCGCCGTCGACGATCGATTGCAGGCGCTCCGACCGGGCCTTGGCTTTCGCGGTCTCGATCTGCGCCAGCACATATTCGCGGTTGAGCCCGGTCAAGCGCTGGTCGGAAACGAGACCATCCTTCGTCGAGGCGAGGTTCTTTTCCGTGCGGAACTGCTCCACCGCGAGCGACGCGCTCCGCTGCGAAGCGGCGAGTTCGGCGAGGCGCCCCTGCAGCCATTCGCCGGACTGCTTGGACGCATCGAAATTCGCGCCGAGCTGATCCTCGAGGTAGGCCTTCGCATAGGCCTTGGTGATGCGGTAGGCGAGAACCGGGTCGTGCGACTTGTAGCCGATCACCAGGACATAGCTGCGGTCGCTCCGGCCGATCAGGAGATTTGCCCGCAGACCCTGCATGACCGACTGCTGAAGCGGCGTCGACCTGACCGGCTCGGAGACGACAGCGGATGCAGAACCGGCCACCGGGGCTTCGGAGCTCGCCGCAGTCTGCGCTGCGGGCGCATCTGCTACCGGCCTGTCCTTCGACGCGAAGGGCGACATGACCAGCCTCATGACCATCCCGACCGGCTGGAGCAGGCGCTGCATTACCGAGGGCGGCGGATTGAGGAAGTCGGGATCCGTGTCCAGTTTTTCCGCCAGCATGACCTGCCGCGCCAGTCGGGTGGACTGGAGAATCTGGATCTGGTTCAGCACCATCGAGTCTGCCTGGATGAAAGCTGGAACGTCCGCCGCATCGCTGCCAAACTTCGTCAGATTTTCGTCGATCAGGATTTCCGTGACGGACGTGTAGCTCGGAGGGCTGAAATAGATCCAGGCCAGCGCCACGATCAGCCCGATCGCGGCCGAGATCACGAGTGTCCTGAGATGGCGGGCCAGCATGACCAGCAGCCGGTCGAGATAGACCATCACCTGGCCGGAAGCCTTGGGTGTGCGGGCGGCCGCGAAGCTGTTCGTCATCGGAAAGGAGGGCGCCTCGTTCATCTGTCTTCCTGTTTGCTGACCGGCACCGAAACCGGAGCGGTATCTCTCGGTGCGGGCCATGTGCACCTCGACCGATGAGGTTCAGCTGCCAGCACCAGCTGCGCGCGCTGCCAGACGCTTGCACCCCATCATTGGCCGCATTGTGCCATCGCCAAAGCTTCGGCAAATTTTGCTCTCAGCGATCCCTCACCCGAGCCTTCTGCGGTCCTCCCGACGGCAACAGCTAGCATGCTCCGAGTGCAATGCAGTAATATTTTCACGGAGTTTGCCGCGGCCCGGGAGGATCATGTCCCGGGGGCGCTCCCTGACGGTGGCGCTGGCTCGACCAGCCGACGACAGGCTTCCGAGGTCAAGACCCAGCAGGCTTCCCGCAGGTAGCGGCGGACGTCGCCGGCGCACAGCGCCCAGAGGATCTGGCGACGTTTGGGCCAGACCAGCGTCGTCGCGGCCGGCACGAAGGTCATCAGCAACAGATCTTCGTCCGAGATACCTTTCAGCGCGCTCGCGACCTTCGGCTGCAGATCGCCGAAATCATGATCGAAGGCGATCGATACGATCCGCAAGGCGGCGAAGGCCGTCCCGGCTATGTCCTGTTTCTCGGCCCTGGCCAGGAAGCTGGCAAGCGCCGCCGGATCGAAGCCCACGGCACGATAGAGGTCGCAGATATGGCTGCCGACCGCCTCACGATTGTAGAGCGCCTTGACGATGCTGATGGCCGACAGCAAGGGCACGTCTTCGCGCGACAGGGCTGGCAGTTGCTCGGACCGGAACGCGACGGGCTCAGAGCCGGACAGGAAGGCTCGCGTGTCAGCAGGCGCCGGGGAGCCAGGCTGCTGAACCCTGTGGTGGAGATCGACCGATACCGGCCGGTCGCCCTGTCGCACCAGGTGCTGTTCGCCCAGGAACCACCGCCACCAGATGGAGCGCGACTCGGCCAGCTGCTCGTACTGAAGCTCGAGAAGCGCGTCGGTTGCTTTCCGGAAATGTCGATGCGCAACCAGGATGTCGATATCGGCGGCGGGCCGGATGAAAAAGTCTCCGTAGAGGATCTTCTGTTGGAGCGGCCCCTTCATGACCGCGGCGGGGATCTGCCTCGCTGTGAAATGACGCATGACGGCCGCTACTTCGGAAAGCAGCACGAGGTTTCGTGCGACCACTGAACGGCTGTAGCCATCGGCAGCCTCGAGGAACCAACCATGCTCCTCCTGCCCCCCGCTGCGGGACAGCCCCGCTGCGGTGAGCTTCACGATTTTGTTTTCCGCCGCAACCGCGAAGATACGCCTTTGCGCTGCAATATCGCGGTGGCAACCGGCAGTCTCCGACACGCCTTGCCTGAAACTGGATCGCAATGCGAACAAAACGAAGTTTAATTCTTTAAATATTCGATCGTGCTCTTCGTTCGAATTATTGTGACTAAACACCGCTACATTCTCGGTTTCCGCTGACCCGCCGTGATATTTGCTAGTTAACATGCACTATGTCCTGCACTTTGGGTCATATATTCTCTTTTTTAACCTTGTGCGATGGTGGAATTCAGCCGCCCTTCCGGCCAGAATACCAGACAATGACTCGAACGCTACACAGATTGCACCATTAACACCCCGTTAGGGACCCTTGACGCCACTGAGCATATATGACCAGATCAGACCGCGGCGAAATGCCGGGATCTGACGTTCAGTCCCGTTAAGCTCATCCCCAACGCTCCGGCGTTCAGTTACTGAAAGGCGTTCCAATGACCGTTTCCAAGACCAAGACTGCCTACGAAGCCCCGGCGCTGCGCGCCCATGGTTCGATCGAGAAGCTCACCCAGGGCGGCGTCAATGGCAATTTCCTCGACGCGATGTTCCCTGCCGGCACGCCCCGCGGCGACCTGACCTTCTCCTGATACGTTCGATTAGTGCAAAATGGGCTGTGCTGGTTTTGTCCGCGCAGCCCATTTCTCGTGAAACGGTAGATGGCGATTTAGATGCAGCGAGACATTCAGTTCGATCAGGCCAGCGCCCGCTTCGTTGCCCATAAAGACGCTGTCGCCTGCGACATCGGAAATGAAAAAGCCCTGCTGAACCTTGAGTCAGGGACTTACTTCACGTTGAATCCGAGTGCTTCGCTGATCTGGAACATGCTGCAGGAGCCGCGGACGCACCAGGAACTCTGCGTTGCGCTGAGCGATGAATACGAAATCGGGCCTGAGGCATGCGCCGCGGATGTCGGCGTTATCCTGGCGGACCTTAAGACGGCAGGACTTATCGTCGATGTGGACGCTTAAAGCTCTTCGAAAGCTAAGTTTCCAGAACGTACTACTGCTGACCGAATGCTTCGCATTTGTCTTAATTATTAGGATCGGACTGACCCTCTCGTCCTACAATGCCTTGCGCAAGCTGCTGCTTCGCGGCGATCCGGCGCAAGAAGCCAGCGCCGCCGATGCCCACCGCATCGCCTGGGCGGTTCGAAACACCGCCCGCTTGGTTCCCAAGGCGACCTGCCTTACCCAGGCCCTCACCGGCCAAGTCGCCCTCTCGCGCCGGGGGCTGGCATCCAGCATCAAGATCGGCGTCATCCGCACTCCTGAGGGTGCGTTGAAGGCGCATGCTTGGCTGCTCAGCAGCCATCACATCATTCTCGGCGGCAATGACCGTTCGGTGGCCGACTTTACTCCCCTCGCAGAATTCGGATCCCGTTCGAAATGAGTGGCCTCTACGGGGTGATCTACGCGGCCCATGACCGGCCGGTTGAGCATGACGACCTGATGGAACCGCTGCAAAGGCTGGCGCACCGCGGCCCGCATGGACTGTTCCTCTGGCACGAGCAGAATGCAGGGCTTGCCAATGCCCTGTTCGCGTTCGACGGCGCGACAGCGGGCATCGTTCACTCCGCGGACGGTGACCTTTCGATCACCGCCGATGCGCGTATCGACAACCGCAGCGACCTGATCGAGCGCCTCGGCCTGAAAGACGCTCAAACACTCGACGACGCAGCCATCCTTCTGGCCGCCTTTCGTCGCTGGGATGTCGGCTGCGCCGAGCACCTATTGGGTGATTTCGCCTTTGCCGTCTGGGACAAAAGCCGCAAACGGCTGGTCTGTATCCGCGACCACTTCGGGGTCAAACCGCTCTACTACAGGCGGGATGCCCAAGGCATTCGTTTCGGATCCGAGATCAAGGCGCTTCTGGGCGCAGACGAGACGCCGGCGATTAACGAGGCGAGGATCGCCGATTTCCTGGCCGGAATATCGGAAGACCCGTCATCAACGGCTTACAGCGACATCTTCCGCGTGCCTGCCGCCCATACACTTACCTACGAGAAGGGCGACCTCTCGGTTCGCCGCTACTGGTCAGTGGAAGCCGATACCCCCTGCAAGCCCAGCGACATCCCCGACATGCTGCACGAGCGGCTGGATTCTGCGGTGCAGTCCCGTCTCCGCTCGACGCTTCCGATCGGGGCGATGCTGAGCGGTGGCCTCGACTCGTCCACGATCGTCGGACTTGCGGCGCCCCGACTGCAGGCCGCCGGTTTTGGCCCGCTTCGCACCTTCTCCTTTGTCTATAAGGCCAATCCCTCCCTCGACGAGCGGCGGTACATCGATCAGGTGCTGGCCCAGCACGCTTGTTCTCCACGCTTCATCGTCGCCGATCGAATGTCGCCGCTCGCGGAATTCGATCATCTGCTCGCCGAGCAGGACGATATCTTCTTCGCCCCGAGACTGGGGATCGCCCGCAAACTGTACCAGGAGGCGTCGGCCGAGGGCATTCGGATCATGCTCGACGGACATGGCGGCGATGAGGTGATCTCGTACGGCAGCGGGCGGTTGCAGGAACTGGCAGCCGAAGGCCGTTGGCTGAAGGCGACCACGACCATCTTGCGTGAGAGCATGCGTCAAGGCCGCAATCCGGTCTCCCAATTTCTGGACTACTACCAGTCTTTCGGCCGAGGCGGTCGCTTCCTTAGGGCTCCCCGGGCGCGTCTGCGCCGCTTCCTGGGCACGCCATCGGTCGGGGCCGCAACGGCGCGCAAGCCGCTCGGATTGACCCACGAAGGCTTTGCCGCGCGCCACCGACTGACCGAACGTCTGCGGGAAAGCCAGAGATTACCGGCTGGCCCCCAGTCGATGACCGCGAAGCACCATCTGATGACCCTTCGCAACAATATCCAGGTCGACTCCTTCGAGGTGCTGGACCGCGTCTGCGCGGCGTCCGGGATCGAAGGGCGCTACCCCTTCTGGGACAGGCGGGTCGTGACCTTCTGCCTGTCCGTGCCGTCCGCAGAGGTCTTCAAGAATGGCCTTACCCGTATGACGCTTCGCCAGGCGATGCGGGGTGTTCTGCCCCCGGCAATTGCTAAACGCCCCGACAAGACGAACTTCTCGTCCGAGCTCACGACGGCGCTTGCGGAAGGGAACGCGGAACTTTCCGGCTCTGTCTTCCTTCAAAAGCGACCGGATCTGGCCACGTTCGTCGATATGTCATCGGCAGGTGAAATATATCGGCGACTCAAAGGCGGTGCGGATCGAATCAGCCCGACCGAGATGATGTGGCTGTGGAAGATCGTCTTTCTTTCCGAATGGCTCCGGCGTCAGAACAAATCAACGATCCGTGGCAGCCATGAACCAGCGTGACACACAATTGACCCTTCCTGAAAACACCGCCAAGCCCGCCACTCATTTTTACAGGGTCTTTGATCTCGTCGTGGAGTCCGAGATCCCGTTGGAAGAACTTCCTGTCACGGCGCCCGCCCCGGCCGACGTCCACATCCGTCTGCGCAAGATCGATCATGCGGCCATGCCGAAAGAGGCGCACGATGTCGTCGACTTCGGTGGGGATCGGCAACTGCTCGTCTGGCAGACGGTGGGCGCCTTCCTGATCTCCGGCACCGACGTCATCGACGTCGAACCCTGGAACGATGCGGGCCCTCGGCTGATCGCCCTCCCCCTCCTCGGCACGGTGTTTGCCGTTCTCCTCCATCTGCGGGGCCTACTGGTGCTCCATGCCAGTGCGCTGGATATCGATGGCAAAGGCGCCGTCTTCATGGGGGACAAGGGGGCAGGCAAGTCGACCACGGCCGGAGCCTTTATCGCTGCGGGGCACTTGCTCGTCACCGACGATATCGTGGCGATCCGGGCGGAGGCCGACGGATCGTTCTCCATTTTGCCCGCGATTGGACAGCTGAAACTGTGGGAGGATGCGGCGGCCGCGTTGGCACTGACGCATACCGACCGGCAGGTCGAGATCCATCCTGCCATCGAGAAGCGCCAGCATTGGCTGAAGAGCGGTTTTGCCTCGGATGCGGTCCCCGCCCGGTGCATCATGGTGCTGGCCCGATCAACTGAGACCCGGATCGTTGATTTCCCTCCGGGCGATGCGGTGACCGAGCTTCTGCGCTTCTCCTACGTCGCGCGGTTCGGCGATGCCTTGCTGAAGGGTGCCAGGGCCATCCGGCATCTTCAGCAGTGCGCCGCCATGGTTCAGGCCATACCGATCGCCCGCTTCGAGATCGCCAGCGGGCTGGAGCACCTCAAGGACGCGGTCAAGACACTTGAGGGCAAGCTCGGAGCACAGCGGCCTTGACGCTCTCTGCTTCCCAGGATGCCAAAGCGCCGACCGCGTCGGTCACGAAGGAGACGCCGTCGCCGAAGGTGGCGAAGCCGACGCCTGCGGTAACGGTTAAGGAAATTCTGGGCTTCGCGCGCTTCGTGTGGCGGCAGACCGACCGCAAGGCATCGCTGGCCCTGCTGTTTCTTGTGCTCGGCAGCCTGACCGAGGGCATCTCGATCCTCGTGCTGATTCCGCTACTGCAGCTGTTGTCGAACACCGGTGGCGACTTCACCCTCGCGCTTCCAGATTCGGGGTGGATGGGATGGGTGACCGGTGGCGCGAGGGTCACCCTCGCGGCCGTTCTAGTGACCCTTGTCATCGTGGTCTCCGCCCAAGCCCTCTTCAACCGCTACAAGTCGATCTTCATGGCGGATCTGCTCTACCGCTTCATCAACCGGCTGCGGCAGGATCTCATCCTGTCGATGGCACGGGCGCGGTGGAGACTGTTTTCGACGCTTCGTGAATCCGACCTCAACCATGTTCTGACCGGCGACATCGACCGCGTGCAGAGCGCGACGTTCTATCTCCTGCTGCTGCTTCAGAGCCTTGTCCTCCTCGCGGCGTACCTCGGCATCTCCTTGCTCGTCTCGCCGAAGATGACACTCGTGGCCGGCAGCATCGGGGTGCTGATGTTCGCCGTCCTCCACCCGCTTCGCCGGCGGACAGCGATTTTCGGCACACGGCTGACGGCAAGCCGCCAGGAGCAGTACCGAACCGTCTCGGAATTCCTGTCCGGGATGAAGATGGCGAAGAGTCTCAATATCGAGCATCGCTACGTCGACAGGCTGGGGCGCACGCTCGGCCAGATGCATTCTGAATTCAGCAAATACACCAGGCTGACGAGCATCAGCACGGCGGCGTTTCAGATCTTCAGCGTGATGGGCCTGACGATCTTCATCTATGTCGCCCTCGTCTACGTGCGGCTGGGGATCGCGGAAATCCTGGTCATGATCGTGCTGTTCATGCGCCTTGCCCCACGCTTCATGGAACTGCAGCTCAACCTGCAGCAGATCATTCTCAACCTGCCCGCCTACCACGTGATGGAGGCCACCAAGCAGCAGTTCGATGCGGCGGCCGAAGCGGCCCCAAAGCCGGATGCATCGGCCGCACCGGCGTTGGCGAGAAGCCTCGATGTCCAGTCGGTTTCCTATGTCTATGATGCGACGACTGGGAAGGAAGCCCTTTGCAACCTGTCGTTCAGCCTCGCATCTGGCAGCATCACCGCGATCATCGGCCCGTCCGGATCCGGCAAAAGCACGCTCGCCGACATTCTGCTGGGCTTGCTCGAGCCGGCGGGTGGCAGGCTCGTCGTCGATGGGACCGCGATCGACGATCACAACCGGCGCGCCTGGCGCGAACGGGTTGCGTATGTGCCGCAGGAAGTTTTCCTCCTGCACGACACGATCGCCTCCAACCTCCGGATCGCCGGCGCTGAAGCATCGGATACAGAACTCTGGGCAGCGCTCGAAACGGCCCAGGCGGCTTCCTTCGTTCGCGCCTTGCCGCAGGGTCTCGAAACCGTCGTCGGCGATCGGGGGGCGCGTCTTTCCGGCGGCGAACGGCAGCGGATCGCTCTCGCGCGCGCGCTGCTGCGGCGGCCGCAACTGCTCGTCCTCGACGAGGCGACAAGCGCGCTCGACTGGAAGAATCAGTCGCTGATCGCCGATGCCGTGGCAGCCCTTCGCCGAACGATGACCGTCGTCACCATCGCACACCGCTATTCGATGATCTCGTTTGCCGATCAGGTCATCGCCCTGAAGGACGGCATGGTGGCCGAAGCCGGCAGTTTCACCGAGCAGGCCGGGCGCCCGGACAGCCTCCTGTCGCAGATGATCCTGAGGGAACAGAGAAACGACGATGCGCCGGTCTGACCGGCAGCTGCGAGCGACGAAGCGACCCGCCACAACCGACACCTGGAAATTCGGAATCCCCCATGTCCACCATCAAGATTGAAACCGGGACGCCCAGCCGGCTCGGGCCGCGGGCGAAGCGGGTCTTCGATATCTCCGCCGCGGTCGCCGGCGTGATTTTTCTGAGCCCGCTGCTTTTGCTGCTGATCGCCTTGATCACCATCACCAGCCCCGGGCCCGTTTTCTACGGTCACAAGCGGATCGGCCGGTTCGGGCGGGAGTTCCGCTGCTGGAAGTTCCGAACCATGGTGACCGATGGCGATGCCCTGCTGGCCGCCCACTTCGCAGACCATCCCGAGGACCAGATGGAATGGCTGCGCACGCGCAAGCTCCAGCAAGATCCTCGCGTCACCGCTGTCGGACGAGTCTTGCGCAAGCTCAGCCTCGACGAGCTTCCGCAGCTGATCAACATCATCACCGGTGAGATGAGCGTCGTTGGCCCGCGTCCGGTTGTCGCCGACGAACTAGCCTATTACGGCGTTCACCAGGATTGCTACCTGCAGACTCGCCCGGGGCTGACAGGGCTGTGGCAGGTCAGCGGCCGGAGCGACGTGTCCTATGAGCGGCGTGTCGATTTCGATCGTCAGTACAGCCAAGACTGGACGTTCACGCTGGACATGCAGATCATTCTCCGCACGATCCCGGCGGTCTGTTTCGCCCGCGGCAGCGTCTGATCCCATCGCGCTGATGGAGGCGCCATGCATCCCCCGAGCTATCCTGGCGCTCCGAAAGCGAGGATCGGCCAACCAGAGATTATTTGCTGTCGGCGGTGGCGAAATGGCGTAGAAGATCGTCGCTTGCGACGGTGGTCGTAGGAGAGGACAGAGCTCGGCGGGTCGCGAAACGCGCGGCGCCGGGCTGACTGAACCGGGGCTGCACCTGCGTGACATCGGCAGGTCTCTCTAATCTGCCCGCCGCATGCGGAAGGTACGCTCGATGAAGATCTCCCGGCGGCTGTTCGTCGATCCCAGCGAAAACGAGATCTACGGCACCGTTGCCGTCGCCTTGTCGGTCTTCGTCTTCGCGTATTCCGTCCTGTTCGGGGCCGGCTCGATCCTCGTTTTCTACGCGCTGTGGCTCCCGCTGATCCTCCTCGACTACCGCGCGGTTGTCGGCCCGCTCCGCAATCTTGCGGCGCCCCTCGCGCTTGTCCTTCTGATGGCCGCATCGGTAACCTGGTCGGACGCACCGTCCACGACCTTGCGGGCCACCATCCAATACGCGACCCAAATTCTCTGCGCGTCGATTGCCGCGCGAACCATGCCCATGCGAACCCTCGCGCACGGGGTGATGTACGGATGCCTGGTGGTCGTTCTCTATTCAGTGCTGTTCGGGCACTATGGATACGACCTCATGGATGGATCCTACACCTTCATCGGCGCCTTTGCCTCGAAGAATCAGCTGGGCAATTTCTCCTCGATCGGCCTCTTCTTTTGCATTGCGATCCTGCTGGCGCCGCGGGTCTCACCAATCGCTGGCGGTGTGGCCGTCTTCACGGCATTGCTCTGCGCCTATGCCCTTTGGGCCTCCCGATCGGCGACGTCGATGCTGACCTTCGGTGCTTTGCTGGCGGTTTTTCTTGCTTTGCGCGTGGCGATCCGGTTCCGGCCAGGCGCGCGTATCACCTTGGTGATCCTGACAATTCCGCTCGGCCTCATTATCATGCTGGTCGCGCTGCAGTCGAACCTTGCCGACCAGATCCTCGGCGTCTTTGGCAAGGACTCGACCCTCACGGGCCGTACGTACCTATGGTCCGAGGGCTTGCTGGCCTTCCACCAGCACCCGCTCCTCGGCGTTGGGTACCAAGCCTATTGGGTCCAGGGATTCTCAGAGGCCGAGCGCTTGTGGGAAGAGTTTTACATCGGCGCCCGCAGCGGTTTCCATTTCCACAATACCTACATCGAGATGATGGTCGAGCTCGGTGTCGTCGGCCTGATCCTTCTGGTCTGGATGATCCTCTCCGCCATCGTTCGCCCGCTCGGCAAAATCATCGGAGGAAACAAGGACTATGACCTGATCGTGCTGACCGGTTTCATTTTCCTTCTGATCTCACGCTCGTTCTTCGAGATTGACCTGACTTTCCCCTACACCGTCGGATCATTTCTCTTCTATTACGCCTATGCCCATCTCAAGCTTCGCAGCAACCCTGCAAAACAGGCAGCGCCGAGCACCATTCCCGTGCTCCTTGGCAGGCCTATCAGCAACTGAGCTTAAGGGATGGGCTGGTCGCCTCAGGACTGGAGGGGCTCCCATGCTCCCCAACCAGTAGCGCCCGAACCGTCTGCGCGTATTGGTCTATGTCGCAGTTCGCGACCACCCATTCTCTGTTTCGCCGCCCGATGGCGGCTCGAGCCTCTGCGCTGAGGGCGAGGAGATCGGTCAGTGCCCGCCCAAGATCTGCCGGATCGCCCGGCCGAACGATCCATTCGGGACTGACTTCCGGCAGATAGTCGGCGATCCCATCTGTTCTGGTCACAACCACCGGCTTGCCACAGGCCATCGCCTCGATGATGCCGCTCACTCCGGCGGCGTAATTGACAGCCTTCAGCGGCACTGCGACGGCGTCGCAATCGCGATACGCCGTCCTCAGCGCATCGTAGGAAACCCTTGGCATCACCCTGACATTGGATCTGTTGCGGCTATCGACCTTCTCGGACCCGTTGAAGCCGTTGGCGTAGACATCGAATTCGGCATCGACGTTTGCGGCGGCTTTTAACAGCGTCGCATAGTCACGGCTTTCCGACCCACAAGCTATGACTTTGGCGACGGCATATTTCTTGGCGCCATGTTCGGGCTGGAAAAATTTTGTATCCACCCAGTTGCTGATGAGAAGGATCTTGTCTTCTGGAATATGGCATTCGTCGGCAAGCCGCCGTCTTTGGTCTTCACTGACAACAATAAATCCGGCGAAGCCGTTGTGCCCCAAAAGACGCAACAGTATCGCCTTGCGGGCGGTGACATTGTGCACCACACAAACCATTCGCCCCTTCCATCGCCGGACCTTCAACAGCGCGGAGAGAGGCAGACCAATATCTTCTCCAGTGACGTAGCAACTATCAAAATGGCCAGCTTTCGCTGCAAATTCAACGACCGAGCCGTAGATAGGCCGTCGCTGAAATAGAAAACGAAACCAGCGTCCGCGCCGACAACTAGCCTCCGTATAGGAAACGAAAGTCGACTGCATGAGCGAACCAAGCGCTACAAATTCCTTTCGGGGAGCGTCCGTTCGATACTGACGCTCCATTTCATCGCGATAAGCTCCCTTACCAAGAATTATGGCGTTACGGTGTATAATCTTGAACCCGCCTCTCTTCGAATCTGCTAAAAATATTAACTCAGATTCAAGACTTTATTGTAATTCGGGTAGCATGACGCGCTAAACGATTTCAACAGAGTATAGCGGCTTACGCCTATTTGCGCCCACCGAGATAAATTAAATAATATTTGCAACCTGAAATTGTTCTTTGAACAAAATAACTTGCCCTGCACAGTCGGTCGTAGACGTGCGGACGTCTCTCTCGGATGGCAGGCCACCGCGTCACTTGCCGATGTTCAACGTGCCAACGTCTACGCGCCGGTTGCCCGTGCCCGGCTTCGAAGGGAGACCTGCGTCGGCATGATCCGAAGCTCAACGCTCTGCCTCGAGACATGGCTATCGAAGTCCGGATGGCGACGGAAGCGGCTCGACTGCCTCATCCCCAATGCCATGTGTTGCCCCCTCCAGCGGGCGCTTCCGTGTGGAGGCCAGAGCTTTAGAACTGCAAACCAGCGCAGCAGGAAGCGCATCAACGGCGGCCACTCGGCCTGCCCGGGATCAGCCAAAAGAGGCCAACGCCGGAGGGAATGCCTTTTCCATTCTCGTCTGTCATCTGCAACTGTCGGCACGGAACTCGCATCCTCTAGCTGAAAAAGGCTATAGAGAGGGACGGCATTTCCCTTATTTCCTTCCGGAGAACCCAACCCTTTCATGGCGTTCAGCAATAAGCCCTTTCGCGGCAAACGGGAGCCCGCAGCACGCGTCCGCCTGTCCTGCGATCTCAGTGATCACGTCGTCTACGCCGTCGGAGACGTCCATGGCTGCCTGAATGAACTGCTGGCGCTGGAGTCGGAAATCATTGCCGATGCGGCAAAGCTGCCCGGGCGCAAGACGATCGTGATGCTCGGCGACTACATCGACCGAGGACCGGCATCTTCAGGCGTGCTGGACCATCTCCTGGCGCCGCCGCCGGAAGGGTTCGACCGCATCTGCCTGTGTGGAAACCATGAAGTGGCCATGCTCGACTTTGCCGAAGGACGGATCGAGCGCCGTCAGTGGGTGGCGATCGGCGGGGCGCAGACCTTGCTGAGCTATGGCATAGACGAGACGAAGGCGGACTATGGCGGACCGAAAGCCGGCGACGAGCTGCTACGGTCACGGATCCCGGCCGCACACCTGGCGTTCCTTCGGGAGATGCCGGTGCTGTTGCAGACGCCGAATTACCTCTTCGTCCACGCCGGGATTCGCCCCTGCGTCCCCATCGACAGGCAGACCGACCGCGAGATGACGACGCTGCGATCCAAGTTCGCGGATACCGCCCATCTTTTGGAACAGTTCGTCGTCCACGGCCATACGCCCGTGACCAACCCGAGCCTCGACGGCCGCCACCTGAACATCGATACCGGGGCTTATTTTAGCGGCCGCCTCACCGGCGTCCGCATCTGGCGCAATACCGGCAAGTTCTTGACCGGCGTATCGCCGCAAGCTCGTCGACCGTAAACGAGCCGCTTCGCCAGCCGGCGGCAGCAGAGCCGGCAGCACAGGCGGTCGCGTCAGATGCTCCGCTACCCCGGCACCAGAGCGAAAGGACCAATCCGTTAGGTCATACGACCTGGCATCACACGGCGGCGCGCTGTTCGTCGTGGTAGTAAGCCGCGTAGCGCTCGATGTAGCGATCCGAAGCGGCATCGGAGCCATAGCGCTGCAAGAGCTTCATATCCGTCTTGTTCAGGATCATGCCAAGCAGCTTCTGCGCGACCCCTGGCTCGCCCTGGAGCGTGGACCGCACAAGCGCGCGTGGCGTCTGCCCCCATTCGGCCACCAGGATGAAACCATCCGCCAGTGGTTCGAACGCCTTGGCATCCACTACCGGACCGAGGGGCGGAAGATCGACAACGATGTAGTCGAAATGCCGCCGCGCCTCTTCCAGCAGCTGTCGGATGCCAGGCCCCGACAGCAGCGCGCTCGTATGCGAGAGATAGCCGCCGATCAGCGAAGGAATGACCGCAAGCCCGGTCGGCGCGTCGGTGACGACGGCATCATGCCAATGGACGTCTCCAACGATACAGTCGAGAAGGCCACGGCTTGGCTCGGTCAGAAGGCGTCGGCTCAGGCCGGGATTACGAAGATCAGCATCGATGAGCAGTGTCTTATGCCCGGTCGCCGCCATGAGAGAGGCAAAATTCGCCGCCGTCGTGGTCTTTCCTTCATGCGGCAAGACAGACACGAAACCGATGACCTTGCACCCGTTCTCCAGCGAGATGTCGGCAGCGATCTTGGAATTGCGAAGGGTTTCGGCAAAGGACGAGGCGGGCGCGTTGACGGCGTAGCTGAGGCTGGGTGGGATCAGTCGTCCCTCGACGTGCGACGCATCGCTCGGCGTCGGGACGGTCACCCCCCGCCGGAAGAACCGGAGCCGCTGAGCGCCGCCATCCTGCCGCGGCAGATGCCCAAGGAACTTCAAGCCCAGAGCGTGACTGACATCCTCGCTGGTCCGGAAGAACCGCTCCTTGAACTCGCGCAAGGCAACGATGGCGGCGCCGGCGAAAAGGCCGAGCACCAAGAAGAGCGCGAGCGCCATCGTATTGCGCGGGCTCGACGGCACGACAGGATCGGTCGCCTCGGAAATCACCCGCGCCTTTGCGATCGGGAAGGAGCTCTGCTGCGAGGCCTCCTCGTAGCGCGTCAGGAACGTCTGGTAGAGGGTCGAGAGCGCCAAAGCCTGCTGCTCGAGAGCCCGCAGACGAACCATCGAGTTACCGCTCTTTGAACTCTCGCCCGTCAGCTGCCCGAGACTGGTCCGCAGCGAATCCTCCCGCGACTTCGCCACCTCGTACTCGTTGCGATAGCTGTCGGTCAGCTGCTGCAATTCAGCGAAAATCTGACGCGTCAGATCCTGCTCCTCCCGCCGGAGGCTGACCGCCTGCGGATGGTCGGCGCCGAACTGGGTCGTGACTTCCTGCTCGCGCTTGCGAACGGCAAGATAGCGCTGCTTGAGATCGACGATCGTCGCCGTTCCCGGCTGATCGGCGTTGGAGATGGTCGCGTTCTGCACGGCGTTATCGACGCCGCCCTCAATGATCGACCGAAACTGGTTGTAGCGGGCGAGGGTCTTTGCCGTCTCCGCTTGTGCGAGAATCAACTGGCTGTTCAGGTCGGACAACTGCTGGTCGGAGATCAACTCACCGCCGGCGCTTGTCAGCCCGTTCTCGGCGCGGAATTTTTCGACCTCGAGCGCAGCGTTCTGGGAGCTAAGACGCAGCTCGGCGAGCCGGTCCTGGAGCCAGACCGTCGCTTGCCTTGTGGCATCGAAATTAGCATCGAGCTGGTCGAGGAGATAAGCCTTCGCGTAGGCACGGGTCACCGCCCCTGCAAGCCGCGGATCGTCGGCTCGGAAGGACAGGAGAATAACCGAGCTGCGCCCAACGCGCTCGACGGCCAGCGACTCCTGCAGGAGCGCAATCGCCTTGCTGATCCTCGCGTCGTTCGACGCCGACATGGAGACTTCCGGAGACGTCGGAAGACCGAAAACGCGCTTTGCCGCGTCCTTGACGCGCTTTCCGACGGAAACGGGTGGGCTGACGAAGTCGGCATTCGCTTCCAGCTTTTCCGCAAGAACCACCGTGCGTGCGAGCCGAGCAGATTTCAGGATCTCGATTTCGTTCAGAACGATCGAGTCCATCTGCTGGGGAGCCGGTCCGCGCCGGTTATCCTCGGCGTAGCGCCCCAATTCCTGGTCCAGCAGGATCTGTGTCGAGGCCGTGTAGAGACGCGTCGCAACGACAAGGTAGGCCGCGCCGAGCACGAGCCCCAGCAAGGCTGCCAGAGCGAGAGTGCGCCAATGCCGTTTGGCGATGCTGAAGAGATGATCGAGATCGATGAAGTCGTCGGCACGGCTGGCCATGGCAGACAAGACCGAGACATGACCTGGAAGGTGAGAGTTGCTCTGGTTCATCGCTCGCGCCTCCGCGCATCATGTCCCAAAATCGGGATCGTACTCGCCGAGATCAGGCGTCCTGGAAGCCTGGCGTAATGGGCGGCTGATTGCCGGTCCGCCAGGCTCCCGCAGTGCGGTAGAGACATAGACTGCAGTGCCCGGTTTGGGCAATACGGCCTTGCCGGGCGTCAGGCTACCGTGACGCGGCCGCCATAGCTTTTGACCATCTCGGAGATGGGCTCGTAGACCAGCTCGCGAATGTCGTCCCGCGCCAAGGCGAAGGCGACATTGGCCTGGATGAAGCCATCCTTGGCACCGCAATCGAAGGTCTTGCCGGCATAGGGCCTGGCGAAGAACTTCTGGTTTTCCGACAGGCGCAGCATGGCGTCCGTCAGCTGGATTTCATTGCCCGCGCCCTTGGCCTGGGTCCCCAGGATCTCAAACACCTCGGGCTGCAGGATATAGCGGCCGTTGATGTAGTAGTTCGACGGAGCAACGGCCGGCGCTGGCTTCTCGACCATCTCGGTGATCGCAAAACCGCTGCCGACGGCATCGCCCTTGCCGACGATGCCGTAGCTGCCGGTCTGGCTGGGATCGCACTGCTCGACCGCGATCACGTTGCCGCCGGTCGTCCCGTAGAGATCGATGAGACCGGACAGGCACCCCTCTTCGCCGAAGCAGACCATGTCCGGCAGCAGGACGGCAAAGGGCTCGTCGCCGATGATGTCGCGGGCGCACCAGATCGCATGCCCAAGACCCAGCGGCGATTGCTGGCGGGTGAAGCTCATCGAGCCCGGCGGCGGCAGGATGGTCTCCAGCGCGTTCAGCTGATCCTTTTTGCCCTTCTCCGAAAGGGTAAGATACAGCTCCGGCTGAATGTCGAAATAGTCCTCGATGGTCGCCTTGTTGCGGCCGGTTACAAAGACGATATGCTCGATGCCGGCTTCCAAAGCCTCATCCACGGCGTACTGCACGACCGGGCGATCGACGATGGTCAGCATTTCCTTCGGCATGGACTTGGTTGCCGGAAGAAAGCGCGTGCCGAGGCCTGCGACCGGAATGACGGCCTTTCTGACTTTTTTCATGCTGTTCTCCTTGCATTGAATGGGGGCAGCGATCTGTCGCCTTCGACTTCCCCCGTTTGTCGTTATTGGGACTTGCTGGACCCGGCGATTCCGGGAAAGAACCGCTGGAGACGAACCATCAGCGGCATGCTGAGGTGACGGACTGCCGTGGGGTGTCTCACCGCCGTTCCGATCGCCTTGCCGAGAGCGCGCTGCTTGATGTGATCTACCAGCGCCAGAAAGGCGCCGGCTTCGTCGAGGCTGCGCTGTCGCAGATCAAAGGCATCGCGCGCCTTCCCGGTGATGACATGCTGCTTCTCGAAGCGAATATCGGCCTCCCGCATGCTGGCAACGTGCCGTGGCTCGAGGACACGCGAAATCGAGGCTTGACGGATATGGTAGAGATAACCGGTTCCAGGATCGACCACGCACTTGCCGCCTTTCGCCAAAACCGATGCCAAGAATATATAGTCCTCACCGATCCGAAGACTCTCCTCGTACCGAACCGTCTGCCGTACGAGAAACTCACGGTCGAAAATCGGCTTCATGTAGCCGAAGTTGAACGTCGTCTTGAAGAGGATGTTGGACCGAATAAAGTCCGCAAGATTAATTTCTTCGATCGCCGAGAGGAAGCCGGCCGGGAACATGACATCGCCGGTGCTGGCGCCTTCCTGAACCACCTCCAGATTGTCGACGACCGCCTGAGCCTGCCGACCTTCGCCGAGCGCGATCATCCGGGCAAGCCGGTCCGGACGCAGCGTGTCGTCGGAATCGAGGATGGCGATCCACCGCCCTGTCGCCACGTCGAGGCCGGCATTTCGGGCGCCGCCGGGACCGACATTGCGCGTGAGGGGCACGAGACGTACGCCGTCGCCGGCAAAGCCGCGGACGATCTCGACCGTCGCGTCTGTCGACTGGTCGTCGACGACGACGACTTCCACGGTGACGCCGACCTGGGAAAGGGCGCTGCGGATCGCTCTCGCAACACCCTCCTCTGCATTGTAGGCGGCGATGACGACGGTGACATCAGGCTGCATTGGTCTTGCCCTGGCTCGGTTCGACATCGCCATACTGGGTGATCTCGGACAGGCCGAGGAGACCGGCGACGACGCCAGCATGCATTGTTCCCCGGAGAGCCCAGCGGTTGCGCCGCGTGGCGAAGGGCACTGTGGCGGTCGCCATGGCGAAACAGAGCGCTGTCTTTGCCATCGCTGCTACCACATGACGAAGACGCGCCGCACCGCTGGCGGCCCCGATGACGATACGGCCGTGCGTCTGCCCCATGCGGAAACGCCGCTTCATCAGCCAGGAAAACCTCGCCCTGTTGGCGGGCACGGGATCATCGACGACGGCCCGCTCGGCATAGACGATCCGCCCGCCTGCCCGGGTCAGCCCCGTGAAATAGTCGGTATCCTCGCCGCCGCTTCGACCGAGCGCCACGGCGAAACGGCGGCCGGCGACGGCTGGGGAATCCCGCCGCAGCAAAACGTTGCAGGTATAGCCGGTGACGATCTCGCCATTCACCCAGACAGGCGCGGTCGAATGGAAGTCGCCCGACCGCATCCACTGCGGCGCCTCGGCCTCGTAGGCGGCACGTGCCGGCCCGAGCACCGCGTCGGCACCGTCGGAAGCTTCCAGAAGAGCGGCAAGCCAGCCGGGCGAGGCGGTCTCGTCATCGTCGATGAAGGCGAGGAAGTCGCCGCTGGCAGCATCGAGGCAGGCATTGCGCGCGATCGAAATATTCTGCGCGGGTGCATGCGTATAGAGGATGGGATGCGGGCATTCCTCTGCCAGGCGCCGCACCAGCGGCTCGGCAGTCGGCGTCACGTCGTTGTCGGCCACGATCAGCCGCACCGCCACGCCCGCTGGAACGATCTGACGCGCCAGGGAGTGGATGGTCGCGGCGAGAGCCGGTCGACGGAACGTGCAGATGCAGACGTCGACCGTCACCATGTTTGAGCCTTCCAGATCAGCGCTCATGCAAGAGCCGTCTTCTGCCGCTTCGGCGCGATCAGTTGCAGCCAGAAACCGGCCGACCAGGCAAAATGCATGGTCATCGCCGACACACCAACGAGCGGCCCGCCCTGACCCTTCAGGCTGATCCAGGCCCCGTATCCCAGGCACAAGACAGCCCATGCCAGCGCCGGCAACGCCATCCACCACCAGAAGACCGACAACAGGGCAATCAGAACGAGGGGCGCGACGCTGAGCAGGATCGCCTGCCGGATCTTCGGCCGATTGCGGTGCTTGAGGAGATTGCGCGCCCGCCCGCGACCGTAACCCAGATACTGGCGAAACAGCCCTTTGACCGTCGAGCGCGGGTAATAGACCATCCGCGTCCTGTCGGTCATCCAGATACGGTAGCCGGCAGCCCGCAGGCGAAAATCGAGCTCGGCGTCCTCATTGTGGCTGAAGCTCTCGTCATAGCCGCCGACGGCGCGGAACGCATCGATCCGCATCAGCGCGTGATGGCCATGATCGATCCAATGACCGACGCTGCCGCCCCGGTGTTTGGAGCCGCCATTGCCGAGTTTGGAATTCTGGGCCGCCGCCGTTGCCTTCTGAAAACCGGAAACGCCGCGGGTCTCCATGCCGACGACAACGGAATCGGCGCCGGTCGTCTTCATCTCGTCGATCAGCCGGTCGCAATAATCCGCGGGATAGCCGCCATGCGCGTCGATGCGAATGAGAAACTCGGCACCATCGCCAAAGCGCGCGACGACGCTGTTCAAGGCGGCGCTCTGCAGGCGGCGGGGATTGTCGACGACCGTCAGCCGGGGATAGCCGTCCTTTAGGCGCGCCAGAATTTCCAGCGTGCCGTCCGTGCTGCCACCATCGGCGACAATCAGCGAGAGGCCGAGCCGCTCCGCGGCAGGGTGCATCTGGGCGAGCAGGGCCTCGATGTGCAGCGCTTCGTTGAGGCAAGGAATGACGATCATCCCAGACGGCAAGATGGCCAGATCCGGCGGGGATCCGGTGGACGCGAAGGAGGGGTCGAAGGTCATCAGGCAGCGATCCCTTCGGGAACGATCGATCTGCCGCCTGTCACGAGACCTTCCAGACGTGCGACCAGCTCACGGCAACCGGCGGCGTCGACGATCCATTTCTGCCGTCCGTGCGCCGCGACACGCGCGCGCTCGATGGCATAGGAACCGGCATCAACCGGCTCCAGCAGGTCGATCAAGGCTTCCGGGCTCGCCTCTGGCAAAATCAGGCCGAGCGCGTTGTCTTCAAGAAAGCGTGCCGTTTCCGTGCCGGCAAGCGCGATCGGCACCACGCCATAGCGACAGCCCTCGTAGAGTCGGTTCGGCAACAGCCAGTCGGAGTTCTGGCCGGCTTCGAAGAAGTCGATGGCCCAGGTGAAATGCACTTCGCCATAGATCGCCGAAAGGTCTTCGGGATTGCGATAGGCGCCCTCGAACCGCACGTGCGGCAGGGCGGCGACGTCGGCGTGAAAGTCGGCGAACTCCGACAAGGCCGGGCGCCCGCGCAGGATCACCTCGTAACGCCCTGCCATCTTCTGGGTGAACGCGCCGAGAAGTTCGAGCGACCGTCGGCAGCGCAAGGCGCCGAACCACCCAATGCGGGTCGGCTGCTGCAGGGCCAAGGCAGGAGCAACGAAATCGCTCTCCGCTTCGCCGAGCTCCAGCACCTTGTTTTCCAGAAGCATTGTCGGGGCGGCAAACTGGCCGCGCGCCGCGAAATACTCCCGAAGGAAGGCAGGCGAACTCGTCAGCAGCAGATCGGCATTGCGCGACAGGGCACGCTCTGCACGGCGCAGCCCCTGACCGAGGAAATCCTCCCGCAAGAGCAGGCGATGGATATCCAGCGACTCGTAGACGATCGGAGACGTGCCACCGAAAAGGCTCCGCGCGCGGTTCGCCAGAGCGAGCATTTCGAGATTGCGGCCGATGATGACATCGGGAGCCGCAAGCCCTTTCAGCTTCGAACCGAGACGCGCCGCAGCTGCCGAGATCGCCGCGATCCGCTGAACAAACCGGCCATCGGCGGTAACGCCGAGGTCGATGGGCTTGAGCCCGGCAACCTCGGATACGACCTTGTCTGTCCGCCGAAAGCCGGCGAGGGTCACGCGTGCACCGCCCGCCGCCAGCATCATCACGCGCCGGCGCACTGCAGGATCCGATAGATCATGCACCAGATACAAGATGTGCAGCATGCCGACCCCTTCGAACCCCGTCCCGACCACGAATTACGGCAATTTTTGTTGCCCTGCAACATTTGGAGGAACTGAGGCGCCTTAACCTTAAAATTACTCAGCTTTTACTGTTGCGAGCACGCGACGGACGTCGGGAACTGGCACTTGTCACCCGGAGCCGTGTAGGAGATGCGATCAACTTCGAGCGCTACTTCACCCGGGTCGACAAATTTTCCGAGCCACGACTCGAGCGTATCACTCCCCCACATCGACAGCATGATGGCGGAAGGGTGGGTTGGGATGGCGGCGGTGTCCGTCACGGTGTGAACCAGAACGCCATTGACGAAGTAGCGCAGCCGCTCCTTCTCCCAGATGAAGGCATAGTCGTTGAAGGCCTGATCGGCGCCACCCTCGACCGGCGCAAACTTCTCATTCCCGCCTTTTCCGTCGACATACTGATTCAACTGGACCTGGCTCGGATCCTTGCCGAGAACCTCGAAGTCGATCTCGTCCCAAGGCTGCTTCGAGACGGGACCGACATAGGTGAACATCGCGGAATTCAGGCCCTTGCCGGCAGCGGACTTCAACCGGACCTCATAGGTACCGTAGCTATAGCGGGTCTTTGTCTGCACCTCGGCGCAGCCGTATTCCCGGTCCTTCGTCTTTTGCTTGGCAAAGACGAGTTTCAGGACACCATCCGAGAGCTTCACATTGCGCTTCAGCCAGGTGCAGTTCTGATGCGCTCCATTGTTCCAGCCATCGGAAATGTACCAGCGGCTGGGGCTGAGCTGGTTGAACTCTTCGAGAAAGGAACCGCCGGGCGGTTTTTGCTGCGCCTGCGCAACGGTTGGCACGGCAAAGAGAGCCAGGATGGCCAGGGATGTGAACGGAGCTTTTGCGATATTCCGACGAAGCATCTCATATCCTTGTTCCACGACATCGATCGTCGCTGGTTCTTTCGCACTGCACAATGGCAAGCAAACGAGAAGATAATAAGATCATGCCGAATTTTCTCCCAGCTTCCTGTCCGATTGGGCATGCGGATAGCGCTATCGAGTAGACGAAGGACAGCATGGTATCGCGTGTTCACTCAAGGCGGTGGCGGAGATGGATCGCTCTCGGCAAGCTCGAGGCCTTCCAACGCCTGAAGTGCAGAACCCGCGGTGCAAATTTCGCCGCAGTTTGCCCCTCAGGCTGACCTGCTCGGTTAAGCCAATGGGGAGGCATACCGCCTTCATTCCGGTTCTGGATTGTAACATTCTGCGGCACGCAAATTTCACAAATGACTTCTAGTGATGCGCGCCAGCGCCGGAAGGGGCACCGCCCTGGACCATGCGAGGAAACATGACTGCATCAGAACCGCCAGAATATGGCGAGTGGGAGAAGATCGGCTGGCTGCACTACGTCTGGAAGCTGCAGTCTCTTCCGACGAGCTGGAAGAGCAACTTCTATCGTCGCCGCTTCGATGGCGGGTGGGTCTACAACGAATCCCTACGCCTACCGCCCCCGGTGCTCGTTAGCTCTCAGGACCGCCGAAAGGCGAAGGGCAAGCGCTTCAAAGGCCAGAACAGGCGAAGATTGGGGTAAGCTGCAGGTCGGCGCCCTATCACTCAATACGCTCTATCCCGCGAGCTCCGCTCGACACCAGCCTGTATCAACAGCCTTTCAAGAGCGTGATGACGACTACCCCACCAGCGACAAGATCGCGCCCCACAGCAGAGCCGATAGGCTGAAGCCCAACAGCATACCCCGCATCGGGTCTCGTGCCAGAACGGTAGCAAGCGATAGCCGAACCACCCGGTAAGAATTTGAATTGGTTGAAGTGTGCAGATCCGCCTCCCTTTTTGTGGAAGTTGACCCTCCATCTCCGATGAAGTCAGCACGAATACCCTGGGTCGTCCAATAAAATTTCGGTCAAATTCACCAAAATTATTACGGGCATGGGGTGTCGAACGGCAGCCGATCACTCGCTTGCTTCAAACTCTATTTGATCACTGCGCTATCAATTGCGGTATTCAGCAATTGGACGATGGGTGGCGCGAAGCCCGAGTATTTCGTCATGGCCATACCGACTTCCCAGCTTCGGGCCGGCTGCGACACCCGACGGAGGCGCGGAAGGCCGCAGATCAGTTGCGAACAACGTAAATTTGTTCACAAGCATTAAGAGCGCAGTGGACAAATAGACGGAACTCGGCTGCACTGCTTGCTCAATGAGCTAGATCACGCTTGAGCTGGTCTTGCGGGTTTCGTCCTCTGTTTAGGACGCCAGCCGCCGGATGACAGACGACCGAAACTCCTGGGGCATTGGGAAATGGAATACGACTTCGTGTTTGAGGTACCGCCATCGAAGGCGATGAATCCAGCAATTCAGCGCAGCCCCGCTTCCGAAACGCCGAAACCGCTCCTCACCTCGATGCTGCGACGGTTGTGGACGTCGATGACCGGCGGCCTGCCGGCCCGCATGACGGGACCCAACTAGAGCGTCCCGCGCCCTCAAGGCACGAAGCCCCCCCCCCCAGCGCCCTGGCCACTTCGCATTGGACTGTCTGCGAACCGGCCCCGATCTTGCGGGCCGATGCAGGAGGACTGATCTGAGAGGATCAGAGCGGCCGTCCCCCTCGATCACTTTTTGGCTGGCGCAGGCCGACCCTTGATCAGAGTGCGCGGAAGCTTCTCATCCGCCACGACGGAAGGCCTAGCGCGGGTCGATTTCAAATGGTCGTACTTGTCCAGGAAGATATCGGTCGCGACCCCCGGCAGAGCGGACATCCGCGGAATCATGCCCATGGCCGTTCGCCATAGGCCACGCTCGGCCTTCTCATCGAGAAACCGCCTGATCTCATAACGCCGCTTTACCTGCGCGGTGTGCTGCTCGACCAGTCGCCGCCCCTCCCCCTGAAGGCCTGGCTGCTCGAGAAGAGCGCGGTCGGCTTCATACAGGCATTTCAGGTCAATCGTTCGGTGCCGGCCACTCAGCGAATTCGCTCGGACCACGGCGCCATAGCCGCAGCCATCGATGATCTTGTAACGGGCACCGGCGATCAAGGCGCGCGCGTAGAGATCGTAATCTTCGCCGAGCCGCATCTCTTCGCGATAGCGCAGACCATGCCGGTCGAGGAACGCCCTTCGCATAACCGGCTTCAGGAAGCCCGTCTCTGCGCGAGGTTGCCCCCGCACCGACAGATTGCCACGGATGAATTCAGAGAGACCGAGCAGGCGGGTGTCAGGCAGGAAGTCAGGCGCCTCGACGAGCATCGGGTCCAGTGGCGCGCCGTTCAAAAAGAGGATGTTGTCGGCGATGAAATCCCAGTCGCCCTCGGCCAGCATCCGATCGAAGCGCTGCGGCAGGAAGAAGTCATCCGCATCCAGAATGGCCAGCAGCGGCGCCTTGGAATGCAGGATCGCATAGTTGCGGGCGGCAGATGGCCCCCGGTTCGCGTCGAGCCGCTTCACCTTCAACCGCCCGGTACCGTCGTCGGCCGCAGCTGCCGCGTCGGCAGTCCCGTCGTGGGAGCCGTCGTCGACGACTACCACCTCGACGACCTGGGCTTGGCTAAGCGCCGAGCGAATGGCCTGCCCGATCGTCCCGCTGGCATTCATGGCTGCGATGATGACACATACGCCGCCGGTTGCGTCGTCAACCATCTGCAACTCCTTCCGGTCTTTCGCGTCTGCGCAAGGCATGTCCCCACGCAGAATTGTGCCTTGCAGTAGCAGAGCCCGAGAGGCGCGGGCAATTCAGGTCAGCATAGGGAATTGGATCCGCCAGCGCAGTCGCCCGCTGCAAGGCATGGCCCCACCCCCCCACATCTTGCCCCGCAGGTCGCCCATCGAACCCCGGTAGGCGGAAAAAGCCATGCACCCGGCGCGCTGCAGCGTCCCAGATTTGACGGATCAGCGGCACAAAGCTGCGGCATCCCCGGCATTTTCTGCATCCTAACGGGGCATACCCTGTGGATGCGCTCCACCCCAGCGCGCAGGCCTCTCGCTGAACCTGCAATTTGTTACACGGTGCAGACAGGCAGGAATGGATATGATCCAGCTTTCGCCGCGCGATTTTCTGAGGTCCACGCCGTTCCCGCGGACCATCGGAGAGAATTTCACCTTGGCAACCTTACCACACCTTCCCCAGCAGCTTTCGAGCAATCTATATAGATGATCTTCTGCTTGATGAGCTCTCATTCGTCCATTGAGCATATATTCGAAGCATGACCTATACTAAATTTAACCGATTTCCGCCACATTCAGACCAAATCAAGGTCCGGATGCTGAATTTTTGCTGAATGCAACTCTGATATGCACGCCTAGGCGGGCATCGCGACCCATTCCAGATCACACTTGCTTGCTCGGGCCATCGACAGTGTGGTAGCTACTGCACTGCAGCATTTTGGGTGATGACACTGAGACGCCCGTAACCAACGTGGGAAACCGGACGATGAGACCCGAAGCCAGACTAGGATCGCTTCCGATTAAATTTTCGGGTCAAGCGAATGCTCACCCACCGATCGGTGGAATGCTGAAGCGGGGCTTCGACGTTGTCGGCGCCCTCGTCGGGCTCTTGCTCCTCAGCCCGCTCTTCCTCATCCTGATGCTTCTGGTGAAGCTGTCGGGGCCAGGCTCGATCTTCTACGGCCATGTTCGGGTTGGCCGGAACGGCAACAGCTTCAAATGCCTGAAGTTCAGAACAATGGTTCAAGATGGCGCCGATGTTCTGGCGCGTCATCTGGCCGAGAACCCGGACGCGGCCATCGAGTGGGCTGCCACCCGCAAGCTGCAGAACGACCCGCGGGTAACCACCATCGGCACGATTCTGCGCAAGCTGAGCCTCGACGAGCTGCCACAGATCCTGAACATCCTGCGCGGCGACATGAGCATTGTCGGCCCGCGACCGGTCGTCACCGACGAGCTGGCGATGTATGGAAATGCCTCGGTCTACTATCTGAAGTCGCGCCCTGGCCTCACCGGCCTCTGGCAAATCAGCGGCCGCAACGATGTGTCGTATGGCGAGCGCGTCGCGTTCGATACGCACTACGTTCAGAACTGGTCGTTCGTCACCGACCTTACCATTATCCTGCGCACGGTTCCTGCCGTCCTCGCGTCGCGTGGAAGCTACTGACGCAAAGCGCTTCGGTTCATCTTGCTGCTACTGAACACTTGCCGTTCGGCCGATCTTGCGACATGACGGGCGAAGACGGAAAGAAGAGGAAGCTTCGATGAAATCCATGCGCCTTGGTGCCAGCATGTTGGTATCGCTTTTGAAGAGGCAGGCTCGTGCGGGCACCGTTTTCTCTCTGTCTGCCGCCCTGCTGCTCTCGACGCTGATCAGTTCTAACGCTGCGGACTATCAGCTTGGAACGATGGACAAGCTCCGCATCAAGGTCGTGGAGTGGCGGACCGCGGAAGGCGCGGTTCGCGACTGGACGGCGCTGGCGGGCGACTATCTCGTGGGCCCCGCGGGCAATGTTTCCATTCCGTTCATCGGCGAGGTGCCGGCTGCCGGCAAGACCACGGCCGAGGTCGCGGATGCCATCGGCGCTGAACTTCAGCAGACCCTCGGCCTGACCGACAAGCCCAATGCGTCGGTGGAACTGGCCGAATTCCGTCCCGTCTTCATTGCGGGAGACGCTTCCAATCCCGGGCAGTATCCCTTTGCACCCGATATGACCGTCCTCAAGGCCGTGAGCCTTGCCGGCGGGCTGCGCCGCTCCGACAGCGGCCAGGCGATCGAACGCGAACTCATCAACGCCCGCGGCGACGAGGCCGTCCTGGTCGCGCAGCGCAACCGTCTGATCGTGCGCCGCTCCCGCCTGACGGCCGAGGCCGCCAGCGCGGAGAAGGAAGCCTTCGACCCGCCGGCCGAACTCCAGCAGGCCGCCGATATCGAATCCATTATTTCGGATGAGCAGGCGATCATGGGCACCCGCACCCGACGCCTGAAACTGCAACTCGAGGCCATCGAGGATCTGAAGAGACTGCTCAGCAGCCAGATCGAAACCCTCGAAAAGAAGATCGTCAGCCAGAATCGGCAGATCGAGCTTTCGAAGAAGGAGCAGAGCGACGTTGGCACCCTGTCCAATCGCGGCCTTGTCGTAAACTCCCGGCTGCTGTCGGTAGAACGGACGCTGGCTGAGATGGAGACCAAGGTCCTCGATTACGAGACGGCCCTGCTGCAGGCCAAGCAGGATATCGTCAAAGCCAATCAGAACGCGATCGATCTGCAGAACGACCGGGAAGCCGAGATCGCGCAGAGCCGACAGCAGACCGAAGCCGAATTGAAGAGCGTCGACCTGAAGATCGCCATGAGCCGTGGATTGGTAAACGAGGCGACCTCGCGCGGCGCCATGATCGACACCGGAACTTTCGGCGCCACCAAGATCCGCTACACGATCGTCCGGAACCAGGAGGGCAAGCCTGAGGAACTGGCGGCCGAAGAGAACACGCCCGTTGTTCCGGGCGATGTCGTAAAGGTGGCCTTGATCCCGGCAGCCGTGCCGCTCAACTAAGCCAGCGCTGCAAAGCGCGACCTCCACGGGGAATAGACTCAAGCCGGCATCATCGGGATGGACGGCCGGCTTTTTGTTTTAAAGAAACAGAAACATGAGGATAGCAATCCATAGGATTGCCGATATCACCGATCCGATCAGGAAGCCTCTTGGACCACGCGTCTTTTTGAGCTGAATATCGGCAGCAGCGGTTGACCCCTCTTCGCCCGGATCCCGAATGATGGCCATTAAACGCCTGCCTCCCCTTACGATAATTTTCGCCCCTATAATAATTTGACACTGGCGCTTATGTATTCAGTGGATAATTAGGTCTTTAGTTTTTGGTCGTTGCAAGCTGAAAAAGATTCTGATGGTGCGAAATCTCGGTCATGCCTACTGAGTTTTTTCGGGAAGATATACCTGCCTTCTGTCATCTCACGGAATGTTTAAGACGTGCAAGACGGTCCAGATCTGAGTATTGTTATTTTAATTTTTGACCAGCTTTCACCGCAGCTGGCTGTTATATCATAGATCATGAAATAATGACGCTAGGGAAAGCAACAGTTCGTCATCTGCTGCCGGGCGCCGACAGGCTGCTTTCCCAACCTCACCGAGCGCTCGCGATCGTGATGACTTCAGCCCGACAAGATGCGGGTCACGGAGTAATTCGACAATTCTCGCGGGCTTCTCGCGCTGCGGCCACAGAGCCGTGAGCTTGCCGCCTTAAGGTCATGAGAAGGGCACTCGATCGCGCGTACGAAGAGGGTGTCAAAGACTTCTGCAGCCCTCTTAGCGATCGCAACTTCCTGGAGCGGCTTCGATGCTGCTAATTAAAGAGACGTTGTTAGGCGCTCTAATCCCGCGCACCAAGAAAGCTTACAACCGCAAACATGTAATTCACGGTTGCTTAAGCGGATTTGTATTCGCGTATAAGGAAGCAGCAATTACGGACAGCACCCTGGATTCCGTCGAATTGATAATCAGCCGATTGTCGTTACCCCGACGGCGCTCTAGGCGTCAGCCCATCATTTCTCGACCTGTTTTAAATCGGATAGATCGAGACTGCCATTCCGAGCGCTAAGACGCAGCGTATTGGCCGAGCCTTGTGCCTGGGACACGCCGGAAATATCGTGATCGCCGGTGTCGTAAAGCCGGACCTTGCCATCCTCCTCGACAGCAATGCGGTGGCTCGCCGAAAAGATGGCGTAGCGCCGGCCGTTCTGCGAGCCGCTGGCACTCGGTGTCCCGAGGTGAGCGGGCCATGAAGCGCTGTTGCTGGACTGTACCGTGCCGGCACTTGTTGCCGCATTTCCGCGCTCATTGTCGGCATGACGATCAGAAGTATCCGCTTTGCTTTCGACGCCCGCGCTCGCCTCCCGCGCCAGGCTTCCGTCCGCCATGGCCGCGGCGAGATCGTCGGCGAGGCGGCCGACGCGGGTCTTGAGGTCGCTGTTGAACATGTCGCCGATCATCAGCATGCCGCCCTGCGACCACTGTCCCATGCCGCCTAGTTCGGGGTGGCTGAACTGTGCCATGCGGCCATTGCCGGCGAGCAGCGCCTTGGACATTGCTTCCGCCGCCTCGACGCCGAAACCATGCCGCGAAGCGATCGCCGAGATCGCCTGCCGTCCGTCTTCGCTGAAGTCTACCGCCATTTGTCGTCTCCTTGTGCTGGAGATCGAACTAGGGCTGCTACCGGGGATGAAAACCGCCAGCTTTCCCCCCGCTGCGAAACGCCTATAAGACGGCCGACAGATCCGCATGAGAGGACCGCCGGCCATGCCCGCTTTTCCCTTCGATCCCGCCGAGGCGCTGGCCTTTGCCGCCGAGCTTGCCGATGCCGCGCGGCCGATCGCCTTGCGTTATTTCCGCACGCCGCTGGATGTCGACAGCAAGGCGGACGAGAGCCCGGTGACCATCGCGGACCGGACGATCGAGGCGGAGATGCGCCGGATGATCGAGGCACGCTATCCCGAGCATGGGATCTACGGCGAGGAATTCGGCGTCCGCGCGGGCAACGGCCTGACCTGGGTGCTCGACCCGATCGACGGCACCCGCAGCTTCATCACCGGCCTGCCGCTGTTCGGCACCTTGATCGCCCTTGCGTCCGACGACAGGCCCTTCGTCGGCCTGATCGACATTCCTGCCACCGGCGAACGCTGGACCGGCTCGCCGCTCGGCGCCGACTTCGCGGGCAGACCAGCCGCGACCAGCCCCCGCACAGAGCTGTCGGACGCCCGGCTCTACGCAACATCGCCGGAACTCTTCGGCACCGAAGCGCTCATCACCTTCCAGCACGTGGCGGCGAAGGCGCTGATGCGTCGCTATGGCGGCGACTGCTACTCCTATGGCTTGCTGGCGTCGGGGCATTGCGACCTGGTGATGGAGACGGGGCTGCAGCCTTACGACTTCATGGCGCTGGTGCCGGTGATCGAGGCCGCTGGCGGCGTGATCACCGACTGGACGGGCAGCAAGCTGTCGATCGGCTCGGCCGGCGATGTCCTCGCCTGTTCGACCCCGGCGCTGCACACCGCGGTACTGGCTGAAATCCGCGATCAGGCCGGGACCAATCGAGCCTGATCGCCAGGGTGGTCGATGAAAGAACGAAGCTCCGGACGAGACATGGCGAACCGCCCGACCAAAACGCATCTCCCGCAGAAGATCTGCCAGGCCTGCGGCAGGCCGTTTGCCTGGCGCAAGAAATGGGCCCGCGACTGGGATGCGGTGAAGACCTGTTCGGAGCGCTGCAAGGGCGACCTTCGCCGCAAAGCGTCAAAGCCCGAGGCCTGAGAGCCGCTCCGATCGGCAGGCGGCCGAAGGCTCACGAGGCCCGTTTGCCGCCACGGTGACGGCGCCTCGCGCACGGGGTGAACCTGACGCCGATGGGCGCGATACTTTCGAAGAGGCGATGCCATGCAGGACGGAATGCCTTGGGCGCAGAGCTTTCTGCTCGCCTTCTCCGCGCTGTTTTCGATCGTCAACCCGATCGGCACCGCGTTCATCTTCAGCCAGGTCACCGCCGAACGCTCACATGGTGAACGCGCCGCGCTGGCGAGGCGGATCGGGCTCTACTCCCTCCTCGTCATGCTCGGCGCGATATGGGGCGGCACCTATGTCATGAGCTTCTTCGGGGTCAGTCTTGCCGCGCTGCGCATCGCCGGCGGGCTGGTGGTCGGGGCGTTCGCCTGGCAACTGCTGTCGGCGCCGGAACGGCGGGAAGAGCGCAAGCAGCGACAGGCGGACGAGGCGGTTGGCGAGGCCGACGTCGCCTTCTTCCCGCTGACCATGCCGCTGACCACCGGCCCCGGCACGATCTCCGTCGCCATCGCCCTCGGCTCCAGCCGGCCCGAGGGCGGCACGGCATTTCTCACTTTCTTCCTCGGCACCTCAATTGCCGCGGCGGTGATCGCGGTGATCATCTGGCTGGCCTATCGCTGGGCCGACCGCCTCACCGCGCTGCTCGGCGAGACCCGCGTCCAGATCGTCTCCCGCCTTGCCGCCTTCCTGCTGCTCTGCGTCGGCACGCAGATCACGCTGAGCGGCGTGCTCGACGCCGTGGCCATGGCGAGCGGGCGGTAGTTGGCTCCACGGCCGGGACGGGTCAGGACACTGCGGGCTCCAGCCGGTAACGGGGCCGCCCTGCCTCGATAAACAGGCGCAGATGGCGGTGGCGGACGAGATAGACGAGCGCGACGAGGGCTGCGCCGAAACCGGAGGCCGCACCGACGCCGATCGCCCAGCGCGGACCGAAGGCATCGGCGACGAAACCGATGATGGGCGCACCGATCGGCGTGCAGCCGAGCGCGATGGCAAGGCGGATCGCCATCACCCGGCCGCGCATGCTCGGCTCCGTCGAGAGCTGGACGAGGCTGTTGGTGGTGTTGGTGAAGGTCAGCGCGGAGACGCCGACGACGATCAGCGCCAGGCCGAACAGGACGGCGTTCGGCATCACGGCGGCCAGCGCGCAGCCGACGCCGAACACCGCGGCGCCGGTGAACAGCGGGGCAAGGCCCGGCTTCTCGCGTCCGGCCGCCAGCAGTGCGCCGAGAACGGTGCCGATCGCCATGGTCGAGGTGAGGAGCCCGTAACCGCTGGCATTGGCGTGGAAGACGGCGACCGACATGGTGGAGATGAAGATCGGGAAGTTCAGCCCGAAGGTCGAGATCAGGAAGAGCATCAGGAACACTGCCCTCAGATCCGGACGCTTCCAGACATAGCGAAAACCCTCGACGAGGCTGCCGCGGGTTCGAACGGCACGCGCGCTTTTGTGCAGTTCGCCGATCCGCAGCAGCGACAGCGAGACGAGGACGGCGAAGAACGAGGCGCCGTTCAGCACGAAGGACCAGCCGGAGCCGACGGCGGCGATGGTGACGCCGGCCACCGCCGGGCCGATCATCCGCGCGACGTTGAACGACATCGAGTTGAGCGCGACGGCGTTGGACAGATCCCGCTCGCCGACGAGTTCCGAGACGAAGGTATGGCGCGCCGGGGCGTCGAAGGCGGCGACGCAGCCGAGCAGGAAGGCGAAGATGTAGACGTGCCAGAGCTGCACGAGCCCGCTGACGGTGAGAAACCCAAGGCCGAGCGCCAGCGCGCCGAGACCGGCCTGCGTCGCCATCAGCAGGCGGCGGCGGTCGAAATGATCGGCGGCAAAGCCGGTAAACGGCAGGAGCAGCAGATGCGGGCCGTATTGCAGCGCCATCACCAGGCCGACGGCGGTGGCGCTGTGGTCGGTCAGCTGGCTCAGCACCAGCCAGTCCTGTGCGACCCGCTGCATCCAGGTGCCGACATTCGAGACCAGCGCCCCGCCGGCCCAGATGCGGTAGTTGTGGTTGCGCAGCGAGCGAAAACGGCCGCGCCCGGCGGCGTCGGCGCGCGTTGGAGCCGCGGGATCACCCAGGGTGGAGGCTTGAAGCGGCATGCCGGCGCCGCCCTCCGGCGCTGTCGCCTGCTGCTGCAGGATCGCGGATGAAACAGGATCCGGCGGAACGGGATCTGTGGGGACAAAGCGGTCGGTCATGCGGAACTCCGAGAGTTCTCGGCGCGGGGCGTTTTCGTCTCGTGCGAGGCAAGCGGGAATGAAAAGGGGAAGCCTTCCGGCAGGGACTCGCCTATCCGGGGTTCAGGTGGGCGCCTCTAGGTGTCGACCAGACGATCGAGGAGACGGATCGCCCGTGCGAGTTCGGCTTGCTCCGACGGCGACAGTGCCTTCTCGAGCGCGTGGCAGAGCCAGTCCTCGCGCGCCGCCCGGTTGGCCTTGATGCGCGCGAGAAAGGCGGGGGTGACCGACCACAGCGTCTGGCGGCCGTCGCCGGGGTCGGGCGCGCCGGCGGCAAGACCCGCCGCTTCCATCGCCGCCATGTTGGCCCCCATGGACTGCGGCCGCATCGCCTCGGCCTTGGCGAGCACGGTGACGGTCGCGGGTCCCTCCCGCTCGAGACGACCGAGCACGGCCATCTGGGTCCCCGTGATCTCGCCGAGATGCGCCTGCTCGCGCAGCCGTCGCCGCAGCCGCGCGGTGACGGCGCGCAGCTCTGCGGCAAGGGCGAGCGTCGCTTCCGGCTGGTTCTTCTCCGCTGTCATACCGCCGATATAGGAGATATGAAGGCAAACTTCAAAGGCATCCTTCGTATTTTAGAAAACCGGAAGATCAGGACCGCGTGATGGCTCTGTGGGCGTGCAGAAACGACGCGCGGGAGGTCCGGCGGCGGCAGGCCGTGCGACAGCCAAACACCCCGTCATTGAGAGCCGGAACGTGCGGGACAAAGCGGCGTTGAGTCGGCAATTCTTCTCGTCCGGAGTATTGTTGGAATGGCATCTCGTCCCGTCTGGAAAGGCCAGATCCGCCTGTCGCTGGTGTCGATACCGGTGGAGATCTTCGCCGCCACCAAATCGGGTGCGCAGATCTCGTTTCGCCAGATCCACCGCAAGAGCGGCAAGCGCATCCACTACGACAAGGTGGCGGAGGGGATCGGCCCGGTCGATGCCGACGAGATCATCAAGGGCTACGAGTTCGCCAAGGACGAATACGTTCTTCTGACCGACGAGGAGATCGAGGGCGTCAAACTCGAGACCAAGAAGACGCTGGAACTGGTGCAGTTCGTCGACAGCAACGATATCCCGCCACTCTACTACGACAAGCCGTATTACGTCGTGCCCCAGGACGATCTGGCCGAGGACGCCTTCCGCGTGGTGCGCGATGCGCTGCGCGGCGCCAAGAAGACCGGGCTCGGCCAGCTCGCCATGCGCGGCAAGGAATATCTCGTCGCGCTCCGGCCCTGCGGCTCCGGCCTTCTGTTGGAGACGCTGCACTATGCCGACGAAATCCAGAAGGCCGACACGATCTTCGAGGACATTTCTGATGAGACCGCCGAGGAGGATCTCCTGGCTGTGGCAAGCGAGTTGATCAAGCGCAAGACGTCGCCGTTCAAGGCCGAAAATTTCAAGAACCACTACACCGAGGCGCTGAAGCGGCTGATCGCCGAGAAGCGCCAGCAAGGCGGCGAGGGCAGCCTAGTCATCGAAGACGACGACACCGCGGCGCCGAAGACAAAGAGCAACGTCATCGACCTGATGGCGAGCCTGAAGAAGAGCCTCGAGGGCGGGGTTCCGGAAGACGACAAGGCGAAGGACAAGGCGGCCGCCGGCGAGAAGCCGAAGCCTGCCGCAAAGACGGCAGCCGCGAAGGCCAAGCCGGCGGCCAAGGCCCCTGCTGCCAAGGCGCCGGCGCGCAAGCGCAAGACGGCTGCCTGATATGGCCGTCGACGCACTGCTGAAGACCTATCGGCAGAAGCGTGATTTCGCGCGGACGCGCGAGCCCTCGGGCGAGGCATCGGCAGCAAAAGGCGAGGGTCTCGCCTTCGTGGTGCAGAAGCACGACGCGACGCGGCTGCACTACGACTTCCGCGTCGAGTTCGAGGGGGTCCTGAAGAGCTGGGCGGTGACGCGCGGACCGAGCTACGACACCGCCGACAAGCGGCTGGCGGTGCGCACCGAAGACCATCCGATGGACTACGGCGACTTCGAAGGCACGATCCCGAAAGGCGCCTATGGCGGCGGGACGGTCATGCTGTGGGATCGCGGCACCTGGGAGCCGCAAGGCGATGCCGCAGCCGAGCTCGAGGCGGGCAACCTGAAGATGATCCTCCACGGCGAGAAGCTGAAGGGGAAATGGGCGCTGATCCGCATGAAGCCGCGACCCGGTGAGAAGCGCGAGAACTGGCTGCTGATCAAGGAAAAGGACGAACTCGCCGACGCCGGTCACGACGTGCTGACCGAGGATCGCAGCGTCAAGACCGGCCGGTCCCTCGCGGAGATCGCCGATGGAGACGAGGAGTGGGCCCGGCCGACGGCGTCCCCCGTGAAAACTACGTCGGCCGCGCCGAAAGCGAAAGTAACCGCCAAGGCGGCCAGTAAAACGAAGGCCGATACAGCGGACGAGGCTCCTGCAAAGATATCCAGCAAGCCAGCGGCAAAGCCGGCAAAGTCCGGCCGCAGCAAGAAGGTACCGGCGTTCCGCCCGCTACAGCTCGCGACCCTCGTCGATGCCGCGCCATCGGGCGGCGAGTGGCTGAACGAGATGAAATACGACGGCTACCGCATTCTCATCGCGATCGGCGGCGGAAAGACGCGGATCTACACCCGCAATGCGCTCGACTGGACCGACCGTTTCGCGTTCCTCCTGCCGGCGATTGCCGGGCTCCCCTGTGACAGCGCCTTGATCGACGGGGAGCTCGTCGCCTTCGACAGCGACGGCAACACCGATTTCTCCACGCTGCAGCGGCATCTGAAGGACGGGGGCGACCTCGCCTGCTTCTGCTTCGATCTCCTGATGCTCGACGGGGTCGACATGGAGGACAAGCCGCTGACCGAACGCAAGGCCGCGCTGGAGCAGCTGCTGAAGGGGCACGAACAACCGGTCCTGCTCTACAGCGAGCACATCCGCGGCAGCGGCCCCGCCATGCTGAAGCAAATTTGCGCGGCCGGGCATGAGGGCCTCATCGCCAAGCGCGCCGACGCCCCCTACCGCGCCGGCCGCAGCACCGGCTGGCTGAAAGCGAAATGCACCCGGCGGCAGGAGTTCGTCATTGGCGGCTTCTCGCCTTCGGACAAGAAAGGCAGAGCCTTTTCCTCTATCCTCATCGGGGTGAACGAGGACGGTGAGTTTCGCTACCGCGGACGCGTCGGTTCCGGCTTTGACGACGCGGCGCTGACCGATCTCGCGAACCGCTTCAAGGCGCTGGCGCGCGACACCTCGCCCTTCGCCGACCTGCCGCGGCCGATTGCACGGACGTCGAAATACGTTGTGCCCCAACTGGTGGCGGAAATCGACTTCGCCGAGATCACAGCAGACGGCCAGGTGCGGCACGGCGTCTTCAAGGGATTGCGGGAAGACAAGCCGGCGGCCGATGTCGCCGACGAGACAGCTAAGCCGGCAAATAAACTTGAGGGCAACCCGCTTGCGCCTCCGGCGTCGGACGCGACCGAGCCTCCGACGCCGCGCAAGGCGGTCTCACGCGGCGCGAAGGCGTCGGTGACGAAGGTCGCGGGCATCACGCTGTCGCATCCCGAGCGGGTGGTCTTCGCCAGCCAGGCGGTGACCAAGCTTGATCTCGCGGAATACTACGCTGCTGTCGCCGACCGGATGCTGGCCCATGCCGGCGGCCGGCCGCTGTCGCTGGTGCGCTGTCCCGGCGGGCGTCAGAAGGCCTGCTTCTTCCAGAAGCACGACTCCGGCGGCTTTCCCGACGCGATCCGGAAGATCGCGATCGCGGAAAAGGACGGCGGGACGGCGGATTATCTCTACGTGGCGGACGCGGCGGGACTGGTCGCCGCCGTCCAGATGAACACGCTCGAGTTCCACATCTGGGGCGCCGACATTCGCGATGTCGAAAAGCCGGACCGGATCGTCTTCGACTTCGATCCGGACGAAGGCCTGGCCTTCGCGGACGTAAAGGCCGCTGCCTTCGACATGCGCGATCGCTTGCAGAAGATGGGGCTGGAGAGCTTTGCGCTCGTGACCGGCGGCAAGGGCGTGCATGTCGTGGTGCCGCTGTCCCGCAGGCAGGCCTGGCCGGTGGTGAAGGGATTTGCCCGCGACATGGCTTATCTTCTGGAGCGGGAAGAGCCGGCACGCTTCGTCGCCAGCATGTCGAAGGCCAAGCGCAAGGGAAGGATTTTCGTCGACTGGCTGCGTAATGAGCGGGGCTCGACCGCGGTCGCCCCCTACTCCACCCGCTCCCGCGAAAATGCCCCGGTCGCGGTACCCGTCGGATGGGACGAGTTGCAAGGGCTCGTCGCGGCAAACCTCTTCCACCCCGCCGATGTGCTGAAACGCCTGGCGGACCCCGACCCTTGGCCCGGCTACAGCACGGTGAAGCAGTCTTTGACGCTGGCCATCCTGAAAAAGATGGCTGGCTGAACAATGGACAGCCCGGCTGGCCATGGCGACGCAGGCAGAGCGGGACTGATGACGCCATGGGACCCACGCGGATGACCTCACAGAGGTCGTGTCCGCGACACCGTGGGCGGCAGGCTTATGCTGAAGTAGGCTGAGCCAAGATCGTCTTTGGGATGCGGACCCGAGATCTTGAGCCTCTGGGCCAAGTCGATCGCATTCGCCCCTCAGGTTTTGGCTTATATCCCATGCCCTTCTGTTCTTATGCGACATCGTTGGGTGGCCCACGCCGCAGGCCTTATGAAACCTCAAACCTCGCCGACATAAGAAAATTCAAGAATCACGACCCTAGATAAGCTACAATTCAGAAAAATATTCAGATCGCAATAATAATACATATAGCTTATCATTGCCTGTTAATGACAATATTCGTCACTTGAATCGATTATTTTCCTTATGAAAAGCATCTGTCCTAGTTTTCTGTAAAGCGCTATACTGAAATCAGTTTGCAAGGTGTACGATTTCGTACAGCCTATTTTAATTTAGTAAATCATCCTGTACCCGTAACTAAGGTTTTGCCAGCTATTGGTAGTGCCTATTAAATGAGCACGACTAGGTGTTGTAACCAGGGGGATCGGGGACATGCCATTTCACGCCGTTGAAGCGCAGAGAGATACTGGCGCCGCTTTGCATTCGGCGATGCCGTCGAGCGACCCGGTTCCGATCGTCAGCCGGCTTTTGTCTATTTCCAAGCTGACGCGGGCTATGCTCGGGTTGAAGCTCGCCGAGATCGACCTGTGCGCGGGGCAGGACCAGTTGCTGGCCGTCTTCAACGATACCAGCCGCGCCAGCATCTCGACCTTGGCCACTGCGGTCTCGGTGCGCCCGTCGACCGTCTCGAAAATGGTCGACCGGCTGATCGAAAAGGGCCTCATGCAGCGGCTGCGGGATCCGAACGACGCCCGCACGACCCTCGTCGAACTGACGCCGCTCGGCTACCACCAGCAGCGGCTGGTGGCCAGCATCTGGCATGCGCTCGAGCTCGACCTGACCAAGGCGCTGCATTCACGCGACATCGATTCGTTGCGCAAGGAACTTGAAAGGGTCGACGGCCTCCTGGCCTCTCGGATGGCGCGCCTTCGGTAGCTTGCGCCTCGCACGCTACCGAAACCGGAGAGATATACCCTCCCGAGCCCTCCGGGCTGGGATCAGACGCGTTCGAACTTCAGCAGCCGCTCGTATTCCCGCTCGGCAAGTCCGTAGCTTTCGCCAGCGATTTCGACGAGCTTCTCGCGATCGAGCACGCGAATATTGCCGCGCGTCGCCCGGATGATGTGCAGGCCCTCGATCACGTGCAGTTCGCTGGTGATACCGGCGCGCCGCACGCCCAGCATCAGCGACAGAAATTCGTGCGTGATCGCCAGATCGTCGCCATCCAGCCGGTCGTGGTACATCAGCAGCCAGCGGGCGAGCCGCTCATGGATCGTGTAGAGCGAATTGGACAGCGCCGTCCCGGCGATCTGCACCTCGTTGACATGGATATAGCGCAGCATGAACGCTCGAAGCCGACTGTTGGCGTCGATTGCCTGGGCAAGTCGTGCCGCCGGCATGCGATAGGCCGAGCCCGGCACCTGAACGAAAGTCATGTCCGGCGTGACGTCGACGCCCAGCAGAATCGAACGCCCGGCCATCCCCTCGCGGCCGACCTGCCCCAGCTCGATCTGCTTGCCTTCAGCGCCATTGGCGACAATGGACGCAATGCCGCTCTCGATGAAATACACATGCTCAATCCGCTCCCCCGACTGCACGAGAACATCGTGCAGCGGAAGGTCGACGAGAGCGAGATGAGGCCGAATCACCTCGAAATCTTCCGTGTGCATTGCCTGCAGCAGTTGGTTACGAACGCTAGACTGACTTGGCGATGACATGTGTATCCCTTTGTGGGGAAGAGAGAACTCTTCGTCGCACGCACCCTAGACTTGATCAAGCGACGATAGGCCTATGCCCGATAAACGAGAGCCTGCACACGCGTCATAGGCGACCGTACGATTTCGAACATTTTTGGCTTCGGAGAAGCCTCGTTATTTACGAATAAATCACCACTAATCTCGGACACGATACGAAGTTCGCTTCGCTTTGTAAGAAATATTCAGAATTGTTCCTGAGTTTCCGAAGCTGGACATAAGACCGCTGACCGAAATTACAAAGGCCTACGATATATTTTCCGGCCTTCTAAGCCTCCTGTTGCTGGAAGGATAGGAGCGCGACCCGCTCAACGTACTGGACTGCTCCGATGAGTTCGCGAAGTGTTGCGGAAGCGATTAGAGGGCGATCAGGGCGTCGACGGCCAGTTGGTAGGACATCGGACCGAAGCCGGCGATGATTCCCCGGCAGACCGGCGCCAGCATCGAGTGGTGGCGGATGGCTTCTCGGGCGTGCACGTTCGACAGATGCAGTTCCACCACCACGGCCTTGGCCCCGGAGATCGCGTCGCGGATGGCGAGCGAGGTATGGGTGTAGGCGCCGGCGTTCAGTGCGACACCGGTGCCGGCAAGACCGGCCTCCTGGATCCAGGTGACGAGATCGCCCTCGTGGTTCGACTGGCGGAACTCGAGCTCCGCGCGGCCGGCGACATGGACGCGAAGGTCGGCCTCGATGCTGGCGAGCGATTGCGAGCCGTAGATCCCGGGCTCGCGAACGCCGAGGAGATTGAGATTGGGTCCGTTGAGGACCAGGATCTGGCGCATGCGGTCTATCCTGCCTGGGCTGTGATTTGAAAGCGGGGGCAAAGCTGCGGAGATTGAGCTCCGCCATGCCCGATCCTATCGCGACGGTTCCACCAAGGGAACGCCGGCACCGCTATGGCAGCGGATCAGCCTTGGTCGCGCGCCCGCTCGCGACGATCTGTGCCTGGCGGGTGCGAAAGGCGCTGGCGCGCTCGGGCGTCAGCGCCTCGGCGCAATGGCGGCAGGAGACGCCCTTTTCGTAACGCGGCTCAAGGAGATCATCCGGCGCCAGCGGAGCACCGCAGCCGAAGCAGCGGTCCCAGTTCGTCTCCGAAAGACCTTGCCCGACGGCGACACGGCTGTCGAACACGTAGCAGTCGCCTTGCCAGAGGCTTTCGGCCGCCGGCACGTCTTCCAAATACTGCAGGATACCCCCCTTCAGATGGACCACGTCCTCGAAGCCGTGCGCCAAGAGATAGGATGAGGCCTTCTCGCAGCGGATGCCGCCGGTGCAGAACATCGCGATCTTCTTGTCCCTTGCGGGATCGAGCTTTGCCGCGACGAAATCCTTGAATTCGGTGAAGGTGTCGATGCCCGGATCGATCGCGCCCTCGAAACTGCCGACGAGCGTCTCGTAGCGGTTGCGCGTGTCGACGACGACGACATCGGGATCGGCGATCACGGCATTCCAGTCGGCCGGCGCGACATAGGTGCCGGCGCGCCGGGTCGGGTCGGCCTCAGGCGCCCGCATCGTGATGATCTCGCGCTTCAGCCGCACCTTCAGGCGGACAAAGGGCTTTTTGCTGGCGGCAGAGAATTTCAGCTCCCCTTGCCGCACGCCGAACAGCGCGTCGAGCGCCTCGACCAGCGCCGGCATGGCGGCCTCGGGCGCCGCCAGCGTGCCGTTGACGCCCTCCGGCGCGATCAGCAGCGTCCCACAGGCGCCGGCGGCGTCACAGGCTGAGCGCGCAGCGGACTGCAAAGCCGGAAGGTCGGCGAGCGCGACGAAACGGTAGAGGGCGGCAACGGACCAGGTCATGCCGCCGTCATAGCCGAACCGCCGCAGGTTTTCAAAAGCCGACGGGCATTGGCGGGCCGGAAGGAGCCGCCCCTTCTGCCTTGCCCCCACCCACCGAACGTCAGGGGAAGGAAACGGTAATTCGTCTCAGGATTCCAGCGTTCCGGCCTTCGCCGTCGCCGAGCGGGCGCTGCCCAAGAGCTTCAGGAGGTCGTCGCCGGTTCTCGCCAGGCGGTTCGACTTGCGGGTGAGGATCAGGCCGGCCTGGGGCGCCAGCACCAAGGTCTCGCCACCGGCCTCGCCAGGTGCGGTCAGGATGCTGACCAGCCGGTCGCCGGCCTCAACCCGGTCACCTGGCACCACGTGGTAGAGCACCGCGCCGCCGACCGGCGCCCGCACCATCTCGACCTGCTCGAGCGGTGTCACCATTCCCTGCCATTCCGGCAGCGGCGCCAGCGTCTTGTCGGCAATGACGCCGCGCGCGACGAGGAAACGGTAGAGGCCGGCCGCGTCGCTCTCGGCAAATTCCGGCGTGACGTCGGCCTCGCCGCGAAACTCCACCGTCGTCACCGCCCGGCGCTGCCAGCTCGGATCGGCGTCCGGCAGATGCCGATAGGGCGACCAGGCGGCCTCCTCGAAGGCGCCGTCCGAGGTCTCGTCCCAGAGGAGAACGGCCTCCGAGCCGAGGCTCGCAGCGAGATCTTCCATGTGCGGCCAGTAGGCCCGCGCGATGTAGAGATAGGACGGCCCCTCGTCGTCGCAGTGGAGGTCGAGGACGATGTCGTGGCCGAGCGCCAGCCTGGTGAGCCTCGCCTTCAGCCGCTTCTCGGCGGCGATCGGCGCGTCGTCATCCGGCAGGCCGGACGTGTCCTCGGTGTCGAGCAAGGGAAAGTCGCGGTTGAAATTGGCGCGGGTGGCGAAGGAGAACCGGCCCATGTGCTGCTGGAAGAAGTGCTGGCCGGCGCCGATCGGATTGGCGTGCGGCAGGACGGTGATGCTGCCGCGCAGCCGCCCCTCGGCCTCCGCTCTTTCGAGCATCGGCACAAGGTAGTGCAAGGCGACGACGCCCGGCAGTTCGTTGCCGTGCAGCGCCGCCTGCAGGTAGGCGGTCGGCGCTGCCGTGTCGCTGCCGGAAAAGCGCAGAACGCTGAAGCGCCATTCCGTACCCGGCGTATCGCCCTTGATGATCTCGACGGTCTTCTGCACGGCCTGCCTCCGGATGGAATGTGGGCGATACCTCGGACAGGAGGCCGGCAAAGGCAAGCCGTGCCCACCCCAATGGCCACGAAGGCTAGGCGGCGTCTGCGGCGTAGTCCGCGACGGTGGCGGCCGCTCCCTTGTCCATCAGCGAGGCCAGCGCCTTCTCGACCGCGGCGACGAACACGGTACTGCCGGTAAGGTCCGTGCCGAACACTGCGGTAACGCCGAGATAGGCGGCGGCAATAGATGCGGCGTCGGAGCCAGCCTCCGCGCCGAGTCGCCGGAGCCTTTCCGCCAGCGGATCGCGCACGTCGATGGCGGCGCCCGTCTCGTCGGTACCACCGACGTAGCGCATCCAGGCAGCGACGCCGAGGGCCAGCCTGTCGACCGGCGCCCCCGCCGCCAGGCGATCCCGGATGGTGCCGAGCAGGCGCTGCGGCAGCTTCTGCGAGCCGTCCATGGCGATCTGCCAGGTGCGGTGCTTCAAGGCCGGATTGCGGAACCGCTCGATCAGCGCGTCGCGATAGGCGGACAGCTCGGTCACTGGGATTTCCAGCGTCGGCATCACCTCCTCGGTCATCAGCCCGTGCACGAGACGGGCGAAAGGCGCGTCTGCCATCGCGGCGGAAACCGTCTCGTGGCCGGCGAGGTAGCCGAGATAGGCGAGCGTCGAGTGCGAGCCGTTCAGCATGCGCAGCTTCATCCGCTCGAAGGGTTCGACGTCCGCCACCATCTGCGCACCGACACTGGCGAAATCCGGCCGCCCGGTCGGGAAGCGATCCTCGATCACCCATTGCAGGAAGGGCTCGCCAACCACCGGCCAGGCGTCGTGCAGGCCGAGCGCCGCGTCGATGGTTGCGATGTCCTCGTCAGATGTCGCCGGCACGATCCGGTCGACCATGGTGCCGGCGAAAGCGACGTCGTTTTCGACGAAGCGGCCGAATTCGGGATCGATCAGGCCGGCATATTGCGCGACGATGCGGTGGACGGTCGGGCCGTTCGACGGAAGGTTGTCGCAGGGCATCACGGTGAACGGCACGATGCCGCGGTCGCGGCGCAGGCGCAGCGCCTCGGCGATGAGGCCGGGCGCCGAGACCGGGCGGCGGGGATCGGCAAGGTCCGCCTTCACGTCGGGATGGTTGACGTCGAGATCGCCGGTTGCGGGATCGTGGCAATAGCCCTTCTCGGTGACGGTCAGCGAGACGATGCGGACCGCCGGATCGGCCATGCGCTCCAGCAGCGCCGCGGGATCTTCCGGCGCGACGTCGATCGAGCGGATCGCGCCGATGACCCGCAGCCGCGTGCCTTCGCCCGAGCGGATCGCCAGGGTGTAGAGATTGTCCTGCGGCGCCAGGGCATCACGCATGTCGGCGCGGCGCAGCGACGCCCCCGCCACCGCCCATTGCGGATCGGTGGCGAGGATGTCGTCGAGGCAGACCGCCTGGTGCGCGCGGTGAAAGGCGCCGATGCCGAGGTGGACGATGCCGACCGTGGTGGCGGCGACGTCGTAGGCGGGGCGGCCGACGTTGGCGGGAAGCTGGTCGAGCGTAGCGAGGGACAGTCTGGCGGTCATGCGGCTCACCGGTTGAGGGAGGGCGGGAAAGCTTGTAGTTGCGGGGGAACCGCACTTTGCAAGTCGGTGGTATGCTAGTATGCCGAGACTGACAACAAGGGTTCGCCATGCCGCTCGATCTCGCTCTGCAGGATGCCGCGCCCCGGAGCACCATCGCCGATGCGGTGTTCGACGAGCTGCGCCGTGCCATCCTGGAAGTGCGCCTGCCACCGGGCACCCGAACCTCCGAGGCGGAAGTCGCCAAGCAGCTCGGCGTCTCCCGCCAGCCGGTGCGCGAGGCGTTCTCGCGGCTTGCCCGCGCCGGCTACCTCCGGATCCAGCCGCAGAAGGCGACCGAGGTGGTGAAGATCTCGCCGCAGGAGGTGATGAACGCGCTTTTCCTGCGCGAGGCGCTGGAGATCGCCGTCGTGCGCAAGGCCGCCGAGCGCCGCGACGACGCCGCGCTCGAGCGCCTCAGCGCGCTGATGGCGCTGCAGGCGGCGGCCCAGCAGCGCGACGACCGCAATGCCTTTCAGCAGCACGACGACGCCTTCCACTTCGCGGTGGCGGAAGCCGCGGACTGCCGCTTCGCCTGGCCGCTGATCGACGAGCAGAAGGCGCAGATGGACCGCGTCCGCTTCCTGTCGCTAGCCTTCGGCCAGCCGGCAGCGCTGGAAGATCACGGCCGCATCTTCGCTGCCATCGAGGCGCGCGACCCGGTGGCGGCGGAGGCGGCGATGCACCGGCATCTCGGCGGCATCACCGCCATCCTCGCCCGGCTGCGCCGCGAGTTCGCCCCCTATTTCCAGGACGAGAGCCCCGCAATGCCGGCGGCCGAGGACATCCATGACTGACCCAACGGCCGACCGACCGAAACGCCTGATCTCGATCGGCGAGTGCATGGTGGAACTGTCGGGCGCCCCCGGCGGCCTGCTGCGCATGGGCTTTGCCGGCGACACCTTCAACACTGCCTGGTACCTGCGGCGCGAACTCGGGCCGGACTGGCAGATCGCCTATCTCTCGGCGGTCGGCACGGACGAGACCTCGGCGGCCATGCTCGGCTTCATGCAGGAAGGCGGCATCGACACCCGCCTCGTGCGACAGCTGGCGGGGCGGATGCCCGGGCTCTACCTCATCCATCTCGACGGCGCCGAGCGGCGCTTCTCCTACTGGCGCGACACATCGGCAGCCAAATCCCTGGCCGACGACGACGCCCATCTCGCCGCTGCCTTCGCCGAGGGCGACGCCTTCTACTTCTCTGGCATCACCCTCGCCATCCTTCCTGCGGAAGGCCGCGAACGGCTGCTGCGGCACCTCGTCGCCGCCAAGGCAGCAGGCAAGCCGGTCGCCTTCGACCCCAACATCCGGCCGCGGCTTTGGCCGGACGCTTCGGAGATGCGGGCCGCCATCGAGGCCGGGGCCGCCGCCGCCAGCATCTGTCTGCCAAGCTATCCCGACGAGCGTGAGGCCTTTGGCGACGCGACCCCGGCGGCGAGCGCCGCACGCTATCTGGAGCTCGGTGCGAACGAGGTCGTCGTCAAGAACGGCGGAGATCCCGCGATCATCGCGACGCCCGGACATTCCGAGGTCGTGCCGGCGCCAGAGGTGGGCGATGCCGTGGACACCACGGGCGCCGGCGACAGTTTTGGCGCGGCCTACGTGGCGGCGCGGCTGTCCGGCGCCAGTCCCGCCGACGCCATGCACCGCGGGCACCGGCTGGCCGGCGAAGTCGTCCGACACTATGGCGCCTTGATCCGCTAGCCGCTCGATCCTGTTGGCTCCGCTTGGCCCGCCCCGCTCTGTCGTCCCAAGCGGGGCTCAACGGAAGGCCACACGTGACTTTCGAGCCGTGCTTGCGGCCGGTTGCTGGCACCCCCGTTCCGGCGCTATCCTCGCCGACATGCGCCAGCTCATCCTCTTCACCCTCCTCCTCTGCCCGGCAATGGCGCTTGCCGCCGACTGCACGTCGATCAACGGCACGATCGACGGCGGCGCCGTCACGGCGGAGCGGACGGTGGTTCTGCAGGGCAATGCCATGCAGCTCGGCGGCACCATCGACGGCACGAAAATGCCGCATCAGACCTTGCCATGCCTTCCATTTGCCGGCGGCGTGATGTGCGAGCGCCGCTCCGGCACCGCCATCATCACGGTGACGACCACCGGCAAGGAGATGACCGAGACGATCAATGAAAGCCGGACCGGTGCGCCGCGTGTGAAGATCACCTATGCCTGCACACAGGCCTTCACGCTGAAGCGATAGGCCGACCGGCAGCGTTCCGAGCCGTATTTGGACTGATAAACTTGCGGCTGCGGCCTTCTATAGGGCGTCGCGCTTGTCGGGCGCCTCGGCTTGCGGCAAGACTAAGGCCGCGCCGCTGCCCCGGAGAAGGCGTCGGGCCAGGCTGACAGGATTGCGACAGGAAAGCCGGCCTAGGCTGTGCCGGACCGGGTGTGTCCGGCAACAAGAAGCAGGCGGCCGGATCTCACGGAACCGCCGGACTGTGTGGTCGCATCCCGGGAGCTGGATGCCACCGTCTTGGAACCATTGAATACGGCCGCAGAGGGCTGGACGCAGCGTCCAGAGGGAACCGCGGCCGGTATGATCGGGAGGATCATTTTATGAAGAGACTGCTCGCGGCCGCCCTGATGTTCGGCCTTCTGTCCGGCTCGGCTATGGCCCAGACCGCTTCCTACGAGATCATGGCCCCTGCCTCGCCCGGCGGCGGCTGGGACCAGACCGCCCGCGCCATGCAGGCGACGATGACGGCGGCAAAGGTCGCCAATGACGTCCAGGTGGTCAACGTCACCGGCGCCGGCGGCACGATCGGCCTCGCGCAGTTCGTCTCGCGCGACAAGGGCAATGCCGAGAAGCTGATGGTCGGCGGCTACGTCATGGTCGGCGCGATCCTCACCAACAACTCGCCCGTCACGCTCGACCAGGTCACGCCGATCGCCCGTCTCACCGGCGAATACGAGGCGATCGTCGTGCCGGCAGCCTCGCCCTTCAAGACCCTCGCCGACTTCACCGCCGCCATGAAGGCCAATCCGGGCGCCGTCTCGATCGCTGGCGGCTCGGCCGGCGGCACCGACCACATCACCGCGGGCCTCGTCGCCAAGGCGGCCGGCCTCGACCCGAAGACGATCAACTACATCGCCTTCTCCGGTGGCGGCGAAGCGCTGGCCGCCCTCCTCGGCAACCAGGTCGCCGCCGGCATTTCCGGCTATGGCGAGTTCGAGAGCCAGGTGGCGGCCGGAACGCTGCGCCTCCTTGCCGTCACCAGCGACGCCCGCATCGACGGTGTCGACGCGCCGACGCTGAAGGAATCCGGCCTCGACGTCGTGATCCAGAACTGGCGCATGGTCGCTGCCGCGCCCGGCATCACCGACGAAGAGAAGGCCACGATCACCGCCGACATCACCAAGATGGTCGAGAGCGCCGAGTGGAAGGCCGTGCTGGAGCGCAATGGCTGGGAGAACACCTTCCTCGCCGGTGACGCGTTCAAGACCGAGCTCGCCGCCAACATCGCGGCGACCAAGACGATCCTCCAGGACATCGGTCTCGTCCAGAAATGACGGAAACACCTTCGGAACTGACCCACCGCCGCCCGGATAAGGCGGCGGTGGGCATCGGCGTGGGCCTCGGCGTGATCGCCGCGGTCATCGCCTGGAACACGTCGAGCCTCGTCGGCGGCGGCTATTCCCGCATCGGCCCGGCAGCCTTTCCCTATGCGATCGCCGCCTCGCTGGCAGCGCTCTCGGTCTGGACGATCATTGCCGGCCTGCGCGGACAGTTCCCCGAGCGCGAGCACGACGAACCGGCACCGATCCTCTGGATCGTCGGCGGCCTCATTGCCCAGTTGATGCTGCTGGAGACCGTCGGCTTCTCGATCGCCACGGGCCTGCTCTTTGCCGCCACCGCCAAGGGCTTCGGCCGCGGGCCGCTGTGGATGACCGTGCCGATCGGGATCGTCGTCAGCCTGGTGATCTGGCTGATCTTCACCCTTCTCCTCAAGCTGTCGCTGCCGGCCGGTCCGCTCGAACAGCTGTTCCGCTGAACGGGGAAACCGATGGATACCTTCGCTCTGCTCGGCAACGGTCTTCTGACCGCCATGGAGCCGATGAACCTGTTCTACGCGCTGATCGGCGTGACGCTCGGCACCGCCGTCGGCGTGCTGCCGGGCATCGGCCCGGCGCTGACCGTCGCGCTGCTGCTGCCCGTCACCTACCAGCTCGACGCCGCCGGCTCGCTGATCATGTTCGCCGGCATCTACTACGGTGGCATGTATGGCGGCTCGACCACCTCGATCCTCCTCAACACGCCGGGTGAGAGCGCCTCGATCGTCACCGCGCTCGAGGGCAACAAGATGGCGCGCGCCGGGCGCGGCGGGCCGGCGCTCGCCACTGCGGCGATCGGCTCGTTCGTCGCCGGCCTCATCGCGACGCTGGCGCTCGCCTTCCTGGCGCCTTGGGTCGTCAGCTTCGCCCTCTCCTTCGGCCCGGCCGAGTATTTTGCGCTGATGGTGCTGGCCTTCGTCACCGTCTCGGCGGCTTTCGGCGACTCGACATTGCGCGGCCTGTCGGCGCTGGCGGTCGGCCTTACTCTCGGCCTCATCGGCATCGACCTGCAGACCGGCCAGGCGCGCCTGACCTTCAGCAATGTCGGACCGTTCTTCACCAACCTCGCCGCCGAACCCGGTGCCTTCACCGGCATCTACCTCTGGCTCGCCGGCTTCTTCGGCGACATCTCGGCGGCCCTCCTCGACGGCATCGAAGTGACGACCTTGGCCGTCGCGCTCTTCGCCATCGGCGAGACGCTGTCGGTCGCGGCCGCTGGCCACCGCACGCCGGACAAGGTGGAGGCGATCAAGGGCTCGCTCTGGATGAGCAAGGAGGACTGGAAACGGTCCTGGAAGCCCTGGCTGCGCGGCACGGCGATCGGCTTTCCGATCGGCGCCATGCCGGCCGGCGGCGCCGAGATCGGCACCTTCCTGTCCTATGCGACGGAAAAGCAGTTCGCCAAGAAGCCGGAAGAGTTCGGTCATGGCGCGATCGAGGGCGTTGCCGGACCGGAAGCGGCGAACAACGCGTCCGCCGCCGGCACGCTGGTGCCGCTGTTGACGCTCGGCCTGCCGACCACGGCGACCGCGGCGATCATGCTGGCCGGCTTCCAGCAGTTCGGCCTGCAGCCGGGCCCGCTGCTCTTCGTCAACTCGCCCGATCTCGTCTGGGGCCTCATCGCCTCGCTGCTCATCGCCAACCTGATGCTGGTGGTACTCAACCTGCCGCTGATCGGCCTGTGGGTCCGCCTGCTGACCATTCCGCGGCCCTGGCTTTACGCCGGCATTCTGGTGTTCGCGACGCTCGGCACGATCGGCGCCAACCCTTCCGCGGTCGAGCTCGGCATGCTCTTGTTGTTCGGCCTGATGGGCTATGCCCTCCGGCGCTTCGGCTACCCCATCGCGCCGGTGGTGGTCGGCTTGATCCTCGGGCCGATGGCGGAAAAACAGCTGCGCAACGCGCTGGCGATCAGCCAGGGCGACGTGACGGTGCTGGTGCACTCGCCGCTGGCGATCATCCTCCTGCTGCTGGCGCTGGCGGCGCTGGTCGTGCCGCTGGTGCTGCGCGCCCGCGGCCGCGGCAAGGTGCTCTCGCAGCTCGCCGCCAACGAAGACTGATTGGCCGGCGGCAGGTTTCTCCCTGCCGCCGCCGCTCCCGTATCAAAGCAACCTCTTACCGACGCGGCGTGCTGCCGCCTGATTTGCCGTACCACTCGGCATGCCGAAGGATTGACGCATGGATTTCCTCACCGGCGAGTCGCTGACCGCGCTCGCGCAGATCATCATGATCGACCTCGTGCTGGCCGGCGACAACGCCATCGTCATCGGCCTTGCCGCTGCCGGCTTGCCAAAGGACCTCCGGACGAAGGCGATCCTCGTCGGCATCATCGCCGCGACGGTGCTGCGCATCATCTTCGCCGCCGGCACGCAGTTCCTGCTGACGCTCGGCGGTGGCCTGCTGATCGGCGGCGGCCTGCTGCTGCTCTATGTCTGCTGGAAGATGTGGCACGAGCTACGGACCTCGCAGCACGACCTCGACAATGCCGATGCCGCGCTGCACGGCGACACCGTCAGCGGCGCCCCGCGCAAGACCTTTGCCCAGGCGGCCTGGCAGATCGTCATCGCCGACGTCTCGATGTCGCTCGACAACGTGCTGGCGGTGGCGGGCGCGGCCGGCGAGCACACCTGGGTGCTGATCGTCGGCCTCGTCCTGTCGATCGGCCTGATGGGCCTGGCCGCCAACTACATCGCCGCGCTGCTGCAGAAGCACCGCTGGATCGCCTATGTCGGCCTCGTCATCATCCTCTACGTCGCGCTGAAGATGCTGGTCGACGGCTCCGAAGCGGTCTGGCCCGGCACCTTCGCCTGGCTGCCGTTCCACGGCTGAACCACTCCGGCATCTGATTTTCTCGCTGGGAAGATCCGATGCCTCGTCTTCGCGAAGACCGGACAAGACAAGCAAAAGGCCCGCGACGTTTAGCGTCGCGGGCCTTCTGGCATTGCAGCTACTGACTCAGGCCGGTTGGCCCCGGCAAATCAGATCTTGCCGATCGCGTCCCAGGAGGCGCCCGAGATGCCGACGGCGTTCAGCGCGCGGCTGTTCGGGCGATGACCGCTCTCGGCTGCGGCAGCGCAGGCTCCAGCACCGCCAATAATGTCGGCGATCGACGCGAGGGTCGAGCGGATCGAGCGGCGGGTCGGGGCGGCAGCGGCGCGGGTCATTGAACTCTCCTGGGTTGTTGTTGACCTCAATATGCGGATGTTGCGCCGCAATATGAAGTGCTGACTTCGCAGCGGAGGCATGCACCCAGTGAATAGCTGGCAACGCTGATCGGCCCCCGGCGCACATCGTTACCAAATGCTTAATCTTGAGAAGCGGTAATGAGGGCTCAGCGCTTGCCTTCTCCGGCGTTTTTCGACGAGGTGCGCCGAGGAGGCGATGGGTCGATGCGGGTTCTGCTGGTGGAGGATACACTCGACGTCGCCTCGGCGATCGTCGCGAGCTTCGCCAAGCGTGGCCATGCGCTGGACCACGCCGCGACCGCCGCCGCCGCCGGCGACTTCCTGTCGGTGCAGGCCTATGACCTCGTGATCCTCGACATCAACCTGCCGGACGGCTCGGGCATCGACATCCTGCGCGATCTCCGCCGCGAACGGCGGGCGACGCCGGTGCTGATGCTGACGGCGCGGATCGACGTCGAGGACCGCATCGAGGCGCTCGACCTCGGCGCCGACGATTATCTCACCAAGCCCTTCGATCTCCGCGAACTCGAGGCCCGGGCGCGCGCCTTGATCCGGCGCGGGAGCGAGGAGCGCGCCGGCACGATCGAGGTCGGCGACCTCGTGCTCGACCCGGCCGGCCGGGCGCTCAGCATCGGTGGCCAGCCAGTGACGCTCGCCCGGCGCGAGTTCAGCCTTCTTGAGATCCTCCTCGTCAACCGCGGCCGGGTGATGCCGAAGGCGCGGCTGTTCGAGAAGCTTTTCGGCTTTGCCGACGAGGATGTCGGCATGAACGCCATCGAGCTCTACGTCGCCCGGCTGCGGAAGAAGATCGAGGGCTCGCGCGTGCAGATCGTCACGCTGCGCGGCATCGGCTACCAGATCGCCGTCGATGACTAACTCGCTTGCCGGCCGCCTCGCCGTCACCATCGCGCTGATTCTGTCGGCCAGCGGCGTGGTGGTGACGCTGGCCGCCTATGCCTACGGCCGTGAGGCGGCTGAGGCCGCCTACGACCGGCTGCTCGCCGGCGCAGCCTTCCAGATCGCCCAGTCGATCTCGGTCTCGGCCGACCGGCTGACCGTCGACCTGCCGGTCTCGGCTTTCGAGCTCCTGGCGCTCGCCACCTCCGACCGCGTCGTCTATCGGGTGATCGACCGCAACGGCGCGACCGTCACCGGCTATGACAGCGTCCGCCCGCCGACCGACCCGCAAGGCGACCTCAGCTTCTATACCTCGACCTTCGGCGACGAGACCGTGCGGCTTGCTGCCACCCGCCGGCGCTTTGCCGAGCAGGCCTATAGCGGCGACGTCGAGGTGCTGGTCGGCCACACCACTCGCGCCCGCGACGCGCTGGCGCGCGACATCGCCACCAAGGCGATGCTGCTGGTGCTCGCCGCCGGTCTCGTCATCGCCGCGCTGACCCTGTTTGCCGTCCGCTCCTCGCTGGCCCCCCTCGCCCGCATCGAGCAGGCGCTGGCCGCGCGCGATCCGAAAGACCTGTCGCCGCTCAGCGTCTCGACGCCGCGCGAGGTGGAGGCGCTGGTGGCGGCGATCAACCGCTTCATGGACCGGCTGCAGCGCCGCGTCACCGGCATGCAGACGCTGATCGCCGACACCGCCCACCAGCTGCGCACGCCGATCGCAGCGCTCCGCGCACAGGCGCAGCTCGCCGGCGAGGAAACCGATCCGGGGGCGCTGAAGGCCATCGCCGAGAAGATCCACCGCCGCGCCATCGGGCTCGGGCGGCTCGCCGACCAACTGCTGAACCAAGCGCTCGTCGTCCACCGCGGCGACGCGCAGGCGGCCGAGACCCTCGACCTCCGGGAAGTCGCGATGGGGGTGGCCGACGAGATCGACGATCTCATGCCCGCCAGCACGCTGCGGCTGGTGCTGGCGGAGGAGCCGGTCTGGATTGCCGGCGACGCGTTCAGTCTTGCAGAGGCGGTCAAGAACCTCGTCAACAACGCCTTTGCCTACGGGATGGAACCGGTATCGCTGGTGGTCGAACGCATTGATGGAGCGGCTGAGATCGCCGTGCTCGACCGCGGCGCCGGCATCCCCGACCCCGGCTCTGCCGGCCGTCGCTTCGCCCGCGCCAATCCCGCGGGCGGCGCCGGCATCGGCCTTGCGATCGTCGATGCGGTCGCGGCGAGCCATCAAGGCAGCCTTGCGCTGTCGCAGCCCGCCGGGGGCGGCTTCCGCGCCGCGCTCCGGCTCCCCTTGGTCAGGCCGCCGGCATGAAATTCCTGGCGCTCGCCCTCACCGCCTTCTTCGCCCTTGCCGCGCCGTCCGCCGCCGTCGAGCCGGACAGCGTGTCGCAATACGGCGCTCCGGCCGCGGAGGCGACGGAAACGCTGCGCGTTCAGGGCGCCACCGATCCTGAATTCTTCGCCGCGCTGCTCGGGCGCTTCGCCGAGCTCAATCCCGGGCTGCACATCATCTACGAGGACATCACCACCAACGCCCTGAACGGCCTCGCCGCCGCGGCCTGTGCGGGCACGGTTCCCTCGGCGGACCTCGTCGTCAGCTCCTCGGTCGACCAGCAAGTGAAACTCGTCAACGACGGCTGCGCGCAGCCCTATGCGTCGAGCGCCACCGCGACCATGCCGGACTGGGCGGGCTGGCGCGAGGAGCTGTTCGGGCTGACCTTCGAGCCGATCGTCATGGTCTACAACCGCGACCTCGTGCCGCCGGACAAGGTGCCGACGTCCCGCTTCGACCTCATCGACTTCCTGCGCCCGGACCGCAACATCTTCACTGGCCGCATCGCCACCTATGACATCGAAGCCTCCGGCGTCGGCTACCTCCTCGCCTTCGCCGATTCGCAGCAAGCGACGACTTTCGGCCGGCTCATCGAGGCTTTCGGCCGCAACGACGTGGTGGCGACCTGCTGCTTCAAGGAGATCGTCGACGGCGTGGCCGCCGGCAAATACCTCCTCGCCTACAACATGTTCTCCTCCTACGCGCTGGCGCGCGCTGCCGCGGACAAGCGCATCGGCATCGTCGCGCCCAGCGACTACACGCTGGTCCTCTCGCGCGCCGCCTTCATCCCGAAAGCCGCGGCGAACCCGGCCATGGCCGGCGCCTTGCTCGACTTCACACTGTCGGAAGAAGGCAAGCGGATCCTTGCCACGGCGTCGCTGATGGTCTCCTTCACCGAGGAGGGCGGCGGCATCGGCCCCTCGCTCGACGGCATGCCGAACCTTCGCCCGATCACCTTTTCGCCGGTGCTGCTGGTCGGGCTCGACAAGGAGAAGCGGCGGCTGTTCCTCAACCTCTGGAACCAGTCAATCCGCATCGTCCGTTCCGGGATGCCGCCAAGCCTCCGGACCGATTGAGCCGCCGCCGCGCTGCTTGGCGGTCAGGCTCCCGGGAGCGCGGCAGGCGCGGCCTCGGCCTCGATCAGCCCCTCGTCGTCCTTCAGCCGGACGCCGCTGAAGCCGAGCGCCCGCGACCGCGTCAGGAAGCCGGCGAGCTTGGCGGCGGCGAGCGGCGGCGGGAGGCCGCCGGCGCGGATGTTGGAGACGCAGTTGCGGTCAGCATCGGTCTTGCCGATGCGCGGGCCGAAAGTGAGGTAGGCGCCGAGGCTGTCGGCGGCAGACAGGCCTGGCCGCTCGCCGATCAGCATCAGCACCAGTTGCGCCCCGAGCGCGACGCCGACGGGATCCGACAAAGCGACGCGCGCGCCTTGCGCCAGCACTACGGGCGCCACGCGCCATTCGCCCGGCAGGAGCTTCAGGACCGCCAGCGCGGTCTCGGCGGCATAGGTGTTGACCGCACGGGCCGAGAGCCCGTCGGCGATGATCAGGCAGAGGTCGGGCGCGCCCTCCCCGTGCAGGGCAGCGAGGTCGTCGCGGGACGCGTCGCTGAGGCGGCGGCCGAGGTCGGGCCGGCGCAGATAGGTCGCACGGTCCCCGGCCTCGCTCGCGACCTGCACCGAGGCAACGCCGCCCTCGGCCAGCGCCGCGGCGATCGCCTCGGCCTCGAAGCCGGCATGCACGGCATCACGGGCTTTCGCATGCGCCTCGGCGAAGTCGAGATGCGCCGATGTCGGCAGGCCGGCGCCGAAGCGACCGAGGCCGATGCGCGCCTCGGTATGGCGACGGAGCGCGGCGATCGGGTGCAGCGCGACGGGCTTGACCATCAGGAGGCCTCCAGGAGGCGCGAGCGCTGCAGCAGCTCGAGCGAGCGGTCGGCCGCACCCGTCGCCAGCTGGCCCTTGGCGTCGAAAATGCCGAAATCCTGCGCCCAGCGCTCGAACTCGGGCGCGGCTCGAAGGCCCAGAGCGCCGCGGATATAGGCGGCGTCGTGGAACGAGGTCGACTGGTAGTTCAGCATGATGTCGTCCGAACCGGGCACGCCCATGACGAAGTTGACGCCGGCAACGCCCAGCAGCGTCAAGAGGGTGTCCATGTCGTCCTGGTCGGCCTCGGCATGGTTGGTGTAGCAGACGTCCACGCCCATCGGCAGGCCGAGCAGCTTGCCGCAGAAATGGTCTTCCAGCCCGGCGCGGATGATCTCCTTGCCGTCGTAGAGATATTCCGGCCCGATGAAACCGACGACGGTGTTGACGAGCAGCGGGTCGAACTCGCGCGCGACTGCATAGGCGCGTGTCTCCATGGTCTGCTGGTCCAGGCCGTGATGGGCGTTGGCCGAGAGCGCCGAGCCCTGGCCGGTCTCGAAATACATCGCGTTCTGCCCGACCGTGCCGCGGCCGAGCTCTTTTGCCGCCGCATGCGCCTCGCGGAGCACCGCGAGATCGATGCCGAAGGAGGCGTTGGCCGCCTCGGACCCCGCGACCGACTGGAACACGAGGTCAACCGGCGCGCCGCGCTCCATCACCGAGAGCGCCGTCGTGACATGGGCGAGGATGCAGCTCTGCACGGGGCAGCCGAGGCGCAGGCGCAGCTCCTCGATGAGGTCGAGCAGGCGGATCATCGCGTCGGGGCTGTCGGTCGCCGGGTTGATGCCGATCGTCGCGTCGCCGCAGCCGAACTGCAGCCCGTCGACGATCGAGGCGGCGACGCCCTTCGGGTCGTCGGTCGGGTGGTTCGGCTGGATGCGCACCGAGAGGTGGCCGGGCAGGCCCACCGTGGTGCGGAAGGCGGTGACCACGGGCCGCTTGCGGGCGACGGCGATGAGGTCCTGGTTGCGCATGATCTTCGAGACCGCGGCGACCATTTCCGGCGTCAGCCCCCATTTCAGCTGAGACAGCGTCTCCGGCGTCGCCGCTTCCGACAAGAGCCATTCGCGGAATTCGCCGACCGAGAGGCCAGCTACCGGGGCGAAGGCGGCGGCATCGTGCCGGTCGAAGATCAGCCGCGAGACCTCGTCGATCTCCGGGTCGACAAGGGGCGTTTCGAGAAATTCGGCAAGGCCGGTGTCGGCGAGCCGGCGTTGCGCCTTAACGCGCGCCTCCTGGCTCTCGCAGGCAAGGCCGGCCAGGAAATCGCCGGAGCGCGGCGGCGAGGCATGCGCCATCAGGGTTCGCAGGGTCTCGGGGGACATGGTTCTCCTTTCCGGCCGCCGGGCCTTTCCGCCGGGCACCCCCGGCAGGACGGACAGGCCGGGCGTGGCGCGCGGACCGCCGGCCTCGGAATAAACCTGCCGGCGCTCGCGATGCCCCATCAGACGCCATTTTCGGCGCGTGGTCAATTTGCAAGCAGGCGTTTGCCACCCGCCCTCGTCTCTCCCCTTCGACCCTTGGCCAATCGACGTCGCCGCCGCGCTCGGCTACGCCTGTGGAAGAGATCGCCGTGCGGGCGACGGGAGGAAGGCTGATGGATTTTGCCCTGAGCACCGAGCAGGCCGCCATGTTCGACATGGCGCGCGCCTTCGCGGTGACGAAGATGGCCCCCTTCGCGCAGGACTGGGAGGATGCCAAGGCGCTCCCGCGTGACGTCCTGTCGGAGCTTGCCGAACTCGGCATGGCCGCGATCTGCGTTGGCGACGATTACGGCTCGGGCCTCGGCCGGCTGGATTCCGCTGTCATCTTCGAGGCGCTCGGCTATGGCGACCCCTCGGTCTCGGCCTTCCTGTCGATCCACAACCTCGTCGCCGGCATGATCGACCGCCACGGCAGCGCCGCGCAGCGCTCGCGCTTCCTGCCGGGCCTTGCCGCGATGCGCCAGATCGGCAGCTACTGCCTGACCGAGCCCGGCTCGGGCTCGGACGCGGCGGCGCTCCGCACCACCGCGCGGCGCGACGGCGATAACCTCGTCCTCGACGGCAGCAAGGCGTTCATCTCCGGCGCCGGCACCGCGGACGTCTATGTCGTGATGTGCCGCACCGGCGGGCCGGGGCCGAAAGGCATTTCCGCCGTCCTCGTCGAGAAGGACGCGCCCGGCCTCTCCTTCGGCGCTGAGGAGCGCAAGATGGGCTGGATCGCCCACCCGACCGCGGAGGTGCGTTTCGACGCCTGCCGGGTGCCGGCCGGAAACCTTCTCGGCACCGAGGGCGAGGGCTTCGTCTACGCCATGCAGGGCCTCGACGGTGGCCGCCTGAACATTTCCGCCTGCGCGCTCGGCGCGGCCCAGGCGACGCTCGACAAGTCCGTGCGCTACCTCAAGGAGCGCCAGGCCTTCGGCGGACCGCTCTCGGATCTGCAGGCGCTGCGCTTCCGCCTCGCCGACATGGAGACCGCGCTGCAGGCGTCGCGCGTCTTCCTGCGCCAGGCGGCCTGGAAGCTCGACACCGCAGCGGCGGATGCCACCACCTTCTGCGCCATGGCCAAACGCTTCGTCACCGACGCTGCCTTCGACGTCGCCAACCAGGCGCTGCAACTGCACGGCGGCTACGGCTACCTCACCGATTTCGGCATCGAGAAGACCGTGCGGGACCTGCGCGTCCACCAGATCCTCGAGGGCTCGAACGAGATCATGCGGCTGATCACCGCGCGGGCGCTGCTCGCCGAGGCGTGACAGCGGCCGCCAACCTTCTAAGCTCGCCCGAAGTACAAAGCGCGGCGGATCACAGGGCGCGGCAAGCCCCCGAGACCCTCCACAGACAGCATTCTCGAAAGGAACGGACATGAAGATCGGCTTTATCGGCCTCGGCAACATGGGCGCGCCGATGGCGGCGAACCTGGCAAAGGCCGGCCATGCCGTCACCGGCTATGACGCGGCGGGCGTCACCGTCGAGGGCGTATCGCCGGCCGGCTCGCTCGCCGACGCCGTGCGCGAGGCCGAGGCGATCGTCACCATGCTGCCGAACGGCGCGATCGTGCGCGCGGTGCATGCCGAGATCATCAACGCCGCCCGGCCGATGGCACTCCTCGTCGACTGCTCGACCATCGACGTCGAGAGCGCGCGCGCCGTCAACGATGCCGCGATGGAGGCTGACCTCATCGCCCTCGACGCCCCGGTCTCCGGCGGCACCGGCGGCGCGGCGGCGGGCACGCTGACCTTCATGGTCGGCGGCGCGGAAGGCGCCTTCGAGCTGGCGCGGCCGCTGTTCGAGATCATGGGCGCGAAGGCGGTGCATTGCGGCTCGGCCGGCGCCGGCCAGGCGGCAAAGATCTGCAACAACATGATCCTCGGCATCTCGATGATCGCGGTCTGCGAGGGTTTTCACCTCGCCGACCAGCTCGGCCTTTCCCGCCAGGCGCTGTTCGACGTCGCCTCGACCTCGTCGGGCGCCTGCTGGTCGCTCAACACCTATTGCCCCGCCCCCGGCGTCGGCCCGAAGAGCCCGGCCGACAACGGCTACCACCCGGGCTTTGCGACCGAGCTGATGCTGAAGGACCTGACGCTGGCGGCCACGGCGGCCAAGGCGACCGGTGCCCACACCGCGCTCGGCGAGCATGCGCGCGCCCTCTATGCCGCGTTCGATGCCGAGGGCGGCCGGGGCCGCGACTTCTCCGCCATGCTGGAGCATCTTTCGGCGACGTAACGCGCAGGACTGGCGGCCGGGCCCAGCGCGGGTTGCCGTGCGAGGCCGGACCCGGCGAAACCGGCCGCTTAAGCCCCTGCGGCCGGCGAAGGGAAGCGGGACGTCGCGATCAGGCCAGCTTCCGTCTCAGGCGGATCGACGGCTCCCGCGGCGAGGCGCATGATGGCGGCGTTCCAATCAAGCGGTGGGCCATGTCAGCGTCAGCGTCGAACGATCCCCTCCTGCAGCCCTACCAGCTCAGGCACCTGACCCTTCGCAACCGCATCATGTCGACGGCGCACGAGCCGGCCTATTCCGAAGACGGCATGCCGAAGGACCGCTACCGGCTCTACCACGTGGAGAAGGCCAAGGGCGGCATCGCCATGACGATGACGGCGGGCTCGGCGATCGTCTCGCCGGATTCGCCCGCCTCTTTCGGCAATCTCCATGCCTACAAGGACGAGATCGTGCCGCACATGAGGCGGCTCACCGACGAGTGCCACGAACACGGCACCGCGGTGATGATCCAGATCACCCATCTCGGCCGCCGCACCTCTTGGAACAAGGCCGACTGGCTGCCCGTCGTCTCCGCCTCGCCGGTGCGCGAGGCCGCCCACCGCGCCTTTCCGAAAGCCGCCGAGGACTGGGACCTCGAGCGCATCGCCAAGAACTATGGCGATGCCGCCGCGCGGATGAAGGAGGCCGGGCTCGATGGCGTCGAGATCGAGGCCTATGGCCACCTCCTCGACAGCTTCTGGTCGCCGGCCACCAACCAGCGCGAGGACGAGCACGGCGGCTCGCTCGACAACCGGCTGCGCTTCACCTGGATGATCGTCGACGCGGTGCGCGCCGCGGTCGGGCCGGACTTCATCGTCGGCACCCGCATGGTCGCCGACGAGGCCTGGGACATCGGCCTGTCGAAGCGCGAGGGCGTCGAGATCGCCCGGCGGCTGGTGGCCTCGGGCAAGATCGACTTCATCAACGTCATCCGCGGCCATCTCGACCACGACAAGGACCTCACCGACGTCATCCCCATCCAGGGCATGCCGGCCTCGCCGCATCTCGATTTCGCCGGCGAGGTGCGCGCCGCGACGAAGTATCCGGTGTTCCACGCCGCCCGCATCGCCGACGTCGCCACCGCCCGGCACGCCATCGCCGAGGGCAAGCTCGACATGGTCGGCATGACCCGCGCCCACATCGCCGACCCCCATATCGTCCGCAAGATCATGACGGGCCGCGAGCACGAGATCCGCCCTTGCGTCGGCGCGACCTACTGCCTCGACCGGATCTACGAGGGCGGCGGGGCGCTGTGCATCCACAATGCCGCAACCGGCCGCGAAGAGTTCATGCCGCAGCTGTTGAAGCGCTCCGAGACGCCCGGCAAGCGCGTGGTGGTGATCGGCGCGGGACCTGCGGGCCTCGAGGCCGCGCGCGTCGCCGCCGAGCGCGGCCACAGCGTCGTGGTGCTGGAGGCGAGCGGACAGGCCGGCGGACAGGTCGCGCTGGCCGCCCGGGTGCCGCGCCGGCGCGAGATGGCGGGGATCATCGACTGGCGCCTTGCCGAGCTCGAACGGCTCGGCGTCGAGGTCCGCTACAACGTCTATGCCGAGGGCGCCGATGTCACGGCCGAGAACCCGGACATGGTGTTCGTCGCCACCGGCGGCCTGCCGCAGAACCCGCCGCTGGACGAGGGCGACGATCTCGTGGTCTCCAGCTGGGACATCCTCGCCGGCACCGTGAAGCCGGAGGGCCCGGTGCTGTTCTACGACGACAATGGCGCCCACCAGGGCCTCAGCGCCGCCGAGATGATCGTGCGCGCCGGCGTCGCCCTCGAATTCGTCACCCCCGAGCGCAACTTCGCGCCCGATGTCGGCGGCATGAACCATGTGCCTTTCGCGAAAGCTTTCGCGGAGACCGGCACGCGCATCACCATTGCCAAGCGCCTCAAATCGGTGAAGCGCCGCGGCAACGGCCTCGTCGCCGTGCTCGACAGCGACTGGGCGCTTGGACATCCCGAGGAGCGCGAGGTGGCGCAGGTCGTGGTCGAGCACGGCACCTCGGCGATGGAGGAGCTCTACTTCGAGCTGAAGCCCACCTCCCGCAACCTCGGCGCCGTCGACTACGACGCGCTGATCGCCGGCCGCTGGCCGCTGCCGGACCGCAATCCGGCAGGCAGCTTCCACCTCGTGCGGATCGGCGACGCGGTGGAGTCGCGCAACATCCACGCCGCGATTTATGACGGCCTGCGCTACGCCATGCTGCTGTAGGCGGCATCGGGCTTTCTCGCAGCAGCAGAACGGACGCCGTTAAAGCTTCACCGTCCGCAGCCGCAAGGCGTTTCCTATGACTGATACGGAGGATAGGCTCATCGCCGCCGCCGCCAGCATCGGCGACAGCAGCCAGCCAAACAGCGGGTAGAGCACGCCCGCGGCGACCGGCACGCCGACGAGGTTGTAGGCGAAGGCGAAGAAGAGGTTCTGCCGGATGTTGGCGATCGTCGCCTCGGACAGGCGGCGGGCGCGCAGCAGGCCATCGAGATTACCCTTCACCAGCGTGATCCCGGCGCTCTCGATGGCGACGTCGGCGCCGGTGCCCATGGCGATGCCGACCTCGGCTGCAGCAAGCGCCGGCGCGTCGTTGACGCCGTCGCCGGCCACCGCCACCCGGCGCCCCTCGGCCTGCAGCCGGGCCACCAGCGCCTGCTTGTCCTCGGGCCGCAGGGCGGCATGCACGGCGGCGATGCCGAGTTGCCGGGCGACGTGCCGGGCGGGTCCCTCGGCGTCGCCGGTCGCCATGACCAGCTTCAGCCCCTCGGCCTGCAGCGCCCGGACGGCTTCGGCCGCGCCTGGCTTGATGGGATCGACGACCGCCACAAGGCCGATGACGGCGCGATCGACCGCGATGAATACCGCCGTTCGACCCAGACCTTCGAGCCCCATGGCCTTCTCGTTCAGCGCGGCAAAACCCGGCCCCGCGCAGTCCTCTATCAGCCTGCGGTTGCCGAGACATACCACCTTGCCGTCGATCCGGCCGCGAACGCCTTGGCCGGTCACGGCTTCGAAGTCCGCCGTCTCAGCCAGCGTCAGCCCCTTTTCGGCGGCACCGGCAAGGATCGCCTCGGCCAGCGGATGCTCCGAGCCGCGCTCGAGGCTGGCGGCCAGCCGCAGCAGCGCATCGCCCTTGCCGTCGAGCGCGACGACGTCGGTGAGCACCGGTCGCCCTTCGGTCAGCGTGCCCGTCTTGTCGATGATCAGCGTGTCGACGCCGGCAAAGCGCTCCAGCGCCTCGGCGCTTTTGACGAGGACGCCAGCCTGCGCGCCGCGGCCGGTGGCGGTCATGATCGACATCGGCGTCGCCAGCCCCAGCGCGCAGGGGCAGGCGATGATCAGCACCGACACGGCGGCGACCACAGCATGGGCGAGCGCCGGCGCAGGCCCGAGCAGCGCCCAGGCGGCAAAGGCGAGCACCGCCACCGCCACCACGGCCGGCACGAAGGCCCCGGCCACCCGGTCGGCAAGGCCCTGGATCGGCGCCCGCGAGCGCTGGGCAGTCGCGACCATGGCGACGATCCGCTGCAGAACCGTGTCCGAGCCGACGGCCTCGGCGGCCATTACGAAGCCGCCGGTGCGGTTCAGGGTACCCCCCGAAACCTTGTCGCCCACGGTTTTCTCGACCGGCAGCGGCTCACCGGTCAGCATGCTCTCGTCGACCGCCGAGCGGCCCTCGACCAGCACGCCGTCGACCGGCACGCTCTCGCCCGGCCGCACCCGCAGCCGGTCGCCCGTCACCACCGTCTCCAGCGCGACCTCCGCCTCACTGCCGTCCGCCGACAGCCGCCGCGCCGTCTTCGGCGCGAGGTCGAGCAGCGCCCGGATCGCCGATCCCGTGCGCTCGCGCGCCTTCAGCTCGAGAATCTGGCCGACGAAGACGAGCGCGACGATCACCGCCGCCGCCTCGAAGTAGACCGGCACCGTGCCGCCCATCATCTCACCCGCGGCCCCCTCGGCCATCGCCATCCCGCCTTGCCGGAAGGAGGCGGGAAACAGGCCGGGCAGGAAGGTCGCGACGACGGAGGTGAGGTAGGCCGCCCCGACGCCGAGGGCGATCAGCGTCCACATGTTGGGCGAGCGGTTGAGCAGCGACTGCCAACCGCGGCGGAAGAAGGGGAGCGCGGCCCACAGCACCACCGGCGTCGCCAGCGCGAACTCGGCCAGCACGGCGGCCCGCTCGCCGATCCAGCCGCGCACCGGCAAGCCGAGCATCGGCCCCATCGAGAGGACCAGCAGCGGCACGGCGCAGGCGACGCTGACCCAGAGCCGGCGGGTGAAGTCGACAAGTTCCGGGTTCGGCCCAGCGTCGGCGGCCGGCACGCCCATCGGCTCCAGCGCCATGCCGCATTTCGGACAATCGGCAAAATGGTCGCTGACCACCTCGGGATGCATCGGGCAAGTGTAAAGCGTGCCTTTCGGCACCGGTGGCGGTGCAGGGCGATCGCCGAGATAGGCTGACGGTTCGGCCTCGAACTTCTGCTGGCAGCCGGCGGAGCAGAAGTAGAACCTCTCACCCTCGTGCTTGGCCATGTGCGCGGCCGTCGCCCGGTCGACCGTCATGCCGCAGACCGGGTCGGTGGCGGAGAGATAGGCCTGTGGATCGGCCTCGAATTTCGTGCGGCAGCCGGCACAGCAGAAGTGAAACACCCGCCCTTCCCGCTCGGCCGTGGGCTTGCTCGCCGCGAGATCGACCAGCATGCCGCAGACGGGATCGCGGGTGACACCGGCATCGGTGGCATGGGGATGATGGTGGGCGTTCATGTGCGGCTCCCGAACTCAGACCCGAGAGATGGGGCTTCCAGCCACAGGAAGGTCAAGAGGTGTTAGAGAACCGCAGACCAACGGCCGGAATGGTCATCCGGACTTTCAAGGACGTCTCCCCGGCTTGCGGTCGTCATCCTCGGCCGCAGGCCGGGGACCCATGCCACCCAAGTGACGCGTCGGTCCGCTTCAGGGGGGAGGGAATGTCTCTCCACGCCGCGCTTGTTCGACGGCTTGGCATGGATCCCCAAGCTGCGCGCGAGATGACGATGGGTACGGTTTTGCGCTCCCGCCGCCCCCCCAAGGACGATGGTACTTCGATCAATGATTCCGCGGGGGAACGCCGCTGCCCTCCCCGCGTCATCCTCCCCAACCCAAAAAAGCCGCGCGGTCCATTCTCGGACGGCGCGGCAAAAGCGGTCCAACGGGGAGGACGTCAGGCCGCTTGGCGGGGAGCCCCGGCGATGCTCTCGCGGATCGCCTTCATGTTGGCCCCGTAATGCGCCGGCGTGCCGCCGCGGAAGATCGCAGATCCCGCAACGAGGACGTTGGCGCCCGCTTCCACCACCAGCGGCGCCGTCTCGGGCGTCACGCCGCCATCGATCTCGATGTGGATCGGCCGGTCGCCGATCATCGCCTTGACCCGCCGGACCTTGTCGACGACCGCGGGGATGAAGGCCTGGCCGCCGAAGCCGGGATTGACGGTCATCAGGAGCACGAGGTCGACGCGGTCGAGGACGTAGGCGATGACGCTTTCCGGCGTCGAGGGGTTCAGGGCGACGCCGGCCTTCTTGCCGAGCCCGCGGATCGCCTGCAGCGAGCGGTCGAGATGCCGTGTCGCCTCGGCATGCACGGTGATGAGGTCGGCCCCCGCTTCCGCGAAGGCCTCGAGGTAGAGGTCGGTCGGCTCGATCATCAGGTGGCAGTCGAACAGCTTGGCCGATGCCGGGCGGATCGCCTTCACGATGCCGGGGCCGAAAGTGATGTTCGGCACGAAATGGCCATCCATCACGTCGAGGTGGATCCAGTCGGCGCCGGCCTTGTCGACATCCGTCACCTCGGGCCCCAGGCGGGCAAAATCGGCCGAAAGGATCGACGGGGCAATGATGAGGTCCATGGAATTCCCTTCCCTTGTTCTGCTCTGGCCGGGACCGGCTACTGCGCCTCGGCGGTGGTCTGCCGGCGCGAGGCGTCGAAGACCCGGCTCACCGAAATGTCCACCGCCTCGATACACGACAATTGCGCCGCGTTGAGGGGGCCGGTCGCGCTTTCGAACAGCCGGTTCGCCTGGCGCAGCCGCGCCCGGTCCAGCGCGTTGCGGATTGAGCGGGCATTGGCGAAGTGCGGCTGCTGGCGGCGCTCGCCGATATAGCGCTCCAGCACCGCCTTTGCCTCCGGGCTCAGCGTGTAGTTCTGGCGCGACAGCATGCCCTCTGAAATCGTCAGCAGCTCGCCGTCGGAATAGTCGGGAAAGTCGATGTGGTGGGCGACGCGGGAGCGGAAACCCGGATTGCTCTCGAAGAACTTGTCCATCCGGTCGGCATAGCCGGCGAGGATCACCACCAGGTCGTCGCGCTGGTTCTCCATCACCTGCAAGAGGATCTCGATCGCCTCCTGGCCGTAGTCGCGCTCGTTGTCGGGCCGGTAGAGGTAGTAGGCCTCGTCGATGAACAGGACGCCGCCCATCGCCTTCTTTAGGATTTCCTTCGTCTTCGGCGCGGTGTGGCCGATGTACTGGCCGACCAGATCGTCGCGGGTGACGGAGACGAGATGGCCCTTGCGGATGTAGCCGAGCCGGTGGAGGAGGTTCGCCATCTTCATCGCCACCGTGGTCTTGCCGGTGCCGGGATTGCCGGTGAAGCTCATGTGCAGCGTCGGCGTATCGTGCGCGAGGCCCATCGCCTTGCGCGCCCGCTCCACCAACAGCAGCGCCGCCGTCTCCTTGATCCGCTGCTTCACCGGCTTCAGGCCGACCAGCGACTGGTCCAGCTCGTCCAGCACCTCGCCGACGCCCGCCTCCTCGTATTCGCGGCGGAGGTCGACGGTTTGCGGCGGGGACGCGGGTTCGGCGGTGATGGGTTCGGCAGTGGTCGTGCTCATGACGCGCTCCTTGGGATATCGTTCGAAGGGGGCGGCAGCTCGCCCCCCTCTGTCCTGCCGGACATCTCCCCCTCGAGGGGGGAGATCGGGCAGTTGCGGCGTCGGCGGTCAGCTGCTCTCCCCCCTAGAGGGGGAGATGGCCGGCAGGCCAGAGGGGGGCGCCATAGAGCGCCGCCCTTTGATTACGCCGGGTAGCGCTCGCTCTCCGGCAGGTCGACCGAATACCCTTCCGTCGAGTAGCGCAGCGTGCGCCCGCTCGCCTCCTGGCGGCGGAGGCGGAAGCCGGGCTCGGTGGCCGGGCGGTTGACGATGAAGGAGAGTTTCACCGACTCCCAGCCATGGGTGGAGTCGAAGGCCGAGACGCGAATGTAGCGGCCGCCGTAGACCTTGTGGCATTCGGCGAGCTCCATCATCACGCCGGCCGCGTCCGGCACGTCGAACATCGGGTGGCCCCACATGTCCCAATAGGTGTTGCGCGGGTGCGGGTCGTCGGTGAACTCGATGTTCACCGCCCAGCCATTGTCGATGCAGTACTGGATCTGCGCCGAGATCTGGGTGTCCGTGAGGTCGGGCAGGAAGGAGAAGGCGCCCTGGGTAATGCGCATGGCATGGTTCCTTTCGGCATGATGATTGGCGGTCGGCCGTCGCGGTGCGCGCGGCCACGGGACGTCTGGCGAGGTTCGGGCTTTGGCACCGGGCAGCAGGGCTGCCCGGCGCAAAACGGAGCCCGGCGGGGATCAGGCGGCAGCCGTCACCGCGACCTGGTAGTCCGGCGAGTCGGTCGAGGCGTAGTTGAAGGTGACGTCCTTCCAGGTATCCAGCGCCTGGCGCAGCGGGGTGCAGGTCTTGGCGGCGGTCGCCAGGATCTCCGGGCCCTCGTTGACGATGTCGCGCCCCTCGTTGCGGGCGAGCACCATGCATTCCAGCGCAACGCGGTTGGCCGTGGCGCCCGCGCCGATGCCCATCGGGTGGCCGATCGTGCCGCCGCCGAACTGCAGCACCGTGTCCTCGCCGAGGAGGTCGAGCAGCTGGTGCATCTGCCCGCAATGGATGCCGCCCGAGGCGACCGGCATCATCTTGTTGAGCGAGGCCCAGGGCTGGTCGAAGAAGATGCCGTTGGAAAGGTTCTGCGGCGTGAACTCGTCGCGGCAGAGGTCGTAGTAGCCCTTCGTCGTCGCGGGATCGCCTTCCAGCTTGCCGACCACCGTGCCGGCATGGATGTGGTCGACGCCGGCGAGCCGCGACCACTTGGCGATGCAGCGGAAGGAAACGCCGTGGGTCTTCTGGCGCGTGTAGGTCGAGTGGCCGGCACGGTGAAGGTGCAGGATCATGTTGTTGCGCCGCGCCCATTTCGCCATGGACTGCATCGCCGTCCAGCCGATGACGAGGTCGATCATGACGATGGTCGAGCCGAGTTCCTTGGCGAACTCGGCGCGCTCGTACATGTCCTCCATCGTCGCCGCGGTGACGTTGAGGTAGGTGCCCTTGATCTCGCCGGTGGCGGCCTGCGCCTTGTTGACCGCCTCCATGCAGTAGAGGAAGCGTTCGCGCCAATCCATGAAGGCCTGGCTGTTGATGTTCTCGTCATCCTTGGTGAAGTCGAGCCCGCCCTTCAGCGCCTCGTAGACGACGCGGCCATAGTTGCGGCCGGAGAGGCCGAGCTTCGGCTTGACCGTGGCGCCGAGCAGCGGCCGGCCGAACTTGTCCAGCCGCTCGCGCTCGACGACGATGCCGGTCGCGGGCCCCTGGAAGGTCTTCACGTAGGCGGTGGGCAGCCGCATGTCCTCGAGCCGCAGCGCCTTCAGCGGCTTGAAGCCGAAGACGTTGCCGATGACCGAGGCCGTGAGGTTGGCGATCGAGCCGTTCTCGAAGAGGTCGAGATCGTAGGCGATGTAGGCGAAGTAGCTGCCCTCGGCGTTCGGCACTGCGTCGACGCGGTAGGCCTTCGCGCGGTACTTCTCGGCCGCGGTCAGCCGGTCGGTCCAGACCACCGTCCAGGTCGCGGTCGAGGACTCGCCGGCGACGGCGGCGGCCGCCTCGATCGGGTCGACACCGTCCTGCGGGGTAATCCGGAAGCAGCAGATGACGTCCGTGTCCTTCGGGACGTAGTCGGGCTCCCAGTAGCCCATCTTCTTGTATTCCATGACGCCGGACTTGTAGCGGTCCTTGCCGGTAACGGTTTGCGACTTCTCTTGCATGGTCGTTTCCTCCAAATGCCCATTGCATAGACGTGACGGGTCGTTCCGCGGCGGGGCCGCGGTCGGGCTCGACGGGTGAAGCTGCGGCGTGCCGCAGGTAGGTTTCGGTTGTTCAGGCTGCGGCGGGCCGCAGATGCTCTCAGGCGGCCGCTTGCTGCAGCCCTGTCTGTGGATCCAGTTCGCCGCGCTGATAGCGTTTCGCCATCGCGTCGAGGCCGATGCAGCGGATCATCGATGCCTTGCCGGCGGTGCCGAACTGCTCGTTGCGGTCGGCGCAGAGCGCTTCGAGCGCGTCCATCGCCGGCTGCAGGAATTTTCGCGGGTCGAACTCCTGCGGCCGCTCCATTGCGATCTTCCGGAACTGCCCGGCCATGGCCATGCGGCAGTCGGTGTCGATGTTCACCTTGCGCACGCCGTGGCGGATGCCGCGGACGATCTCCTCGACCGGCACGCCCCAGGTCTGGGGCATCTCGCCGCCATAGCGGTTGATGACGTCCTGCAGCGCCTGCGGCACCGAGGAGGAGCCGTGCATCACGAGATGGGTGTTCGGCAGCTTGCGGTGGATCTCCTCGATGATCCCCATCGCCAGGATGTCGCCGTCCGGCTGGCGGGTAAACTTGTAGGCGCCGTGCGAGGTGCCCATGGCGATGGCGAGCGCGTCGACGCCGGTGCGGCGGACGAAGTCGACCGCCTGGTCGGGATCGGTCAGCAGCTGGTCGTGGCTCAGCACCCCTTCGGCGCCGTGTCCGTCCTCCGCCTCGCCTTGCCCGCTCTCCAGCGAGCCGAGCACGCCGAGCTCGCCCTCGACGGACGCGCCGACCCAGTGCGCCATCCGCGTCACCCGCTCGGTGATCGCGATATTGTAATCGTAGGAGGCGGGCGTCTTGGCGTCCGCCTCGAGCGATCCGTCCATCATCACCGAGGTGAAGCCGTGGCGGATCGCGGTGAGGCAGGTCGCCTCGTCATTGCCGTGGTCCTGGTGGATGCAGACCGGAATGGTCGGGTACATCTCCACCAGCGCGTCCATCATCTTGGACAGCATGATGTCGTTGGCATAGGCCCTGGCGCCCCGGGACACCTGGAGGATGACCGGGGCATCACACTTCGCCGCCGCCTTCATGATGGCGAGGCCCTGCTCCATGTTGTTAATGTTGAAGGCAGGAACGCCGTAGTCGTAGTCGGCGGCATGGTCGAGAAGCTGGCGAAGTGTGATCTTGGCCATCGGGGATACTCCTATGTCATGGTGGACTGGGTCTTCAGGATCTCGATCCCCGGCAGGTCGCGCCCCTCGAGCCATTCGAGGAAGGCCCCGCCCGCCGTGGACAGGTAGGTGAAGTCGTCGGCGACGCCGGCAGCGTTCAGCGCCGCCACCGTGTCGCCGCCGCCGGCGACCGTGATCAGCCGGCCGGCCTTGGTGAGCTTGCCCGCCGTCTGCGCCACCGCATTGGTGGCGGCGTTGAACGGCTCGATCTCGAAGGCGCCGAGCGGTCCGTTCCACAGAAGCGTGGCGCAGGTCTCGAGCGCCGCGTTGATCGCGGCAACGGTCTTCGGCCCGACGTCGAGCGCCATGGCGTCCGACGGGATGGCGGAGATGGCGACCGACTCGTTCGCGGCATTCGCCTTGAACTCGCGGGCGACGACGACATCGACCGGCAGATGCAGCGTGCACCCCGCGCCTTCCGCCATCGCCATCACCTTCTTGGCCGTCTCCATGGCGTCCGGCTCGTACAGCGACTTGCCGACATCGTGGCCCTGCGCAGCAAGGAAAGTGTTCGCCATGCCGCCGCCGATGACGAGGTGGTCCATCTTCGGCACCAGGAACTCCAAGACGCCGATCTTCGAGGACACCTTCGCCCCGCCGACGAGCGCGGCCACCGGCCGCTTCGGCGTGTCGAGCGCGGCCTCCAGCGCCTTCACCTCGGCCATGAGAGAAGGCCCGGCATAGGCCGGCAGGATCGTCGCCAGTTCGTAGGTCGAGGCATGCGCCCGGTGGGCGCAGGAGAAGGCGTCGTTGACGTAGATGTCGCCGAGCGCCGAGAGGCGCAGCGCGAAGGTCTTGTCGTTGGCTTCCTCTTCGGCGTGGAAACGCAGGTTCTCGAGGACGGCGACCTCGCCGTCCTTCAGCGCGCCGGCGACCTTCTCGGCCTCGATGCCGACGCAGTCCGCCGCGAATTGTACCGGCCGCCCGAGGATCTCGCCGAGCTTCTCGGCCACTGGCCGCAGCGAGAAGTGCGGGTTCACCTCGCCTTTTGGCCGGCCGAGATGGCTGAGCACGACCACCCGCGCGCCGCGGTTGGCGAGGTCCGTCACCGTCGGGGCGAAGCGCTCGAGGCGGGTCGCATCGGTGATGACGCCGTCCTGCATCGGCACGTTCACGTCGGCGCGGATCAGCACCGTCTTGCCGGCGACGTCGACGCCCTCGCTCGGGCGCAGCTGTCCGCCGCTCAAGCCACCAGCTCCTTGCCGGCGGCAAGGATCGCCTCGGCGGTGATGCCGAAGTGCTCGTAGAGGAGCGGTGCCGGACCCGAAGCGCCGAAGGAGTTCATGCCGATGAAGCGGCCGTTATCGCCAATCCAGCGGTCCCAGCCGAAGCGGGCGGCCGCCTCGACGCCGATGCGCGGCGCGGTGCCGAGCACGGAAGCGCGGTAGGCCGCGTCCTGCTCGAGGAAGAGCTCCCAGGACGGCATGGAGACGACGGCGACGCGGATGCCCTCGGCCTTCAGCTTCTCGGCGCCGGCAATCGCCAGCTCGACCTCCGAACCGGTGGCGAGAATTGTCAGCTGGCGCTCGCCGCCCTCCGCTTCGCGCAGGACATAGGCGCCCTTGGCGGTGCGGTTCTCGGCGACGTCGCCGCCGCGCAGCGTCGGCAGGTTCTGGCGCGACAGCGACAGTACCGACGGGCGCTTGGTCTCGGTCATCGCGATTTCCCAGGCTTCCGCGGTCTCGATCGCATCCGCCGGGCGGAAGACGAGGAGGTTCGGCGTCGCCCGGAGCATGGCGAGGTGCTCGATCGGCTGATGCGTCGGGCCGTCTTCGCCAAGGCCGATAGAGTCATGCGTCAGGACGTAGATGACGCGCAGTCCCATCAGGGCGGAGAGCCGGATCGCGCCGCGGGCATAGTCGGAGAAGACCAGGAAGGTGCCGCCATAGGGGATGAAGCCGCCGTGCAGCGCGAGACCGTTCATCGCCGCGGCCATGCCGTGCTCGCGGATGCCGTAGTGGATGTAGCGGCCGGAATAGTCGCCGGGGGTGACCGAGGTCATGCCCTTGGTGAGGGTAAACACCGAATGCGTCAGGTCGGCCGAGCCGCCGATGGTGATGTCGGTGGCGTCGTTGATGACCTGCAGCGTCGCCTCGGACGACTTGCGGGTCGCGATCTTCGGCTGCTCGGTCGAGAGCTTCTCGCGGAAGGCCTGCATGGTCTCGGCAAAATCGTGCGGCAGCGTCGTCGCGGCGTGGCGGCGGAACTCTTCCGCGCGGTTCGAGCCTTCGACGCGCTTCTCCCAGTCAGCGCGGGCCTCGGCGCCCTTTTCGCCGACCTTGCGCCAGCCCTTGACCACGGCCTCCGGCAGGACGAAGGGCTCGGACTCCCAGATCAGCGCCTTGCGCGCCCCGGCGATCTCCTCGGCGCCGAGCGGCGCGCCGTGGGTCTTCTCGGTGCCTTGCAGCTTCGGCGCGCCGTAGCCGATGATGGTGCGGCAGGCGATCAGCGCCGGCTTGTCGGAGTTGCGGGCGGTGGCGATGGCGTCGCGGATGGCATCGTCATCGAGCCCGTCGATCGAGACGGCGGTCCAGCCAGCGGCCTCGAAGCGCTTGATCTGGTCCATCGAGGTCGACAGCGAGGTGCGCCCGTCGATCGAGATGTTGTTGTCGTCCCAAAGCACGATCAGCTTGTTCAGCTTCAGGTGCCCGGCGAGATCGATCGCCTCGTGGCTGATGCCCTCCTGAAGGCAGCCATCCCCGCAGATGACATAGGTGTGGTGGTCGACCATTGCGTCGCCGAAGCGGGCATTGGCGAGCCGCTCGGCCAGCGCCATGCCGACGGCGGTGGCCAGACCCTGGCCGAGCGGGCCGGTGGTAGTCTCGATGCCCAGCGCATGGCCGTATTCCGGATGGCCCGCGGTGCGCGAGCCGATCTGGCGAAAACTCTTCAACTGGTCGATGTCCATGTCGGAATAGCCGAGCAGATGATGGACGGCATAGAGCAGCATCGAGCCGTGGCCGGCCGACAGGATGAAGCGGTCGCGGTCGGGCCAGGTCGGGTTCGAGGGATCGATCTTGACGAAGTCGCGGAACAGCACCGAGGCGACGTCGGCCATGCCCATCGGCATGCCGGGATGGCCGGAATTGGCCTTTTGGACGGCGTCCATCGTCAAAGCGCGGATGGCGTTCGCCATGTCGCGGGCGTCCTGGTCGACGGTCTTCGGATCGGGCTTGGCTGAGGTGGTGGACATCGGTCTCTTTCGGGTCTCAGGCCGCGCGGCGCTTGCGCTCGATGAGCTGCAGGATGAGCGGCGTCAGGATCAGTTGCATGGCGAGGTCGAGCTTGTTGCCCGGGGCCACGATGGAGTTCGCTCTCGACATGAACGAGTTCGGAATCATCGAGAGCAGGTACGGAAAGTCGATACCCCGCGGACGGGCAAAGCGGATCACGATCATTGATTCGTCGGCGGTGGGGATCCACCGGGCGATGAACGGATCCGATGTATCGACGATCGGCACGCGTTGGAAGTTGATGTCCGTCAGCGCGAACTGCGGACAGATGTATTTGATGTAGTCCGGCATGCGGCGCAGGATCACGTCCATGACCGCCTCGGTGGAGTAGCCGCGCGACGCCTTGTCCCGGTGAATCTTCTGGATCCATTCGAGGTTGATGACCGGCACGACGCCGATCTTCAGATCGACATGGGCGGCAAGGTCCACCGTGCCGGTCCGCACGCAGCCGTGCAGGCCCTCGTAGAACAGGAGGTCGCTCTCGTCCGAGAACGCCGACCAGTCGGTGAACGTCCCCGGCGCGCAGCCGTAGACCTTGGCCTCCGCGTCGTCGTGGATGTAGCGGCGCGTCTCGCCCCGGCCCTTGCGGCCGTATTCCGCGAACACTTCCTGAAGCTTTTCCAGGATGTTGGCCTCGGGGCCGAAATGCGAGAAGTGCCGGTTCTCCTTGGCGTCTTCCTCGGCGATCTTCTCCTTCATCGCCTGGCGGTCGTAGCGGTGGAAGGCATCGCCCTCGATGTAGACGGCGTTGACGATCTCGCGCCGAAAAATCTGGTCGAAGGTATTCTTGACCGATGTCGTGCCCGCGCCGGACGAGCCGGTGATCGCGATGATCGGGTGCTTTGCGGACATGCTCGGTTCCTCCCAGAAGCCGTCGACGTCGAATGTTAGGCCCTGAACAGGCTCCGCTTGCCGAACAGCGGCGATCGCTCGCCAATGCCCGAGGGATCCGTCAGGTAGCGGGTGACACGGGCGACCTCGCGCTTGGAGCCGCAGACCAGCGGCGTGCGCACGTGCAAGCTCTCTGGCACGATGTCGAGGATGCGGGTGACGCCGTCGGTCGCGCTGCCGCCGGCATTCTCCATGCAGAAGGCGATCGGGTTGGCTTCGTAGCAAAGCCGCAGGCGGCCCTTGGCGTAGCCCTTCCGGCCGTCGCCCGGGTAGAGGAAGATGCCGCCGCGGATCAGGATGCGGTAGCAGTCGGCAACCATCGAGGCGATCCAGCGCATATTGAAGTCGCGCTCGCGCGGTCCCTCGGCGCCGGCCAGGCAATCGTCGATGTAGAGCCGCATCGCCTCGTCCCAGTGACGGTAGTTGGAGGCGTTGATGGCGAACTCGTGCGCCCGGTCGGCGACCTCGACGGAGGCCTTCAACTCGACGAAGCCGCCGAAGGACGGCGAGAAGGTGAAGATGTGCGTGCCGTTGCCGACGCTCATTACGAGAAGAAGCTGCGGTCCGTAGATGAAGAAGCCGGCGCCCAGCTGCTTCGTGCCCGGCTGGCAGAAGACGGACGCGGCATCCATTCCCTCGGCTGGCAGAATGGAAAAGATCGTGCCGATCGAGACGTTGGTCTCGATGTTCGACGAGCCGTCCAGCGGATCGATCGCGAGCGCCAGCGCGCCGCCCTCGGCGAGCCGAACCGGCTCCTCCTGCTCCTCCGAACCGTAGAAGGCGATGCCGGAGGCGGTGGCGGCCTCGAGGAACACCTTGTCGGCGACGACGTCGAGTTCCTTCTGGATGTCGCCGCCGGCATTGGCGACGTCGCGGGACTGGCCAAAATGGTCGCCGCTACCACCGGCGATGATGGTGTTGCGGACCTTGATGGCGGCCCCGGCGAGATGACGGAGGGTTTCGGCGACTTTCAGCCGAAGCGGATCGGTCCCGGCATATGAGCCGAGATGCGCGTCTAGCGACGATGCCATGCATTTCTCCCTGTCGGTTCGGGGCTCTTCGTCCCCGTTCACCGATTACCCTCAGACTATGGCCGGCGCGATGCCGTTAGTAAAATTTATTCTATTTACACTCGCAGTCAGTTTTATTATGCATGGGAAATGCGCACCCTCACCCTTCGCCAGCTTCGCTCGGTCCAGGCCATCTACCAGCACGGCACGATCGCCGCCGCTGCCCGGAAGCTCGGCCTCACCGCTCCCGCCATCACGCTGCAGATCAAGCAGGTCGAGGAGGACCTCGGCGTCGCCCTGTTCGACCGGACCAGCGACGGCATGCAGCTGCGCGAGGCCGGACGGGCGGCCCTGCGCGCGGCCAACGCGATCGAGACCGTGCTGCAGACGCTGCAGGACGACATCGACGCGATCAAGGGCCTGCGGCACGGCTCGATCCGACTCGGGGTCGTGTCGACGGCGAAGTATTTCGCGCCCCGGATGATCGCGGGCTTTGCCCGGGATTTCCCGGCGATCGAGATCAAGCTGCTCGTCGGCAACCGCGAGGAGATCGTCGAGAAGCTGCGCAACTACCAGCTCGACATCGCCTTGATGGGCCGGCCGCCGCGCGAGTTCCAGGTGTCCGCAAGCGCCTTCGGCGACCATCCATTGGTGATGATCTCGGCGCCCGACCATCCGCTGGTGACGGCGCGCGCCATCGATAAGCCGCGTCTTCTGGAGGAGACGATCATCATCCGCGAGCCGGGCTCGGGCACCCGCTCCTCGCTCGAGCGCTTCTTCGCCGGCATTCCCGACGCGCTCGAGAACAAGGTCGTGGAGATGGGCTCCAACGAGACGATCAAGCAGGCGGTGATGGCAGGGCTCGGCATCGCCTTCATCTCCGCTCACACCATCGAGTTCGAGGTCGAGATGCACCGGCTGGCGGTGCTCGACGTCGCCGACATGCCGATCCGGCGGCAATGGTTCGCGGTCTCGCGCAGCGACCACGCCTCGGCTCCGGCCGAACGCGCCTTCACCGATTTCCTTACCCAGCGCGGCGCCCAGTTCCTGCCGCTGCTGGCACGGCTCTATCCCGACGGCCAGGCGATCGATTGACGCGCGCGGACTTTGCCAGGGCTCATGCAATCGAAAGAATGCAGCAGAGATGCTCTATCGCTGAAGTCTAGAGCAGCGGCGCACGCCGGAGGGCGGCGAGATCGGCCGAGCCGGTGCAGAAGCAGGCGATCCGCAGCTGGTCGATGACCTCCGAGAAATGCGCCACCACCGCCTCCGTCGAGACGTCGGCGCTGGCAAGGCTCGCCGCCGCCTGTCCGGCGATGTCGGCGCCGAGCCGGATCGCCTTGGCCGCATCGAGCCCCGAGCGGACCCCGCCGGAGCCGACCAGCACGACATCCGGGCAAGCCGCGCGCACCCCGGCGATCGCCTCCGCCGTCGGGATACCCCAGTCGGCGAACATCAGCGCCGTGCGGCGTTCCGAAAGGCTCGCCGCACGCTCCGCCTCCACCGCCGCCCAACTGGTGCCGCCGGCGCCGGCGACGTCGATGACCGCGACGCCGGCCTCGACCAGCCGCCGCGCAACCGAGGCGGACAGGCCGGCGCCGACCTCCTTGACCACTACCGGCACGCCAAGGCTCCGGACGAGATCACCGATCGCGACGAGGACGCCACGCCAGTCCCGGTCGCCGCCGGTCTGCACCGCCTCCTGCAGCGGGTTGAGGTGGACGATCAGCGCATCCGCCTCGATCATCGCCACCGCCCGACACGCCACGTCGAGCCCGCCCTCGAGGAGCTGCGCGGCGCCGATATTGGCGAGCAGAACGACGTCCGGCGCCAGCGCACGGAGCGATCGGTCGAGGCCTCCGAAAGCGGCGCCCTCGAGGGCGATGCGCTGCGAACCGACGCCCAAGGCGATGCCGAGCGCTTGCGCCGCTTCCGCCAGATGCGCATTGATCCGCGCCGCCCGCGCCGGCCCACCGGTCATCGACGAGATTAGGAGCGGCGCCGCGAGCGGCTTGCCGAGGAAGCGCGAGGAGAGATCGATCCCGCCGAGATCGAGCTCCGGCAAGGCGCAGTGCTCGAATCGGATGGCGTCGAACCCGGCATCGGCATGCCGCGCCGCGAGCCGGGGCGTCAACACGATGTCGAGATGGTCGCTCTTGCGGGCGCCGATATCGTCCGCCTTGCCGGTCTCGCTCTGGCTGGTCAACGCCCTGCAATCCTTCATCTCTCGGGGCGCACGGCCGGCGCTGGCGGCGCTTTGCCCGCTCTCGCGGCGGGGTAAAACCCATCTGCCCACAGTTTCGGCACTTGGCACCGCGGCTGCAAGGGTCAAGTATAGGTGGTAACTGGTAAAAAGGCCCAGATGAGACAGAGCGAAGCGAGAAGTCGGCAATGAATGTGGATGCGACGACGGGCCTGACGCTCTACCGCCGTCAGATCGACCTGCGCCTTGCCGCCCTGCTGCCGCCCGTGCTGCCCGGCCACTCCGCGCTCGACGCGGCGATGCGTGACGGCGTGCTAGCGCCCGGAAAGCGGCTGCGGCCGCTGATGACGGTGCTGACGGCCGAGGATCTTGGCGGCAACGCCCTTTCGGCGATCGATGCCGGCTGCGCGGTCGAGCTGGTCCACGCGGCGTCGCTGGTGCTCGACGACCTGCCGTGCATGGACAACGCCAAGCTGCGGCGCGGCCTGCCGGCCGTTCATGTCGGACATGGCGAGGACATCGCGGTTCTCGTCTCGATCTCGGCGGTGAGCCTTGCCTACCAGCTGATCTCGGAAATCTCCGACATTCCCGCCGCCGGACGGCTCGACGCGATCTCGATCCTGGCGAAGGCGGTGGGTGTCGCTGGCCTCGTCGGCGGCCAGTTCGACGACCTTCGCCGCGGAAAGACGCGGCGCGCGGTGGCCGAAATCCAGGCGGCCAACGGGTTGAAGACCGGCGCGCTGTTTTCGGCGGCCGTCGAGATCGGCGGCGTCATCGCCGGGGCGGATGCGGCGACCCGCGCAAGACTGCGCAGCTTCGCCGAGGAACTCGGCCACGCCTTCCAGCTGCTCGACGACTTTCTCGACCTGGCGGCGAACCCTGGCCTCACCGGCAAGGACATCGGCAAGGACGAGGGCAAGTCGACCATCCTGTCGATCATCGGCCGCGACTCCGCCCGCCGCCGCATCGACCGGCATATCGAGACGGCGCAGCAGGCCCTGGACGAGATCTTCGGCACCGGCAGCCGGCTGCACGGACTGGTGTCGGCGATCGTCGAACAGGCCTTGCCGAGCCCGCTTGCCGCCGCCTTCAGCAATGATGACATGCCGGGCGGACTGGGCCAGGAAATTGGGGTGCGTTAGGCTTCTACCGCCGGCCTTCTCTCATCCCTATCAGCCTTCCGACCTTCATCGGCATGCAAGCATCCATCCGGGCGAGCCGTGTGGCATTCCACTAAACGTTTGCTCGACGCCTCAGTCGATGTGACGCCACAGCCCATCCGGCCGCGGGGACGGATGCGGCTTGCGCGGGCCAAAGGCCACCGCTGCCGCCTTCGCGACATGGCCGAGCTTGTCGGCCTTCGAGGTGGAAACCCGGGCATCCCAAGCGCGCGGCCCCAGTGCCACCACCCGCAGCCCGATCTCGCGGTACACCCCGAGCGCCGTCGCCACGGCCCAGGCCGACCGGCGCGGCAAGGCGTCGACGCCGATCCGCGCCGAGGCGTAATAAGGCTCGGCCATCGCCACCAGCCGCGCGGCGAGGACTGCGACATCCCCGCGTCGCTCGGGCCGGGCGATGTCGGCCGCATCAAGCCCGACTTCCGCCAGCCATGTTGCCGGCAAGTAGACGCGGCCGACGCGCGCATCCGGCACGATGTCGCGGGCGATGTTGGTGAGTTGGAATGCAAGGCCGAGATCGGCCGCGTGCTGCAGCGTGCCCGCCTCGCGGGCGCCCATGACCATCGACATCATCTCGCCGACGACACCGGCCACATGGTGGCAGTAGTCGAGGAGGTCCTCGCTCGTCCGGTACTGCCGCTCGTCGACGTCCATCCGGAAGCCGCCGAGATGATCGAGCGCAAGGCCGAGCGGCAGGCCGTGCCGGCGCGCCACCAGTTGCAAGGCGCGGAACGCTGGGTCGGACACCGGCTCGTCGGCGAAGGCGGCGCGGGTCATCGCCTCCAGCCCGGCGATCCGCTGGGCAGGCGAGGTCGCGGCCACGGCGTCGCGTGCGAAGCCAAGGTCCTGGTCATCCACCACGTCATCGCAGTGCCGGCACCAGGCATAGAGCAGCATGGCGCCTTGCCGCGTGACCGGGTCGAAAAGTTTTGCCGCCGCGGCGAAGCTTTGCGATCCCCGTGCGATGGTCGCCGCCGCCATCTCGGCGATGGCCGCTTCGTCCACCGCTGCCAGAGCCGCTGGCACCGTCGCCTGGCTGCCGCCCCGCACCCGTCCGCCGGTCGCTTCCGCTTTGCCGCCCGCCCTGTTCACCGGGCCGGGGGTGCCGACCAGCCTTTCGTCCGCCGCTCCGGCAACGCGTTCAGACACGCCCGGCATCCGCGATCATCAGTCCTGCGGTCGCCTTGGCGGAGCCGACGACGCCCGGAACGCCGGCGCCCGGATGCGTGCCGGCGCCGACGATGTAGAGGTTCGAAATGACATCGTCGCGGTTGTGCGGCCGGAACCAGGCGCTCTGCGTCAGCACCGGATCGAGCGAGAAGGCCGAGCCGACATGCGCGTTCAGCTCGTCGCGGAAGTCGAGCGGCGTGAAGATGCGGGAGGTCACGAGATCCTCCTTCAGGCCCGGCATGTAGTGCTTCTCAAGATAGTCGAAGATCTGGTCGCGGTAGCGCGGCCCCTCAACTTCCCAGTCGATCTCGGAATTGCCGAGATGCGGCACCGGCGACAGCACGTAGAAGCTGCCCGCCCCCTCCGGCGCCAGCGACGGATCGGTGGCGCAAGGGTTGTGAAGGTAGAGCGAGAAGTCCGCCGGCAGCTCGGCCCCGTTGAAAATCTCGCCGATCAGCTCGCGGTAGCGCGCGCCGAAGCAGACGGTGTGGTGCTGAATGTCCGGCCGATGCTTCTTCAGCCCGAAATAGATGACAAAGAGCGACATCGAGAACTTCTTGCGCTTCAGGCTCTTGGCCGCCGCCTCGCCGCGCGGCGTGCCTGCCAGAAGCGTCGCATAGGTGTGGACGACGTCGGCATTGGAGGCGACGAGATCGGCGTCGAAGCGCCGGCCGTCCTTCAGCACGACGGCTGTTGCCCGCTTGTCCGTCAACTCGATCCTCTCGGCCTCGGCCGAGAGATGCACGGTGCCGCCGATGTCCTCGAACAACTGCACCATGCCACGCACCAGCGCCCCAGTGCCGCCGCGCGGGAACCAGACGCCCCATTGCCGCTCCAGCGCGTGGATCAGCGCGTAGATCGAGGACGTCGCGAAAGGATTGCCGCCGACGAGGAGCGAATGGAAGGAGAACGCCTGCCGCAGCTGCTCGTCTTGGATGTAGTCGGCGACTTTGGCATAGACGCTCTTCCACGCCTGCAGCTTGGCGAGCGCCGGTCCGGCCTTGATCATGTCCTTGAAGTTCAGGAATGGCACGGTACCGAGCTTCAGGTACCCCTCCTCGAACACCGCCTTGGAGTAGGCGAGGAAGTTCCGGTAGCCCTCCAGATCGGCCGGGTTCTTTGCGGCGATCTGGCGGTCGAGCTCGGCCTGGTCGTTGACATAGTCGAAGGCGTAGCCGTCTTCCCAGCACAACCGGTAGAACGGGCTGACCGGCAACAGCTCGACGTAGTCGGCGAGCTTGCGGCCCGCGACCTCGAACAGTTCCTCCAGTGCCGAGGGATCGGTGATGACCGTCGGCCCGGCATCGAAGGTAAAGCCCTGATCCTCGTAGACATAGGCCCGGCCGCCGGGCTTGTCGCGCTTCTCGACGAGCGTCGTGGCGATGCCGGCGGCTTGCAGCCGGATCGCGAGGGCAAGGCCGCCGAAGCCGGAGCCAACGACGACGGCGGTCCTGGGCGAGAGTTTCTGCAGCATCAGGCGCGCGCCTTCTTCGTATGGGAGGGTTGCGCGAGTACGCGCATGGCATTGCCGAAAGGCACCGGCGGCTTGCCGGTGAGGATGCGGGCCCAGTCGAGCGGATTGAGCTTGCCGGCATAAAAGCGCGCCACCAAGGGCGTCGGCAGCCGGTAGAAATGCTGCAGGATGCGGTAGCGCTCGCCCGGCAGGCCGGCAAGGAAGAGGAAGCGGTTCAGCATCCGGAAGAAGCCACGAGCCTTCCACGCTTTCAGCGAATGCGCCCGCGTCGCAGCGTAGACCGCCCCTGCCGAAAAGTCCTGGAGCGCAGCGATGCGATCGGCGAGGCGAGCTGCATCTGGCAGCGAATAGCCGGTCGTCGGGTGGAAGAGCGCCGCGGCAAGGCCTGTCGACGCGACGCCCGCCTTGTCGTCCCAGAACGCGTCGATGTCGCCGCCGAGCGCGATCGGCAGCACGCCCGCCTCCTCGCGCAGCACCGTCTTGGCCGTCCAGCCCTGGCGGGCGAGATAGCTGGCGATCTCCGCCCGCAGGCGCTCGGGTTCGAGCGCCGGACCGTCGGCATAGTAGGTGTCCTCGACCAGCAGCGTCTTCGGGCCGAAAGGCAGAGTGTAGACGAAGCGGTAGCCGTCCTGCTGCGGAATGGTCGCGTCCATGATGATCGGCCGCTGTAGCCCGTGTGGCGCTGTCAGCTCGATCTCCTGCCCGAGGAATTTCTGGAAACCGAGGGTCAGGTGCCGGCTCGGCGCCGTGCCGCGCCCGTCGACGACGCAGCCAGCCTCGATCCGCTCGCCGCTGGCCAGCGTTACGGCGGTGGCACTGACAGCCGCGACCTTCGCCTCACAGCGGATGGCGGGTCCGAGCGCCTGGGCGAGGACTTCAGCGAAGCGCTCCGACGTCACGCTGCGGTAACCGGTGGCAAGAGCGCGCGCGCGCTCGGGGAAGCGGACGGAATAGCCGGGCCAGCGGTGGACGATGAAGGGTTCGAGCCAGGCCTGCTGGTCGGCGGTGAGGTCGCCGTCGTGCAGCGACCAGGTATGGTTGCCACCGACCGTCTCGCCGGCCTCCAGCAGCAGGAGCGTGAGATCAGGGCGCAGCTTCGCAAGGCGATAGGCGATCAGCCCATTCGCCAGCCCACCGCCGACGAACACGATGTCGACTCCGTCCCGATCCTGCCTTGCCACTCTGTCTCCCCGGCGAAACCGCTCACCTGCCTCGAACTAGCCGCCACAGCCTATCCTACAAGGGAGGCATTCCGCACAAAAAGTTCAAACGGAGAACGGGGGGGGGGGGGGGAGAGGGCAGGCCGGGGCAAAGCGTGGACTGAAGCGACAGTCCATCCTTTCTGCGGAGAATCAGTACCTTTCAGCCCCGGTGATGCGCTGAGTCGACGCCGCCTGTCAGGTGTATCGTTCTCCAGCGCCACAGGCTTCGATCCAGAATTTAGCTGAATTCGAAGGCGGGACCGAAGATGTTGCGTCCACAGTGATTGCAAGGCCGGCCCTGTGGATCCAAGATAGCAAGATGGACACGACCCTTTTTCTACCGCCGGAACTGCGTGACCGCGTCGACGCGATCGCCGCAAGGTCCAGCCTGACGGCCTCGGAAGTGGTGGCCGATGCGTTGGAAAACGGCCGTTCGCTGGAGTGGCAAGAACAGTTTCTCGACACTGTCGCCTCCGGCATCGCGGCGGCCGACGCCGGAGAGTTCGCCACGCCAGAGGAGGTCGAACTGGTGCTGAGCCGGCATCGCTCCCGCTGATGCGGGTCGTCTGGACACGTTTTGCGCTCCGCCAAATCGACGAGATCCAGAACTATATTGCGCAGGACAGCCCAAGGATGGCTGAACAGGTCGTTCCGGACATCTTCCAGCGAACCCAACGGCTGCTGTCGGCCAATCCACTGCTCGGATGGACAGGGTGGGACAAGCGAACCCGCGAGCTCGGTATCGCCCGCACCAGTTATATCGTCGTCTACCGAATTCACGATCAGATCGAGGTTCTGGCTGTCGTTCACATGGCGCAGGATTGGCCAGACAGTTTGAAGCTGCAGTAGCCCTACCGCCCGGACAGCCGTGCGGCCCGCCGGGCCCGTGCCTCGTCGAGTGGCGTCGGTGCCGCCGGCGGAGGCGGCAGATTGCCGCGCTGGGAAGCGCGCCAGGGGGTGCCGGTGATCGTCACCACGCGGTTGCCGCGGAAATCGGCCTCGGCGGTGATGAAGTCGCGCTCGGCCATGAAGCCCAAGAGGAAGCGGCCGCGCGAGGGCGAGCGGCTGCCATAGGCGCGCGCCAGCGCCTCGTCGGACGGGCATTCCTCGCCGTCGCGGGCGGCGCGCGCCAGCATGAGGTAGACGCCCTGCATCTCCTCCGGCAGCGCCTCGGAGCGCTGGATGACGCTTAGCCAGTCCTCGTCCTCGGTCTCCTCGGAGACTCCGGCGCGGGCAAGCGACAGGCGCCGGCGGAAGGCCGGCATGCCGGTCTCGGCACCACCGAGTCGCTTCAACCGGCAATGCACGAGAAAGTCCTGGTAGAGGATCGGCACCGGGCGGAACGCCGCCTCGGGATCGGCGAGCATTTCGGCAAAGATATCCTCGACCAGCGCCTGGCGCGATTCGGCCGAGCGGGGATCGGCGTCGGGCTCGGGCTTCGGCGCGGCGACGCGCTCGATGAGGTCACGCGTCGGGGTCGGCGCGCGCGCCATCATCGGCGCCGGCGCGTCGTTGCCGCCCTTGAAGATGAGGTCGGCCATGTCCTCCGGCGCCATTTCCGGCCGCGCCATCAGCGTCGGCCGCCCGGTGCGCCCTCGCGTCTCGACGGGGCCGATGCGGATCGGCACCGGCCGGCGCGACAAAGCGGGCCCCAGCGCGACGAAGTGCCCGGGCTCAAGGTCGCGAAAACGCTCGGCCTGGCGGCGGTCCATGCCGAGGAGGTCGGCGGCGCGCGCCATGTCGATGTCGAGGAAGGTGCGGCCCATCAGGAAGTTCGACGCTTCGGCCGCGACGTTCTTGGCAAGCTTTGCCAGCCGCTGCGTCGCGACGATGCCGGCAAGGCCGCGCTTGCGGCCGCGGCACATCAGATTGGTCATCGCCGAGAGCGAGACCTTGCGCGCGTCGTCGGAGACGTCGCCGGCGATCGCGGGGGCGAAGAGCTGCGCCTCGTCGACGGCGATCAGCATCGGGAACCAGAGCGAATGGTCGACGTCGAACAGGCCGTTGAGGAAGGCCGCGGCGCACTGCATCTGCACCTCGGCGTCGAGGCCCTCGAGATTCAGCACCACCGAGGCGCGGTGCTGGCGGATGCGCGCGGCGATGCGCTGCAGCTCGGCGGGCGTCCGGTTGGCGTCGACGACGATATGGCCGTAGCGCTCGGCGAAGGAGACGAAGTCGCCCTCGGGATCGATGATCGCCTGCTGCACCCATTCGGCGCTCTGCTCGAGCAGCCGGCGCAGGAGATGCGACTTGCCGGAGCCGGAATTGCCTTGCACCAGAAGGCGCGTCGACAGCAGTTCCTCGAGGTCCATCTCGGCGGGATCGCCGGTGGCGGTGGTGCCGAGGTCGACGGCGACTTTCATCGATGGCGCTCCTTCGGCCGAGAGGGGGACAGAGGCTTTTCCTATCACCGCGGGGCCGCCAGGAGTCGGAGGAAAAGCCGTCTTCTCCACAGCTTCGCGCAAATTCTCCGGTCTCTGTGCGAAAGCGGTGATCCGCGACCCTATTCCGGCGTCAGCGGGGACGGATCGCGCGGGCCCGCGACGGCCGGCCGGTCAATGGAAGCATCGATGAAGCGCAGCGCATCGACGATCGAGACCCGCCAGAGATCCCAGCTATGGTCCCCGTCGGTCATCCGGAACTCCATCGGCCGGTCGTCGGCCCGCATGGTCTCGAAGAAGGCGATGCCGCCGCGCCAGAGGAGATGGCTGTCGTCGTCGCCGACGGTCACGAAGATCGGCGGCAGCGATGCCTTCGCCGCGATCGCCTGCGACAGCAAGGTGAAGACGTTGCTGGCATTGAAACGCTGCGGCTGAAAGGGCGTGCCGAAAGCACCGCCGAAATGCAGGCCCTCCGGCGGGATGTCGATGCCGGTGCCGATCGTGTCGGGATCGATGCGGTGGAAATAGCGGCTGTCGCGGATCACCGCGAGTTCGGCGGCGCTTTTGCCGAAATCCTCCGCCGGCACGTTCTGCCAGATCGCCGGCGACAGCGCGGCCACGGCGCCGTACCGCTCGGGCAAGGTCAGCGCCAGTCGCAGCGCGCCGGCCCCGCCCATCGACAGGCCGGCAATGGCGCGGTGCGCGAGATCCCGGCCCACCGGAAAGGCCTTCTCGACCGCGGCCGGAAGATCGCTCGAGATCAACGTCGCATAGTTGCCGGGCCCGCCGACCTCGGCGGAATCGACGTACCAGGAATCATTGGCATCCGGCATCACCACCAGCAGCGGCCGGATCTCGCCGGCGGCGATCATCTGGTCGAGCGTCGCGTCGATGCCGCCGGCCCGCTGCCAGTCATAGGCGTTGCCGCCGAGCCCGTGCAGCAGATAGAGCACGGGCCAGCCGCCCACCGGCGCCCGCCCTTCGGGCACATAGACGCGCGCCGACTCCGCCTTGCCGAGCGCCGGCGAGTAGAAAGCGAAGTCCCGGATATCGCCGGCCACAGCGGCCGACGCGCTGACCGCCGTCAGGGCCATGCCCGCCAGGAGGGCCATGAGCCCGAGCCGCCACCGCCGCGCCGCTGGCCGCAACCCGGCGGAGGCGAGCGGCATCAGCTTTTCAGCCAGGCATCGTAGTCAGCGACGAGGAGGTGCAGCGGCGCCTCGTCCTCCTCGATCTCGGCAAAGCGCCCGACCGGCTCGCGAAAGATGTTGTCGGTCCGGTCGTCGTTGACCGTCGAGACCTCGGCGACGAGGACGTCGGCGCCCTCGCCCCAGAAGGAATGCCAGTGGTGCGGCATCAAGGTGACGCTCTCGCCGGGCGTCAGCCGCAGCTTGTCGCCCGCCGCCATGCGGCGCGCGATGCCGTCGCAGTAGACCTCGACATCGGCCGTCCCGTCGATGCCGCCATCGGGGGCGCGGGTGAACAGCTCCAGCGTCAGCGTGCCGCCACCGCGGTTGATGATGTCCTCGGCCTTCAGATCGTGCCGGTGCATCGGCGTGACCTGATCCTGCTTCGAGATCATGATCTTCTCGGCGTAGAGCATGCCGCGACCGGCCGCGAGATCGGCGTTGTCGCCGTTGCGCACGGTGAAGAGGAAGAGCCCGAGCCGGTCGAAGTCGCCGCTGCCGAAGTCGGTGACGTCCCAGCCCATCTGCCGCTGCTTGAGCAAGGCGAGATCGCTTCGGGCCTGCATTTCGGCGGGGCTGAAATAGGCGAAGGGCGGCATGACGTAGCCGAAGGAGCGGATGAAGGCGTCGCCTTCCTGCAGGATGGCGTTCACTCGGCTGCGTTTCATTTCTCTCTCCCAAGGCGTTCGCGGCGGGACGTTAGCCGCGGCGCCCGCCGCCGCCAAGCCTCAGCCGACGAGGATCACGCGGCAGTCATTGACGTTGGTGAGCGTCGGCCCCGGCACGAACAGCCCGCCGATCGCCTCAAAGAAGCCGGTGGAATCGTTGTCGTCGAGCGCTCCGGCCGGATCGATGCCGGTGGCAATAGCCGCCTCCAGCGTCTCCGGCCCCGCAAAAGCGCCCGCGGGGTCGCTGGCAAGGCCCGTGCCGCCGTCAGTGCCGTCAGTGTCGGCGCTGAGCGCATGAATTCCCGGCGCGCCGCCGAGCGCCAGCGCCAGCGCCAAGGCGTATTCCTGGTTCGGGCCGCCGCGTCCCTCGCCGGCGATCGTCACCGTCAGCTCGCCGCCCGAGAGAATCGCCAGCCGCTCGCCATCCCGCCTTGCCGCGAGTGCCAAGGCGGCATGCGACCGGGCGACCTCGCGCGCCTCGCCCTCGAGATCGGCGCCGAGCATGACCGCGCGATAGCCGAGCGCCTCGGCGGCGGCAACGCCTGCGGCGAGCGCCGTCGCCGGGGTGGCTACAATGGTGTAGGGCCGGCCGTCGAAAGCGGCATCGCCGGGCTTCGGCGTCTCGCTCGCGTCAGTTTCAAGCGCACGCAAGCAGCTTTCCGGCAAAGTGATACCCCGGCGGCGGACGATCTCGCGCGCCTCGGCCAGCGTCGTCGGGTCCGGAACGGTCGGCCCGGAAGCGATGACGCTCGGATCGTCGCCCGGCACGTCGGAGATGGCGAGGGTCACGAGGCGCGCATCGCCGCAGGCGACGGCCAGGCGCCCGCCCTTGATCTCGGAGAGATGCTTGCGCACGCAGTTGATCTCGGTGATCCCCGCGCCGCTGCGCAGCAGGGCCTTCGTCACCGCTTGCTTGTCGGCGAGCGTGATGTCGCCGCGCGGCAGCAGCCAGTTGGCGGAGCCGCCGCCGGAGATCAGCGCCAGCACGAGGTCGTCCGGACCCGCGCTCCGCGCGAAGTCGAGGACGCGGCGCGTCGCCGCAAGGCCCGCCGCGTTCGGCAGGGGATGGCCGGCCTCGACGACGTCGACCGGCCCGGCGTCGCAGCCATAGCCGTCGCGCGCCACCGCGATGCCGGTGATGCGGTCATCGCCGAGGCCCTTGGCCTGGTAGAAGCGGACGGCAGCGGCGGCCATGCTGGCGCCGGCCTTGCCAGCGCCGAGCACGATCACGCGGCCCGTCGGCGGCTCCGGCAGATGCTCCGCCAGGACGGCGCCGGGATGGGCAGCCGCCACCACCGCCGCGAAAATCTCCTCTAGGGCTCGCCGCTCGCTGCCTTTGCCGTCCATGCCATCCATCCCCTTATCGCCGCTCTCTGCCGTGTTACGCAGACCCAGCGTCGTTCCTGCCCTGCCCCGGCATACTGAAAGGACCGGCGGCGCGCGACCCCTAACTCTCCGGCGGAGTTTAGCGATGGGACGGTTTGTCCGGGTGCGACCGATGGTGCAGGCCTATATGAGATGCAGTCATTCCCCGAAGGAGATCCGATTGCCCCGCCCTGTCATTCGCGACGAGACCCCAATCGCCCCCCAGTCCTGGCAGCGCAAGGTGCTGCTGATCGGCGGCATGGTGTGCCTCGCCATCGCGCTCATCGGCTTCCTCGTCTTCGCGTTGCGCGCGGTGAGCATCGCCTGACGGCGCCGATTCTGGTGCGAAAGGCGACCCGCGGATGCCCTAGGCCGCGAGCGCGATTTCCGGCACGTAGTCCCGTACCCGCGCCATGTCGGCGTTGAACAGCTCGGTCTCCCGCGCCTGCGCCTCAGGGTCGGGCAGCCGCAGGATATAGGCGGGGTGCACGGTGACGAGAAGCTTGGTGTTCTCGTCGAGGTCGATCAGCCGTGAGCGCGTGTCGCGGATGGTGACCGTCTTGCCGAGCACCGAGGCTGCGGCGGTCGCGCCGAGCGCCACGATCAGTTTCGGCCGCACGAGGTCGCGCTCGAGCTCCAGCCAGAATCGGCAAGCCTTTACCTCGCCCATGTTCGGCTTCTGGTGGATCCGCCGCTTGCCGCGCGGGGTGAACTTGAAATGCTTCACGGCATTGGTCACGTAGGCTTGACCGCGGTCGATGCCGGCCTCGGCGAGGGCGGCGTCGAACACCTTGCCGGCCGGGCCGATGAAGGGCTCGCCCGCCAGATCCTCCTGGTCGCCCGGCTGCTCGCCGACGAAGATCACCGGCGCATTGTCCGGCCCCTTGCCGAACACCGTCTGCGTCGCCGGCTCCCAGAGCGGGCAAGCCTTGCAGTGCTGGGCCTCGGCCCGCGCCACATCAATCGTCTGCGGCTGGTTGCCTAGTCGCTGCACCACCGTCTCCTGCCGGGCCATCTCGTCACGCTCCGCCTGTTTTGCGTGGCGTAAACTCGGCAGCGTCGGCGCGGTTTCCAGCATGCGGCGGGCGGCGGCGTCGGCGCCCTGGATCAACGGCTCGATGAGCACGGCCTCGGGGAGGTTGTGCCAGTACTTCTTCGGCATCTCCGACTGCATCGCCTTCACCTTCAGCCGCGCCGGGTTGAAGATCGAGGCGTAGTAGGTCAGCCACAGCGCCTCCATGTCGTCGTCCGCCGGCCGGTCGGCGATGGAAGCGCCGGGGGCGAAGGCGAGCGCCGTGCCGTCCCAGTGCACCGAGCGCAGCGGCGTCAAAATCGACCAGACCATGCCGGCGAAGCGCCGGGCAAAGAAAGGCGCGGTGCGCTCGACGACGTGGTGGAAGGGCTCGAACCAGGCGATGTAGTGTTTTGTGGGCGTGTCGGAGTCGGACCCCACCTCGATCTCGCGAAACCGCACGAAGGCCTTCATCTTGTGGCTGTCGCGGCGGACCGCCTTCTCCATCTCGGTCGCCGCGAGCACGTCGGCGTCGGAGGAGATCTCCAGCAGCTTCTTTTCCGTCTGCAACCGCCAGAGGAGGCGGTAGGCGAGGTCGAAGCGGGCGGGATCGGCGTGGCAGACGATCTTGCCCGCGAGGTCCGGAAACGCCTTCGAGACGGTGATCGCCTTGGCGCCTGTCGGCCGCGGCGGCAGGGGCTCGGCAAAGAGGCCCGGCGCGTCGTCGCCGACGGTAAAGCTCATCTCGGGCGGGGCGATGCCGAGTTCCACCGCGGTGCGGGCGGCACTGCGCCAGCCGTCGAAATCGGCGGGATGGTCGAGGCGGGCGTGGAACATGGGCGGCTCCTTTTGCGCACAAGCGCTGGGAACGGCGGCGGTTGCATGGGGAGTGGATTGGAGCGGCGGATGGCCTCAAACGTTGCGGCGGCTTGCCCCCCTCTGGCCTGCCGGCCATCTCCCCTCGGGCGGGGAGATCGGCAGCTGCGGCCTTCGCGACTAGCTGATCTCCCCCCTTGCGGGGGAGATGCCCGGCAGGGCAGAGGGGGGTAAACCGCGGCAACGATGACCACCCCAACCCTCTTAGAACAGCGACAGCTGCTCCGCCTTCGGCTTCGGCGCCATGGTCGCCCGCAAGCCGGCGCTGTCAGTGAGGCCGCCCGGCGTCCAGTCCAGCGCCTCGATGAACGGCCGCGCCTTGGTGATCGACTGGCAGAGCTTGGCGACGTCGTCGAGCCGCAGCGTCCGGTGCCGCCGCGTCGTCAGAATGCGGGCGACCGCCTTCGTCCCAAGCCCCGGCACCCGCAGCAGCATCTCGCGGTCCGCGCGGTTGACGTTCACCGGGAAGCGCGCGCGGTGCTTCAGCGCCCAGGCGAGCTTCGGATCGATAGCGAGATCCAGCATGCCGCCCTCGCCGCCCGACACGATCTCCGCGCGCTCGAAGCCGTAGAAGCGCATCAGCCAGTCGGCCTGGTAGAGCCGGTGCTCGCGGATCAGCGGCGGGCGCGCCAGTGGCAGGCGGCTCGACGCATCGGGGATCGGCGAGAAGGCGGAGTAGTAGACGCGCTTCAGCTGGTAGGAGCCGTAGAGGTTCTCCGAGCGCGACAGGACGTCGTTGTCGTCAGAGGCGTCGGCGCCGATGATCATCTGCGTCGACTGGCCGGACGGCGAGAACTTCTTCGGCTTGGCACGGTCCTTCTTCTCGCCCTTGTGCTCCTCGATCTTGGCGCGCAGGTGCCCCATCGAGCGGCGGATGTCGCGCGCGTCCTTTTCCGGCGCCAGCGCCGAGAGCGAGAGGTCGGTCGGCAGCTCGATGTTGATCGACAGCCGGTCGGCGAAGAGGCCTGCCTGTTCGATCAGGTGGGGCGCTGCGTCCGGGATGGTCTTGAGGTGGATGTAGCCGGCGAAATTCTCGACCATCCGCAGCTTGCGGGCGATCTCCACCATCTGCTCCATGGTGTGGTCGGAGTTCTTGATGATGCCGGAGGAGAGGAAGAGACCCTCGATGTAGTTGCGCTTGTAGAACTCCATCGTCAGTTTTACGACTTCATCGACGCTGAAGCGAGCCCGCGCGACATTCGAGGACGAGCGGTTGACGCAGTAGATGCAGTCATAGACGCAGAAGTTCGTCATCAGAATCTTGAGCAGCGAAATGCAGCGGCCGTCCGGGGCGTAGGCGTGGCAGATGCCATGCCCTTCGGTCGATCCGATGCCGCCGGACTTGGCGCTGTCGCGCTTGGTGGTGCCGCTCGACGCGCAGGACGCATCGTATTTTGCGGCATCGCTGAGGATCGCGAGTTTTTGCATAAGGGTCGGTGCAGCCATAGCAGGGATGTAGCGTTCCCGCTTCGTTCGTACCAGTGACTTCTGCGTGCGAGTCCGGCATTTCAAAGACAACAGGAGCGGTGACGTCGGTTTGCGGGACACTTAAGCAGCGCTGCCGGTCCCAACGGAACCTTGGTGCCGCCGTGCGCATTGAATTCTATCTCGCTTTTCTTGCGGCCCTGTCCGCTCCTACAACTCTGAGGCAAGCCATGAAGACCTTCTTCGCAGCGCTCGGCACGGTCGCGATGCTGGTGACCGGCACTCTTGCAACGGCGACTCCGGCGTCGGCGGACGGCTACTATCGCCATCACCGCGGCTACTACGACGGCGGCCGTCGCGGTTATTACGATGGCGGACGCCGCTATTACCGCGGTTATGACGGCGGTCGCCGCTACCATCACCGTGGGCACGGCGACGCGCTGGCAGCGGGCGCCGTTGGCCTCGGCGTCGGCGCTCTGATCGGCGGGGCGCTTGCTGCTCCGCGCGCCTATGACAACGGCTACTACGGCCGTGGCGGTTACATCGTCAACGAGGGCCCGGTGAACCGCGCCTACCGTCCGGCGCCGGTCTATCGCGGCGGCTACAACCGGATCGACGCCTGCGCGGCCCGCTACCGTACCTATGACGCCCGCTCGAACACCTTCATCGGCAATGACGGCCGTGCCCACCAGTGCCGGCTGTAAGGGCTGAGCAACTGTTCATTTAATGGGCGCCCGGTTCGGTCTCGAACCGGGCATTTTCGCGTGGAAGGTACGGGGCGCTAAGGCGTGCCGCCTCTCCCGTCCACCGCTGTGACTGCCACACAACATGCGGCTACAGAATGGCCGGGATCACGTGATGGTCAGTCTCACGCCAGCGAGATGTGTTGTTATTTAATGTTTTATCGGCTTGTTAGACCCGGCGTCATCGGGGGATCGGCGCGGCCTGGTGCCATCGGTCGCCTTCCCCGAAGCGCGTTGACGGTGACAGGTCCGAGGTGCGTTTGATCTTTCCGAAGCTGCCTTTTCCCTCGCGAAAGCTCTCCGCTGCCGGCCGTCGTGCACCGCGGGCGCTGGCCCTCGCACTCGGCTGTGCCGGCATGGCGGCCCCCTTCTCGGTAGCGCCTGCACAGGCGCTGGAGATCTTCGGGATCACGATCTTCGAGAGCAAGAAGGACAAGGCCGTCGAGGGGATCGTCGACCCCATCCGCTATACCGTCACGCTCGGCGTGATGCCGGATGTCGAGGGGCTGAAGGACGAACTCGATACCGCCTCGACGCTCGTCGCCGACGTCGACCAGCCGGTCTCCGGCTCGCTTGGCCTCCTCGCCAAGGCGAAGAACGACCGCAAGCGCCTCGTCGCCTCGCTCTACGAGAACGGCCGCTATGATGGCGTCGTCACCGTCCTGATCGAGGGCAAGAACATCGACGACCTCGCGCCCGACGCCGAGTTCGACACCTCGCGGCCCGTGCCGGTCGCCATCATGGTCGATCCCGGCCAGGCCTTCACCCTCGGCAAGGTCGACATCACCGCCAACGGCGTCCCGATCGATCCGGCGAGCTTCGACCTTGCCGGCGGCTCGTCCGCCGCATCGACACGGATCCTCTCGCAAGAAGCCAAGGTGCTGGAGGCGCTGCGCAACGAGGGCCGGCCTTTCGTCGCGGTCACCGACCGCGACGTCGTCGCCGACAGCGCGACCGGCAAGCTCGACTACCGGCTGGCGATCTCGCCGGGCGCCCCGGTGCCTTTCGGCGACCTCTATGTCGACGGCAACAAGGACGTCGACCCCGGCTTCATCGCCTACATGACCGGCATCGAGAAGGGGAAGATCTTCTCGCCGCAGGACATGGCGGATGCGCGCGACCGGCTGCTCGGGCTCGACGTCTTCTCCAGCGTCACCGTCAAGGAAGGCCGCGGGCAGGCTGCGGACGGCACGCTGCCGGTGCAGGTCGAGGTCGGCGAGCGCAAGTTCCGCTATTACGGCGTCGGCGCGACCTATTCCAACACCGAGGGCGCTGGCGTCTCCGGCTACTGGGGCCACCGCAACCTGTTCGGCCGTGCCGAGAGCCTGCGCATCGACGCCGCGGTGTCGCGCATCGGCGCATCGGCGCTGGACGACACCGTCCGTCAGACCGACGAGTTCGACTACAAGCTCGCGGCCGTGTTCAAGAAGCCGGGCGTGCTCGGACCGGACTCGGTCTATATCGGCTCGGTCGAGGCGGTGACGGAGCACCCGCTCGCCTATGACCGCCAGTCCTTCGCCGCGACGTCTGGCGTCCAGTACAAGCTGTCGAAGACGCAGACGATCGAGGCGCGGATCCGCGGCGAATACGAGGACATCACCGATTATCTCGGCGATGCCAGCTTCATCATCGCCTCGCTGCCGATCACCTACACCTATGACGGCCGAGACGACAAACTGAACCCGACCTCGGGCTTCTTCGCCAAGCTGATGGCCGAGCCGTCCTACGAGATCAACGAGGGCACCCCCTTCGTGAAGACGCGCGCCGATGCCTCGACCTATCTCTCGCTGACGCAAAGCGACCGCTTCGTCCTCGCCGGCCGCGTCGCCTATGGCACGATCTTCGGTGCCGACCTCCAGGACATCCCGAATGATCGCCGCTTCTATGCCGGCGGCGGCGGCTCGGTCCGCGGCTACCAGTTCCAGACGATCGGCCCATTCTTCCCGGACGTCGACCGGCCGGGCGGCGACAACAGCTTCAACGACACGCCGACCGGCGGCCTGTCGCTGTTCGAGGCATCGGCCGAGGTGCGTATCGGGATCACCGAGAAGATCCAGCTCGTCCCCTTCGTCGATGCGGGCGTCGTCTCAAACGACCTCGTGCCGGATTTCGGCGAGATGAAGATCGGCGTCGGCGTCGGCGCCCGCTATCTCACCGGCTTCGGACCGATCCGGGTCGATGTCGGCATCCCGCTCGATCCGAGCTCGCGCGACGCCAGCTACCAGATCTATGCCGGCATCGGACAGGCGTTTTGACGATGAGGCTTCTTCCCATTTCCCGTTTCGCCGCCTTCGCCCGCCTTGGTGCCGTCGCGCTGTTGACCGTCCTTGTCGCGCAGGCTTCCGTGCGCCCGGCATCGGCCCAGCAATTCCTGGCCAACCAGATCCAGAACCTTATCTCGACCGACACGATGAAGGTCGAGATCACCGGCCTCAGCGGCGCCTTGACCGGCAATCTCAGGATCGACAGCGTCACCGTCTCGGACCCGAAGGGCGTGTTCCTCACCGCCAAGGATCTGGCGATGGACTGGTCGCCGCTCGCCGTCGTGCGCTCGCGCATCGACGTCGAGGCGCTGACCGCCGGCCAGATCGTCCTCGAGCGGCTGCCCGAAAGCGCCCCTGCCGATCCGAATGCCGAGCCGTCCTCCGGCCTTCCGAACATCACCGCCGACATCCAGAAGATCGCCATTCAGGAGATCATCCTCGGCGAGGCAATCGCCGGCACGCGCGCGCGCCTCTCGGCCAATGCCCGCCTGAAGCTCGAGAACGACCCGACTAATGTCGAGGCCAATATCGACATCGAGCGGCTCGACCAACCCGGCACGATCGCGGCGAACGTCGCCTTCGCGCCGGCCGATAACCGCCTGGCCGTGAAGGTGAATGCCAGCGAGCCCGCCGGCGGCCTGGTCGCGACCCTCCTGAAGCTGCCGGGCGCGCCGCCGGTGGCGCTGACGATCGACGGCAGCGGCCCGCTCGCCGACTTCATGGCCAACGGCCAGCTCACCGTCGGCGGCGAGTCCGCGGCGATGCTCACCGCCCGCGTCGCCGACCAGCCGGAAGGGCGCCGCGTCACCGCGACGCTCAACGTCGCTGCCGAGCGCTTCGTGCCCGACGCCTACCGCGCCTATGTCGACGGCGGCGCCGATCTCGACGTGCAGCTGCTGCTGCGACCGGACGGCGTCATCGGCATCGACCAGGCGCAGCTCGCCTCCGGCCAAATCCGCGCGAACGTCACCGGCACACTCGACCGGGCCGGCCCGCAGACCGCGCTCGACGTCGCCATTGCCGCGCGCGATGGCGGAACGGTGCCGCTACGCTTCGGCACGGCGCCGAGCCAGACGGTCCTCGACGTCACCAGCCTCAACGCCAAGCTCGCCGGCGCGCTTGTCGCCGCCAATATCGACCTCACCGCCAAGCTGCCGACGGCCGGCTTCGGCGAATATGTCGGCAAGGACGTCTCGGCCAGCGCGACCGCCCGGGGCTTCAACCTGTCGGGCCTCGAGGGGCCGCTGCAGCTTCAGCTCGCCGCCGCCTCGATGACCGCGCCCGCCGGCGTCGCCGACCGATTCCTCAAGGGCCCGGTCAGCATCGCCGCCGATGGCGCGCTGACGGCCGATGGCCTGACGCTCAGCCAGAGCAAGGTCACCACCAAGGTCGCCAATGCCGCGGTCACCGGCAGCGCCGCCTACAACTTCTCGACCTTCGACCTCACGCTTTCCAGCGATTTCGATACGCTCGCCCTTTCGGCTGCCTTGGTGCCGCTGGCTGGCGACCGGCTCTCCGTTGGCGGCCATGTCGTCCAGACCGGCGAGGGCCTCACCGCCGACACCCTCGCCATCAACGGCACGGGCCTCACGGTTACCGGCGGCGCGGCGCTCGCGGGCGGCCAGATCACCGCCGATATCAAGGGCGTCCTCGACGCGAAGGCCGGCGAGGACGCCGCGATCTCCGGCAAGGCCGAGTTCGGCCTCACCGCGCGCGGTCCCTCGGCCCAGCCCGACGTCGACATCTCGCTGACCAGCCAGGGCCTCAAGGTCAACGGGCGCGAGCTTGCCAACCTCAAGGTCGAGGCGCGCGGCGAGATCGCCTCCGCCACGCCGTCCGGGACCGTCACCCTCTCCGGCGAACTCGACGGTGCGCCGCTGTCCGGCAATGCGAAGGTCGAAACCCTCCCCACCGGCGACATCAACCTCACGGGGCTCGAGATCCGTCAGGGACCGAACAACGTCACCGGCGAGGTCCTGCTCGGCAAGACCGGGCCGGTCGGAAGCCTCAATGTCGCGCTGGGCGATGTCGGCCCGCTGGCCGCCCTTGCTTTGCAGAGCATTTCCGGCGATCTCAACGGCAAGATTGAGCTGTCGGTCAACGAGCGCGAGTTTCCGGTCGCCACGCTCGACCTCCTCTCGACGAGCCTCGCCGTCGGCGGCAACACGCTGACCGGCCTCGGCGTCAAGCTGGCGGTCGAGGACTATCTCGGTGCCCCCTTCCCGGCCGGCACGATCCGCGCCGAGAAGCTGGTCGCCGGCGGCGCCACCGTCGAGACGGCCGCGATCGATCTCGCCCGGCGTGGCGACTACACCCAGATCGATGCGAAGGCGCGCGCCAACGGCATTCCGGTCGGCATGTCCGGCCAAGCGCAGATTACCGCCGCCGAGACCATCGTCGCCCTCGACAGTCTCACCGCCGCCATCCCCGACGCGGAGATCGCGCTCGCCAAGCGAGCGACCGTCTGGATCGCCGACGGCACCACCAAGCTCGATGCGCTGACGCTGAACGTCGGCGCCGGTTCGGTCGCCGTCTCCGGCACGGCCGGGGCGACGCTCGACCTGACGGCAAGCCTCACGAGGGTCCCCGCCGCCGTCGCCAACCCATTCGTGCCGAACCTCGGCGCATCCGGCGTGATCACCGGCAATGCGGCCGTCAACGGTCCCTCGAGCGATCCGGAGGCTCGCTTCGAGATCGCCGCGACCGGCATCGAGACGACGCAGACCCGCGCCGCCCGGCTGAAACCCATCGAGGCCATGGCCGCCGGCCAGTATGCCGGTGGCACGCTGGATCTCCAGAACGCCAACATCGACCTCGGCGACGGCTCGATCACCGCGTCCGGCCGCATCGGCGACTCGCTCGCTGTGAATGCCGACCTCGACAATGTCCCGGTGGCGCTGGCCAACGGCTTCGTTGACGGGCTCAACGCCTCCGGCACCATCTCGGGCTCGGCCCGCGCCGGCGGCACCGTCGCGGCGCCGACGGCAAGCTTTACCCTCACTGGCACCGGCATCACCGCGGCCGAGGTTGCCGCCAGCGGCGTGCCGCCGGTCGAGCTCGACGTCGCCGGCAACTTCGCCGGCAACCTGCTGACGCTGGAGCGTGCCCGCGCGACGGTCGGCAGCGGCCTGCTGGAGGCCTCCGGCACCGCCGGCGACACGCTCGACCTCGACGTCCGCATGACCGAGCTGCCGGTAGGCCTCGTCAACGGCTTCGTGCCGGGCCTCAAAGCGTCGGGCACGCTCTCCGGCACCGCCACGGCGACCGGACCGCGCACCGCCCCGCAGGCGACGTTCGACATCAGTGGCACCGGCATTACCGCCGCCGAGGTCAAGGCCGGCGGCATTCCGCCGATGACGCTGCGGCTCGCCGGCAGCTTCGCCGACGGCACCGCGACGCTCGAGACCGCCGTCGCCAATCTTGGCGACGCCTCGCTGACCGCTAGCGGCGGCGTCGGGCAGGCGCTTGACCTCGACGTCGTCCTCAACCGCGTTCCGGTCGGCCTTGCCAACGGCTTCGTGCCCGGCCTGAAGGCCTCCGGAACGATCTCCGGCACCGCCACTGCAACGGGAACGCTTCAGGACCCCAACGCGGTGTTCAACCTCACCGGCACCGGCATCACCGCCGAACAGATCGCCGCCTCCGGCATCGCACCGCTCAGCCTCGACGTCGCCGGCCGCGTCGCCGGGCGCACCGCGACGATCGAGACCGCGCGCGTCCTCGTCGGCGACGGATCGCTGAACGCCAGCGGCACCGTGGGCGATGCCCTCGACCTCACCGTCGCGCTCGACAAGCTGCCGGTCGGCCTCGTCAACGGGTTCGTGCCCAACCTCAATGCAACGGGCACCCTGTCCGGCAATGCCCGGGCGACCGGCTCGCTCAGCGACCCGAACGCCAGCTTTCAGCTCACCGGCACCGGCATCACTGCCGCGCAGGTGAAGGCCGCCGGGATCGAGCCGATCATGCTCAACGTCGACGGCAGCTATGCCGGAGGGAACGCGACGATCCGGACGGCGCGCGCCGACATCGGCACGGCGTCGCTCGTCGCCAGCGGAACCGTCGGGCAGGCGCTCGACCTCGACGTCGTGCTCGACGCCTTGCCGGTGGCGCTCGTCAACGGCTTCATGCCCGACCTCAAGGCCTCCGGCACGCTGTCGGGCAGTGCCAAGGCGACCGGCTCGCTCGCCGATCCCGCCGCAACGTTCAAGATCACCGGCACCGGCATCACCGCGGCGCAGGTGAAGGCCTCCGGCGTCGCGCCGATCGACCTCGACATCGCCGGCCGCTACGCCGCGGGCACCGCGACGCTGGAGACGGCGCGTGCCAAGATCGGCGAGGGCTCGCTGTCGGCGACCGGCAGCATCGGCCAGCAGCTTGACGTCGACGTGAAGATCGACCGCCTCCCCGTCGGCCTTGCCAACGGCTTCGTCCCGGACCTCGGCGCCCGCGGCACCCTTTCGGGCACCGCCACCGCCACCGGCTCGCTGACCAGCCCCGACGCCCGCTTCGACATCGCGGCAAACGACGTCTCCGTCGCCCAGACCCGGCAAGCCGGCGCGCCTGCGATAGATGCGGTCGCGCGCGGCACCTACCGCAATGCCGGCGTCGCGCTGGAGACCGCGCGCGTCACCGTCGGCGGCGGCACGGTGACGGTCACCGGCACGGCCGGGCAGAACCTCGACCTCACCGTCGCCATCGACGACCTGCCGGCCTCGCTCGCTGCGGCGGCAGCGCCCGGAATTGATCCGGCTGGCTCGATCAACGGCACCGTCCGCGTCACCGGCGCTGCGACCAATCCGGACGTCACCTACGACCTCAGGGCCAGCGGCCTCAGCATCGCCCAGACACGCGATGCCGGCGTCGGCCCTCTCGACATCACCGCCAATGGCCGGTTCGCCAATAAGCTGCTCGGGCTCGACGCCCGTCTGTCCGGCGGCGGGCTCGCCTTCCAGGCGAGCGGCTCGGTCAATCTCGCCGGCACGCCGCAGCTCGACCTGGCGCTGAACGGCACCGTCCCGCTCGCCATCGCCAACCGGATCCTCGCCGAGGGCGGCCGCTCGGTGAAGGGGACCGTCGCAGTGAATGCCACCGTGCGCGGCACGCCGTCGGCACCCGATGTCAACGGCACGATCTCGACCTCGGGGGCGAGCTTCACCGACACGGGCGCCAACGTCGCCGTCAACGGCATCTCGGCGACGATCGTGCTCAGCGGGCAGACGGCCACCATCCGGTCCTTCCAAGCATCGCTGGCGGCCGGCGGCACCATCACGATCGGCGGCACGGTCGGCCTGGCGAACGGCTTTCCCGCCGACATCCGCATCCAGCTGGCCAATGGCCGGTACAATGACGGCGAGCTGATCGCCGCCCGGCTCGGCGCCAATCTGACGATCACCGGTCCGCTGACCGGCAGCCCGTTGCTCGCCGGCCGGATCGACGCCACCGGCATCGACGTCCTGGTGCCCGAGCGCCTGCCGAGTTCGCTCGCCCGCATCCAGGTGCAGCACAAGAACGCACCCCGCGCAGTGCTCGAACAGGCGAAAAAGATCGAGCCGAAGGCGGCGAGTGGCGCCTCCTCCAGCGCGGGTCTTTTGCTCGACGTGACGTTCAGCGCGCCCAGCCGGGTGTTCGTGCGCGGCCGCGGCCTCGACATCGAGCTCGGCGGGTCGGTGCGGATCGCCGGCTCGGCGTCGGCGCCGAGCATCACCGGCGGTTTCGAACTGGAGCGCGGTCGCTTCAACATCCTGTCGAACCGTCTGGATTTCCAGCGTGGCCGCCTGACCTTCACCGGCGACCTCCTGCCGACGCTCGATCTCCTCGCGACCTCCGACAGCGGCGGCGTCACGGTCAGCGTTGCCGTCACGGGCCCGGCCAATGATCCGGCCTTCAATTTCTCCTCGACCCCGGCGCTGCCGCAGGACGAGGTGCTGGCACGGCTGATCTTCGGGCAAGGCACCGCCAACCTGTCGCCGCTGCAGATTGCCCAGCTCGCCGAGGCTGCCTCGCAGCTTGCCGGCGTCGGCGGATCGAACGGGCTTCTTGAGAACCTCCGCGCCCAGCTCGGCGTCGACGATCTCGACATCAAGACCAACGCCGATGGGCAGACCGCAGTCGGCGTCGGCAAGTACCTGACTGACAACGCCTATCTTGGCGTCGACTCGACCGGACGGGTGTCGATCGACCTCGACCTCGGCAAGGGCCTGAAGGCCCGTGGTGCGGTGTCGGCGACCGGTGGCGGCGAGGTCGGCGTGTTCTACGAGAACGAGTACTGATCGTCCGGCGGGCAAGTTCCGCGCCCGGCTTCAGCATCGGGCGCCGTCGCCCCTTGGGGAGAGGCGCGGCTTGACGCGCCCTGTCCCGGCGACATAGCCCTTTCGGCATTCATCGCCGAAAGGAAGCTTCAGCCATGGCCCGCAGCATCAACCCCGCCACCGGCGAGACGATCGCCGACTACGCCGAGCACACGCCGGAGCAGATCGAGGCAGCGCTCGCAAAGGCCGAGCACGGCTTTCGCGACTGGCGTCAGACGCGCTTTGCCGAGCGCACCGCTCTCCTCCTGCGGGTCGCCGACATCCTCGACGAGCGCCGCGACCGTCTGGCGGAAACCGCCGTCGCCGAGATGGGCAAGCGCCTCGCCGAGGCGAAGGCCGAGATCGAGAAATGCGCCGCCGGCTGCCGCTTCTACGCCGAAAACGCGCCTAGCTTCCTCGCCGACAGCGTGCGCGAGGGTCCGGCGGGCAAGAACTTCGTTGCCTACCGCCCGCTCGGCCCGGTGCTCGCCATCATGCCGTGGAATTTCCCGTTCTGGCAGGTTTTCCGCTTTGCCGCCCCCGCCGTCATGGCCGGCAATGTCGGCCTCCTGAAGCACGCCTCCAACGTCACGCACTCGGCGCTCGAGATCGAGAAGATCTTCACCGATGCCGGCGCGCCCGCGGGCGTGTTCCAGACGCTGGTCGTCGCCGGCTCCAAGGTGGAATCGATCGTCACCGATCCCCGCATCAAGGCGGCGACGCTGACCGGCAGCGAGCCGGCCGGCCGTGCCGTCGCCGCACAGTGCGGCGCGCATTTGAAGAAGACCGTTCTTGAACTCGGCGGCGCCGATCCGTTCATCGTCATGCCCTCGGCCGATCTTGCCAAGGCGACCGAGGTCGGCGTGCGCGCCCGCATGCAGAACAATGGCCAGAGCTGCATCGCCGCCAAGCGCTTTATCGTCCATGCCGACGTCTACGACGACTATCTCGAGCGCTACCGCGCAAAGGTTGACGCCATGGTGGTGGGCGACCCGATGGACGCCGGCACGGACATGGGGCCGCTCGCCACCGCCAAGATCCGCGACGAGATCGCCGGACAGGTGGAAAAGAGCCTGTCGATGGGCGCCAGACGCGTCTCCGGCTGCGCCGCCGTCGACCGTCCCGGCTATTTCTACCAGCCCTCGATCATCGCCGACGTGCCGGAGAACGCCCCGGCCTACCGCGAGGAACTGTTCGGTCCCGTTGCCATCTTCTTCAAGGTGACCTCGATCGATGAGGCGATCGCGCTCGCCAACGACAGCGATTTCGGCCTGTCGAGCTCGGCCTGGACAGAGGAGCCGGCTGAGCAGGAGCGTTTTGCCCGCGAGCTGGAGGCCGGCGGCACCTACATCAACCGGATGACCGCCTCCGACCAGCGCCTCCCCTTCGGCGGCATCAAGAACTCCGGCTATGGCCGGGAGCTCTCGCACGAGGGCATCCACGAGTTCGTCAACGTCAAGACCGTTACCATCGACTGACGCGCGGTCGCGACCACCACCAGCCGACGCGAAAAAGGCGCCCCTCTCGCGAAGGGCGCCTTTTTCTAAAACCGGTCCGTTCGGCCGTTCAGGCGGTTCAGGACTTGTAGACCACGACCTTGCCGCCGGGCTGCACCGACAGGTTGCCGATATCCTCGATCTTCACGCCCTCGGATGCCAGCTTTTCGGCAAGCCCCGGATTGGCATCGATCGTCCGCTGGATGGCGGCGGGATCGGTGTTGCGGTTCATGCTGGAGTCGGTGTTGTCGGTCCCGGTGGCGACGTCTAGATTGGTCTTGATCTCGATGGTGTAGTCGCTGGCCGCGGGCGTCGACATGCCCTGCATGCCCGTGGCGGGCGTGGCTTCCTGAGCAAAGGCCAGCGAGGGCAGGATCATCGCGGCGACGGCACTAGCGATCACGAACTTCTTCATCTTCATTCTCCTGAGGGCCCCGGACCTTCATCGGCATGAACCGACAAAGGCATTCTGGAAACAGCTTCTGCGAGGCAAGATATTCAAGGAATCGCAGCTGGCGTTCGCCGTTCCTGATCTCGCCATCAATCCCTGTCACGTGCCTGTGAGGGTTAGGCGTCAAAACCTTCTTGCTGCAGTGCGACAGGAAATAATGGCCTCTCCCCTCGATCATTGCCCGGTATGGCCCTATCCTGCGGCAGACGGCATCCGGCGCCGAGACCGCCACCCGCAACCGACCATGGAACGTTGACGTGAACGCACAGACTGCCGCCACTCCCAGCCCGGCCATCATGGCCCTCATCGAGCGCGGCGAGCGTGCCAAGTCCGAAGGCATTGCCGCTCGCTTCACGGCCGATCCAAAACGCTTCGACACCTTGTCCGCCCGGCTCGACGATCTCCTGCTCGATGTCTCGAAGACCGCGCTCGGTGCCGACGACCTCTTAGCGCTCTTCGCCTTTGCCCGCGAGATGGAGCTCGAGGCCAAGCGTGACGCCATGTTCGCCGGAGCGCCGATCAATGCGACGGAAGGACGCTCGGTGCTGCATGTCGCCTTGCGTGGTCAGCCGTCGGACGGCTTTGCCGCCGCCGGCGAGCCGGTCGGTGCCGACGTCGAGGCGGTGCTGGCGGCGATGACAGCCTTTTCTGACGGCATCCGCGCCGGCACGACCCGTGGCGCGACCGGCAAGCCGTTCACCGACGTCGTCAACATCGGCATTGGCGGGTCGGACCTCGGGCCGGCGATGGCGACACTCGCGCTCTCCCCCTTCCACGACGGGCCACGGGCGCATTTCGTCTCGAACGTCGACGGCGCCCATATCGCCGACACGCTGAAGGGGCTCGATCCCGCGACGACGCTCTTCATCGTCGCGTCGAAGACTTTCACCACTACCGAGACCATGACCAATGCCGCCACCGCGCGCGCCTTCGTGGCGACGGCGCTCGGCGAGGACGCGGTCTCGGCGCATTTCTGCGCCGTCTCGACCGCCCTCGACAAGGTCGCGGCCTTCGGCATCGACTCGACGCGCGTTTTCGGCTTTTGGGACTGGGTCGGCGGGCGCTACTCGCTCTGGTCGGCGATCGGCCTGCCGATCATGCTCGCCATCGGCCCCGAAAACTTCCGCCGTTTCCTCGAAGGCGCGCGCAGCCTCGACGTCCACTTCCGGACCGCGCCGCTGGAGGCGAACCTGCCGGTGCTGCTCGGCCTCGTCGGCTGGTGGCACCGGGTCGCACAGAACTATCCGGCGCGCGCGATCCTGCCCTACGACCAGCGGCTGGCGCGTTTTCCCGCCTATCTCCAGCAGCTGGACATGGAGTCCAACGGCAAGCATGTCGGCCTCGACGGCCGCCGCACGCCGACGGTCACCGGCCCGCTCGTCTGGGGCGAGCCCGGCACCAACGGCCAGCATGCCTTCTACCAGCTGATCCACCAAGGCACCGGGGCGATCCCGGCCGAGTTCATCGTTGCCGCCAACAGCCACGAGCCGGGCCTCAAGCAGCATCACGACCTGCTGCTCGCCAACTGCCTGGCGCAGAGCGAGGCGCTGATGCGCGGCCGGACGCTCGAGGAGGCGCGCCAACAGATGCTGGACAAGGGAGCGCCGGCGGCGGAGGCCGAACGCATCGCGCCGCACCGCGAGTTCTCCGGCGACCGCCCGTCGATCACCATCCTCCACGCCCGTCTTAATCCGTTCACGCTCGGGCGCCTGATCGCGCTTTACGAGCACCGGGTCTTCGTCGAGGCCCAGCTGTTCGGCATCAACGCCTTCGACCAGTGGGGCGTCGAGCTCGGCAAGGAGCTTGCCACCGGCCTTCTGCCGGTCGTCACCGGGGACGCCGACGCCTCCGGGCGCGACGGCTCCACCAGAGGTCTCGTCACCGCCATCCGCGACATGAGGAACTGACATGAGCTCCGCACTTGAAGAAGCCCAGGCAGAAGCCATCCAGGCCGAAGAGTCGCCGACCGTCCTCGCCAAGGCCGAGCCGCGGCTGAACGACCGGGATACCCTCGCCTCCGAGATCCTGGAGAAGCTGACCTATTCGATCGGCAAGTATCCCGCCTCCGCCCGCCGGCACGACTGGCTGGAAGCGACGACGCTCGCCGTTCGCGACCGGATCATCGATCACTGGCTGGCCTCCCGCCAGCACATCTACGAGAGCGGTGAGAAGCGCGTCTGCTACCTCTCGATGGAATTCCTGATTGGCCGCCTGCTGCGCGACGCGATCAGCAATCTCGGCCTGACCGAGGCCGTCACCGAGGCGCTGGCAGAATTCGACGTCAGCCTCGACATGATCGAGCTGCTGGAGCCCGATGCCGCGCTCGGCAATGGCGGTCTCGGCCGCCTCGCCGCTTGCTTCATGGAATCCATGGCCTCGACCGGCGTCCCCGCCTTCGGCTACGGCATCCGCTACGTCCACGGCTTCTTCCGCCAGGAAGTCGTCGATGGCGAGCAGGTCGAGCTGCCGGAGAACTGGCTCGCGCACGGCAATCCCTGGGAGTTCGAGCGCCGCGAGAGCTCCTACGAGATCGGCTTCGGCGGCAAGGTCTCGTCGATCGACGAGCCCGGCAAGCCGCCGCGGCAGATCTGGCGCCCCGCCGAGCGCGTGCTGGCGGTCGCCTACGACACGCCGATCGTCGGCTGGCGCGGCGAGCACGTCAACACGCTGAGGCTCTGGAGCGCGCAGTCGCTCGACCCGATCCTGCTGGATGCCTTCAACTCCGGCGACCACATCGGCGCGCTGCGCGAGGCCAACAAGGCCGAGGCAATCACCCGCGTTCTCTACCCCGCCGACTCGCACCAGGCCGGCCAGGAACTGCGGCTGCGGCAGGAGTTCTTCTTCTCGTCCGCCTCGCTGCAGGATATCATCCGCGAGCACCTTCGTACCAATCCGAACCTGTCCAACCTCAATGAGCAGGTGGCGATCCAGCTGAACGACACGCACCCGGCGGTCTCGGTCGCCGAGCTGATGCGGCTGTTGATCGACGTGCACGGCTTCGCCTGGGACGATGCCTGGGGCATCACCCAGAAGACCTTCTCCTACACCAACCACACGCTCCTGCCCGAAGCGCTCGAAACCTGGCCGATCAACCTCTTCGAGCGGCTGCTGCCGCGGCAGATGCAGATCATCTACGCCATCAACGCGCAGATGATCCGCGAGGCCGCCAGGCTCGGCTTCGACGGCGCCAAGATCACCGCCATGTCGCTGATCGACGAGAACAACGGCCGCCGCGTGCGGATGGGCCAGCTCGCCTTCGCCGGATCGCACACGATCAACGGCGTCTCGGCGCTGCACACCGAGCTGATGAAGGAGACCGTGTTCCATTCGCTGCATGAGCTCTATCCGCAGCGGATCCAGAACAAGACCAATGGCGTCACCCCGCGCCGCTGGCTGATGCAGTGCAATCCGGGCCTGACCAATCTCATCACCGATGCGATCGGCCCGGCCTTCCTCGACGACATCGACAAGATTGCCGATCTCGACAAGCTCGCCACCGATTCCAGCTTCCGCGAGCGCTTCATGGCGGTGAAGCGGCAGAACAAGGAGCGGCTCGCCAAGGTCATCGAGGACCGGCTGGCGATCTCGGTCGACCCGACGGCGATGTTCGACATCCAGGTCAAGCGCATCCACGAGTACAAGCGCCAGTTCCTCAACATCATCGAGGCGATCGCGCTCTACGACCAGATCCGCTCGCATCCCGAGCTGAACTGGCAGCCGCGGGTGAAGATCTTCGCCGGCAAGGCGGCGCCAAGCTATGCGCAGGCCAAGGAGATCATCCACCTCATCAACGACGTCGCCCGCGTCGTGAACTCCGATCCGTCCGTGCAGAATCTCCTGAAGGTCGTGTTCATCCCGAACTACAATGTGAGCCTTGCCGAGATCATCATGCCGGCGGCCGATCTGTCCGAGCAGATCTCGACTGCCGGCCTCGAGGCTTCCGGCACCGGCAACATGAAGTTCGCGCTGAACGGGGCCCTCACCATCGGCACGCTCGACGGCGCCAATGTCGAGATGCTCGAGCACCTTGGCGAGGAGAACATCTTCATCTTCGGCCTCACCGCCTCCGAGGTCGCCCAGCGCCGGCGCGACGCGCACAGCGGCCGCTCGACCATCGAGAACTCGCGGCTCTTGCGCGGGGCGATGGAATCGATCGTCAAGGGTGTGTTCTCGCCAGAGGGACAGGAGAGCTATGCGAGCCTTGTCTCCAACATCTACAACAACGACTGGTGGATGATCGCCGCCGACTTCGAAGCCTACTGGAACACTCAGCGCCAGCTCGACACCACCTGGCAGGACGGCGCCTCCTGGGGCGAGAAGGCGGTGCGCAACACCGCGCGCATGTCCTGGTTCTCGTCGGACCGCTCGATCCGCGAATACGCCAAGGACATCTGGCACGCGGGACCCGGCACCGAGCCCCGGCGTTCGTAAACTCTCCTTCACCGCTGCCACCTAGACCGTCTCCTGAGGGTCTAGGTTTTCCGCCGGCCCGCAAAGCCGCGCGGCGGCTCCTAGGCCATGCTCGGCATACGGCGTGGCAAGGCTTCCGTCAGACCGGGAATAGTGGAAAAAGCCCCTTGCGGCGTGCCCTTGGCTTGTAGAAGCATGGCGGCACGGCGCTATCTCTAACGACTGTCCGCAGCCATACCGGCAAGGACGAAGACAACAGACGCGACGACAACAAGCGCTCCGGAAGGGCGGCGGCCTGGGAGGGTCGCGCACCTCCGATGGCATACTGGGAGGATGAACGATGACCGACCGCAAGCGCCATGCGCCGATCTCACGCGATACGATGGCCTATGTCCTCGCTGGCGGCCGCGGCAGCCGGCTGATGGAAATGACCGACAACCGGGCAAAGCCCGCGGTCTATTTCGGCGGCAAGACCCGCATCATCGACTTCGCGCTCTCGAACGCCATCAATTCCGGCATCAGGCGCATCGGCGTCGCTACGCAGTACAAGGCTCACAGCCTGATCCGCCACCTGCAGCGCGGCTGGAACTTCTTGCGGCCCGAGCGCAACGAGAGCTTCGACGTGCTGCCGGCCAGCCAGCGCGTGTCGGAGGACCAGTGGTATGCCGGCACCGCCGACGCGGTGTACCAGAACATCGACATCATCGAGGACTACGCGCCGCAGTACATCGTCATCCTGGCGGGCGACCACGTCTACAAGATGGACTACGAGATCATGCTGCAGCAGCATGTCGACAGTGGCGCCGACGTCACCGTCGGCTGCCTCGAGGTCCCGCGCATGGAGGCGGTCGGCTTCGGCGTCATGCATGTCGACGACACCGGCCGCATCACCGCCTTCGTCGAGAAGCCGATCGACCCGCCAGCGATCCCCGGCCGGCCGGACACGGCGCTGGCGTCGATGGGCATCTACGTCTTCGACACCAAGTTCCTGATGGACCAGTTGCGCCGTGACGCGGCTGACCCGAAGTCGAGCCGCGACTTCGGCAAGGACATCATCCCGCACATCGTCAAGCACGGCACGGCGCAGGCGCATTCCTTCAACCGCTCCGTCGTGCGGTCGGAGAACGAGTACGATGCCTACTGGCGCGACGTCGGCACGGTCGATGCCTACTGGCAGGCGAACATCGACCTTACCGACGTCGTCCCGCCGCTCGACATCTACGACCGCAACTGGCCGATCTGGACCTATTCCGAGATCACCCCGCCGGCGAAGTTCGTGCATGACGAGGACGGCCGCCGCGGCCAGGCGATCTCCTCGCTGGTCTCGGGCGACTGCATCATCTCCGGCGGCTCGCTGATGCGCTCGCTGCTGTTCACCGGCGTGCGCCAGCGTTCCTATTCGAGCCTCGACCATGCCGTCGTGCTGCCGCACGCGACCATCGGCCGGAGCGCGCGCATCACGCGGGCGGTGATCGACCGCGGCGTCGCGATCCCGGACGGGCTCGTCATCGGCGAGGATCCCGAGCTCGACGCCCAGCGCTTCCGCCGCACCGAGAACGGCATCTGCCTCGTCACCAAGTCGATGATCGACCGGCTCAACTACCGATGAGCCTCAGCGTTCTCTCCGTCGCCTCGGAGGTCTTCCCCTTCATCAAGACGGGCGGGCTCGCCGACGTCGCCGGCGCTCTGCCGCTGGCGCTCGGCGCGCTCGGCATCGGGGTTCGCACCTTGATGCCGGCCTATCCCGACGTGGTGCGGGCGGTCGGGCCGACGGAGAGCGTTCTCGTCATCCCCGAACTGTTCGGCGGGTCGGCGCGGATTCTTGCGGCCAAGGCCGAGGGGCTGGACCTTCTGCTCCTCGACGCGCCGCACCTCTACGACCGCGCGGGTGGCCCCTATATCGGCAATGACGGGCACGAGCATGCCGACAACTGGGCCCGCTTTGCCGCGCTCGGCAAGGCGGGCGCCTTGGTCGGCGAAGGCGCGATCGACGGCTACGCCCCGGACATCCTGCATGCCCACGACTGGCAAGCTGCGCTGGCGCCGGTGTACCTCGCTTTCGGCCGCGGCCAGCGTCGCCCGAAGACCGTCGTCACCGTTCACAACCTGGCCTTCCAGGGCAGCTACCCGCTCGAGATCTTCCCCAAGCTCGGTCTGCCGGCCTCCGCCTGGTCGCTGGAAGGCGTCGAGTACTATGGCAGCGTCGGCTTCCTGAAAGGCGGCTTGCATGCCGCCGACGCCGTTACCACGGTCAGCCCGACCTATGCCGAGGAGATCCTCACCGCCGAGGGCGGCATGGGACTCGACGGCCTGTTGCGCGGCCGCGGCGACCGGCTGATCGGGATCGTCAACGGCATCGATACCGACACCTGGAACCCCGCGACCGACAGCAACATCGCCAAGACCTACAGTCTGCGCGCCCTCAAGGCCCGCGCCCAGAACAAGCGCGCACTGGAGACCGAGTTCGGCTTCGCGCACGAGGCCGGCCCGATCTACGCCGTGGTCAGCCGCCTCACCTGGCAGAAGGGCATGGACGTGCTCGTGGCGCTCTGCGACGACATCGTCGCCAGCGGCGCACGGCTGGCGATCGTCGGCTCGGGCGACCGGCTGATCGAGGGGGCCTTCCACGCGGCGCACGCTCGCCATCCCGGCCGCATCGGCGTGCGCATCGGCTACAGCGAGACGCTGTCGCACAAGGTCCAGGCCGGCGCCGACGCGCTGCTGATCCCCTCGCGCTTTGAGCCTTGCGGCCTGACCCAGCTCTATGCGTTGCGCTATGGCTGCATCCCGATCGTCGCCCGCGTCGGCGGCCTTGCCGACACGGTGATCGACAGCAATTTCGCGGCGATTACGGCGGCGGTCGCCACCGGGCTCATCTTCTCGCCCGTCGACCGCGACACGCTGCTCGACGCGGTGCACAAGGCCAACCGGCTTTACGCCGATCCCCCCCTCTGGCAAGCCATGCAGAAGCGCGGCATGGCCACCGATGTCGGCTGGACGGCCAGCGCCGCCCGTTACGCCGAACTCTACCGGTCCCTGACGAAAGAGCAGACGCCATGATCGAGACGATCGCCACCCGGCCCTTCGACGACCAGAAGCCCGGCACTTCGGGCCTGCGCAAGAAGGTCCCGCATTTCCAGCAGAAGCACTATGCCGAGAACTTCATCCAGTCGATCTTCGACGTCGCCGAGCGCCAGCCCGGCGCGACGCTGGTGATCGGCGGCGACGGCCGCTTCTTCAACCGCGAGGTGGTGCAGACCGCGATCCGCATGGCCGCCGCCAACGGCTTCGGCCGCGTCGTCGTCGGCAAGGACGGCATCCTCTCGACGCCCGCCGCCTCCAACATGATCCGCCAGCGCAAGGCCGCCGGCGGCATCATCCTGTCGGCCAGCCACAATCCCGGCGGCCCGAACGGCGACTTCGGCATCAAGTACAACATCGCCAATGGCGGCCCGGCCCCCGAGGCGATCACCGAGGCGACCTTCACCCGGTCGAAGGAGATCGCCGCGTACAAGATGTCCGACGCGCCCTCCCCGGACCTCTCCGTTCTCGGCGAGACGACGATCGAGGACATGGTGGTCGAGGTGGTCGACCCCGTCGCCGACTACGCCGCCCTCATGCAGACGCTGTTCGATTTCGGCGCGATCCGTGCGCTGATCGCCGGCGGCTTCCGCATCAAGTTCGACGCCATGCATGCCGTCACCGGCCCCTATGCCACGGCGATCCTCGAAGGCCTGCTCGGCGCCCCCGCGGGCACCGTGATGAACGGCGTGCCGCTGGAGGATTTCGGCGGCGGCCATCCCGATCCCAACGCCGTCCACGCGCACGAGCTGATCGAGCTCCTGATGGCGCCGGATGGCCCGGACTTCGGTGCGGCCTCCGACGGCGACGGCGACCGCAACCTGATCGTCGGGCGCGGCGTCGTGGTGACGCCGTCCGATTCACTCGCGGTGCTTGCCGCCAACGCGCATCTGGCGCCGGGCTACGCCCGGGGCATCGTCGGCATCGCCCGCTCGATGCCGACCAGCCAGGCCGCCGACCGCGTGGCCGCCAAACGCGGCGTTCCGATCTTCGAGACGCCGACCGGCTGGAAGTTCTTCGGCAACCTCCTCGACGCCGGCAAGGTGACCATCTGTGGCGAGGAGAGCGCTGGCACCGGCTCCGACCATGTGCGCGAGAAGGACGGGCTTTGGGCAGTGCTGCTCTGGCTGAACATCCTGGCCGTCCGCAAGGAGAGCGTCGCGGACATCCTCTCCAGCCACTGGGCGGAATTCGGCCGCACCTACTACCAGCGGCACGACTACGAAGAGATCGATAGCAAGGCCGCGGCCGGGCTGATGGGATCGCTGCGCGACCGCCTGGCCTCGATGTCGGGCCAGCGTTTCGGGACCTTGGTGGTGTCGGAAGCCGACGACTTCTCCTATAAGGATCCGATCGACGGCTCGATCTCCACCGGCCAGGGCGTGCGGATCCTCTTCTCGGGCGGCGCCCGGATCGTGTACCGCCTGTCGGGCACGGGCACCCAAGGCGCCACGCTGCGCGTCTACATCGAGGCCTACCAGCCGGATGCGTCCAAGCATGATGCTGCACCGCAAACCGTGCTGCGGGAACTCATCGAGACCGCTGATGTTATCGGCGAGATCACCAAACGTACCAAGCGCACGGCGCCTGACGTGATTACCTGATCTTTTCTCCTTCTCGCGGGACCTCCATGTCGAACACCATCACGACCGAACGTGGCAAGCCGGCTGAGCTGGGCGCCACGGTCGACGCCGACGGCGTCCACTTCGCCGTCTACTCCGAGAATGCGGATGCCATCGAGGTCTGCCTCTTCGACGAGGCCGGCACACAGGAAACCGATCGCCTGACGCTTGAAGGCCTCGACGGCAAGGGTTTCCGCTACGGCTTCGTCCCGGGTCTTGCCGCCGGTGCACGCTACGGCCTGCGCGCCAAGGGGCCCTATGCGCCGAAGGAAGGCCACCGCTTCGACTATTCGAAGCTCCTGGTCGATCCCTACGCCATCCAGCTCGACCGGCCGTTCATCTACCAGCCGGGCCTCACCGCACCGCCGGAGCGCGAGCTCGACAGTGCCGCCTTCATCCCGCGCGCCGTCGTCATCGATCCCTTGCGCGACGCGACGACGCTGCCGTTCAAGGCCCCGGGCTTTACCTATGAGCTGTCGGTGCGCGCCTTTTCTCAGCGCAACCCCGATATCTCCAGCGAACTGCGCGGCACCGTCGCCGCGCTTGCCGAGCCGCACTTCCTCGACCACCTCGAGCGCATCGGCGTCGACACCGTCGAGTTCATGCCCCTCGCCGCCTGGATCGACGAAGGGCATCTGATGCTCAACAACCTCACCAATGCGTGGGGCTACAACCCGATCACCCATATGGCGCCCGATCCGCGCCTGTCGCCAGGCGGCCTGGCCGAAGTGCGCCGCGCGGTCGAGGCAATGCACGAGCGCGGCATCCGCGTGCTCCTCGATGTCGTCTTCAACCATTCCGGCGAAGGCTCGGAAGTCGGCCCGACCATCTGCTATCGCGGCCTCGATAACCTCCTCTACTACCGCCACCCCGAGGGCCAGCCGGAGTTCAACCTCAACGACACCGGCACCGGCAACACCTTCGCGACGCACAAGCCGCCGGTGGCGAAGATGTTCGTCGACGTCCTCCGCACCTGGGTCCAGACCACGGGCATCGACGGCTTCCGCTACGATCTCGGCACCGTGCTCGGCCGCTTGCCGGACGGCTTCAGCCACGACGCACCGTTCTTCAAGATGGTCGCCGAGGATGAGGTCCTGAAGGACCGCATCCACGTCGCCGAGCCTTGGGACGTCGGCCCCGGCGGCTACCAGGTCGGCAACTTTCCGAAGCCGTGGTTCGAGTGGCAGGACAAGTTCCGCGACGACATCCGCAAGTTCTGGAAGGGCGAGGACGGCATGCTAGGCGCGCTGGCAACCCGCCTCTCCGGCTCGGCCGACCTCTACAACCATGACGGCCGCACGCCCTCGGTCGGCGTCAATTTCCTCGCCGCCCATGACGGCTTCACCCTCGCCGACATCGCGATGTACGAGGACAAGCACAACGAGGCGAACGGCGAGGACAACCGCGACGGCCACAACGCCAACCATTCCTGGAACAACGGCGTCGAGGGACTGACCGACAATCCCGACGTGATCCAGGCGCGCGGCCGCGACATCCGGGCGATGCTCGCAACGCTGATGGTTTCGCGCGGCAATCCGATGATCGTCGCCGGCGACGAGTTCGGCCGCACCCAGGGCGGCAACAACAACGGCTATGCCCAGGACAACGAGATCACCTGGCTCGACTGGGAGAATGCCGACGAGCTGCTGATGGACTTCACCGCCAAGCTCGCGCATCTGCGCCGGGCCCATCCGGCCCTCAACGCCGATGCGTTCCTGACGGGCGACACAGTGCGCGGCGGCGACATGCCGGACGTGCAGTGGCTGCGCGAGGACGGCAACGAACTGTCGCCGGAGGAGTGGAACGACGGCTCGCGCCGCTTCCTCGGCATGAGCGTCTATGCGCCGCGCGAAGAGGGCGACGAGTTCGACAGCGAGCGCGCCGTCATCTACATCAACGGCAGCCACGACGACGCGAACGTCCGCTTGCCCGAGCCGCGCGCCGGCTCGCATTTCCAGCTCTACATCCAGTCCGACTGGCCGGATCTGGAGCCACGCAAGGTCGACCACACCGAAGAGATCGTCGTGAAGGGCCGCTCGGTCTTCATCATGCTCGAGGAAAAGGGCACGCCGGCCTGATGAGCCAGCCCGCCTTGCCGTGACCGCGCCGGTTTGATCCGGTCAGGTCGAAGGCCTATCAACGCATCACCCGCCCGGTCTCCGGGCGGGTGATTCTGTTTTAACGGACACCGCACCATGCCGATCCGCCAGCTCTCGGAGACCGTCATCGACCAGATCGCCGCCGGCGAGGTGGTCGAGCGGCCGGCGAGCGTCGTCAAGGAACTGGTCGAGAACGCGCTCGACGCCGGTGCGACGCGGATCGAGATCGTCACCGCCGGCGGCGGCAAGGGCCTTCTCCGGATCACCGACGACGGCTGCGGCATTCCGGTCGGCGAACTTCCGCTGGCCGTGCGGCGCCACTGCACGTCGAAGCTCGTCGACGATCTCCACCTCATCCAGACGCTTGGCTTTCGGGGCGAGGCGCTGCCCTCGATCGGCTCGGTCGCGCGGCTGTCGCTGCGCTCGCGCCGGGACGGCGCCGACGGGGCGCACGAGATCGCCGTCGACGGCGGCAAGGTCGAGGGCCCCCGCCCCGCGGCGCTGTCGCGCGGCACCGTCGTCGAGGTGCGCGACCTCTTCCACGCCGTGCCGGCCCGGCTGAAGTTCCTGAAGAGCGAGCGGGCCGAGGCGGCGGCGGTCACCGACGTCATCCGGCGCATCGCCATCGCCTTTCCCGCGGTGCGCTTTGCGCTCGCCGGCAGCGACCGCAGCGAGCTGGTCTTCGAGCGCGCGACGCCGATCGGGCGCATCTCGTCGGTCGTCGGCAAGGATTTCGCCGAAAACAGCCTGCCCATCGAGGCGGGCCGCGAGAACGCAAGGCTCACCGGCTTTGCCGGCATCCCCGCCTACAGCCGCGGCAATGCGCAGTTCCAGTATGTCTACGTCAATGGTCGCCCGGTCCGCGACAAGATGCTGCTCTCGGCCCTGCGCGGCGCCTATGCCGACGTCATGCCGCGCGACCGCCACCCGATCGCCGTGCTATTCCTCGAGATCGACCCAGCCTTCGTCGACGTCAACGTCCACCCGGCGAAGGCCGACGTCCGCTTCCGCGATCCCGGCATGGTCCGCGGCCTCGTCATCGGCGCCATCCGGCAGGCGCTGGCAGCGGCCGGCATGCGGGCCTCGACCGAGAGCGCCAGCGGGATGCTGTCGAGCTTCCGGCCGGGCGGCGCGGCGCCGGCCATGACGGCCGCGGCCTGGGGCGGCGCGAACCAAGGCGGCTTCTCCCAAGGCACGCAGACGGCGTATGATCCTCGCCAGTCGCCGTTCCGCCCGCTCGCCGACAGCCCGGCAGCGCCGCCATCGCTAGAGATCCTCGCCGGCATCGCCAGCGGCTTCGAAGGGCTGGCGCCCTATGCTCGCCCTGCCGTGCCCCGCAGCGCGGATGACGGCGACGATCTCGCCCGCAGCTACCCGCTCGGCGCGGCGCGGGCGCAGCTGCACGATGCCTTCATCGTCGCCGAGACCGGGGACAGCCTCGTCATCGTCGACCAGCACGCGGCGCACGAGCGCTTGGTCTACGAGGCGCTGAAGACGGCGATCCACGAGAAGCCGCTCGCCGCCCAGCACCTCCTCTTGCCGGAGATCGTCGATCTGCCGGAGGAGGACGCCGACCGCCTCTCGGAGCATGCCCCGGCCTTCGAGCGCTTCGGCCTCTTCCTCGAGCGCTTCGGGCCGGGCGCCGTCGCGGTGCGCGCGACGCCCTCGATGCTCGGCCAGGTCGATACCGCCCGGCTGGTGCAGGACCTGGCAGACGAACTCGCCGACTGCGACAGCGCCGAGAGCTTGCTGCGGCGGATCGACCATGTCGCCGCGACCATGGCCTGCCATGGCTCGGTCCGGGCCGGGCGCACGCTGCGGCCGGCTGAGATGAACGCGCTCCTGCGCCAGATGGAGGCGACGCCGGGCTCCGGCACCTGCAACCACGGCCGGCCGACCTTTATCGAGCTGAAGCTTGCGGATATAGAACGCCTCTTCGGTCGGCGCTGACCGCTTCCGACGGGCTGACGTCATCGCCGGCGCCGGCGCCGCCGAACTTTATTTTCAGCGGCGAAATGTAAGCGCCACAGGGCATTTAGGCTACCGGACGGTACGTTTCCGCCCTAAGGGCCGCGCCGGGCAGTAGACGCTTTTCCCCCTGCAGATTAGAATTGCCCCAAATTAGACGCCGGCAGCCTGCGGCCCGACCCCGTGGCGCCGGGACCTCCGAGGGAGCGGCACCTTGATCACCTTCACCCTGAACGGCCAGGAAAAGACCTTCGACGGCGACCCCGAGACCCCGCTCCTGTGGGTGATCCGCGACGTCGAGAAGCTCACCGGCACCAAATACGGCTGCGGCGTTGCCCAATGCGGCGCCTGCACGGTGCATCTCGACGGCATGACGCGCCGCTCCTGCATCACCCCGATCTCCACCGTCGACGGCTCCGAGGTGATCACCATCGAGGGCGTCGAGGGCGCCGAGGCCGAGGCGGTGCACGCCGCCTGGGTGGCGATCGACGTGCCGCAGTGCGGCTACTGCCAGTCCGGCCAGATCATGTCCGCCGTCTCGCTGCTGCAGACCGTGCCGAAGCCGACGGATGCCGACATCGACGGCGCCATGGCCGGCAACATCTGCCGCTGCGCCACCTATCAACGCATCCGCCAGGCGATCCACAACGCCGCCGGCACGCTGGAGGGCTGAGCGATGACCATCCACACCACCACCCGCCGCAGCTTCCTCGTCGGCAGCGGCCTCGTCATCGGCCTGGCTCTCGCGCCCAAGGGCTTTGCCCGCGGCATGACCGCGAACGGCGTCGAAGCCGGCGGCGGGGCTGAACTCCGCGAGCTCAACGCCTTCGTCAAGATCGCCGCCGACGACACGGTGACGATCCTGTCGAAGCACATCGAGTTCGGCCAGGGCCCGTTCACCGGCCTTGCCACCATCGTCGCCGAGGAGCTCGACGCCGACTGGAGCCAGATGCGCGCGGTCCACGCCCCGGCCGACGACAAGATCTACGCGAACCTTGCCTTCGGCCTGCAAGGCACCGGCGGCTCGACGGCGATCTTCAATTCCTACGACCAGCTGCGCAAGGCCGGCGCCACCGCCCGCGCCATGCTGGTCGCCGCTGCCGCCAAGGAGTGGGGCGTTCCCGCTGCCGAGATCACCGTCGCCAAGGGCCGCATCGCGCATGTCGCGTCGGGCAAGGAAAGCGGCTTCGGCGCTTTCGCCGAGAAGGCCACGGCCGAGACGCCACCGGCCGAGCCGAAACTGAAGGACCCGAAGGACTTCATCCTGATCGGCCAGTCGCTGCCGAAGCTCGACACCGAGGCGAAGTCGACCGGCAAGGCCATCTTCACGCTCGACGTCCTCGCCGACAACATGCTGGTCGCCGTCGTCGCCCATCCCGATCATTTCGGCGCGACGGTGAAGTCCTTCGATGCCGCCGCCGCGCTGAAGGTGCCGGGCGTCGTCGACGTAAAAGAGATTCCGCAGGGCGTCGCCGTCTACGGTGAGAACACCTTCGCCGCCCTGAAGGGCCGCGACGCGCTGGTGATCGAATGGGACCTCGCCAAGGCCGAGACCCGCTCGAGCCGAGAGATCACCGCTGACTACACCAAGCTCTTCACCGAGAAGGGTTTTGAGGCGACCAACAAGGGCGACGTTGAGAAGGCCTTCACGGCCGAGGGCGCGAAGACGCTGGAAGCCGATCTCGTCTTCCCCTTCCTCGCGCATGCGCCGATGGAGCCGCTCGACGCCGTCATCGTCAAAAACGCGGACGGCTCGATCGACTGCTACAACGGCGCGCAGTTCCCCGGCCAGGACCGGCAGGCACTTTCCCAGGTGCTCGGGATCGACGAGGCGAAGATCCGCGTCAACACCCAGCTCGGCGGCGGCAGCTTCGGCCGCCGTGCGCAGTTCGGCTCGCCCTACATGCGCGAGGCCGCCGAGGTGTTCAAGGCGTCGGGTGGCACGCGCCCGGTCAAGCACATGTGGACCCGCGAGGACGACATCCGCGGCGGCTACTACCGCCCGATGTACGCCCACCGCATGAAGGCTTCGGTGAGCCCCGCGGGCGAGATCACCGGCTGGCACCAGGTGATCGTCGGCCAGTCGATCATGGCCAAGGCGACGCTCGACCAGACCTCGGTCGAGGGCGCCTCCAACCTGCCCTATGCCATTCCGAGCCTGAAGGTGGAATCGCACAACACCACGCTGCCGGTGCCGGCGCTCTGGTGGCGCTCTGTCGGCCACACCCATACGGGCTTTGCCGTCGAGACCTTCGTCGACGAACTCCTGGAAAAGGCCGGCAAGGATCCCGTCGAGGGACGCCTTGCTTTGATCGATCCGAAGTCGCGGCATGTCGCGACCTTGAAGAAGGTCGCGGAGATGGCCGACTGGGGCGGCGCCCCGGTGCAGACGGGCCGCGAGCGCGGCGTCGCCGTGGTCGAAAGCTTCGGCACCTTCGTCGCGCAGATCGTCGAGGCCTCGATCGGCGAGGACAAGCTGCCGCGCGTCCACAAGGTCTGGGTCGCCGTCGACTGCGGCGTCGCGATCAACCCGAACGTCATCACCGCGCAGATGGAGGGCGGCGTCGGCTACGGCCTCGGTGCCGTCCTGTTCGACGCGGTGACGCTCGGGGACGGCGGACGCATCGTCCCGTCGAACTTCCACGACTACCGCTCGATCCGCATCAACGAGATGCCCGAGGTGATGGTCTCGATCATCCCCTCGACCGAGCCGCCCACCGGCGTCGGCGAGCCCGGCGTGCCCCCCGTCGGCCCCGCCGTCGCCAATGCCTGGCGCAAGCTGACCGGTTCGCCGGTGCGGCAGCTGCCGATCGTCAATGTCGTGGTGTCCTGAAGGTGCGTAACGTGAAGCCTATCCTCGTGCTGGCGGGCCTTGCCGCGACCATCGCCATCGTCGTCGCGCTGATGGCCCCGACCCTGTCCAATGCTCAGGAGAAGACCGCCGAGGCGAAGACGCTGAAGCCGGTCTCGGCCTTCGACAGCATCAAGGACGAGAAAGAGCGCTCGATCGCGATCTTCGAGGAGACCGGCAAGGTTCTGCTCGATCCCCGCTGCGTCAACTGCCACCCGAAGGGCGACAGCCCGCTGCAGAACAATCTCGCCAAGCACCAGCCGCCGGTGTCGCGCGGCGAGGCGAATTTTGGCATGGCCGGCATGCAGTGCACCACCTGCCACGGCCCGGCCAATGTCGACGTCGTCGGCCAGGCCGCGACGCTGAAGTCGATCCCCGGCAATCCCAACTGGCACCTCGCGCCGATCGAGATGGCCTGGGAAGGCAAGACGCTGGCCGAGATCTGCGTGCAGATCAAGGACCAGAACAGAAACGGCGGCAAGACGCTTGCCGAACTCGTCGAGCACATGGCAAAGGACGATCTCGTCGGATGGGGCTGGAACCCCGGCAAGGGGCGCGAGCCCGTCGCCGGCACCCAGGCCGAATTCGGCGCGCTGTACGAGGCCTGGGCTGCGACCGGAGCGCATTGCCCAGCCTCCTGAACCGGAGAGCTGGGCACATGACGACACGCCGCGAGACCGATTCCATCGGGGCCATCGAGGTCGCCACCGACCGTTACTGGGGAGCGCAGACCGAGCGCTCCCTGCACAACTTCAAGATCGGCACCGACAAGCAGCCGCTGCCGCTGATCCACGCCCTCGCCCTCGTCAAGAAGGCAGCGGCGCGCGTCAACACGCGCATGGGCAAGCTCGACGCGAACCTTGCCGCGACCATCGAGAAGGCCGCCGACGAGGTGATCTCCGGAGCGCTCGACGATCACTTCCCGCTGGTCGTCTACCAGACGGGCTCGGGCACCCAGACCAACATGAACGTCAACGAGGTCATCTCGAACCGGGCGATCGAGATGCTCGGCGGCGAGATGGGCTCGAAGAAGCCGGTCCACCCGAACGACCACGTCAACATGGGCCAGTCGTCGAACGACGTGTTCCCGACCGCCATGCATGTCGCCGTCGTGGTGGAGACGATGAAGCGGGTGTTCCCCGCCATCGACGCGCTGTTCGCCTCGCTGGACGCCAAGGCCAAAGAGTTCGACCACATCATCAAGATCGGCCGCACCCACACCCAGGACGCGACGCCGATCACCCTCGGCCAGGAATTCTCCGGCTATGCCGCGGCCTTGCACCTCGGCCGCCGGCGCATCGAGCAGGCGCTGGGCGACGTCTTGGCGCTGGCGCAGGGCGGCACGGCCGTCGGCACCGGCCTCAACGCCCCGGTCGGCTTCGACACGGCGATCGCGGCCGAGATCGCGGGCCTCACCGGCCACCCGTTCCGCACCGCCGGCAACAAGTTCGAGGCGCTCGCCTCGCACGGCGCACTGACCTTCTTCCACGGCAGCCTGAACGCGCTGGCGACCGACCTCTTCAAGATCGCCAACGACATCCGCTTCCTCGGCTCGGGCCCGCGCTCCGGCCTTGGCGAACTGTCGCTGCCGGAGAACGAGCCGGGCTCCTCGATCATGCCGGGCAAGGTCAACCCGACCCAGGCCGAGGCGATGACCATGGTCGCCGTCGAGGTGTTCGGCCACGAGACGACCGTCACCGTCGGCTCCTGCCAGGGGCATTTCGAGCTTAACGTCTTCAAGCCGGTGATCGCCAACGCCGTGCTTTCCTCGATCCGCCTCCTCGGCGACGCGATGGACAGTTTCCGCGAGCACTGCGTCGACGGCATCAAGGCCAATGAGGACCGCATTAAGGCGCTGATGGAGCAGTCGCTGATGCTGGTGACGGCGCTCGCCCCGACCATCGGCTACGACAATGCCGCCAAGATCGCCAAAACAGCGCACCACAACGGCACCACGCTGCGCGAGGAGGCGGTCGCCTCCGGCCTCGTCTCGGCCGAGGACTATGCGCGCATCGTCGTGCCCGCGGCGATGACCCGCCCGGGCTGATCGTCCGCCCCATTCGGTAAGGCTTGTCTCCCGTGGGACGGGCCGTGCCGTTTCGGTGAACGATCCGTTGCCGCCGGCTTCTCCTGCAGCGCAGGGTTTTCTAGGCTACAGCGCGTCATCAACCTCTGTCGGGAACCCAGTCCATGAATTCCAACCTTCTCCTCCTTATCGGCCGGGTGCTCCTGTCGGTTCTTTTCATCGTCGCCGGCTTCGGCAAACTGACCGGTGGCGCCGAGGGCCTTTCCGGCATGCTCGGCGGCATGGGCCTGCCGCAGCCGCTGGCGATGGCCTACCTCGTCGGCCTCTGCGAACTCGTCGGTGGCATCTGCGTGCTGATCGGCTTCCAGGTCCGCATCGTCGGCATCTTGCTCGCGCTGTTCTGCCTGTTCACCGGCTACATCGCCCATATCGGCGAGCCGACCGCGCTGATGAAGAACATCGGCCTTGCCGGCGGCTTCCTGCTGCTGGCCGCCAACGGCGCCGGCGCCTACGCCGTCGGCCCGAAGCCAGCCCGCGTCTCGCGCTACTGACGCCTCGGATACTGTCCAACGGAAAAGGGCGGCCCTCGGGTCGCCCTTTTTCGTATGCCTCAGATGATCTGCGCCAGAGCGGACGTAGCGCCACTCATTTCACCCCGACCTCTTCACGTCAGCTTACGGCCGGGTCGCGACTTCCTCGAGGAACCGCATCAGGCCAGTCTCGACCCGGGTCAGGCCTTGGCGCGAACGACCCTTCAGAAGGTCGGGGTCGAGCCGTTCCTCCTCATAGGCGCTGACGATCTCGGGGTGGACGTAAGAGGCGCGGGCGACTGTCGGCGTGTTGCGCAGAAGTTCGCTCGCCGCCTTCATGGCCGCGGCCACCGCCCGCTTGCGCTTGGTGTCGCTGGTCTGCTCCACGCCGGCCTCTTCAATCAGAAACCGCAGCGCCTCCGCCGAGCCGTGGAAGGTGCGAAAATCCTTGGCGGAGACGCGCGCTTCTGCCGCCTCGCGCAGATAGCCATTGAGCAGCGTTGCAGTCAGCAGCTTCGGCTTCAGCCCGCCATTGCGGAAGGCAAAAAGCCGCGGACCCTTGAGCTTGCGCAACCGTGCCAGCGATCGGAGCACCGGCCTGTCTGCGATGTCGATGCGGTGCGGCTTGTTCGACTTGCCGATGAAATTCAGCACCGCGGTTTTCGGCGTCATGCGCAGGTTCTGCTTGCGCAGCGAGGCGACGCCGCGACCGCCACCGGCGGCGTATTTCTCGTGCCCCGGACGCATCGCGGCGAGATCGATCAGCCGTGCCGCGGTCGCGGCAGTGGCCGCCTCGCCGAAATCCTTGCGGCGGATGTCCTTGTCGATCCGCCGGCGCAATTTGGGCAGTGCCTTGCCGAAGCGCAGCAGCCGCTCGGTCTTCACCGCGTTGCGCACGTTCACCCAGTCGTCGTGGTAGCGGTACTGGAGGCGCCCCTTCTCGTCCCGGCCGATTGCCTGGATGTGGCCGTTCGCCTCGATGCAAATCTTCACGTCCTGCCAGGCCGGCGGGATCACCAGCGCATTGATGCGCGCCCGCAACGTGGGATCGGCCACCTCGTCACCGGCGGCAAAGCAGATCCGCGGGCCGTCCTCGTGGTGCAGGCGTTCGATGCCGAAATCCTGCGGGTCGACGATCTGGAGGCCGATCCGTTCGGCGTGGCGGAAGAGATGCTTGTTCATGGCGTCCGTCAGGCAGTGTCCGAAGCGTCAACGGCAGCCTTCCGGCGGGGGTTCCCGAGGTCTGGATGCGACAGGTGCGCACGCGTCGAGGCCAGACGGAACGGCTCTTGCCCACCGTGCATTGAGGCCGCACGAACCAGCACATGAGCTAGGCACGACAGCCAAGGGAGAGACGACATGACCGAATTCAAGAAGGGCGACGACGTCACCTGGTCCTGGGGCAAGGGCGAGGCGGAAGGCGAGGTCGTCGAGGCCTTCACCGACAAGGTGACGAAGACGATTAAGGGCAAGAAGGTCACCCGCAACGCCGACGAGGACAAGCCAGCCTACCTCGTCAAACAGGAGGACGGCGGCAAGGCACTGAAGAGCGAGACCGAGCTCGACAAAGGCTAGCTGCCAGTTCGACCGGCACCCGCGAAAAGCGATGCCTGCCGCAAGCTATTTATCTTCGGTCGCCTGACGATTGCGCAGGCGGGCCGTAAAACGCGGTCGGCGGCGGACGGCCGGTTTGTTCTCGCCCGTCGGGGCTTTGAGCTTCGGCGGCACCAGCGGTTCCGGCGTCGCCTTGCGGCCGGGGGCGGCGGTGTCGCCGGCATAGATGCCCTCCGCCTGCTGCAGCTTCAGGCGCTCGGTGTCTCGGCGGCGGACGTCGTCGACGATCGCCTCCGCCACCTCGTCGTTAACGCCGAGCCCCTGCAGCGTCTCACCGCCGAACACCAGCGCCGATTCCAGCGTCTCGCGCAGCTCGTACTCGACGCCGCGCGACAGCAGCGACAGCGAATGGTTGCGGTCGTAAGAGCGCACGTAGAGCCGGACGTTCGGAAACTCCGACCGGATGAGATCGACGATCTGGTCGGTGATTTCCTGATGGTTGGTGCAGACGGCGACGATCTTGGCCTTGCGGATGCCCGCGGCTTCCAGCACGTCGCGGCGAAGGCCCGAGCCAAAGTAGATCCGGAAGCCGAAGCGGGCGGCATTGCGGATCCGTTCGGCCGAGGAATCGATGATGGTGACGTCGGTGCCGTTTGTGAGAAGCACCTGCGCGGTGATCTGCGCAAAGCGCGAGAAGCCGATCATCAGGACCGAGGAGCCGGCGCCTTCGAAATCCTCATCGAGTTGCTCGGCCTCTGCCTCGGGCGACAGCCGGCCGCCGAGCCAGACCGTCAGCGGCGTCAGCGCCATCGAGAGCGTGACGATGGCGACCAGCAGCGACGAGGTTTCCGGCGGGAAGATCGCGGCGGAAGCCGCGGCGGCGAACAGCACGAAGGCGAACTCGCCGCCTTGCGGCAGGAGGGCGGCGACCCGCGTCGCGGTATCCTGCGTCTCGCCGAAAAAGCGCGAGGCGGCATAGAGCACCGCCGATTTCGCCAAGAGCAGCGCGGGCGTGACGAGGAGGATCGCCGGCCAGTGCCGGAGGATCACCCCGAGATCGAGCGACAGCCCGACGCCGATGAAGAACAGGCCGAGCAGGATGCCGCGGAACGGCTCGATATCGGCCTCGAGCTCGTGCCGGTAGGAGGATTCCGCCAGCATGACGCCCGCCATGAAGGCCCCCATCGCCATCGAGAAGCCAGCCGCCTGCATCAGCAGCGCCGATCCCAGCACCACGAACAGCGCCGCCCCGATCATCACCTCGCGCGCGCCCGAGCGCGCCATGAACGAGAACAGCGGATTGAGGAGGTAACGCCCGGCCGCGAGCAGCGCGACGATGGCACCGATCGACAGCGCAAAGCGCGCGAGGTCGAAATGCGCCGCCTCCCCGGTCGAGGGCGCGAGGAAGGGCAGCAGCGCCAGGAGCGGCACGACCGCGAGGTCCTGGAACAGCAGCACCGAGAAGGCTGCCTGTCCGTGCCGCGTGTTGGTTTCCCCCGCCTCCTCCAGCACCTGCAGGCCGAAAGCGGTGGAGGACAGAGCAAGACCGAAACCGATGACGAAGGCAGCGCGCCAGTCGATGCCGAGGAGGACGGCGACGACCATCAGAAGCCCGCCGGTGACGACGACCTGGGAGAGGCCCAGGCCGAAGATCTGGCGGCGCAACGCCCAGAGCCGGCTCGCCTTCAGCTCGAGGCCGATGATGAAGAGAAGGAACACCACGCCGAGCTCGCCGACATGCAGGATCTCCTCGCCGTCGCCGTCGATCAGCCGCAGCATGGGGCCCATGACAATGCCGGCGAAGAGGTAGCCAAGCACTGTTCCAAGACCAACGCGCTTGAAGATCGTGCCGGCGAGGATGCCGCCGCCGAGGAGGAGGACGGCTTCCAGAAATATCGACGTCGGGGCTTCCACGGGACGGACCATCTCGTTTCGAGGCGAAGGAGCGCCGGTTGGCCGCACGGGGCGGGACGAAAAGCCGCCGCCGCCGCTTGGCTTCCGGCGCGCCGCACCATAAATGTTCCAGATGCAGAAACCAGCAGGCAAGCCCATGGATCACGAGACGCAGCGGCTCCTCGACGCGGCGGGGCGGTTGATCGACCATGCGTTGAGGTCCGGCGCCGATGCAGCCGACGCTGCCGTGGTGCGCTCGCGCTCGCGCGGCGCCTCGGTGCGGCTCGGCAAGGTGGAGGACACCGAATCGGCCGAAAGCGAGGACGTCTCGCTCCGGGTCTTCGTCGGCCAGCGCGTCGCCACCGTCTCCGCCGATATCCGCGCCGACATCGGCCCGCTGGTCGAGCGGGCGGTCGCGATGGCGAAGGTCTCGCCGGAGGATCCCTATGCCGGGCTTGCCGACCCCGCCCTGCTGGCGAGGGACGAGATGGACCTCGACCTCTATGACGACACGCACATCTCCAGCGAGACGCTGGTTGAGGAGGCGATGGCGCTGGAGGACGCGGCGCGGGCGGTTGCCGGCGTCACCAATTCGGGCGGCGCGGGCGCGTCGATCGGCATCAGCGGCCTGGTGCTGGTGACCTCGTCGGGCTTTTCCGGCTGGCGCATGCGTTCGGGCTTCTCGCGCTCGGTCAGCGTCATCGCTGGCGAAGGCGTCAAGATGCAGCGGGACTACGATTTCGACTCGCGAATCCACTGGGCCGATCTCGAGGACTGCGCCGAGATCGGTCGCCGGGCGGGCGAACGCGCGGTGCGCCGGCATGGCCCTCGCATGGTACCGACCGGCAAGTACCAGATCGTCTTCGATCCGCGCGTCGCCCGCGGCCTGATCGGCCATGTCATCGGCGCGATCAACGGCGCCGCCATCGCCCGCAAGACGAGCTTCCTGAAGGACCGAATGGGCGAGGCGATCCTGCCGGCCTCGATGTCGATCACCGACGAGCCGCTGCTCACCCGGCGTCCGGGTTCGCGCGCCTTCGATGGCGAGGGCGTGCGCGGCGCACCGCTGACGCTGGTCGAGAACGGCGTTTTGAAGAGCTGGCTGCTCGACAGCGCCACCGGCCGCGAGCTCGGCCTTGCCACCAACGGCCGCGGCTCGCGCTCGTCCGGCGGCATCTCGCCATCCTCGACCAATGTGGTGGTGACGCCGGGTGCCATGTCGCCGGAGGAGCTCATCCGCGACGTCGGCAACGGGATATACGTCACCGAGCTGATCGGCCAGGGCGTCAACATGGTGACCGGCGACTACAGCCGCGGCATTTCAGGCTTCATGATCGAGAATGGCGCGCTGACCTTTCCGGTTTCGGAAGTCACCATCGCCGGGAATCTTAGCGACATGCTGAAGCAACTCGTCGCCGCCGACGATCTCGACCTACGCTACTCCCTCGTCGCCCCGACGCTCGGCCTCGGCGCGCTGACCGTCGCGGGGAGCTGATGGCGCTCGCCAGCCCCGAACAGGACCTTGCCCTCCTCGAGACCGCGGCACGCGAGGCCGGGCGGATCGCGCTCGGCTACTTCCGGCAGGACCCGCAGGTCTGGTGGAAGGAGGGAAACTCGCCGGTGAGCGAGGCCGATTTCGCCGTCGATCGCTACCTCAAGGAAACGCTCCTTGGGGCCCGGCCGGATTATGGCTGGCTGTCGGAGGAGACGGACCCGCTGCTGGCGGTCGAGGCTGTCGTCGAGGCGCCGCGGCGCTTCTTCGTCATCGATCCGATCGACGGCACGCGCTCCTTCATCCGCGGTGAGGACACCTGGTGCATCTCGGTGGCGGTGATCGAGGCGGGCCGACCGATTGCCGGCGTCATTGACGTGCCGGCGACCGGCGAGGTGTTTTCGGCGGCGGCGGGGGGCACCGCCTTGCTGAACGGCGCGCCGCTCAGCGTTTCGCAGCCGGAGCCGAACGTCCGGCTGAAGGTCTCGATGCCCGATCCGATGCGCCGCGCGCTTGGGGCAGACGGCGAGAACCGCATCGCCTATGCACGCAATGCGCCGTCGCTCGCCTACCGTCTGGCGCTCGTCGCCTGCGGGCGGCTCGACGGCACGCTGATCCGCCCGCACGCCAACGACTGGGACGTCGCCGCCGGCGACCTGATCCTCGAGCGGGCTGGCGGTTCTCTCGTCGATCTCGGCGGGGCGCTGGCCCACTACACGGTGGAGGGCCGACGGCACGACGTGCTGATCGCCGCCGCGGCGCATGCCCTGCCGACGCTGATCGGCCTTGCCGCGACCGCTTCGGCGGCCTAATCCGAACTGACAGAACTGGGACGAGGAATATTGCCATGGTTGCCGAGCAGGAATCCAAGCAGCGCCTTCATCTGGTCTTCGGCGGAGAGCTGAAGACGCTCGAAGGCGTCGACTTCAAGAATCCCGCCGGCCTTGATATCGTCGGCATCTTTCCCGACTATGGCTCGGCCTTGAGCGCCTGGCGCGCCAAGGCGCAAGCAACCGTCGACAACGCCGCCATGCGCTACTTCATCGTGCACATGCACCGCCTCCTGGACCCGGAAGGCGTTTGAGCGTCCCCCATAAGACCGCAGTGATGGCGATGAGCGATGAGATGGGCCGCGTCGGCGAGGCCGACCGGACGCCGAAACGCAAGCGTCAGGGCCTGCAGCAGCGCATCAAGCGGATCGGCCGCCGCCTGTTGCGCCAGCCGCAGGTCACCGCGGCGGCAGGCCGGCTGCTGCACGACGCGCTGCGCTTCGTCCACTGGTCGCAGAAGCCGGTCGCCGGCTCCAGCGACTTCACGGCGGTGCTGACCCGCGAACATCCCGCCATCGTCGCGCTCTGGCACGGCCAGCATCTGCTGGCGCCGTTCTTCCGGCCGGTGACGCTGCCCTATGTCGCGCTGCTGTCGCGCAATGCCGACGCCGAGATCAATGCCGCCGTGGTCGAGCGCTTCGGCATCGCGACGGTGCGCGGCTCCGGCGGGCGGGTGCGCAATGCCGTCTCGCGCAAGGGCGGCGCACGGGCGCTGATCGTGCTGCGGCGGCTTCTGTCGGAGGGCAACGGCGTCTGTATGATCGCCGACGTGCCGAAGGGCACGCCGCGCCAGGCGGGCCTTGGCATCGTCACCCTTGCGCGGCTGTCGGGCCGGCCGATCATTCCGTCGGCCGCCGTCACCAGCCGTCGCCGGATCATCGCGCGCTCCTGGGACAAGACGGCCATCCCCCTCCCCTTCGGTCAGCTGGCGGTGGTGCTGGGCGATCCGATCTTCGTGCCCGCCGACGCCGATGCGGCGCTGATGGAGGAAAAGCGCGTGGCGGTCACAGCGGCGATCGAGGCGGCGAATACGAAGGCGATGGCGATGGTGGCGGGAGCAGCGCGATGAGCCAGGGCTGGGCGCGCACCGCGCTGACCGCCTACCGTGTCGCCGGCGCCGTGGCCTATCCGCTGCTCGGCTCCTATGTCGGCTGGCGCACAACGCGCGGCAAGGAAGAGCCGGGCCGCGCGCGCGAGCGCTACGGCTATCCCGGTGCCGAGCGCCCGGGCGACGGGCCGCTGATCTGGGTGCATGCGGCAAGCGTCGGCGAAAGCAATGCGGTGATGCCGCTGGTGCGCGAGATCGCCGCCGAGAACATCAAGATCGTCATGACCACTGGCACGGTCACCTCGGCCGCCATGGTGCGCGAGCGGCTCGGCGATTCCGTCGTGCATCAGTATGTGCCGCTCGACCTGCGCCCCTCGGTATCGCGCTTCCTCGACCATTGGCGACCGGACCTTGCGATCGTCGCCGAGAGCGAGATCTGGCCGATGACCATGCTGGAACTCGGCCGCCGCCGGATCCCGCAGATCCTCGTCAACGCCCGTCTGTCCGACCGCTCGTTCAAGCGCTGGAAATCGGCGCCGTCGATCGCCGAGGCCTTGCTCGAGAACCTGTCGCACGTCATCGCCCAGTCCGATATCGACGGTGAGCGCTATCACCTTCTCGGCGCCCGGGCGGTCAGCGTCGCCGGCAATCTGAAAGCCGACACCAGCCCGCCGCCGGTCGACCCGGAAGCGCTGGCGCCGCTGCAGCGTGCCCTCGGTCAGCGGCCGGTCTGGGCGGCCGTCTCGACGCACGAGGGCGAGGAGGCGATGGCTGCCGAGGTGCATCTCGGCCTCAAGCCGCAGCATCCGGAACTCCTCACCATCATCGTGCCGCGCCATGTCGAGCGCGCCGACGCGCTGGAGAAGGCGTTCACGGCAAAAGGCCTGCGGGTGGTGCGCCGCTCGACCGGCCAGCTGCCGGAATACGATACCGACATCTTCCTCGGCGACAGCATGGGCGAGATGGGGCTCTACCTCCGCCTCACCGACATCGCCTTCGTCGGGCGTTCGCTCGCCGGCCAGGGCGGGCAGAACCCGCTGGAGGCCGCGATGCTCGGCACCGCCATCCTGTCGGGCCGCTACGTCCAGAATTTCCGCGAGACCTACCAGCGCCTCCTGAAAAACGGCGGCGCGCGGCTGGTGCAGGACGAGGCGGCACTCGGCGCGATGGTGGCGCAACTCCTGGCCGAGCCGGACCTTCGGCTGCGCATGGCGGAAGCGGCGGCTGGTACCGTCGGCGAGATGCGCGGCGCGCTCGGCCGCACGATGCAGGCGCTGGAGCCCTTCCTCCACCCGCTGAAGGTCGCGATCAGCCTCGACCGGTCGGGTCAGCCGCGGTGATGCAGTGAGGCGCGGCGCGGCGCCGGGCTTCTGGTGGCGCCCGTCCTCGCTGGCCGCCCGCCTGCTCTCCCCCGTTGCCGCCGTCTACGGCGCCGTTGCCGGCCGGACGCTTGATCGGGGCGAACGCGCCGAGACCGGGCTTCCCGTCCTCTGCATCGGCAACTTCACCGCCGGCGGCGGCGGAAAGACGCCGACGGCCTTGGCGCTCGGGGCCGCGGCGCTCGCGGCGGGACGGCGGCCGGGCTTCCTGTCGCGTGGACACGGCGGGCGGCTGGGTGGGCCGCTGCTGGTGGATCCCTCCCGGCACACGGCGGCCGATGTCGGCGACGAGCCGATGCTGCTCGCGGGCCTTGCCCCCACCGCCATCGCCGTCGACCGCAAGCAAGGGGCCCGACTTCTGCGGGAGACGGGCTGCGATCTCATCCTGATGGACGACGGGTTCCAGTCGGCCCGGCTGCGCACGGATCTCGCGCTGCTGGTGATCGATGCCGGCCGCGGCCTCGGCAATGGACGGGTGATCCCCGCAGGGCCGCTGCGCGCGCCGCTCGGCGTGCAGCTGCGCCATGCCGATGCCCTCCTCGTCATCGGCGACGGGCTGGCCGGCGCGGCGGCGCTGCTGCGTCTCGCCCCGTCCGGCAAGCCGGTGTTTCGAGCCACGCTGCTGCCGGAGGCGCCGGAGCGCCTTGCTGGAGGCCGGTTCCTTGCGTTTGCCGGCATTGCCGATCCCGGCAAGTTCTACCGAAGCCTCGAAAACCTCGGGGCGATCGTCGCCGAGACCCGCGACTTCCCCGACCACCACGATTTCACCGCCGCCGAGCTGGTGGCACTCAATGCAGCGGCCGTTCGCGGTGGTCTGACGCTCGTCACCACGCGCAAGGACGCGGCGCGCCTTGCTGGGGGCGGGGCCGAAGCCCGTGCCTTGCTTGAACGTATCGAAATCCTGGACATCCGGCTGATGTTCACCGACGACGCCGCGCCAGGACAACTCGTCGGCGCGGCGCTGGACGCCTTCGCACGGCGCCAGGCTGGCTGATCGCCTGGATAAGGCGTCGGCCCCGGCGAGCGGCGCATTCGCGGCTTAGCGGGCTGCGGCAGCTCTCTTGGCGAGCACCGGGTTCGCCTCGATCTCGCGCTTCAGCGAGGCAGCCGGCGAGGCATAGGCCTCCTGCCGGGCGACGCTCCAATAGCGCAGCATGTCGAGCGGGATTGCCTCGGACGTGACGGCGCAGCGCACATAGGCGCCGGGCTTCAGGATCTCGAAGTCGCCGTCGAGGTAGCGGATTTTGGCCTCGCCGGCGCTTTCCATACGGTTCATCATCGGTCGGGCCTTCGCCAATTCGTTTTCCCGGTGAACCATCCAACGGGGCGACAAGTCAACCTTGTCCCCCGAGAGCGGCCGCCGGACGTAGAAAGGGCCCGCCATCGCTGGCGAGCCCTCTGAGGTAGATGACCGTCAGGTCTTCTAGAGAAGCCGAGACTTCTTAGAAGTCCATACCGCCCATGCCGCCGCCCATGCCGCCCATGCCACCTGGCATGCCGCCGCCGCCATTGCCGCCGTCACGCTTCGGGGCTTCCGAAATCATGGCCTCGGTGGTGACGAGCAGACCGGCGACCGAAGCCGCGTCCTGCAGAGCCGAGCGAACGACCTTGACCGGGTCGACGATGCCCATCTGGATCATGTCGCCGTATTCGCCGGTCGCGGCGTTGTAGCCGAAGGTGACCGACGAGTTGTCGAGGATTTTCCCAACGACGATGGAGCCTTCTTCACCGGCATTGGTGACGATCTGGCGAAGCGGAGCCTGGAGGGCGCGGCGCACGATGGTGATGCCGGCTTCCTGGTCCTGGTTGTTGCCCTGGATGGTCAGCGCGTTGGAAGCGCGCAGGAGGGCGACGCCGCCACCGGCCACGATGCCTTCTTCGACGGCCGCACGGGTCGCGTTGAGGGCGTCGTCGACGCGGTCCTTCTTTTCCTTGACTTCGACTTCCGTCGCGCCGCCGACGCGGATGACCGCGACGCCACCGGCGAGCTTGGCCAGACGCTCCTGCAGCTTCTCGCGGTCGTAGTCCGAGGTGGTCTCCTCGATCTGCTGCTTGATCTGCGCGACGCGGGCCTGGATCTCTTCGCTGGCGCCGGCGCCGTCGACGATCGTGGTGTTCTCCTTGGTGATGGAGACCTTCTTGGCGCGGCCGAGCATGTCGAGGGTGACGGTCTCAAGCTTGATGCCGATGTCCTCGGAGATGACCTGGCCACCTGTGAGGGTCGCGATGTCTTCCAGCATGGCCTTGCGGCGATCACCGAAGCCCGGCGCCTTGACGGCGGCGATCTTCAGGCCACCACGGAGCTTGTTGACGACGAGCGTGGCAAGAGCCTCGCCTTCGACGTCTTCCGAGATGATCAGGAGCGGCTTGCCCGACTGGACGACCTGCTCGAGAACGGGGAGCATGGCCTGGAGGTTCGAGAGCTTCTTCTCGTGCAGGAGGATGTAGGGGTCCTCGAGCTCGGCGACCATCTTCTCAGGGTTGGTCACGAAGTACGGCGAGAGGTAGCCGCGGTCGAACTGCATGCCTTCGACGACTTCGAGCTCGGTCTCGGCGGTCTTGGCTTCCTCGACGGTGATGACACCCTCGTTGCCGACCTTCTGCATCGCCGACGCGATCATCGCGCCGATTTCCTTCTCGCCATTGGCGGAGATGGTGCCGACCTGGGCGACTTCGTCCGAGGTCTCGATCTTGCGGGCGGAAGCCTGCAGGGCCTCGACGACCTTGGCGACGGCCATGTCGATGCCGCGCTTGACGTCCATCGGGTTCATGCCGGCAGCAACGGCCTTGCCGCCTTCGCGAACGATGGCCTGGGCGAGAACGGTCGCGGTGGTGGTGCCGTCACCGGCCTTGTCGTTGGTCTTCGAGGCGACTTCGCGCAGCATCTGCGCGCCCATGTTCTCGAACTTGTCCTCGAGCTCGATCTCCTTGGCGACGGAGACGCCGTCCTTGGTGATGCGCGGGGCGCCGAAGGACTTGTCGATGACGACGTTCCGGCCCTTGGGGCCGAGCGTTACCTTGACGGCATCCGCGAGGATGTCGACGCCGCGCAGCATGCGTTCGCGGGCGTCACGGCCGAATTTAACTTCTTTGGCAGCCATTGTGATGGTCTCCAGCGGTGGACCCGAGAGCGGGCGGCACCGTGTTGAAAAGGATGTCGATCAGATCAGGGTCGAGCGGCGATCAGCCGACGACGCCCATGATGTCGGACTCTTTCATGATCAGCAGGTCTTCGCCGTTGAGCTTGACCTCGGTGCCCGACCACTTGCCGAACAGGATGCGGTCGCCGGCCTTGACGTCCAGCGGCTGGATCTTGCCCTGCTCGTCGCGCGCGCCGGCGCCGACGGCGATGATCTCGCCTTCCTGCGGCTTCTCCTTGGCCGTGTCCGGGATGATGATCCCGCCGGCCGTCTTGGTCTCGGACTCGACGCGGCGAACGACGACGCGGTCGTGGAGGGGACGGAAGTTGACAGTTGCCATGATCGTTGGACCTTCAGCTGGGGGAAGCGAAGCCCGAAAGGCATCCGCTTCGAGAATGTTGGCACTCACCAAGGGAGAGTGCTAGCGAGCCGGAGATAGGGCCTGTGGGAGCCGTTTGTCAAGTCCACGTGATGGAAACGGGCTCTGGTTCGCAGTGCGAAAACGCGGAGCCGGGCAATCATGGATGCCCAAAAGCGAAAGCTTGAAGCACCCTAGTTGGCGATGGCCAGCAGCCCTGTCCAGAGGGTGCCGACGACGTCCGACGCCATGGTTAACGGCATCGGCAGCGCCCTGTTCCGCTGAGGCGATTGCAAGGCGTGGCGACGACAACCCTCACGCTGCGACAGCGCGGCCAGCTTGACCGGAGACGCCGTCCTGCTTATCGCCACGGCAGCAGCGTGGCAGGCAAGCAGGATCGACATGGAACTCCAGGCTATCACCGGGCTCAATGCGGTCGCATCCGGCTATGACGCCCTCTTCTGCGACGTGTGGGGCGTGGTGCACGACGGCGAGAAGAAGTCCCCGGGCGCCGAGGCAGCACTGTTTGCCGCAAGGCGGACGGGGCGAAAAGTGATCCTCCTCACCAACTCGCCACGGCCGAAAGAGGGCGTCGCCGCCCAGCTCGACACGCTCGGCGTGACACGCGAGGCCTATGACCGGATCGTCACCTCCGGCGACGTGACCCGCGTCCTGATCGCCGCCGCCGGCACGAAACTCTTCCACCTCGGCCCCGCCCGCGACCGCGACCTGTTCGTCGGCTTGCCGATCGAACTGGTGGCGGAAGAGGAAGCACAGGCGGTGATCGCCACCGGCCTGTTTAACGACGAGGCGGAGACGCCGGCGGACTATGCCGACCTTCTCGCCCGGCTGAACGGGCGCAAGCTGCCGATGATCTGCGCCAATCCCGACATCGTCGTCCACCGCGGCGACCGGCTGATCTGGTGCGCCGGGGCGCTCGCCCGCGACTATGCAGCGCTCGGCGGCGAGGTCCGGATGGCCGGCAAGCCCTATGCCGCGATCTATGCGGTGGCCGCCGAGGCGGCCGGCGTCACCGATCCCCGCCGCGTCCTATGCATCGGCGACGGGCTGAACACCGACATTCGCGGCGCCGTCGGCTACGGGGCCGACGCGCTGCTGGTGGTCGGCGGGATCCACGGCGAGGAGCTCGGGGGCGCCGGCGTCGCGCCCGAGGCGCTGGCGACGGCTTTGGCCGAGCAGAACCTCTCGGCCCGCTATTTCATGTACGCGCTCGGATGATCCAACGGCTTCACGATCCCGCCGACCTGCCGGAGATGCTGCGCCACGGCGTCGTGGCGATCGGCAATTTCGACGGCGTCCACCGCGGCCACCAGTCGGTGCTGGCGGCCGCCCGCGACGAGGCCGCGCGGCGGCACGTGCCGCTGGTCTGCCTGACCTTCGAGCCGCACCCGCGCAGCCTCTTTCAGCCGGATCATCCGGTGCCGCGGCTGACGCCGGCGCCGATGAAGGCGCGCCTTCTCGGCGCGCTCGGCTTCGATGCCGTGGTGGAGCACCCCTTCGACTGGACCGTCGCCGCACTCTCGGCGGAGGCCTTCGTGCAGGAGGTCCTCGTCGGAGCCCTCGCGGCAAAGCACGTCGTCGTCGGCTTCGACTTCCAGTTCGGCGCCAAGCGGCTAGGCACCCCCGCCTTCCTCGCCGGCGCCGGCGCCATGCACGGTTTCGGCGTCACCGTGGTCGAGGCACTGAACGACGCGGCGGGCGACGTCGTCTCCTCCAGCCGCATCCGCACCGCGCTGTCGCACGGCCACGTCGATGCCGCGGCAGCGCTGCTCGGCTACCGCTGGACGATCGAGGCCGAAGTGACCGGCGGCGCCAAGATCGGCCGCACGCTCGGCTATCCCACCGCCAACATGGCGTTCGAAAGGGACGATATCCTCGCCCACGGCATCTACGCCGTCCGCTTCCGGCGGGAAGACGGCACGCTCTACGACGGCGTCGCGAGCTATGGCCGCCGCCCGACCTTCGACAACGGCGCGGCGCTGTTCGAGACGTTCCTGTTCGACTTCTCCGGCGATCTCTACGGCGAGACCGCCGAGGTCTCGCTCTTCGCCTTCCTGCGCGGCGAGGAGAAGTTCGACTCGGTCGAGGCGCTGGTGGCACAGATGGACCGCGACTCCGCCGAGGCCCGCCGTCTCCTCGCCGCCGCCACGCCACTCTCGCCGTTCGACGCCGCCATCGCGTTCTGAGGAGGGCTGCGACGCAGCCGCCGTTACGCAGGCAGTGTCCCATGCGGCGCGTACGGTCGTCGGGTCGTCGACAATCGTCGCGAGGTTGCAGCGGAGTAGCGGCTCCAACCTCACCGATCGTCATCCTCGCGCAAAGCGCGGGGACCCATGCCGCCGCGATGGGGCGCAGGTTCGGTGCCGAGTGGCAGTGTCCCTGTCTCGGCATGGGTCCCCAGGGCAAGCGCCCCGAGGATGACGACCGTTGAGGTTGGCATGCATCGCCCATCACCTTGCCGGCCGACGGCGCCCTCGTGATTCCGCTTTATACGCGCGGCGCGTATTGCTAGAGAGGCGGCATGATCCGGCTCCCGCTCCTGCGAATTATCCGCCCGGCCCCGCGCGCGCTCTGAGCGCTCTGGGGACCGGGACGCGATTGCCCGCCGCAGGCCCTTCAGCCGCGACGCTCTCCCCTTGACGCGATGCGCCGCCTTCCGGCCCGCGAACCGAAAAGACCGACATGAGCGACACCGCCACCACCGACTATTCCAAGACGCTGTTCCTGCCCGAGACCGAGTTTCCGATGCGCGCGGGCCTGCCGCAGCGCGAGCCGGAATGGATCGCCCGCTGGGATTCAGAGAACCTCTACAAGGCGCTGCGCGAGGATGCCGCCGGCCGACCGAAATACGTGCTGCACGACGGCCCGCCCTATGCCAACGGCAACCTCCACATCGGCCATGCGCTGAACAAGATCCTGAAGGACGTCATCACCCGCTCGTTCCAGATGCGCGGTTTCGACGCCAATTACGTGCCGGGCTGGGACTGCCACGGCCTGCCGATCGAGTGGAAGATCGAGGAGGCCTACCGCGCCAAGGGCAAGAACAAGGACGAGGTCCCGGTCAACGAGTTCCGCCAGGAATGCCGCGAGTTCGCGGCGCACTGGGTCGGCGTGCAGTCGGCCGAGTTCCGCCGCCTCGGCGTCGAGGGCGACTTCGCCGACCCGTACCTCACCATGAATTTCGAGGCCGAGTCGGTGATCGCCGGCGAGCTCTTGAAGTTCGCCACCTCCGGCCAGCTCTACCGCGGTTCGAAGCCGATCATGTGGTCGGTCGTCGAGAAGACGGCTTTGGCCGAAGCCGAGATCGAGTACGAGGACTACGAGAGCGACACGGTCTGGGTGAAGTTCCCGGTTCGCGATGGGATCGCGGGAAATGTCGTCGTTGGCAGGCCGACTGGTTTTCGCGAAGAAGCAAAGAGCGCTCTGTTGGCGCCCACAAATCTCTTGGGGGCGTCCGTCGTGATCTGGACGACCACGCCCTGGACCATGCCCGGCAACCGCGCCGTCGCCTATTCCGACCGCGTCGCCTACGGCCTCTACGAGGTGACCGCGCCGGATGACGCCGAGGCGCCGCGCTGGGCGAATTTTGGCGAGAAGCTGATCCTGGCCGACGCTCTCGCCGCCGACGTCTTCGCCAAGGCACGCGTGCCGGAGGGCGGGTTCACGCGCCTCGCCGACGTCTCGGCCGCCGACCTCGCTGGTATGATGCTCATCCATCCGCTGGAGGCCCTCGGCTACACCTTCCCCGTTCCGCTGCTCGAAGGCGACCACGTCACCGACGAGGCGGGCACCGGTTTCGTGCACACCGCGCCGAGCCATGGCCGCGAGGATTTCGACGTCTGGACGTCGAGACGCAAGCTGCTGGAGCAGCGCGGCATCGACACCGCCATCCCGTTCACCGTCGACGATGACGGCTTCTACACCAAAGATGTGCCGGGTTTTGGGCCCGACGCGCCGGAGGGCCCGGCCCGGGTCATCGACGACAAGGGCAAGAAGGGCGACGCCAATGCCCGCATCATCGCCGCGCTGATCGCCGAAGGACGGCTTCTGGCGCGTGGCCGGCTGAAGCATTCCTATCCGCATTCCTGGCGCTCCAAGAAGCCGGTGATCTTCCGCAACACGCCGCAGTGGTTCGTGTCGATGGACAAGGAGCTGCAAGGCTACGGCCTGCGCGAAGGCCAGCTCGCCGAGACCGACACGCTGCGCGGCCGCGCTCTGAAGGCGATCGAGGAGACGCGCTTCGTGCCGGCTTCGGGCCAGAACCGGCTGCGCGGCATGATCGAGGGTCGGCCGGACTGGGTTCTGTCCCGCCAGCGCGCCTGGGGCGTGCCGATCGCCGTCTTCGTCGACGAGGACGGCGCGATCCTGAAGGACAAGGCGGTCAACGAGCGGATCCTTGCCGCTTTCGCCGCCGAAGGGGCGGATGCCTGGTTTGCCGAGGGCGCCAAGGAGCGCTTCCTCGGCAACGAGCACGACGGCACCCAGTGGAAGATGGTCACCGACATCCTCGACGTCTGGTTCGATTCGGGCTCGACCCACGCCTTCTGCCTGGAGAAGCGGCCGGACCTCAAATGGCCCGCCGACCTCTATCTCGAAGGCTCCGACCAGCACCGCGGCTGGTTCCACTCGTCCTTGCTGGAATCCTGCGGCACCCGCGGCCGGGCGCCCTATGACGCGGTGCTGACGCACGGCTTCGTCATGGACGAGGAGGGCCGCAAGATGTCGAAGTCGCTCGGCAACGTCGTCACCCCGCAGGAGGTGATCAAGCAGTCCGGCGCCGACATTCTCCGGCTCTGGGTGGTCTCGTCCGACTATTCGGAGGATCTGCGGCTCGGCAAGACGATCCTGCAGACCAACATTGATGCCTACCGCAAGCTCCGCAACACCATGCGCTGGATGCTCGGCACCCTCGCGCACGACACCGGCGAGACGGTGGCGCTGGCGGACATGCCGGAGCTGGAGCGGCTGATGCTGCACCGGCTCGCCGAGCTCGACCGCGTGGTGCGCAAGGGTTACGACGACTTCGACTTCAAGCGCGTCAGTCGTGCGCTCGTCGACTTCATGACGGTGGAGCTGTCGGCCTTCTACTTCGACATCCGCAAGGATGCGCTCTACTGCGACGCGCCGTCCTCGCCGCGCCGGCATGCGGCGATCCAGGTGGTGCGCGAACTCTTCGACCACCTCGTCACCTGGCTCGCCCCGATGCTGCCCTTCACCATGGAGGAGGCCTGGCTGTCCCGCCATCCGGAGAGCCGCTCGGTGCATCTCGAACAGTTCCGCACCGTCGATCCCGCCTGGCTCGACGAGGCGCTGGCGGCGCGCTGGCAGAGGGTCAAGCGGCTGCGCCGGGTCGTCACCGGCGCGCTGGAGGAAGAGCGCCGCGCCAAGCGCATCGGCTCCTCGCTCGAGGCAGCGCCCACCGTCCACATCGAGGATGCGGGCCTGCGGGCGCTCGCCGAAGAGCTGGACTTTGCCGAGATCGCGATCACCAGCGGCATTGTGATCGCCGCGTTCCCGGCGCCTACCGGCGCCTTCGCGCTCGCCGACACGCCGGGGGTCGCGGTGGTGCCGGGCCTTGCCGAGGGGCAGAAATGCGCCCGCTCGTGGAAGATCACCCGGGACGTCGGCGACGATGCCGAGTTTCCGGAGGTATCGGCCCGCGATGCAGCGGCGCTGCGCGAACTGAAGGCGCTCGGCCGGCTGGCAGTCTGAGGCGGCAAAGCGGGGACATGCGAAAGATTGGCGGGGACATCCGGAACAAATCTGCGGTTCCCGCCGCGCCACCGGCCGCTTTCTTGCCTCAGCCTTGCGCTTGCCGTAGAACTCGCCCGACAATCGACAGAATTCAATGAGCATGGCTGGGCGCGATCCGGGGATCTCGGTCGCGGGGAATTCGGCAAGGGGGCCGACACGACGATGAAGCTTCGAGAGATTCGCGCCGCCAGCACGATCGCCGTCAGCCTTGCGGCCCTCGGCCTCGCCGGCTGCATGGGACCGACCTACGGAACGGGCAAGTCGGCCGGCGCGCAGATGGTCTCCGATCTCGACGGCATGCTGACGCTCGGCTCCTCGAACAAGGAGCCGATCTCCTACAATCCGCGTGCCGAGCTGGTGAAGCCGAAGGATACGTCGATCCTGCCGCCACCACGCGACGGCGTGAGCGCCGAGAACGATCCGAACTGGCCCGAATCGCCGGAAGTGCGCAGCGCCCGGATCAAGGCCGCGGCCGACGCCCGCGACACCGGCGGTGCGGTGAGCGCCGACGTCATGGTTTCCCGGAAGGAAGGCATCACTGAGGAGCAGATCGCCGCCAACACCTATGGCACCGACCGCCTGAGCAGCGAGCGTGGCCGCACGACGCTGAGTCCAGACGAGCTGAACTCCGGCCGCGAGGCGTTCAAGAAGCGCTTGCAGGAGAGCAAGCAAGGCAGCCCGACCCAGCGCAAGTATCTCAGCGAACCGCCGGTCGCCTATCGCCAGCCCGCCGCCAGCGCCCCCGTCGGCGATCCCGGCGTCGACGAGAAGGTGAAGGAAGCCAAGCTGAACATGAAGAAGGGTTTCGGCGAGACCTTGCGCGGCATCCTGCCGTTCTAGGCAGCCCTACCCGCCCGGGGATCGATCGCGGCTTTCGGGCGGATCAGTCCCGGCGGGCCTGGAAGAAGTCGCGCAGGATGACGGCCGCCTCGCTTTCGGCGATGCCGGCATAGACTTCCGGTGCATGGTGGCACGTCGGCTGCGCGAAGAAGCGGCCGCCGTGCTCGACGCCGCCGCCTTTCGGATCGTTTGCGGCGAAGTAGAGCCGCCGGATCCGCGCGAACGAAATCGCCCCGGCGCACATCGCGCAAGGCTCCAGCGTCACGTAGAGATCGCAGCCGGAGAGGCGCTCCTGCCCGAGCGCTTCGGCGGCCGAGCGGATCACCAGCATTTCGGCATGCGCCGTCGGGTCGTTCCGTTCGCGCGTGCGGTTGCCGTCGCGGGCGATGACGGCCTCCCCCGACACCAGAACGGCGCCGACCGGCACCTCGCCCCGCGCGGCGGCGGCGCGGGCCTCCTCCAGCGCCAAATCCATGTAATTCTCGCGGCCCATGGCCTTCCCCTCGCGCAGCCTCTCGCCGCGCCCGGCCCGACCTGATAAGCACCGGCGAGCAAAAGGCAAAGATCATGACCGACAGACACGACGGCGACGACGCTAAAAAAGGTGGAACGCGCGGGGACAAGCCCGCCGGCGAGAAGCGCGTGTTCAAGCCGCGCCCGCTCGGCGACGCGCCGGCCCGCAAGGTCTACCCCAAGAGCTTCGACACCGAGATGCCGGGAGCAGCGCCCGCCGGTGCCCGCGGCGACAAGCGCGAGGCGCGCGGCGACAAGCCCGACCGCAAGCCCCGCGACGATGCCCGCGCCCCGTCCCGGACGGCTTCGACGTCGGACGAGCCGGCCGGCTCGATGCGCATCGCCAAGCGCCTTGCCCGCGCCGGCGTCGCCTCGCGCCGCGACGCCGAGGGCATGATCGCCGACGGCCGCGTCAAGCTGAACGGCAAGATCCTCGACACTCCGGCGGTCACCGTCACCGGCCGCGACAAGATCGAAATCGACAACCAGCCGCTGGCGCCGATCGAGCGCACCCGGCTCTGGCTCTACCACAAGCCCTCCGGCCTCGTGACCACCAACCGCGACCCGGAAGGCCGGCCGACCGTGTTCGACCGTCTGCCGGAGGACTTGCCGCGCGTGCTGTCGGTCGGGCGGCTGGACATCACCACCGAGGGCCTGCTGCTCCTCACCAATGACGGCGGCCTTGCCCGCATCCTCGAGCTGCCGGCGACCGGCTGGCTCCGCCGCTACCGCGTCCGCGCGCACGGCACGGTGACGCAGGCCCAGCTCGACGAACTGCGCCAGGGCGTCGCCATCGACGGCGTGTTCTACGGCGCCGTCGAGGCGACGCTGGATTCCGAGAAGGGCGCCAATGTCTGGCTGACGCTCGGCCTGCGCGAAGGCAAGAACCGCGAGGTCAAGCGCATCCTCGGCCATCTCGGCCTCGACGTGAACCGGCTGATCCGCATCTCCTTCGGCCCGTTCCAGCTTGCCGACATGCCGGAAGGCTCGGTGCGCGAGATCAACGGCCGCATGCTGCGCGACCAGCTCGGCGACCGGCTGATCGAGGAGGCCGGCGCCGATTTCGACGCGCCGATCATCACCACCTTCACCAATGCCGTGGTGCAGGCCGAGAAGGCAGAAGTGCCGAAGGTCAAGAGCGAGTGGGTCTCGGCCACCACCGAACGCCCGAACCGGCGCAAGTTCGGCGACGCCAAGCGCACCGACGCGCTCGGCCGTCTCGACACCAAGCCGCCGCGGCCGGGCGCCCGCGACGACCGCAGCAAGAGCGACCGGCCGGAACGGCCCCGCGAGGACCGCAACGATCGTCCGCGCACCGGCGACCGGCCGGAACGCTCGGACCGTTCGCGCGACGACCGTCCGCGCGGTGGCAGCGACCGCGAGGAGCGGACCGGCGGCGACACGGCGATGAAGACGCCGATGGGTCCGCGCCGCCATGCCAATGTCTGGACCGCACCTGGCGCCCGGCCGGTCGGCGAGAAGAAGCTCGCCGCCCGCGAGGAGCGCGCCAAGGGCCGCGACCGTCCCCGGCCGAGCTTCGGCGCCGACAAGCCAACCGGCGATCGTCCCCAACGTCCTGCCGGCGATCGGCCCGCCCGGCCGGCCGGCAGTCGCCCCGGCCTTGGCGAACGGCCATCGGCCCGCCCGGCCGGCGAACGCCCGAGCTATGGCAAGCCGCGCGAGGAAAGCGGCGAGCGTCCTGCCCGCAGCGGTGCCCCTTCGCGTTTCGGCGACCGCAACAAGACGCCCGGCAACGCTCGCAGTTCGGCCCCGCGGGGCGACCGCAGCGACGCCCCCCGGACCCCACGCAGTGATGGCCCTGCCCGCGGACCCTCCCGCGGTGATGGACCACGGGGCGGTGATGCTCCGCGCGGGGCGCCACGGGGCGGCCCCGGCGGCGGCAACAGCAAGGGCCCGGGCGGGCCGAAGCGCGGACCGCGGAGCTAGGCCATGCGCATCGTGGGCGGCTCCTTCCGCGGCCGGCCGCTGGCCGCGCCGAAGACCGACGCCATCCGCCCGACCACGGACCGGGTGCGCGAGACGCTGTTCAACATCCTGCAGCATCAGAAGAGCCGACCGCTGGAGGGCGCGCGCGTCCTCGACCTCTTCTCCGGCACCGGGGCGCTCGGCATCGAGGCGCTCTCGCGCGGCGCGCGCTACTGCCTGTTCGTCGAGGAGGGCGTCGAGGGCCGTGGCCTCCTGCGCAGCAATATCGAGGCTTTCGGCCTGACCGGCATCACCCGGGTGTTCCGCCGCGATGCGACGAGCCTCGGCCCGGCGGGCGCGCTGGAGCCGTTCAACCTCCTCTTCGCCGATCCGCCCTACGGCAAGGGTCTGGGTGAAAAGGCGCTGGCCTCGGCCCGCGACGAAGGCTGGCTACAGCCGGGCGCGATCTGCGTGCTGGAGGAGGCCGCGAGCGCCCGCTTTCAGCTGCCGGCAGGCTTCGTCCTCGACGACAGCCGCCCGACCGGCGACACGATCCTGCGGTTCCTGCGCTTCGCCGCGGCGTGAGCATCGGCCGGGCGGTTCGCTATCCGCCGGAGACCGCCCGATCCCTCAGCCGCCAGGTAGCCTTTGGCCACGCCACGGGCGACCTAACTAAAACTTAATTGGCACCCATAGCGCGGAGCAGCCATAGCTGCCGCACGAGAACGAAAAAGCACAGGGATCGAACCGACGATGCATCGTTTTGCCAGGCATGCGGGGGTGTCCGCTCTCGCCCTCTCGATCAGTCTCCTGCCGCTCACAGCCTTCGCCGAGGACGCCGCCAAGCCGGTCGCCGCGACGACCGCCGCCGCCCCCGCGCCGGCCCAGACACCGGCCGAACGGATGGCCGAGGCGGAAGCCAAGCGCCCGAAGAACGAAAGCTTCATGCTGGAAAACGGCATGCAGGTCGTCGTCCTGCCGGACCGCCGCGCTCCGGTCGTCACCCAGATGGTCTGGTACAAGGCGGGCTCGGCCGACGAGGTTGCCGGCACCTCGGGCATCGCCCACTTCCTCGAGCACCTGATGTTCAAGGGCACCAAGACCCATCCGATGGGCACCTTCTCCAACGCCGTCTCCGACATTGGCGGCGAGGAGAACGCCTTCACCAGCTACGACTACACCGCCTATTACCAGCAGATTCCGTCCTCCGCGCTGGAGCAGATGATGGGCTTCGAGGCCGACCGGATGGAGAACCTCATCCTCTCCGACGAGGCGGTGCTGCCCGAGCGCAACGTGATCCTCGAGGAGCGCCGCCAGCGCACCGACAACGACCCCTCTGCCCAGTTGCAGGAAGCGCTGCAGGCGACGCTCTACCAGAACAGCCATTATGGCATCCCGGTCATCGGCTGGCGGCACGAGATGGAGAAGCTTTCGCGCGAGGACGCGATCGCTTGGTACAACCGCTACTACACACCGAACAATGCGACGCTGATCATCGCCGGCGACGTGACGACGGAAGAGGTGCGTGCGCTGGCCGAAAAGACCTTCGGCAAGGTCAAGCGCCGCGCCGAACCCGGCGACCGCGCGGCCTTGCGCCCGACCGAGCCCGAGCCGCTGGCGGCCCGCACGGTGACGCTGAGCGACGCCCGCGTCACCCAGCCGACCATGCAGCGCTCCTACCTCGTGCCGTCCGACACCACGGCGGCACCGGGCGAGGCCGAAGCGCTCGACGTGCTTGCCGACGTCCTCGGCAGCGGCACGACCAGCCGGCTTTACCGTGCGCTCGTCGTCGACCAGGCGATTGCCGCCGGCGTCGGCGCCTATAATTCCAGCTCGGCGCTGAAGGAAGGCGAGTTCGGCGTCTACGGCACGCCGCGCGGCACCGCCGATATCGCCAAGGTCGAAGGCTCGATCGACGCGGAGATCGCGAAGATCCTGAAGGACGGCATCACACCGGAAGAGCTCGAGCGCGCCAAGAACCGCGTGCGCAAGGCCGTGATCTACGAGCGCGACAGCCAGACGGCGCTCGCCCGCCGCTACGGCGCGGCGATCTCCACCGGCCGCACCATCGCCGACGTCGACAGCTATCCCCAGCGCATCGAGGCGGTCACCGTCGACAGCGTCAACGCCGTCGCCCGCAAGTATCTGGACCCGAAACGGTCGGTCACCGGCTATTTGCTGCCCGCCGCCCCCGCCGTCCGCTCCTGAGATCGAGGTTTACATGACGCAGATCACGCTACGCCCGATCGCCGCGCTCGCCCTCACCGCCGGCCTCTCCTTCTTTGCGCTTTCGCCGGCTGAGGCCGTCGAAATCAAGCAGGTGACCAGCCCGGGCGGCATCAAGGCGCTGCTTGTCGAGGACTACACCAACCCGCTGATCGCCGTGAACTTCTCGTTCAAGGGCGCCGGCTCGACCGCCGATGCCGAGGGCAAGGACGGCACCGGAAACCTCATGTCGGGCCTGCTCGACGAGGGCGCCGGCGACATCGACAGCCGTAGCTTCCAGGAGAAGCTCGACAATCTCGGCGTCAGCCTGTCCTACACCGCGAGCTACGACAATTTCTCCGGCTCGTTCCGGACGCTCGTGGAGAACGAGTCCGAGGCCTTCAACCTGCTCCGTCTCTCGGTCAACGAGCCGCGCTTCGACGACGAGCCGGTGGCGCGGATCCGGGGCCAGATCGAGACCGGCATCATCGCCAACGAGAACGATCCGGGCCAGCTCGCCTCTAAGGCCTGGCGCGGCGCGGTTTTCCCCGGACACCCCTACAGCCGGCCGAGCGACGGCACCGTCGAGACGCTGAACAAGGTCGAGAAGGCCGATCTCGAGAACTTCCGCAAGAACGGCTTCGCCAAGGACAACCTCGTCGTCGGCGTCGTCGGGGCGATCGATGCGACGGAACTCGGCAAGCAGCTCGACGAGGTGTTCGGCGCGCTGCCGGCCAAGGCGACGCTCCCCGTCATCGCTGACGCCGTGCCGGTGACCGGCAAGACCGCGGCGGTGACGCTCGATGTGCCGCAGACGACGATCCAGTTCGCGCTGCCGGGCATCAAGCGCGACGACAAGGACTTCTTCGCGGCCTATCTGATGAACCACATCCTTGGCGGCGGCTCGTTCTCCTCGCGGCTTTACCAGGAAGTCCGCGAGAAGCGGGGCCTTGCCTACGGCGCGAACTCCTTCCTCGCCTCCTATGACCATGCCGCCGTGCTCGGCGCCTCGACCGCGACCCGGGCCGACAAGGCGCAGGAATCGATCGACATCATCCGCAAGGAGATGAAGCGCATGGCCGATGAGGGCCCGACGCAGGCCGAGCTCGACAAGGCGAAGTCCTTCGTGAAGGGCTCCTACGCCATCCAGAACCTCGACTCCTCGCTGTCGATCGCTTCCACCCTCGTCGGCATCCAGCTCGACAATCTCGGCATCGACTACATCGAAAAGCGCCAGGGCCTGATCGACGCCGTCACGCTCGACGACGTCAAGCGCATGGGCCAGAAGCTGCTGTCGGCCGACCCGACCGTCGTCACCGTCGGCCCCGCCGGCGCCTGACAATGGCAAAACCCCGCCGCATCGGCCTCGCGCTGGGGGGCGGCGGGGCGCGGGGCCTCGCGCACATCCACGTGCTCTCGACCTTTGACGAACTCGGCATAAAGCCGGCGCACATCGCCGGTTCGTCAATCGGCGCGATCTTCGGGGCGGCCTATGCCTCCGGCATGTCGGGGGCGGAGATCGAAGATTTCGCACTGGCAAGCTTTGCCAGTCCCCGTCTCCTGGCCGGCAGGCTCTGGGCGACGCGCCCGCCGACGCTCGCCGACTTCTGGGCCGATGGCGGCTTTCGCCTTGGCCAGCTTAACGCACGGCGGGTGCTTGGCGCCTTCCTGCCGCCGGCGATGCACATCGACTTCGACGCCCTCGAGATCCCGACGACGGTGATGGCGACGGACTTCTACGCCCGGCGGGCGCTGGCGATCCGCACCGGCGACCTGATGAGCGCGCTCGCGGCCTCGGCGGCTCTGCCGGCCGTGTTCCGCCCGGTGCGGCGCGATGGCCTCGTGCTGGTGGACGGCGGCATCTACAATCCCCTCCCCTTCGACCAGCTGCGCGACGCGGCGGAGGTGATCGTCGCCGTCGACGTCAATGGCGGGCCCGAGGGCGACGCCGAGAAACTGCCGACCCCCGTCGAAGCAATGATCGGCGCTTCGCAGCTGATGCAGCAGTCGATCATCGAGACAAAACTCCTGATCGACCCGCCCGACCTCCTGTTCCGGCCGCCGGTCTCCCGCTACGGCGTGCTCGACTTCCTTCGCACCAAGACGATCCTCGACGAGACGCGCGGCGTCCGCGAAGAGGTCAAGCAGCAGCTCGGACGCCTGCTCGACCGCCCGCCGGTGTTCGAGCTCGACGAGGCGATCGAGGCGTTGCAGCGGGAGGTGTGACGGCGAAAGACGTGGGTCCGGCGCCGGACCGATGATCGCCGCAGGTATCGCCGGTCTGTTCGCCCGCTGCGCTGCTGGAGCGGGAACAGGCATGACCGATCGTCGTTGCTGTGCCGACACCCAAGGAGATCGACATGACCGACGACATCAAGAAGACCCCGCCCGCCCAGCCGATGCGCGACGACAAGCCGACGCCCGGCGACCAGGAGCGGAAAATGACCAAGGAAGAAAGCCGGGACGACGCCGTCGACGACACGTTCCCCGCGTCCGACCCGGTACAGCCGAGCCGGATCGACGGCCCGAACAACTAGGGTCGACGCACCTCAGAGACGAAGTGCGGACGCCAATGCCGACGCATCGTCATCCCGGGCTTGACCCGGGATCCATTCCAAATCGCCGCCGACAGCCGCGAGGGTGGACATTCCTGACACGGACCACGGCGGACACGCCGAGGAATAGATCCCGGCTCAAGGCCGGGATGACGAAATTGACAGGCCGGCACCTTCGGGTCTCCCTGCCTCTGCCGGCAGTGCCACCTTCGGCCCGCCTTTCCCCTTCCGCTTGTCCCTCCGCCGCCTATCGGCTAAGCCCCCAGCACATTCAGCAACCAGGCGATCGCCTGCCCTCCCCGCGAGGGTAGCGGATCGACGCGCGTTTCAGGCGGCAGAACATGGCTTCCAAGCCCATCAAGGTGAAGGCGCGGCAGCCGCGCGGGTTCGGCGACCGTGGTCCGGACGATCTGCGGGCGCAGGAGAAGATGCTCGGCGTCATCAAGAGCGTCTATGAGCGCTACGGCTTCGAGCCGGTCGAGACGCCGTTCTTCGAGTACACCGATGCGCTCGGGAAATTCCTGCCTGACAGCGACCGCCCGAACGAGGGCGTGTTTTCGCTGCAGGACGACGACGAGCAGTGGCTTAGCCTGCGCTACGACCTCACCGCGCCGCTCGCCCGCTATGTCGCCGAGAATTTCGACGCGCTGCCGAAACCCTATCGCAGCTACCGCGCTGGCTACGTCTTCCGCAACGAGAAGCCGGGCCCTGGCCGCTTCCGCCAGTTCATGCAGTTCGATGCCGACTCGGTCGGCGCGCCCTCCGTCGCGGCGGACGCCGAGATGTGCATGATGATGGCCGACGTGATGGAAGCGCTCGGCATCGCCCGCGGTGACTATGTCATCCGGGTCAACAACCGGAAAGTGCTCGACGGCGTGCTCGAGGCGATCGGCCTCGGCGGCGACGAGAATGCCGGGCGGCGGCTGACCGTGCTCCGCGCGCTCGATAAGCTCGACAAGTTCGGCATCGCCGGCGTGCGCGAGCTGCTCGGCAAGGGCAGGCTCGACGACAGCGGCGGCAAGGGCGACTTCACCAAGGGCGCCGAGCTGGATGCGGATAGCATCGACCGGGTGCTGCGGCTGTTCGACATCACCGGTCTTGCCGCCGAGGCGGTGGATGCCGAAGGTCCGGGCTCCGTGCGCATCGCCAAGGCCCGCGAGGCCTTCGGCGAGAATGCGCGGGTGGCCGAAGGGCTCGGCGAGCTCGAGCAGATTCGGTCGATGTGCCGGGCCGGCGGCTATGACGATGCGCGCGTCCTGATCGACACCTCGGTCGTGCGCGGCCTCGAATACTATACCGGCCCGGTCTACGAGGCCGAACTGCTGTTCGACGTCACCAATGAAAAGGGCCAGAAGGTCCAGTTCGGCTCGGTCGGCGGCGGTGGGCGCTATGACGGGCTGATCGCGCGCTTCCGCGGCGAAGCGGTGCCGGCGACCGGCTTCTCGATCGGCGTTTCCCGGCTGATGACGGCGCTGAAGAACCTCGGCCGCCTCGGCAGCGAGGACCGCGGCGGCCCGGTCGTCGTGACCGTGATGGACCGCGACCGGTTGGCCGACTACCAGGGCCTGACGACGCTGCTGCGCGACGGCCTGAACCCCAAGGACGCGGACGGCCAGTTCATTGGGCCCGTCGTGCCCGTCGAGATGTTCCAGGGCAATCCGAAGCAGTTCGGCAAGCAGCTGGCCTATGCCGACAGCCGCAACGCGCCGCTGGTGGTGATCCAGGGCGGCGACGAGAAGGCCGCCGGCATGGTGCAGGTGAAGGACCTCGTCGAGGGCAAGCGGATCTCCGAGACCATCGCCGACAACGCCACCTGGCGGGCGACGCGCCCGGCGCAGGTGACGGTGCCCGAGGCCGAGCTACTGGCGACGGTGCAGGCGATTCTCGCCGCGCAAGCGGCGGACCGTCTTGGCGAGGGCGCGGCCCACGGCGACGATGCCGATGGGCGCGTCTCCACCGAGGACTGACGCGATGGCTCCGTCCGTGCCCCCGGCGATGGATGTCGCCCTCGAGAACCTTTTCGCCGCGCGCTCGACCTTTGCCGTGACGGTGCCGGTCATCCAGCCGGCGGACCCCTATCTCGACACCGCCGGCGAGGCTCTGCGACGGCGCATCTTCCTCACCCGCGGCGAGAGCGGGGAGACGCTGTGCCTGCGGCCCGACTTCACCATACCCGTCTGCCTCTCGCACATAGCCGAGGGCGCGGCGCTGCCGCGGCGCTATGCCTATATCGGCCTCGTCTTCCGGCAGATGCGGGCGGAGGGCTCGGAGTTCCGCCAGGCCGGCATCGAGGACCTCGGCGATCCCGACCGGGCGCGCGCCGATGCGCGGGCGCTGGCCGACGCGCTGGCCGGGCTCGAGACTGCGGCAGGTCCCGTGCCGCTCGACATCGTTCTGGGTGACCAGGGCCTGTTCGAGGCGTTCCTTGCCGCGCTCGGCCTGCCCGATGGCTGGCAGCGCCGGCTGGTGCGCACCTTCGGCGACGATACGCTGCTGGGCGCTGCGCTCGGCGATCTCGCCCGGCACGACGGGCAGGCGCTGCAGGGCCTCGCCGCCGATCTCCACGCGCTCGCCAAGAACCGCGACATGGTGGGCCTGATCCAGGCGGTGCGGGCACGGATGGAGGCGGGCGGGCTGTCGCCCTCGGCGAGCCGGACGCCGGCCGAGATCGCCGCGCGGCTGATCGAGAAGGTGGCGGTCGCCGAGGCGCGCCTCTCGGAGAGCTCGCTGCAGCTGCTGCGCCGCTTCCTGTCGATCGACTGCCCGCTGTCCGACGCCTCGCGGCTGTTGCGGGGCCTGTCGGCGGAGAGCGGCATCGAGCTCGGCGCTGCGCTCACCGTGTTCGAGCAGCGCAACCTCGCTCTGGCAGAAGCGGGCGTCGATCTCTCCGCGGTGCGCTACCGCGCGGCTTTCGGCCGAGCGATCGACTACTACACCGGCATGGTGTTCGAGATCCGGGCGCCGGGGGCTGCCCAGCCGCTGGTCGGCGGCGGGCGATACGACCGGCTGCTGACCTATCTCGGCGCCACCGTGCCGATCCCCGCGGTCGGCTTTTCGCTCTGGCTCGACCGCATCGCCGCGCTCGCCCCCGATGCAGGAGAGGCCGCATGACACTGACGCTCGCCATCCCGTCCAAGGGCCGGATGAAGGAGGACGCGGTCGCAGCGCTGGCCGCCGCCGGCATCGAGATCGCCGGCGCTGAGGATGCCCGCAGCTACCGCACCAGCGTCTCCGGCATCGAGGGGCTGGACGTCGTCCTGCTCTCGGCCTCGGAGATCGCCCGCGAGCTGGCCAGCGGCAGCATTGCCTTCGGCGTCACCGGCGAGGACCTGGTGCGCGAGACGATCGCGGACGCGGACCAGAAGGCCGAGATCATCGCGCGGCTTGGCTTTGGCCAGGCCGACGTCATCGTCGCCGTGCCGGAGGCCTGGGTCGACGTCGACCGGATGGAGGATCTCGGCGATGTCGCAGCGAGCTTTCGCCAGAAGCACCACCGGCGCCTCCGGATCGCGACGAAGTACCAACGGCTGACGCAAGAGTTTTTCACCCGCCGTCACGGGATCCAGAGCTACCGCATCGTGGAGAGCCTTGGCGCCACCGAGGGTGCGCCTGCGGCAGGGTCCGCCGACATTATCGTCGACATCACCTCCACCGGCTCGACGCTGCGGGCGAACGCGTTGAAAATTCTCGACGATGGCCTGATCCTCGCCTCGGAGGCCTGTCTCGTGATGGCGAAGGCAACGCGCGACCCGGCCGAGGCGGCGCTTGTGGCTGAGATGCGCCGGCGTTTCGCCAGCCGCTGACGGCGCTGGCCGGCAACACGTCGTGCGTTCCGGTCGCCTCCTCGGCGGTTGACGCTGCTCCGACCAAGGTCACAAGGAAACCGCGTCCCCCGTGCGTTAACACGACGCTTGGCGGCCAAGCAGGGGTCGACCAGCCGTCCCAGACGTCCTGCGAAGGACGCGGATCCGTCCTATCCCACGAGGATGATGTGCAGGGCCCGCGGCCCATGGGCGCCGAGCAGCAGCTTCTGCTCGATGTCGGCCGACCGCGAGGGGCCGGTGATGAAATTGACCGAGCGTGGCATCTCGCCCTTGCCTTGCCGCGCCCGGACGAGCGGCCAGAGCGCCTCCATGCCGCCGACGATGGCATCGGCCTTGAGCACTACGATGTGGTTCTCCGGCAGGAAGTTCAGCGTCGTCGGGTTGTCGGGACCGGAGAGGAGCATCAGCGTGCCGGTCTCGGCGATGCCGCCCTCGGCATGCGACAGGCCGTTGAGGTCGTCGCCGGCGCTGGGACCGTACGCGACGGTCAGCGCGGTGTCGGCGTAGTCGCCCTCGGCGAGCCTCGGATCGCTGCCCATGCGGATCGTCGCGGGAAAATTATTGAGGCGCAGATAATCGGCGACGGCTTTGGGCACGTCGGCGTAACCCTCGACCTCAGCGATGGTCGCGCTCGCCGCCTCCGCCATCATCTGGAACATCGCCTTGCGGCCGGCGGCATCGAGCTGGCCGCGGGCGGGGATGACGCCGATCGGTGCGCCGGCAAGGCGCGCGTCGACGGCGGCCTGCCGCTCGGGATCGCGCGGCCGCCCGCCATTGGCGTGGCGGATGCGCAACAGCATGGCCTCGCGCGCCGAGCCGCTCATGCCGAGGCTCCCGTGCCGCTGGTGGCGGCCGCCGCCGCTGTCGCAGCCGCCTTCGCCGCGGTGGTCGCCGCGTCCAGCGCTTCAGCCGCGGCGGCGCGCGCAGCCGCCGCCTTGGCCGCGGCGATCGGCAGCCGCGCCTTGGGCAGGACCGTGCCGCGGGCCGAGACCGCCGGGCGCTCGCCTTGCCGGACCTGCTGCAGGAAGGTGCGCCCTTCCGGCGCCGGCAGATCGCGCCATTTCGTCCAGCCGCCGGCGAGCGGCAGAGCGGCGAAGCGCCGCTTGGCCCCCGCCATCGCCGAGAGGATCGGCATCGCGAAGGAGACGAGCGTGCGGTAGAGCGCCGGCCGCCTTGCCGTGAAAGCCCAGACGCCAAGACCGGAGCGGGCTGCCTTCGGCTGCAGGTGCTGCTCGAACTCCTTCTCGCGCCAGTGCCGCATCATCTTCGGCAGCGGGATGTGCATCGGGCAGACGGATTCACAGCGGCCGCAGAAGGTCGAGGCGTTCGGCAGGTTGCCGGCCTTGTCGATGCCGGAGAGGCCGGGCGTCAGCACCGCGCCCATCGGGCCGGGATAGACCGAGCCGTAGGTGTGGCCGCCGACCGCGTGGTAGACCGGGCAATGGTTCATGCAGGCGCCGCAGCGGATACAGCGCAGCATGTCCTCGAACTCGGTGCCGAGCATCGCCGAGCGGCCATTGTCGAGGAGGATGACGTGGTATTCCTCCGGCCCGTCGACATCCTCCGCCCGCTTCGGGCCGGTCGAGAACGTGGCGTAAACGGTGGATTCCTGCCCCGTCGCGGAACGGGCCAGAACGCGCAAGATCTGCGCGGTATCCTCGAGCGTCGGCACCATCTTCTCGATCGAGGCGAAGACGACGTGGCACTTGCCGAGCAGCTGCGTCAGGTCGCCATTGCCCTCATTGGTGACGATCACTGAGGAGCCGGTCTCGGCGATGAGAAAGTTCGCGCCGGTGACGCCGATGTCGGCTTCGGCGTATTTCTGGCGCAGGATGGTGCGCGCCTCCGACAGCAGCGTCACCGGCTCGGTGAGGTTGCGCAAGGGGTCGAGATGGGTATGGACGCGGCGGAAGTCGGCTTCGACCTGCTCGCGCGTCAGGTGCACCGCCGGCGCGATGATGTGGCTCGGATGCTCGCCCCTGAGCTGGATGATGTATTCGCCGAGATCGGTCTCGACCGGGACGATGCCGTTCGCCTCGAGGAAGGCGTTGAGGCCGATCTCCTCCGACACCATGGTCTTGCCCTTGGTGACGGTCTTCGCCCCGCGCCGCCGGGCGATGGCGAGGAAGATCGCCTTCGCATGGTCGGCATCCTCGGCGAAATGCACGGTGCCCCCGGCCGCCTCAACCTTCGCCGCATAGGCCTCGATATAGAGGTCGAGATGTTTCAGCGTGTGCTGCTTGATCGCCACCGCGCTGTCTCTGAGGGCATCGAACTCCGGCAGCGCATCGACCGCCTTCTGCCGCTTGCCGATGAAGCCCTGCTCGACATTGCCCATCGCCCGCTGCAGGTCCGGATTGGCCAGCGCGGTGACGGAGTTCGACTTGAAGGCATGGGAAGTGATCTGCATGGCTCAGTCCAACGTCGCATCGGGGTTGCGGAGGAAATAGGGCGCGGCAAAGCGCAAGACGCAGCCGTTCACAGCCGGCCGCCGATCGGCGGGGCGTCGATCATGCCCGCCAGCACCTCGGCGACGTGGCGGACCTCCATCACGACGCCGCGGCGCTTCAGCTTGCCGTCCATGTTCATGAGGCAGCCGAGATCGCCGGCGAGCAACATGTCGGCGCCGCTCTCCTCGATCGCCTTCGCCTTCTTGGTGACGATAGCGTTGGAGATGTCGGGAAACTTCACGCAGAACGTGCCGCCGAAGCCGCAGCAGACGTTGGCGTCGCGCAGTTCGGCAAGCTTCAGGCCCTCGACGCTGGCGAGCAGCATCCGCGGCTGGTCGTGGACGCCGAGCTCGCGCAGGCCCGAGCAGGAGTCGTGATAGGTGAAGGTGCCGGTGATGGCGACGTCGACCGCGGTGACGCCACGGACATCGGTGAGGAAGCTGACTAGCTCGAACACTTTTTCGGCAAAGGCGTCGGCGCGGCGCTCCCAGGCGGCGTCGCCGGCGAAGAGCTCGGGATAGTGCTTCTTCAGCATGGCGGCGCAGGAGCCGGAGGGCGCGACGACGTAGTCGAAGCCCTCGAAGGCGGCGATGACCTGTTCGGCGATGGCGCGGGTGTCGGCGCGGTCGCCGGAATTATAAGTCGGCTGACCGCAGCAGGTCTGGCTCTGCGGAACGGTGACCGTGCAGCCGGCATCTTCCAGGAGTTTCAGCGCGGCAAAGCCGACGCTCGGGCGGAACAGGTCGACGAGGCAGGTGACGAACAGGCCGACCGATGTTCTCTCACCTTGGTGCGTGCTCATGCCTGACCTTCCCTGCCATCCCATCCCCTTGCATCACAAACGGGAATTAGAACTTTTCCAAGACGCTGACGGCGAGGGATAGCACATGCTAGGGTGAAGTACAGCGACTGGGATACCAGTTGACCGGGAAGCGCGGTAGGGTCGCACCAGACCGCGGGCCCGCTGGCATTGATCTGGGAGGATTGAATGGCCGTTCTGATGCCGAAGCCGAGTGCCGAGATCCTCGGGCGGCGGGCGGCGATCGTCGCAGCGCTGCAGGCGATCGTCCCCGGCGAGGGCGTCGTCGACAGCCTGCATGAGATGCGCCCGTTCGAGAGCGACGGCCTCACCGCCTACCGCCAGCTGCCGCTGGTCGTGGTGCTGCCGGAGACGGTGCGGCAAGTCGCCGCCGTACTCGCCTACTGCCACGCCGAGGGCATTCCCGTCGTGCCGCGCGGCTCGGGCACCTCGCTGTCGGGCGGCGCGCTGCCGCTCGAGGACGGGGTGCTGCTGGTGCTGTCGCGCTTCAACAAGGTGCTCGACGTCGACTTCGACAACCGCTGCGCCGTGGTGCAGCCGGGCGTGACCAATCTCGGCATCACCCGCGCGGTCGAGCACCGCGGCTTCTATTATGCCCCTGACCCGTCTTCGCAGATCGCCTGCTCGATCGGCGGCAACGTCGCCGAAAACTCCGGCGGCGTGCACAGCCTGAAATACGGGCTGACGGCGACGAACGTCCTCGGCATCGAGTTCGTCACCATCGAGGGCGAGGTGATCCGGCTCGGTGGCAAGCACCTGGATTCGGAGGGCTACGACCTGCTCGGCCTGATGACGGGCTCGGAGGGCCTGCTCGGCGTCGTCACCGAGGTGACGGTGCGCATCCTGCAGGCGCCCGAGACGGCGCGGGCCGTGCTGATCGGCTTTCCTTCGAGCGAACAGGCGGGCGCCTGCGTCGCCGCGATCATCGCCAAGGGCATCATCCCCGGCGGCATGGAAATGATGGACCGGCCGGCGATCAACGCGGCGGAAGACTTCGTCCATGCCGGCTATCCCCGCGACGTCGAGGCGCTGTTGATCGTCGAGCTGGATGGGCCGAAAGCGGAGGTCGACCATCTCCTCGCCGAGGTCGAGGGGATCGCCCGCGCCAATGGCTGTTCTTCCGCCAAGGTCTCCACTTCCGACGAAGAGCGCGCCGTCTTCTGGGCGGGGCGCAAGGCGGCGTTTCCCGCGGTCGGGCGGATTTCGCCGGACTATTACTGCATGGACGGCACCATCCCGCGCAAAGCGCTGCCCGAAGTGCTGGCGGGCATGAAGCAGTTGTCAGAAACGCATGGCCTGCGCGTCGCCAACGTCTTCCACGCCGGCGACGGCAACCTGCACCCGCTGATCCTCTACGACGCCAACCAGCCGGGCGAGCTGGAAGCGGCCGAGGAGTTCGGCAACGACATCCTGCGCCTTTGCGTCAAGGTCGGCGGCGTCCTGACCGGCGAGCACGGCGTCGGCGTCGAGAAGCGCGACCTGATGCCGGAAATGTTCAGCGAGGACGACCTGAAGCACCAGCAGCGGGTGAAGTGCGCCTTCGACGCCAAGCACCTGCTGAATCCCGGCAAGGTGTTTCCGCTGCTGCACCGCTGCGCCGAGCTCGGGCGGATGCACGTGCACCGGGGAAAGACGGCGTTTCCCGAGCTGCCGCGGTTCTGAGGAGGGCGCGATGACGGTCCAGCAAGCCCTGAAGCACGATTTCGACGAGGCCGAGTTCCACCGCTTTCTGGAAGGGCGGCCGGAGGAGGAGCGCTGGCAGCTGATCGACGGAGAACCGTTCATGATGGCGCCCCCGACGCTGGTCCATCAGCGCATTGCGGCCAATCTCGCCCGCCGGCTGAACGATGGACTCGACGTCCACCGGCCGGATCTCTTCGCCATGCACGAGGTCGGCATCCGTCTGGAGGGCCGGGAAAAATTCCGGCCGATCCCCGATGTCGCCATCCTCGACGCCGAGATCGAGGACATCCGCTATGCCACCGCCTTCTACCTCGCTGCCGAAGTTCTTTCGGAATCGAACACGGCCGAGTTCATCAGCCTGAAGCGCGCACGCTACGCCGAGGCGCCGACCTGCGCGCATGTGCTGATCATCTCCCAGAGCGACATTTGCCTGGAGCTGTGGTCGCGCAGCAGCGGCTGGCGCGGCGAAGTATTCCGCTTGGCCGACGACGTGATTTCCTTGCCAGAGTTCGGCGTCTCGCTGCGGCTCGGCGACCTCTATCGGGGCACCCCGCGCGCATGAGCATGGCCGAAACCCTCCGCAGCGACATCCTCCACCCCCGCTCCGCCGAAGACGTGCGCGACGCCGTCGCCGATGCCGTGGCGGACGGCGCGCCGCTGGCGGTCGAGGGCACCGGCTCGAAGCGCGGGCTTGGGCGGCCGGTGCAGGCGGCGCGGACGCTGTCGCTGGCCGAGCTGAAAGGCGTGACGCTGTACGAGCCGGACGAGCTGGTGCTCTCGGCCCGCGCCGGCACCGGCATCGCCGAGATCGAAGCGCTGCTCGACGAGAACCGCCAGCGGCTGGAGTTCGAGCCGCCGGACTACGGGCCTTTGCTCGGGCTTCCCGCTGGACAAGGCACACTCGGCGGCGTCGTCGCCTGCAATCTCTCCGGCCCGCGGAGGCTGAAGCAAGGCGCGGCGCGCGACCATGTGCTGGGAGTTTCCGCCGTCTCCGGCCGGGCCGAGATCTTCAAGTCCGGCGGGCGCGTGGTGAAGAACGTCACCGGCTACGACCTCTCGAAGGGGCTCACCGGCTCCTACGGCACGCTGGCGGTGATGACCGACATCACGGTGAAGGTGCTGCCGAAGAGCGAGGCCGAGAGCACTCTGGTGCTGCGTGGGCTCAGCGATGCGGACGCCGCGCAGGCGATGGCGGCGGCGATGGGCTCGCCCGCTGAGGTCTCGGGCGCCGCGCACCTGCCGGCCTATGTCGCCGGGCGGGTGGCGGACGGGGTGCTTGGCGACGACGCGGCGACGCTGATCCGGCTCGACGGCTTCGGCCCCTCGGTCGCCGCCCGCGCTGCCCATCTCGGCGCGGCGCTCGGCAAGGTCGGCCCCGTCGAGACCCTGGACGGGGCGGCGTCGGCCGCGCTGTGGCGGGACGTCCGCGATATCAGGCCGTTCTGCGACGGGACGGCGAAGCCGGTCTGGCGGATCTCCTGCACGCCGAGCGAGGGCCATGCCGTGGTGATGAGCTTGCGCATGCACGCGGCGGTCGACGCCTTCTACGACTGGCAAGGCGGACTGGTCTGGCTGAAGATGGAAGACGCGCCGGAGGCAGCGCTCGTGCGCGCGGCGCTCGCCCGGCACGGCGGCGGCCACGCCTTCCTCGTGCGCGCTAACGAGAGCGTGCGCGCGGCGACCGAAGTGTTCCAGCCGCAGCCGGCGCCGCTGGCTGCGCTCGCCCAGCGCCTGCGCCAGCAGTTCGACCCCGCCGGCATCCTTAATCCCGGCCGGATGGGCTAGCGCCGGCCCAGCCGGCACAGTCCCGCCCTTCGCGTTTTCCTTCCCGACTTCCGGCAGGCTCCCATGCAGACGCACTTCTCCCCCGCCCAGCGCGCCGATCCCGAGACCGCCCATGCCGAGGGGATCATCCGCAAATGCGTGCATTGCGGCTTCTGCACGGCGACGTGCCCGACCTACGTCACCCTCGGCAACGAGCTGGATTCACCGCGCGGGCGGATCTACCTTATCAAGGACATGCTGGAGAACGACCGGCCGGCGGATGCGACGGTGGTCAAGCACATCGACCGCTGCCTCTCCTGCCTCGCCTGCATGACCACGTGCCCCTCGGGCGTGAACTACATGCACCTCGTCGACCACGCCCGCGCTCATATCGAGAAGACCTACCAGCGCCCGCCGGTCGACCGGGCCATCCGCGCCGTGCTGGCGATGACGCTGCCCTATCCCCGGCGGTTTCGCTGGAGCCTGAAACTGGCGGGCCTCGCCAAACCGCTCGCGCCGCTCTTCGACCGCGCCGGGCCGTTGAAGCCGCTCGCCGCCATGCTGCGCCTCGCGCCCGCCCGGCTTCCGGCCAAGGCCGCGGCAGCCGGGCACCGAGTCGCGCCGTCTGTTGCGGGACCGGCTACGCCCGGGTCGGCAGGCGAAAGTCAGGCCACACTCGCACAGGCGAGAGCCGCAGCGCCCGCGGCTGTCTTCCCCACCGCAGCCTCAGCCTCAGCCGGCACGATCCCCGCGCCGATCGCCCAGACCGGCCGGCGCGTGGCGCTCTTGTCGGGCTGCGCGCAGCAGGTGCTCGACCCCGGCATCAACGCCGCGACGGTGCGCCTCCTCGCCCGGCTCGGCGTGACGGTGGTGGTGCCGAAAGGCGAGGGCTGCTGCGGGGCGCTGGTGCATCATCTCGGCCGCGAGGCCCAAGCCCTCGACTTCGCCCGCCAGAATGTCGACGCCTGGACGCGGGCGATCGAGGAGGGCGGGCTCGACGCCATCATCGTCACGACGTCGGGCTGCGGCACGACGATCAAGGACTATGGCCACATGCTGCGCCTCGACCCCGCCTATGCCGACAAGGCGGCGAAGGTCTCGGCGCTGGCGAAGGACGTCACCGAGTTCCTCGCCGCCTTGCCCCTCCCCGCCCCGGTCCATGCCACCGGCCTGAAACTCGCCTACCACTCGGCCTGCTCGATGCAGCACGGGCAGAAGATCACCAAAATCCCGCAGGCGCTGCTGCGCGCCGCGGGCTTTGCCGTCAGCGACGTGCCGGAGGGCCATCTCTGCTGCGGCTCGGCCGGCACCTACAACATCCTCCAGCCCGAGATCGCCCGCACGCTCCGCGACCGTAAGCTCGCCAACATCGCCAAGGTGGCCCCAGAGGTGATCGCGACGGGCAATATCGGCTGCATGACGCAGATCGGCTCGGGGACGGACGTGCCGGTGGTGCACACGGTGGAGCTGCTGGACTGGGCGTATGGCGGGGAGCGGCCGGCGGGGGTGTGAGGGAATGGACGTTTAGGGCTGCAAAGGTCGCGGACCCTGGCGACAGCTCAGTTTGGCCCATGCGCCTTTCGAAAGAAAGCTCTACCCCATCACGCCGCTGATCCGACAGGCACCGATATCTGAACCCAGTCCTCGTCGGCCTGACGAGGAGATGCGATGAACATCGGGCAAGCCGTCCTCTGACCCAACCTTGACGGGCCTCGATTTTCGATGTCCGTGCTGGGGTGCTGTTGACGAGGACAGTTGAAGCGGGGCGGACCCAATCACATGACCACTCGGCTCCTTTCGATCGCCGCCATTCTCATGGTTCCCGCGACGGCGGCTATGGCAGCGGGACCGAAAGAGTCCAGCATTGGCACCCTCCGAACCTTCGGAGATTGGGTGGTCGGTTGCGACAACCTATCCACCTGCACCGCCGTCGGCTTTCCGCCGGCGGAGGCCACGGGCGGATCGGCCTATCTGAGGGTAACACGGCGCGGCGAGCCGGATGCGGTGCCCCAGGTGAAACTGGTCGCCGTAACGGACACGGTCGCAAACGTCGCGAAGAAGCACGACTTCACCCTGTCCGTCACGGGTACCAAGGGTGCGCCAAGGATCGATGCGATCGCTGCCAGCGCCGAGGACGGCTACGCCTCGGCCTTGATCCCCGATGCGCTGCCGTTCTTGGCGGCGCTTTTACCCGCAGAAGAACTCGTCGTGGCCTCGGATACCATGGCCGAGCCCGCACACATCTCCCTTCGCGGCCTTAGCGCCGCCCTGCGCGCGATGGACGATCGCCAGGGCCGGGCCGACACTGTCTCGGCCCTGGTGGCGCGCGGCGCGCTCGGTCCTGCCGACATGCCAGCGCTGCCGGAGCCCCCGGCGCCTGTGCAGGCGGTGAAGTTGACGGAACTCGATCCCGCGCCGAAACCGCCCGAGGGGATCGAAAGCGCAAGCCCCGAATGTGACAGCAACCGCAAGCCCATCGCCTTCCAGGCGGTGAGCGGCGTCAGGATCTTCGGCTCCTGCGTCTTCGAGGGAGCGTACAATGTCGGACGGCACTTCTGGCTCGAGGGATCGCCCGCCAAGCTGCTGGACTTCGACGTCAACGCAGGACCGGACGACGACAAGACCGTCCTCGTGAATGCGGCGCTGGACGAGGACGGGATGACGCTTTCCGCCGTCGATCAGGGCCGCGGCGTCGGTGATTGCGGGTCCGCCTCGTCATGGGCATTCGACGGGTCGGTGTTTCACCTCGTGTCCCTTACCGCCATGACTGAATGCCGCGGGGCTCTGCCGGAAGACTGGCCGGTGCTTTACACCGCCAGCACCAGTCCGGCGTCAGCACCTGCGCCCGCCTCTGGCAACTAAGGAGGCGACGGGTCGCCCATCGGCCACCCCCTTCGCCCTGAGCCTGCTGTAGGCCTTCCACGGTGCCGTTGACCGCAAACGAGGGAATGTCGTCCAGCGCCCTCGATCTTGCGCCAGACGACAGCGATCAGAGGCGTATCAAAGCGACGCTTCGAGGACCTTCAGAATGGCGTTTGTGCGATCCTCGACATCGGCCGCGTTGGTGTAGGGACGGAAGTTCACCGTCAGGACGCCGCCGTCGAACTTGACGCGGTCGCCGTACGCAGTCGCCGGGATGTCACCGTCCTCATAGTGGACTTTGATCTCCTTGAGGCTCTGCTTCAGGGCGGATTTGCCCATGTCGTCCTTGGTGACCTGAGCCAGCGCGGCTTCGATCGGCCCGAAGATCGTCTTCACGAAGTAATCGTCCTGCGGGTAATACTCGGCGTCGCCGGGGAGCGCGAGGCTGTTCCAGTCGACGTTGATCGGCACGTCGAACCCTGCTGCCTGCTGGATCTTCTTCTGGAGCGAGGGATATTGCGCCTCCGCATAGGCTGCGATGGCGCGGCGTTCCGCAAGGCTCGGCTTGGACTGAGCTTCGGCAAGGCTTGTCGAGGCGATCATCGAGAGCGCGGCGAGGGAAAGGATGGTTCGACGCAAGGATAGGCCTCCACTTGTGAATGATATGACGCTTCTGGTTTGCCCCGGCTCAAGAGATACGGGGTCGGGGATCGGCTGACAGAATCGGGCTCTGCGCGGAAAATGTCAGGACTTGCAGACCGTTGGCTCCTGTCGCCGCTAAGGCGTTGGCAGCTGGATGAACTGGCTCGACGAGACCGCACTGTTGTATTCTGCGACGACGCGTTCCCGGTCCGTGTCGTTTCCGCTGACCTTGTAGTCACGCCACGCGCCGATCATCGACGTCCCGTTGCCGGCGACCATCGCGAATTTGGTCTTGTTGAGCGCGGCATCCGGGCCCGTCGGTCCCGATGCAGCCAGAGCGGTTGCCGCGGCTTCGAGGGATGGCATCAAGCGATCGGCCTCGGCTTTGTCGCCCACAATGACGGCTTGGACGAAAGCCTCGCCCGCCGCCATCGTGGCGACGAAGTTTGCCTCCCCTTCGAAGCCGCCCTTGCGGAGCGCTTCGATCCGCGCAGCATTGAGCGTCCGCTCCTGTTCACGCAGCACGGCATCGAAATCCTGGAGCGACGCCTGCGTCTCGTCCAGTGCCTTCAACAGCGGGGCGTGCGCGGCCTTGCCCTTGGCGAACTGGTCGTCGCGGTAGGCCCGCGTCTTGTAGTAGGGCTCCAAGGCCTGCAGCTGGGTCACGAGCGTTTGGAGTTTCAAGACCAGCTGATCGACGGCGGCATCCGCGGCGGCCATCGCAGTTCCGGGCAGCGCCCGGCCTTCTTTCAAACGGTCGATCGCCAAGGGGAGGTTCAGGAAGGTCGGAAAGTAGATCGTGGCACTTGCGTCGGCCTGGGGCACGTTGAGTTCCCGATAGGCCGAGGCGACGAAGCCGACGCCAAAGGCGGGGTCGATTAGGTCGTTGTAGGTTTCGACATAGACACGGCGCTTTTCGGCGAGCTGATCTGCCTCGGATGAAGCCGTCGCCACAACCGGCGCCGCATTGGTGTCGGACGAGTTCGGCTTGCAGGCCGAAAGGCCGATGACCGCCATGACGGCCGTGATCGCTACCGCGCTATACTTGATCGCCACGCATCATTCCCCGCCCGTTTCCGTCGGGGGGATGGATGCCCGATTTTTCAGATCGTTGGAAGAGATTAGTAAGGCAGTAGTTGCATTGCGCAGGATTTGCCATCTTTAGATGGCCCTGCGGAAGCGCGATTGCTCTCGGTAGCTTCGCAGCAAGCGTTTGATTTTCTGGTGCTCGCCGAAAGCTAAAGCTTTGAGGTCGGCACAAAAGACATCACCATCCTCATGAAAAAGCCCGCCATCGCTGGCGGGCTCCCGTCTCGTCAAACCGCGCTCGGCAAACTCACCCGCCGAAAATCGCGTCCAGCAGTCCGCGTCCGCCGCTGAGCAGGCCGGCCTCGCGGTAGATGCTCTGGCGGCCTGCGCCGTCGGGACCGATCACCACGACCTTGGTGCCCTTGCCCGCCCGCGCGTAAAGGTCCTGGACGTCTTCGTTCATCATCCGGATGCAGCCCGACGACATGTTCTGGCCGATGGTCCAGGGCTGGTTGGTGCCGTGGATGCGGAAGATGGAGTCCTGGCCGTTGCGGTAGAGGTAGAGGGCGGCGGCGCCCAGCGGGTTGTTCGGGCCGCCTTCCATGTAGGGCGGGATGATGTGGCCGTTGGCGGCCTCGCGCACGATCATCTCCTTCGGCGGGGTCCAGCCCGGCCATTCCGCCTTGCGGCCGACCTTCATGTCTCCGGACCAGCCGAAACCTTCGCGGCCGACGCCGACGCCGTAGCGCGTCGCCCGGCCGGGGGCATTGACGTAATAGAGGAATTTCCGCTCGCTATCGACGATGATGGTGCCGGGCGCCTCGGCCGTGTCGATCCGCACGCTCGTGCGCATGAACTGCTTGGCGGGCTTGCGCATCGACTGCGACATGCGGCGCGACGGCGCCTGGTCGGCCGACTTCCAGGAATTGGTGGCGTGGTCGTAGTAGCGGCTCTCGGCGCTGGCGGGCGCGGACAGGCTCATGCCGCCGATGAGGCCGGCGGAGAGCGCCAGGGCGAGGCGGAAGGCTTTGGACATCTGGGTTTCCTCATGGCGGTGCTGCGGTGTGGTGGTTCGCCGGGGGTGGAGCCGGCCGGAATGCGAGGCGGCAGCGCGGCGGTGATGGTGAGCCGCGCAACTCGAGCTGGCAAGGCGGCTATGGGCCGCCTGGGGGCTGGCTCCGCAAGCCGTGATCGACGGTGTGCGGGTTCGACGGGGAGTGTGGCGTTTCGGGCACGGCCGGTGGGCAGAGAGCTGATCCGCCGAAGCTGCCGGTCCCCTCAAGGATCTGCCGATCTCCCCACCCGAGGGGGAGATCGGCAGCTTCGGCCTCCGCATAACGGTGGAGCAGTTCGGCGCCGGTCGCCCTAGAGCACAATCACCTTGGTACCCACGGGAACGCGCGAATAAAGGTCGGTGACGTCCTCGTTGCGCATGCGGATGCAGCCGGAAGAGACCGCCTTGCCGATCGACCAGGGCTGGTTGGTGCCGTGGATGCGGTAGAGCGTCGAGCCGAGATACATCGCGCGGGCGCCGAGCGGGTTCTGCGGGCCGCCCTTCATCTGCGCGGGCAGGATCTTGCCCTTCTTCTTCTCGCGCGCGCGCATCTGGGCGGGCGGCGTCCAGGTCGGCCATTCCTTCTTCTGCGTCACGGTGTGGCTGCCGGCCCATTCGAAGCCCGGCTTGCCGACGCCGACGCCATAGCGCCGCGCCGTGCCGCCGGCCTCGACGAGGTAGAGGAATTTCGACGAGGTATCGATCACCACCGTGCCCGCCGGCTTGTCCGAGGGATAATTCACCTGCTGCGGGAGATAAGCGGGGTCGATCGAGCTGACCTTTTTCATCGCGCGGCCGGGCGCGGGCGCCGAGACGACCGAACCGGTGATGGCGGCGGTGCGGCGGATCCTCACGCCATCGGCATCGCCCCTCTCGTCGCGCAACGAGAGCGGGCCGTCCTTGATGTCGCGCGAGCGGATGCGGGCGCGGCCCTCGACGCGCACGCCGTCACCGTCGCGCAGGCCGTAGCTGCCGCGCACGGCATAGCCGCGACGGGTGTCGTAGAGGCCGCCGGGATTGGCGAGATCGGGTTTGATGTAGCCGGGCACCACGCCGCTGCCGGGGCTGAGCTGCAGGATCCACTCCTCGGCAAGATCCGAGGAGACCTGCACGCCGCGGTCGCGGGCGGCCGCCGGCGTGGCAAGAGAGAGGGCCAGGAGGGTGGCAAGGCCAAGGGGTGCGAAAAGCCTGTTCGGCACGGTCTATCCTTCGTCGCGGGCAGGCGCGGCTAAGCCTTGCGGCGGGCGCGCCCGTCAGGGGCCCGGGGCGGATTGCCCCTTGGCCCGACCTTGCGCCGAAATGGCAAGCGAAAGATGAATCGCGCCCGCCCCGCCTTGGCATCCGCCGGCTAAGGATTTCGTTATGCTTAAGAAAGGCTTAGCGCAGCGAGGCGCTGGCAGGTGACGGCGGTCACCGCACGCGGCGGCGGACGGTCTCGGCGATCGCCGGCAGCAACGGGCGCGCGGCCGCAGCGCTCATGCCGGGCGTCAACCGGTCGTCGTAGAGCATGTTCAGCATGATCCGGTCGTAGCGGCCGAAGCGGGTGACGGTGGACGTGTCGTTGAACACGCTGTCCGGCGCGCCGTCGAAATCGTCGAGTGGCCCGAGTCCCTGCAGCACCTCCTCGACCAGGCAGCGGCGGAAGGCCGGCTCGCCGTCGTCCGAGACGATCAGCGCATCGGCCCGCACGATGCCGGCCCGGCCGTAATCTGCGTGGACCAGGCAGCTGCCGGGCACCCGCCGGAACGGGTTGCGGAAGATTTTTCGGCCGATGCGCTGGTAGTCGGCGGTGTCGACGACGTGGACGACGAAGCGCGCCTCGGCGGCCGACGCCGCGATGCTCGTCTGCAGCCCAGTGATCTGGCGCGGCAACCCGGTGACGAAGCTGCGCACCTCGCGCCGGCGGTCCTTAGCGGCATGGTTCTCGATGAAGAAGGCGACCGGCCCGACGAACTTCTTGATGTAGCGCCCGCCACCGAAGAGGCCGGGGATTTCGGCTCCGAAGGCGATCATCTCAAAACCCTCGACGAGGGCGGGGGTGGCGAAGGGCGAGGCGGGCGGTGCGGCAAGCGCCGGCCGCGTCGCGCCGGCAAGCACGGACACGGCGGAGAGCACGGCGAGAAAGGCAAGGCAGCGCAGCATCGGGCACTCCGCGGGGATCGCCGGCAAGGCCAGCCGCCCCTCATGCAAGGCGGCTCGCCCCGGCGCAAGGGCACGACGGCCACATCGCGACTTTCGCATCACACCGCTCAATTTCCCACGGCTAGACGTTGATCTCCGACGACGTTCGATTACCTTTTTGGTTACCTATGTTGCTCCAGCCGCAGGCAAGCCTTTGAGGTGACCATTTTTCAAGCGTTAAGCGCGGTGGAAGTGGTTCAGCAACATAGTGCAGCGCGACGCTGGGCGCAGGAGAGATGCGCGAGTCGACGAGAGGGAGACGGGGCGGTTAGCCGCCCCCAGCGCATGCAGGGCGCGCGGGCAACAGACCCGCGAACAAGCTGGTGGGGCGAGACCCACGGATCGGGAGGCATGCCGCCGCCGGACGACGAGGCCGCAAGGCCCGTCACCGGTTCCTTCCTTTCCGCTCGCGCGAGCTGCTCGCTGCGCGAGCGCTCCTGGAGCCTGCCATGATCGCCCTCACCCTCCTCGTCTGCCTCCACGCCGATCCCAACACCTGCCGCCCCCAGCGCGTCGCCTTCGAGGGCTCGCTGATGTCCTGCACCCTCTACGGGCAGGCGGTCGCCGCCGAATGGATCGCCACCCATCCGAAATACCGGCTGAAGACCTATTCCTGCGGCCGCCCGCCGCTGCCCACCGCCTGACCGGCTCAGCCTTCCGCGGGCCGGTCGACGGCCGGACCAGCCCGCCGGCGCTATGCCTTCCGGCGGGCCCTGTCGACGCCCGGCTTGCGCTCGGCGAAGTCGGGCGCCATGAAAGCGCATGAGCGAGATGTCCGACGACCCGGCAGGCCCGGCAGAGCACGGGCCCGGCGCCCTTCCGGAAGGGCTGACCGATGCCCCCGACGGCACCTGGCGCTGCCGCTGGCACGGCGGCACGGCGGACTACATCCGCTATCACGATACGGAATGGGGCCGGCCGGTCGGCGACGCGCGGGCGCTGTTCGAGAAGATCTGCCTCGAAGGGTTTCAGGCCGGCCTCTCCTGGATCACCATCCTGCGCAAGCGCGAGGCGTTTCGCGCCGCCTTTCATGGCTTCGAGGTCGACGCCGTCGCCGGCATGGACGAGACGGACGTCGCGCGCCTCCTCCTGGACGGCGGCATCGTGCGACACCGCGCGAAAATACTCTCAGTGATCAACAATGCCCGACGTGTGCAGGCGATGCGGGCGGAGGGCGTGGCGCTGTCGGCCTTCGTCTGGTCGTTCGAACCCGAGCCCGACGAGCGCCCCGCCGTCGTTGACGCCGCTATGGTCCGCGCCAACCCGGTGACGCCGGCCTCGACCCGCCTGTCCAAGGCCTTGAAGGCAAAGGGTTTCAGCTTCGTCGGACCCACGACGGTCTATGCCTTCATGCAGTCCATGGGCCTCGTCAACGACCATATCGAGGGCTGCCACTGCCGCCCCGCCTGCGAGGCGGCGCGGGCCGCCTTCGTGCGGCCGACCTGACGGCAACCGGTGTCGGACGGCGGGAAAGCCCCTTTCAGTCGATACGCCTTACGCCTGAATCACGCTGGCCCCTTGCACAAAAGGCGGAAAGATTTTATTGGCTCGCCCGGACGGACGTCGTCATGCGGTTGTAGCTCAGTTGGTTAGAGCGTTGGATTGTGGCTCCAGAGGTCGGTGGTTCGAACCCACCCAACCGTACCACTATTTTTTCCTGGTAATGTCAGTAAGATAGAAGACCCGCGCGCCGCCTGAGACATGGCACATTGCGCAGTCTTGTCACGCGGCTATCACCGCTTGGCCACCTCTCCAGGTATTCAGTCAGCCGTTTCGAACGACGGGACGCCACGCTGGTAGGCGGATGCGCCTAAAGGAGCAGTGACGCTCCGATCTAAAATGGCATGCGGCCGCCGGGAAGAGGATCCCCGACGGCCGTTCGGATGGGCGGACAGCCGGACTATACGTCCGCCTTGGTTCCGGATCAGAACTCTTCCCAGCTATCGGCACTGGCGTTAGCGCTAGCGCTCGGCTTGGCGGCGGCGCCCCCGGTGCCGGTGCTGCGCATCTGCACGACGGGCTTGGGGCTGGCGGCCGGGGGAGCGCGGCGGGCAACCGGCGCCGGGCGCGACTGCTGCACGGCCGCGGTCTTGAAGCGGTCGACCATGGCGGCGAGTTCCTCGGTCTCCGTCGACAGGTTCTGCGCGGCGGCCGTCGTCTCCTCGACCATCGCCGCGTTCTGCTGGGTAACCTTGTCCATCTGGTCGGCGGCGACCGAGACCTCCTTCAGCGAAGCCGCCTGCTCGCGGGCGCTGCGGGCGATGTCTGCGACGACGCTCGACATTTCGCCGACCTGCATCACGATCTCCTCCAGCGAGCGGCCGGAGGCGGTGACCAGCTCGACACCCTGCGTCACCTGGGTGGTGGAGGTGGAAATCAGGTTCTTGATCTCCTTGGCGGCTTCCGCCGAACGCTGGGCAAGCCCGCGCACTTCCTGGGCGACCACAGCAAAGCCGCGACCGGCTTCGCCCGCCCGGGCGGCCTCGACACCGGCGTTGAGCGCCAGCAAGTTGGTCTGGAAGGCGATCTCGTCGATGACGCCGATGATCTTGCCGATCTCGTCGGATGATTTCTCGATCTCCGCCATGGCCGCGATGGCGCGGCTGACGATCTCGCCGCCCTTCTCGGCATTTTTCTGCGCCGTAGCGGCGGAGGCCTGCGCGCGGTTGGCGCCGGTGGCACTCTCGTTCACCTTGCCGGTCACCTCGCTGAGCGCCGCGACCGTTTCCTCGAGCGAGGCAGCCTGCTGCTCGGTCCGCTGGGCCAGATCCCCGGAGGCAACGGAGATTTCGCTGAGGCCGACCCTGATCGCGCCGATCGCCGTGACCACGGAGCCGATCGTCGCCTCGAGGGAAGTCACACTGTCGTTGAACTTGACGCGGATCGGCTCGAACTCCGGCGCCACCGCCCGGTTCATCCGCACCGTCAGATCGCCGTTGGCGAGAGCGTTGAAGCCCTGCTCAACCGCCATGACAAAAGCCTTCAGATCCTCCGCCTTGGAGTTGTCCAGCGCCGACTGTCGGTCACGCTGCGCCATCTGGGCATTTTCGGCCTCGATGGCCGAAGCGGACAGTCGCCGGTTCTCGAGACCAGCCTCCTTGAAGACTTGAACAGAGCGAGACATGGCGCCGATCTCGTCACGACGCTCGATGCCCATCACTTCTACTGCGAGATCGCCAGCGGACAGCCTGACCATCGTGCCTTCGAGTTCCTTGATCGGCTTGACCAGCCAGGCTCGCACGCCGAAGAAGCCGGCGACACCAACGAGGGCGAGGCCCGCAAGGATCATGGCCCAAGTGTTCCTCATCGTCGAGACGGACAACGCGCTGAGCTCGTTCGAACGATCGTCGACCGACTTGGTGAGGCTGGTGGCTTTTGCGGTGAAAGACTTGGAAAGGCCAGGGAACTTTGGCTGACAATCCTTCAGGTAGCGATCCTGCGACACTTTGACGTCGGCTTCCGAGACCGCCTTCGCGGCGAATTCCATCACGGACCCGCAGTCCTTATCCACCGCCTTCAGGGCCGATGCCCGCAGAACCGGGAGATCAGCGTCTGCCGGCAAGGCCTGAATCGCCTTGTTCATGTATTCGACAAAACCAGCGCGGGCTTCCGCCACCTCCGTCAACGCGGACTTGTTCATCTCATCGCTGCGGGACATCATGAGATCGCCCACAGCGGCGCGGGCGGTCTGCAGGGAGCGGTTGGCCCTCGCCATTACCAATGCCGCCTTGGCATTCGTGTCGATCACACCGCTATAGGAGTCGTCGACTGCCTGCAACTGTGTTCCCGCATAGTAAGCAACGGCAATTCCAAAGACGCCAAAAGATGCTAGCAGTACAAAAAATTTGCCAATAATAGAAACATTCTTCATCGGTTCCGCGCCTTTGGTAAGTGACGATTAGAGGATGCGACAACATCTCTTACCCGGCACAATACGGTCGCGGCTATTAAAGAATGTTAAAAGTAAGTTATTGTTATTATTGCCAGAACTTCTCTAGCTTGGTCTTACGGCTTGCTTACAAAAACTCATCTCGGAAGCATCGAGACACTTCTATCATCCCAGTTTCTGGGACTGCGGGCGGGACTTGGCAGCAGAAAAGCCTGCATGCCCGCCGAAGATGGTCTTCCGTAACGATGGCCCGCGCGAAAACGAAAAGCGCGTCCCACGCAAAATCTTCGATAGCTCGTCTTCCTAGGTTGGCGAGTCGGCTCCGACCAGAGGAGTGTCGGCGCAGCGAGCGTCGCGCCTGACAACCGCAGCCCTAGAACAGCGTGCCTTGCATGTCGGTCCCGGCCTTCGCCGGTTTCGCCCGCTTGACCTTCGGTGCCCTCGCCGGTGCCGTGCCGAGATCGAGGGGCTCGACGGCCACCGCGTCGCGGCGCTCACGGCCGGTGAACTCGACCTGGAAGGCCATGCCGGGAACGAGGTTTTCCGCCCGTGTGATGGGCACGTCGTCCGTCCCGCGGATGATCGCATAGCCGCGCTGCAGCACGCGGCGGGGGTCGAGGCTGGCCGCAACCCGGCTCGCCGCATCGAGCGCCCGCCGGCGCTGGTCGAGCCTCTGCGCGAAGGCCTGGGTGAAGCGCGCCGACAGGCCGTCGAGCCGGTGGCGGGCCTGCAGGCTGCGGGCGGCGATGATGTGCGGGCGCAGATCCGAGGTCAGCCGGTCGAAGCGCTGGCGGCGCCGGGCGACCAGTCCCTCGAAGGCGTGCGCGGCATGGCTGTCGGCATGGCGCAGATCGCCGCGCTTCTCGCGCAGCAGCGTGTCGAGACTCGACGGCGCCAACCGCAGACCAACCTCGCCGTAGGCGCGGCGCTTCTCGAAGACGGCGAGCGTCAGGCAGCGGCCGATGGCGGTGGCGGCTTCGTCGAGCCGGCGGCGCGGCAGCGCGAGCAGCATGTCGGGCGTCGGCAGCGCGCGGGCGGCGCCGGCCACCGTGCGGCGCGATTCGCCGAGGCGGCGCGAGACCGCCTGGCCGTGGCGGGCGTGGAGCACGGCGAGCGTCGCGACGAGATCAGCCCGCACCGGCACGGCCATCTCGGCAGCGCCGGTCGGCGTCGGCGCGCGCACGTCCGCGGCGTGGTCGATCAGCGTCCAGTCGGTCTCGTGGCCGACGGCCGAGATCAGCGGGATGACGGAGGCCGCGGCCGCGCGCACCACGATCTCGTCGTTGAAACCCCAGAGATCCTCAAGGCTGCCGCCCCCGCGAGCGACGATGATGACGTCCGGCCGCGGAATGCCGGTGCTGCCGTCGAGCGCGTTGAATCCTTCGATCGCCGCCGCCACCTCGGCACCGGACGTCTCGCCTTGCACCCGGACCGGCCAGACCAGGAGATGAACCGGGAAGCGGTCGGCGATGCGGTGGCGGATGTCGCGGATGACGGCGCCGGTCGGCGAGGTCACGACGCCGATGACATTCGGCATGAACGGCAGCAGCTGCTTGCGCTCGCCCGCGAACAGGCCCTCGGCCTCCAGCCGCAGCCGGCGCTCGTTGACCAGCGCCATCAGCGCGCCGGCGCCGGCCGGCTCGATCTGCTCGATGACGATCTGGTATTTCGACGAGCCGGGATAGGTGGTGAGCTTTCCGGTCGCGATCACCTCCAGCCCCTCCTCCGGCTTGAAGGCGAGCTTGGAAAACGAGGTACGCCAGATCATGGCTTCGAGCCGCGCCCGGTCGTCCTTCAGCGCGAAATAGGCGTGCCCCGAGGAGTGCGGGCCGCGATAGCCGGAAATCTCGCCGCGCACGCGCACATGGTCGAAGGTTTCCTCGACCGTCCGCTTCAGCGCCCCGGACAGCTCCGAGACCGAATATTCCGTGACATTGCTGGGCGCGGGATCGAGGAGGCTCATGCCGCCCATCTGCCGGCGAAGATGTCGAGAGGTCAAGTAAACCAAGCGGGGTAAATTGCGGGACGCAGCTTGCGGCCGCTCATCCAAAGATGCCGCAAGCGGTTGTCGCGACCCTCAACCACCCGCCGCTCTTGGCGACAAGGGATAGCTTCTTGGCGTCGGCGTTCGGCAGCGGATCGTCGGGGCCGCTGTCGTCATAGCCCTGTTCGATCACGACGGCGCAGTCCCCCTTTTGCAAGACGAAGACGACCGGGGCACTCGCGCAGTTTTTCGTGATGCCGCACCGGCCCGCTTCGTGGAAATAGACCTCGGAATCCGCTTGAACAACGTCGCCCCAGCCGAGCGCGTTAAACTCACGTTCGCCGTTGCGCAGAAGGTAAAACTGGCCTTGGCCGGTGGGCTGGCGGAGCAAGGTAGCGCACTCTGTACCGGGTGGCCGGCGCACACTTCCGACCTCGTATTTGACATAGCCGACGGCGCCGAAACGCCATGCGGTGATGACTTTGAGGGTGTTGCCAACCGGTGGCAGCAAGACGCCAAGCAGGGCGACGGCTGCACCGATTGCGCCGACCTGCTTCACCAGGTGGTCGGCCAAACCGAGCCCACTAATCCATCGCTGCTTCCAGGCATCCGGCATGGTGAGCCCCCCCCGAGCGCCGATCAGGAGACTACGATGCACCAGGCATTTCAACCCCAGACTGTATTGCCACCAACACAGATGCGCGTTTAAGCAAGTGGCTGCGGCGTCTCACCACCCGGCGGCCACCATGCCCGAGCGCTGGCGCGGCGCGGGAAGGGCGCGGTTGTCCTGCAGCCGGCCGGCCGCCTGGGCAGCCTGGGGCGGCACCATGTTCTGCAGGCTTTCGCGGATATGGGCGATCAGTGCCTCGATTGCCGGGCGGGACGAGTTCTTGGCGCGGATCATGCCGATCTCGGCGTCCTCGAGCCGCGGAAAGCCTTCGGCTTCACCGAGCACCCGCATGCCCGAGCGCAGCGCGCATTCCGGCAGGACGCTGACGGCGAGACCCGACAGCACCGCCGAGGTGACGATGGTCGCCGACCAGGAGGTGAACAGAATCCGGTGCTCGCGGCCCATCAGGTTCAGCGCGTCGATGCACTGCTTGCGCCAATGGCAGTCGGCCCGGCCGATGGCCAGCGGCAGGACCTTTTCCAGATGCACCGAATGGGCCGCCGAGGTGACGAAGTGCAGCGGCTCGCGCCGGACCACCTCGGCCTGCATCGTCCGCGTCGGGCAGACCAGCGCGACGTCGAGATGACCCTTCTCGACGTGCTCGATAAGGTTGGTGGTCGGCTCGCAGGCGATCTGCAGCTCGACCTTCGGGTTGGAGCGCGAGAACCGGGCCATGATCTCGGGCAGGAAGCGCTCGGCATAGTCGTCGGGCAAGCCGATGCGCACGAATCCCTCGATCGATTCTTCGTCGAAGGCGCAGAGCGTCTCCTCGCTGAGCGCGAGCATCTTGCGGGCGTAGGTGAGGAGCCTGGCGCCCTCGTCGGTGAGGCGGGTGGCCCGTCCGGCCCGCTCGAACAGCTGGACCGACAGTCGCTCTTCCAGCCGACGCATCTGCATCGAGACGGCGGACTGAGTCTTGAACACCTCGTCGGCGGCCCTCGTGAAGCTGCCGGAATCGACGATGGCGACGAAGGTACGGACCTGGTCGAGATCGAGTGGCGATGCCATGCGGGCCTCCATCATCCCTGTTGATGATTCATATAACCAACATTCGTTGGTTTGATCAATCGCTCCCGGTTAGAACCATTTCGTCAGGAGCATTTCGCCTCTTCGGTTCTCGCAAGACACGGTTTGCGGGAAACGGCGAAGCCATGCCCGGCGCCCAAAGACACTGGCTCGACAGGAGTTTACAGCCATGACGATCTTCTCGAGGCCCTCGACGAGGTCCCTTCCCCGCATCCCCTCGCCCCGCATTCTCTATGCCGGTGCCCGCGCCGTGCTGCGGATGATCCGCAACCGCCGCGCCGCCTACCAGATTTCGGAATTGCCGGATTATCTCCTGAACGATGTCGGGCTGAAGCGTGACGACGTGCACGAGGCGCTGCACCGCGGCTGGCGCGAAGACCCGACCTTCCAGCTCGCCGTGAAGGCATCGAAGCGCCGCCGCGGCCTATGAGGACTGCCCGCCCCGACCCCTCCAACACATGAACGGCCCGCTTTTGGCGGGCCGTTTGCATTTCAGCGTCAGTCGTCGAGGATCTTCCGGAGCACGGATCGCTCAGAGCGAGGTATCGTCGCCCTCGTCCGGCTTGGTGACGATCGGCATCGCCATCACCTTGTCGATGCGGCGGCCGTCGAGATCGATCACCTCGAAGCGCCAGTCGGCCCAGTCGAAACCCTCGCCGACGCCCGGGATATGGCCGAACTGCTCCAGCACGAAGCCGGCGAGCGTCTCGTAATCGCGGTCCTTCGGCAGCTTCAGCCAGTCCAGCGACCGCTCGAGATCGTCGATCGGCATGCCGCCGTCGAGCAACCAGGAGCCATCCGCCCGGCGGACCGCGCTGTATTCGTCGTTCTGGCCTTCCGGTAGCGACCCGGCGATGGCGACGAGGATGTCGGTCGGGGTGACGATGCCCTCGAACGAGCCGTATTCGTCGAGCACGATCGCCATGTGCAGGTTCACCGCGCGGAACCGGTCGAGCAGCTTCAGGATCGGCATGGTCTCGTTGACGAAGAGCGGATCGCGCACCGCCTTGGCAAGGTCGATGCCATGGTCCTGGCGCTGCTGCTCCAGAAGGTCCTTGGCCTGCACGACGCCGATGATGTCTTCGGCATCGGCGCCCATGACCGGGAAGCGGGAATGGCCGGAGGAGTGGATCTCGTCAAGGATCTCGGTCTGGCTGTCGGAGACCGAGAGCCAGACCGTGTCCGGGCGCGGGATCATGATCGAGCGCACGGAGCGGTCGGCGATGCGCAGCACGCCCTCCAGCATCTCGCGCTCCTTCTCCTCGAACACGCCGCTCTGCGTGCCCTCGGCGATCATCGCCTTCACGTCCTCTTCCGTCACCATGCTGGAATCAGCCGAGTTCGCGCCGACAAGGCTCGACACCGCGACGGTGGAGACGCGCAGCAGCCAGACGATCGGCGCGCCGATGGTCGCCAGTGCTTGCATGATCGGCGCCACGGCAACGGCGATGCCCTCGGCGCGGGTCATGGCGAACCGCTTCGGCACGAGCTCGCCGAGGATCAGCGAGAGATAGGTGATGACCACGACGACGATGATGAAGGCCGTGGTGTTAGCCGAGCTGCCGAGGGTCGGCTCCAGCACCTTCGCCAGGGGCTCGGCGAAGACGGAGCCACCATAGGCGCCGGCGAAGATGCCGACGAGGGTGATGCCGACCTGCACGGTGGAAAGGAAACCGGTGGGATCGTCGACGAGCTTCAGCGCGCGCCGGGCGCCGTGGCTGCCATCATCGGCCAGCTGCTGCAGTCGGGAGCGCTTGGCCGAGACCATGGCCAGCTCCGACATCGCGAAGAACCCGTTGAGAATGATCAGAAAAAAGACGATCAAAAAGTTGATCAGGAGCATTTCACCACCGGTTGCGGGCCGAGGGTCCGGCCGCCTTTGCAAATCGAGATAGCGTCAGGGACCGACAATCCAAGCACCGCGTCTCGCCCTGACATGCTGCGGGCAAAGCCCTTCCGGCAGAACACGCTGCCGCAATGCACAAGGTTCAAGGTCGAGCTATGCCATAGAACCCCCGGCCTTGTCGCCCATCCGCGATCGCCGGGCGTCAATTAGGCTCGGACGGCCCTTGGTAGCGCTCGAACAACGTGGCCATCTCGCGGGCATAATCGGCCTGGATCTGCTGGCCAGATCGCATGAGATCGGCGACCAGTCCGTCATCGGCCGGGGCGAGCGCGTCGGCGGCGGGCGACGGCGGCGGATCGCCGGCAGGCGGCGCCGGGACCTTGGCGGATTGCGCCGTTGCGCCGCTTTTTGCTGGCGTCGATGCAGCCTCGTCCAGCGTACCCCGCATGCCCTCGGCGAAAGCCTCGAACAGGGTGGCGAAGGGCAGCATCGGGTTGAAGGTCTCGGGCGCCGGGGGCGCTTGCGGCGGTGCCCGGCCCGGCGATGGCGGCACCGCGGGCATGAAGGCCATGCCTTGCCTCAGCGCGTCGCCGAAGGCGTCGGCGAAATGCCGGGGCGCGAAGGCGGCGAAGCCGGGGCCGAGCCCGGCGCCAAGCGAATCCGAGGGACGGCCCAGCGCCTCCACGGCATTGGCGCCGCGCCGCATCATCTCGGCGGTGGCCCCGGCGAAATCGCCGGTGGCAAGCCCCGCCGGCTGCTGCCGGGACAGGGTCGCCATGACCTGGCGCACCATCGTCTCCATGCTGAGCAGCGCGAGCCCCGGCATCAACTTCTGCAGGGTCTCGGGAGCAATGCCGGCGAACAGCGACGCCTGCCGGGCGATCGCCGCCGTCAGGGCGTCCGAGCCGAAGACGGTGTCCGTGAAGGCGCGGCCGCGTTCGATGCCGGGCATCGCCGCCCCGTCGCCCGGCACCATGGCGCTGAACGCCCGGGCAAGATCATTCCACGCAGCCGGGCTCGCCATCGCCTTCTCTAGACCGAGCGCGAAGGCCGGCTGCAGCGCGGCCTGGGCTTTTTCCAGCTCGTTCCGGCTGAGCCGGAACTGCTCGGCCATGGTCTCCGCCAGAAGGGTCGGATCGGTGACCATTCGCCAGTCCTCGAACCCTGCCATCGCCTTCTCCCACGGGAGCGCTACCGGCCTTTCCGACCGGAACGACGCGCTCCAAACGAAGAGAATGAACGGCTTTCGGCGGCGATGCAAAGGCACCGGCGCCGCAGATCAGCGGCGGCACCGGCATCGGGACGTAGGAATCGCCGGCAATCCGGCTTCGACGGCGCGGTGCCGATCAGTAGGTGAGGTGTTTGAAGACCTTGCCCATGTCGCGGCCCCACTCCTCCTCGTAGAGGCGGACGAGCTCCTCGGCCGAGGTGGTGCCGCGCGCGACCACTTCCTTCAGCGGCGCGAGGAAGACGCTCTCGTCATTGCCCTCGTCGTTGAGTCGGGCACGGCGCTTCAGCCCCTCGTTCGAAATGTCGAGGGTCTGACGGGCGAGGTCGAGCACAGTGCCCGAGCGGAACGGCGTGCGGAAACCCTCCTTCGGCACTTGGCTGCGCAGCGCCGACACTTCCTCAAAGCCCCAGTCCTTTGTCATCTCCTCGGCCTCGTCGAGCGCCGTCGCATCGTAGAGCAGGCCGACCCAGTAGGCCGGCAGCGCGCAGATGCGGCGCCACGGTCCGCCATCGGCGCCGCGCATCTCGAGGAAACGCTTCAGCCTGACGTCGGGGAAGAGAGTGGAAAGGTGGTTGGTCCAGTCGCCCATGTTCGGGCGGGGATCGCTGACCTTGCCCTTCAGCGCGCCGTCGAGGAACTGGCGGAAGGTGATGTCAGTCGCGTCGCGGTAGCGCCCGTCGCGCATGACGAAGTACATCGGCACGTCGAGCGCCCATTCGGCATAGTCGGAATAGGTGAAGCCGGGCTCGAACACGAAGGGCAGGAGGCCCGAGCGCTGGTTGTCGACATCGGACCAGACGTCGGAGCGCCAGGAAACCAAGCCATTCGGCTTGCCCTCGGTGAACGGCGAATTGGCGAACAGCGCCGAGGCGACCGCCTGCAGCCGCATGCCGACCTGCATCTTCCGGCGCATGTCGCGCTCCGAGGAGAAGTCAAGGTTCACCTGGATCGTCGTCGTGCGGTACATCATGTCGAGACCGCGGGTGCCGATCTTCGGCATGTAGTTGCGCATGATGTCGTAGCGCGACTTCGGCATGATCGGCGTCTCGGCCAGCGTCCAGGTCGGGCTGGAGCCGAGGCCGAGGAAGTCGATGCCGAGCGGCTTGGCGACCTGGCGAACCTGGGCCAGGTGCTGGTTGGATTCGCGGCAGGTTTCGTGGATCGTCTTCACCGGCGCGCCGGAAAGCTCGAACTGGCCGCCCGGCTCCAGCGATATCGCGCCCATGCCGTCGGCGCCGGCGAGGCCGATCAGCCGGCCATCGTCGATGATCGGCTCCCAGCCGGATAGCGCCTGCATGCCCTCGAGCAGCTTGCGGATGCCCCGCTCGCCCTCATAGGGCACCGGCGAGAGGTCGGCGGTATAGAAGCCGAACTTCTCGTGCTCGGTGCCGATGCGGAAGGCGTCTTCCGGCTTCTCGCCGTCCCGCATGTGCTCGACGAGGTCTTCCATTCCGGCAATCGGCGTCAGATCGGTGGTATCGCGCGCCATGGAATGCCCTCGAAGTTTTGGTCGCGACCCGTCCGGGCGGAAGGGCGCGTCTGTTGCAGGGATCGCTGTCTGAAATCTTTCAGGATGTTTCGCAAGCGGAATCGATTGAACGGTGTGGCCGCTTCGCCCGGCAGCGCCTCAGCTGGGGTTGGTGTTCCAGTCGCCGACGGCCGCCTGCAGGACCGCAAGGGCTGCGACCGCTGCAGTATCGGCGCGCAGGATGCGGGGACCGAGCGACATCACGATGACGCCATCCACCGCCAGCAATTGCCGGCGCTCGTCGGCGGAAAAGCCGCCCTCCGGCCCAATCAGCAGCGATAGCGGCCTCGCGCTCGCGGCCATCGCATCGCGCAGCACGTCTATCGAGCTCGCAGCATCCGCACGCTCGTCGCAGAAGACCAGCGTCCGCGTGCCGTCCCAGGCAGCGAGGACATCCGTGAGGCGCAGCATGTCGCGGCAGTCCGGAATGGACAAGATGCCGCACTGCTCGGCGGCCTCCACCGCATTGGCGCGCATGCGCTCGGTCTTGATGCGCGGCGCCTGGACATGCTGCGTCATCACCGGCTGCAGCACGCCGGCGCCCATCTCGACAGCCTTCTGCACCATGTAGTCGAGCCGTGCCTGCTTCAGCGGCGCGAACAGATATTCGAGCGCCGGCACCGGCGTCTGCGGCCGCACAAGGCGTTGCGGCGTCAGCGAGAGGCGCTTCTTCGACGGCTGCTGCAGGCCGGTCAGCCACTCGCCGTCGCGGCCGTTGAACAGGAGAACGCCATCCGCCGCCGTCAGGCGCAGGACGTTGACGAGGTAGTTGAACTGCTCGGGCGTCGCCTCGATGGGCGCATCCGCGGCGAGGTCGGCATCGACGAAGAGGCGGGGGCTGCGAAAGTCGTGATCGGGCATCGCCGTTCTTAACGCCTCTCCTGGCGAAACCGAAAGTCCCCAGCCCCGTTGTCGGGCAAACAGCAAGGGATTGTATCATGGACTTGGGTATCAAAGGTCGCGTCGCGATCATCACCGGTGCTGCCGGCGGCATGGGCTTCGAGACGGCAAAGCAGTTGGCGGCCGAAGGCGCGCTGCTGGTTCTGTCGGACATGAAGATCGACGAACTGGAGAAGAAGGCCGCCGAGCTTCCAACCGAATCCGTCTGCGTCGCCGCCGACGTCACTAAGCAGGCCGATGTCGACGCGATCGCGGCGGCAGCGCTGAAGCGCTTCGGGCGCATCGACATCGTCGTCCACATGTCCGGCATCACTGGCGCCAAGGGCCACCCGCTGGAGATGAAGGACGAGGACTACGAGGAGGCCTGGAAGATCGACTTCTTCTCGGCCGTCCGCATGGCCCGCGCCACCTTCCCCACCATGCGCGCTGCAAACTGGGGCCGCTTCGTCTGCATCACCTCAGAAAACGCCGTCCAGCCCTATTGGGAAGAGGCGACCTACAACGCCGCCAAGGCGTCGCTCGCGACCTTCGTCAAGAACCTCTCCTACAAGGAAGCCGAGCACGGCATTCTCTGCAACACCGTCTCCCCGGCCTTCATCGAGACGCCGATGACCGACGGCATGATGGAGAAGCGCTCCGAGGAGAAGGGCGTCTCCTTCGACGAGGCGATCGAAAGCTTCCTCGATGAAGAGCGTCCAGGCATCTCGCTGAAGCGGCGCGGCCGCGTAGACGAAGTGGCGGCGGTCATCGCCCTTTTGGTTTCCGACCGAGCCTCGTTCATCAACGGCTCGAACGTTCGCGTCGATGGCGGCTCCGTGCAGGCCGTCCAGAACTAGAACCACCCTTCGGCTGCTTGGGCACCCCGCCCCGCCCTCAGCGCCCGCCGCGCGCCCGGGCAGCCGTTTTTCCGCCGGCAGGATGCAGCGCACGCTGCGCACCGGCGATTGACTTTTGTCCCAGCCTCTTCCTATAAGCACCCAAACGAGCGGACGGCGTCTGCGCGGGGTTTCGCGCATGCCATGATGCCGCCGTCCAATGACGACGATCCGGTCTCCGGTAATTTTTTCGCACGATCAAGAGGCCTGCGGCACGGCTGCGGGGATGGAACAATGAAGCGCACTTTCCAGCCGAGCAATCTCGTCCGCAAGCGTCGCCACGGCTTCCGTGCGCGCATGGAGACGGTCGGCGGCCGCAAGGTCATCGCGTCGCGTCGCGCCAAGGGCCGCAAGCGCCTCTCGGCCTAAACCGACATGGGCTTCGGCCGGATGAAGACGCGCGCCGAGTTTCTCGCCGCGCGCAAGGGGCGGCGTCTGAATGGCCCGCTCTTCTTCATCGAGGCGCTCGACCGCAAGGACGAGGACGAGGCTAGGCTAGGCTTGACGGTAACCCGCAAGGTGGGCAACGCCGTCGAGCGAAACCGCATCCGCCGGCGCTTGCGCGAGGCGGTGCGGCTGGAATGTGGAAATGACATGGCCTCGGGCTTCGACTATGTCGTCGTCGCCCGTCGCGATCTTCTCGGCGTGCCCTTCGCGACGCTGAAGCACGAGCTGTCCCGGCGCTTCGCGCGGACCCGGCGCGATCGGCCGGCGCCCGTTGACACCGGCAGGGCACCCACCGGGGAATAATCCATGCAGAACAACCGCAACTTCCTGATCGCCATGGCGCTGTCGATTGCCGTGCTGGTCGGCTGGCAGTTCTTGGTCGTCAGCCCGCGTATGGAAGCGCAGCGCCAGGCGCAGATTGCCGCCGGCAATTCGCCGGGCTCGCTGCAGACGCCGCAGACCCCTGCCGGCACGCCGCAGCAGAGCGTCCCCGCCCCGGCCGGCCGCGAGAGCATCGTCCCCTCCTCCGCCAACACGCCGCTGCCGGGCACCGCCACCCGCGAGCAGGCCCTGGCGGACGCACCGCGGATCGCGGTCGACACGCCGACGCTGGTCGGCTCGATCAACCTGCGCGGCGCCCGGCTGGACGATCTTCGCCTGCGCAAGTATCACGACACCGTCGACGACAATTCCCCGACAATCGTCCTGCTCTCGCCCGAAGCGACGCACGACGCCTATTACGCCGAATTCGGCTATTCCGGCACGGATGCCGGCACGACGCCTGGCCCGCAGACGGTGTGGACTGCCGAGGGCAACCAGACCCTGACGCACACCGCCCCGGTGGTGTTGACCTATACCAACGAGAAGGCCGTCACCTTCCGCCGCGAGATCGCCCTCGACGGCGACTACATGTTCACCATGACCGACACGGTCGAGAACGCCGGCACCACGCCGGTCTCGGTCTCGCCCTATGGCCGCGTCGTGCGCTTCACCAAGCCGCAGGTCGCCTCGGCTTGGGTCGTGTTCGAGGGCCTCCTCGGCGTCTTCGGCGACGAGGGCGTGACGGAGACCACCTTCTCGAAGATAGAGAGCGAAGGCCGCGTGCAGCCCGCCAAGGCCTCCAGCGGCTGGCTCGGCGTCACCGACAAGTACTGGGCGACCGCGCTGATCCCGGAGACCGGCCGGCCGTTCTCCTCGGAGTTCCTGTACCAGTCCTCCGGCCGCCCTCAGTACCACAGCTCCTATCTCAGCGACCCCGTCACCGTCGCGCCCGGCGCCACCGCCAAGGTGGTCTCGCGCACCTTCGCCGGCCCCAAGGTCGTCGATGTCATCGACGGCTACGAGAAAGAGGCCGGCGTCCAGAAGTTCGGCCAGCTGATCGACTGGGGCTGGTTCTTCTTCATCACCCGCCCGCTGTTCCACGTCATCGACTGGCTGTTCAACTTCACCGGCAATTTCGGTGCGGCCATCCTGATCGTCACCGTTGGCCTCAAGCTGATCTTCTTCCCGCTCGCCTCGAAGTCGTACAAGTCGATGGCGAAGATGAAGAACATCCAGCCGAAGATTGTCGAGCTGCGTGAGAAATACGCAGACGACAAGATGAAGCAGCAACAGGCGATGATGGAGATCTACAAGACCGAAAAGATCAATCCGGCCGCCGGCTGCTGGCCGGTTCTGGTGCAGATCCCGGTCTTCTTCGCGCTCTACAAGGTGCTCTACGTCACCATCGAGATGCGGCATGCGCCGTTCTTCGGCTGGATCCAGGATCTCGCCGCGCCCGATCCGACCAGCCTCTTCAACCTGTTCGGCCTGATCCCCTGGTCGCCGCCGCATGCGCTGCTGATCGGCGTCTGGCCGCTTCTGATGGGCATCACGATGTTCGTCCAGATGAAGCTGAACCCGACGCCGCCGGACCCGACGCAGAAGATGATCTTCACCTGGATGCCGGTGATCTTCACCTTCATGCTGGCGACCTTCCCGGCCGGCCTCGTGATCTACTGGACCTGGAACAACACGCTTTCGATCATCCAGCAGTCGGTGATCATGAAGCGCAACGGCACCAAGATCGAGCTGTTCGACAACATCCGCGACGTGTTCAAGCGGAACAAGAAAGAAGCCTGAGCCAGCGGTTCAGGCGACATCGAAGAGCCGGAGGTCCTGCCTCCGGCTCTTCGCGTTTTCAGGCTGGCGTCGAAACGCTATGAAGGGAGACGCCCTCCCCGTGCCTGCCCCATCCTTGCCGCCCGGCGTGGCACCAAAAATCCAGCTGGAGACGGCCCTCATGAGCGACTTCATCAAAAACGAAGGCCCGGCCGCGGGCGGCGACCACCGGCTGTTTTTCGCCCGGCCCTGGGTGTTCATCCGCGGCGTGCCGGCGATGAAGTTCCTGCCGCCGGAAGGCCCACCGGAGGTCGCCTTCGCCGGCCGCTCGAACGTCGGCAAGTCCTCGCTGATCAATGCGCTGGTCGGACAGAAGGGCCTCGCCCGTACGTCGAACACGCCGGGTCGGACGCAGGAGCTGAACTATTTCGTGCCGGGCGGCCATACCGGCGAGAACGGCGACCTGCCGCCGATCGCCCTCGTCGACATGCCCGGCTACGGCTATGCCGAGGCGCCGAAGGACCAGGTGGATGCTTGGACGCGCCTCGTCTTCGACTATCTCCGCGGCCGCGCGACGCTGAAGCGGGTGTTCGTGCTGATCGATTCGCGCCACGGCATCAAGACCAACGACGCCGACGTGCTGGCCCTCCTGGACAAGGCCGCCGTCTCCTACCAGATCGTCCTGACGAAGACCGACAAGATCAAGCCGGAGGGCGTGCCGAAACTGATCGACGCGACGCTGAAGCTGATCGCCAAGAGACCGGCCGCGTTTCCCGTGCTGATCGCGACATCCTCGGAAAAAAACCTCGGCCTCACCGAACTGCAGCAGACGATCACCTCGTTCGCCACTGAGGAGCGCTAGGCGCCCTCGCCCGAAACCGGCTCTGCGCCCGGAGCGGCAACGCCGTAGCCGGCCATGAACAGCGTGACGGCCGCATCGACCGTTCGGGCGATCTCGTTCGCCGTCGGATCGGGAAGGTCCTGGTTGAACAGTCGGCAGCGGAACAACCCTGCCATTGCCAGTTCGTTGAACTGGTGCGCCGCCATCACCGGATCGGGGACCTTCAGATGCCCTGCCGCGGTGGCGGACGAGAGGTAGGACGACAGCAAAGCGATGGCCCGCTGGGGGCCCTTGGCGAAGAACTCGATGCCGATCTCCGGCATGCGGCTGGCGACGGCGATCACCGTGCGGTTGACCCGCATGATCTTCGCCGTGGTCAGCATGGTGGTCAGCGCTTCGCCATAGGTGCGCAGCGTTTCGGCCGGGTGGGTCGGATCGGTGAAGATCTTCTCGATCCGCGCGAAATAGGCGTCCCGCGTCTCGGCGATCAGGGCGGTGAACAGTTCTTCCTTGCTGCGGAAATAGACGTAGAGCGTCGACTTGGAGACGCCGGCCGCCCGGGTGACGTCGTTCATGCTGGCGGCATCGAAGCCGAGCGAACTGAACACCTGGCGCGCGCCCTCGAGAATCTGCCCACGCTTCAGCGGATCCTCGCCGGCGGCAGAACGGACGGCCACCTCGCTCATCGCCAGCCGCCGCGGCTTGGTGCGGTCTCCCTGAGAGAAGCGCCGGTTTGCCCCCACGTCGAAAGATGCCGAATCGTCACAGTTTGCCGAACCTATTTTAATACGGCGTGAAATTCCGCCGGCTATCTTGAAATGGGTGATGAAGGCCGCTACGTCAACATCGAACTGAACGGTTCGGTTCGATTGAAGGAAGTTACCAGTGCTCGACATAGTGGACAAGCAACAGGGCCCTTCCGGCGAAGCCGCCGAGAGCACCACCGGTTCCAGCTCGGCCTCAACGAAGACCGCGCCGCAAGCGCCGGCGACGCTGCGCGACGTGCCGGTCGAGACGCCGAAGCAAGAGGCCAAGACCGAGACGTCTGTCGCCCCGCCGGCCGCGGCGGCAGAGCCGCAAAAGCCGAAGCGCGCCTGGAAGAAGAAGCTCGTCCTCTCCCTGGTCTTCCTCGCCGCCCTTGGTGGCGGCAGCTATTACGGCCATTACTACTGGACGACGGGGCGGTTCATGGTCTCAACCGACGACGCCTATCTCGGCGCCGACATGTCGATCGTCTCGCCGAAGATCACCGGCTACGTCCAGACCGTGCCGGTGAAGGAGAACGACATTGTGCGCGCGGGCGCGCCGCTGGTGATCATCGACGACGGCGACTTTGCGCTGGCGCTGGAGAGGGCGGAGGCGAAGATCGCCACCCAGCGCGCCGCGATCGACCGGATCGCATCGCAGCGCGACGCGGCGGAAGCCCAGATCGGCGAAGCCGAAGCGTCGCGGAACGCGACCTCCGTCGACCTCGCAAAGGCCGAGCTTGACCTCTCGCGCGCCAGCAACCTCGTGACCAGCGGTGCCGGAACGAAGGCCGGCAAGGACACGGCACAGAGCACGCGCGATTCCTCGGCCGCGAAGGTTGCCGGCGCCGACGCGTCGATCACCGCCGCCAAGGCCAACGTCGCGGTGCTCGATGCCCAGCGTAAGGAGGCCGAGCGGACCGTGCGCGAGTTGGAGATCGCCCGCGACCAGGCGGCGCGCGATCTGACCTTCACGACCATCCGCGCGCCGTATGACGGCATCGTCGGCAACCTTGCGGTCCAGCCGGGCGACCTCGTCTCGGCCGGCCGTCGCCTGGCCGCCATCGTCCCGCTCGACCGGACCTACATCGACGCGAACTTCAAGGAGACGCAGCTGCGCGATCTCCGGCCTGGCCAGAAGGTCGAGATCGAGCTCGACGCCGTGTCCGGCCGTAAGTTCGAGGGCACGATCGACAGCCTGTCGCCGGCGTCCGGCTCGGTGTTCTCGCTGCTGCCCTCCGACAACGCCACGGGCAACTTCACCAAGGTGGTGCAGCGCGTGCCGGTGCGGATCGCGATCGACCACGAGTCCGAATTCGCCGGCGTGTTCCGCCCCGGCCTGTCGGCCGTCGTTTCGGTCGACATTCGCACCGGGCCGAAGACCGACACCGCGGCGGCAGCCGCACCCGAGCGCACCGCAGATGTGGCAGCGACCGCGCACTAGCAGCCTGCGCCTCACCTGAACCTCGGTTCGGCGGGGCGCTGCTACCTGCAAGAAACCGCTCATCGACCGACCTCGGCCGGCCCAGATCCCCCATCCGGCCCAAGGCTCCGCGCCATGTCCAGCACCACCACCTCCGCCGTCCCCGCCAGCGCGCCGAAGCCTGCCGCTGAGGAGACGATCTCGACCCGCAAGATGATCGCCTTCATCGCGATGGTCTTCGGCATGTTCATGGCGATTCTGGACATCCAGATCGTCTCGGCCTCGCTGTCGGAGATCCAGGCCGGCCTCTCCGCCTCCTCGGACGAGATCCCCTGGGTCCAGACGGCCTACCTCATCGCCGAGGTCATCATGATCCCGCTGTCCGGCTTCCTCGGCCGGATGCTGTCGACGCGGGTGCTGTTCGCTTGCTCGGCGGCCGGGTTCACCGCCGCCTCGGCGCTCTGCGCGACCGCCACCAACATCGACCAGATGATCGTCTACCGCGCCATCCAGGGCTTCATCGGCGGCGGCATGATCCCGAGCGTCTTCGCCGCTGCCTTCACCGTCTTCCCGCCTTCCAAGCGCAACATCGTCTCGCCGATGATCGGCCTCGTCGCGACGCTCGCCCCGACCATCGGCCCGACCGTCGGCGGCTATCTCAGCCACGCCTTCTCCTGGCACTGGCTGTTCCTGGTCAACGTGCCGCCCGGCATCATCGTCGCCATCTCGACCTGGTATCTCGTCGACTTCGACAAGCCGGACCTCGGCCTGTTCAAGAAGTTCGACTGGTTCGGCCTCGCCGGCATGGCGGCCTTCCTCGGCTCGCTGGAATACGTGCTGGAGGAAGGCCCGCTGAACGACTGGTTCGAGGATACCAGCATCTCCATCTTCGCCGTCGTCGCGACGCTCGGGGGGGTGCTCTTCCTCTACCGCGCCTTCACCGCCAAGGAGCCGATCGTCGACCTCTCGGCCTTCGCCAACCGCAACTTCGCCTTCGGCTCGCTGTTCTCCTTCGTGATGGGCATTGGCCTCTACGGCCTGACCTATCTCTACCCCGTCTATCTCGCCCGGATCCGCGACTATGATTCGCTGATGATCGGCCAGACGATGTTCATCTCGGGCCTTGCCATGTTCGTCATGGCGCCGGTGTCCGGCTTCCTGTCGGGCAAGATGGACCCGCGGGTGATGATGGCGATGGGTTTCTCGTCCTTCGCGCTCGGCACCTGGCTGATGTCGGGCCTGACGCATGACTGGGATTTCTGGGAGCTGTTCATCCCGCAGATCCTGCGCGGTGTCGGCCTGATGATGGCGATGATCCCGATCAACAACATCGCGCTTGGAACGCTCGCGCCCGCCAAGATGAAGGGCGGCTCAGGCCTCTACAACTTGACACGCAACCTTGGCGGCGCGGTGGGCCTCGCCATCATCAACACCCTCCTGACCGACCGCGAGACGCTGCACTACGAGCGGCTGGCGGAATCGGTGCGCTGGGGACGCGGTGTGGTCGAGGACCGGATGAGCGACATGGCGGCGTCAATGAACGCCCGCGGGCTCGACGGCGACATGACGGCGCTCAGCCAGATGTCGAACATCGTCCGGCGCGAGGCGATGGTGATGTCGTTCGGCGACGTGTTCCTGACGCTGACGCTGCTGTTCTCGTGCCTTGTCGTACTGTCGGTCTTCATCAAGAGGCCGAACGCCGGCGTGAAGGTCGAGGCGCACTAAGTTGTCGGCTCAGCCTTCGGCGAGCATGCGCTGGCGGATGCGCGCCTCGATCCGCTCGCGCACGTCGCGATAGGCGTCGAGGATCTGCTGGCGGCTGCCGGTGACCACGGAGGGATCCGGCATCGGCCAGAACTCGACATCGACCGCCTGCGAGCCGGTGCTGTCGAGCACGGTGTGGTGGGCTTCCGGCGCCATGGTGACGATCAGGTCGAAATAGCCGTCGGCGAGTTCCTCCAGCCCCTGCGGCTTGCGGGTGCCAAGGCCGAGGCCTTTCTCGGCCAGCACGACGTCGACGAACGGGTCGCGCTCGCCGCCGCGGATGCCGGCGGAGACGACGTAGGTCGTGGGCGGCAGCAGCGAGCGGGCCAAGGCTTCCGCCATCGGCGAGCGGATGGCGTTCATGCCGCAGACGAACAGCACCGAGGCGATCCGCCGCGCTGCCTTGCCGTCGGGCGTCACGTCGCTCGCCATCGCCTCAGTTCCGCCAGTGCAGCACGCAGATCAGCGTGAACAGGCGCCGGGCGGTATCGAGGTCGACCTCGATCTTACCGGCCAGCCGCTCGCGCAGGACCTGCGATCCGTCATTGTGGATGCCGCGTCGCCCCATGTCGATCGCCTCGATCTGCGAGGGCGTCGCCGAGCGGATCGCCTGGTAGTAGCTGTCGCAGATCAGGAAATAGTCGCGGATGATCCGCTTCAGCGGCGTCAGCGACAGAATGTGGGTGACGACGGCCTCTTCGGTCTCGTCGCGGATGTCGAAGACCAGCCGCTTGTCGACCAGCGAGAGTTTCAGCCGGAATTGGCCGGGCGCAAGGCCCACCGGCTGAAAGTCGTTCTCCTCGATCAGGTCGAAGATCGCCACCGCCCGCTCGTGCTCGATGTCGGGCGTCGCGCGGCCGATGGTGGCGTCGAGGTCGATGGCGATCAGCCGGGAGCCGGAAGGGGTGTTTGCCATCGGATCGCCTAGAGGTTCAGGCGGATGGCGACGGACCGTCCGTGCGCGTCGAGCCCCTCGACGCGCGCCAGTTCGATCGCCGCGGGGCCAAGCTGGCGCAGCTGGTCCGGCCCGAGCTTCAGGGTCGAGGTCCGTTTGACGAAGTCGAGCACCGAGAGCCCCGACGAGAAACGCGCCGAGCGAGCGGTCGGCAGGACGTGGTTGGAGCCGCCTACATAGTCGCCGATGACCTCCGGCGTATGGCGGCCGAGAAACACCGCGCCGGCATTGCGGATCTTCGCAAACAGCGCGTCGGGATCGTCGACGGCAAGCTCCAGGTGCTCGGCCGCGATCCGGTCGGCCAGCGGCGGGGCTTCGGAGAGATCGCTGACGAGGATGATCGCGCCGAAATCGCGCCAGCTGGCGGCGGCCGTCTCCTGGCGGGACAGGCGGGTCAGCTGCTGCTCGACGGCCTCGGCCACCGCATCGGCGAAGGCCGCGTCGTCGGTGATCAGGATCGACTGCGCGGCCGCGTCGTGCTCGGCTTGCGCCAGGAGATCGGCGGCGATCCAGGCGGGGTCGTTGCTGCCGTCGGCGATAACGAGGACTTCCGAGGGACCGGCGATCATGTCGATGCCGACCATGCCGAAGACCTGGCGCTTGGCGGCGGCGACATAGGCATTGCCGGGGCCGACGATCTTGGCGACCGGGCGGATGGTCGGGGTGCCATAGGCGAGCGCGGCCACCGCCTGCGCGCCGCCGACGCGGTAGATCTCGTCGACGCCGGCAATGCGCGCGGCCGCCAGCACCAGCGGATTGAGCGTGCCCTTCTGCGCCGGCACGACCATGGCGATGCGCTCGACGCCCGCGACCTTGGCGGGAATGGCGTTCATCAGCACCGAGGACGGATAGCTCGCGGCACCGCCCGGCACGTAGAGCCCGACCGATTCCACCGCCGTCCAGCGGCTGCCGAGCTCGACGCCGATCGCGTCGGTATAGACATCGTCCTTCGGCATCTGGCGCGCGTGGTGGCTGGTGATGCGGGAGTGTGCCAGCTCGAGCGCTTCGAGCGTCACCGCGTCGGTGCGGCGATAGGCATCCTCGACCTCGTCCGCACCGATGCGGATCGTTTCGGGCGTCAGCTCCAGCCCGTCGAAGCGCGCCGTCAGCGCGATGAGGGCCGCGTCGCCATTCTCGCGGACATCGGCGACGATGGTGCGGACGACGGCGTCGACATCCGCCGAGACCTCGCGCTTGGCGCCTAGCAGCGCAGCAAAGCTGGCTTCGAAATCAGCGGCGCTTGTGGTCAGCCTGACCGGCAATGGCTTATCTCCCCGCGCCCGGCCGCCGGACCGGCGTGTGCCGGCTTCTAGCGATCGTCGGGCTGATCATGATCGGGGCGCGCGGTGGTGGACCAGGCGGCGCCGAGATCCGTCAGACGCGCCTCGACGCATTCGACGTCGAGCCTTATCGCGGACCCGCCGGCAAAGACAAGCTCGATCCGGCCCGAGGGCAATTCGCCGGGCTCGAAACGCATCGTCAGCAGCGACAGCACCTGCTCGCCGACGGCGGGATCGAAGCCGATCCGCTGCACGCCGCGGACACGGGTGAAGTGCAGGCCGGCGCGCCGCCGCTCGTAGTCGCGGCGGCGAAACAGGCTGAACCGCGCGCGGGCCTCGGTCTTCTCCCAGACGAAGCGGTTCATCAGGAGGTCGAAGGTGCCGGTCCGCGCCGAATAGCTGCAGTCCTCGAGGCGCACCACGCTGTCCTGGCAATGGGCGGACAGGATGGCGAGGTCGTCCGCATCGACGGCATCGAGGCGCAGGCTATCCATGAAAGGGCCTTCCGGTTTGGCTATGCAACTGACGCGCTGGAAATAGGCCGCACCCCGGCCGCGCCCAGCCATTCGCACGGATTTCGGCCCGTCGCCACCGTTTCACGGCGCGATGCGGAACCGCGACAGCAGCCGCAGGCCGACGACGGAGATCCAGGCGAGCATCCAGGAAGGGTCGGCGCGCTTGAAGAGATAGCTCTCCAAGAAGGAGTTCAGCAGCATGAACGCGAGCACCATCAGGAAGAGATCGGCCAGCATCTCGTTCTCGGTGCCCGCCCGGCAGCGGACATAGTCGGCGAACGGCAGCAGAATGAGCATGACCGCCGCCAGCGCCAATGCGGGCCAGCCCATGGCGATGGCGATGTCGAGATAGCCGTTGTGCGAGTGGACGATGCCGCGCGGATCCCAGGACAGTTCGAACGGCGTCTCGGCGCCCAAGACGTTGGAGGTCAACCAGAAGGATTCAAAACCCCAGCCGGTCCATTGCCGCGGCGCCATGGTGTCGACGGCAAACCGCCAGAGATCCATTCGGCCGGTGAAGGTAGTGCCCGGCAGCACGGCCTGCAGCAGGCCGTCGAGCGTCGGCGACACCGCAGCGCCGAGCGTCATCAGCGCCATCAGCGCAGCGACGAAGCCGAGGATCGCGACCGGCAGCACCCGCCCGCCGAAAATCCGCGCACCGACGATCAGGCAGGCGACGAGCGGCACCAGCGCGGCGGAGGTCTTGGAGCCGGTCTTGTAGACGAAGAGGGCGGCAAGGAGGGTGATGACCCAGCCGAACCAGCGCTCACCACTGCGCAGGAGGTAGAGGCCGACAAAGAACAGCGCGGCCATGACGGGACCTGCGACGTTCTTGTGGCTGTAGATGCCGCGCCAGAGACCGGCATGCTCGGGCTCGTCGCCGCTTGCCGTGTGGATGGCGATGTCGGGCAGGACGACGAGGCCGGCATAGGACAGGCCGAGCACCGCCAGCGCGCCGGCGATCAACACCACGCGAAACCCGCGCGCGGTCGTCGGCAGGCAGACGACGCCCGTCGCCGCGACCATGGCAAAGAGCGAGAACAGCACGGCGCGAAAGGCTGCATCCGGCCAGTTGGACTGGGTGATGGAGAAGACGAGCCAGGCCGCCATCAGCAGCCAGGTCGGGCGCAGCAGCGACAGCGCCACGCGGCGATCGGTGAACATCAGATGGCCGAACAGCGCCAACAGCCCAAGGCTGCCATAGCCGATCTGGTTGATCACATTGCCGCTGTCGGCGGTCGCCGCGCTCTGTACGTTGAACGGTGTGAAAGAGACAAGGAGGACGACGAAGACGGCGGCCCCCAGCATCGTGCGGACGGCCTCGACGGTCTGCTGCTCCAGCGACGGTTCAGTTCTGTTCGGGACGGCGGTACTGCTCATTCACCCTCCCGAACTCGGCCTGGAACCGGCCGATGGCGACTTGGACGGGATAGAGACCGATGGCGGCGGACCGCGCCTTCCACCCTTGTCTGATAGCCCTGAACGGCGAGGCTGCCAACAGCGCCAAGCTCTTGGCCACACGCCGCCGGGTGCCGGCCGCGCCGGGGTCGGCCCGGCGCTCGATGATCGCCGAGATCGCGCCATTGCGCAGGCTCCGCGCCTGGATCCAGTCGAACTCGGTGCGCCGGGCCGGCGTCGTCTCGAACACCGGCGCCTCCTCGCACCAGCCGAAGCGGAAGCCCCGCCGGCGGGCGCGGGCATAGAAATCGCTGTCGCCGCCGCCGATGAAATTGAAGGCAGTGTCGAGGAAGGGCGCACCCATCGCCTCCAGCACGGCGCGCCGGATCAGCACGTTACCGGAGGAGTAGAGGATCGGCACCGGCCCGGTCGCGGCATAGTGCGGCGTGAAGACGGGATGGCGGGCATAGCCGAGCGCTGCGCCCGGCTCGAACACCGGCCGCTGCGGGCCGCCGACCATATCGGCGCCGATCGCCTCTGCCGCCTGGCAGAGACGCTCGATCCAGTCCGCACCGGCGCATTCGTCGTCGTCGATGACAAGGAGATGCTCGAGGGCGGGAAATTCGGTGAGCGCCGTCTGCCAGCCGGCATTGTAGGCCGAGCAGTTGCCGCGCTCGTGCGCGACCAGCACCAGACCGGTCACCGCGCCCGCGGAAAACATATTCCCGGCCGCGGCAAGGCCCGCTCTCGCCTCGGCGTCGTTCTCCATGACGATGACGGCAAAGCGCCGCGTCGTCTGCTGGGCCGTCAGCGAGGCGAGCGTCTTCAGGAGATGATCGGGCCGGCGGAAAGTCGGCAAGGTTACGACCACCGTCGTCTCAGCGGCGGCCTCGCTCAAGTGGGGCGAGCGCACTTCGATGGTGATGGATTGGCGCATGCACCGTCCCGGTCCGTGCCCATGCCTCGGGCGGATGAGAGGAGCAGACGATAGATTAGTGAAGATGCGCTGAAGCGTCGTGCCGTGATCCCGACTAATTTAGGCGGCAATGAGCTTGGCGCAGGGCGTTAGCGCAATCTCAAGGCGTTGCCGCCATGCTAGGATGCGATTGCACCGCCATGGTCGACCCAATGCATCTCCTGTTCATCACCTCCCTCCTGCCGACCAGCGCGCCCGCGTCCGGTTTCGAGATCGCCAATCAGGCCATCATCGAGGAATATACCCGTCAGGGCGTGCGGCTTTCCTTTGCCGGGTTCCGTCGTCCGGGCGCCGCGCCGGCGCAGGAGGGCGAGCTCGACCTCGGCGAGATGGCGATCGAAAACGCCGCTGTCGGCCGCCGGCAGAAGCTGGCCTGGCTGACCCGCGCCGTCGTCCGCGGCTTGCCGATCTCGGCCGCCAAGCTTGCGGTTCTCTCCGAGGAGCGGCTTAGGGCCGCCATCGCCAAGGCCGGCCCGATCGACGGCTACGTCCTCAACTCGATCCAGATGCCGGCGGCCTATCCGTTTCTCATCCGCGACAAGCCCTCGGTCTTCATCGCCCACAATGTCGAGCACCGCTCCGCCGCCGAGAATGCCAGGACGGCGCGCTCGCTGGGCGGGCGGCTGTTGTACCGGCGCGAGGCACGGCTTCTCGGCCGCGCGGAGCAGGCGGTCTGCGCCGCCGCCGCGGTCGTGCACACGCTGAGTGCCGACGACGGAACGGCGCTCGGCCTCGGCGGCGATCCGCGCTGCCACCCGCTGGCGCTGAGCATCGGCCGCGCGCTGCTGCCGGACGACGGAAGGCGCAGCCAGGACATCGGGCTGATCGGCACCTGGAGCTGGGCACCCAACCGCGCCGGCCTCGACTGGTTCATCGAGGAAGTGGTGCCGCTCCTGCCCTCGACGCTGTCGATCGTGATTGCGGGCCGCTTCGACGGCAAGCCGCCCGCCGCCCCCAGCAATGTGCGCTTTGCCGGCCGGGTCGACGACGCGCAGGCCTTCGTGCGCGCCTCCCGCGTGATCGCGCTCGCCACGAAGGGCGGCACCGGGGTGCAGCTGAAGACGATCGAAACCTTCGAGGAAGGATTGCCGGCGGTGGCGACGACCGCGGCGCTGCGCGGCGTCGACCGGCTGCCGGAGAACGTCCGCGTCGCCGACGATGCGGCAGGCTTCGCCGCGGCCCTGTGCGAGAGCGTCGGCGGCGAGCGCCAGGGCGCCGTCCAGCGCTGCAGCGGTTTCGGCTTCATGCTGGCCCAGCGCCAAGCGCTCTCGGCCGGCGTGCAAGCCGGCCTTGCCAACCTTGCCTTCGCGCTGGCCCATCCGGCCCGTCCGACGGAAACAGACGCCGCCGCCGGCAGGGCCAACCCTGTCCTGCCGCCGCGCGGAGTAGCACGCGGATGATTTTCGCCGGCGCCATCATCACCCCGCCGCTTTCGGCCGGCGAGAGCAAGCCCGCGCCCGAGCACCGGCGCATCTGCGGCCTCGACATCCTCGCCGCCCCGGCCGGCCTGGCCGCCGAGATGCTGCGCGAGCGGCTGGAGAACGGCGTCTACACGCCGGTCGGCTTCGTCAACGCCCATTGCGTCAACCTCGCCGCCAGCAAGCCGGCCTTCCGCGCCGCCCTCAGCGACTTCGTGCTGCTGCCCGACGGCCTCGGCATCGATCTCGGCGCGCAGCTGCTGTTCGGCGAGAGCTTTCCCGACAATCTGAACGGCACCGACTTCGTGCCCTTCCTGCTGTCGACGCTGACGCGCCCGATGCGGATCGCGCTGATCGGAGCGTCGGACGGGATCGTCGAGCGGGCGGCCGATGCGCTGACCCTCGACCATCCGCAGCATGTCTTCCTGCCGATCGGCCACGGCTTCTTCGCCGAAGGGCCCGAGACCGAGAAGATCCTCGGCCGGTTGCGGGCGGCCCGCGCCGACATTGTTCTGGTGGCGCTCGGCATGCCGCGCCAGGAGCTGTTTATCGCCGGGCACCTCGACGCGGCGCATGCGACCATGCCGATCGCCGTCGGCGCGCTGCTCGACTTCATGGCCGGCAAGGTCCCGCGCGCCCCGTCGACCATCCGCCGGCTGCGGCTGGAATGGGCGTACCGGCTGATGATCGAGCCACGGCGGCTGTGGCGCCGCTACCTCCTCGGCAATCCGCGCTTCATGCTGCGCATCCTGATGGAATGGCGCCGCTCTGTGGGCAGGCGGCCGCGTTGATCCCTGCCGAGCCCCGCAACGCTCAGCTGCCGACGGCGATCGTCACCGCCAGCTATCGCGGCGACTTCGAGCGGTGCCGCCTCTTGTGCGAGAGCATCGACGCCCGCGTCACCGGCCAAACCCGCCACCTGATCCTCGTCGAGGCCGCCGACGTCGCGCTGTTCCGGCCGCTCGCCGGCCCGAGGCGCGAGATCATCTCGGAGCGCGATCTCCTGCCGTTCTGGCTGCGGCCGTTTCCCGATCCGCTGAGCCTCGGGAAGCGGCGCGTCTGGCTGTCGCCAAAGGGGCCGCCCCTCCGCGGCTGGCATGTCCAGCAGCTCCGGCGCCTGGCGATCGCCGCCCTGATGCCGGAGACGGTGATGGTGTCCTGCGATTCCGACGTGGTCTTCGTGAAGCCGTTCGACGTCGGCAGCTTTCAGCAGGATGGAGCGGTCGAGTTCTACCGGATCGCCGATGCGCTGCGGACGGTTCTGCCCGGACTGATGGACCATCACATCGGCTGGTCGCGCCGCGCCGGGACGCTGCTCGGCATCGCCGCGCCGGAGGTCACCGATCCCGGCTATATCGCGACCCTCATCGCGTGGCGCACAGATACCGCCCGCGAGATGATGGCGCGGATCGAGGCGGTCGGGCGCCGGTCGGCGATGAGCTGCCTTGCCGCCAGCCGGCAGCTCTCGGAATGCACGATCTACGGCCGCTTCGTCGACGAAGTCGAGAAGAAGCCGGGGCGGCATTTCGCGTCCGAGCGTCGTCTCTGCCGCACCTACTGGAGCGGCGCGGCGATGAACGGGGACGAGCTGCAGGATTTCGCCGCCGAGATGGCGCAAGAGCAGGTGGCGATCGGCATCCAGTCGTTCACCGGCACCGACACCGCGCTCATCCGGCGGGCTGCCGGACTGGCGTGACGCCGTCCGGCTGCGGCCTCTGCCGCGGCTTGCGGTCGAAGGCGAAATAGGTCGCCGCGCCCGAGACGAGCCAGAGCACCAGGAAGAGCCCGTTCAGCCCGGCGATCCAGCTGGTTTCGCCAGCATCGGCATCGGCCAGCAACAGAACCAGCAGCCCGGCTTTGATGAGCCCGACGAGGGCCAGCACCAGCACCCGGATCGTGGTCATGCCGCGGGCATAGAGCAGCTCGCTCTGGTACTCCACGAGATTGCGGAAGACCGGCACCAGCAGCGCCACCAGCACCAGCGGCGCGGCGTCTGCGACGTTGCGGCCGAGGGCGGTCGGGAAGAAATGCAGGAAACCGCCGAGGAAGGCGAGCCCGGCGATCGACACCGCGGCAATGCCGGCCTCGATCGAGATCCGCACCCGCCAGGAGGCCAGCCATTTCGGCGTCTTCATCAGCTTCTGCACCACCATCGTGTTGAACGAGCGGATCGGCAGGGCGGTGAGGTCGACCAGCCGCATCAGGATGGCATAGACGCCGGCGATGGCAGGGCCGCCGATCGACAGGACCAGCAGCTTGTCGAGCTCGGACTGGAGATAGAAGATGATCTCGGCGCCCGCGACGGAAACGCTGTCGCGCCAGCGGGCGAGATAGAGGCGCGGCGTCCAGCGCAAGCGGATGCGGGGGTAGAAGAACAGCACCGCCATGGCGAGCGCCAGCGCATTGGCGGCCATGTAGGTCAGCGCCCAGGCGATCAGCGAGCCGTCCGACAGGCTGGCGAAGCCGACCGCCCCGACCGCCCGGATCGCCGACCCCAGGATGACGAGGATGGCGGCGCGGCCGAAGCGGCCGAGGCCGTTGTTGACGATGCAGACGACCTCCAGCGAGCGCCAGAAGACCACCTCGGCTGCCACCACGGCGGCGAAGGCGGCGACGCTCATCTGCCCGGCGAAGAACGCGGCGTAGAAAACCGCCGCCGCCAGCGCGACCAGCGGCAAGGAGGCGGCGAGCGCGGCGAGGTAGCCGGCCGTATAGGCGCCGACCAGCCGGCGGCGCCCGGTGGCGACGCGGTAGAGCGGGGAGACGAAGCCGAAACTGGCAATGCGCGACAAGACGACGCCGGTCGCCGACGCGGTGGCGAACAGTCCGAAATCGGCGACGGTCAGGCCGTTGGCGACCGAGACGAAATAGGCGAGCGACAGCACCAGCCGGCCGAGCGAGCCGCCCATCAGGTTCGCATAATCCGTGACAAGGCCGAGATTGGCCCTTAGCCTCGTCTTCCAGAGCCCCAGCATCGCCAATCCCCGAGCAAACATGGCCATTCCCGACAGACGCCGCCGCCGGAACGAGGCGCGGACGCCCACGATCGACCCCGGCGCCAACGCAGCTATAGCCGGACCGGGCTTAACGCGGCGTTCGTTTGTCGCGGGGGCCGCAGCCCTTGGGCTCGGCTTGCCCCTGGCGCCCGGCAGAGCGGGCGCCGCATGCCGCCCGGTGCCTTTCGGCGCCGCGATCCAGAACGAGCTGCTCGACGGCGACCCGGCCTATGCGAAAGCCTTCCTCGATCATTGCGACCTCATCCTGCCGATGAACGAGCTGAAGCTCGCCGACCTCCTGCGGCCGAGCGCCGAGACGTTCGACTTCGCCCCGGCCGACCGGATCGTCGACCTCGCGACCTCGAACGGACGGCTGACGCGCGGCCACGCCCATGTCTGGTGGAACGTGGTGCCCGCCTGGCTGGAGGCGATCACCGCGCCCGGCGGGGCCGAGGCGGCACTCGTCCGGCACATCGACACGGTGATGCGGCGCTACCGCGGCCGGCTGCAAAGCTGGGACGTCGTCAACGAGGTGATCGCGCATGAACCGACGGAGGACGCGCCGCTGCGCGACAGCTACTGGCTGAAGGTGATGGGCCCGCGCCACATCCCCGTCGCCTTCCGGGCGGCGGCGGCGGCCGATCCGGGCGCGCGGCTGGTGCTGAACGACTACGACCTCGAATTCGAAGGGCCGCGCTACGACCTGCGCCGGGCGGTCGCGCTGTCGATCGTGCGGCAGCTGCAGGACGCCGGAATCCGCATCGACGCCGTCGGCATCCAGGGGCATCTCTATGCCGACCAGAGGATCGACGTGCCCGCTGTCGCGGCCTTCGGCCGGTCGCTGAAGGCGATGGGCGTGTCGCTCGCCGTGACCGAGCTCGACATCATCGACTGGAACATCAGCGGGGGACCGGAAGAACAGGACGCCGCGGCCCTGCGGATCGTCGGCGACCTCCTCGACGGCGTGTTCGATGCGGGTCGCCCGGACGCGGTGATCTCATGGGGCATGTCCGACCGCTACAGCTGGATCGAGGAGGTGATGCCGCGCCGCGACGGCAAGCCCTGCCGACCCCTGCCGCTCGACGCCGACTACCGGCCGAAGCCCTGGTTCGAGCTCATACGAAAAAGACTGGCTTGCTGACGAAATAATGTCACTCTGAGGCGTTAACGTTTTGTTTTCCATCTTGCTTCACTTTCCCTCAAGAGCTCTTTCCGACTGGTGCCATGTTCACGTCCGAGGAAACATCGACGAAGGCTGCGGACATCCGGCCAGACCCGGCGCCCGCAACGGCGCCGCTCGGGCGTGAGGACCGCCGTCGCGCCAACCCGACATCGCTGATCGACCCGGTCTACGTCGCGCGGTCGGTGTGGAAGTCGAAATTCCTGATCCTCGGCGCAACGGTCGCCGGCGCGGCCCTGGCGGTCATCGTCGCGGCCAATACGCCCAAGCAATACGTCGCCACGACGCAGATCCTGATGGATCCGCGCGACCTGAAGGTCGTCGCCAACGAGATCACCCCGAACGGCCTGCCCTCCGATGCGACCCTCGCTTTGATCGAAAGCCAGACGGCGGTCATCATGTCGAGCAACGTCCTCTCGCGGGTCATCGAGCAGGCAAAGCTCGAGCAGGATCCGGAATTCAACGGCCAGGCAGGCACCGGCTTCGGAGCCCTCGTCTCTGCGGCGTTGCAGGCGCTTCTCGGCGGCGCCAAAGGCGCCCCGGAGGACCCTGAATACGAGACGCTGGCGCAGCTTCGGCATGCCCTGACGGTCGACCGCGAGACCAAGAGCTTCGTCATCAACCTGTCGGTCGACAGCCAGTCGCCGGACAAGGCCGCCGAGATCGCCAATCTCGTCGCCAGCGTCTTCATCGACGAGCAAGGACGGGTGCAGTCCGAGACCGCCCGCCGCGCGACCACCGCGATCACCTCCCGCCTGTCGGAACTGCGCAAGAGCGTGGTGAACGCCGAGCAGGCGGTGGAGGACTACAAGAGCCAGAACGCGCTGATCGGCGTCGGCGGGCGGCTGGTCGACGACGACTACATCACCCGCATCAACGACCAGTTGGCCAAGGCGCGCGGCGACATCACCGCGCTGCGCGTGAAGGCCGAGTCCATGCGCAGCGCCAGCGTCGAGGACGTGGTGCGCGGCACGCTGCCGGAGGAGCTGAGCTCCGAAGTGCTGGTACGGCTGCGCACGACCTATTCCGACCTCAGCCAGCAAGCCGCGGCTCTCGCCACCAAGCTCGGCACCCGCCATCCCCAGCGCATCGCCAGCGAGGGCGCGCTGTCCTCCTCGCGCCAGGCGATCGCCGCCGAGCTGTCGCGCATCGTCGCCGCGGCGCAGACCGAACTCGCCCGCGCCGAGACGACGGAGCGCGACCTCACCGCGCAGATCGCCGACCTCAAGGAAAAGCAGGTCACGACGTCCGGCTCCTTCGTCAAGCTGCGCGAGCTCGAGCGCGAGGTGGACGCCTCCCGCGCCGTCTACGAGGCCTTCCTGCTGCGCGCCCGTGAAACCGGCGAGCAGGAGAGCCTCAACACCGCCAACGTCCGCGTCATCTCGCAGGCGACGCCGCCGCAGAAGACCACCGGCATGTCGCGCAAGACGATGGTGCTGACCGGGGGCATGCTCGGTTTTATCGCCGGCATCGGCCTCGCCACGCTCTTCGCCATTGCCCGGTTGCTGCGGGCGGTGTTCGCCGATCGCCGTCGGAGCCGGAGGCCACGCGTCGTGGTCGAGGATCTTCGCGCGACAGCAGCGCCGACCGCGGCGATGGCGGACGCATCACCCTCTCCCGGCGCGGCGCCGGATCGTCTCGAGATCCGCATGCCGCCCGTCGCTCCCGCGGAGCCGGCAGCGGCAGAGGTCAAGGCCGCAGAGGCCGCCGAAGCGATGCGGCACGAGCGAGAGCTCCAGGCAGAGGCCGAAGCGGCAAGGCAGCGCGAGCAGGCGGCTTCCGCCGCCGCCGTGGCGGAAGCGGCGGCGCAAGCCGCGCGGCAGGAAGCCATGGCCCGCCAGTGGGAGGCCGAGGCCGCCGAGAACGACCGATTGAGCGATGCCGCCCGGCGGGCGCGGGCAGCCTTGCGTGCCATGGGCACGGCCCCGGCGACCCAGCCGGACGGCGTCTTCGACCTCGACGCCCAGCCGATCCGCCAGCCGACCCGCGAGGAGGCGCTCCTCCAGGCCAATCTCGAAAGACTGCAAGCGGCGTCCGCGCCCTTGACGAAAGACGCGGCGCCGGTCGCCGACCTGCCGCTCGCCAGCGCCGGGGAACGGGCCGCCCGGCCCGTGCCGAGTGCCGAGCGCCTGTCGCTGCGCGACCGGGTGCGCGCGCTCTCGCTGGCGAAGGATGTCGAGATCGAGGATGAGCGGCGCCGCGACGCGGCGCTCGCGCCGGAAGTCGCCTCGCTGCACGACGAGATCCAGACGGTGAAGCAGGCGATCGCCGACATCCGCCGCCGCCGCGGTTCAGGCTCTTCCGGAACCTGAACCCCGCCGAAGGCGCGGCCCGCGTCGGCCCGCCATCCCGATCATTTCCGCCGGTTCAGTCGGCGAGGACGCGCTGCGAGGGGAAGGCGATCTCGACCAGCGTCCCCTCGTTCGGGGTGGAGCTGATCGCGAACTGCGCGCGGTTCGCCTCGACCATTGCCTTCGTCAGCGGCAAGCCGAGACCTGTCCCCTCGCCGCGGTTGGCGCTTGGCGCATGTACCTGCTGGAACGGCGTCAGCGCGATCTCGATCTCGCGCTCGGTCATGCCGATGCCGGAATCCCGGAACCGCAGCAGCACGTCGCCATCAGCCGTATAGGTCGTCGAGGCGATGATCTGCCCGCCGGCCGGGGTGAAGCGGATGGCGTTGGCGACGAGGTTCAGCGCGATCTGGCGCATGGTGCGGCGGTCGGCGACGACCGGCGGCACCGAGGACGGCAGGTTGGAGCGCACGATCACCCGCTCGCGGTTGGCCTGCGGCTGCATCAGCGACACCACTTCCGACACCACCTCGTTCAGCGACACCGCCTCGAAGGCGAGGTCGAGCTTGCCGGCCTCGATCTTGGAGATGTCGAGGAGATCGTTGACGAGGTCGAGCACGTGGTGGCCGGACCGCTTGATGTCCCCGAGATATTCGAGATAGCGCTCATTGCCGATCGGGCCGAAGCATTCCGAGGCCATGACGTCGGCAAAGCCGATGATGGCGTTCAGCGGCGTGCGCAGCTCGTGGCTGATATTGGCGAGGAACCGGCTCTTGTGAAGGCTTGCCGCCTCGGCCTGCCGGCGGGCGTTGACGAGGTCTTCCTCGATCCGCTTCCAGTGGGCGATGTCGCGGATGACGACGCACCAGCCACGCTCGCCCGAGAGCCGGCCGATGGTGATGAACAGCGGGATGAAGCCGCCTTGCGCGACGCGCCCGATCACCTCGCGGCCATCGTTGAGGATGCCCGCGAGCCCGTCGTCGCGCAGCATGTCGAGATAGTCGAGCGTCGCCTTCTGGCTCTCGTGCGCAAAGAGGGTGGAGAGATGCCGCCCGCTGTGATCGCCCTCGCCCGTGCCGAACAGGGCCTGCGCCGAGCCGTTCATGCCGCGGATCGTGCCGGCGGGATCGAGCAGCACGATGCCGTCGGTCGCGGTATCCAATACCGTCTGCAGTTCCTCGACCTGCTGGCGCAGATCGACCGTCTCCGGCGCGGCTTCCGGTGCCTCCGGCACGTGTGCGACGGCTGCGGCATCGCGCGGCGAGGGCGTGAACGACATCAGCAGGCTGGAGCGGCCGCCGAAGGTCGCCCGCTGCATGTGCACGCGCACGTCGATCACCTGCCCGCTGGACCTTCGGATCGCCAGTTCGCCGGCATGGCCGAGATCGCCGCGGTCAGCGAACAGCGCCTCCAGGCCACCGGCCACCTCCAGCGCTTCGATGCTTTCATACCCGCTGAGATCCTGGAACTCGCGGTTGCCATAGACCAGCCGGCCGTGCGCCTCGGCCAGCACCGGCAGCGGCAGCGAGGCGAAGACGGCTTCGAGATCCAAGGCGAGCGCCGCCTGTTCCGCGGCCTCGTCGACCACGGCTTCCTCGGAATCGTCAACGGTCTCGGCGTCCCCGGCAACGGGAGCGTCCTCTTCCGGAGCGATCGCCTCGGGGGCGGCGGTGGCGCGGTCGGCGACGCCGAGAGCGGCGTCTTCAAGTTCAGCCGAGGGCTCGGGCGAGAACACGGGGCGCGCCGTCGCCTCGCCGGTCTCGGCCTGTTCGGGTGTGGACTCGGCGCTCGCGGTCTCGTCGCCCACTGCGTCGTTGGCCTCAGTGGACGACTCCGCTGGAGCGGACGCCCAAGGCGAGACCGTCACCACAGCCGGCCGCGCCGGTTCTTCTGCGGCGTGCTGCTCCGTGCCGCCGGCAAGGTCGTCCTCGGCGGGACCGCGGTCGGCCAGCCCATCTCTCACGCTCGACGTAGGGACCTCGGCCTCCGCTCCATCCGCATCGGCCTCAGCCGCTTCGGTGGCGCGCTGCGCATCGTCCGCCGGCAGCGGCGAAGGCTCGGCCGCTGTTTCCGCCGGACGACCGGGCTCGTCGGCGGGCATTGGAAGGCTCGCCGCCACATGCTGATCGCGCGCATCGGTCGGCGCGGGGCTAAGCGTGTCGGTGACCGTCTTCGGCACCATCCCGGCGCGCTCGCCGAGCTTCAGGCCGATCGCGCGGAAGGCCGCCTCCTCGGCGTCGGACAGTGCACCCTCGCGCGGGCGGCGGCGCTCTTCCAGCTGGATGACCTTCGGCGCGCCGTCGGTCGGGGCGGCATCGGGGTTCGACGCGAGCGCCTCGGACGTCGCCTCTTCCTCCACTGGCGCGGCCGGCCGGCGTCCGAAAGATGCCGCCTCGAACGTCTTCAGCAGCGGCTTCTGCGCAGTCTCCGTCTCGGTCTCAGGAACAGCGCCCGGCACTGTCGCGGCAGCCTCCTCCGGCGAGACGTCGGTGACGGGCGGAGCCCCGGCCTCGGCAGCGACGGGGCGGTCGCCGAGGATCATGCCGATGGCCTCGGGGTCCTCGACCGACTCGTTCATCCGGACAATCCCGAAACCGCGGAAACCGTCGAAACTGCGGTCGCGGGCATAGATCGGGAGGGCCGCGAGATCGACCGGCACCTTGCGATCGCTGCCTTCGACCGGCCAGAGGATGCTGCGGCCGGACCAGGTATCGCGGCGGTCGAGAAGCCGGGCGATCTCGCCATCCGCGTCAAAACCGAAAACGGTGGCGACCTCGCGAAAACTGCGGCCGCCGACATCGGCCGCTTGCGGCCCGACGGCCGCCGAGAATTCCGGCGTCAACGTCCGGAACTTGCCCTCACGGTCGATCTGCCAGACGAAGCGCACCGGCGCCATGTCGAAGCGCGGCTGGAAGGGAGGCGCGGCGGCGCTCGCCTCTGCCGAGGGCGGAACCGCGTCGTGCGACGACACAGGCTGCGGTGCCGTGGGCTGTAGCGCCATGGGCTCGGCCGCCTGCGGCTCGGCAGACGAGCACTCGCCCGCCGGCTCGGTTTCCGATGACAGGGCCTCAGTAGCCGGAGGCACATCCCGGGCCAGACGGACTGTGTCGGCCTCGGAGGCCGCCATCGCGAAATCTTCGCCAGCGACCGTATCGGACGCATCGTCTGAAGCGACAGGCGGCTCGGTTACTGCATTCTCGTCGGCCAAAAGCACGACGGTTTCCGGCTCGGGAGGGAGATCCGCCGTATCGGCAGGCGCGTCGACCTGCTCGGCCGTCGCGGACGCCTTCTCATCTGCTTCAGTTTCGACAGGAAGACCCGCGTCGGCTGCCGCGAACGGCAGCTCCGGCTCGGGCGAAGATATGGTCGCCTCGACGCTTTGCGCGGGTGATACTGGCGCCGGTGAGGCCTCAAAGGAGCCGTCGACGGCACGCGAGGGTGCCACCGGTTCCGCCGTATCGACGGGCGCCCGGGCCTGCGGCTCCGCTGCCATCGGCGCATCGGGAGAGGCGTCCGGACTTGCGTCCGGCGCTTCGTCGCTAGCCGGCGCTTCCGGCAGAGGGTCCTCGATGGTCTCAGGCTGATCGGCACCGGTCTGGCGGGTGTGCCAGCGCTGGAGCAGGCCGTTCATGCTCATCCGGCCACCGCGGTCGCTGGAGAGCTTGCGGCGCTTGACCGAGAAATAGCTGCGCGGCGCTGGCTCCCCCTCCGAATCGAGAGGATCGGCCGGCTCTTCAGGCGCTGCCGGCGCGGCCGGCCGCGGCTCCTGCTGGACCAGCACCAGGCCTTCGCCGACGAGAGCGAGCGTCGTCTGCGCCGCGGGATCGTCGACCTCGCCGAGCGCCTGCCCCGCCGCGATGAAGGAGGCGATGCCTTCTGCAAGGCTGTCGGTCGCGCGGAACGCCGTTGTGGCGGCCAGGGCGCCCCCGGCATCATAGATGGCGGCAGTCTCGAGCCGGCTGTCGGCCAGAAGGCTCCCCGCCCAGGCGACGTCGGAACTCACCGCCGGCCGCAGGTCGGGCAAGGTCAGCAGCACCAGGTCGGCCGCCTCGATGCGCCGAAGTGTTGCGACCACGGCCTTGGAGGCGCGGCCGACGGACGAACGGACGAGAATGCGCGCCTCGCCCCAGCTCTCGACCGAGCGGGCGGACGCCTTGATCTGCCGCGCGATGAGCGCGGTGGCGTCCAGGCTGGTCTCGCCGACCGACAGCCCGAGCGCCGCGCGGCCGGGGGCGTTGGCCCAGAGCACCTCGCCCAGCGTGAGGTCGAAGGCGACGAGCCCCGCACCGGCGGCGCCGGCGTCACGGACTTCGCGCAGCGTCATGATGGCGAGCGGCGAGGATCCTGGCAGTCTGGTCATTCCGAACCGATCCGTGGCGAGCTGGCGGCATGGCGCCCCAGCACTGGCTTAACGTCTCATTAATAATCACAGGGCGCAGGCTTATCCAGAAGCTTTGGCGCCCACACCCGACGGCTTTGCAGAAGGGTTAATTAAAGCTCTAAGCTGATCCCTCGCTGGCGTCAGAATATGTTGCAGTGCACAATGCGATCTGCTAAACAAATAGGCAGCTTAGGGCCTACGGCCAAAGGGCCGAACCTTAAGTGATCCGGCGCTTTCGGGAGGACGGGCATCGCCCGGGCGGAAGCGCCGTCGAAAACGAGAAAGGTCCACCACCGAAGCGCTAGGCTGAGGTGCGGGAGACAAGCGGGAGCGCAGCATATGATAGATTCGTCGCAGCAAAACGCGCAGGACATGATGAACCAGGCGCAGTCGATGATGGGCATGGACCCGTCGAAGATGACCGAGACGTTTCGCACCATGACGCAGAAGTCGATGGAGCAGTCGAAGGAAGCCTATTCGCGGATGAAGACTGCCGCCGACGACGCCACGAAGACGATGGAGTCGACGATGGAGAACGTGCATCAGAGTTCGCTGTCGTTGTCGAAGAAGGCCATCGAGGCGATGCGCAGCAATGCCGAAATGGGCTTTGCCCATCTCGAGAAGATGATGGCCGCCAAATCCTTCGCCGAAGTGGTGGAGATGCAGACCAGCTATGTGCGCCGTCAGATCGAGGCGGCGACGGACCAGACCAAGGAAATGCAGGCGCTGGTCCAGTCGGTGGCCCAGGAACTGACCAAGCCCGCCCGCGAAGCCTTCCAGAAGGCCGCGGGCGCCGCCAAGAGCCTCTGAACGAGACATACCTTCATCGGCATGAGCGACCGGGCCTTGCGCCCGGTCGTCGTCGTTTGCGGCCATGAGCGCTCAGCGAGGCCGCGCTGTCCATCGACCAGTGCCTCCCCGCACGAACTCGTGCAGAGCGCGCTATGGCGGCCACGCGTAGGCTGCGGCAATGGACGCCGGCGCCTATCCCCCCTAGAAGGCGAGACTGGCGGCAAGGGTTAGACAGTACCAATGCAGGTTCAGTCATGGTGGCGCTATGCGCCCATCGCGCTTATCGTCGCCGGACTGGCGCTCGCCTATGCCTGCGGCGTCAAGGAATACCTGTCGCTCGATCAGCTCTATGCCAGCCGGACTGCGCTGAAGGCTGCTGTCTCCAAGCACTTCGTCCTCGCGGTGACCGGATCGGTGGTTCTCTATACCATCGCCATCGCCTTCATCTTCCCTGCCCCGGTCATCCTCACCGTCGCCGCCGGCTTCCTGTTCGGCTGGTGGATCGGCGGCCTCATCGCCATCCTCGGCGCGACGATCGGGGGAACCCTCCTGTTCCTCGCGGCGCGGTCGGCTTTCGGGACGGTGCTGCGAAACCGCGCGGGCACTGGCGTCCAGCGCTTCGCCGAAGGTTTTCGCCGCAATGCCTTCACCTACCTCCTGGCGCTGCGTTTGACGCCGCTGCTGCCGGTCGCCGCCCTCAACATCGGCCCGGCGCTGTTCGACATCCCGCTGAAGACCTTCGTCCTCGCCACCATCCTCGGCATCATTCCGGGGGCGATGACCTATGCCTTCCTCGGCAGCGGCCTGGAGCGGGCGCTGAAGATCGCCGGCAAGGTCGACGGCCTGTCGCTGAGTGACCTGATGACCTGGCAGCTGACCGTCGCGCTCGTCGGGCTGACCGCGCTGTCGCTGGCCGGCCTCGGCCTGAAGAAGTGGGTCATCCGGCCGGACCCGGCGGCACAGCCCGCGGCAGGTCCGGCGGGCCGTCCGTGAGCCGCGGCCGCAAGACCGGCGTGCTGACGCCCGACCTCTGCATCATCGGCGCGGGATCGGGCGGCCTCAGCCTTGCCGCGGCCGCCGCGGCTTTCGGCACTTCCGTCGTCCTCGTCGAACGGGGCAAGATGGGCGGCGACTGCCTGAACCATGGCTGCGTGCCGTCCAAGGCCCTCATCGCCGCGGCGCGGCACGCGGCGGCGATCCGCGCGGCGCCCGCTTTCGGCATTTCGGCGGGGCCGCCAGAGGTCGATTTTCCCGCCGTCATGGCCCATGTCCGCGGGGTAATCGCGGCGATCGCCCCGGCCGATTCAATCGAACGGTTCACACGCCTCGGCGTCGACGTGATCGCCGCCGAGGCGCGTTTCGTCGATCCGCAGACGGTGATCGCCGGCGGCACGCTGATCCGCGCCAGGCGCTTTGTCCTCGCCACTGGCTCGAGGCCGAGGATACCGGCGATCGAGGGGCTCGCCACCGTGCCTTTCCTTACCAACGAGACGCTGTTCGCGCTCGACACCCTTCCCCGGCACCTCCTCGTCATCGGCGGCGGCCCGATCGGCCTCGAAATGGCGCAGGCCTTTCGGCGGCTGGGCTCGGCCGTCACGCTGGTCGACAGCGGCACGGTGCTGAAGCGCGACGACCCGGACCTTGTCGCCATCGTCCGCGATCGGTTGATCAGCGAAGGGGTCGACATCCGCGAGACGACGCAAGTGCTCGGCGTCTCTGGCGGCGCCGGGGAGATCGCTCTGACCCTCAGTAGTGCCGGCGGGGCGCGGGAGACCGTTACCGGCAGCCATCTCCTCGTCGCGATCGGCCGGGAGGTCGACAGCGGCTCGCTCGGGCTGCGGGAAGCCGGCATCGCGGCGGACAGGTCGGGCATCACCGTCGACAAGAGCCTGCGCACCGCCAACCGCCGGGTCTACGCGATCGGCGACGCCGTGGGCGGTCCGCAGTTCACCCACCGCGCCAACCATCATGCCGGGCTGGTCGCGCGGGCCGTCCTCTTCCGGCTGCCGGTGCGCGAGAACCTCGACGGCCTGCCGCACGTCACCTTCACCGACCCCGAGCTTGGCCATGTCGGCCTCACCGAGGCGGCGGCGCGGGCGCGTGGGCTCAGCGTGGAAGTGCTGACCGTCGGCTATGGCGAGAACGACCGCGCGCAGACGGAAAAGCGCACCGATGGGCTGCTGAAGCTCGTGGTGGGACGGCGGGGACGGCTGCTCGGCGCGAGCGTCGCGGGCACCGGCGCAGGCGAGGTCACCAACCTGCTGGCGCTGGCCCTCGCCCGGCGGATGGGCATGCGGCAGCTGCAGGATTTCATTTCCCCCTACCCGACCTTCGGCGAGATTGGAAAAAGGGCGGCGACCGCCTATTTTGCTCCTTATGGGCGCCGCGGGTTCATTCGGGCGGCGACGCGCTTTCTGGCCCTCTGGGGATAACCGGACAGTTCATCCGCCACCCCCGCGCCCAGCAGGACCTCGAAGGATCAGATTTCATTGTACTGGCGGCGTGAAACCCCCGAGGCATGGCGCCGGAAAGGTGCGACGACGGCGCCGCTGCGCCGGCTGTCCGGCCGCCTGCTCGTCCTGACCATGGTCGCGGTGATGATCGCCGAAGTGCTGATCTTCGTGCCGTCGGTCGCCAATTTCCGCAAGGAATGGCTGCGCCAGAAGATCGAGACCGCAGCGATCGCCGGCCTGACCGTCGAGCAGGTCACGGTCGAGGGCGGGCCGGTGCTCGGGATCGAGCAGCAAGCGGGCCTGCTGCGCGCGCTGGACGCCCAGCTGATCGCCATCGTCGACGGCGGCGTGTCGCGGCTGCTGGCCCGCAGCGACGATCTCGGCGCCATCGAGATACAGGTCGACCTCGGCACCCAGAGCTGGCTGCGCCTCATCGGCGGCGCCTTCGACACGCTGCTGTTCGGCAGCGACCGGACGATGCGGGTCTACGGACCGGTCGGCGACGCCGGGATGACTGCCGAGGTCGTGGTCCAGGAAGCGCCGCTGCGCCGGGCGATGCTGGGCTATTCCCGCAACATCTTCGTGCTCTCGCTGGCGATCGCGAGCTTTGCCGCCATCCTCGTCTATCTCGCGATCTCGGCGCTTTTGATCCGGCCGATCACTGCCATGACCCGTTCGATGGTCCGCTTCGGCGAGAACCCGGCGGATGCCGACCGGATCATCGTCGCGTCCGGCCGTGCCGACGAGATCGGCTTTGCCGAGGCGGAGCTCGCGGAAATGCAGACGGCGCTCGCCAAGACCTTGCGCGAGCAGCGCCACCTCGCCGATCTCGGGCTCGCCGTTTCGAAGATCAACCATGACCTTCGCAACATCCTTGCCTCGGCGCAGCTGATTTCGGACCGGCTGTCTGACCTCGAGGACCCGCGGATCCAACGCTTCGCCCCGCAGCTGATCCGCAGCCTCGACCGCGCCCTCGTCTACACCCAGTCTGTCCTCGCTTACGGCCGGGCGGTCGAAAGCCCGCCGGCCAAGCGCAAGGTGCGGCTGCGGCGGCTGGTCGAGGATGTGATCGAGACCCTCGTCGTGTCCAGCAGCATCGAGGTCGTCAACGCGGTCGGCGAGGCCTGCGAGATCGACGTCGATCCCGATCAGTTCTACCGCGCGCTGAGCAACCTCTGCCGCAACTCGGTCCAGGCCTTGGAGAGCGAGGACAGCGAGGCCGTGGTGCGGCGCATCACCATCGCGGCGCGCCAGCTGCCGGACAGCGACACGCTGATTTCCGTCGAGGATACCGGCCCCGGCCTGCCAGAGCAGGCGAGGCAACACCTCTTCAAGGCGTTTCGCGGCTCGACCCGCGCCGGCGGCACCGGGCTTGGGCTTGCCATCGCGGCTGAGATCGTCGAGGCGCACGGCGGCAGCATCACCCTCGGCCCCGACATGCCCGGCGCCCGCTTCGACATCATCCTGCCCGCCCGGCCCGCCGCAGCAATCCGCGCTCCCTCCGACGTTAATCCGCGCGTCCCCGTGGCCGGCACGGTCGGCACGGCGGGGTAAGCAAGCGCTGGGTCGGCGGCAGTCTCAGCCGGCCCGATGGCAGGAGAGCGCGACATTCCTGCCCAACTTTCTTGCCCGACCGTCTTGCATTTGCCGGCACCAGCCTTTAGTACCCGCTCACTGCCGGACGGGGACACGTTCTCCACCGGCCGGTCGCGCCCGTAGCTCAGCTGGATAGAGCACCAGACTACGAATCTGGGGGTCAGGAGTTCGAATCTCTTCGGGCGCACCACTTTAATCTACATTCCGCACATGTCAGCGCCGGGGCCAGAAATGGCCTCCGCGATCGCTGAAAGGCGAGTCCGCCCCGAATAGGGACTGACGATCGCCGCCCAGCCGCCTGCTTCGCTGACGCGCGCTCGATTGCGTCAGCAGCGCCTGCGTTAGATGGCAGCCTGCTTGAGACGAGGACGAGCAAACTCCCAGCCTGCGCCGGCCGCCGATCCCGCTTACGCCCGCAGCTCGTTCTTGTAGACGAGCCCGTCCTTCATGATGATCTTGAAGTTCGCATCGGGATCGGCGACGAGGTCGATGTCATCGGTCGGATCCCCGTCGACGAGGAGGAGGTCGGCCAAGGCCCCCGGCTCCACGACGCCGAGCTTGCCGGGATAGGGAGAGCGCAGACCGGACATGGCGAGAAGTTCGGCATTCGTACCCGTCGCCATCTTCAGGATTTCGATCGGGCTGTACCAGCGCTTCATCTTCGCGAGTTGCGCCCCCTGGCGCGCGGTCATCCGGGCGTCGAACAGCGTGTCGGTCCCCCAGGCGGTCTTCAGCCCGTGTTTCTTGGCCAGCGCATAGGCCGTGTCGGTGCCGCGCGACATCTGGATCTGTTTCGCCCGATTGGGCGAGCCCTCGGGTTGCCGGTTGGCATCCGCGTCGTCGAGGAAGGGCTGGGCACACAGCCAGACCGCCTTCTCGGCCATGATCGCCGCGGTCTCGTCGTCCATCAGCTGTCCGTGCTCGATACAGCGCACGCCGCTGCGGACCGCCATCTGGATGGCGCGCGGCGTGTAGGCGTGGACGGCGACATAGGTGCCCCAGTTCTCGGCGGCCTCGACCGCGGCCCGGAACTCCGGCTCGGTATACTGGCTGACGTCGAGAGGGTCGTAGTTCGATGCGACGCCGCCCCCCGCCGACAGCTTGATCTGGCTGGCGCCCATCATCAGCTGCTCGCGCACCCGCTTCAGCACCTCGTCGACGCCGTCGGCGATCATGCCGCCGCCGACGACCTCGCCGCGGCTGAGCGGCGCGCTGGCGGCGGCCGGCACCTCGTAAGGCAGCCGGAAGTCGCCGTGGCCGGAGGTTTGCGAGATCATCGCGCCGGACGGCCAGATGCGCGGGCCGCGGACCAGTCCGGTATCGATCGCCCGCTTCAGGCCGAAGCTCGGTCCGGCCATGTCGCGAACGGTGGTGAAGCCGCGCATCAGGGTCTTCTCGGCCTCGTCCGCCGCGACGAGGTTGATGTAGCCGACATCCGCCGTCAGCAGCGTCGTCAGGCTCAACGCCGCCATCATCGCGTGCCAGTGATTGTCGATCAGCCCGGGCATCAACGTGCGCCCGCCGCCGTCGATGACGAGGTCACCCGGACCGGCCACCCGTTCGCCGGCCTCGACCGACAGGATCGTGTTTCCGGCGACGACCACCGTGATGCCGTCGCGGAGCCGATCCGAAACCCCGTCGAACAGCCTGACGTTTCGAAAGACGACCGGGCCGGGCGGCGGCGCCGGGGACCGGGCACGGGACTCCCCCGCCCCGAAAGCCGAAACCGCCAGAACAGCGCCCGCCCCTGCCAGGACGGAGCGGCGGGAGAGCCGTTGCGTCAGGAGACCATTGAGCCGTGCAAAACCCGGCTGCCGGCAAAGGCATCCGCCTGCGACGCCCAAAGCTTCGTCGGCCAGCGCGCAATGGAACATGACAGCCTCCGCCTGGTTCGCATGCCTTATATTTTTTCTACATTTATTAATGCTTTGATAGACCGTATCAGAGCCACTGCTCCGACAGCAACAGCCGACTCGTTTGGGTGGAATACATATCGAACTAAAAAGAAATACAGATGAGGGGATTAAACCCTCATCCCGTCACCCCGCACGTCCCGAACGCCACGCTTTCCCGAGACCGCAAGGCCTGCCAACCTTCCCGCCCTGGCGACAAGCGTCGGGACGCCAGAAGGACGGATGCGGTTTGGCTCCGCAAGGCACTTCGCCAAGGGGCCCCGCGCACAAGAAGCGCCATAGCGGCGGACGGTCGCATTTCGCCGACAGATCGTTGGATTGCCTCAAATCAGCGTTTAAAGGTACCGCGAATGCTTTCGCGCCTGCGGCAGCAGGCTCGACCAACCCGGCAAGAGGCCTTGCGTGACGTCATCTCCCCAGCCGTCCGACGCCCCATCCGGCAAGGATGAGCCGGCACTGCCGAACGACCCGGCATCGTCTCAGGGCGACGCTTCAGCCCGGCGGATCGCCGAGCTCGAGCGAAGCGAAAACGCCCTTCGCCAGGCGTTCGACCGGGCCGAGGCCGCGCGTGAAAAGGCGAGCGCTGCGCGGGACAGGGAGAGCGCCTGGGCGCGCGAGCTTGCGCAGCGGGCGAGCGAGGCCGTCAAGCGCGCGAACGAGGCCGCGCTGCGTACCCAGAATGCCGAAAGGCAGATCGAGCGGCTGACGCATGAAAGCGCCGACCGACAGATGGAGGCTGCCAGCCTTGCGGCAGCGCTGAGCGCGGAGCAAGCAGCAACCGCGGCCGTCAGGGCCGAGCGCGATGCCGTGCTGACCTCGACGTCGTGGCAGGTGCTGACGCACGTGCTCCGGCTGGCCTCGCGCGTGCCGGCACCGGTGCGGTGGCACGGTCGCCGCATCCTCAAGGCACTCTGGTGGGCGGCGACCCCGTGGAAGACGCGCCAGCGTCTCGCGCTCCTGCGCCAGCGCGGGGAGCCGGGGGAGTTGATGGAGACGCTGGCGCCGCTGTTCGCCCCCGCCGATCCCGACAACCAGGCTTATCAGGACTGGATCCAGCTGTTCGAGACGCAAGGTGACCGCCCGGCCGAACCTTTTGTCGACCCGGACGGTGCCACGGTCCTGCGGTTCAGCATTCTCGTTCCGGGCGCCGTGTCCGACGGCGCGCCCGCCGACGAGGGCGCGCTAGCCGCCACGATCGCCTCGCTGACGGGCCAGCTCTTCGCCGACTGGGAATGTCTCATCGCCACGCCCGAGGGATCTCCGGCGATCGGCGATGATGGAAGAATCAAGCGCGTGACAATCCCCGCCTCGGCCAGCCGGGGAGCGGTCCTCGCCGCCTTGGCCGGAGAGGCAGCCGGCCGTTTCGTCGCCGTGCTCGATCCCGGCGACCGGCTGGCGCCGGGCAGCCTTGCGGCAATCGCCGGGGCGACCGACGGCAGGCACGACATCGCCGCCGTCTACGGGGACGAGGACGAGATGTCGGCCAGCGGCGGCCGCAGCCGGCCGCAGTTCAAGCCGTCCTTCTCGCTGCAGCTGCTGCAGGCCTACAACTATTTCGGCCGGGGCACTTTCCTGGCGCGGACCGCCGTCGCCGCAGCCGGCGGTTTCCGGCCGAGCGATGCAGCCGGGGCGGAATGGAGCCTGAACCTCCGGCTGGCGGACGGGACCGGGACAAGCGGCGAGGCGATCTTGCGGGTTCCCCAGGTTCTCTGCCACCGCGCGCCCGGCAGCGACCGGGACCGCCCGGCGCCCGAGAGCATCGCGGCCGCGGACCACCGCGCGGTGCTTCGCGGTTACTGGCAAGGGCTCGGCATCGACGAACCGGCGGTGGAGACGCAGCCCGACGGAACCCAGCGCTCGTCCTGGGCCATCCCCGACGCGCTGCTGGTTTCGGTTATCATTCCGAACCGCAACAATGCCGAGATGCTGCAGCGCTGCGTCCGCGGTCTTCTCGAGGAGACCGCCTATCAGCGGCTCGAGATCATCATCGTCGAGAACAATTCCTACGATGCGGCGATCTTCGATCTTTATACCGAGCTCGAGCGCGACGAGCGGGTTCGCGTCGTCACCTTCAGCGGCGCCTTCAACTATTCGGCCGTCTGCAACCGCGGCGCCCGCGAAGCCCGCGGCGACTACCTGCTCTTTCTCAACAACGACATCGAGGTGGTCGAGAGCGGCTGGCTCAGCGAACTGGTGCGCGTGGCGAGCCTTCCCGGCGTCGGCATCGTGGGCGCCAAGCTGCGCTATCCCACCGGCGAGCTTCAACATGCCGGCGTCGGTGTCGGCATCCACCTCTTCGCGCTCCTATCCTACAAGGCGGACGAAAGCGCATGGGGCCCCTTCGGCTCGACCAACCAGACCCGCAACTGGCTGGCCATCATGGGCGCCTGCCAGATGGTGCGGCGCGAGGTCTTCGACCGCGTCGGCGGCTTCGACGAGGCCTACCGCATCGCCAACAGCGATGTCGCGCTCTGCCTTCGCGCGCACCGCGCCGGCTGGCGGACCGCCTATACGCCCTTCGCCGTCCTCACCCATCACGAGGGCGCCAGCCGCGGGCACGAGAACCCGATGGAGGACATGGCCCGCTCGGCGCAGGAGGTGCGGCGCCTCGGTGTGGACGAAGACCCCTATCTGCATCCCGCCCTCAGCCCCCACCAGCCGGCCATCGCGCTTCGCCAGCCGGGCGAGCCGGACATCAGCGACAATCTGAAGACCATCGTCTTGCGCCTCCTATCGGAACACCCGCTGCGGGAGACCGAGCTCGACCTCTACGACCTCGCCGAGGTCCAGGCGGCGACGGAGCTGCCGTCGGCTTCGCTCCTCTGGCCGCCGCAGCCGGTGGCGGCCATCGCCGACCATTGGGGCGCGGTGCGCTGGATCATCGATCTCCTGCGCACGCGGCAAGATCTGCGCCAGCGGTTTCCGAAAGCCCTAAGCGGAGGCCCACAAGGCGCGTTTATCCGCTGGCTTGCAGCAGAGGGTGCCGACCAGCTTCGTCTGCCGAGCGAGGCGCATCGTCACATCGCCGATGCCCTCGGTGGAGACCCCGGCGCCGCCTGCCTCAGCACCTATTTCCACCGCGGCGATCTCCGGGCGGCCTATCCGCTTGGCCTCGTCCCGGCCGGCCAAAGGGGACTGGCTACCTGGCTGCTGCGGCATGGCGACGACGAGGCCGGACTGCGCCTCGAGGCAATCTGGTGGTTTCTCATGGCAACGGCAGAGGATCCGGCCGCCGCCCTCGTCAAGACCTACCGCTTCACCCCGGCCTGGCAGCAGGCGCACCCTGCCGGCTTGACGCGGTTCGGCGCCGACGCCTTCGCCATCTGGCTGTCCGAGCGGTATCTGATCCCCTCCTCGGCGTCCTGGCTGCGGCCCGAACATTGGCAGCCAGGCCTGACGCCGAGCGAGGAGCTGAGGCTCGCCTACTACGCCCGTGCGGACTGGCAGGCCGCCCATCCGAACGCCTTTGCGACCCCTGAGGGCGCGGCGGCGCTGCTCGCCTGGCTCGGCGGCGGCAATGGATCGCTGGACGCGGGGCTGACCTCGTGGTGTGCCGATCGCGCCGGCGACGGCACCGCGGCAAAACTCGCCCTTCCCGGTGCCACTATCCTCGGGCATTTCTGCTACCCGTCGGGCCTCCGCGTCTCGGCGGAATCTCTGTCTGGCGCGATTGCCGTCGGTGGCGGCGGGGTGTCGCAGCGCGATCTGCGCACCACCTTGCGCGACGAGCCGCACCACGACAGCTTCGGGGGCCTGGAAGCCTACGACGTCACCATCATCCACGCCCAGCCGGATCCGCATTTTGTCGGAGCCTACGAGGTCGCGGATCTGGCGGAGCGTTCGCCGAAACCCTACCGGATCGGCTACTGGTACTGGGAGTTCGACGAGGTGCCGGCGCACTGGGCCGAGCGTGCCGCGACGGTCGACGAGGTCTGGACGGCGACGGAGTTCGTCGCCGGCGCCCTGCGCAAAACCTTGACGGTCCCGGTTCAGACGCTGTTCCCCGGCGTCCGCCTGGCGCCGTTCCGGGTGCGCCCGCGCGAGGCTTTCGGCGTGCCCGGCTGGCGCGAGGGACGCTTCACCTTCCTCTTCTCGTTCCACATGAGCAGCATCATGGAACGCAAGAACCCGCTCGGCCTCATCCGCGCCTTCCGCCAGGCGTTCGATCCGTCCGAACCGGTCGACCTCATCCTGAAGACCACCACCAACGGCTATGAGGGCAGCGAGGTCGGCGAGCTCCTGCAGGCCATCGAGGGTGCCAACATCTACATCATCGACCAGACCTTCACGGCGGACGAGACGCTGTCGCTGACCGAGGCCTGCGACGCCTACGTGTCGCTGCACCGGAGCGAGGGCCTCGGACTGACGATGGCCGAGGCGATGATGCTCGGCAAGCCGGTGATCGCCACGCGCTATTCCGGCAATCTCGACTTCATGACCGACGAGAACAGCCTCCTGGTCGACTGCGATATCGTAGAGCTCGGCCGTGACATCCCGCCTTACGAGGCGTCCTACCACTGGGCCGAGCCATTGACGGACCATGCCGCTAGGCTGATGCGCGGGCTCTACGACAACCCGGCACGGGCGGCTGCTCTTGGCGAGCGGGCCAGGGCCGACGCCAAGAATCACCTGTCCGTCGAGGCTGCCAGCGTGCGGATTCTCGAACGCCTGAAGGCCATCAAGGCAGACCAGTCATCGCGCTTGGCGTGAGAGGGCTGCGCCTTTATGGCGCTGCCGGGCTCTAGCGACCCGCCGCCTGCCTCGATGCCGCGCTGTCGCGGCACCCAATGCGCCGGTCGGCGAGCCCGGGGCGCTTACTGCATTGACCCGCCAGGTACCGCCGGAGATAAGGCCCCGGTTCGTCGCTCGGTGGGACCGTCATGCCGCTACCCGTATCTTCGTCCGCAACACCGGTGACGGTTCTCGTCCACATCCACTACCCCGAGATCTGGCAGGAGATGTCGGGCCTTATCGCCCGGCGGCTGACCCTCCCCTTTCACCTGGTGATGACCACATCGCGCCCGATGGGCGATCTCGCATTGCCGAAAACGCCGCATCTCCTGTCTCACCGCTCCATCATGGTGGAAAACCGGGGGCGGGACATCCTGCCGTTCCTGCGGGCGCTCGCCGAAACCGAGCACTTCGAAATCGGCCTGAAGCTGCACACCAAGAAATCGCCGCAGCGGGCCGATGGCGCGCAATGGCGGGCCGAACTGCTGGATTCCCTCCTGCCGTCGCCGGAGGGCACCGAGGCGATCGTGGCGAAGATCGCCGGTGATCCGCGGATCGGCTTCGTGACACCCTCGGGCTTCTGCCTGCCGGTAAAACCCTGGATCCTCGTCAACGGACCGGCGATGCAGCGGACCATGTCGGTGGTCGGCGACGGCCTCACCGACGGGGACATGGAGGGCGCCTATTTCGCCGCGGGCAGCATGTTCTGGTTTCGCCGTCCCGCTCTGGCGGCGCTGGCGGATGCGGGGCTTCCGCCGCTCTTCGAACCAGAGGAAGGGCAGCTCGACGGGACGATGGCGCATGGCATGGAGCGGCTGTTTCCGGTCGAGGCGCGGCGCCAGGGGTTCCTCAGCGTCGCGATGCCGGTCCTCATGGCCTCCGGCCCGGACACTCCGGAATCGAGCCTACTCTCGGCGACGCAGGCCCATACCGAAGAGCCGAACTTCCTGTTCCCCGCGCCCTACGTCTCACCCGCCTCGGCCGCCTTTGCCCCGCCGCCACCGGCGGTACCGATGCGGATACGTATTCTCCGCTTTCTTGCCCCAGCCTACCGTGCGCTTCCCGCGCCCCTTCGGCGTCTCCTCAAGAAGCTCGCCGGTCGCTGACCGCGACCCGCGCTGCGATCAGAGCTTGCGGGCGGCCGCTGGCGGCAAGGCCGCATGGATCTCGGCCAAACGCGTCTCGACGATCCGGCCGACATTGGCCGGGCCGTATCGCTCTTCGATGAAGGCCTGGCCGGCCTTGGCCTTCAGCGCGGCCTCCTGCGGATCGGCGACGACGCGGGCCATCGCCGCCGCGCAAGCCGCCTCGTCCGGATCGGCCCAGACCTGACCCTCGGCATAGACGTAGTCGTCGGGCCCGACCCGCTTCAGGCGGAAGGGGACGGGATAGCCGGTATCGTCGCGCAGAAACTCCGTGTTGCCGGAATAGTTCGTGGCTATGACGGGCTTGCCCATCGCCATGGCCTCCGCCATCCCGAGGCCAAAGCCCTCGGCGCGGTGCAGCGAGACATAGCAATCGGCAGCGTTCATCAAGGCGAACATGTCGGAACGCGACAGCGACCGGTCGATGATCCGGATCCGGCGATCATTCCGCGCCGCAGTGAGAAGCGCTTCCTTGATCTCGGGGAAATGGCCCTCCGCGCCCGTCGACTTGACGATCAGGCCGACGCGGCTCGACGGGTCCGGAAAGGCCTTTCGGAAGGCCCGCACCACCGCCAGCGGGTTCTTGCGCTGCGGGAACGAATAATAGTCGAACGAAAACAGGAAGTACCGGCGATCGTCCTCGAGCTCGAACCGGCTTCGGCCATCGCTCTCGACCTCCGGCAACATGACGCAAGGCGGGACCACCGTGATCGTCTTGTCGAAGATCGTTCGGAAGCTCTCGGCCACGAAGTCGTTGGGGGCCCAGATCTCGTCGACGGCCTCAAGTTTCGGACGCCAGCTTTCCGGCGCTTTTCCGAGTTCCCAATAGGTGCGCAGGACATTGTAGCTGCGGTCGAAGTGCAGTGCGCTGATGTTGCCGAAGACGGTCGCCAGCTCGTCGGGCGTCACCTCGATGACGTTGACGGCGTGGGCGCGGTTCAAATCGTAACGCTCGGGCATGTAGGGGCCCGCGCGGCGTCCCTCCACGCCGATGCCGAAGGGATAGATGGCGAACGGCGTGCGGGTCTTCAAAAGGGCCAGCGCCATGCCGCGCAGCGACTGCCCGAGGCCGAGCTGCGCATCGATGTAGCCTATCAGAAGCGCCGAGCCAGCGAGCGGCGCGATGCGGCGGCGGTAGACATCGAGGGCGGATTGGCCCGTCCGCCTCAGGCGCTTGCCGGCGCCTTGCCGCAAACGCACCACCCTGTCCGAACGAGACCGCAGGAAGTGTCCGAGTTCGCCGAGCGTCGCCCGGCTGGCATTGCCGAAGCCTTGCTCTTCCCAGAGCGTCCCGAGCTGCAGCGTCAGGCGCCCCGCCGTCTGGACCCGGCGCGCGGCAAGGCCGCTGAGGCGGCGCGCCATGAGCGAGGAGGTCCCGGCCTGCTCGCCGTCGAGAGCGATCGCCTGCACCAGAGGCTGTCGCCGCCTGAGGCTTTCGACGATGGCACTCGGATCGCGTGTCTGCAGCTGCGAAAGGGCGTGCCGCAGCGCCATTGCCGTATGGCGCAGGGTATATCGGTTGCGGACCTCGTAGAGCCCGCGCTCGCCTATCCGCCGGCGTTCGGCAAGGCCAAGACCAAAGCTGCCTTCCAGCTGGTGCAACAGCCCGTCGACATACGCCGCCGCCGTGCCCTGTTCCGGTGACGCCTCGCCGACCGCATCGCCTCCCGAAAACGAAAGCCCTCCCTCGAAAGCGAGCTCGCCGAGCGATCCGTCACGGCTGAACAGGCACGGCACCCCGCAAGCCTCGGCCTCGATGATGGTCATGAAGGCCTGATCGGCGCTCTCGCCAGCGATCGTGAAGTCGACGCTCCGGAAGATCCGCGCCCTCTCCTGCACGCTCACCGGCGTAAGCGTCTGGTAGACGTCGATCCGCTCGGCGTTAAAACGCGCGATCTCGAAACCCGACCAGCGATAGCTGCTGTCCGGCCTGGCCGGCAGTCCGGTCAAAAGGCCGGGCCCCATCAGGACCAGTCGTGCCGATTTTCCATCCGCCACGAAGCGGCGCCATGCTGCGAGGATGGCATCGGCGGACCGACGCTCCCCCTCGCCGAGAACGGCGAGATAGGTCGGCTCGTCGAAGAAACGGACGGCCGGACCCGACGGATGGAAGATGTCCGTCTCGACCCCGCGCGGGATGTGGAAGCAGTTGGCAAATCCCGCGTCGGCAAAGGCATCCCGCATCCGACGCGAGGCGGCGAAGACGGCGCGGTAGCGGTCCTTGTGGGCAAGCCAGCCTTCGGGAAGGTTGTCGCCCTCGAAGCTGGTGTAGAGATAGTCGCCGGTGTCGGCGTCCGCATGGGACAGGACGAGTTCCGGCGCATTCTTGTCGATCAGCCCGAAGCGCCGGAGGTAGGAATACAGCCGCCCGGTGCTGACATCCTTCTCTTCCTCTGACCGCGGGTCCGGCTCGGCCAGGTGGACGCCGAGGCCGAGATGCTTCTCAGCAAAGTAGAGCTTGTTCTTGGCGATATAGTCGGCCTTGCGGGCCAGCTTCTCCTGGTTGAAGGTCGAGCTCGAGAAATGGTCGATCTGCGAGGCCGGAAGATAGGCACAGCTGTAGCCCGCCTGCCGCAGGCGGAACCCGAAATCGGCATCCTCGTGGTAGAAGCCGAACTCGTCGTCCAGAAATCCGATCTCCTCGACCGCCGAGAGGCGGACGAGCGCGCAGGTCAGCTCGCAGAAGTCGGACTCCAGACGCGTCGCCGCCCCCTCGGCGGGGTGTGTGTCGTGGAAGAAATCGACCCGGTCGAGGTTCCAGAAAACCCGGTAGGACAGCGGCTGCTCGTTGCTGTTTTCCTCGATGATGTTCTGCGAGGGCGCGACGATGCCGAGCCGCGGATCGCGCTCCATCTCCGCCAGCATCTCGCCCATCACGTCGGTGCGGAACACGATGTCGTTGTTGGAGACGCAGACATAATCGAGGCCGCGGCTGCGGGCCAGATCGGCGCCGATGTTGCAGGCCTGCGTGTAGGTATGGGGATGGCCGAGCTGGACGATCTCGACCCCGGCCGCCGCGCACACGGCCTCCGTCGTGTCGGTGCTGCCCTGGTCGAGGACGACGATGCTGGACGGCGCAAAGCGCAGCGTCGGCAGCATCCGCTCCAGCAGGCGGCCGCCCTCGATCGACGGAATAACCATCAGAATCTTGTGCGACGGATCTGCCATATTCATTCGCTTCCTGCCTCGGAATCGTCCGAGAGTGACCGTGCCGAGACGGCATCGGAAAACATCTGGACCGGCGGTCCGATATATCCAGCTATGGATCGCCGCAAGTGTGCCGCGCGCCCGCCGCGAGCACCTTTCAGAGAGGGCGGTCCGCGGCCCGCCAATGCTCCAGCACGTCATGCAGCGTCGTCTCGAACGGGATGCTCGGAGACCAGCCGAGAAGCTCCCGCGCGCGGGCGCCGTCGCCGACGGCGCGCGCGATCTCGTTGGCGCGCATGCGCGCCGGATCCTGGGTGACCGTGATCGCCTGCGGGCTCATCGCCAAGAGCGCTTCCAGAACGGTCGAGATCCGGCGCGCCGTGCCGCTGGCGAGATTGATGGCGATCCCCTGCGGCAGGCTTTCAGGCAAAAGAGCCGCCAGCGCATAGGCCCTGACCACGTCCCGGACGTCGAGGAAGTCGCGCTCCGCCTCAAGATCACCGACAGCCACGACCGGCAGCTGCCGGCCCTTCTCGATCTCGGCGATCTGCCGTGCGAAAGCCGAGACGACATAGACGTCGGCCTGCCCGGGGCCGGTGTGGTTGAACGGGCGAAAACGCACCGTGTCGAGCCCGCTGCCGGCCATCTGCCCGAGCAGCAGATCGGCCGAGGCCTTGGTGACGCCGTAGAGGGTGGCCGGCTCTAGCGGCGCGCTCTCGGTCAGGCCCTTGGGGAAATGATTGAAGCTGCGGCCATAGGCTTCCGAGCTGCCGGCAAACACGAGCCGCGTCCGCGGGGAGCAAGCCAGAATGGCTTCCGCGAGGTTCAAGGTGCCGGTCAGGTTGACGTCGAAAGCCGCGCGCGGATCGCGGCGTGCCTCGGCGGGCGCCGCAATGGCCGCCAGATGCACCACGCAATCAGGCTGCAGCTCCGTCAGGGTCGCCCGGATCAGTCCGGTGTTGCCAAGACCTTGAATGCCCGGCGGAAAGAACGGCACCGCGGCGACGCCAAGCTCGGCAAAGTGACGCATCAGCCATCGCCCGACAAAGCCGGACGCGCCGGTGACCGCCACGCGGGGTTTCGTCAAGCTCGGTCTCCGTCGAGGCTTAAAAGGGAACAGGCGCGACCATGCCGGACGCGGCCTGCAGCTTCAAGGCCGAAGGCGCTTCAGGTCGGCGTCGACCATTTCCGTGATCATCTCTTCCAGCGTCGTCTTCGACTGCCAGCCGAGCTTGTTCCGGGCCTTGGTGGGATCGCCCAGGAGAACGTCCACCTCGGCCGGCCGGAACAGTTTCTCGTCGATCACCAGGTGATCGTCCATGGTGAGCCCCGCATGCTGGAAGGCGATGCGGCACATGTCGCGCACGGTCACGGTCCGCCCGGTGGCGATGACGTAGTCGTCCGGCTCGTCCTGCTGCAGCATCAGCCACATCGCCTCGACATAGTCGCGCGAATGGCCCCAGTCGCGTTTGACGTCGATATTGCCGAGACGAAGCTCGCTGGACAGTCCAAGCTTGATGCGCGCGACACCGTCTGTGACCTTCCGGGTCACGAATTCGAGGCCGCGAAGCGGCGACTCGTGGTTGAAGAGGATGCCACTCGAGGCATGGATGCCGAAGCTCTCGCGGTAGTTGACGGTGATCCAGTGCCCGTAGAGCTTGGCGACGGCATAAGGCGAGCGCGGATAGAAGGGCGTAGTCTCCGACTGCATCGGCTCCTGGATGAGACCGTACATTTCCGAGGACGACGCTTGATAGAAGCGCGCCCCCGGGCATTCCAGGCGGACCGCCTCCAGCACATTGGTAACGCCCAGCCCGGTGACGTTGCCGGTCAGGATCGGCTGCTGCCAGGAGGATTTCACAAAGGACTGGGCTGCCAGATTATAGACCTCGTCGGGCGCCACCTCGCGTACCATGCGGGTGAGGCCGGAAAGATCGAGCAGGTCGCCGTCGAGGAGTTGCACCCGGTCGGCGATGCCCAGCCACTTCAGGCGGACATCGTTGACTTCCGAGGTGCTGGAGCGCCGGACCAGTCCATATACCTCGTATCCCTTGTCGAGGAGGAGCTGCGAGAGGTAGGCGCCGTCCTGACCGAGAATGCCGGTCACCAGGGCTTTTTTCGTCATGGAAATTCACACTTTAAGAACTGCGCGGAACCGCCGCTGCATTACCTTGCGACGCAAGGTGACGATGGGGCCTCAAGCTGGCTATGCTTCACCAAGCCTGAACATGATGTCCGCATCTAGGCAAGCCGATGATGAAGGCAATCGCTGATTCCGCCGGGCGTGCCCCCCCCCCCGCCTGGCACTGCCCGACGCCAACGCCACGCCCTTTAGCGCCTGCGCAATTACTCGGCGGTGGCATCCGAGGCCTACGCCCTTCAGGGTAGCAGTACTGCAGCAACATCTCGCTCGCCGACAGCCAGCGGCGTGGTTCAAGCGGCTCGACGGGCGATGTTGCAGGCCCGCCCCCTCAAAGAGGCAGTCGCCGTGGTCGACGTCGGCCTTGCCGGCGTCGCGGCGGTCAGAAGCCGAGCGCCATGCCGTCCTTCCGGCTGTCAGAGCCACCCTCGAGCAGATGGTCGCCGATGCGGATCGCTTGGCTGCCGCCGATCGGGCTCGCGGCGGTGGTGAGGACATGGCCACGGGCGGAAAGATCGGCGCGGGTCGCCTCGCCGATGCCGGGCTCGAGGTCGAGCGTGCCGGCATGGGCGAAGCTGCGCGGCTCGTCCATCGCCGCCTGCGGATCGAGGCCCCTGTCGATGAGGCCGGAGAGGAAAGCGGCATGTCCGGTCGCCTGGTACTGGCCGCCCATCACGCCGAAGGGCATCAGCGTGCGCCCGTCCTTCGTCACCATGCCGGGAATGATGGTGTGCATCGGCCGCTTGCGGGGGGCAATGGCGTTGGGATGGCCCTCGATCAGCCGGAAGGAGGCGCCGCGGCTGTGGAAGAGCACGCCGGTCGCGGGGTCGAGCCGGCTCGAGCCAAAGCCGTGGAAGATCGAGTTGATGAAGGAGATAGCATTGCCGGCCGCGTCGACGACACTGAGATAGATCGTGTCCTCGTGCTCGGGCTCGTCCCAGAGCGCCGGCGGCAGCGCCCGGTCCATCTTGATCCGCGCCCGCAGGGCGGCGATCGTCCGCTCCGAGAGCAGCGTCTCGGCGACGCCCTCGCAATGGTCGGAATCACCGATCAGCGCGTCGCGGTGGTGGTAGCCAAGCTTCGTCGCCTCGGCGAGGAGATGGATGCGGTCGGCCTCGCCCATGCCGGCGACGTCGAAGCCCTCCATAATCTTGAGGATCACCAGCGCGACGAGCCCCTGCCCGTTCGGCGGGCACTCGTGCACGGTGAAGCCGCGATAGTCGGCTGAGATCGGCTCGACCCAGGTCGCCCCGTCCGTCCCGGCAGCGAAATCCTCGACCGTGTGGAGGCCGCCGAGCGACTGGAGATGCGCGACCATCTTGGCCGCCGTGTCGCCTTCGTAGAAGCCGGCCGCACCCTTTTCGGCAATCTCCTCCAGCCGCTCCGCGAGCAGCGGCTGGGCGAAGCGGTCGCCGGGCGCGGGTGCCTTGCCGCCGGGCAGGAAGTGCGCGGCCGCATGGACGTCGCCGGCCGGCGTCGCAACCGTGTTCGCCCAGTCCATGGCAACGCGCGGCGTCACCGGAAAACCGTCGCTGGCGTAGGAGATCGCCCGGGCGAACAGCGCCGAGAGCGGCCGCGAGCCGTGGTCGGCATGCAGGCGGCACCAGGCCGAGATCGCGCCGGGGACGGTCACCGAATGCGGGCTGGTCTGCGGGATCTCGTCGGTCAGCCCCGCCGCCTTCAGCGCCGCGACAGTGGCGGCCGCCGGTGCCCGGCCGGAGCCGTTGATTGCCTTTACCGCCCCGCCCGCCGGCGCGTAGAGCGCAAAGCAGTCGCCGCCGATGCCGGTCATCAGCGGATCGACGACGCACTGCACCGCCACCGCCGCGATCGCCGCGTCCACCGCATTGCCGCCGCCCTGCAGCACTTCGAGGCCGGCCGCCGTCGACAGCGGGTGCGAGGTCGCGATCATCGCCGTCGAGGCATAGGTCGTCGGGCGGCGGGCGGAGAAGAAGTCGAACATGGGGGAAAGGCTTTCGGGCTGCTCAGGAAAGGGGATGGTAGCAGGCGGCGGCGCGTCCGGGAACGCGCTGCACCAGCGCCGGGTCGTCGGCATGGCAATCCGCCTGGACGTAGGCACAGCGGCCGGAGAAGCGGCAGCCTCTCGGCAGATCGAGCGGGCTCGGGATCTCGCCCGGCAGCGGGTCGGTGATCGGCTGGAAGAATTCCGGCGAGGCATGGCGCAGCGCCAGCGAATAAGGATGCGCGGGCGCCGCCAGCACGGCATTGGTCGGGCCGGTCTCTACGATGCGGCCGAGATACATGATGGCGATCTCCTCGCAGAGATAGCTCGCGACGCCGAGGTCATGGGTGATGAAGAACAGCGTCAGCCCCATTTCCCGCTGCAGCTTGCGCAGGAGGTTGAGGAGCTGGGCCTGGGTCGAGACGTCAAGACCGGACACCGCCTCGTCGGCGACGAGCACCGAGGGGTTGGAGGCGAGCGCCCGGGCGATGGCGACGCGCCGCACCTGCCCGCCGGACAGCGCGGCCGGATATCGCGCGGCGACCTCGGCGGCAAGGCCGACGCGGCCGAGCAGCTGCGCGACGCGCGCCTCGATCTCGTCCGTGGCGCAGATGGCGAAATGGCGCAGCGGCTCGGCGATGAGCGCGCCGACGGTCATGCGCGGGTTCAGCGAGCCGCGCGCATCCTGGTAGATCATCGCGACGTCGCGGGCGAAATCGGGCCCCGCCGCCCGCATCTCGGTCACCGCCTTGCCCTGGTAGAGCGCAAGGCCCTGCGACGGCTCGGTGAGGCCGAGGAGGACGCGCAGCAGCGTCGACTTGCCGGACCCGCTCTCGCCGACGAGCGCGACGCTCGCCCCGCGGCGGATGCTGAGGCGCACACCGTCGAGCGCGGCGAGATTCTGCTGCCGTCGCTTCAGAAAGCCGGCGGGACGGGTGACCTGGTAGACCTTCTCGACGTCGAGAAGCTCGAACAGCGGCGGGCCCTCCGGGAAAGGCGCTGTCTTCGTCGGGAGCGGTGCGGCAAGGGAGGTCATTGCGGATTCCAGCAGGCGAGCGATCGGCCGTCGACCTCGGCGAGCGGCGGCCGCTCGGCGGCGCAGCGCGGCAGGACGGCGGGGCAGCGGCTGGCGAAGCGGCAGCCGGACGGCATGGCATCATAGCTCGGAACGCCGCCTTCCGGCGGGTCGAGGTCGCTCGTGCCGATCTCCAGCACGCAGGACTTCAGGAGCTTGGTATAGGGGTGTCGCGGATGCTCCAGCACGGTGCGGCATTCGCCAGCCTCCATCACCTGCCCGGCATAGAGCACGACGATCCGGTCGCAGGACTGGCTGGCGAGCGCCAGATCGTGCAGCACGAAGATGCAGCTCGCGCCGCGGGCCTTGGTCTGGTCGAGGATCAGCCGGACGATCTGCGCCTGGATCGTCACGTCGAGCGCCGAGGTCGGCTCGTCGGCGAACAGCAGGTCCGGATTGCAGGCGAGCGCGATCGCCACCATCACCCGCTGCTGCATGCCGCCGGAGAGCTGGTGCGGAAAGGCGGAAAGGCGCGCCGCGGCATCGTTGATGCCGACATCCTCGAGCAGCGCGACGGCCCGCAGCCGTGCCGCGCGGCGGTCCAGACCGAGATGGCGGCGCAAGACCGAAATGAGCTGGCTGCCGACGGTGTAGCAAGGATTCAGCGCGGAGCCGGCGTCCTGGAAGACCATGGACAGGCGCCGTCCGCGCAGCTTCGCCCAGCCCTTCTCCTTCAGCGTCACGAGGTCCGGCACGTCGTCGAAGCGGGCGCGGCCCTCGATCTCGGCCTCGCCGCGGCCGAGGAGCCCCATCAGCGCGACGGCGATGGTCGACTTGCCGGCGCCGCTCTCGCCGACCAGCGCCAGCGTCTCGCCGCGCCCGACGGTGAGCGAGACCGCGTCGAGAATGCGCTTGCCGCCCCGGTGCAGCGTCAGGCCCTCGACGTCCAGCAAGGCCTCGGCCCGCGACGCTGCGATCACGGGTGCGACGGGGGTGGAGGCGTGGAGGGTCGCGGCGGCGTTCATCGGGCGCTCCGGAGTTTTGGATCGAACTCCTCGCGCACGCCGTCGCCGACGATCGAGAGGGCGATGAGGAGCAAGGCCAGCGCCAGGCCCGGCATGCCCGACATCCAGGCCGCGAAGGAGACGAAGCCGCGGCCCTCGGCGATCATCAGCCCCCAGTCGGGCGTCGGCGGGGTGACGCCGATGCCGAGGAAGGAGAGCGAGGACGAGACGAGGATCGCTTCGGAGACGCGGATCGTCACCTGCACCAGCAGCGGGAAGAGGACGTTCGGCAGGATATGGCGGAGGATCACGGTATGGCGCGGGATGCTCATCAGGCCGGCCGCCTCGACGAAGAGCTGCACCTTCACCTGCAGCACGTCCGAACGCACGGTGCGGGCGAACGGCCCGATCAGCGAGAAGCCGACGGCAAGGATCACCTTGTCGACGCCCTGGCCGAGAATGGCGATGAAGGCGACGGCCAGGATCAGCGAGGGCAGCGCCAGGATCGAATCGATCAGCCGCATCAGCCACCATTCGGTCCATCCGCTGGCAAGGCCTGCCGCGATGCCGAGGACGAGCCCGCCGAGCGCGCCGATGAGGACGGAGACGACGCCGATCAGAAGTGCGTAGCGGGCGCCATGGATGATGCGGGAGAAGATGTCCTGCCCGTAGCTGTCGGTGCCGAGGAGGTGCGCGCCGCCGGGCGGGGCCATCATCGCCTCGATCGACTGGTCGGTCGGGCTGTAGGGGGCGAGTTGCGGCGCGAAGAGGGCGCAGACGACGAAGCCGAGGGTGACGAGGAGCGCCAGGGTGAAGAAGGGCCGGCGCAGGAACAGCGACGTCTGGCGACGGGGGCGTGTCGCGGCCGGCAGGCCGGCGGCAGGCAGCGTATCGGAAACGGTCATCAGCGCGGCTTCAGCCTCGGATCGAGGAAGGGATAGGAGAGGTCGACGATGAGGTTGACGACGATGAACAGCACCGCCGTCAGCATCACGGCCGCCTGCACCAGCATGTATTCGCGCCCGAGCACTGCGCCGGTGAGGAGCTGGCCGATGCCGGGCAGCGAGAACACCGTCTCCGTCAGGACAGCGCCCTGCAGGATGCCGCCGAGCTGCAGGCCGATCATGGTGACCACCGGCATGGCGATGTTGCGCACGCCATGCACCCAAATCACCCGCCATTCCGGCTCGCCCCGCGCGCGGGCGGCGGCGATGTAGGGCTGGTCGAGCACGTCGACCAGCGAGGCGCGGGTGATGCGCACGATCATGCCGATGAAGAAGGTCGAGAGCGTCAGCGCCGGCAGCACCATGTGGTACAGGCCGAGCCAAAGGTCGTCCCACGGCGCGACGAAGCCCATCACCGGAAAGGCGCCGAGCTGCACGGCGAGGAACCAGATCAGGCAGATGCCGAGGAAGAACGAGGGAAAGGCCGTCCCGGTCAGCGCGAAGACCGCGATGCCAGCGTCCCAGATGCTGTCCTTCTTCACCGCCGAGACGACGCCGAGCGGGATGCCGACCAGCACCGCCAGCACGATCGAACAGGCGGTGAGCGTCAGCGTCACCGGGAGCGCCTGGTGGACGACATAGTCGAAGATGTCGGCGCGCCCGACATAGGAGACGCCCCAATGGCCGGTGATGAAATTGCAGAGCCAAGAGACATACTGGACGACGACCGGCTGATCGAGGCCGAGCGCCGTGCGCAGCTGGTCGTAGCTCTCCTGCGAGAATTCCGAGCCCAGCATCAGCATCACCGGATCCCCGGGCGCCAGCTTCAGGAGGGAGAAGCTGGCGACCGAGACGATCAGGAGGACGACGAGGGTCTGGAAGACCTTGCCTGCCGCCTGCGCCAGCATCAGGACATGCTCACGCCGTGTAGGTTGACGAGATCGCAGGGAATATACTCGAAGCCCTGCACCTTCTTGGAGAACACCTTGTAGATCGGCATGTGCGCGAGCATGGCGATCGGCGCCTCGTCCATCAGGATGTCCTCGGCCTTGTGGTAGAGCGCGGCGCGCTTCGGCACGTCGATTTCGGTTTGCGCCTCGACGCAGAGCCGGTCGAATTCCGGGCTGGACCAGCCCCAGTAGTTCCAGGAGCCGCCGGTCTTGAACTCGGGGAAGATCGTCTCCTCCGGGTCGAGATCGGCGACCCAGTCGAAGTCGAGCATCTCGAACTTGCCGTCCTTCATCCGCTGCACCCAGGCGGCCGGCTCCAGGAGCTCGAGGTTCACCTTGATCCCGATCTCGGCCAGCATCGTCACGATGGTCTGGGCCACGCGGGTGCCGACCGGGCCACGCTCGGCCATGATGTAGGTAACGGCGATTTCGCCTTGGTTCTTGGCCTTGGCGCGGAACTCCTTGGCCTTGGCGAGGTCGAAGCGGTGGCCGCGGTCGGTCTCGCCGATCTTCGGGTCGTAATAGCCGGTCATCGGCGGCGAGATCGGGCTGAAGGCCTGCTGCGCCAGCCCGAAATAGGACCGCTTGAGCAAGGTCTCTCGATCGATGGCGAAGGCGACGGCCCGGCGCAGATTCACGTCGTCGAAGGGCGCGGCGCGGTTGTTCATGCCGATATAGGTGTAGTTGCCCTCGACCTCGCCGTAGAGCGTGACCGTCGGGATCTGCTTCACCTGCGCCACCAGCTGCATCGGACAATCGGTCATGCCGTCGATCTGGCCCGACAGCAGCGCTGCGACGGCGGTGCTCGCCTCGTCGATGAGCATGAAGGAGGCACGCTGCAGCTTCGGCAGGCCCTTCTCGAAATAATCGGGATTGGCCTCGAGCTCGATCGAGTCGTTCTCCTTCCAGGAGACGAACTTGAACGGGCCGGTGCCGACTGGGTTGCGGCCGTAGTCGAGGCCGTACTTCTGGGCTGCCGCCGGGCTGACGATGGTGCCGGCGCGGCCCGTCGAGCCGGTCAGCGCCACCGGCAGGAAGGCGTAGGGCTTCGAGAACTTCAGCCGCACGGTCAGCGGGTCGACGATCTCGATCTCGTCGAGCAGCTCCAGCTTCCAGGCATGCGGCGAGGCGGGGGTGCCGGCCTTGACGCGCATCAGCGAGAACTTCACCGCCTCCGCGTCACACGGCGTGCCGTCGTGGAATTTGACGCCGGGGCGCAGCTTGAAGAGGTGGGTCTTGTCGTCCTCGAGGTCCCAGCTCTCGGCAAGGTCCGGCTCGAACTTCACCGCGGTACCGTCATAGGTCACCTTCAGGAGGCCGTTGTGGATGTTGTTGATCACCTGCACGGCCGAGAGGAAGAAGGTGAAGTGCGGGTCGAGCGTGTCGATGTGCTTGATCGCGGCGATGCGGATATGGCCGCTCTGCTGGGCGCGTGCCTCGCCGGGCATGAAGCCCGCGCCGGCCGCGGTGAGGATCCCGGCGCCGAGACCCTTCAGGAGGGTGCGGCGGCCCATGCGCAGCGTGATCCGCTCTTCCAGGATGCGCTTGTGGTCGATCTTGCCGGCAGTCTCGTTCGTCATGTCTGGACCTTTCTCCGTTGTCCCCTTCCCGCGGGACCGGATCGCGCGACGGCGACGGGAAAAGCTCGGTGGTCCGCATCGCCGGGGCCCGTCGAAAGCCTCTTCTGGGCGACCTCTTTCCGCTGCCGATCTTCTGGTGTCGACTTTGATGGCGTTGTGTATACAATTGCAAGCCTAAATAATAAGCACGAGTAGATAATATGCAGACACCCCGTGGCTGGGCGGATCAGATCCATTCCGCGCTGATCGAGCAGATCGTCGAGGGAAAGCTCGGGCCCGGCGACGTCCTGAACGAGCAGCCGCTGGCCGAGGCTTTCGGCGTCTCCCGCACCCCGGTGCGCGAGGCCTTGCAGCGCCTCAGCGCCGCGGGTCTCGCCGAGCGCGGGGCACGGCGCGCCTTCGTGGTCCGGCGGATGGAGCCCTCGGCCCTGCAGGCGCTGTTCGAGGCGGTCGGCGAGCTCGAGGGGCTGGTCTCGCGTCTGGCCGCGCTGCGGATGACCGAGGTCGAACGGCAGGCGCTGACGGCCATCGTCGCGGACGGCGAAGAGGACGGCGTCGACTATGCCGAGGCCAATGCCCGCTTCCATGCCGCCATCCACCAGGGCGCGCACAACCCCGTTTTGGCGGCGACGCTTGCCGATATCAGCCTGCGCACCTTGCCCTGGCGCGGCGCGCAGTTCCGCGCCCGCATCGCCCGCATCCAGAGCTCGCGGACCGAGCATCGGGCGATCCTCTCGGCGATCCTCGCGCAGGACGGCGAGGAGGCGCTGCGGCTGATGCGCGCCCACGTCGCCGCCTCCTTCCTCGGCATCATGGCGATCGTCCGGAGCAGCGCCGGGGCCTGACCCGCGCGAAGGCCACCGTCCCCGCGGCGCTAACGTCCCTGCGCAGAGCGCGTCGGCCGCCCTTTGCGGGCGGCCTCAGCGGGGCTGGCGCGATCAGCGCGCCGGTATTCGCTCGGCGATGATCGCGACCGGACCGCCGCCGTCCGGGCCTTGGTGCTCGGCACCGCCGGAGACGAAGATTTCGGTCGTGCCGACGAGACCGGAGAGGACGCCGGCGACGAAGGCGCGGGCATGGCGGGTGGCCGAGATGTCGCTGTCGTCGTTCATGGTGTGGCGGCTGCCGCGCACCCGGCCGCTGCGCGACGCTTCCGCCTTGGCGAGCAGCGCCCGGAAGCCGGCGCCGGCGGGGATGCCGAGCCTATCCATCGCCGCGCGCACGGGCTCCGCATCGATCGCGTCGCCCATCACTGCGTGGTCGATCGCCAGCGGCCCGCGCCACCTCGCGCTCATGCCGAGAACCAGGATCTCGTGCCCCATCAACTCGATCCCGGCCGAGGTGCTGGCGCGGCCGGAATAGAGGTTCATGTCAGCCCCGATCCGGCTGTCGCCGAGCGCTGCGGCGTCGATCTCGCCGAGCGCCAACGCGACGCCGAGCGCGCTCGCGCCCCGCGACAGGCCCATCGACTTCAGCGTATCGCCGGTGGCGCAAGCCGCGCCGCGCCCGGCCGCGTCCGTCATCCGGGCAGAGGTCAGCAGCGGGCATTTGATCTGGACGAAATGCACGTCGGCGGGGTCGGTGATCCCCGCTTGCGCCATCGCCGCGGCGACACCGGCCCGGACCGCATCGACCTGCGCCATCCGCCCGACCTCTTCGGGCAAGAGGTCCGGCGTGATGGCGGCGCCGAGCGCCAGCGACATGCCGCCGGCCCCCGACGCCTCGTCGTCATTGTTGCGCTCGAACACCAGCCAATGCGGGCTGAGCGCGCCTTCCGTGCCGCCGGACATGACGAGGACCACGCGGGCGGCCGCCTCGCCGATCTCGGCCGCCAGAAAATCCGTCAAAGCACGGGTGGCAAAGCCGCGGGTGAAGTCGTTGACGCAGCCATTGCCTTCGGTCTTGCCGAGGATGGCGACGATGCCGGCGGGATCGAGCCGGCCGGCGCGCACGAGGGCCTCAAGACCCGAGACGTCGTCGGGGGCGGCGGCGGGCACGCGGTGAAGGCGGGCGACGGGAGCGGTCAGGGTCGGTCTCCTTGGGTCAGGCGGCCGGCGGGAGGCCGGCGGGACGTCAGCAGCAAGGCGGGGCGCGGAAATGGGCGCCCAGCGCCGCTTCGAGATGCGGCAGGGCGGCGGCAAGGTCGGCGGACGCGCCGATGCCGTGCCGCAGCCGGTCCATCAGCTCGCGCTGCGCGGCGGGGTGATCGATGCCGGTCAGCCTGCCGTCTGCGAGGATGGTACGGCCGCCGACGATCATCTCCGCGATATCGGCCTTCACACCCCGGGCGAGCAGCAGGTCCAAAGGATCCGAACAGGGCAGGAGGGCATCGGCATCCAGCCGGTCGAGGTCGAGCAGCAGGAGATCGGCGGGCTCCCGCGCGGCGATCCGCCCGCCGGCGTCAACGCCGGTGATCGAGGCCCGGCCGTTCCGCATGGCCATGTCGAGCAGCGCTTCGGGCGCGATCACCGCGTCGAACCCCCAGCCGCGGTGCAGGAGGTTGGCGAGGCGCATTTCGCGCAAGGCGTCGTCGTCCTCGTCGAGCGCCAGGCCATCGAGCCCGAGGGCGACGCGGCATCCCGCCCGGACCATGTCGCCGACCGGCGCGATGCCCGAGCGGATCTGCAGGTTGGAGCTGGTGTTGACGGCGATCGTCGCGCCGCTCTCGGCGATCAAGGCCAGCTCGTCCGGCCGGGCGTAGGTGCAGTGCGCGAGCGTCAGGCGCGGCGACAAGAGGCCGATCTCGGCGAGATAGGCGACGAGGCCTCGGGGATAGGCGGCATCGGCCCAGGCCCTCTGGTAGCGGGTTTCGAGGAGATGCATGTGCACGCGGCGACCGGTCAGCGCCGAAGCCTCGGCGACCGCCTCGAGGAGTGCGGGGCTGCACCATTGCGGGCCAGCGGGCCCGTATTGCACGCAAGCGCCCTCCCCGACCGCCGCGGCCGTGTCATCAACCAGCCGCAGATGCTCGGCGACGGTCGGCGGCGGCGCGGCGATGCGCCGGGCGATAGCGGCGCGCGCCGGCGGCGGCAGCGCCGCCAGAACCGGATCGGCCGGGCCGTAGACCAGCGGGTTGATGTCGCGGAGCGCCGGGGCAAAGCCGATGCGCACGCCGATGTCGCGGGCCGCCCGCGCGGTCTCGGCCGCCTCCTGCGGAAGCCGGCCGACGCTCTGGAACCGCGTGTGGTGCACCATCACCGCGCCGGCGCCGCCGAGGACGCTGCGGCCGATCGAGGCGCAAGCCGACAGATAGGGATCGACATGCGGCAGCAGCGCGAGATGGCTGAGCCAGAGCTCGAGCGGCTTGCCGCCCGCCCCGAACGAGCTGGCGCGCACCGGCCGCGCATGATCATGGGCGTTGGCCAGCACCGGAATCGCGACGCGGCGCGGCGGCTTTCCCCCTTCAGCCGGAAAGGCGGAGGCGACTACGTCCACGATCACCCCTTCGGCAATCTCCAGCCGCGCCGGCACGGTGGGGGAGAGCGCCGGCGCGCCGATCACCCCGGCACAGTCGATGATCCGCCGGTCCGGGATCAAGCGACAGCGCCCGCGGACGGCAGAAGGCGGCCTTCGGCGGGAGCGGATCCGTGGCGTGCAGGCGTCGGAAGAAGGTGGGTCAAAGGCACATCGGCTTCCTGGTGCGAGGGGAGCGGGCCGCCGGCCGGTGCGCGGCGAGAAGGGGTGCCGTCGGCCACCCGAATCGCTGGAGCATACACAAGCCCGCAGCAGTTCCCACCCGCGGCGCCTGCATCCCCGCGATCGTCGCCGGGAAGAAAGACCTGCCATCCTAAGCCAGGCCCCACACAGCTTGCCGCACTGCACAAGCGGCCAGCGATCGCGCCCTTGTCTGCCCACAAAACAAGCAAAAAGAGATCGGCGCCTTCCTCTCGAACCATTAATTAGCCAGCCAATACAGCCGGATGCGGCGTTGGCACGGTCATTGCATGCAATCCCCGTATCGGACCCCGAGATTGGATTTTTGCCATGGCCCTCCTCCCGCTTCACCGCCGCCGCTTCCTCACCGGCGCCGCCGCTCTCGCTGCCAGCCCGCTCATCATGCGGGCGGGCCCGGCCCGTGCCGCGGACATGACGATCGGCTTCCTCTATGTCGGGCCGAAGGACGATTTCGGCTACAACCAGGCGCATGCGCAGGGCGCCGCCGCGGTGAAGGCGATGGCCGGCGTCACGGTGCTGGAGGAGGAGAACGTGCCGGAGAGCGAGGCGGTGGTGCGCTCGATGCAGTCGATGGTCGAGCTCGACGACGCCAAGCTGATCTTCCCAACCTCGTTCGGCTACTACAAGCCCTTCGTGCTCGACGTCGCCGCCGCCAATCCCGAGGTGCAGTTCCGCCATTGCGGCGGCCTCTGGAGCGACAAGGACCCGAAGAATGCCGGGTCCTATTTCGGCTATATCGGCATGGCGCAGTATCTCTCCGGCATCATCGCCGCCCACCAGACGAAGTCGAAGAAGCTCGGCTTCATCGCGGCCAAGCCGATCCCGCAGGTGCTGCTCAACATCAACTCCTTCACCCTCGGCGCCCGCTCGGTCGATCCCTCGATCACCACGCAGGTGATCTTCACCGGCGACTGGTCGATGCCGGTGAAGGAGGCGGAAGCCGTCAACGCGCTCGTCGACCAGGGCATCGACGTCATCACCAGCCATGTCGACGGCCCGAAAGTGCTGACGCAGACGGCCGCCGGCCGCGGCGCCTTCGTCTGCGGCTACCACACCAGCCAAGCCGCGCTCGCGCCCGATCACTACCTGACCGGCGCCGAGTGGAACTGGGAGAACGTCTACCGCTCCTTCGTCGAGAAGGCGCAGGCGGGCGAGGCGCTGCCGAACTTCCTGCGCGGCGGTCTGGCGGAAGGCTTCGTCAAGTCGAGCCCCTACGGCGCGATGGTCGGCGAGCCCGCCCGCAAACAGGCCGACGCGGTGCGGGCCGAGATGATGAAGGGCGGCTATGCCGTCATCCAGGGCCCGCTGAAGGACAACAAGGGCAAGGAGGTCGTCGCTGCCGGCGCCCGCTATCCCGAGACCGCGATCGAGCTGGAGAGCATGGACTACCTCGTCGAGGGCGTCATCGGCTCGACGAACTGAACAAGAGCGGGACCGGCAAGATGACCCTACCCCTCTCCTCCCCGGTCGCCCGGCTCGGCGGCCCCGCGCTGTCCGAGGTCGCGGCCCGGCGGATCGAGGCCGTGGCCTTGCCGGTTCTCGCCATCCTCGTGGGCTTTGCGGTCTTCGCGGTCTTCATCGCGGCGCTCGGCAAGTCGCCGCCCGAGTTCTTCCAGCTGGTCTGGCGCGGCGGCTTCGGCACCGCCTTCTCGGTGGCGAACACGCTGCAGCGGGCGGCACCGCTTCTCCTCACCGCGCTCTGCGTCGCTCTGCCGGCGCAGCTCGGCCTCGTCGTCATCGGCGGCGAAGGGGCCTTCGTTCTGGGCGGGCTCGCCGCGGCGGCGAGCGGCACGCTGATGGCCGGCATCCCCGCCGCGCTCGCGCTGCCGGCGATGGCAGTCTGCGGCATGGCGGCCGGCGGGGTCTGGATCGGCCTTGCCGGCTGGCTGCGCCACCGCCGCGGCGTCAACGAGACCATCTCCTCGCTGCTCCTCGCCTATATCGCCATCGCCGTCTTCAACCATCTGGTGGAAGGGCCGCTGCGCGACCCCGCCTCGCTGAACAAGCCCTCGACGGCGCCGCTCGGGCCCGAGCTGAAGCTCGGGACGATACCGGGGATCGACGTCCACTGGGGGTTTGCGGTCGGCGTCGTCGCTTGCCTTGCCGCCGCCTTCGTCATCCAGCGCACGACCTTCGGCTTCGCCGCCCGCATCGCCGGCGGCAATGCGCGCGCGGCAGCCGTGCAGGGCTTGCCGGTCGGCCGGCTCGTCGTCGCCTTCGCCGTGGCGGGGGGCGCGGCAGCGGGGCTCGCGGGCATGATCGACGTCGCCGCCGTGCAGGGCTCGGCCAATGCCTCGCTGATCGCCGGCTACGGCTATACCGGCATCCTCGTCGCCTTTCTCGCCCGGCAGAACCCGCTCGCGATCATCCCGATGGCGATCCTGATCGGCGGCATCGAGGCTTCCGGCGGCCTGGTGCAGCGGCGGATGGGCTTGCCGGACGCGACCATGCTGGTGCTGCAGGGCCTGCTCTTCCTGTCGATCCTCGTCTCCGAGACCTTTGCGGGCCGCCTTGTGCGCCGTCGCGGCCAGCCTGCGGGAGCTTCGGCATGAGCGATGATCTCGGCCTCTGGAGCGTCGCCGTCGCCATTCTCGGCGGCGCCATCCGAGTCTCCGTCCCGTTCCTCTTCGTCAGCCTCGGCGAATGCGTCACGGAGAAGAGCGGGCGCATCAATCTCGGGCTCGAGGGCACGCTCGTCTTCGGCGCGATGGCCGGCTATGGCGGCTCGCTCTATACCGGCTCGCCCTGGCTCGGGGTCCTCGCCGCCGGCCTCTGCGGGGTGCTGTTCGGCCTGCTGCACGGCGCGCTCTGCTCGCTGCGCAACGTCAACGACATCGCCGTCGGCATCGCCTTGATGCTGTTCGGCATGGGGCTCGCCTTCTTCTTCGGCAAGCCGCTGATTCAGCCTGCGGCGCCCATGCTGCCCTCGATCGACCTCGGCTTCTGGACCAGCCAGCCGGCGGTGAAAGCGGCGCTGCAGATCAGCCCGCTGTTCCCGATCGGCATCGCCATCGCTTTCGGCCTCGGCTTCGTCTTCCGCCGTACCCGCATCGGCCTCGTGCTGCGCATGGTTGGCGACAGCGCCGATGCCGCCCGCGCCATGGGCTACGCGATCCTGCCGGTGCGGATTCTTGCCACCGCCTTCGGCGGCTTCATGGCCGGCGTCGCCGGAGCCTATCTCTCGCTCTACTATCCCGGCTCCTGGAACGAGGGGATCTCGCAGGGCCAGGGCCTCATCGCCGTCGCGCTCGTCATCTTCGCGCGGTGGAACCCGGTCGCTTGCTTTGCGGCGGCCCTCCTCTTCGGCGGCGCCGGGGCGCTCGGGCCCGCCCTCCAGTCGGTCGGCGTCACCGGCGGCTACTACCTCTTCTACGCCGCCCCTTACGTCCTGACCCTTATCATCCTCATCCTCACCTCCTCGCCGCGGCGCGCCCTCGACGGTGCCCCGCGCGAGCTGTCCATCACGAAATAGGAGCAACCCGCATGAACGGTCTCGGCGGACTGAACAAGTCGGAACACGGCGTCGTCATCGGCTGCGTGCAGCTGCAGCTTCCCACCGTGGTCACCCCCGCGGATCTCGCCCGGCAGACGGAAAGGATCGTCGAGATGGTCGCCAAAGCCCGGCGCAATCTCGGCACGATGGACCTCGTCGTCTTCCCGGAATACGCCCTGCACGGCCTCTCCATGGACACCAATCCGGAGATCATGTGCCGGATCGACGGACCGGAGGTCGCGGCCTTTTCCAAAGCCTGCCGCGACAACGCGATCTGGGGCTGCTTCTCGATCATGGAGCTGAACCCAGGCGGCATGCCCTACAATACCGGCCTCATCATCGACGACACCGGCGAGATCCGCCTCAACTACCGCAAGCTTCACCCTTGGGTCCCGGTCGAGCCGTGGGAGCCCGGTAATCTCGGCATTCCCGTGATCGACGGCCCGAAAGGCGCCAAGCTCGCGCTGATCATCTGCCATGACGGCATGTTCCCGGAAATGGCGCATGAATGCGCCTACAAGGGCGCCGAGATCATGCTGCGCACGGCCGGCTACACCGCGCCGATCCGCCAGTCCTGGCGCTTCACCAACCAGGCCAACGCCTTCTCCAACCTGATGATCACCGCCAATGTCTGCATGTGCGGCTCGGACGGCTCGTTCGATTCCATGGGCGAGGGCATGATCGTCAACTTCGACGGCACGGTCATCGCGCACGGCACCTCCGGCCGGGTCGACGAGATCATCACCGCGGAGGTCCGGCCCGATCTCGTGCGCGAGGCCCGCCTCGGCTGGGGCGTCGAGAACAACCCCTACCAGTTCGCCCATCGCGGCTATGTCGCGGTGAAGGGCGGCGCCGGCGATTGCCCCTACACCTACATGGAGGACCTCGTCGCCGGCACCTACCGCCTGCCCTACGAGGACGCGGTGAAGGTGACCGACGGCACGCCCTGCGGCTTCCCCGCGCCGACCCGCCTCTATGGCGGACCGCTGAAGCTCGCGGCCGAGTGAGGGGAGACGAGACCGTGGACACCGTGACTGCGCACCGGACCATTGCCTCCACGCCCTATCGCTGGCCGTTCGACGGCAGCCTGCGGCCGGACAACACGGCACTCGTCATCATCGACATGCAGACCGACTTCTGCGGGGTCGGCGGCTATGTCGACGCCATGGGCTACGACCTGTCGCTCACCCGCGCGCCGATCGAGCCGATCCGGGCGGTGCTCGCCGCGATGCGCGCGGGCGGCTACCCGATCATCCACACCCGCGAGGGTCACCGGCCGGACCTTGCGGACCTTCCCGCCAACAAGCGCTGGCGGAGCCAGCAGATCGGCGCGGGGATCGGCGACAGCGGGCCTTGCGGGCGCATCCTGGTGCGCGGCGAGCCAGGCTGGGAGATCATTTCCGAGCTCGCGCCGCTGCCGGGCGAGGTGGTGATCGACAAGCCGGGCAAGGGCTCGTTCTGCGCGACCGACCTCGAGCTGATCCTGCATTCCCGCGGCATCCGCAACCTCATCCTCACCGGCATCACCACCGACGTCTGCGTCCACACCACCATGCGCGAGGCGAACGACCGGGGCTTCGAATGCGTGATCCTCGAGAATTGCTGCGGGGCGACCGACAGGGGCAACCACGACGCGGCGATCAAGATGGTGACGATGCAGGGCGGGGTCTTCGGCGCCGTGGCAACCAGCGCCGCGCTGATCGACGGCCTCGCCGAGACGCGGGCGGGACCAGCCACGTGAGCGCCCTCTCCCGCCCAGCCGAGACCGTGGCCGTTTCTGCCACGCCGGCGTCCGAGCGCCCGCTGCTGGAGGCGATCGGCCTCACCAAGCGTTTCGGCGCCTTCACCGCGCTCGACGACGTGTCGATCGCGCTGATGCCTGGCGAGTTCCACGCGCTGCTCGGCGAGAACGGGGCGGGAAAGTCGACCCTCGTCAAATCCATCCTCGGCTACTACCGCCCGGAGGCCGGCGCCGTGGTGCTGGACGGGCGGGAGCAGACGATCGCCTCGCCGCGCGACGCGCGGCGGCTCGGGATCGGCATGGTCTACCAGCACTTCACGCTGGTCCCCTCTATGACCGTCCTCGAGAACCTCGTGATGGCCGGCGCCGACGTGCCGACGCTGATCGACTGGCCGGCCGAGCGGCGCCGGCTCGAGAGCTTCATGGCGACGATGCCGCTGAAGGTGCCGATGGACACTCCTGTCGACCGCCTGTCGGCCGGCGAGCGGCAGAAGACCGAGATCCTGAAGCAGCTCTACCTCGGCTCGCGCGTCCTGGTGCTGGACGAGCCGACCTCGGTGCTGACGCCGGGCGAGGCGCAGGAAGTGCTGTCCTTCCTGCGCGATCTCGCCCGGTCCAGCGGCATGGCGGTGCTTCTCATCACCCACAAGTTCGCCGAGGTGACCGGCTTCTGCGACCGGGTGACGGTGCTGCGCCGCGGCCGCGAGGTCGGCAAGGGCTGGGTGGCCGATCTCGGGATCGACGCGATGGCGCGGCTGATGATCGGCGAGCGCGACCTCACCGATTTTCCCGAGCGCGCGCACATGCCGGCATCCTCCGCGGTGCTGGAAGCTGCGGCGCTGGAGGCGGGGCTTCCCGATCAGCGCGGCGCGATCCGCATCGAGCACCTGCAGGTCGCGGCCGGCGAGATCGTCGGCATCGCCGGCATCTCCGGCAACGGGCAGACGACGCTGGTCGAGGTGCTCTCCGGGCAGACGCCCGTCACCTCAGGCGCGCTCAGCGTGCGAGGCAAGCCCTACGGCGCCAGCCGCCGGGAGGCGCAGGCGATGAAGGTGCGCTGCTTGCCCGAAGAGCCGCTGCGCAATGCCTGCGTCGGCACCATGAGCGTCTCGGACAACCTCGCCTTCCGCGCCTTCGACCGCGCGCCCTCCGGCCGCCGCCGCCGGCTGCTCGACCGCGGCGCGATGCGCGCGGCCGCCGAGCGGCTGATCGCGGCCTATTCGGTCAAGACGCAGTCGCCCTCCTCGCCGATCGCGACGCTGTCCGGTGGCAACGTGCAGCGCGCGGTACTCGCCCGCGAACTCGACGGCGAGACCGACCTGCTGGTCGTCGCCAATCCCTGCTTCGGCCTCGATTTCGGCGCCGTCGCCGACATCCGCGCTGAAATCCTCGCCGCCCGCAACCGCGGCACCGCGGTTCTCCTCGTCTCCGAGGATCTCGACGAAGTCGTCGCCTTGTCCGACCGGATCCTGGTGATGTTCGAGGGCCGCATCGTGTTCGAGACCCCGGGCGGCGCCGGCGCCGATCCCTATGTGATCGGCCGCGCCATGGCGGGGCACGCGTGATGCTGGTCGCTTCCGCTCTGCCCTCGCCCTTCCCGCTCGATGCCGCCCGCATCGGGCTCATCGTCATCGACATGCAGCGAGACTTCCTCGAGCCTGGCGGCTTCGGCGAAAGCCTTGGCAACGACGTCGGACCGGTCAACGCCATCGTGCCGGCCGTGGCGCGGCTCATCGCCGGCTTTCGCGCGGCGGGCCTGCCGATCCTCCACACCCGCGAATGCCACCGGCCGGACCTTTCCGACTGCCCGCCGGCCAAGCGCGCCCGCGGCACGCCGGGGCAGCGCATCGGCGATCCCGGCCCGATGGGGCGGATCCTGATCGCCGGCGAGCCGGGCGCCGAGATCGTTCCGGCTCTCGCACCGCTGCCCGGTGAGACCGTTATCGACAAGCCCGGCAAGGGCGCCTTCTACGCCACGGATCTCACCGCCGAGCTCGAGCGCTGCGGCCTCACCCAGCTCGTCCTCGCGGGCGTGACCACCGAGGTCTGCGTGCAGACGACGATGCGCGAGGCCAACGACCGCGGCTATGACTGCATCCTCGCCGAGGACGCCACGGCCAGCTATTTTCCCGCCTTCAAGCAAGCGACGCTGGAGATGATCCGCGCCCAGGGCGGGATCGTCGGCTGGACGGGGACCGTCGACGCCCTTTTGGAGGCCTTGCCATGAGCGTCCCCTTGCTGTTTCCCGCCCTCCTGACCAGCGGGTTCGCCAAGGCCGCCTACGAGCCTTTCCGCGAGGGCGTCGAGATCTGCCACCTCCAGCGGGCAGAGGCGGGCACCGGACCGGCCCTCGCGCTGCTGCGCTACCGGCCCGGCGCCTCGGTGCCCCGCCACGAGCATACCGGGCTCGAGACGATCTGCGTCCTGTCGGGCAGCCAGAGCGACGAGCACGGCACCTACCGCACCGGCGACGTCGTCCTGAACCGGACCGGCAGCCGGCACCGCGTCTGGTCGGAGGAAGGTTGCACCGTGCTGATCTCCTGGGCTGCGCCGGTGCGCTTGCTGGATGCGGACTGAACTCGCTCTTTCCCACCGTCAACGACCATGCCCAACCCTTGGGCCCACCCCTTAGCCGACCCCTGAAGCCCGTGCCTTGAGCCCATGCCTTGCAATGCCGAAAGTCCGGATATGACCCAGCTTCCCCCCATCCTCGATTTTGCCCGGCTGCGTCAGGCCTATGCCGATGGCCTGACGCCTCTGGCGCTGGTGGAGGCGCTGCTGCCGCGCCTCGATGGCGCCGACCCCGCCGTCTTCATCACGCGCGTGTCGCCGGACGCGCTGCGGGCGGCGGCGGGTGCGCTGGTGGCCCGGGCGCCGGCGCCGAATTCGCTGCCGCTCTGGGGCATGCCCTTTGTCGTGAAAGACAATATCGACGTCGCCGGCCTGCCGACGACCGCCGGCTGCCCGGACTTCGCCTATACCCCCGACGCCGACGCCACCGTGGTGGCCCGGCTGGAGGCGGCCGGCGCCCTTCTCGTCGGCAAGGCCAATCTCGACCAGTTCGCGACCGGCCTCAACGGCACGCGCTCGCCCTATGGGGCGCCGCGCTGCGTCTTCGACGAGGCCTATGTCTCCGGCGGCTCGTCCTCGGGCTCGGCCGTCGCCGTGGCCGCGGGGCTCGCCGCCTTTTCACTCGGGACCGACACCGCCGGGTCGGGCCGCGTCCCCGCCGCCTTCAACAACATCGTCGGCCTGAAACCCTCGCCCGGCCGGATACCCACCACCGGCGTGGTGCCGGCCTGCCGGTCGATCGACGTCGTCACCATCTTCGCCGCCGGGGTCGCCGATGCCGACGCGGCGCGGCGGGTGGCGGAAGGGTTTGATGCCGAAGACGTCTACGCCCGCCGCTTCGGCGCCGTGCCCCTTCCAGGAAAGCTCCGGCTCGGCGTGCCGACGGAGGCCGAGCGCGAGTTCTTCGGCAATGCGGCCTATCGCACGCTCTACGACGCGGCGATCGAGCGCGCCCGGGCAGCCGGAGCGGAAATCGTCGAGTTCGACTACCGGCCGTTCCGCGAGGCGGCGGCGCTCCTCTACGAGGGGCCTTGGGTCGCCGAGCGGCTGCACGCCGTCTCCGCCTTCCTCGGCACCCACCCCGATTCCTTCGATCCGACGGTGCGCGGCATCATCGAGCGTGCGCGCGGCATGACGGCGGTTGATGCGTTCGACGGACAGTACCGGCTCGGAGCCTTCCGGCGGCAGGCCGAGGCGAGCTGGGACGCGGTCGATGCCTTGCTGCTGCCGACCTCGCCCGACATCCAGAGCGTCGAGGCCATGCGCGCCGATCCGGTGGCGATGAACGCGCGTTTCGGCCGCTTCACCAATTTCGCCAACTTCTTCGGCTGCGCGGCGATCGCCGTGCCCGCCGGGTTCACGCCGGCCGGACTGCCCTTCGGCGTGCAGTTGGTCGCGCCTAAGGATACCGACGCGGCGCTCGTCCCTTTCGCCGCGCTTCTCCATGCGTCGGCCGGCACCGGCGCCGGTCTCGACCGCGAACTCGTTCCACCGACCGTGCCCGCGTTACCGGAGGACCGTCTCTTCGTCGTGGTGGTCGGGGCGCATCTCACCGGCATGCCGCTGAACCGCGAGCTGACGGCGCTCGGCGGCCGCCTCGTGCGGGAGACGAAGACGGCCAGCGATTACCGCCTCTACGCCCTCGCCGGCACCGTCCCGCCGAAGCCCGGCCTCATCCGCGCGCCGGGGTTCGACGGCCCGGGCCTGGCGGTCGAGGTCTGGTCGCTCGACGCCGCCGGCTTCGGGCGCTTCGTCGCCGGCATTCCGCAGCCGCTCGGCATCGGAAAGCTGACGCTCGAGGACGGCACGCTGGTGTCCGGCTTCATCTGCGAGCCGGCCGCGGTCGAGGGGGCGCTGGAGGTGACGGGGTTCGGCGGCTGGCGGGCCTATGTCGCGTCGAAGGCGAATCCGGCCTGACGCAGTCCATGGCCAGACGTTCGAAGCCCCTCGCGCCAAAACGCACCCAGGCCGAGATGATCCGCGAGGTTCTGTCGGACCGGATCGTGCACGGCATTCTCCGGCCCGGCGAGGCACTGGACGAGACCTCGCTCGCCGAGGAGTTCGCGGTGTCGCGCACGCCGATCCGCGAGGCCCTCCGCCAGCTCGAAACCATCGGGCTCGCCTGCTCGCGTCCGCACCGCGGGACGGTGGTGACCGAGATTTCCGAGGCGGAGCTGCACGACATGTTCCGCGTGATGGGCGAGCTCGAGGCCCTCTGCGCCCGCATGTCGGCCGAAGCCATGACCAGCGCTGAGCGCGACGCGCTGGCCGTGCTGCATGCGGAGGGCGCCGCGCTGGTCGAGGCCGGCGCCATCGAGCCCTACCGCCTGCACAATGACCGCTTCCACCAGAGCCTCTATGCCGGCGCGCACAATGCTTTTCTGGAAGGCCTGGTGCAGTCGGTGCAGCGGCGCCTCCAGCCGTTTCGGCGCCTGCAGTTCGAGGCGCTGCACCGGATCGAGAGCTCGCAGCGGGAACATGGCCTCGTCGTCGCGGCCATTATCGACGGCCATCCCGAGGCCGCCGCGCACGCGATGCTGCGGCATCTGTCGGTGGTCGAGGAAACGGTGGAGCGGACGGTCGCCGCCATCGACGTCAGCAGTGCGGCACACTTCCTGGCGCCTGACAGCGAACACGCCCGCCGCCAGGGGTGAGCCGTCCATGACGGTCCCATAAAAAAGGACCGCGCCGGGCGCGGTCCTTTTTCATCATGTCGCGGCTGCCGGGATCAGGCGGCGGCGATGGCCTTCTCGATGGCGTCGCTGCTCTGGCCCGTCAGGTCCTTGGAGAGCTCGCCGGCCAGGATGTCCTTGAGCTTGGCGTGGTAGTGCTTGCGCAGCTCGCCGAGCGCGCGCGGGGCCGCGATCACGACGAGGTCCTTCATCTTGCCCTCGATCGCCTGCTTGTTCAGGTAGTCGGCGATGCCGGCGGTGAAGCCGTCCTCGTCCTGCTGGCTGTCGGAGGGGTTGGCCGAGCTGCTGGGATGGCCGACGCCGCCGCTCTTGTTGTCGGTGTTGATCGTCGGGGTGGCAGACGCCTTCAGCGAAGGGTTCGCCTCGTCGCCGGTGTTGTGAAACAGGCTGAGCTTCTGGCCGTCGAGGACGGCGACGGTGGCTCCCTTGGGGATCTTCATGCGGCTTCTCCAGGCTATCGGCCGATCCCCGAGGGACCGGCAAGGTCAAGCGAACCGAACCGTGCGTTCGGCTCGTCCTGCCCGCACAACGTGGCCGCCGCCGTTTGGATGCCTTTTCCGTCGATCCGCGCCAGATACCTATCGGCGCAACCGGTGTCCGGCACGCGACGGCACTCGAACGCTCAATACGGCGTTCGCTTCAGGCACCGTCGCCCCCGTGAAGCTTCGCGCCGGCGCCCCCGCTTCCTGATCAACGGAGAAAAGCCATGCCCGCCTATGAGTTGAGCCGCTTCGTCGCGGCGCAGGATCCGGTCATCGATGCGGTGTTTGCGGAACTGCGGCAAGGGCGCAAGACAAGCCACTGGATGTGGTTGGTGTTTCCGCAGATCGCCGGCCTCGGCCAAAGCGACATGGCCCGGCGCTTTGCGCTCGGCTCGCTGGCGGAGGCGCGGGCCTATCTCGGCAACGGCGTGCTCGGCGCCCGGCTGCGGGAGGCGGTGCGCCTCGTCTGCGCGGTGGAAGGGCGAAGCGCGCACGCGATCTTCGGCTCGCCCGACGACATGAAGTTTCGCTCGTCGATGACGCTGTTCGCCGAGGCCCTGCCGGAGGAGACGATCTTCCAGGAAGCGCTCGACCAGTATTTTGATGGGGAGCGCGATCCCCTGACAATGGCGAAGCTCGCCGGAGCGGCGCCGGAAGGCCGGTGACAGGTATCAGGCGACGCGGGCGAGCGAGATCGGACGGCGATGACGGCTGGCGGTGTCGAGTTCGGGGGTCTGCGCGCCGCGCGACTGTTCGAACAGGACCTCGCCGGCGACGCCCGCCACCTCGGCCAAGGAGTGTTCGTCGCAAGCCGACGCCACGGTGAGTCCGAGCGAGCGCATATGCGACCGGCCGAAAGCGAAAACCGCAAGACTTGCCCGATGGGTCGGCGACAACTGCAAAACGACCTCCCTCACCCGCTCGGCGTTCGATCGCAGCAGCAAGGCCAAGAGTTCGTATGGGATGGGACAGACCGCTTCGTTCGGTGCGTATCGGTTGCTCATCTTGGCCTCCTTGCTGGACAAGGACACGATGCCGCCGGTGTGGTTAACAGAAGCTTAATAGGAAGGAGACCTTCCCGTTAAGCCTCTGATGGTGCGTCATTTCTGCATCGCCTTTGGCAGGCCAGCAGGAGCCGTCCGCCGGCCCGAGGCCACAGTTCCGAGACCGCCCAGGGCCGTCAACCATGGCACAGCCAACGACTTTTTCGAAAACGATCGCGCCGCGTTGCGCTCGCGAGGGAACCGCAGGCCGGTTCGGTGATTCCTGCGAGCATCAAGGCTCCAACTACAGGATCATTTCATGTCGAACGCTGACGCAGGTCCCTTCGAAGAGGGCAAGATCGCCGCTTCCGACGGCGAGCGCATCTCCGCCAATCCCTACGAGAAGGGAACGGATGAATTCGATCTCTGGCGCGAGGGTTTCAAGTCTGACGACGACGAGGAAGACGACAGCTACGTTGAAGAGTAAGGCAATCGCCGGCAGGTTTTGAAACGCCTGCCGGCATCAACGCCTGTTATGAGCCGCGAACCCGTTTTTCTTGCAGACGGATCAGAGGCAAATCCTCAGTTGGCCAGTTCATCCGGGCCGAGAAAGACCGCAATTCCTTTTTCCTCGAGAACGAGGTTGAATTCTTCGTAGGCCTCACGCTCCGTTGCGAAGAGCGTATCCCAGCTTGTCGTCGTTTCATTGACGTCGACGACCTCCATGGCCCAGCCGCGGTCGCTGCCGACAGTCCTGAAGATCAGTACCTGAACCGTCCGCTCGTCACGCGTGACGAGGCCGCCGAGGGGCGAGAACTCAAGGTCGGGATCTGCGGCCACCGGCTCCTGCTGGTCTTGTTCCGGCAGCACCATCTTTCCGGTCACCCCTCACTCAGATGAAAACCATTGCTCCCACCATCATCATGGCCGCGGCGGTTGCGGCGATCTGCCAGATCGGCGCCGCAGTGACGGAGGTAGCGGGACGGCGGGACGAGGAGATGATCATCTGATGTTCCTGCAAGGAGCCGGGTGCGCGGTCGCAGATTAACGGGCGTTAACGCTTTGGAGTTGCATGGCGGATGCCGTTTTGTGAACCTGCTGCGACGCCCTGCGCGGCAGACGATACCGCCGCAGGTCGTCGGCGGCTTTCTTGATGGTCACAGCAACAAAAAACCCGCCGGCATTTCTGCCAGCGGGTCGTATTCTGCGCGGGGACCTGAAGGTCTCAGAGCGCCTGGAGGTTGACGGCCTTCGGGCCCTTGCCGCGGGTGTCCGGCTCGGCGTCGAAGGAAACCTTCTGGTTGTCGGAGAGCGAGGACATGCCGGACTGCTCGACAGCCGAGATGTGCACGAACAGGTCGGCGCCGCCGTTGTCCGGGGTGATGAAGCCAAAACCCTTGCTCATGTTGAAGAACTTGACGGTGCCGGTCTGGGCCATGGGATATTCCTTTTAGAACCGGGCGCTTGCGCCCGTGGTAACAAACCCCTGCCGGTCGGCAGGGCAATCTGAAAACGACAACAGCGGACACACCGAGGATCGCAGCCGATCTTCGGTGTGTCCGCTGTTGAGATGGATCAAGTGCCCACGCGCCCCGAAAGGCGCGGCAGGATCAGGTGCGAGGGGCGGGAGCGCCGCGCTCGAACACCTTCTTCTTCGGGCTCGGCAGCAGGCCTTCGCGCTGCAGCTGCTTGCGGGCGTTCTTTCGGGCGCGGCTGACGGCCGCTGCCTTCTCGCGAACGCGCTTCTCCGAAGGCTTCTCGAAGAACGAGCGTGCCTTCATCTCGCGGAACACGCCTTCGCGCTGCATTTTCTTCTTCAGGACGCGGAGGGCCTGATCGATGTTGTTGTCGCGAACTTCGACTCTCAAAAAAAAATCCTAACGTAGACAGGTCCCGCCGCATCGGCAGCGTCGGACGCTATTTCGCACAAAACTTGCTGTCAGGGTAGCGAATGCCATCATGACATGGCTTCAGTCTCGGAGCATGACCGGACGTTGCCGCCCGCCTGTTCTTTGCCCGAAGCCATTGGAGGCGTCGGCTCATGACGAGCCGGTCCACCGCGCTTTGGGGGTTCCCTACAACATTCCGGCGTCAGAGGCCATAGGGGAAATCAGTGCTAGTGCAACGAACCTAGTGCGCCTTGGTCTGATCGAAAGTCCCGCCGCAGGACTGCTCACATCGGCGTGTGCGGGATGCCGGGCGAATGCGCCCGCCTATAAACCCGTGTCGACCATCATGCCAAGGGAGAGAAACAATGGCCGACATCACGCTCTGGGGCTTCGACGGCTCCACCTATGTGCGCACCGTCAAGATGCTGCTCGCGGAGAAGGGCGTCACCGCCTACGAGCAGGTTCCCGTCGACGTCCTCGCCGGAGAGCCACAAAAGCCCGAGCATCTGGCGCGCCATCCTTTCGGCAAGGTGCCGGTGCTCGATCACGGCGACCTCCGCCTGATCGAGACGTCGGCGATCACCCGCTATCTCGACGACGTGCTGCCGGGAAAATCGCTGACCCCCGACAATGCCCGCGACCGGGCCCGGATGGACATGACGATCGGCCTGATCGATTCCTACGGCTACAATGCCCTCGTCGGCGGCGTCGCCGCCTATCACCTCTTCCCCGACTTCGTTGGCGGCAAGAACGAGGATATGCGCAAGTCCGGAATCGAGACGGGGCGGAAACTGATCGACTATCTCATGAAGATCCGCGGATCCTCACCCTTCATCGCCGGCGAGCTCAGCCTCGCTGATCTCTATCTCGCGCCGGTCATCGCCTACGTCACGATGACGCCGGACAAGGACGCGCTCTTTGCGTCGGAAGGTATCGCCGACTGGTGGCAGCGCATCGAGGCTCTGCCGAGCTTCGTTGAGACGCAGCCGAAATCCTGATCGTCGCAAAGCCATCCCGTTCCCGCTGGCCGGGACGGGATGGCGCATCGGGCGGTCACCGACTAGCGTCTGAGTGCGCCTGCGCCCCGCCACCGGTTGGGACGCTATCCGTTCTGCCGAGATATCGACGGGCCGGGCGCCGGAAAGAGAAGGATTGGGACATGACGACCATTGCGACCGAGGAAGGCGCCACCGCCGCGCGGAACGGGGAGCCGCAGGAAGCTTGCCCGCACGCTCTGGGATCGCCGGCGCATCGCGACTGGCTTGCGGGATGGCAGAGCCAGGCTTCCCTTGCGCCGTCCGCTGGACAGCCCGACACTTCCTTGGAGACGTCCGGCAGGATCAGCAGCGAGGAACTGGCCGACGTGATCGGTGCCGACGATTACGAGGCCGGCGCCGAAACCATCGCCGCACCGGCAACGCCCCGGCCCTGAAGCTGTGCTGTCGGCGTGGCACGAACGCGTGCCGCGCCGATCATCATCTACAGCCAGCTGCTTCCGTCCGGCGAAGTGCAGCCATAGGGCGGCAGCTGGCCTTCGAACCGCGACTGCATCTTCCGGCACCCCCAGGTCCGCAGCGGCGCCGGCGCGTATCCGTTCAGCGCGATGCCGACCTCGTCATACGGTGTGTCGCTGAGCGCCACGTACATATACCAGCGACCGCCCAGCATCACGACCGCGGCGACGAGAATGACGACGACAACCTGAACTATCTTCTGCACATCTGCTCCTTGTGGATATCGATGGAAGAGACCGCGCGATCTCGCGGAAGAGCCCGCCATCTGACGGCGAAGCACCCGGCGATGAAGCAATGGCGGCGTTAAGCCACAGGCGCTTGCGGCGCCTGCTGCCGGGCTGCGACGGGGCCGCATTGCAGCCAGGGTCCGCTCTGTCAAGCATTGCGCCTAGGCACGACGCTCGGCGAAGCGGCGTGTCCGGGCATCGTCGAGCGATTGGAAACCCGGCCATGCGGGTGACGGATGCCACCGGAAGAGGATGCCCGCCGACACGCCGACAGCGGCTCCGTTGACGGGATCGAAGGGTTTGCCGTATCTCGCCGTACTCCCCATCTCGGCGGGAAGACCACGGCAAGGAGCACGGCGAGTTGAAGGATCCCTCCGACGTCCTGCAGGACGTTTTCGGCCATGCGGCGTTTCGCGGGCAGCAGGAAGACGTGGTGCGGCATGTGACGTCGGGCGGCGATGCGGTCGTGCTGTTCCCGACCGGTGCCGGCAAGTCGATGTGCTACCAGGTGCCCGCCCTTTGCCGGCCGGGCGTCGCGATCATCGTCTCGCCGCTGATCGCCTTGATGCGCGACCAGGTCGAAGCGCTGCGCCAGGCCGGCGTCGCCGCGGCCGCGCTGAACTCGTCGATCTCGCCGGAAGAAGCCTCCGACATCCGCCGCCAGGTTGCCGACGGGACGCTCGACCTTCTCTACGTCGCACCCGAACGCGCTTCCACCTCCGGCTTCCGCCGCATGCTGCAGGACGCGAAGGTCGCGCTGATCGCCATCGACGAGGCGCACTGCGTCAGCCAGTGGGGGCACGACTTCCGGCCGGACTACCGCGAGCTCTCGCATCTCGGCGAACTCTTTCCCGGCGTGCCGCGCATCGCCCTGACGGCCACCGCCGACCCGATGACGCGCGCGGACATCATCGAGCGGCTCGATCTCGGCGACGCCCGGGTCTTCTCCTCGAGCTTCGACCGGCCGAACATTAGCTATTCCATCGTCGAGCGCGACAATGCGAAAGCCCAGCTCCTTAAATTCCTGGCCGAGCACGAGGGCGACAGCGGCATCGTCTACTGCCTGTCGCGGGCGAAGGTCGACGACACCGCGTCCTGGCTGTCGGCGCAAGGCATTCGCGCGCTGCCCTATCATGCCGGGATGGACGCCTCGAAGCGCGGCGCGCACCAAGATGCCTTCCTGAAGGAAGAGAACCTCTGCCTCGTCGCTACCGTCGCCTTCGGCATGGGGATCGACAAGCCGGACGTGCGCTACGTCGCGCATCTCGACCTCCCCTCCTCGATCGAGGCCTACTACCAGGAGACCGGCCGCGCCGGCCGTGATGGCGCGCCGGCCGATGCCTGGATGAGCTACGGCATGGGCGACGTCGTCCAGCGCCGGCGGATGATCGACGACGGGCAGGCGCCCGAGGAGGTCAAGCGCGTCGAGCGCGGCAAGCTCACCGCCCTCCTCGGCCTCTGCGAGACCACCGGCTGCCGGCGCCAGGCGCTGCTCGCCTATTTCGGCGAGGTCTACGACCACGCTTGCGGCAATTGCGACACCTGCCGCTCGCCGGTCGAGACCTTCGACGGCACGGATGCGGCCGTGAAGGCGATGGCGGCGGTCTACCGCACCGGCCAGCGTTTTGGCGCCGGGCACGTGGTCGACGTGCTCACCGGCAAGGCGACCGAGAAGGTGCTGCGCTTCGGCCATGAGAACCAGGCGGTGTTCGGCGCCGGCAAGGATGTCGACGGAAAAACCTGGCAGTCGGTGCTGCGACAGCTCACCGCCAGCGGCCTGCTGGTCGTCGACCACGAGTCGCACGGCGCCCTGAAGCTCGGCGAGGGCGCGCGCGACGTGTTCCGCGGCGAGCGCCAGATCACCTTGCGCAAGGACCGGCCGCGCAAGGCGACCGAGTCCCGGCGCTCGACCAGCCCCGCGGCGGTCGACCTGCCGGCGGAGGCACAGGCGCTGTTCCACGCGCTGCGGGCCGAGCGGACGAAAATTGCCAAGGCGCAAGGCGTGCCGCCCTATGTCGTGTTCCAGGACACGACGCTGAAGGCGATGGCGCTGACCCCGCCGGATAGCCTCGACGCGATGATCGCGTTGCCGGGCGTCGGCCAGGCCAAGCTCGAGCGCTATGGCGAGGCGTTCCTCGCCGTGCTCGAGCACGAGCGTCAGCGCGCCGGCTGAGATCCGAACGCATTGGTCACCCATAGAAGATGACGGTTACGCAGAGCGGGTTGGCTGAGAAGAAGACGGTCTGACAGCCGTCGTGAAACTTTCAAACGTCGGAACACGGTCTCGATGCGGCTGCGGCGACGGTACCGACGGCTGTCGCACCTATTGGACTCAAGCCGCGCTTTACGACCCGACTGCAGGCTTGATGCCCTTCGCCTCCAAAGCCGCCCTGAACGACTTGGCATCATGGCAGCGCTCGCCCATCAGCCGCTGTGCCGTCGGCAGAGCTTCGATCAAAGCTGCCGCACCGGTGTCCTCGCGGACCGACCCGGTGGCCCTAGAGAAGCGCAGGCAGCAGGCGTTCGCATCGGCGACAGCATGAAGCTTGGTGTTCATGGGGCCTTTGGTGCGTCCGAGCTGTCGTCCAAGCCTCTGGACTTGCCGCGGCTCCTGGAAACGAACGGACGCAGGCGGTTGATCTGGTCGTCCGTCAGCCATTACAGGCCCCGCCTATCCAGCCTCCTCACGGAGCCTGAAACATGTTTCGACCTTATACAGATGACCCCGACCCTTAACCGGACCGATAAACTGCCGGATTATACGGCTTCTATACGAAACTGTAACTAGCGTATTTATTTAGCATGACACTATTATCGTCTTGAATGACAAATCTGTCGAAGACAGATCCACATCTGTATTTTAGATTTTTAGAGCTTTTAGTGAATAGGCAGGGTTTTTTTGATGGATATCGGCTCCGAACAAACCAACGAAGTGCTCGCCAAAGAACTTCACCGCGCCGATCAGCTGTTTGATAAATTCAGGCGCAGAGAGTGCGCTAGGCATCAAGTTCGCATGAGCCATCTGCAGAGGCTGCATCTCAATGCGCGAGCAACTGCTTTCGGCAAGGCAGAGTTCTCGGATGCAGAAATCGCTGTATACAAGGATCGTCCGTTACCATGAGAAGCGCATTCTCCGCGTCCGTTCATCCTATCCAGAGCGGAATTTGGAGTTGATAAGTCGGCGCGCCGTTTCGGGTGGACAAGGGAACGCACAAGCCTTTCGGCGACCGATACATTCGGCCGATGGAACGAGGCCTCACGCCGACGACGGGAAGAGCGTCAGAAGCGCACCCAGAGCGCCGTGACCACGCCCCGCTCGCGCAAGGCGTTCTCGCCGGATACGGTGGCGATGCCCCCGAGCTGCACGGAGAGGCTCTGCGTCAGGTCGTAGACGACGCTTACCTCGGCCTTGTGCTCGCGATGGTCGGCGGCGTGACCGACCGAGAACGTGTTGAAGCTCTGCGCCATCCAGAGAAGCCGCGGGCGGGGGCGCACGCCGAAGGTCAGATCGCCGCGGATCTCGTCCGCCTCGGCCCCGGGACGCAGGCGATAGGCGCCCTGGAGATCGGCAAAGCCGCTCCAGTCGCCGAGTGTGAAGCCGCGGCCGGCAAGCAGCCGCAGGTCGATCTCGGCGTCCGGATCGCCGTCCCACCGCCGGGCGGCCTGCCCCGTCGGCAGAAGGCCAGTCGCCTCGATCGACACAACGGCGCCGTCTTCCTCGAAAAGCCGCAGGCGCGCGCCGAGGCCCGAGAGGCCGAAACGGGCATCCTCCAGCGCCATGGGCGCGCCGGCGGCCTCCGTCTTCATCTCCGTCCGCGCGATCGCGGTCAGCCCCTCGGCAAGACCATATTCGGCGTAGACGCTGAGCTCTGCCTTGCGGAAGACTGGAATGGTGCCCGCGCTGCCCTTTCCGTCGAACGATTCCATCGCCTCGCTGTAGAGGCCGCTGACGATCACCTGACCCCGGCCCTTCGGCAGCGTCCAGGCGCCGGACTGGGCGGGCGTCGGCGCCAGCAGCACGAGACCGCAAATGGCGCGTAAGAGGGAGACATAGAGGGCCATGCCATGCGCCATGCCGCCCCCGCTTAAACTGGCAGATGCCGGCTTCACTCAACCGCGGGCCGCAGCCGGTTGCAATCGGCCTTGGCCTGCAATCTGCGGAGCCACCTAGTCACCAGAGGCGGCGAAAGTCCCATTTGCATCCGGCAGCCCCGGGCCTAGACTGCCCGGGATGACAGCGGGCGAAGACCTGCGTGATCTGCGGCCGCAGGGCTGCCCCATCCGGGAGGGAACGCATGGAGAGCCACTACCGCGCCGTCTATGCCGAATGGCAGCAGGATCCGGCGGCGTTCTGGATGGAGCAGGCGAAGGCGATCGACTGGGCCGAGCCGCCGACGATAGCCTTCGAGGGCAACGCCGGCGTCTACGGCCGCTGGTTCCCCGATGCCACCTGCAACACCTGCTTTAACGCCCTCGACCGTCACGTCCTGGCGGGCCGCGGCGACCAGGCGGCGATCATCCACGATTCGCCGGTGACGGGCACGCAGCGCACTCTCTCCTATTCGGCGCTGCTGCTGGAAGTGCAGGCGCTGGCGGCGAGCCTCGAGGATCTCGGCGTCATCAAGGGCGACCGGGTGATCATCTACATGCCGATGGTGACGGAGACGGTGGTCGCCATGCTCGCCTGCGCCCGCATCGGCGCCGTCCACTCGGTGGTGTTCGGTGGCTTTGCCGCGGCCGAGCTTGCGACGCGGATCGACGATGCCCGGCCGAAAGTGATCCTGTCGGCGTCCTGCGGCATCGAGCCGGCGCGCATCGTGCCCTACAAGCCGCTGCTCGACGCCGCCATCGCCAAGGCCCGGCACCAGCCGGACGCAACCGTGATCCTGCAGCGTCCGCAGTCGCCGGCGGCAATGGTCGAGGGTTTTGACCACGACTGGGCGAGCCTGCGCGCCACCGCACTCGACGGCATTGCGGAGGGGCGCGAGGTGCCTTGCGCGGTCCTCAACGCGACCGATCCGCTCTACGTCCTCTACACCTCCGGCACGACCGGCCAGCCGAAAGGCGTGGTGCGCGACAATGGCGGCCACATGGTCGCGCTGCACTGGTCGATGGGCTCGATCTTCGGCGTCGAGCAAGGCGAAGTCTGGTGGGCGGCATCCGATGTCGGCTGGGTCGTCGGCCATTCCTACATCGTCTACGGGCCGCTCCTGAAGGGTTGCACGGCCGTGCTGTTCGAGGGCAAGCCGGTCGGCACGCCGGATGCCGCGACCTATTGGCGGGTGATCGCCGAGCACAAGGTGGCAGCGCTCTTCACCGCGCCGACGGCGATCCGCGCGATCCGCAAGGAGGACCCGGAGGGTGTTCTGCCCCGCGGTCACGATCTCTCGGCCTTCCGCACCCTGTTCCTCGCCGGCGAACGCGCCGACACCGAGACCATCCGCTGGGCCGAACGAGCGCTGGACGTGCCGGTGATCGATCACTGGTGGCAGACCGAGACCGGCTGGCCGATCGCCTGCAACCCGGTCGGCCTCGGGATCCTGCCGGTGAAGTATGGCAGCCCCGGCGTCGCGATGCCGGGCTACACCATCGCCATCCTCGACGAGGCCGGCACGCCGCTGCCGCCCGGCGGCCTCGGCGCCATCGCCTTGAAACTGCCGCTGCCGCCCGGTGCGCTGCCGACGCTCTGGAATGCCGACGACCGCTTCCTTGCCGGCTATCTCGAGACCTTTCCCGGCTACTACTCGACCGCAGACGCCGGCTCGCTCGACGAGGACGGTTACCTCTTCGTCATGGGCCGCACCGACGACGTCATCAACGTCGCCGGCCACCGCTTGTCGACCGGCGAGATGGAGGAAGCCGTCTCGGGCCACCCGGCGGTCGCCGAATGCGCGGTCATCGGCATGCATGACGCGCTGAAGGGCGAGGTGCCTTGCGGCTTCGTCGTCCTCAAGAACTCCAACCGCCTCGGCGATGCGGTGGTCGAGGCCGAGCTGGTCGACCTCGTGCGCGAGCGCATCGGCCCGGTCGCCGCCTTTCGCAAGGTGGTCGTCGTCGACCGGCTACCGAAGACGCGCTCGGGCAAAATCCTGCGCGGCACGATGAAGAAGATCGTCGACCGCACGCCCTTCGACATGCCGGCGACGATCGAGGATGCCGCAGCGCTCGACGATCTCCGGCGCGCGCTCGGGCTGTAGAAGCCGGCGACTTGACCCGGCGAGCCGCCTCCCCGAAGGTCCGCCGCGATGGACGACGGGCAGCACAGCCGAGAGGCGGGGACAGGCGGCATGACGGAGCACCTTCCGGCAAGGCTCGCCCGCCGGATCGCGCTGGCAGCGCAAGGCTTTGCCGAGAAGCGCCCGGACACGCCCGCCGATTGGCGCAGGATGAACCGGGTGATCGAGCGGCTGGGGCTGCTGCAGATCGACTCGGTCAGCGTCTCCGCGCGCGCCCACTACATGCCGCTGTTCTCGCGGCTCGGTGACTATCCCCGCGCGGCGCTGGAGCAAGCGGCCTGGGGCAAGCCGCGAAAACTCTTCGAATATTGGGCGCACGAGGCCTCGCTGCTGCCGCTGGAGACGCAGCCGCTGCTGCGCTGGCGCATGCAGCGCGCCGCCGCGGGAGAGGGCATCTATGGCGGGCTTGCAAGCTTCGCCCGGGAGCAGAAGGCCGAGGTCGAGGCGGTTCTGCAGCGCATCGAGGCGGAGGGAGCCCTCTCGTCCTCCGACTTCGCGGCGCCGAAGGGCGCCGGCGGCTGGTGGGGCTGGAGCAACACCAAGCGGGCGCTGGAATTCCTGTTCTGGTCCGGCCGCATCACCACTGCGACCCGGCGCGGCTTCGAGCGGGTCTACGATCTGCCGGAGCGCGTGCTGCCTTCGGCCATCGTCGCGGCGCCGACGCCCGGCAGCGCGGCCGCGCACCGCGCCCTCCTGCTGGTCGCGGCGAAGGCGCTGGGCATTGCCACCGCCGCCGACCTTGCCGACTATTTCCGTCTGGCGCCCGCGGACGTCCGGCCGCGCCTTGCCGAGATGGTCGAGGACGGCGTGCTGCTGCCCGCCACCGTCGAGGGCTGGCGGCAACCGGCCTTTCTCGATCCGTCGGCGCGGCGTCCGCGGGCGATCGCCGCCGCCGCGCTGCTCTCGCCCTTCGATCCGCTGGTGTTCGAGCGGGCGCGCACCGAGCGCCTGTTCGGCTTCCGCTACCGGATCGAGATCTACGTGCCGGCGGAGAAGCGCGTGCACGGCTACTACGTCCTGCCCTTCCTCCTCGGCGACCGGCTGGTTGCCCGCGTCGACCTGAAAGCCGACCGGAAAGCCGGAACGCTCCGCGTGCTCTCCGCCCATGCCGAACCAAACGCGCCACCCGAGACGGCCGAGGCGCTGTGCCGGGAATTGCGGCGCATGGCCGGCTGGCTTGGCCTCGACAGGCTCGTCGTGCAGCCGGCCGGCGATTTCGGGCCTCGGCTGGCCGATGCGGCGTCGCATCTGCCGGCCAGCTGAGGCGGGCCAAACCCCATCCCCGCGCCGTCTGCACCAGCAGTCTTTAGTCGAGCCGGATCCGTCCGCGGACGGCCAGCGTGCCGTCCGCATCCCGCGCGACGACAATCATCTCGCCGGAAGCCGGAAAGATGCCGGTGAGGGCCGTAATGTTCACCTGGTGCGTCACCATCACCAGCTTCTCGCCCGGCGGCAGCGCGGCGAGACGGTCGAGCACGGCGCGGCTGGCGGCATCGGCGGTGCCGCGATCATCGAAGAACGAGTTCAGCGCGGGCTCGGCGACCACCGGCGCGACGCCGAGCAAGGCGGCGGTGTCGCGGGCGCGGCACCATTCGCTGGTGAGGACGCGGTCGACGGTGATCCCGGCCTCCCGGATGGAGGCGCCGATCCGCTCGGCCTGCGCCCTGCCCTGTCGATCGAGATTGCGCTGCGTGGTGCAGTCGCCGAGGGTGAAACCCTCGGGGTCGCCGGTGCCGGGGGCGATCGCATGGCGCATCAGGACGTGCGCGCCCGGCGCCTTCAGAGCCGCCCATCCCGCCGCCGCCCCATCTGCCGACGCCCCCACCGCAGACGCCGCGAGGAGCGAGCAGGCCAGCGCGACGGCCTGAAGCCATCGCCACGCGCGGTCCCGGCTAGGCACCATGGTAGAACTCCCGCTTGCTAGACCGTCCGCCGTCGAAGGGCTGGCACCATCCTTCCACCGTCGGCCGCCCGGCGAAAGCCTTGACCGGTCACAGCTGCGGGACCGGGAGACGCATCGCTGCATCCAGCCGATTGCCGCTGTGCGCGAATGCCGCTAAAGCCTCGCCGCGAACCTTTTGGCATTTTCGAAGGACCCCGGCATGGACGCCCATTCCCCCGACGGCGAGAAGCAGGCGGCGCTCCTCGCCGAAGCCCTGCCCTTCATGCAGGCCTACGAGCACAAGACCGTCGTCGTGAAATACGGCGGCCATGCCATGGGCAATGCCGAGCTCGGCAAGGCGTTCGCCCGCGACATCGCCCTTCTCAAGCAGTCCGGCATCAACCCGATCGTCGTCCACGGCGGCGGCCCGCAGATCGGGGCGATGCTCGCCAAGATGGGCATCGAATCGAAGTTCGAGCACGGCCTGCGCGTCACCGACGAGCGCACCGTCGAGATCGTCGAGATGGTCCTCGCCGGCTCGATCAACAAGGAAATCGTCGCCCTCATCAATGCCGAGGGCGAATGGGCGATCGGCCTCTGCGGCAAGGACGGCAACATGGTCTTCGCCGAGAAGGCCAAGAAGACCGTGATCGACCCCGACAGCAACATCGAGCGGGTGCTGGATCTCGGCTTCGTCGGAGAACCCGTCGAGGTCGACCGCACCCTCCTCGACCTTCTCGCCCGCTCGGAAATGATCCCGGTGATCGCGCCGGTGGCGCCTGGCCGCGACGGCCACACCTACAACATCAATGCCGACACCTTCGCCGGCGCCATCGCCGGCGCGCTGAAGGCCTCGCGCCTCCTGTTCCTCACCGACGTGCCGGGCGTCCTCGACAAGCAAGGCCAGCTGATCAAGGAGCTCTCCGTCTCCGAAGCCCGCCAGCTGATCCGCAACGGCACCATCACCGCCGGCATGATTCCGAAGGTCGAGACCTGCATCCAGTCGCTGGAGCGCGGCGTCGAGGGCGTCGTCATCCTCAACGGCAAGACCCGTCACGCCGTTCTGCTGGAACTCCTGACCGAGCACGGCGCGGGAACGCTGATCGTTCCGTAGAGCGTCAGACCGAGACGGTGAGCTTGACGCCCAGTGCGTCCATGATCTTGCGCACCGTCTCGAAACGCAGCTTCGACCCAGGAGCCAGAGCCTTGTAGAGGCTTTCGCGGCCGAGCCCCGTCGCATCGGCAATGCCTGTCATCCCCCGTGCCTTCGCGACGTCGCCGAGGGCCGCGATGAAGAGATCTGGGTTATCGTCCTCGAGCGCCGCCGCGAGATACTCAGCGATCGCCGTATCGTCAGTGAGATATCTGGATGCGTCGAAGAGAATAAGTCGGGTCATTCATTCTTTCCGTCAAGCCGTGCGAGCATCTCCTTGGCCCGCTCGATATCGCGCCTCTGTCCAGACTTGTCGCCACCGACAAGCAAAAGAAAAACCGTCTCGCCGCGGCGTGCGAAATATAGGCGATAGCCGGGGCCATCGTGCACCCGCATTTCCGAGACGCCCCCACCGACGGATGCGACATCGCCGAAATTGCCCAGTCCCGCAGACCGAATGCGCGCAACGATGCGCGCCTGCCCACGCCTGTCGCTTAGCTTAGAAAGCCAATGGTCGAACTCATCCGACATCAAGATCGTGAGCATTCGGGCACTGTATCCTATCGGATACGGTCGTCAAGCACCGCACCCTAACCGTACCCGGCGTTACGGATTCTGCTTGTGGCGTGACGTAACCTGCGGTACTGCGGCTGCAACCTGTTCGCCCGTCACGCGTATTTGGAAAGCAGAAGCCCCGTGTCCTCAGCCGCCGCCGTCACGCCCCGCAATTCGCCGGGCCGGGTTCTCTTCGCCAGCCTCATCGGCACGACAATCGAATTCTTCGACTTCTATATCTACGCCACGGCCGCGGTGATCGTGTTCCCAAAACTGTTCTTCGCGGGCGGTGACCAGACCACGGCGATGCTGCAGTCCTTCGCGACCTTCGCCATCGCCTTCTTCGCCCGGCCGATCGGCGCGGCGCTGTTCGGCCATTTCGGCGACCGGATCGGCCGCAAGGCGACGCTGGTGGCCGCGCTGATGACCATGGGCGTCTCGACCATCGCCATCGGCTTGCTTCCGACCTATGCCTCCGTCGGCATCGTCGCGCCGCTGCTGCTGGCGCTCTGCCGGCTCGGCCAGGGTCTCGGCCTCGGCGGCGAATGGGGCGGCGCGGTGCTGCTCGCCACCGAGAACGCACCGGAGGGCAAGCGCGCCTGGTACGGCATGTTCCCGCAGCTCGGCGCGCCGATCGGCTTCATCTGCGCCACCGGCAGCTTCCTGATCCTCAGCGACCTCCTCACCGACGAGCAGTTCTTCTCTTTCGGCTGGCGCATCCCGTTCCTCGCCAGCGCGCTTCTCGTCTTCGTCGGTCTCTACGTGCGGCTGCAGATCACCGAGACGCCGGTCTTCCAGGAGGCCATCGACAAGGACGAGCGGGTCCGCGTGCCTTTCCTCACCGTCTTCACCGAGTACAAGAAGGAGCTGTTCGTCGGCACCTTCGCGGCGCTCGCAACTTTCGTGCTGTTCTACCTCATGACGGTGTTCACGCTGAGCTGGGGCACGACCAAGCTCGGCTTCACCCGCGACCAGCTGCTGCCGATCCAGATGCTCGGCGTCGTGTTCTTCGGCCTTGCCATCCCGTTCTCGGCCAAGCTTGCCGATCGTTACGGCCGGCAGAAGACGCTGATGGTGACGACCGCCTTCATCTTCCTCTTCGGCTTCCTGTTCGCGCCTCTGTTCGGCTCGGGCACCGGCTACGGCGCCGTCGCCTTCTCCATCATCGGCTTCTGGCTGATGGGCTGCACCTACGGCCCGCTCGGCACGGCGCTGTCGGAGCTGTTCCCGACCTCGGTGCGCTACACCGGCGCCTCGCTGACCTTCAACCTCGGCGGCATCGTCGGCGCCTCGCTCGCCCCCTACATCGCGACGACGCTCGCCACCAACCATGGCGGCCTCGCTTCGGTCGGCTACTACATGTCGCTCGCTGCGGTGGTGACGGCGCTGGCGCTCCTCGCCATGCCGAAGAACGCGCATCTCGAGCGCCAGCCGAGCTGACCGGGACGCGCGGCTCTCTCAGGCGGTCCCGGACAGAAGCGCCAGGATCGCCGCGAGGATGAGGACGCAGCCGATGAACTCCATCGGCCGGATCCGCTCGCGAAACAGCAGGACCGACGAGGCGAAGGTGAACACCAGCTCGATCTGGCCGAGCGCCCTGACATAGGCGACCTTCTGCAGCGCCATGGCGGTGAACCAGCCGATCGAGCCGGCGACACCGACGAGCCCGACGGCGAGCGAGGGCCGCCACGACCGCCCGATGGCCCGAAGCTCCGCCGGGTCGCGCACAGCCAGCCAGGCGAGCATGGCGACCGTCTGGAATGCCGTCGCGAAGGCCAGCGCATAGGCGGCCCGGATCATCACCTCGCCGCCGTCGAGGGCGAGGGACGCCCAGCGAAACGCCACGGCGGAAATGCCGAAAAGAGCGCCGGAGAGAACGCCGATCCCTGCCGCCCGCGAGAAGAGGGCTCCGCGCCAGCCCCCCGTCGCCGCGGTCTTTCCCGCAAGCGAGATGCAGCCGACGCCGATCACCCCGACGATGATGGCAGCCGTCCCGGCCACCGAGATCGTCTCGCCGAGGATCAGCAAGCCGAACAGCGCCGCCTGCACCGGCTCGGTCTTCGAATAGGCCGTGCCGACCATAAAATTGCGCAGTGCGAACAGGCTGACCAGGAAGAAAGTCCCGCCGATCTGCGCGAGACCGCCCAGCGCCACCGCGACGAAAAAGTCGGGCGTCGCGCGGGGCCAGTCCATTCCGAGATGGTTCAGGGACAACAGGTAGATCAGCGCGAAGGGAAAGCCGAAGCCGAAGCGCGCGAAGGTGGCGCCCGTGGTCTTCAACTCGCCGTTCAGCTGTTTCTGCAGGGTCGAGCGGGCGTTTTGCAGGAAGGCCGCGGCGATGGTAAGGGGTATCCACAAAGGCATGGCGGCATTCCGGTTGACGATCTCACCGCCTTAGCACCTTGGTCCCGCCCGCGGCGACGGGATCCTCTCCAGCCCCCCGAGCCAGATGACCGATATTCGAAAGACCGCCGACGCCGCTCCCGCCGATTTTGCCGATGTCAGCGAGTGGGTGTTCGATCTCGACAACACGCTCTACCCGCGCCGGACCAATCTGTTCGCCCAGATCGACGTGCGGATGACGAGTTTCGTCGCCGACTTCCTGAAGCTGCCGCCCGAGGAGGCGCGACGCGTCCAGAAGGACTTCTACCGCGAACACGGCACGACGCTGCGCGGGCTGATGAGCGTCCACGACGTCGATCCCGACGCCTTCCTCGAATTCGTTCATGACATCGACTATTCCGGCCTTGCCGCCGACCCCGACCTCGGCGTCGAGATCCAGCGGCTCCCGGGCCGCAAGTTCATCTTCACCAATGGCGACCGAGGCCATGCCGAGCGCACCGCCCGGGCACTCGGCATTCTCGACCATTTCGAGGATATCTTCGACATCGTGGCGGCGGGCCTCAACCCGAAGCCCGCCCAGGCGACCTATGACAAGTTCGTCGGCCTGTTCGGGATCGAGGGCACGCGGGCGGTCATGTTCGAGGATCTCGCACGCAACCTCGAAGTGCCGAAGCGTCTGGGCATGCGCACCGTCCTCATCGTCCCGCCGAACCTCGAGGAAGTGCTCGGCGACGTCTGGGAGCACGAGGGCCGCGACGGCGAGCACATCGACTTCATCACCGACGACCTCACCGGCTTCCTCCGCTCCATCCGCTGAGGACCAGCGCCGAGACTATCGGTGAGACCGTCGGCGCTGGAAGTCGCCGGCGTCAGCGGCCGAGCAGCGAGCGGCCGGCGCTGGCGAGCGGCGGCTTGTCCGGACGATCGCCCTTTTCGAGCACCTCCGCCTCGGTGGAATAGTCGGCCCGCTGGTTGTCGGAAAGAACCTTGCCCTGCTGGTTCTGCGGATAACGGGCCGCACCGGCTTTTGCCGAGTCGCGTCCGGCTGCGCTGACGGGGTCGCTGTCGGAACGCTCCGGCGGGGCGTGGGTCTCGTCCGGCGCGATGGCCGCGGGGGCGTCCTTGCCTTGCTGGATCCGCATTATTTCGGAATCGGTGTCTTCGCCGTCGCCCATGCTCATCTCCTCGCCGGCCCATGCCGGCCCTGCTTTTCAACGCCGCGTCAGCGGGCGGGTTCCTGTTGCAGGGGCAGGGCGCTAGAAGCCGTAGAACTGCCGGATCACCGCCCAGCCCTCCTCGGCGGTGTCGACGAAGGTGATGAGGTCGACATCCTCCGGCGCGATGACGCCTTCCTCGGCGAGCGCATCGAGGTTTAGCACCTTGCGCCAGAATTCCGAGCCGAACAGCACCACCGGAATGCGCTGCATCCGCCGTGTCTGGATCAGCGTCAGCGCCTCGAACAGCTCGTCGAGCGTGCCGAAGCCGCCGGGGAAGATCGCCATCGCCTTGGCGCGCAGCAGGAAGTGCATCTTGCGGATGGCGAAGTAGTGGAAGTTGAAGCAGAGCTCGGGCGTTGCGTAGAGGTTGGGCGCCTGCTCGTGCGGCAGGACGATGTTGAGCGCGATGGATACCGCGCCGACATCGCCGGCCCCACGGTTGCCGGCCTCCATCACCCCTGGCCCGCCGCCGGTGACGACCACGAACTCCTTGCTGCCGGAGGCATCGGCCGAGTGCTGCGAACAGAGCCCGGCAAAGCGTCGGGCCTCGGCGTAGAAGCGCGAATTGGCCTCCAGCCGCGCCTTCTGGGCCGGGTTGCGTGCCGCCCAGGCGGCCTTGCCGGGCTCGGGGATGCGGGCGCCGCCGAACAGCACCACGGTCGAGAGGATTCCGGCCTCGACCAGCGCCATCTCGGTCTTCACCAGCTCGAGCTGCAGGCGGACCCCGCGCATCGCTTCGCTGGTCAGAAAATCCTCGTCGGCATAGGCGAGGCGGTAGCTCGGCGACCGCGTCTGCGGCGTATCGGGCTTCGTAGCAAGCTTCTGCTTGTCCGAATGCGAACTCGGAAACGGGTCCCAGGTGCCCTTGGCCTTGTCGTCGTTCGTCATGCGCATCGCCTTATCGCTGGTCGCGAGGGTGAGGGGCCCCGTCGATTGACCGATTCGGGACCTTCTACTAGACGAAGACGGCAGGATAAAACGATTGTCCGACCCGGAGAGCTGCCCGATGACCCCCCATGATTCCCTGGCCCAGACGATCGAAGCCGCTTTCGACGCCCGCGATACGGTCTCGACCGACACCAAGGGCGAGGTCCGCGATGCTATCGATACAGCGCTGAACCTCCTCGACAGCGGCGAGGCCCGCGTCGCTTCGCGCGGCGAGGACGGCGCCTGGACGACGCACCAGTGGCTGAAGAAGGCGGTGCTGCTGTCGTTCCGGCTGAACCCGATGTCGACCGTCTCCGGCGGCCCCGATGGCGCCCACTGGTTCGACAAGGTGCCGGCGAAGTGGGCGGGCTGGGGCGACGCCGAGTTCCGGCAGGCGGGCTTCCGCGCGGTGCCCGGCGCCATCGCCCGCCGCTCGGCCTATATCGCCCGCGACGTCATCCTGATGCCGTCCTTCGTCAACCTCGGCGCCTATGTCGACACCGGCACCATGGTCGACACCTGGGCAAGCGTCGGCTCCTGCGCGCAGATCGGCCGGAACGTCCACCTCTCCGGCGGCGTCGGCATCGGCGGCGTGCTGGAGCCCATGCAGGCCGGCCCGACGATCATCGAGGACAATTGCTTCATCGGCGCCCGCTCGGAAGTGGTCGAGGGCTGCATCGTGCGCGAGGGCTCGGTGCTCGGCATGGGCGTTTATATCGGCCAGTCCACCCGCATCGTCGACCGTGCGACCGGCGAGATCAGCTATGGCGAGGTGCCGGCCTATTCGGTGGTGGTGTCCGGCACCCTCCCCGGCAAGCCGTTCCCGGACGGCACGCCCGGCCCCGGCCTCTACTGCGCGGTAATCGTCAAGCGGGTGGACGAGCGCACGCGCTCGAAGACCTCGATCAACGAACTGCTGCGCAGCTGATCCGCTCCTGAAACGACGACGCCGTCGCGGGCAGGACCCGGACGGCGTCGTCGGCTTATTGAAGAAGAGCCTACTCGTCGAAGGCGAGCGAGGCGGCCATTGGCTTGGCCGAGGTGAGAATACGACCGCCACGGCCACCCTCGCTCGCCGCGACCGCGACGGGCGCGATGCTCTGGCGCACGCCCGGCAGCGGCGCGATCGCACCGGGGGCGGCGGGCGCGGCGGTCACCGAACTGGCGACGGCGACCGGTGCCGTCGCGGCCTGGGCGACCGTGCCCTTGCGGACCGAGGCGATCGCGGCCCGGGCGCGGATCGTGGCAGGGTTGGATGCGACGTCGACCTGACGCTGGCGTTCGTTGGCGGCGACCAGCGTTCCGGCATTGACCGGGCCGCGGCGGCGCTCGATGGCGGCCATATGGCGCTTGACGTTGGCGCAATAGGCGGCGGCCGAGCGGCTCATGACGGTGGTGCGGTGACCGCCCTTGTACTTCATCGCGGCGCCGCAAACGTCGTGGCCGCTCTGCTTCCAAGCGCCGGCGAGATACTTCATGCCGTAGCGCAGATTGGTTTCGGGGTCGTAGAGATCGGAGGCCTGACCGGAGAAGCCGAGGCTGCGGGCCGTCGATGGCTGGATCTGGGAGAGGCCGTAGACGCCGCTGCCCCGCGCCTTCGGGTTGTAATGGCTTTCCACCCGCACGACCGCATAGGCGAGCTCGCTCGGGATGTTGTTGTCGGCCGCAGCCTGCTCGATCATCTTGTCGATCGACGCACTGCCGGTGATGGTGTCCTTGCCGCCGAACGTATCGCCAAAACGCTCGGTGACGACGGTGTAGGCCTTGGCGCTGGTCTCGACGGCAGCGGTCTTCACCGCGACGGCGGTATCGGCGACGGCGGCAACGGTCGCCGGCACGGCGTTGACTGGGTTCAGCGCGGTGGCGACCGCTGCGACGTTGTCGAGCGCCGACGGGCGCTTCTGCGCTGCGACCAAAGCGGCGCGGGCCACGAGATCGTCCGGCGCGATGACGAGGATCTCGGGCGCCAGCGTCGTCGCCTTGCGCTCGGCGACATCCGCCTGCAAGGCCGCGACCTCGACGGCCGGCTCGGCCGCGGCCGACGCTGCCGGCGTTGCGGCGGAAAGGCGCGCGGTCTTGCCCGCGGCGGCGGTGGTGGCAACTGGCGCCGGCGCTGGTGCCGGCGGCGCGGCGGCGAGCTTGGCGGCGAGCTTGGCGGCGTCGGGCTTCTGCGAGGGCTGGGCGACGCGGCGGCCATCGCTGAACGCGGCGATCCGCACCGGCGCGTAGCCATAGGCATCGACGCTCGGCGTGCCCGACTGGTTTTTCGGCTCCAGCGAGCTGGTCTTGGTGCCCGCCTGGTTGGAGACGCAGGCCGTGAGGAAGAACGGGGCGGAGAGAGCGATCAGGGCGATCGGACGAAAGCTGGCAGGGGCGACGGACCGCCGAAGCATTTTCGTTGCTGATCGCATGCTGTTCTCCGAGAACGTTAAAGATCGTTCATGAATTCAGATCGGTGCCAATCATGGCAGCGAGAAGGCAAGGCGCGGCCCCAGCGGGGCGCCGATCACGTTGTGCACCGGACTGCAACCTTTTGGCAACTATTGCCGCCAAACATGGCGCGAGGCTTGGCCCGAAATCCATTGCCTGTGGAAAAACCATCCTCATCAGCCGCGCTCCCGTTTGTGACAACGGCTGCGCAAGGGGCTTGTCGAAGAGGCCGCCGGCATGGCCAATAGAGCGGATGCTTCTCTCGCTTCGCTGGCGGATACCCATGACGTCGTCCTTTCCCGCAGGCTCCCCGCCCACACCCGAGACGACGCCGACCGTCAGTGAGGTGCTGCAGTATTTCGCCGGCTCGGCGCAGTTGATGGCGGGAAATCCGGAAGGGTTGCGACGGCTTGATCTCTCGGCCGACGGTTTCTGGACCTCGTTCTTCGCGATGATCGTCTCGGCCCCACCGCTGGTGCTGTCCTGGATCGAATACGAGGCCAGCGAGCGCGCGGGGCATCCGACCGATGCCGGGCCGGTGATGATCTATGCGGCGCACGCGCTGGCCGATGCGCTGGCCTGGATCCTGCCGGTACTGGTGCTGATGGTACTGGCAAAATCGATCGGCTTCCGCCGCAAGATCGTGCCGCTGGTGGTCGCCACCAACTGGGGCGGCGCGCTGCTCGCCTGGCTGTTCGCGCCCTATTGGCTGCTGCTCTACGCCACCGGGCCGAACCCGGTGATGGACGGAATCGGCTACGCCGTCGGCCTCGGCTCCATCGTCCTCACCATCCGCCTTGCCGCATCGGCGATCGGCCGGGACCTGCCGGCGGCGATCGCCGTCGTGGCCTTGATGATCGTGACCTCGCTCCTCGCCTATGGCGCGGTGATGGACGTGACCGGCGTCGCGCTGATCTGATCAGGCGGCAGAGGCTTGCCGTGCACCGGCGCGCCGCTCGCTGACCACAGCCAGGAGGAAGATGAGGAAGCCGCCGACCGCCAGCACCGCGCCGACCCAGCCGGTCGCGGCAAGGCCGTAGCCTCTGGCAATCGCAAGACCGCCGAGCCAGGCGCCGAGGCCGTTGGCGACGTTGAAGGCGGAGTGGTTGAGGGCGGCGGCGAGCGTCTGCGCGTCGCCCGCGACGTCCATCAGCCGGGTCTGCAGCGCCGGCCCGACGGCGACGCCGCAGCCGATCAGGAAGACGCAGATCGACAGCATCACCGGGCTCGAGGCCGTCAGCGCGAAGACGATGAGGACGATCGTGTCGACCACCAGCATGCCACCGATCGTGCCCATCAGCGAGCGGTCCGCCAGCCAGGCGCCGACGATGTTGCCGCCGACCATGCCGGCCCCGAACAGCACCATGATGAGCGGCACGCTCGACGCGTCCATGCCGGCGACCTGCATGGCGGTGTCGGCGATGTAGCTGAACACCGAGAACATGCCGCCGAAGCCGATGGCGGCGATGCCGAGCGTGTACCAGACCTGGCTGCGCCGGAACGCGCCGAGCTCGCGCATCGGGCTCGCGCCCTCCTTGACCTTGTCCTGCGGCACCAGTGTCCAGACCAGTACGAAGGTGAGGACCGCGATCGCGCCGACGATGGCGAACAGCGAGCGCCAGCCGAACACCTGGCCGACATAGGTGGTGAGCGGCGTGCCGATCAGCGTCGCCACCGTCAGCCCCAGCATCACCCGGCCGACCGCCTGCGTCCGCTTGTGGTGCGGCACCATCGACGCCGCGACGAGCGCGGCGACGCCGAAATAGGCGCCGTGCGGCATGCCCGACAGGAAGCGGAAGACCAGCAGCGAGCCGTAGGTCGGCGCCAGCGCGCTGGCGAGGTTGGCCAGCGCGAAGATCACCACCAGCGACAGCAGCAGGAAGCGGCGGCTGAGCTTGGCGGCGGCGACCGCGATCACCGGCGCGCCGATGACGACGCCGAGCGCATAGGCGCTGATGATATGCCCGGCCTCGGGCGTCGAGATCGACAGCCCTTCGGCGACGTTCGGCAGCAGGCCCATGATCGCGAACTCGCCGGTGCCGATGGCAAAGCTGCCGGTGGCCAGCGCCAGCTCGGTCAGCGCACCGGTGCGGCGTGAGACCTGCGGCACTGTGTTGCTGGCGGGCAGAAGCGTGGCGGCCTCGACGGCGGAGATCTCTGTCACGGGCGGTCTCCGGGCCTCGCCACGGGACGACCAGCGCCCGAAACAGGAGGCGGATCTGATGCGGTCGGGCAGGGCCTTTTAGAAGGTAAGACTTAGCGATAGCGGCCCGATGCCGGCGCACCTAGCCAGCGATTGCATGGCAGGCATCGTCTTTTTGCAGGGCCTGTCCAGGCGGCAAGGGCATGGTGGTTAGGACGTTGCCGTCACCAAGGACAGGCTCGCGCCGTTCCAGGCGGCAGGAAGCGTCTGGGGTGCGGTTCCCGCAGGCGCGGACGTCGGGATGCCGTTCCCGAAGGCAGGAGGGTCAGAGTGCCGTTCCCGCTTGCGGGAGCGTCAGTTGTAATCGACCTGGGTGAGGTAGAGGCCGTCCGGCGGGGCGACCGGGCCGCAGCGCTTGCGGTCGAGCGATTCCAGCGCCGCGACGAGGTCGTCGCCGGTCCAGCGGTGCTCGCCGATCAGCTTCAGCGAGCCGGCGAGCGAGCGGATCTGGTTGTGCAGGAAGGACTGCGCCGAGGCGTGGATGTGCACCTCGTGGCCCGGCCCCTTCACCACGTCGAGCCGGTCGAGCGTCCGGACCGGGTTCTTCGCCTGGCAATGGGTGGAGCGGAAGGTGGTGAAGTCGTGCGTGCCGAGGAGCAGCTTCGCAGCCGTGTCCATCGCGGCGACGTCGAGCGGCTTCCACACCCACCAGACCTGTCCCGCCAGCAGCGCCGGCGGCGGGCGGCGGTTGAAGATGCGGTAGAGGTAATGCCGCTTGCGCGCCGAGAAGCGGGCGTCGAAACCATCGGGCACCCGGTCGACGGAAAGGATCGAGACGCTCTCCTGGCGCAGGAACGCGTTCATCGCGTCGCGCACCGTGTCGGTCTCCCATTCCTTGGCGAAGTCGACATGCGCGACCTGGCCGGACGCATGGACGCCCGCATCGGTGCGCCCGGCGCCGAAGATCGTCACGGCCTCGCCGATGAAGCCGGCCAGCGCCGTCTCGATCGCCTCCTGCACGGAATAGCCGTTCTTCTGCCGCTGCCAGCCGACATAGCGCGTGCCATCATACTCGATGGTCAGCTTGTAGCGGGGCATCAGCCGGCCCGGCCGCCGGCCGGCAGCGGCGTGCCGCGTAGGAGATCGGCGGCCCGCATCGGCTTGCCGCCGGCGCGCTGCAGGTCGAGCACGCGCACGGCGCCGCCGTTTGCCGCGGCGATCAGCAGGCGGTCGTCGAGAAGCGCGCCCATCGCCGCGCAGTCCCGTCCAGTCTCGACCGCCGCCCGCAAAAACTTCACCCGCTCAGGGCCGGCGCCGACGTCGAGCGTGGTCCAGGCGCCGGGGAACGGCGAGAAGGCGTTGATCTTCTGCGCCACGGCCTCGGCGCTGGCGGTAAAGTCGAGTTGCGCCTCGGCCTTGTCGATCTTGCGGGCGTAGACCATCTGCCGGCCGGTACGCTGCGCCATCGCATCCTGGTCCTCGAAGGTCAGCGTCCCCGCCTCGAGCCTTGCCAGCGCCTCGACCATCGCCGCGGCCGAGACCGCCGACAGCCGGTCGTGCAGCTCGCCCGCGGTCTCGGTGTCGCCAATGGCGAGTTCCTCGGTGATCGCCACCGGGCCGGTGTCGAGCCCGGCCTCCATCCGCATCACCATCATGCCGGTCGCCCGGTCGCCCGCCTCGATCGCCCGCTGGATCGGCGCGGCCCCGCGCCAGCGCGGTAGCAGCGAGGCGTGTCCGTTGAGGCAGCCGTGCCGCGGCGCATCGAGCGCGCCCTGCGGCAGCAGCAGGCCGTAGGCGACGACGACGCCGATGTCGGCTTTCAGGTCCGTCAGCGCGGCAATCTCCGCCGGATCCTTCAGCGACAGCGGCGAGCGCACCGGCAATCCCAGCCGCTCGGCCTCCACCTGCACCGGCGACGGCGTCAGCGTCAGGCCCCGGCGCCCGGCGGCGCGCGGCGGCTGGGTGTAGACGGCGGCGATCCGGTGCCCGGCGTCCGACAGGGCGGTGAGCGTCGGCACGGAGAAGGCCGGCGTGCCCATGAAGACGACGGTCAGCGGCATGAGGGGGTGGTCTCCGGTTTTGGCAAAGTTGGCATGGAAGGACAGGGACGACGTCGAAGATGATGTGGCAGCAACCCGATGGTTGCGACAGGCCGCTCACCTCTCCGCTTCGTCATCCCGGACTTGATCCGGGATCCATTCCTCTGCGGTGCAATCGCAGTCCGGTTCAGAACGTCCGGGAAGGTCAACCCTCAGCCAGCATGTTCAACGGCTTGGAATGGATCCCGGATCAAGTCCGGGATGACGAAACTGACGCGTCGCAACGCAGCTCCCTCTACCCCAGGCCGCTCCTCACCCCCGCCGCGCCAACTTCGTAAACTTCTTCACCACCATCTCGCGCTTCAGCTTCGAGATGTGGTCGATGAACAGCACGCCGTTGAGGTGGTCGAGCTCGTGCTGCAGGCAGGTCGCTAGCAGCCCGCTCGCCTCCTCCTCGTGCTGCTGGCCGTCGAGGCCGAGATAGCGGACCACGACCGTCGCCGGCCGCTCGACCTCGGCGTAATAGTCGGGGATCGACAGGCAGCCTTCCTCGTAGGTCGAGCGCGCGTCGGAGGACGACAGGATCTCGGGGTTCAGGAAGACGCGCGGCGCCTTCTCCTCGTCCTCGCCGGAGAGATCGATGGTCAACATGCGCAAGGGCTCGCCGACCTGGATCGCGGCAAGGCCGATGCCCGGCGCATCGTACATCGTCTCCAGCATGTCGTCGGCGAGCGCGCGGAGCGCTGCGTCGACGGTCTCGACGGGGCGGGAGACCTGGCGCAGGACCGGATCGGGCAGGATGATGAGGGGCTTGATCGTCATCGCGCTCACCTAATGCCTGCCGGCGGGACCGTCAATCCGAAGCCCCTGCCCCCGCGTCCCCAGAGACGTTGTCCGACAGCGGATCGCCGCATCCGTTCCCGTTTTGATCTAGCCCGCCCCCGGTTTCCGCGCTATGGCTCAGGGATGTCCTCCGCCCTCGATGCCTTCGATGCCCCGCTGCTCGTCCTCTCCGGCCATGTGATCAGCGTCGGCACCGCGGCGCTGGCCGGGCTCTGCCTCGCCCTCTCCGTCGCCGTCCTGATGCTCCTTTCCAGCCGCTCGCGGCTGCGGCGCGAGATGGAGGCGCTGTCGGCCGAGTCCTCCGACAGGCTCGACGCCATCCTGCGCTCGCAGGCCGAGGTCACCGGGCGGATGCAGACCATGGCGGAAATCTTCGGCGAGCGGCAGGCCGACATGGCGCGCACCCTGGCCGAGCGGCTCGACGGGATGTCGAACCGGGTCGGCCAATCCATTCTCGACACCACCAAGGAGACCAAGCAGAGCCTCTCGGCGCTGGCCGAGCGGCTGGCGATGATCGACCGGGCGCAAGGGCGGATCTCGGACCTTGCGGGCGAAGTGGTGCGGCTGCAGGACATCCTTAGCAACAAGCAGACCCGCGGCGCTTTCGGCCAGGGGCGGATGGAAGCGATCGTCGCCGACGGGCTGCCGCTCGGCGCCTTCACCTTCCAGGCGACGCTGTCCAACGGCAAGCGGCCGGACTGCCTGATCTCGATGCCCAACGGCGCGCCCTCGCTTGCCATCGACGCGAAGTTTCCGATGGAGGCGTGGTCGGCCTTCCGCGAGGCGGAGGACGAGGCGCACCGCCTGTTCTCGGCCCAGCGCCTGCGCCGCGACATGGACGTGCATGTGAAGGCGATCGCGGAGAAGTACCTCATCCCCGGCGAGACGCAGGACACCGCCTTCCTGTTCGTGCCCTCGGAATCGATCTTCGGCGAGTTGCACGAGCATTTTCCCGACATCGTCCAGAAGGCGCACCGGGCGCGGGTGGTGATCGTCTCGCCCTCGCTCCTGATGCTGTCGATCCAGGTGGTGCAGGCGATCCTGCGCGATGCCCGGATGCGCCAGGAGGCAGGCCTGATCCAGAAGGAGGTGCGCCTCCTCACCGACGACCTCGGCCGCCTCGACGCACGGGTTGCGGCGCTGCGGACGCACTTCACGCAAACCGGACGGGACGTCGACCAGATCCTCGTCTCGACCGAGAAGCTGCTGAAGCGCGGCGAGAAGATCGCGCTCGTCGAACTCGGCGAGGCCGAGCCGCTGGTCGCGCGACAGATCGCGGAGTGAAGCGATGGTCGATCTCCCCCCTTGAGGGGGAGATGCCGGCAGGCAGAGGGGGGCGAACTGCCGCAAACATCTGCTTGAACGCATTTCGCAAACACAGCGCTGTCCGGCGGCCGTGATAGGCAGAGCTTCAGACCTCGGCGCCCTATGGCGCCCCCCTCTGTCCTGCCGGACATCTCCCCCTCAAGGGGGGAGATCGGCTAGCCTCTCAACTTGGCGGCCAGGCCCTTGCTCGGCCAGCAGGTCTCCGGAAGCCCGAGCTTCTTCTCCACCATGCCGATCACCCGCCGCGTCTTGAAGCCCGGCAGACCGTCCGCGCCGCCGACGTCGTAACCTTGCGACACCAGCCGCTCCTGTAGCCGGGCCACGTCGCCGCGGGTCATGCCCTCGACCCGTTTCCATGAGCCCTCGAAAGCCCCGCCACCGCGGATGCGATCGGCGACCTGGCCGATGTAGAGGGCGTAGAGGTCGGAATTGTTGTAGGTCTTGATGACGTAGAAATTCGGCGTTGCGATGAAGGCCGGGCCGAGCCGGCCGGCCGGCATCATCAGATGCCCCGTCGCCCGCGCCTCGCCCGATGGAAACGCCTTGCCGGAGATGCGCGTGACCCCGCCCTTGGTGAAGTCGGCGATCGGCCGTCCCTGGTCCGGTCCCTCCAGCGTGCAGGAGACGCCCGCGGGCACGCTCGCCTCGTATCCCCAGTCGCGGCCGGCGACCCAGCCGGACTGCTGCAAATAGTTGCCGATCGAGGCCAGCGTGTCGGGCACGGACTTCCAGATGTCGCGGCGCCCGTCGCCATCCTGGTCGACGGCATAGGCCATGAATTTCGAGGGCATGAACTGCGGCTGGCCGAGCGCCCCGGCCCAGGAGGAGCGCATGTCGGCGACCGTCAGATGGCCGTCGGCGACGATGTCGAGCGCCGAGAGGAGCTCGGTGCGGAACATGTCCTTGCGGCGCGAGAGATAGGCCTTCGTCGCCAGCACCTCGAAGGCGTTGTAGGGGATCTTTGCCGCGCCATAGCCGGATTCCCGGCCCCAGATCGCGAGGATCACCGCCGCCGGCACGCCGGTGCGCTTCTCGATGCGGGCGAGCACCGCCGCATGCGTCTTCGCGAGCACCCGCCCCTTGGCGGCAACGCCGGAAATGCTCTTCTCGTCGAAATAGGCCGAGGGGCTTTGGAACTCGGCCTGCCGGTTCTTCTCCTCGACCTTGGCGGTATCGCCGGGAAGTTGAAGGTCCGGCAGCTTGAGGTTCGGCTTCACGCCCTGGAAGGCGTCGTCGAAGACGCGGCGGGAGACACCGCGCGCTTTTGCAGCCGGCCAGATGTCCTTCTCGAGGAAGGCCTGGAACCCCTTGTCGACCGAGGTCCCCTGCGCCGACGCGGCGACGGGCGCCAGCATCAGCAAGGCCACAGCGGCAAAGCGCGCTCTCATCTTCGCTCTCATGTCCTCAAACCCTTCGCATCACGGTCCAGACGGCGGCCCCGGCAAGGATCGCCGCGGCCGACCGGTTGAGCCGCGCCAGCATTTCCGGTCGGCGCAGCGTGGCGCGGGCGCGCCAAGCAAGCGCCGCATACGGCGTGAGCACGGCGAAGAGCACGAGGGCGGTCACCGGCACCAGCACCACAAAATCGCGAAGGCCGACCTTCGACAGGTCGAGCAGGGTCGGCAGCAAGGCGAGGTAGAAGAAGATGGTCTTCGGATTCGACAGCGTGATCACGAAGCCGGCCATGAAGCTCTTCGTCTTTTTCTCCGAGGCCATCGCCTCGATCCGCCCCACCGTGCCGGCCGAGCGCCAGAGGGCGACGGCGAGGTAGAGAAGATAGGCGGCCGCGAGGTAGCGGATCACGGTGAACACCTCGCCGAAGGTCTCGGCGAGGATGGCAAGGCCAAGGCAGGCCGCGGTGAGGTAGGCGACGTCGCCCAGCACCAGTCCCATGAGGAAGGCCATTCCGTGCCGAAAGCCCGAGCCGAGCGAACGCGCGACGAGGGCAACGACCCCCGGGCCCGGAATGGCGGCGGCGATGGCCAGCGCCAGGCAATAGGTGGCAAGGCTCGTCGCCGTCATCGGAAGTTCCTCCCCACAGGTTTTCCAGATCGTTTCCGCATCAGAACGCCGTCCGCGCGCGCATCGCGGCTGACAGCGTGCCCTCGTCGAGATAGTCCAGCTCGCCGCCGACCGGCACGCCATGCGCGAGGCGGGTGATCTTGACGTCGAAGCCGGCGAGCTGGTCGGTGATGTAGTGCGCTGTGGTCTGGCCCTCGACGGTGGCGTTCACCGCGATGATCACCTCGCGCACCGCGCCCTTGGCGATGCGCTCGACCAGCTGCGGGATGGTGAGGTCCTCCGGCCCGACGCCGTCGAGCGGCGACAGCACGCCGCCCAGCACGTGGTAGCCGGCGTTCAAGGCTTTTGCCCGCTCCAGCGCCCAGAGGTCGGACACATCCTCGACCACCACCACCAGCGATTGGTCGCGCGCATGGTCGCGGCAGATCGTGCAGGGGTCCTGCGTGTCGATATTGCCGCAGACCGAGCACACCAGCACCCGCTCCAGCGCCTGGTTCATCGCCTGCGCCAGGGGCCCCAGCAGCTGCTCCTTGCGCTTCACGAGATGCAGCGTCGCCCGCCGCGCCGACCGCGGCCCGAGGCCGGGGAGCTTTGCCAGCAGCTGGATCAGCCGCTCGATCTCGGGGCCGGCGATGGGTTTTGCCATGGGATCAATCGCAGTGGAGGTAAGAGCGGTATGGGCGGGCGGCACGGTGCCGACCGATAGGATTCAGCGAGGCTGTTGTTCGGGCATTTGGGCGGAACCGGAGGGCGCCGCCTTGCGGCGTGGGGGACAGGACGCAAGCCGCTTCAGTTTCGTCATCCCGGGCTTGACCCGGGATGACGAAGCGTTGAGGTTTCGCCAGGCCTGTCAACGTTCCCTAGCCTAGGCCGAAACCGCGAAGTGTCATCGCCGCGCCAGCAACCGCCACCGCAACGCCACCCCTTCCCCGAACCCGCCTAAAACGGCAGCTTCATCCCGCCCGGCAGCTGCAGGCCGGCGGTCAGCGCCTGCGTTTTCTCCTGGATCACCACTTCGAGCTTGGCCTTGGCGTCGGCATGGGCGGCGACGATGAGGTCCTCGAGGATGTCCTTCTCGTCTTCCTTCATCAGCGAGGGATCGATGTTGAGCTGCACCAGCTCGGTGCGGCCGTTCAGCCGGACCGTGACGAGGCCGCCGCCGGACTGGCCGGTGGCGGAGATGTCGGCGATCTCCTGCTGGAGGTCCTGCATCTTTTCCTGCATGGCCTTCGCCTGCTTCATCATGCCCAGGATGTCTTTCACGTCATTTCTCCTCAGAAATCGTCGTCGTCGTCGGATTCGAGCGGCGGCTCGGGGGTGAAGTCGGCACTGCCGGCGCTGCCGGGATAAAGGGTCTCGACCGCTTCCGCCTCGGCGGCGGCGTCGCCGCGCAGCCGGACGTCGATCACCTTGGCGCCCGGAAACTGCTGCAGGATGGCGGCGACCTCGGGATCGGCGATCGCGTCGGTGACGAGCGCCGTGTGGCGCGCCTCGGCCGCCTCGGCGATGGTCGGCGCGCCCGCCTCGTTGGAAATGGTGACGACCCAGCGCTTGCCGGTCCAGTCGAGCAGGCGCCGCTGCAGGTCGCCCGGCAGCGAGCGCGGCGCGCCGTCGGTCAGCGAGATCTCCATCCGCCCCGGCTCGATCTTCACCGGCCGGATGTAGCGCGTCAGCGAGGCCTTCATCAGCGAATCGCGGTGCTTTTCCGACAGCGCGACGAGATCCTGCATGCTGCGGATGTCGGGCATCGCCTCCATCGGCTGCGGGGCCGGCTGCGCCGCGGGACGCTGGCCCTGCGCCGCCAGCATCAGCCGCGGCGGCGAGGCCATCACCGGCGCCGCGGGCTGGGCGGCGATGGGCGCCGAGACGGCGGACGCGGTCGCGCCCGTTCGCGCCATGCCGTTGCCGGCCGGCATGGACGGCGCTGATCCAGCGGAGGCGCCGCCCTCGCCGGCGTTTCCTGGCGGGCCGGGGATCTGCGGCGTGCCGGCGGGCAGGCCGGCGCCGGTCTGGATCAGCCGGACGAGGTCGGCGGGCGAGGGAAGGTCCGCGGCATAGGCGATGCGGATCATCGCCATCTCCGCCGCCTGGCGCGGCGAGGTGGCGGCGCGCGCCTCCTCGATCGCCTTCAGCAGCATCTGCCAGACCTGGGAGAGCGTGCGCACCGACAGCGTCTTCGACAGCTCCAGGCCCCGCCCCGATTCGGCGGGCGACAGCGTCGCGTCATCGGCCGAATCCGGGACGAAGCGCAGCGAGGTCACGAGATGGGTGAAGTCGGCAAGGTCGGCGAGCACCACGACGGGATCGGCGCCGGCATCGTACTGCGCCCGCAGCTCGCCGAGCGCGGCGGCCGCATCGCCGCGCATCAGGTGCTCGAAGAGGTCAATCACCCGCCCGCGGTCGGCAAGGCCCAGCATGTCGCGCACGGTCTCAGCGCCGATGGCGCCGGCGCCGTGCGAGATCGCCTGGTCGGTCAAGGACAGCGCGTCGCGCACCGAGCCCTCGGCGGCGCGGGCGATCAGGCGCAACGCGTCGTCCTCGGCCTCGACGTTCTCGGCCTTGGCGATCCGGCCGAGATGGCCGATCAGCGTCGCCGCGTCGACCCGGCGGAGATCGAAGCGCTGGCATCGCGAGAGGACGGTGATGGGCACCTTCCGGATCTCGGTCGTCGCGAAGACGAACTTCACGTGCTCCGGCGGCTCCTCCAGCGTCTTCAGCAGGCCGTTGAAGGCCTGCGTCGACAGCATGTGGACCTCGTCGATGATGTAGACCTTGTAGCGCGCCGAGACCGGGCGGTAGCGCACCTGGGCGATGATCTCGCGGATGTCGTCGATGCCGGTGTGCGAGGCCGCGTCCATCTCGACCACGTCGACGTGCCGACCCTCCATGATCGCCTGGTCGTGAATGCCGGGCGTGCGCATGTGGATCGTCGGCTCGTGGATCTCCGATGTCTCGTAGTTCAGCGCGCGGGCGAGGATGCGGGCGGTCGTCGTCTTGCCGACGCCGCGGACGCCCGTCAGCATCCAGGCCTGCGCGATGCGGCCGGTCTCGAAGGCGTTGGTGAGCGTGCGCACCATCGGCTCCTGGCCGATCAGGTCCTCGAAGCTGGTCGGCCGGTATTTCCGCGCGAGCACGCGGTAGGCCTCGGCCATCTCGGGTTTTTCCTGATCGTCCATCCTCGGCAGTCGTCCTTCGGTTACCGCTGCGCTCCGTTAATTCTGCGGCACATCGCAGCACGAACGTCGCGTTGAAACGAACACTGGGAGCGCCCTGTAGGCCGCGGGTATGGCGATACGGTGCTGCAGCGCATCTGGAACGGCTGCCGGAAGATTGCAAGGCAAGGGTAGAGCAAGACGGCAAGCTTTTGAAGCGCCGCAATGCGGCCACGAGTTCCGCGCATCTGCCGCCGTTGCGCTGCAACAGCCTTCGCGGCAACGCGCGCCGCAGACGATTTGCCGATGCAGACCTCCGCCGGGGGGCGCATGTCCCCCAGGAGCGTTCCATGGCGTTGTCCCGATACCAGTCCTTTCGCCGTCTGGCGCTCGCCATTCTGATCGGCATCGCCTTCGTGCTGCTGCTGGTGGTGCGCTCGAGCTCGGACGGACAGTTCCACGAATATGTCGAGGCGATCGGCCGCGGCCTGATCGTCGTCGGCATTCTCGGGCGGATCTGGTGCACGCTCTATATCGGTGGCCGCAAGGCGTCGGAGATCGTTTCGACCGGCCCCTACTCGATCACCCGCAACCCGCTTTACGTGTTTTCCTCGATCGCGGCGGCCGGTGTCGGCGCGCAGACCGGCAGCATCCTGCTGGCGCTGATCTTCCTTGTCGCCTGCATCGCGAGCTTCCTGATCGTCATCCGCCGGGAGGAGCAGTACCTGTCGGTGCAGTTCGGCGCGGCCTACCAGGCCTATCTCGACGCTGTTCCGCGCTTCTTTCCGCGCTTCGGCCAGTTTCGCGACAAGACTGAGCTGACCGTGCGCACGCGCCTGGTCTACCGGACGCTGACCGATGGCATGGTGTTCTTCGTCGCCATACCAGCTTTCGAGGTGGTGGAGACGCTGCAGCAGGCCGGGATCCTGCCCGTGCTGCTGCGGATCTCGTGACGCGCGGCACGACCACGATTCCGCAGGCCGTAGTCCCGAGGGGACCGGCCAGTACCGCGGCAGCATGTTTACAGCAGGAAGGAAAAAGGTGGGAGGCTGGCACGATGACCCGTGCCGTGCTCGTTGGGGCTGCTTCCTTCCGGATCTGACCCGGTTGGCGAGTGGCTCGTCCACCACCAACCTCCCGGCGCTCATATCGCGCTTTTGCCGCCAAAACGCAAGACCCGCATCCGGTCATCGCCGAGATCGCGATGCTGCCCCTCCCCGGCGGCACAATACCCCGGGAAGCCTGATGTTTTGCAGCGAAGACCGATTCCCCTTTTGGCCGGGAGACTCTAGATGGTGGACATCTCCCCTTCCTCCGACGGATCCCCCCATGCGCGGCTTCGAACTCGACCCCCGGCTCGCCCGTGACACGCTGCCCGTCACCCCGCTCGGTCTCTGCGACCTCCGGCTGATGAACGACAGCCGCTGGCCCTGGCTGATCCTCGTGCCGAAGCGCCACGACATCACCGAGGTGCACGACCTCAGCCCGCTCGACCAGACGATGCTGGCCTTCGAGACCGCGCTCGTCGCCAAATGTCTGAAGGAGACGGTGATGGCCGACAAGATGAACCTCGGCGCGCTCGGCAATGTCGTGCCGATGCTGCACATGCACGTCATCGCACGGCGCGCCGGCGATACGGCCTGGCCGGGCCCGGTCTGGGGTGTCGGCACCGCCGTTCCCTACGCGCCGGATGCGGCAGAGGCGTTCGTGCGAACGATCCGCGAGGGAGTGCTCGCGCCGTGAGGGCCGAGGGCACCGTGCCGCTCGGCTTTGCCGGCAACCGCCTCGTCCGCGATGGCGAGAACCGTCTGCCGGACACGCTGGCTAATGCGCTCGCCGACCCGCTGGCCCGGGTCTACCTGATGCACGAGGGGCGCTGGCTGTGCCGCGGCGATGCCGGCAGCGTCGATCCGCGCTTTGACACCGCCGCTGCCGTGGCGCTGGCGGGGGATGGCGACATCGTCCTTCTCGGCCACGATCCCGACGGGCTCGGGCCGCGCCTTGCCGCAATGGCCCTCACCTTGCCGCCGGAGGAGGAGACCGGCATCGGGGCCGAACCCCTGCGGGCGCTGGCGTCCGGACGCCTGCTCGACGCCGACACCGAAAGCCAGCTCGGCCAGGCCGAGCATCTCCTGAACTGGCACGCGCGCAACCGGTTCTGCGGCAAGTGTGGGACGCCGACGCTGCCCGATGCCGCCGGCTACCGGCGCCGCTGTCCCGGCTGCGACGACGTACAGTTCCCGCGGACCGATCCGGTGTCGATCATGCTGATCCACGACGGGGCCGGCCGCTGCCTGCTCGGCCGCTCGCCGCGCTTCCCCGAGAAGATGTGGTCCTGCCTTGCCGGCTTCATCGAGCCCGGCGAGACGCTGGAACAGGCGGTGCGGCGCGAGACGATGGAGGAGGCCGGAATTGCCGTCGGCGAGGTCCGATACCACTCCTCACAGCCTTGGCCCTTCCCGGGATCGCTGATGATCGGCTGCATGGCGCTTGCCACCTCGACCGAGATCCACTTCGACACGGTGGAACTCGAGGACTGCCGCTGGTTCGGCCGCGACGAGGTCCGGGCGATGATCGCCGAGACGCATCCCGACGGCCTCACCGCGCCCAAACCCTTCGCCATCGCGCACCATCTGGCGCAAGCCTTCGTCGACCTCGTCGACTGAGGGTGCTCAGTTGGCACGTCGACTGAGCTGGCCCAGCCGTCTCGTCGACTGAACACGTTCAGTCGACCGCGTTGACGGCAGCTATTCCGCCGGCGTCAGGAACTGCTGGCGGTCGGGGGCCGCGGGGTAGACGCCGACGACGGCGAGCTCGGCCGAAAAGAAGGCGAGTTCGGCCAGCGCCCGCGCGACAGCCGGATCGTGCGGATGGCCTTCGATGTCTGCGTAGAACTGCGTCGCCGAGAAGCTGCCGCCGATTTGGTAGCTCTCGAGCTTGGTCATGTTGACGCCGTTGGTGGCAAACCCGCCGAGCGCCTTGTAGAGCGCTGCCGGGATGTTGCGGACCCGGAAGACGAAGGTGGTGACGACGTTGCGGCTGACAGGCGATTGGCCGGCGTCGCGCGCCGTCCATAACGCATCGTCTTCCGGACCCGGCCGCGACAGCACGACGAAGCGGGTCATGTTGTTGTCGGCATCCTCGACGTTCTCCTCGGCGATCTCGAGCCCGTAAAGCTCGGCCGCAAGGCGCGGCGCCAGCGCCGCCGCGCTGCGGTCGCCGGCCTCGGAAATGATGCGCGCGGCGCCTGCCGTGTCGCCGGCGACGATGGGCTTCCAGCCATGCGAGCGGATGATGGCGCGGCACTGGCCGAGCGCATGGATATGGCTGTGGACGCTGCGGATTTCGCCGAGCGACACGCCCGGCAGCACCATCAGCTGGAAGCGGATCGGCAGGAAATACTCCCCGACGATCTTCAGGCCCGAGATCGGCAGGAGGTGGTGGATGTCGGCGACCCGGCCGGCGATCGAGTTCTCGATCGGAATCATCGCGAGATCCGCCTCGCCATTGGTTACGGCGGCGAACGCATCCTCGAAGGACGGGCACGGCAGCGGCACCCGGTCGGGAAACATGTTGCGGCAGGCGGTATCGGAGTTGGCGCCGGCCTCGCCCTGGAAGGCGATGAGGTTGTTGCGGCTCATCGGGCAGCTCCAGCGGTGGCATGATAATGAAGGCGGGCCTGCTCGAGGTCCTCCGGCGCGTCGACGCCGAGCGGAACGGTGTCGACGATCTCGGCGTCGATCCGCATGCCGGCTTCCAGCGCCCGCAGCTGCTCCAGCCGCTCGCGGCTCTCGAGGGTCGAGGGCGGCAAGGCGACGAAGCGCGCCAGCGCGGCGCGGCGATAGGCGTAGATGCCGACGTGGTGGTAGAGCGGCCCATCGCCCCAAGGGGCGGTCGCCCGGGTGAAGTAGAGCGCCCGCAGCCGCGTCGGCGCGATCGGAGACCCCACCAGCTTGACGATGTTCGGGTTGACGCGGTCGGCCTCCGACCGGATTTCGACCGCCAGCGTCGCGATGTCGCAGCGCGGATCTTCGAACGGCGCAAGCACCTGGCGGACCGCCTCCGGCTCGATCGTCGGCAGATCGCCTTGGAGGTTGATCACGGTCTCGACCGAGCCGTCGGGGTCGAGGCTCGTCAGCGCTTCGAAGATCCGGTCCGAGCCCGACGGATGGTCGGCGCGCGTCATTACTGCCTCGAAGCCTGCCGAGGTCACCGCCGCGCGCACGGCTTCGGTGTCGGTCGCCACGACGACCCGGCCCATGCCGGCGGCCGCGGCACGTTCGGCGACCCTGACGATCATCGGCCGGCCGGCGATGTCGGCGAGCGGCTTTCCCGGCAGCCGGGTGGAGGCCATGCGGGCCGGGATCAGGATCAGGATGGACATGGGGCCCTGGGAAACATGGATGACGGCGAAACTTGGAAAGATGCTAAGGAGCGGATTGAATGATCGGCACCGGAGTGTCAAAAGGTTGCTTCGCAGCGCCTTCTACAGATGTTGCCCTCAATCCGCAAAAGACCGGGTCTCACGCGTCTTCTGCTCAGTGCCAAAACGGCCGCAACAGACGGCCTCATCGACCCGGGAGCCGCTCTGTCCATGGATTCTTTCGAGTTCAACAAGATTGCCGGCGCCGTCCTGGCGACGGTCTTCCTCGTTTTCGGCGGAAGCCTGCTCGCGGGCGGCATCTATCATTCCGAGACACCGGAGACTTCCGGCTACACGATCGTCGCCGCTGAGGCTCCGGCTGCCGGCGAAGGCGCCGCGGCGGCCGTCGCGGAGGATCCGCCGATCGCGACGCTCCTCGCTTCGGCCAATCCCGAGAAGGGCGCGGCCGAGTTCAAGAAGTGCCAGGCCTGCCACAGCGGCGAAGAAGGCGGCCCGAACAAGGTCGGCCCGCATCTCTGGGACGTGGTCAACCGCCCGATCGCCTCGATCGGCGACTTCTCCTATTCCGCCGCCATGAAGGATTTCTCCAAGGGCAGCTCGGTCAAGTGGGACTATGATCACCTCTACCACTTCATCAAGGCGCCGAAGCAGTACGTGCCGGGCACCGCGATGGGCTTTGCCGGCCTCAAGGATCCGCAGGGCCGTGCCGACCTGATCGCCTACCTCAGAACCCTCGCCGCCAGCCCGGCCGCCTTGCCGGATCCGGCTGCGGCCGCCCCGGCTGACGCTGCCGCCGCGCCTGCGGCAGATGGCGCGGCCCCGACCGCCGATGCCGCCCCGCCGGCTGCCGATGCCGCTGCCCCTGCGTCGGCCGCAGCAGCTCCGGCAACCTCGACGCCTGAACCTGCTTCGCCGGCGGCACCGGCCGCCACCCCGGCACCGGCGGCCCCCGCACCTGCCGGCACTCCGGCAACGGCACCCGCGGCGCCTGCCGCCCCTGCAGCAGCGCCTGCCACCCCTGTTGCTCAGGCTCCGGCCGCACCGGCACCAGCAGCACCAGCCGCCCCTGCGCCCCCGGCTCCAGCCGCACCGGCCGCTGCCCCTGCCCAGCAGGGCGCTGCCGCGCCCGCCGCCCCGGCCGCGACGCAGACCGCTTCCGCGGGAGACGCCAAGGCCGGCGCCAACGTGTTCAAGAAGTGCCAGGCCTGCCACGCCGTCGGCGCGGGTGCAGCGAACAAAGTCGGCCCAGAGCTGAACGGCATCATCGGCGAGGCCGTCGCCGGCGTCGAAGGCTACAACTTCTCGCCCGCGCTGAAGGCCTTCGCCGGAACGAACCCGGCCTGGACCGAGGCGCTGCTGACGCAGTGGCTGGCCAACCCGAAGGGCCTCGTGCCCGGCACCAAGATGGCCTTCCCCGGCCTGAAGAAGCCGGAAGACATCGCCAACGTGCTGGCCTACCTCGCCACCTTCGACGAGAGCGGCAACCCGAAGTAAGCGCCATCGGCGGCTGCTTCAGACCTTTAGAAGCCCCGGCCCACGCCGGGGCTTTTTTGTATGGGCGGGAGCCCATGGAAGCGGGCCGAAGCTGCCGGAGTTTTGACTTGTGGGACCGGGGCCTGCATGAAAAGGCTGATGCTGCCGTGGGTTTTAGCCGGGTGAAACTTTCGTCATGCGCCGCGCGCGCCGAACGAAGGCCACAAACCGCCCCGACGGTGGTGAAAACCTGTCTGCCGCACCGGAGGTCTTATTTGACGCTGCTCTCGCGATCCGCCCGCGCCTTGCTTCTCGCCAGCCTCCTCGGAACGCTCGCCCCCTCGGGCAGCCTGGCACAGGACCAGGGTTCCGCCGCGGCCGCCGGGGCCCAGGCACCCGAGAACGCGCCGGAGAAGATCGCCCCGGCCCTGCCGGCCGCAGCCGCCACCCACGACTGGCGAAACGGCACCAGCCTGATCGGCGAGCCGAAGTACAAGGAAGGCTTCCCGCACTTCGATTACGTCAACCCGGATGCCCCGAAAGGCGGCACCGTTCGGCTCGACGGCAGCGGCACCTTCGACAGCCTGAACCCGATCCTGTCCAAGGGCGACGTCGCCGAGGGCATTACCCTCGTCTACGAGACGCTGATGGCGCCCTCGAGCGACGAGAGCTCGACGAATTACGGGCTAATCGCCGATGCCATTTCCTATCCCGCCGACTACTCCTCGGTGACCTACCGGCTGAACCCCTCGGCGAAGTGGCACGACGGCACGCCGATCACCACCGACGACGTGATCTGGACCTTCGAGACGCTGAAGGAGGTCAATCCGAGCCAGGGCTTCTACTACCGCCACGTCCAGTCCGCGGCGGCGACCGGCGAGCGCGAGGTGACCTTCACCTTCGACGAGAAGAATAACCGCGAACTGCCGAACATCGTCGGCCAGCTGATCGTCCTGCCGAAGCACTGGTGGACCGGCAAGAACGCCGCCGGAAAGCAGCGCGACATCACCGAGACGACGCTGGAGCCGCCACTGGGCTCGGGGCCCTACAAGGTCGACAGCGTGTCGACCGGCCGCGGCATCAGCTATGTCCGGGTTCCCGACTACTGGGGCGCCACGTTGCCGGTGAATGTCGGGCAGAACAATTTCGACCGGATCGAGTACATCTACTTCCGCGACGACACCGTCGCCTTCGAGGCGTTCAAGGGCAACCAGTTCGACTACTGGCTGGAGAACAAGGCGGCGCGCTGGGCCTCGGGCTACGATTTCCCGGCGGCGCGGGACGGCTTCGTGACGAAGACGCGCTACGAGAACCCCTACCGCACCGCCGGGCTGATGGTCGGCTTCATCCCGAACCTGCGCCGTCCGGTGTTCCAGGACATTAACGTGCGCAAGGCGCTGAACCTCGCCTTCGACTTCGAGACCATGCAGCGCACGCTGTTCTTCGGCGAATATGTCCGGCCGAACTCCTTCTTCTTCAACACCGAGCTCGCCTCCTCGGGCGTGCCGGGTCCCGACGAACTCGCCTTCCTCGAGCCGCTGCGGGGGCAGATCCCCGACAGCGTCTTCACCGCGCCCTATGCCAACCCGGTCGCCGGCGACAACGCCAAGATCCGCGACAACCTGCGCGCCGCCGTCGGCCTCCTGAAGCAGGCGGGCTACGAGCAGAAGGGCGGCCGCATGGTCGAGGTGAAGACCGGCGCGCCTTTGTCTTTCGAGGTGCTCCTGAACGGGCCGACGCTGGAAGGCGTCGTCACCCAGTACCAGGACAGCCTGAAGCGGATCGGCATCGAGATGCGCATCCGCACCGTCGACCCCTCGCAGTTCGTCAACCGGGTCCGCGGCCGCGACTACGACATGATCTATGGCGGCCAGGCGCAGTCGCTGTCGCCGGGCAACGAGCAGTACGACTATTTCAGCGCGGCCGCCGCCGACAAGCCGGCCTCGCAGAACTATGCCGGCATCAAGAACCCCGCCGTCGACGCGCTCGTGCGCGAGGTGGTGCAGGCCAAGGACCGGCCGACGCTGATCGCCGCGACGCATGCGCTCGACCGGGTGCTGCTCGCCAACCAGTACATCATCCCCTCCTATGTGCCGAAGGACCAGCGGATCGCCATGTGGGACCGCTTCTCGCATCCCGAGAAGTTGCCGGAATACAGCGTCGGCTGGCCACAGGTCTGGTGGTATGATCAGGCGAAGGCCGCCAAGATCCCGGCGGCGCGATGAGCACGGCGCTGGGCCTGACGCGCCGCCGTTTCGGCCAGCTGCTGGTGGCAGCCGGCGCGTCTGCGGCCTTGCCGCGCCTCGCCTTTGCGGCGACGCCGACGGAAACGCCGCTGCACGGCGTTTCCGCTTTCGGCGACCTGAAGTACGGCCCCGATTTCCAAGCCTTCGACTACGCTGCGGTCGACGCCCCGCAAGGCGGGCGGATCAACTATTCGGTGCCGAACTGGCTGTTCAACCAGTCGACGCAGACCTTCGACACGCTGAACACCTTGGTGCTGCGCGGCAACGCACCGCCGCGCGTCGAAAAGCTCTACGACGCGCTGATGGTGTCCTCGCTGGACGAGCCGGACAGCCTGTACTGCGCGCTGGCCGCAAACGTCAGCCTTTCGGCCGACCGCAGCAGCTTCACCTTCGTCCTGCGGCCGGAAGCGAAATTCTCGACCGGCGCGGCGGTCACCGCCGAGGACGTCGCCTTCTCCTATCTAACGATCAAGGAAAAAGGCCATCCGGCGCTGACAACGATCCTCAAGGCCGTGACCGACGTCGTCGCGGTCGACGCGCGGACGGTGAAGATCGTCTTTTCCGGAAAGCAGACCCAGCAGGAGGCGCTGGAGGCGCTTGGTATCCCGATCCTGCCGAAAGCCTTCTTTGGCAACCGCTCGTTCGAGACCAACGACCTCACCGAAATCCCGGGCAGCGGCGCCTATAAGGTCGGGCGCTTCAAGGTCGGCCAGTTCATCGAATACGAGAAGCGGGCCGACTACTGGGCGAAAGACCTCCCCTTCGCGCGCGGCCTCGACCATTTCCAGACCATCCGCATCGACTTCTTCCGCGACCGCCAGCCGGCGCTCGAAGCCTTCAAGAAGGGCGAGATCGATTTTCGCGAGGAGTTCACGACCCGCGCCTGGGCGACCGAGTACGAATTTCCGGCGGTTGCCGCCAAGCGCGTGGTCAAGCGCGAGTTTCCCGAGGAGACCCGCCCGAAATTCCAGTGCTGGGCGCTGAACCAGCGGCGCGAGCGGTTCCGGGACGTGCGGGTGCGGCGGGCGATCAACCTCTGCTTCGACTTCGAATGGACCAACGCCAACCTTCTCTTCGGCCTGCGGACCCATTCCAATTCCTGCTTCGAGGGCTCGGACTTCGTCGCCACCGGCGCCCCCTCGGGGGCGGAGTTGGCGATCCTCGAGCCGCTGCGCGCCGACCTGATGCCGGAGGTGTTCGGCGAGGTCTGGGTGCAGCCGGTCAGCGACGGCAGCGGCAATGACCGCAAGCTGCTGCGCGAGGCCTCGCAACTGTTTGCCGCCGCCGGCTGGAAGCAGCAGGACGGGCGCCTCGTCAACGCCAAGGGCGAGGTGTTTAAGCTCGAGCACATGATCAACGGTGCCGAGCAGCAGCGCGTCTACGGCAAGTTCTTCGACACGCTGCGCCGGCTCGGCGTTGATGCGAGCTTCCGCCTCGTCGACGAGGCGCAGTACACCGACAGGCAGAACAGTTACGACTACGACATGGTGCTGGCCGCCTTCAGCCTCGGCGCGACGCAGACCCGCGAGGGCCTGTCGATCTTCTTCGGCAGCGCCGCGCGCGACTATCCCGGCTCCTACAATCTGCCGGGCATGGCCGACAAGGCGGTCGACGCGCTGATCGAGAGGGTCGGTGGCGCGAAGACCCGCGAGGAGATGACGCTCGCCATGCGCTGCCTCGACCGGGTCCTGCGCACCCGCCTCGACTGGCTCCCGAACATCAGCGCCGGCGTGCACCGTGTTGCATACTGGGACATGTTCGGATTCAAGGAGCAGAAGCCCGACTTCGGCTTCCCCGTCGAATCGCTCTGGTGGTTCGACGAGGCCAAGGCGAAGGCCATCGGCCGGGGCTGACGCCCGATCCTGCAGACGACCGGCTTCCGCTCTCCTGGCGGAGGCACCCACCAAGGTGACGAGACCCTATGGGCGCCTACATCCTCCGACGGCTGCTGCTGATGATCCCGACCTTGCTCGGGATCATGGCGATCTCCTTCGCGGTCATCCAGTTCGCGCCGGGCGGCCCGGTCGAGCAGGTGATCGCGAACCTTCAGGGCCAGGGCAGCAACGGCGCTGACCGCATCGGCGGCGGCGCCAGCGATTTCGGCGGCCAAGGCAGCACCGACAGCGGCTACCGCGGCGCCCAAGGGCTCGACCCCGCCTTCATCAAGAAGCTCGAGGTGCAGTTCGGCTTCGACAAGCCGCCGCTCGAGCGCTTCGGCAAGATGATCTGGGACTATAGCCGCTTCCAGTTCGGCGAGAGCTATTTCCGCTCGGTCTCGGTGCTCGACCTCATCATCGAGAAGATGCCGGTGTCGATCTCGCTCGGCCTCTGGATTACGCTCCTGTCTTACGGCATCTCGATTCCGCTCGGCATTCGCAAGGCGCTGAAGGACGGCTCGACCTTCGACGTCTGGACCTCCGGCGTCATCATCGTCGCCTACGCCATTCCCGGCTTCCTGTTCGCAATTCTTTTGATCGTGCTGTTTGCCGGCGGCTCATTCTACGATCTCTTCCCGCTGCGGGGCCTGACGTCGGAGAATTGGAGCGAGCTCTCCTGGCCGGCGCGGATCGCCGACTACTTCTGGCATCTGACGCTGCCGCTGATCGCGCTGTCGCTCTCGGCCTTCGCCACGACGACGCTCCTGACCAAGAACTCCTTCCTCGACGAGATCCGCAAGCAGTACGTCACCACGGCGCGCGCCAAAGGGCTCACCGAGAACAAGGTCCTCTACGGGCACGTCTTCCGCAACGCGATGCTGATCATCGTCGCCGGCTTCCCCGGCGCCTTCATCTCGGCCTTCTTCGCCGGCTCGCTGCTGATCGAGACGATCTTCTCGCTCGACGGCCTCGGCCTGCTGGGCTTCGAAAGCATCTACAAGCGCGATTACCCCGTGGTCTTCGCCACCCTCTACATCTTCTCGCTGATCGGCCTTGTCACGGCCCTCCTCTCCGACCTCACCTACACCTGGATCGATCCCCGCATTGATTTCGAGAAGCGGGAGGTCTGAGATGGACACGACCCGAGAGAACCTGACCGAAACCGGCTCGACCATTCCCGCCGCCGTCGAGGCGCGAGAGGATGCCAGCACCGATACCGCCGGCATCGCCCAGATGGCGCCCGGCGCCCAGGTCGCGCGCAGCCGGCTGTCGCCGCTCAACGCCCGCCGCCTCCAGAGCTTCAAGGCGAACCGGCGGGGCGTCTGGTCGTTCTGGATCTTCCTGTTCCTCTTCGTGGCGACGCTCGGCGCCGAGTTCGTCGCCAACGACAAGCCGCTGCTGATCGAGTACAAGGGCGAGTACTACGCCCCGATCTTCGTCGACTATCCGGAAGAGGTTTTCGGCGGCTTCCTGCCGGTGACCAACTACCGCGATCCGTTCGTGCAGGAGGAGATCACCGCGAACGGCTGGATGGTCTGGCCACCGATCCGCTACTCCTACCGCACGGTGAACAACGAGATCCCGACGCCCGCCCCCTCGGCGCCGTCTTGGACCTTCACCAAGGAGGAGCGCTGCGCCCGCTATCCACAGGGCGTGAACGATCCAAACTGCGTCCTCGGCAACACCAACTGGCTCGGCACCGACGACCAGGCCCGCGACGTCGCCGCGCGGCTGATCTACGGCTTCCGCATCTCGGTGCTGTTCGGCCTGATCCTCACGGGCCTGTCGGCCGTCATCGGCGTCTCGGCCGGCGCGGTGCAAGGCTATTTCGGCGGCTGGGTCGATCTTCTCTTCCAGCGCTTCATCGAGATCTGGTCGTCGATCCCGGTGCTCTATCTCCTCCTCATCATCGCCGCGATCCTGCCGCCGGGGTTCTGGATCCTCCTCGGCATCATGCTGCTGTTCTCCTGGGTCTCTTTCGTCGGCGTCGTCCGCGCCGAATTCCTGCGGGCGAGAAACTTCGAGTACGTGAACGCAGCGCGGGCGCTCGGCGTCGGCGACTGGACAATCATGGTCCGGCATTTGTTGCCGAACGCCATGGTGGCGACGCTGACCTTCCTGCCGTTCATCCTCAACGGCTCGATCACCACCCTCACCTCCCTCGACTTCCTCGGTTTCGGCTTGCCCCCGGGCTCGCCCTCGCTCGGCGAACTCCTGGCGCAAGGCAAGAACAACCTGCAGGCGCCCTGGCTCGGAATCTCCGGCTTCGTGGTACTGTCGCTGATGCTCTCGCTGCTGGTCTTCGTCGGCGAGGCCGTGCGCGACGCCTTCGATCCGCGCAAGAGTTTCCGGTGAGGGCCTCAGCCGCAGGAGATGAGAGATGGGCGAACGTGTGGTGATCGAGAACTATCCTGCAATGAACTTGCCGGATGACCTCCGCGGCAAAATCGATCCTACCCACCGCGTGCGCGTGACGGTTGAAGACGACACGCGCGGAAAACCGGAGCGCTCGCTCGATTCGCTCATGCAGAAGATCGATGACTACCGCAGGCATAACCCCGGCAAGGCCATCACAACGGAAGAAGCCGTCGCGCGGGTCAGGGCATTGAGGGACGAATGGGATTGACCGCTTCGCCGATCTATCTCGACACCAATGCTTTGATCGACGCCGTCGAAGGTCAAAAGCCGCATCTCATGGCCTTGCTGAGGAGGTTAAGATCCCGCGGTGCGGCCTTGCTTAGTAGCGAACTGTCCCTGTCCGAGGTTCTTGCAAAGCCGTTTAGAGAAAACGACGAAGCCTTGATCGCCATCTACGATGACATGATCCGATCAGACGGCTTGGTTTCTGCCATCCCTGTCGATCGCTCCGTCCTCCGCCGTAGCGCCGAGCTTCGGCGTCTTGGGGGCAAGCTGCCCGATGCAATCCATGTCGCCACCGCTCTGATCACCGGCTGCAAGGTCATCCTATCCTCCGACAAGCGCCTGCCGCTTCCTGATGGCCTCAAGCGACTTCCGACCGAGGAAGCCGCCGCGCTGGAGAACATCGCATGACCTCTCATTCCCATGCCGGACACGACCACGGCCCCGGCGGCCATGACGGTCACGACCATGCCGGCCATGCCAGCGAGAAGCGCCTGCTCTGGGCAGCGGCGCTCACGGGCTCCTTCATGCTGGCGGAAATCGCCGGCGGGGTGATCTCGGGATCGCTGGCGCTGCTCGCCGATGCCGGGCACATGTTCGTCGACTTCGCGGGCCTTGCGCTCGCCTTCTTCGCCATCCGCCTGTCGCGCCGGCCGGCCGATGCCAGCAAGACCTATGGCTATGGCCGCTTCCAGATCCTCGTCGCCTATTCCAACGGGCTCGTCCTGTTCGGCATTGCCGGCCTGATCATCCTCGAGGCCTGGCACCGGCTGGACAATCCGGCACCGGTGCTCGGCGGACCGATGCTGGTCGTCGCCGTCGGCGGCCTCCTCGTCAACATCGCCGCCTTCTTCGTCCTGCACGGCGGCGACAAGGAGGATCTCAACATGCGCGGCGCCTTGCTGCACGTGATGGGCGACCTCCTCGGCTCGGTCGCGGCCATCGTCGCCTCGCTCGTGATCCTGTCGACCGGCTGGACGCCCATCGACCCGCTCCTCTCGGTGCTGGTCTCGCTGCTGATCCTCGGCAATGCCTGGGGCCTCGTCCGCGACTCCGGGCACATCCTGCTCGAGGGCGCACCGAAGGACGTCGCCGCCCCCGATGTCGGCGCGCATCTCGAGGCGACGGTGGTCGGCATCGTCGACGTCCACCATTTCCACGTCTGGGCGATCACGCCGAAGATCCGCGCGGCGACCTTGCATGCCCGGATCACCGAGGGCACCGACCCGACCGAGACAGTGCGCGCCGTCAAGCGGGCGCTTGCCGAGCGCTTCGCCATCGACCATGCGACCGTCGAGATCGAGAGCGGGCCTTGCGCCGACGGCCGCCATGACTGCAGCGGGCCGGGCGCCCGGCACAGCGAGAACCACGCCAGCCATCCTTACGCGGGCCATGACCATTCCGGTCACAGCCATGCGCACGCCGGGCACGACCACGCGGCACCGGCAAAACCACATGCCCATGGGCACCCCGCACATAGCCACCGCGCCAACCTGACGGGATCCGTCGCATGAGCTCTGTTTCCGCCGCACCAGTTGCCGCTGCCGAGGGCCCGCTGCTCTCGGTGCAGGGGCTGAAGGTCGCCTTCCACCAGAACGGCAAGACGACGCTCGCCGTCGACGACGTCTCCTTCGACATCGCGGCCGGCGAGACGCTGGCGCTGGTCGGCGAGAGCGGGTCGGGCAAGTCGGTCTCGGCGCTGTCGATCCTGAAGCTCCTCCCCTATCCCTCCGCCAGCCATCCCGGCGGCGCCGTGCTCTACCGCGGCGAAAACCTCATCGACGACGACGAGCGGGACCTGCGAAAGGTGCGCGGCAACAAGATCTCGATGATCTTCCAGGAGCCGATGTCCTCGCTCAACCCGCTGCACACCATCCAGCGGCAGGTCGGCGAGGTCCTGAAGATCCACCGCGGCGTGTCCGACAAGGAGGCCAACCGCCGGACGCTCGAACTCCTGCACCAGGTCGGCATCCGCGACCCGGAAAAGCGCCTCGACGCCTATCCGCACCAGCTGTCGGGGGGCCAGCGCCAGCGCGTGATGATCGCGATGGCCTTGGCCAACGAGCCCGATCTTCTCATCGCCGACGAGCCGACCACGGCGCTCGACGTCACCGTGCAGGCGCAAATTCTCGAACTCCTGAAGGTGCAGCAGCAGAAGCGCCGCATGGCGATGCTGTTCATCACCCACGACCTCGGCATCGTCCGCAAGATCGCCGACCGGGTCTGCGTGATGTACCACGGCAAGATCGTCGAGACCGGGCCGACCGAGGCGATCTTCGCCAACCCGCAGCATCACTACACCAAGCATCTCCTCGCCGCCGAGCCGCGCGGCACACCGCCGCCGGCCAACCTCAACGCCCCCGTGGTGATGGCGGCCGAGGGGTTGAAGGTCTGGTTTCCGGTGAAGACCGGGTTCATGCGCCGGACCACCGACCACATCAAGGCGGTGAACGGCGTCGACATCAGCCTGCGCGCCGGCCAGACGGTCGGCGTCGTCGGCGAGTCCGGCTCGGGCAAGACAACGCTCGGCCTCGCCCTCTGCCGAATGATCTCGTCGAAGGGCGCGATCAGCTTCGAGGGCGAGCGGCTGGACCAGCGCTCTTTCAAGGCCATGCGCCCCTTGCGCAAGCGCATCCAGATCGTTTTCCAGGATCCCTTCGGCTCGCTCTCGCCGCGCATGTCGATCGCCGACATCATCGCGGAAGGGCTGAAAGTGCACGAACCGCAGCTTTCGGCCGACGGGCGGGACGCCCGCGTCGTTTCAGCACTCAGCGAAGTCGGGCTCGACCCGGCAACCCGCTTTCGCTACCCGCACGAATTCTCCGGCGGCCAGCGCCAGCGCGTGGCGATCGCCCGCGCCATGGTGCTGAGCCCGCGCTTCGTCATGCTCGACGAGCCGACATCGGCGCTCGACATGAGCGTGCAGGCGCAGGTGGTCGACCTCCTGCGCAGCCTTCAGCAGAAGCACGACCTCGCCTATCTCTTCATCAGCCACGACCTGAAGGTCGTCCGCGCGCTCGCCAACGAGGTGATCGTCATGCGCAACGGCGAGGTGATGGAGCGCGGCCCGGCGGAAGAGATCTTCGAGCGGCCGAAGACCGACTATACCAAGGCGCTGATGGCGGCCGCCTTCGACATCGCGACCGCGCCGACGGACATCGCCGCCCAATGACCAGCCACTACCGCGATGCCCTCGCCGACCAGCCGCTCGCCGTCACCATCGAGCGCCGCGAGCGTCTCTGCGACGGGTTCCGGCCGTTCGAGGCGGTGACGCTTCGGCACCGCTCGCTCGACGGGGAGAGCGAGATCGGGCCGCTCAGGCGCGAGCTGATCGCCACCGGTTCGGTGGTCATCGTCATCCCCTACGACCCCGTGCTCGACCGCATCGTCATCATCCGCCAGTTCCGCATCGGCGCCGCGCTGAAGACGGCGAATGCCGCAGCGCTCGAACTCCCCGCCGGCCTCGTCGACGAGGGCGAGGCGCCGGAAGCGGCCGCCGTGCGGGAGCTGCAGGAGGAGAACGGGCTCATCGCCCTCGGTGTCGAGCGCTGCTTCACCATGCTGCCCTCGCCCGGCCTCACCGACGAATACGCCTTCATCTTCCTCGCCCTCGTCGACGCGTCGGCGCTGGCGAGCGCGGCGGGGCTTGCCGAGGAGCACGAGGACATCCGGCCGATCGCCGCCGACGTCGACGCGCTGATCGAGGCGGTGGACGAGGGCCGGATCGAGAACGGCTTCCTCATCGCCTGCACCCACTGGTTCGCCCGCAAGGGCCGCGCCCGGGCGGCGAGCCTTCTTGCCACCTTGCCGGAACCGCGCTGACCGGCCCCAGAGAGGACCTGACTTGACGATTCTCCTGTCCGTCACCGGCTTCCAGCCGAACCATTGGCTGCACGTCTTGAACCGGCACGCGCCGCGCCGCTCGGTGGTGCTGACACCGGCGAGCGAGCACGATGCGACGATCGACTATGCCGTGGTCTGGAAGCAGCCCGCCGGCATCCTGCAGAAGCTGCCGAACCTCAAGGCGATCTTCTCGCTCGGCGCCGGGGTCGACCATGTCCTTGCCGACCCGCATCTACCCAACGTTCCGATCGCCCGCATCGTCGCGCCGGACCTCAGCGCCCGGATGAGCGAATACGTCGTCTGGCGCGTGCTCGACCATTTCCGGCGTGGGCCGACCTACCGCGCGCAGCAGGCGGCAGGCCATTGGAACGAGCGGATGCAGCCGGCGGCATCCGATATCACCGTCGGCATCATGGGGCTCGGCGAGCTCGGCACCGATGCGGCGCGGAAGCTGTCCATGCTGGGCTTCAGGATCGCCGGCTGGTCGCGCTCGCCGAAAAAGGTCTCTGAGATCAGCAGCTTCCACGGCAACGACGGTCTCGACGGCTTCCTCGCGGTCTCTGACATCGTGGTCGTGCTGTTGCCGATCACGCCGGACACAAAGGGCATCCTGAATGCCGCCCTGTTCGCCAGGATGAAGAAGCAGACCCCGATCGGCGGCCCGGTGCTGATCAATGCCGGTCGCGGCGGCCTGCAGGTGGAGGCGGACATCCTGAAGGCGCTGGACGACAAGGTGTTGATGGAGGCCTCGCTCGACGTCTTCGAGACCGAGCCGCTGCCGGCCTCCAGCCCGCTGTGGAAGCACCCGCGGGTCTTCGTCACGCCACACGCCGCCGCATCTTCCGATGCGGAAGCGCTGGTGCCGCTGATCCTCGCGCAGATGGACGCCTTCGAGCGCGGCGAGCCGCTGAAGCATCTCGTCGACCGCAGCGCCGGCTACTAAGCCGGCTTAGGTCGGCCCAGCGACTTCAGCCGAGACGGCGGATCGAGGTCACACGGGAGCCCCGCGCCTCGGCCCGCGCCGTGGCCTCGGCGAGCAACTCGACCGTTGTCATCATGTGGTGCGCGTTGGCATGCAGCAGGCGATCGACGTCGAGCATGATGCCGACATGCCCCTTCCAGAAGACAAGGTCGCCGCGCCGCAGCGGGGCCCCCTCGGCGAGCGCGGTCCCCAGCCCGCGCTCCTGCATGTCGGTGTCGCGCGGCGCTTCGACGCCGGCCATGCCGAGCGCGACCTGGACGAGGCCGGAGCAGTCGATGCCGAGCGTCGTCTTGCCGCCCCAGAGATAGGGCACTCCGACGAAGCGCTCGGCGACCCCAACGAAATCGGCGGCAGCGTGGTCGATCGGCCGGAGATGCTGCGCCACCACCGCGCCGGCGGGAGCGGCGAGCACATAGGCGGCGTTCCGGTCGCTCGCCTCGCCCCACGCCGTCAGACGCGCCCCCATCGGCAAGCCCATCAGCGGCGGCATCTTGATGTCGGGGCCGGGAAACAACAGCGTGCGCGGCACGCCGACCTTGTGCGTCGGCACCCCGTCGGCCGCCCCGAGCGCTGCCGCCGCCATCCAGCCGACATAGCCGTCGGCGGTGAGCTGCACCCAGGCAAAACCTTCCTCGGTCGTCTCGAACACGAGGACGTCCTCGCCGAACAGCGCCTCGGTCTCCTGCGCCGCATCCGGCCGTGGCTCGCGCCGCAGCGCGGCCGACGAGACCAGAACCCGCTCGGGCCTCCCCTCGACGAACACGTCCGAGTCGACCTTGCCCCTCAGCCGGGTGTCGGCAAGGTCCGGGCGATAGGCGTTCAGCCGCTTGTCCAGGGTGTCGCTCATGGTGCGAGGGCTCCTGCCTGTTCGACCAGCCGGTCCGCCATCTTGGAGACGTAGAGGCTGCCCTTGACGGTGCGCCGGATGAGCACGTTGCGCTTGTCCGCCGGGTCGCGCCGCCGTTCGACGAATTCGAGCGCGCCCATGGTATCGAGGGCGCGGGTGATCACCGGCTTGGTGACGTTCAGCCGGGCGGCGAGGCCCCGCACGGTATGCGGCGGGGCCTCGAGATAGATGGTGAGGAGGATCGCGGTCTGCCGCAAGGTCAGATCGTGCGTGTCCTCCCAGGCCTGCAGCAAGGCCGTCTGGTGGAGAAGCCGAAGCGCCTGCGCAGGTCTAAGCTCGATGCCCATGACCTTGCTCTAGCACGCGTTCGTTTCGCTTCCGTTTCAGTTCTGGCCGAGCTTAGCGCCCGTAGCGCTGCTTTAGCACGCTGAAGATCGCCCGGATCGCCTGCGCCTCGCCGCCGACGGGCCCGACCGGCGACGCCTGCGGACGCCAGCCATAGACGTCGAAATGCGCCCAGGCGCCGGCCTTCTCGACAAAGTCCTGCAGGAACAAAGCGGCGGTGATCGCGCCGGCAAACCCGTCCGGCGTCACGTTGTTCACGTCGGCGATCTTGGAGGAAAGGTTCTTGGCATAGGGCTGCCAAAGCGGCAGCCGCCAGATCGGGTCGGCCACCTCAGCGGACGCCGCGGCGAGCTCTGTGGCGAGCGTCTCGTCGTCGGTGAAGAAGGGCGGCAGGTCGGGGCCGAGCGCGACGCGGGCGGCCCCGGTCAGCGTCGCCATGTCGATCAGCACCTGCGGGGCCGTCTCGTCGGCCAGCGCCAGGGCGTCGGCGAGGATCAGCCGCCCCTCCGCGTCGGTATTGCCGATCTCGACCGTCTTTCCCTTGCGGCTTTTGAGGATGTCGCTCGGGCGGAAGGCCGCCCCGGCGATGGCGTTCTCGACGGCGGGGATCAGCACGCGCAGCCGGATGTCGAGCTTCAGCGCCATGATGATCCGCGCAAGGCCGAGCACGTTGGCGGCGCCGCCCATGTCCTTCTTCATCAGGAGCATGCCGGAGGCCGGCTTGATGTCGAGCCCGCCGGTGTCGAAGCTGACGCCCTTGCCGACGAGTGTCACCGCCGGCGCATCGGTGCGCCCCCAAGTCATGTCGATCAGCCGCGGCGCGACGGAGCTCGCCCGGCCGACCGCATGGATCATCGGGAAATTCTGCGCGAGAAGATCGTCGCCGACGATCGAGGACACTTCGGCGCCGTGATCGACTGCCAGCGTGCGGACCGCCGCCTCGATGGCGTCCGGCAGCATGTCGTTGGCGGGCGTGTTGATGAGGTCACGGGTGAGGAACACGCCGGCGGCGAGCGCTTCCGTCTCGCTTTGCTCGCCTTGGCCGGCGAACACCAGCTGTGGTGGCACGGCCTGGCTGGGCTTGGCGCGGTAGCGGTCGAAGCGATAGCCGCCGAGCAGGAAGGCGAGGCTTGCGAGATCGGCATCGAGGCCGTGCCCGTCGGCGAGGTGCCATGGTCCCTCCGGCAGGCCGGCGAGTGCCCCCGCCAGCAGCGAGCGCCGCGGGCCGTCCGCCGTCCTGTCGCTGCCGAGGCCGAGCACCGCGCCGAGGATCGCCCCCTCCTCCCCCGGCACCAGGAGCACCTCGCCGGCGCCGGCCTTGTAGGCGCTGGCCTTGGCCCAGCGGGCCGCCGGCAGCGGCAGGCTTTCGAGCGCGGCGGGCGAAGCGGCCCAGATCGGGCGCGCGCCAGGAGCATCGGCGGGAAGGAGGCTCGTCATGTCGGGGTATCCCTTTCGGCGGAAGGCAGCGTTAACGCCTCATTAGGGTTAACACTTTATTGTCGGCCTTCTCAGTTACCGGCGGATCGCCGGATCCATGCGAGGACCGATATGCGTCATACGGATCATAGCTGCCGCGGCGCTTATCGGAAGGTCTTTGTCGTCGCCATCGCCGCCGGTCTCCTCGGCGGATGCGCCCAGACCTCCAAGATGCATACCGGCTCGATCGGTGCGCCGCGGACGGCCAAGCCGATGGACCGCATGTCTTCGAGCGAGCTGCAGGGCGCTCTCACCACCTACGGCATGGCCTACGAGAAGACCCCGAAGGACAAGTCGGTCGGCCTCGGCTATGCCGCCGCCTTGCAGATGGCCGGCCGCAACGACCAGTCGCTCGCGGTGATGCAGCAGATGGCGATCGCCCATCCCAAGGACCGCGCGGTTCTCGCCGCCTACGGCAAGGCGCTGGCCGCCGCCGGCGAGCTCGAGAAGGCGCTGGAGACCATCCGCCGCGCCCAGACCCCGGACTTTCCGGACTGGAAGCTCTATTCGGCCGAAGGCGCGATCCTCGACCAGCTCGGCCAGTCCGACGGCGCGCGAACGCTCTACCGCAAGGCGTTGGAGATCCAGCCGAACGAGCCGGCCATCCTCTCCAATCTCGGCATGTCCTATGTCCTTGCCAACGATCTGAAGTCGGGCGAGACCTATCTGCGCCAGGCGGTGGAGCGGCCCGGCGCCGACAGCCGCATCCGCCAGAACCTTGCGCTCGTCATCGGCCTGCAGGGCCGGTTCGCCGAAGCCGAGGAGATCGCCCGGGCCGAGCTCTCGCCCGACGATGCGGCCGCCAACGTCGCCTATCTCAAGGGCATGCTGAAGCAGCAGAACACCTGGTCGATGCTGAAGGACCAGGACTCGAAGAAGTCCTGACCCCTTCGCAAGCGCAACCCGACATGCCGAAGGCCGCTCCCACCGGGATGCGGCCTTTTCTGTTGCGGTCCTGCAGCCTTGCCGGCGACCCCGGGTGATCAGGTCCGCGACATGACCTGGATGACGGCAGGTCCGATGATGACCGCGAAGAGGACCGGCAGGAAGAACAGGATCATCGGCACGGTGAGTTTCGGCGGCAAGGCGGCCGCTTTCTTCTCGGCCTTGTTCATGCGGGTGTCGCGGCTTTCCTGGGACAGCGTGCGCAGCGCCTGGCCGAGCGGCGTGCCGTAGCGTTCGGCCTGGATCAGCGCGGTCGTCACCGAGCGGACGTCATCGATGCCGGTGCGCAGGAAGAGGTTCTCATAGGCGGTCTTGCGGTCGGGCAGGTAGGAGAGCTCGGCGCAGACCAGCACCAGTTCCTCGGCCAGCGGCACCGACTGGATACCGATCTCGTCGGACACCCGCCGGAACGCCGCCTCGATCGACAGGCCGGATTCGACGCAGATCAAGAGGAGGTCGAGCGCGTCGGGCCAGGCCCGGCCGATCGAGAGCTTCCGCTTGGAGACCTTCTGCGAGATGAAGATGTTGGGCAGGTAGAAGCCGAGATAGGCGACGACGATACAGATCAACACCCGGATCATGAACGGCCGGTCGGCCAGCGCGCCGATGACGAAGATGTAGATGATCGCCGCCAGGAGGAAGACCAGCGGCAAGGTGGCCCGGGCGAACAGGAAGAGCGTCAGCGGGCGCTGGCCGCGGTAACCGGCGATGCGCAGCTGCCCGACGGTCTTCTCGTCGGCGAGCGCCTTCTTCAAGTCGAACTTTTCGACGACGGCGGCGGCAAAGCCCTTGCTCTCCGCCTGGCGGACCGAACCCTTGCGCCCGCGCTCCTTCTCGATCGACATCCGCGCCCGCTCGCGGGCCCGCACCTCCTCGCGCTCGAGGGCGACCGCCTTCATCCGCGATTTCAGCTCGTTGCCTTGCAGCAGCGGCAGCGCGATGCTCATGATCGTCGCAAACACGGCGATGCAGACGAAGATCGCCAGCGCCTGGGCGCTGGTGAGCCCGACAAGGGCGAAAAGGCTTTGCATGGCACCGTTTCCATTCCGCTCGGGGCGTTGCAGGTCGAGCGAGCGCTGGGCGCTGGCAGGCCCGCCGTCTCAGAAGTCGAAGTTGATCATCTGCTTCATCACGAAGATGCCGAGCATCATCCAGAACGCCGAGATGACGAGGATGATGTTGCCGGTCGAGGTGTTGAACAGCAGCGAGATGTAATCGGGGCTGGTGACGTAGACGAGACCGCCGACGACGAACGGCAGCGAGCCGATGATGCCGCCGGAGGCCTTGGCCTCCATCGACATGGCCTGGATCTTCTGCTTCATCTTCTTGCGGTCACGCAGCACCCGCGACAGATTGCCCAGCGCCTCGGAGAGATTACCGCCGGCCTGGGCCTGGATGGTGATGACGATCGAGAAGAAGTTCGTCTCCGACAGCGGGATGTTCTGGTAGAGTCGCTCGACGGATTCGGGCACGGTCATGCCCATCTGCTGGGCCTCGACGATCTTCTTGAACTCCGAGCGCACCGGCTCGGCCGCCTCGCTGGCGATCATCCGCAGCGTGTCGTTCAGCGGCAGGCCGGATTTGACGCCACGCACGATGAGATCGACCGCGTTCGGGAACTCGGCGATGAACTTCTTCTGCCGCTGGTTGCGCAGATAGTTGATCACCCAGCGCGGCAGCCCGAAGCCCGCGACGACGCCGATGCCGAGCGCGACCAGCACCGATGACTGGACGATGAGCGCGACCAGCCCGAACAAAAGGCCCGCCGCGATGCTGATCAACTGGAACTGCTTCTCGCTCATCGACATGCCGGCCTGGTCCATCCGGCGGCGCAGGCTGGGCCTCGCCGCGTGCTTGGAGCGGACCTTCTGCTTCTCCTCGATCTCCTTCAGCGAGTTCTGGATCGTCTTGCGGCGCTTGCTCGCCTCCTGCACGCGGTCGCGGGCGATGCGCTTGGAATTGCCGTCGGTCTCCGCCCGCTTGAACTGGTTCAGCCGGGCCTCGGCGTTCTTCTCCGCGGCCATCCGGGGCTGCAGGAAGACGTAGGCGATCGCTCCGGCCGACAAGGTCGTCAGCATCACGAAGAGGAGGATGGTGAGGCCGGACATCGGCTAGAGCCTCGTGCTCACGTCGGCCGCGTCCAGCGCCGCCGCCAGACGCTGCTCTTCGTTGTAGTAGCGGGCCCGGTCCCAGAACACCGGACGACCAATGCCGGTCGACGAGTGCTTGCCGAGCAGCTTGCCGTCGGCGCCCTCGCCGAGGATGTTGTAGACGAAGAGGTCCTGCGTTGTGATGACGTCGCCTTCCATGCCCACCACCTCGGTGATGTGGGTGATCCGGCGCGAGCCGTCGCGCAGGCGGGCGGCCTGGACGATGACGTCGACGGATCCGACGATGATCTCCTTCACGGTCTTCGCCGGCAAGGTGAAGCCGCCCATGGCGATCATCGATTCCATGCGGTTGAGGCACTCGCGCGGGCTGTTGGCGTGGATCGTGCCCATCGAGCCGTCATGGCCGGTGTTCATCGCCTGCAGGAGATCGAAGACCTCCGGTCCGCGCACCTCGCCGACGATGATGCGTTCGGGCCGCATGCGCAGGCAGTTCTTGACGAGTTCGCGCATCGTCACCTCGCCCTCGCCCTCGATGTTGGGCGGGCGGGTTTCCAGGCGCACGACATGCGGCTGCTGCAGCTGCAGTTCGGCCGTGTCCTCGCAGGTGATGATGCGCTCGTCCTCGTCGATGTAGCGCGTCAGGCAGTTCAAGAGCGTCGTCTTGCCCGAGCCGGTACCGCCGGAAATGATGACGTTGCAGCGGACGCGGCCGATGATCTGGAGGATCGTCGCCCCTTCCGGCGAGATCGCGCCGAACTGCACCAGCTGGTCGAGGGTCAGCTTGTCCTTCTTGAACTTTCGAATGGTCAGCACGGCGCCGTCGATGGCGAGCGGCGGGGCGATGACGTTGACGCGGCTGCCGTCGGGCAGGCGCGCGTCGCAGATCGGCGAGGCTTCGTCGACGCGCCGGCCGACCTGGCTGACGATGCGCTGGCAGATGTTGAGGAGCTGCTGGTTGTCGCGGAAGCGCACATTGGTCTCGATGACCTTGCCGCCGACTTCGATGAAAGTCTTGCGCGCGCCGTTGACCATGATGTCGGCGATGTCGTCGCGCATCAGGAGCGGCTCCAGCGGACCGTAGCCGAGCACGTCGTTGCAGATGTCGCCGAGGAGGTCCTCCTGCTCGGCAATGGTCATCGCGAAGTTCTTGATGGCGATGATGTCGTTGACGATGTCGCGGATTTCCTCGCGCGCGCTTTCGGCATCGAGCCGCGCGAGCTGCGACAGGTCGATCGTGTCGATCAGCGCGGCGAAGACCTGCGTCTTCGTCTCGTAATAGCTGCCGGACCGCTCGCGCGGCGATGCCGCCTGTGGCGGCGGAATGACCGTCGGCGCGGCCCGAGGGGGCTCGCGGACGTCGGAAGGCGCTGCCCTCACCGGCTCGACCGCGCGGCTCGGGGCGGGGTCGCGCTGCGGGGCCGGCGAGGGCCGCTCGGCGACGGCAAGCCCGCCGGCGCCCGCTGCCCGGTCCTTGGTCCCTTCGTTTCCGCGTTTTCCGAACATGGTCTACTCTTTCTGGGCCTCAGCCCCGCCCTAAGCCCTTGCGGACGGGCATGCCGGCATGCCGTCTGGCTACTTGCGCCGCAGTCTTCCAAGGAAGTCGCGGCTCGGCTTCTTCGCCTTCTTGGCCTCGGTACGGCCGGTCAGGAGATGGGCAATCTGCTGGAAGGCCTCGACCGAGGCATGCTTGCCGTCGGTCTCGGCGATCATCCGACCATTGTTGGCCGCCGTGCCGAAGACCGCCGGATCGAAGCCGATCAGCGCGATCGGGGTCAGGCCGAGCGGGTCGGCAAACTCCTGCGGGCTAATCTCCGGGCGCTTCGGCATCTGCAGCTGGTTCAGCACGAGATGCGGCGGCCGATCGTTCGGGCGGCTGCGCTTCAGCGTGTCGATGAGGTTCTTGGCGTTGCGCAGGTTGGCAAGGTCGGGCGTTGCGGTGATGACGATCTCGTCGGCGCGCGACAGGACGCTCTTCGTCCACTCCGTCCAGCCATGCGGCACGTCAAGCGCGACGATCGGCGTCGAGCGCTGGGCGGTCTCGATCAGCGCGCTGAAGGCCTCGGCGTCGAAGTCGTAGGTGCGATCGAGGATCGAGGGCGCCGCCAGCAGCGACAGGTGCTCGGCGCACTTCGACAGCAAGCGGTCGAGAAAGACGTCGTCCATCCTGTCGGCCGAATACACCGCCTCCGCGATCCCTTGCGCCGGGTCCTGGTCGAAGTTGATGTTGGCGGTGCCAAAAGGCAGGTCGAGATCGGCAAGGACGACGTCGCTCGAAAACAGCTTCGAGATCGACCAGGCGACATTGTGGGCGACGGTCGAGGAGCCGACGCCGCCCTTGGCGCCGACGAAGGCGACAGTGCGGCCCATCGGCTCGGCATCGGCCGCCATGAACAGGGTCGAGATCACCGACATCAGGTCGGCCATGGAGATCGGCGCGACGAGATATTCCGAGATGCCGCGGCGGATCAGCTCGCGGTAAAGCGGCACGTCATTGTAGTGGCCGACGATGATCACCTTCGAGCCGGGATCGCAGACATCGGCGAGCCCCTCGAGCTCGGCGAGGAGCTCGGTCGGCGCGAAGCGCGATTCGAGGATCACGAGGTTCGGCGTCGGGGCGCTGGCATAGTGGTCGGTCGCCGCACGGATGCCGCCCATGTGGACGCGCACGTGTGCCTTGGCCATGCGCCGGTCCTCGCCGGCCCGCTCGATCGGCCTTGCGACGCCCTCGCTCTCGCAGAAAGCCTGGATCGAGATGCGCGGGATCGGGCGCACGGCGTCCATCAGCGACGCCTCCTCGCCGACAGCGTCGTCCAGGCGATCGGTAGTGCTTCTGTCGATCATCGTCGTTTTCCCGCCTACCAGTCGTAGTCAGTTTCGGTGTTCGACCGGTCCGAAGCCGTCGCGGCACCCCGGCGGTAGTCGCTCAGCATGTTGGTGCGGCGTTCAGCGTCGATCTCGCCGAGGCCGCGCGGCTCCAGGAGATCGCGCGGATCGGCGATCTGCGCGGCAAGGTTCTGCTGGCTGGCGCAGCCGAAGTTGAAGTAGTTCTTGTTCTCGTGGGTATCGCCGAGGTCTTCCGGCCAACGGCCGCAGCGCTCGGTCGCGGCCTTCAAGGTAGCGAACGACAGCCGGATCGGCGACGGCCCATTGAAACCGGCGGTCCGGTAGGGCTGCACCAGGATGCGGTCGGCCTTGATGCCCTCCCGGCGCAAGGTGCGGATCACGTCGCGGGAAGCGAGTTCAGCCGCCCCCGCATTCTCGGAGCCCGAGGGCAGGAGCACGCGGATGGCAGCCGAGCCCGAGCGCAGGAAGCGCGTCGCGAAATGGCTGATCCGGTCGCGCGAGGCCGACGGCAGGCGGCTCTCCGACGAGACGACCGGGATGTCCAGCGTCTCTTCCGCCTCGCCGACGGTGATCGGGTGGCGGGTGCGGTAGTCGTCGGGGATGGCGCCGACCTCGATCGAGTGCCGGTCGGCACAGCCGCCGAGGAGCGCGAGACCCGCCAGCAGCATCAAGGCGGGAGCGGCACGCCGCCCCTTCCCCGGGGCAAGGCGCGGCGGGAACGGCGACAGGACGGAGACTTTCCTCGAAGCGCTCATTTGTAGATGTATCCGACAACGCCGTGGTACCGGCCGGGGGGGAGCTTGGTTTCCATCGCGCCGTAGACGCGGTTGATGCGGCCGAGGAAATTGCCGGCGCCATCGGAGGAGAAGTTGAGCCCGTCATCCGGCCGCGCGAGCTTCGCGCGGGCGGTCGGGCGCACCAGATAGGGCGTGACGATGATCACCAGCTCGGTCTCGTAGCGCTGGAAGTCGCGGCTGCGGAATAGCGTGCCGAGCACGGGGATCTTCGACAGGCCAGGATAGCCGGAGATCACCTGGCGTGTCTCGTCGCGCACGAGACCGGCAATCACTAAAGAACCGCCCGAGGGCAACTCGACCGTCGTATCGGCCATGCGTTTGCGCAAACCGATTACGTTTACGCCAGGTGCCAGACCGGCGGGCAAGGAGTAGGGGGATTCGAATGTCGGTTCCGAAACGCTGGTGCGCAACTTCAAACTGATGCGGCCCGGAGACAGGACTACGGGAGTGAAATCGAGACCAATTCCGTAATCGATCTTTTTGCTCTGATAAGTCACAGTACCCGGAATTTGGCGCTCGATGGTCTTTCCGTTGACTTCGACATACTCAACCGTCGCCGCTTCTTCGTCCTTACCGTCTGAAACAGTAAATTCGCCACCGACCTTGAAACTGGCCGACTCGCCGGAGATCGCCGTCAGGCTCGGTTCAGCGAGGGTCCGCATGACACCTGCCTGCTCGAGCGCTGTCAGCTGCCCCTGGATACCGGTCGGATCTGTCGAGTTGGTAAAACTGTCGATTGTTCCACCAGAGCTGGAAATTGCCTTTCCGAGGCCGAAGGGGCTGTCTGAGATCGTAGAGAATTTCATCCCGTCGACGACGCCCTTAGCGATGCCGTTTAGACCCAGCTGCTTGATCACCGAGCGTTGCACTTCCGCCACGGTAACCTTCAGGGTCACCTGATCGTCGCCCTGGATCTGCAGGAGGTTGACGATCTGGCTCTGCCGGCGGTTTTCCTGTGCAAGGGCGACGGCGCCGCCCTCGGGGCCCGCGCCGGAGGTTGCCGACTTGATGTAGGAGCCGGTCGTCGCCTCGCCGCCGGTGAGGTAGATCTCCGCCAGCTGCACGGCGCGGGCGGCGTCCTGCGGCGTCTGCACGGTGCCGGTCAAAACGACGTTGTCGTTGAGGATCTCGACCTTGACGTCGGCATCGGCGACGTATTTCCGGATCGAGCTCTCGAGCCCGGAGATGTCGCGCTCGATCCGGAGATCGAGGACGGCGATCTCCTTGCCGCGGGCGTCGAAGATGAAGATGTTGGTCTGGCCGATCTGCTTGCCGAAGATGTAGATGCGCCGGGCCGTCCGGGTCACCGCGTCGGCGACGGCCGGGTTGGCGACGAGGATGTCGTGCGCGTCGACCGGCAGGTCGATGACCTTCGACTTGTCGAGGCCGAGGCTGATCGTCTGCTGCGGCCGGTTGACCTGGACGATCGAACTGTTGGCCGCCGCCGCCGGGGACACCGAGGCGACGACCGGCGAGAGCGCGGTGGTGAGCGCCATCAGGCCGGCGAGAAGGCTGCGGGCGCCCGATGCACGGCGAAGACGCGTCTGTGGTGAGATCAGCATGGCGCTCGTCACTTCTTGGTCGTGATGTCGGACGTCTGGCCGTAGCGGACCAGGCGAATGCGGTTCGGGCTCTTCTCACCCTCGAGAAGGAAGGCGGCATAGCCCGCGGAGCCGGGGATCGAGTCCTCCAGCGAGCGCAGCGCGAGGACCAGCTTTTCGGCGATCGGCTGGGCGGCGATCAGGGCTTCGGCTTGTGTCGGATCGACCTCCAACGTCGCTGTCGAGCCGACGACGACCTTCGTGCCGTCCTGCTCTTCGATCGTCTGGTCGATGGCGAGGACGCGCAAATTGCGCAGGATGGTCTCGGTGTCGTAGGTGCCGGCCACCTGCCCGTCGACCTTGCGCCGGGTCATGATGATGTCGACATGGTCGTTCGGCAGGATGAAGCCGCCGGCGGACGTGTCGGCCGAGATCTGGATGGCGATGGCGCGCTTGCCGGCGGGCAGGATGGCCGACATGAAGCCGCGATCGGTCTTGATCAGCTTGCTTTCGCGCACCGGCTCGCCGCTGAAGAACGACTGCCGGGCGACGGAACCCTTCAGCTCCTCGATTGCCTCCGGGCGCGTCGTCCTCAGGATGAACGTGCTGCTGACGCCGTCTTCCGGCCATTTCTGCCAGGTCAGCGCGTCGGCGATCGACGAGCCCATCGGCACATCCTTCGACGCGACGAGCACTTCGGTCAGCTTGATCGGGGGTTCGGCGGGCGCCGCCGTGATGATCACGGGCTCGGCGGACTCCTGCGACGACATGGTCATGGCCAGAAGTCCGGCACCGCCCGCGGCGAGGATCGCTATTCCGAGCACCGCAAGGCGGGCGATATTCATGTCCAACCCTCTCTCGAGCACCCGCGGAACACGGGCAGGTTGGACATCTTATGGGGGACAAACCCTCACTATATGGTTAACGAAGCCCTACGCCCTGGCAGACCTGGTGACGCTTTGTTCAGGCTTCCGCAAGGACCGGTTCACCCCATGCTTTGGAGGGCGTACTCGATCCAGGCGCTCGAGGAATAACTGGTCAGCCCAGCCGCGCCGAGCGCGATGCCGTAGGGGATACCGGTCTTCTGGTCGAGCAGATGGTCGACGAAATCGATGCCGGTCGCAGGGACGAGATTGATCCGTATCGCCAGCAGGCCAAGCGTCAGGAAGCCGCCGTAGACGCTGCCGATGGCAAGATATTCCATCAGGGTCTGGCTTGGTCCGAACCACAAAGCGGTCGCAGCCACGAGTTTTGCGTCGCCGCCCCCCATCCATCCCGCGGCAAAGAAGCCGAAGGTGACCGTGAGGCAAACAAGGGCGATACCAATATGCATCGCCATTTCGAACGCCGGCACCCCAAGCGCCAGCGACAGTGCGATATAGGCGACCGACAGGATCACCGGAACGCGGTTGGAAATGGTCATCGAGACGAGGTCGGAAAAAGCCGCGTAGATCATCGCGAACGGAAAGATGACCAACAAGGCGGCCGCCAGCATCGACTAAAACCCTTTTTACGGAGGGAACGTGGTGAGGCCGAAAGCCTCACCACCATCCCACACAGTTACTTCAATTCGTCTGACGTTTAGGCGCCCTTGCCGGAAAGCTTGCCCGCGATGTTGTTGAACACGGTGGTCAGGTTGGTGCCGACAAGGGTCACGGCAGTGATGATGACGACGGCGATGAGGGCGGCAATGAGGCCGTACTCGATGGCGGTCGCGCCGGATTCATTCTTGGCGAAGCGCTTGATCAGGTTGGACATGGAAAGCTCCTTGGATCCGTGTGGGGAAACTGGCCCGGCGACGCGGTCTCGTCGGTCGGATGAGGTCACCCTAGCGGCGGCTGATTTCGATCGTTTTAAAGAATAAGCTTAATTTATCCCGAAAAATATGTTGGTGGCTGAACGACTTATCAGGGCTGCCGTCCGCTTAAACCTTCATTCACCAAGCCATGCTAGGGAAGAAGCCTTAACCAGCGTCAAGGCGGGCTCTCTCATGTTCAGGCACAGCCGCGTCATCTTCGCCGCGATCGCCATCGCCGCATCCGGCGCGGCCTTCATCATCCCGGCATCGGCCGCTCCGGCCACGGCCGCCGACGGGCGCCTCCACGTCTCGGTCGACCATGCCCGCGTCCTGAAGATCGACCGCGCGGCAGAGACGGTGATCATCGGCAACCCGTCGATCGTCGACGTCACCGTGCACGATTCCACCACGCTGGTTCTCACCGGACGGTCCTACGGCATCACCAACCTCGTCATCCTCGATGGCGACGGCAAGTCGATCGTCGACGAGGAAGTGGCTGTCCAAAGCTTTGAGGCGGGCACCGTCCGCATTTACCGCCAAGCCGAACGGACGACGCTGGCCTGCCTGCCGACCTGCGAGCCGACGGTGACCATTGGCGACAACGAGACCGCCTTCGCGGGCGCCTCGGGCCAGTTCACCGCCCGCCAGACCATGGCGACCAGCGGCAACAAGTAACGGGTCAACCCATCGGGGCCGTCGCGGGGGCCGATAACGACACGACTGCCAAGGCAGCCATGCGGCATCCGCGATTCCCCCTCCCCCGCCGATGTCGTAGACTGGCCGCCCGCGCCGGAAGCCTCGGCGCGCTGTGGGAGAAGATGTCGTGGGCCGTGCCGTTCTCATCGTGATGGATTCCTTCGGGATCGGAGGGGCGGCAGATGCCGCCGCCTATGGCGATGTCGGCGCCGATACGCTCGGCCATATCGCGCAAGCCTGCGCATCCGGCCGAGGCGATCGCCCCGGCCTGCGGCAAGGTCCACTCGCCTTGCCGCACCTCGTAACGCTCGGGCTTTTCCAAGCCGCCGGGGCACCGACGGCAGGCGGCGCGCCGAGCGGTCTCTGGGGCTCGGCCGGCGAGGTCTCGCGCGGCAAGGACACGCCGTCCGGCCACTGGGAGATCGCCGGCGTTCCCGTCACCTTCGACTGGGGCTATTTCCCGCAGACGATTCCGACCTTTCCGGCCTCCCTCGTCCAGCAGCTGATCGACGACGGCGACCTTCCGGGCATCCTCGGCGACCGCCATGCCTCGGGCACCGAGATCATCGCGGAGCTCGGCGAGGAGAGCATCCGCACGGGGAAGCCGATCGTCTACACCTCGGCCGACAGCGTGCTGCAGATCGCCGCGCACGAGACGCATTTCGGTCTGGACCGGCTCTACGCGCTCTGCGAAAGCGCGCGAAAACACGTCGACCCGCTGAATATCGGCCGGGTCATCGCTCGCCCCTTCACCGGCGAGACGGCCGAAAACTTCCGCCGGACCGCCAACCGGCGCGATTATTCCGTGCCGCCGCCGGAGCCGACGCTGCTCGACCGGGCGGTCGCGGCCGGCCGCCGCGTGATCGCCATCGGCAAGATCGGCGACATCTTCGCTCACCAGGGCGTCAGCGAGGTCCGCAAGGGTGACGGCAACATGGCATTGTTCGATGCGCTTCTCGGCGCTCTGGACGATGCTGAAGACGGCGACCTCGTCTTCGCCAACTTCGTCGACTTCGACTCGCTGTTCGGCCACCGCCGCGACGTCGCCGGCTATGCTGCCGCGCTCGAGGCCTTCGACGCCCGGCTGCCGGAGCTCTTCGCCACCCTCCGCCCCGGTGATCTCGTCCTCGTCACCGCCGACCACGGTTGCGACCCGACCTGGCCCGGCACCGACCACACCCGTGAGAACGTGCCCGTGCTCGGCTTCGGCCCGGGCGTCGCCCCCCGCGGGATCGGCCACCGCAAGAGCTTTGCCGACATCGGCGAGAGCATGGCCGCCCATCTCGGACTGCCGCCGGGGCCGCACGGCACGAGCTTTCTCTAGAAGGTTCGGCAGGAAGGGCGCGAAAAGCGTGGAGTTTGGCGGTCTAGGCCCGTGTGCGGGCGCCGCCGCGCTTGGCGCGCGCGCCTCCACCGACTAGGTTCGGCCCGAGAAATTCCGAGGAAAGGTTTGCGGCATGGACGGCGTTACCGTTATCGATCACCCGCTGGTCCAGCACAAGCTGACGATCATGCGCGACAAGGAAACCTCGACGGCGAGCTTTCGCCGGCTGCTGCGCGAGATCTCGACGCTGCTCTGCTACGAGGTGACGCGCAATCTCGACCTCACCACCAAGCGGATCGAAACGCCGATGGTGGCGATGGATTCGCCTGTCCTGGAAGGCAAGAAACTGGTCTTCGCCTCGATCCTGCGCGCCGGCAACGGCCTGCTCGAGGGCATGCTCGACCTCGTGCCGGCCGCCCGCGTCGCCCATGTCGGCGTCTACCGCGACCACGAGACGCTGATGCCGGTCGAATACTACTTTAAGGCGCCGGAAGACCTTGCCAGCCGTCTCGTCATCGTCGTCGACCCGATGCTCGCCACCGGCAATTCGGCGATCGCTGCCATGGACCGGCTGAAGGAGCGCGGCGCGAAGAACATCCGCTTCCTCTGTCTGCTGGCGGCCCCCGAGGGCATCGAGCGCTTCCGCGCGGCGCATCCCGACATCGCCATCTACACCGCCTCGATCGACAGCCACCTCAACGAGCAGGGCTACATCGTCCCGGGCCTCGGCGATGCCGGCGACCGGATGTACGGCACCAAATAGCCGTTAACCGCTCGGCAACCCTTTCGGCAATCGCCGCCGGACGCACGGCGCAGCGTTAATGAAAGGCGTGACAGGGTTTGGCCATGGCTCCTCGTGGGGAGCGTGGGCGGAGCTTGAGATCGAATGCAGAAAGTCGTGGTGTTCATGGCGGGCGCCGCCGTCCTGGGTTTCCTGTTTCCCTCGACCTTTGAGCGCTACCAGAAGCGGATGGCCGACGAGCAGCGGGCGGAGGCGGTCACCGCGGCGCCCGCGGTGGTGGAGGTCGCCGCCCGGCCAAACGCCCCTCCCTTGTTGTCCGGTCGCGCCCGCATCGACGCCGATCCGGACGGGCACTTCCGCACGGCGGCGCGGATGAACGGACGCCCGGTGCCGGTGCTGATCGATACCGGGGCGACCTATGTCTCGATGAGCGAGGCCACCGCCCGCCAGCTCGGCATCCAGCTTTCCGCCGCCGACTACCGACACAAGGCGCAGACCGCGAACGGCGAGACCGCCGTGGCGCTGGCCCGGCTCGACCGGATCCAGATCGGCAATGTCGCCGTGGACGACGTGGACATCATGGTCGCCCGCGGCACCGGGCTGCCGACGACGCTGCTCGGCATGAGCTTCCTGTCCAAGCTGAAACGCTTCGAGGTCCAGTCGGATCAGTTGAGCCTGGTGCAGTAGGCGCGGATTAGCCGAAGCGCGTCAGCACCGCCGGCCGGACGGCGACGGCGTCCGCTGCGATTGTATACGCTTTCTGGATACGATCCGCGGCAGCCTGCGCCGCCTCCGCCGAGCGCGCATGGATCCGGCAGAGCGGGTCGCCCGGCATCAACCGCGCGCCGAGGCCGACGAGGTCGGTCAGCCCGACCGCGTGGTCGACCGAATCCTGCGGCCGTGTCCGGCCACCGCCGAGGGTGACGACGGCAAGGCCGAGCGCCCGCGTATCGACGGCCGTGACATAGCCGCCCGCCACGGCGCCGACGTCGCGGATGATCTCGGCTTTCGGCAGGTAGGCGCCGAAGCGCTCGACGAAATCGGCGGGCCCGCCGAGCGCTGCGACCATCCGCCCGAACACCTCCGCGGCCCGGCCATCGCCAAGCGCCGCCTCGGCCTTGCGCCGCCCCTCGCCGGCGTCGGGCGCAAGGCCGCCGAGCGCCAGCATCTCGCCGGCGAGCGCCAGCGTGACATCGAGCAGCCGCGCGTCCTGCCGGTCGCCGGTGAGGAAGCGCACGGCGTTCTCGACCTCGACGGCGTTGCCGGCGGCGGAGGCGAGCGATTCGTCCATGCCGGTGAGGAGCGCGGTGGTCCTGAGGCCTGCGCCGTTGGCGACCTCGACGAGGCTTGCCGCCAGCGCCGCCGCATCCTCCTCCCGCGCCATGAAGGCACCTGAGCCGGACTTCACGTCGAGCACCAGGCCCTGCAAGCCCGCCGACAGCTTCTTCGACAGGATCGAGGCGGTGATCAGCGGGATCGATTCCACCGTCGCGGTAACGTCGCGGATGCCGTAGAAGCGCTTGTCGGCCGGGGCGAGGCGCCCGGTCTGGCCGATCACCGCGCAGCCGACCTCGGCCACCGTCTTGCGGAACAGCGCATTGTCGGGGGTGACGGAATAACCGGGGATGGACTCCATCTTGTCGAGCGTGCCGCCGGTATGGCCGAGGCCGCGGCCGGAGATCATCGGCACCGCCCCGCCGCAGGCCGCGACGATCGGCGCCAGCATCAGCGAGACATTGTCGCCGACGCCGCCGGTCGAATGCTTGTCAAGGATCGGCCGGTCGAAGCCCGACCAGTCCAGCGTATCGCCGGAATCGCGCATCGCCTCGGTCAGCGCCACGGTCTCGTGCTTCTGCATGCCATTAAAGAACACCGCCATCGCGAACGCCGCGACCTGTCCCTCGGTGACGCGCTCACCCTCGAAACCGGCGATGAAGGCCTTGATGTCCTCGGCCGCGAGCGTGCCGCCGTCGCGCTTCTCGCGGATGATTTCCTGGGGGAGACGGGTCATCGGCAAAGGCCTTTCTTCAGGCGGCAGGCAAGAAGTGAGCAAGGAAGCATCGCCGGTCTCAGAGAAACCGCGGCAGGGCCGCCTTGAGGATGCGGGCAAGGATCGCCCCGCCCCGCGGCGCCACGTCCTTGGTCTCGGCATGCGAGAGCTCGGCGCCGGTCATGCCGGCCCCGTAATTGGTGATGACCGAGGCCGCCACGACCTTCAGGCCGAGGAAGCGGGCGAGGATCGTCTCGGGCACCGTCGACATGCCGACGGCGTCGGCGCCGAGGATGCGGGCCATGTTGACCTCGGCCGGCGTCTCGAAGGACGGGCCGGAGAACCACATGTAGACGCCCGCCGACAGCGGCACGTCCACTTCCACGGCGGCTTCCTTCATCACCCGGCGGAGGTCCTCGTGATAGGCCTCGGTCATGCCGGTGAAACGCGCGTCCGTCGGCTCGCCGATCAGCGGGTTCTCGCCGGAGAAGTTGATGTGGTCTTCGATCAGCATGACCGCCCCGGGGCGGATCTCGGACCGCAGCGATCCCGCCGCATTGGTGAGGACGAGGATCGAGACACCCAGCGCCTTCAAGGCCTCCAGCGCCGGCCGCATCGCCGCGGCATCGCCCTTCTCGTAGTAGTGCACGCGGCCCGACAGGAGGAGGACGTCGACGCCGTTTAGCCGCCCGGCCACAAGCTCCCCGGAATGGCCGCTGACGCCGCTTTGCGGGAAGCCCGGGATCTCGGCGTAAGGGATCGCCAACGGGTCCTCGAGTTCACCGACGAGCCCGCCAAGGCCGGAGCCGAGGATCAGGGCGATCCGCGCCTTGCGACCGCCAAGCTTCGCCTTCAGCGCTTCGATGTCGACGCTCATCCCAGGTTCTCCGCCGCAAAGCCGCGCGGGAACAATTCGCCGAGCGAAATGGTCTCGCGCACGCCCGTCTCGTCGCAGAGATGCACCTTGGTCTCCGGCGTCCCGAACTCGGCGATGCGCTGGCGGCAGCCGCCGCAGGGCGTGCACAGCGCCAGCTTCTCGGCGAGCACGGCGATCTCGGCGATGCGCCCGCCGCCGTCCATCACCATCTGGGCGATCGCCGTGGTCTCGGCGCACCAGCCTTCGGGAAAGCTCACCACCTCGACGTTGCAGCCGGCAAACAGCCGGCCGTCGCGGGTGCGGATCGCCGCACCCACCGGAAACTTCGAATAGGGTGCATGCGATTTTCGCAGGGCCGAACGGGCCAGCGAGAACAGGTCTTCGGACATCACGTTTCCTTTGCGGTAGGGCCGAAGCCGGTGCGGATGGCGGAACTACCGCTCCTTCACATAGGGCACGCCGCCGGCCTTCGGCGGCACCGCCTTGCCGACGAAGCCGGCGAGCAGCACCACGGTCAGGAGGTAGGGCAGCGCCTGGACGAACTGCACCGAGACCTGACCGACCACCGGCAACTCGACGCCCTGGATGCGGATCGACACCGCGTCGAGAAAGCCGAAAAGGAGGCATGCGAACATCACCGGCACCGGCCGCCATTTCGCGAAGATCAAAGCGGCGAGCGCGATGTAGCCCTTGCCGGCGGTCATGTCACGGTTGAATCCGGCCGACTGCGCAAGCGCGAGATAGGTCCCGGCGAGCCCCGTCAGGACGCCGCAGACGATCACCGCGCGGTAGCGCAGGAAGGCGACCGAGATGCCGGCCGTGTCGACCGCCGCCGGGTTCTCGCCGACCGCCCTCAGCCGGAGGCCGAAACGGGTGCGAAACAGCACCCACCAAGCCAGCGGCACCATCAGGAAGGCGACGTAGACGAGGACGTTCTGCCCCGACACCAGCGTCTGGTAGATCGGCCCCAGGACCGGAATGGTGCCGATCGTCTCGGCCCCCGGCAGCGTCACCGCGCCGAAGCGCGCGCTTTCCGGCAGCGAGGGCGTGCGCCCGCCTTGCCCGTACCAGTTCTGTCCAAGCAGCACCGTCAGCCCGATCGCGACGAAGTTCAGCGCCATGCCGGAGACAATCTGGTTGCCGCGGTAGGTGATCGACGCCAAGCCATGCACCAGCGCGAAGCCGACGGCGGCAGCGACGCCCGCGGCAAGGCCGAGCAGTGCCGAACCGGTCGCCGCGGCCGCGACCGCCGACGCGAAGGCGGCAATCAGCATCTTGCCCTCGAGGCCGATGTCGAACACCCCTGCCCGCTCGGAATAGAGCCCGGCGAGCGCGGCGAGGAGCAGCGGCGTCGACAGCCGGATCGCTGAATCGGCGACGTTGAGAATCACGCCGAAATCCATCACACGCGCTCCCCGGCTGCGACCGCCGGCGTCTTCGCCCGCGGCGACAGAAAGCCGTAGGCGATGCCGACACCCGGCCGGATCATGTTCTCCAGCGCGCCAGCGAACAGGATCACCAGACCCTGGATGATGACGATCATGTCGCGCGAGATCGCCGGCATGTCGAAGGCGAGTTCCGCCCCACCCTGGTAGAGCACGCCGAAGAGCAGCGCCGCGGGCAGGATGCCGGCGGGATGGCCGCGGCCCATCAGCGCCACCGCGATGCCGACGAAGCCGGCGCCCTCGGGAAAGTCGATCTGCAGCCGCGCCTGGTCGCCCATCACCGGGTTCAGCGCCATCATGCCGGCGAGTGCCCCCGACAGCGTCATGGCGATGAGGATCAGCCGCGTCTCCGACATGCCGGCATAGCGCGCCGCGCTCGGCGAATGGCCGAGGGTCCGCAGCTCGTAGCCGAGCCGCGTTCGCCAGATCAGCACCCAGACGGCGAGCGCGGCGACGAGCGCGATGAGGAAGGTGACGTTCAGCGGCGCGCCGCCGAGGTCGAGGCCGATCATCTCGAACAGGCCGGTCAGCTTCGGCGCCTGTCCGCCCTCGGCGAAGGTGCGGGTCGCCGGCTGCATCGAGCCCGCGAGCTTCAGCGGCCCGACCAGCAGATAGTTCATCAGGCTGGCGGCGATGAAGTTGAACATGATGGTGGTGATGACGATGTGCGCGCCGCGCCTTGCCTGCAGCAGGCCGGGCATAAAGGCCCAGAGCGCGCCGAAGGCGGCCGACGAGAGCACCGCGACCGGCAGCGTCACCCACCAAGGCGCGATGTCTCCCAGGCTCAGCGCCACGACCGCGACGCCGAGCCCTCCGAGATAGGCCTGGCCCTCCCCACCGATGGTGAAGAGGCCGGCGTGGAAGGCGACGGCGACGGCAAGCCCGGTGAAGATGAAATTGGTGGTGTAGTAGAGCGTGAAGCCGATACCCTCGCCGTAGCCGAAGGCGCCGCGCCACATCAGCTCGGCCGCCTCGACCGGGCTCTCGCCCACCGCCAGCACCACGAGGCCGGCGACCGCGAAGGCGAGCACGACGTTGAGCAAGGGAATCAGGCCGAAATCCACCAGCGGCGGCAGCTTGGCATAGGGACGGCTCATGCAAGGCCTTTCGCGGCGGCGGCTTCTTCGGCGCCGCTGTCTCTCGTCGGCTTGCCGAGGTCAAGATGGCCTTTCTTGGTCAGGCGGAAGAAGGGATTGTGCGCCAGTTCCCAGAGATGGCCGTCGGGATCGGCGAAATAGCCGGAATAGCCGCCCCAGATGGTCGGCTCCGGCGGCTTGATCGGCCGCGCCCCGGCCGCGGTGGCGGCTTCGAACACCCGGTCGACATCGGCCTCGCTTGGAAAGTTCACCGCCAGCGCCGTGTTGGGGAAAGGCACGTCGCCTTGGCTCGACAGGCCGACATCGGCTGCAAGATCGCGCCGCCCGAACAGCGAGAGCACCATGCGCTCGCCTTGCAGGAAGACGACGCCGTCATTGCCGGCGCTGGTGCGCGTCCAGCCGAGGGCGACGTAGAAGCGCGCCGCCCGGTCGAGATCGTCGACCGCCAGCGTCACCAGCGAAATCCGGGCGTCGCGCATCATGCCGCCACTTCCCTCCCGATGCCGGCCATCAGCAGGCCGAGCTGGTTCTCCGCCGCACCCGCAGCGCATTCGCCGACGATCCGCCCGTCGAACATCACCAGGATGCGGTCCGAGAGGGCCTGGATCTCGTCGAGCTCGACCGAGACGAGGAGGATCGCCTTGCCGGCATCGCGCATGGCGACGATGCGGCGGTGGATGAACTCGATGGCGCCGACGTCGACGCCGCGCGTCGGCTGGCCGATGAGCAGCACCGCGGGGTCGCGCTCCATCTCGCGGGCAAGCACGATCTTCTGCTGGTTGCCGCCGGAAAAATTCGCGGTCTTCGCCCGGCAGTCGGCGGGTCGGATGTCGTAGGCCGCGATCTTCTCCGACGCGTCCCGGCGCATGGCGGCGAGATCGAGCAGGCCGTTTCGGCTGAAGCGGGGATCGCCGTGATAGCCGAGCATGGCGTTCTCCGCCTCCTCGAATGCCAGCACGAGTCCCATGTGGTGGCGGTCCTCCGGCACGTGGGCAAGGCCCATCCGCCGCATCTCGGCGGGATCGACGGCGCCCGACGCCGGGTCGATCTCGCGGCCGAGCAGCGTCACCGCTCCCGCCTCGGCGCGGCGGATCCCGGCCAGCGCCTCGAGCAGCTCCGACTGGCCATTGCCCGCGACCCCGGCAATGCCGACGATCTCGCCGGCCCGCAGCTCGAACGAGATGTCCTTCGCCATCGCGACGCCGCGCCCGTCCCGCACCGTGAGGCCGCGCACGGCAAGCTTGACGGGGCCCGGGGTCGCCGGCGCCTTGTCGACCCGCAGCAGCACCCGGCGGCCGACCATCAGCTCGGCGAGCTCGGCGACGTTGGTTTCGGCCGTCCGGCGCGTCGCCACCATCTCGCCGCGGCGCATCACCGAGACGGTGTCGGTGACATCCATGATCTCGCGCAGCTTGTGGGTGATGAGGATGATCGTCTTGCCCTCGTCGCGCAGCTGCCGCAGCACGCCGAAGAGGTGATCGGCCTCGGCCGGCGTCAGGACGCCCGTCGGCTCGTCGAGGATCAGGATGTCGGCGCGCCGGTAGAGGCTCTTCAAAATTTCCACCCGCTGCTGCAGGCCGACGGGCAGCTCGCCGACCACGGCATCGGGGTCGACGTCGAGCGCGTGCTCGCGCGCCAGCCGCTTCAGCTCGGCCCGCACCTTGCCGATGCCGGCGCGCAGGAAAGGCGACTGCTCGGCGCCGAGCATGACATTCTCGACCACGGTGAAATTTTCGACCAGCATGAAGTGCTGGTGCACCATGCCGATGCCGGCGGCGATGGCGGCTGAGGTGTCGGCGATGGCGACGGGCTTGCCGCCAACGCGGATTTCGCCGGCATCGGCCTGGTAGAAGCCGTAAAGGATCGACATCAGCGTCGACTTGCCGGCGCCGTTCTCGCCGACGATGCCGTGGATCGAACCCTTCTCGACCGTCAGGCAGATGTCGTGATTGGCACGCACCGCGCCAAAACTTTTGCCGATCCCGATGAGTTCGATGGCCGCCATGCCTGCTCCCTTGTGCCGGCGAAGTTTAAGGGGCCCGCCGCCGGAAGGCCAGCCTCCCCGCGCCGCCGGCCGGCCGGCATCCACCAGGGAACGGCCTCGACAAGACCGGCCGCTTCGTGATCTTGGGCCGGCGCGCCGGCAGCCTTCAGTGCGCCGAGACCGACGGGGACATGCCATGACCGACACCGACCGCATCGATGCGCTGGAGATGACGCTCGCCCACCAGCAGCAGGTGATCGACGATCTTTCGGCCGAGGTCCAGCGCCAGGGCGAGGCGATCGATCGCCTGCTGAAGGCGGCCCGCAGTCTCGGCGACCGCTTCCAGGCACTGGAGGACATGGCCCCCGCCCCCGAGCAGACCAAGCCGCCGCATTACTGAAGACGGGGCCATCTCCCCACCCGAGGGGGAGATCGCCGGCAGGCCAGAGGGGGCGACGTCGGGCGGGGCGGCTTCCCGCTTGAGGCGCTGCCGCCACGTCGGGGGAGCAGATCTCGCCCCCCCTCTGCGTGCCAGCATCTCTCCCTCAAGGGGAAGTCAGCTCACCTCAATACGGGCAGGCGCTGTCCGAATTGTAGTTGTGAACCTTCACCGTGCCGGCGACGATGTCGGCCTTTGCCTTCTCGACCGCGGCCTTCATTTCCGGCGTGATCAGCGCCTCGTTGTCCTTGTCGAGCGAATAGCCGACGCCGTCATCGGCGAGGCCGAGCGTCACCGCGCCCGCGGTGAACTTGTCGTTCGCCGCATCGTCGAAGGCCTTGTAGACGGCGTTGTCGACGCGCTTGACCATCGAGGTCAGGACATGGCCGGGATGGAGGGCATTCTGGTTGGAATCGACGCCGATGCCGAACTTGCCAGCGTCGCTGGCGGCCTGCAGCACGCCGATGCCGGTGCCGCCGGCGGCATGGAAGATCACGTCGGCGCCTTGGTCGATCTGCGATTTCGCGAGCTCGCCGCCGCGCACCGGATCGTTCCAGGCGGAGCCGGTCGTGCCCGTCATGTTCTGCAGCACCTTGGCGTCGGCCTTGGCGGCCTTCACGCCACCAACATAGCCGCAGGCGAAGGTGCGGATCAGCGGGATGTCCATGCCGCCGACGAAGCCGACCGTGCCGGTCGCCGACTTCATGCCGGCGAGGATGCCGACGAGATAGGAGCCTTGCTCCTCGGAGAACAGCACCGAGCGCACATTGGGCAGGTCGACGACGGAATCGATGATGACGAACTTCGTCTCCGGAAACTCCTTGGCGACCTTCTCGATCGCCGCGGCCTGGCTGAAGCCGATGCCGACGATCGGCGAGGCACCGCGCTGGGCGAAGCGACGCAGCGCCTGCTCGCGCTGCGAATCGTTCTGGATCTCGAAGTCGCGGTATTCGGTGCCTTTGTCCTTCTTGTATTTCTCGGCGCCGGTGTAGCCGGCCTCGTTGAACGACTTGTCGAACTTTCCGCCCATGTCATAGACCACGGCCGGGCTGATCTCAGCCGCCTCGGCCGTCGGCAGGCTCGCGGTCAGGACGGTCGCAGCCAGAAGGCCCGCCACAAAGTTTTTCATCTCGCTCCAGATCCTTGCGATGGGCAGCGGCGCCGCCCCGTTGAGCCGGCGGGATCGCCCTCAATCCCGGCCTTCAAGGCGCGAGACTGGCATGCGCGGGGTGAAGTTTCACGCTCTTTCTGCGCCGCGGGACGACGCTCCACGGGGTTTGCCGCCGGCCGCGCTGGGCCACTCCGGCCGCCCGGCTCCCAGCCCGGCTTGCGAGCGCGATCAGCGCCGGGGCGGCCGGCCGCGGACCGGGCCGGGCCGGCGACCGAAAAACATCAGCACGAAGGCCAGCACCGCCAGCACCAGCGCCGCCGGCCAGACTGAAACCAGCGCGATCACGTCGAGCACGCTCGCATCGCCCTCCGCCGGTGCGAGCGGCAGGCGCAAGGCCGCCGCCGCTTCCGCCAGCGTGGTCAGGCTCAGCGCATCGTTGGCGAGCGAGCGGGCGATGTCGGCGACCGCGAAGACCAGGCCCACGGCGAGGACGATCTGGCCGGCGAGGCGAAACAGAAATCGGATCATGCGGCCTCCCCTGATAGGCGAACGCGCCGCGCTTCCCGCGCCGTAGCCCGCGCCCTTCTAGAGCGGAATTGCCCGCCGATCCAGCGCTGCGCCGCCACCCGGAACCGCGGCAGCACGCGCCATCACCGAAAGCCCCTTGAACAGAAGGGGGTTCTCGCTATAAGTCGCCCCCAACCGACTCGCCGGTTTCTTCGAAGCCCGCGAGCCCCCGACCCGCCTGGCGCCCGCGCCGACGGAACGGGGATGGAGAGGTGGCCGAGTGGTTGAAGGCGCACGCCTGGAAAGTGTGTTTACGTGAAAGCGTAACGGGGGTTCGAATCCCCCTCTCTCCGCCAGATCTTAGGATAAGCCTATGAAAGTATTCATAGATTTTAACCGCCGCCGTCGGCGCTCCACATAACACCCCACAAAATCACTGCGCCTTACCTGACTCGTTAGTGGTCCGGTACGAGATCGTACACCCTCGCTATCTTCATGCAGGCGCTTACGCCGTCGCATATCGCAAAAGTTCGCTGCTACCTTCAGCTTGGTATTATATACGAGCTTACGCACCGGATGTTCGGCAGCAATTCTCCACGGACAACGAGGTGTAGAAGGCTACGGAAGTTTCCCGGCGAGCAAGTGCATCCTTGAAATTACCGATTTTGAGAAGAGGTGCCTTGCTCCCTCACGAGCAAGGCGCATGCCAGTCCGCCTCCCGAGGCGTTCGAGACGAAAGCGGTCCATCCGCTTTTGGAAGGCAGGCTTCGGAAGCAGACGATGATCGCGAGAATGTTGCCGCGGTACGTTCGAAACCGGTAAGGGTTTGTAGGCTCTTGGTGGCTCCAGAGCCAGCAACCTGCGTAAAAGGCGAACCCAGTCTCTACCTCCTGCCGGGCCAGCCACGGGCTTTCAATTTCGCCAATCCACGGGTAGTCACGTGGAAGCCCTGCAAAGGGAGAAGCATATCCTTTCAGTCTTCGGAGTGACGCCTTTAACATGATCACACTAGAGCGCGACCTTGAGGATACGCTAGTTTCGAAGCTCCAAGAATTAAAGTACGAGTATCGTCCCGATATCCAAGACCGCGCCCAGCTCGACCGAAATTTTCGTACGAAGTTCGAGGCGCTCAATCGTGTAAGCCTTACCGACTCAGAGTTTACGCGCCTCCTGGAGGGGATCGTCACGCCGGATGTTTTTACGGCGGCGCGAACACTTCGTGAGCGCAATAGCTTCACCCGTGATGATGGGACGCCGCTCAACTACACGCTCGTCAACATCAAGGACTGGTGCAAGAACTCCTTCGAAGTGGTCAACCAGCTTCGCATCAATACGGACAACAGCCATCATCGGTACGATGTCATTCTGCTGATCAACGGCGTGCCGGTCGTTCAGATCGAGCTGAAGACTCTCGGCATTAGCCCGCGTCGTGCCATGGAGCAGATCGTCGAATACAAGAACGACCCTGGAAGCGGATATACAAAGACGATCTTTTGCTTTCTCCAGCTATTCATCGTTAGCAACCGCGATAGAACATTCTATTTCGCGAACAACAATGCGCGTCACTTTGCCTTTAATGCCGAGGAACGTTTCCTGCCAGTCTACGAGTTCGCCGACGTAGACAACAAGAAGATTGTCCATCTCGATAGCTTCGCCGAGACATTCCTCGTCAAGTGCACACTCGGCCAGACCATCAGCCGCTATATGGTTCTGGTCGCAAGCGAGCAGAAGCTCCTGATGATGCGGCCCTATCAGGTCTACGCGGTGAAGGCGATTGTCGACTCGATCGCACAAGACTGCGGCAATGGCTACATCTGGCACACCACCGGCAGCGGCAAGACGCTGACTTCCTTCAAAGCGTCAACGCTGCTGAAGGACAATCCGGACATTGAAAAGTGCCTTTTCGTCGTGGACCGAAAGGACCTCGATCGGCAGACGCGCGAGGAGTTCAACAAGTTCCAGGAAGGTTGCGTCGAGGAAAACACCAACACCGCATCCCTTGTCCGCCGCTTGGTCTCCGACGATTACGCCGACAAGGTAATCGTCTGCACGATTCAGAAGCTTGGCCTCGCGCTTGACGAAAATAGCAAGCGCAACAAGCAGCAGAAGAAGGACGGCAAGAAGTCCTTCAAGGAACAGCTAGAACCCCTGCGCGAAAAGCGCATCGCCTTTATTTTTGACGAATGCCATCGGTCACAGTTCGGCGAGAACCACAAGGCCATCAAGGAGTTTTTCCCGCGCGCCCAGCTCTTCGGTTTCACCGGAACACCCATTTTTGACCAGAACGCCGCTCACCAGAAGATTGAAGACACGCAGGCCAGCATGAAGACGACGGAAGACCTCTTCCAGCAGCGTCTTCACACCTACACGATCACGCATGCCATCGAAGACAGAAACGTTCTTCGCTTCCATGTCGACTACTTCAAGCCGCAGGGCAAATCCCTGCCGAAGCCGGGCGAGCCGCTGGCCAAGCGGGCGATCATCGAGGCAATCCTGACCAAGCACGACGCCGCGACCGGTCAGCGCCGGTTCAACGCTTTGCTCGCCACATCGTCGATCAATGACGCCATCGAATACCACCGCCTGTTCGCCGAGATGCAGGCGGAGAAGCAAGCCGATAACCCGGTTTTCAAGCCGCTGAACATCGCCTGCGTCTTCTCCCCGCCCGCCGAGGGCAATCCTGATGTGAAGCAGATCCAGGAAGACCTGCCCCAGGAGAAGGAAGACAACGCGGTCGAACCGGAGAAAAAGAAGGAGGCCCTGAAGGCCATCCTCGCGGACTACAACGCCAACTACGGCACCAACCACGCAATCGGGGAATTCGACCTGTATTACCAGGACGTTCAGAAGCGCATTAAAGACCAGCAATGGCCGGATGCCGACTTGCGCCAGGCTTACCCCAACCAGCCAAACCACAAGATCGACATCACGATCGTGGTGGACATGCTGCTCACCGGCTTTGACTCGAAGTTCCTGAACACACTCTACGTCGACAAGAACCTGAAGCATCACGGCCTGATCCAGGCCTTCTCGCGCACCAACCGGGTGCTGAACGCCACCAAGCCCTATGGTAACATTCTCGACTTCCGGCAGCAGCAAGCGGCCGTCGATTCTGCCATCGCCCTCTTCTCCGGTGAGGCGGCTGCCGAGAAGGCCCGCGAAATCTGGCTGGTGGACAAGGCTCCGGTGGTCATCCAGAAACTGGAAAGCGCGGTGCAAAAGCTCGACACCTTCATGAAGTCGCAGGGCCTCGAATGCGCCCCCGACGCAGTGCCCAACCTCAAGGGCGACGCGGCCCGCGCGGCGTTCATCGAGCATTTCAAGGAGGTCCAGCGGCTCAAGACCCAGCTTGACCAATACACCGACTTGACCCCGGAAAACGCCGCAGCGATCGAGCAGGTCCTGCCGCGCGATAATCTCCTTGGGTTCCGCGGTGCCTATTTGGAAACGGCCCAGCGTCTACGAGCCCAGCAGGGCAAGGGCGCGGACAAGCCGACTCAGGAAGCGGACCAGCTTGATTTCGAGTTCGTCCTCTTTGCCTCGGCCGTGATTGACTACGACTACATCATGGGCCTGATCGCTCGCTATTCCGAGGCGACCCCCGGCAAGCAGAAGATGAGCCGCGAGGAGCTGATCGGCCTGATCCAGTCCGATGCCAAGTTCATGGACGAGCGTGACAATATAGCCGCCTACATAAGCACCCTGAAGGCGGGCGAGGGGTTGAGCGAAAAGGCCATCCGCGAGGGCTATAGCCGCTTCAAGGCCGAGAAGAACGCGGCTGAGCTGGCGGGCATTGCGGGCAAGCACGGCCTTGCTGTAGAGGCGCTTCATCGCTTCGCCGATAGCATCCTGCAACGCATGATCTTTGATGGCGAGGCGCTCACCGATTTGATGGAGCCCCTCGGCCTGAATTGGAAGGCGCGCCGGGTGAAGGAACTGGACCTGATGGCCGACCTGATACCGCTGCTGCTCAAGCGCGCCGGTGGCCGCGAAATCTCGGGGCTGAGCGCTTATGAGCAGTAAGGCGACATTCTCGACGGCAGCAGTCGATGGGTCTGTATCGATGCCTGAGCTGCGCTTTCCAGAGTTTCTCGGCCAGCAAGTGGAAGCGCTTCAATTGGCGGACGCTACGATTGAAAGCACAGAACGAAACGGCGCTGGTAAAGCCACATCTCAAATCATGGGGGTCTCCAAGGTCGAAGGCATCGTGCCTATGGAAGAACGCATCGTCGCGGCAGACACCGCACGTTACAATTCTGTTCGAAAGGACTGGTTCGCTTACAATCCGATGCGGCTTAACATCGGCTCAATAGCTCGGTGGAAAGGCGAAAACAACATTCTGGTTAGTCCTGACTATGTTGTCTTCAAGTGCAAGAGCGTCGGCCCTCACAGGCTCGATCCAGCCTATCTCGATCACTTCAGACGTTCTGACGCCTGGGAGAATTTCGTTTCGGAAAAGGGCGACGGAAGCGTTCGTGTTCGCATCTATTACAAGGACCTTGCGCGTCTACGAATAGCGCTGCCGTCCTTCCCTGAGCAACAAAAGATCGCCGAATGTTTGGACTCAGCGGAAGCGTTGATCGAGGCGCAGAGGCGGAAGGTGGAGGCGGTCAAGGCCCATAAAAAGGGCCTGATGCAGCAACTCTTCCCCCAGGAAGGCGAAGCCCAACCCCGCCTGCGTTTCCAAGAGTTTAAGGGGGCGGGGGAGTGGGAGTTCGTTCAATTGGGAAAGGTTCTCAAGGCCCCTCCCGATTATGGAGTTAGTGCGGCAGCCGTCCCCTACGCTGCAGAATTGCCTAAGTATCTTCGTATAACGGATATATCAGAAGACGGAAGCTATCGGGGAGAGAACAAAGTCTCCGTTGATATGGTGCCAACTGCTGGTAACTATCTCGATGAAGGTGATATTGCGATTGCCCGCACTGGTGCCAGCGTTGGAAAGTCGTATCGATACCGCCGGGATGACGGCAAGCTGGTGTTTGCAGGCTTCCTAATCCGATTGAGACCCGACCAGCGCAAATTGGCGACCGCATATCTCGCACAGTACCTGACAACTTCAAAGTATTGGGATTGGATTGCTATAAACTCTGCCAGGAGTGGGCAGCCAGGTATTAACAGTGCTGAACTTAGTTCACTGCCGGTGCCGTTGCCAGCAGGTGACCGCCTGCTGAAGGAACAAGACCGCATCGCCGACTGCCTCACTGCTCTTGATGACCTCATTGCCGCTGAAAGCCAAAAGCTCGGCATCCTCAAGACCCACAAGAAGGGGCTGATGCAGCAGATTTTCCCCTTGGTCGAAGAGGATGACGCATGAGCGGCATTCGCAACTACCAGAGTTTGGGAAAGCTGGTGACACGTCTGCGGGATGATCTGAACGACTCCGATCTCGTGCTGCTTTTCGCTTACAACCGCACTGGCAAAACGCGCCTTTCTATGGAATTCAAGGACGCGGGCAAGCGCAAGACGAAGAAAAACCCGACCGGGACGCCCGACACGCTCTATTTCAACGCCTTCACCGAGGATTTGTTCGTTTGGGAAAATGACCTCGAAGGCGACAGCGTGCGCCGCCTGCAACTGAACGACAAGTCGTCCTTCTTCAACGCGATGACCGAACTCGCGCTGGACGAAACGATTGCCCAGTACCTCTTCAGATATGCCGACTTCGAATTCGACTTCACCTACAAGGAGGTTCCTGCAGACACCGGGACCGTCTCCAAACCGGACTACGTGAGTTTCCGAAAGGGCGACGAGATCAACATCAAGGTATCGCGCGGCGAGCAGAACATCTTCATCTGGTGTGTGTTCATGGCGATCTGCGAGCGGATGCTCGACGGCCATGAGTCCTATCAGGGGAAGAACTACCTATATATTGACGATCCGATCTCATCGCTCGATGACAACAACGCGATCTCCGTCGCCTGCGATCTGGCGAAACTCCTCCGCCGGACGGCGACAAGGAAGGATGGCGCGAGTGCGCCTGCGCCGATCAAGGTGATCTTCTCTTCGCATCACTCCTTGTTCTTCAACGTGATGTGCAACGAAGTCGGCAGGCGGATCGATGGCGAGCCAAGAATCACCCATAAACGCTACTTCCTGCACCGCCCGGGCGGCGACGGCGCCTTCACGCTCCAAGTCACCGACGACACGCCCTTTTTCCATCACGTCGCCACCTTGGCCGAGTTGCTGCGTGCCGCCGATCCCACCAAGGGAAAGCTCTATACTTTCCATTTCAATGCCCTGCGCAGCGTCATGGAGAAGACGGCGTCTTTCTTCGGGCATCCGAGCATGGCGTTCTGTCTGAAGGCGCTCGACAACGAGGAAGATCGGGCGCTGTTCAACCGCGCTCTGAACCTGTTGAGCCATGGCGCCTACGCCATCCATGAACCTACTGAAATGGGCGAGGACAACAAGGAACTTTTCCGCCGCATCCTGCGCGAATTCATCGCGCGGTTTGAGTTCGCCCTGCCAGGCGTAGTCGCCGCCCAACCCGTAGTTCCGGCGCCCGCGCCCGCCGCAGAGGAAGCACCCGCACAATGAACGACCAAAACCAAAAGCAACTGGGCAAAACGCTTTGGAACATAGCCGATACGCTCCGCGGCGCGATGAACGCGGACGATTTCCGCGACTACATGCTGTCGTTCCTCTTCCTGCGCTACCTCTCTCACAATTACGAGATGGCCGGGAAGAAGGAGCTCGGGCGCGACTATCCAGATCCCAACGCGATAGGCAACGGCGGGCGCTCGCCCTTATCTGTTTGGTACGCGGAGAACCCCGATGATGTTACGGCTTTTGAAAAGCAGATGCGCCTGAAGGCGCACTACCTAATCAAGCCGGAGCACCTCTGGACCAGCATCGCCCATATGGCGCGCACCCAGAACGACGACCTATTGAACACCCTGCAGGCGGGCTTCAAATACATCGAAAACGAGTCGTTCCAAAGCACGTTTGCTGGCCTGTTCTCGGAAATTAATCTCGGTTCTGACAAGCTCGGCCGGACGTATGCTGATCGCAACGCCAAACTCTGCGCCATCATTAGCGAGATCGCCAAAGGGCTCGCCGACTTCTCCTCGGATGTGGATGCGCTTGGCGACGCCTACGAATATCTGATCGGCCAATTCGCCGCCGGTTCGGGCAAGAAGGCGGGCGAATTCTATACCCCGCAGCAGGTGTCAGACATCCTTTCCGCTATCGTGACACTCGACAGCCAGGAGCCCGCAACCGGTAAAAATGAGCGGCTCGCCAGCGTGCTCGATTTCGCTTGCGGCTCTGGCTCGCTGCTGCTGAATGTGCGCAAGCGCATGGGGCCGCACGGCATCGGCAGAATTTACGGGCAGGAAAAGAACATCACCACTTACAACCTCGCCCGCATGAACATGCTGTTGCATGGCGTGAAAGACACGGAATTTGAAATTTACCACGGCGACACGCTGACCAATGACTGGGACATCCTGCGTGAGTTAAATCCCGCCAAGAAGCCCTCATTCGATGCCATCGTAGCGAACCCGCCCTTCAGCTTGCGCTGGGAGCCGACTGAGGCGATGGGCGATGATGTGCGGTTCAAAAACTACGGGCTGGCGCCCAAGTCGGCCGCGGACTTTGCCTTCCTGCTGCACGGTTTTCACTATCTAAAGGATGAGGGTGTGATGGCCATCATCCTCCCCCACGGGGTGCTGTTCAGAGGCGGGGCGGAAGAGCGCATCCGAACCAAGCTGTTGAAGGATGGCCACATCGACACGGTCATCGGCCTGCCGGTGAACCTATTCTATTCGACTGGTATCCCGGTCTGCATCCTTGTGCTGAAGAAGTGCAAAAAACCGGACGACGTGCTCTTCATCAACGCAGCCGAGCATTTTGCGAGGGGGAAGCGCCAGAATCAGCTTACGCAAGCGCATATCGGTAAGATCATCGAGACCTACCAGTTTCGCAAAGAGGAGGAGCGCTATTCAAAGCGGGTGAGCATGGGTCGGATTGCCGAGGAAGGCTATAATCTGAATATTTCGCGCTATATAAGTACTTCCGTGGGAGAGACGGAAATCGATTTATCGGCCACGCACGCCGACTTAGTCGCGATCGACAACCAAGTGCGTGAGGCAACCAATAAGCACAACGTCTTTTTAAAGGAACTCGGTTTGCCTATGCTGCCGGTACGATAGGCAAGAGCTAGTATCTCAATCCCTTGGCGCCACGAGCCGAGTGGGAAATTTAACTGACTAATGACGTTTGCCTTCTGGGCCATCGCATTGCTCCAGATGAACGAGGGCATAGGGCGCCGAGCAAACGCCCTTTCAACACATCAGCGTATACCCTGCAGTGACGTCACCCGGCAGGCGAGTGCTTGCGTAACATCTGGGTTGACTGCGCCTATTTACGGCTTGGTAGCCTCGCGCCTAAAGCTTGAGGTGACACATGGCCCGTATCGGTTACGCACGCGTGAGCAGCATCGACCAGGATCTCGACATACAGCTTGGCAAGCTCAAGGCCGAGGGATGTGCTGTTATTCGGTCAGAGAAGGTGTCCGGCGCCAGTCGCGACGGCAGGGGTGGGCTTGCCACAGTGCTAGAGTTTTTGCGGCCCGGTGATGAGCTTGTCGTTACGAGGCTTGACCGCCTCGGCCGAGACACCCGCGACGTGTTGAATCTTATCCATGAATGCGAGCAGCGCGAGGCTTTTGTCACGGTGCTAGATCCGCATGTTTCTACGCGCGGCGAAATGGGCCATCTGGTGCTAACTGTGTTGGGCATGGTCGCACAAATGGAACGGCGATTTATCAAGGAGCGGCAGCGTGATGGGATCCAGCGGGCGAAGGCTGAAGGCGTCTATCACGGAGGAAAGCGGCGGCTCGACCATGACCGTGTTAAGGCTATGCATTTGGCCGGCGCCGGACCGGCGGCTATAGCGCGCGAGCTTGGGTGCTCCCGTATGCAAGTATACCGCATTTTGCAATCTGAGTAGGTAGAGTCAGGACTCATGATACGAATGCCGCTTTGCGCCGAAAGCTAACTGTCCGCTACAGGACGCGGATGCTAGACAGCCTTCGTATCATTTGGTGAATAGCTCCGACGCCGCGAAGCTTACGAAAGTCTAGCAGGAGCGAACTTGTGAGAGTCTAAATAGAGCAGAACAACGATGCCTGATGAGCCTCAGGTGAATGCCATTATACAAAGATGAGCAATACCAAATATGGCCGAGGTCACGCGTTTTCCGCATTATCACCAGGCCGAGAATGTGGTGACCAACCACGTGATGGTCCTTCTGCGCATACTATACGACGCGTCGCCGAAGCTACTCGAGTCTTTGCTCCGCGCCTTTTGCGTCGAAGAGATCACAGTAGGCCCTCGTTTCTCGCAGCAGGTCGCCGGGACGCATAGTGTGCCTGACGGGCTCGTACTGCAGGAACCTTTGTCTGTATTCATAGAGACGAAACTAGGCCCCTCGTCGGATCCGGACCAACTGAGTAGGCACTGCCGTACAATCGTTGACCGCCTGCCCGGACGGAAGGGCAGCTTCCTTATATCTCTGACCTCCGGCAAAAGCAGTCAAGTGATGCCCGCCGAAGTAACCTCGATCGCGAAGGAACACGGGGTGACATTGGTTGAGACCACCTTCGGCGAGTTCGTTGCGCAGGTGACCACCCTTCCGGTGACCGACCTTGGGCTACGCGAAACCCTACAGGAATTCGCCGACTTCATCTTCGCGCAAGGCTTGATACCGCGCGAGGAGCAAGTCATGGTCGCCATGCTGACCGGGACGTCGTGGCGGGAAAATTTGGCTCATGGGGTCTACTACGAGCCGGTTGAACGCAGCCCCAAGTGGCAGCGTGCAGCATTCTTGGGTCTGTATCACGACAAGCAGGTCAGCCACGTCGGGCGCATCGTTTGCGCGGTTTCTGCGATGCGGGACGACGCAGGGCGGATTGCCTTCGAGATACCCGAGACAGGAACCCTCGACGACAACGGGAGGCAGGCAGTCCGGGACGTGATCGAAGCGGCCCAGGGTTACTATCCAGGATTTGAGCTCTCACCGCATCGCTACTATGTTGTCGACGCTTTCGTAGCCACGGGCTTCCGCAAGGCATCACCCGGCGGGATGATGGGACACCGGTACTTCGACATCGAGGAAATCGCGCGGAGGCGATTGCAATCAGGGGCAGCCGCTATCGCAGCGGCCCAAGCGCTTGATGGTTACAACTTCGTCTGACGTGTGCCCTTCAGCCTAAGCCTTTCTCGACGGTGACTGGATCCGCATATTCCTATGTGTTGTAGCGGCGGCAGTCTGAGGGCTGCGTGTTGACATCTACAAGCGCAAATAGCCTGAGCTTTGGCGTAACTTATTAACAGGGTCCGGGACTGCCGCTGTACTTAATGAGTTCAGTCGACCCGTTTGCCGTGCAGCTTAGTGCGTTTCGGCATCATGCGCCTACGACGAGCTAGTGGCGATAGAGACCGACCGCCATCAGCCTCGCTCATGGTTCGCCGCAAGCAACTGGAGTGCGATTGAAGATATCATCTGCTTGGGCGCAGCAGGTAAAATTTGCGGATCTGCAAATAACTACCTGGCCTGTTTATAATTGTAATCGCTTACTGATAGCTAATAACATTACCTTACTGCGCGGATGCGATTGCTCCGCTCTATGTACCTTTCGACCAACTTATGCGTCATCAGCCGGGGAAAGGCGCACTAGTTGATCTCGTAGCGATGCCATCTGTTCAACGTTTGCATGCTCAACCCGTATCCGGTTCGGGCGGAACCGATGCCAGAGGTCTACGGCTTCTCGAAAGCGCTCGGCTGCCCCCTGGAGTCGTTGATCAAAATCAAGGGAGTCGATCAACCAATGATAATTTCGTCGATCGATGCGAGCGTATTTTGCGCGTGTTCGGCCGTCAACGCCAGGGTCGGCAGCTATTGTTTCAAGCGTGTCGCGAATTTGCTCCCAAGAGTTACGAAGCTGCTCCCGATAGCCATCCGCCGGCAAATAAGCATCGCCCGCAGGGGCATCGTCTCCTGCGCGGTTTGCCGACAAGTCGCCGATTGATCCTCTGACCTGGCCTAGACCCTCGATGGCGGTGCCAAAAAGCGCTTCCATCTCACTCAATTTATCGCGGATCTGGTTCAACGAACTTTCCACATCCGAGCGGTGTTGAGCTACGAGTTGCTTGGATGCATCCAGTGAAGACTGCAGGTCCTGCACCCGATTGCCGAAAAGCCGCGCTCCGAGCATTACACCGATCACGGCGGCAGCTAAGGTCAAAATGCCAGATAGCAAAATGGCTTGGGGTTCAGTAAGGGAAGTCCACATATGTATCCTGGTATGCGCATCGTAATGAAATAGTTGCATGTAGTTGGTTCGTGTACAACCAATTTATGCATCATTCGCCCTTGCGACGTAGGTAATCCGCTACCAAAAAATCTAGCCAAAAAGGATCGAGGATGAGTGCAGCCGGTCACAAGCTGATCTGAATCCACCATACGGGCCCATGAGCAGCATTCACTGCGCTGGGCAACCGGCTGCGCCCGGCTCGCCTTGCCCTTTGGCGACGGTGCACCTCGCTGCGACGCCTATCGGTAATCTTGGAACGAACCACCTACATCATTTTCGGTTAAACGCTCTGTAGTCCACCCCAAGCTGGAGATACGTTCGATGCCCGTTAGGGGCCGATACCGGACCGTCTGCTTGGGGTGCGCCTTCGCCGGATACCTGCCGTTCCGTTCGCCACCTAAGCCGGCCACGCTTGATCCCAACGAGCAACAAACCTCCGCCGTCCAACGAAACCCATTCTGTTGGAAAGCGCGCGAACCACCAGCAAGTGATACGCGCGCAAAATTGGTCGCTCGGTCGCCGAGAATAAGTTAAGTCGCTGCTATTTTGTGGTCATCTCGGCGGGTAGGTCCTGCCCGAAGTACTTTTTGTAAATCGTGTTTAGCTTGCCGTTCTTGAGGTTCGTGTCCACGAAGCCGTCGAGCGTTGCCTGGAAGGCCGCGTCGCCCTTCCGGAGACCCATTGCCATCGGGTAGTTGTTCAGCTCCATCTTGATCTCGAGACCGAGGCCGGGGCTTTGGTCGGCGACCGCCTGGGCGGTGGAGAGCGCGGCCGCGAACACCTTCTGCTGGCCAGTGGCCATGGCGGTGTTCGTGGTCGACTCGTCCTCGTAGCGAACGATGCTTGCGTCGCTGCCGCTGGACTTGACTAGCTTGGTCAGCTCGATGTCGGCGGTCGTGCCGCGCGCGACGGCGACTTCCATCCCGGCAAGATCGGCGGCGGCCTTGATCGCTGCGTCCTTCGGGCCGGAGATCACGACCGGGATGACGCCGTAGGGCTTGGAGTAGTCAATGACCTTCTTGCGCTCTTCGGTGACGGAGAACGAGGCGATCACGACGTCGGCGCGGTTCGAGAGCAGGAACGGCACGCGGTTCGCGCCGGACACGGGCACGATCTCGAGCGTCACCCCGAGATCCTCGGCAAGGAGCTTGGCGGTCTCGACGTCGGAGCCGGTCTCCTTCGCGGAGCCGTCCAGCATGCCGTAGGGAGGATGGCTGACGTCGACGGCGACGATGATCTTGCCGCGCTCCTTGATGTCGGAGAGCGTGTCCGCGAGGGCGGCGCCCATCGAGGCGACGAGGCTGGCCGCGAGCACGACGCCCGCCAGAAGTGATGTCTTGCGCATGGTGTTATCCTCCCATTATGCCGCGCCCGAAATGGACGAGGAATTCGTCACAGGCCGTTGCCGACGAACTGCCGGAGTTCCGACGTCGTTGGTTCTGCCAGCATGCCGCCGTCGCCCTTCTCCCAGACACGGCCTTCATGCATAAACACGATCTGGTCCGCGACCTTGGCGGCGAAGGCCATCTCGTGCGTCACGAGGACCATGGTCATGCCGCCCGCCGCGAGCTTGGCGATCACACGCAGCACCTCACCCGTCAGCTCGGGATCGAGCGCCGAGGTGATCTCGTCGAAGAGCATCAGACGCGGACGCATGGCGAGCGACCGCGCGATGGCGACCCGCTGCTGCTGGCCGCCGGAGAGCTGCTCCGGGTAGTTCTTGGCCTTCTCGGACAGCCCGACCTGCTCAAGCACCTCGGCGGCGAGCGCGCCGACGGCGACGCCCTTCAGCCCGTTCACCTTGCGGGGCGCGAGGGTCACGTTCTCCTCGACGGTCAGGTGCGGGAACAGGTTGTAGCTCTGGAAGACGATGCCGACTTCCTTGCGCAGGTCGCGCAGGTCGAAGTCGCGGGCGAACAGGTCGCGCCCGCAGACAGAGAGCTGCCCGGCGTTGATCCTCTCGAGACCGTTGATGCAGCGGAGCGCCGTGCTCTTGCCGGAGCCACTCTTGCCGATCAGGGCAACGACCTGCCCCTCCTTGATGTCGAGCGTGATCCCCTTCAGTACCTCGAGGGCGCCAAAACTCTTTCGGACCTCATGAAAGCGGACGAGCGGGGTTCCTGCCGATACGAGCGGGTCTCTTGAGGTCTGGGTCAGCATGTCCATCACTCCGGGATTCGATGAAGGCGACGCTCGAACCGCCGGGCGAAGACCGACATCGGGAAGCAGATCGCGAAATAGATGAGGGCGGCGAGGGTGAACACGACGAACGGGTTGAACGTCGAGTTGTTGATGACCTTCGCCGAGTAGGTGAGGTCGATGAAGCCGATCACCACCGAGTAGGAGGTATTCTTCACGATCTGGACCATGAAGCCGACGGTGGGCGGGACCGCGATGCGCAGCGCCTGCGGCAGGATCACGTAGACAAAGCGCTGGTACGAGGTCAGCGCGAGGCACTCGCCCGCCTCCCACTGGGTCTTCGGCACCGACTGGAGGCAGCCTTTCCAGATCTCGCCAAGGAAGGCGCTGGAGTAGAGCGTCATCGCCATACCCGCGGCGACGAGGGCCGAGACGTTGTAGCCGTAGATGCTCATGCCGAAATAGACAACGAACATGATCACCGGGAGGGGAATGCCCTGGACGAGCTGCACGTAGAGGCTCGCCGTGCGGGATACCCAACGCTTGCGGGCTGCACGGGCCATGGCAAGCGGCAGGCCGAGGACGGTACCGCCGACGAAGCCGAGAAGCGACAGGACGATGGTCCAGATGGCGCCCTGAAAGATGTAGAGTATCTGGTCGATCGTCAGCCCGAACATGGGAGGCTCCCCTTCCAGGTTGCGGGAGCTGCGATCGCTCGGAGGGCGGTCACAGCGGGGTTCCTAGACGGCGGAGCCGCGGGAACGCAACGTTGGCCACGCCGTGCAGGAGGAATCGCAGGGCGGTCGCCATGATCAGGTAGAGCACTGCGATGACGAGGTAGACCTCGAAGCCCCGGAACGTGAAGGACTGGATCTGGTAGGCGACGCCCGTGAGTTCCTCGGCCGAGATCTGGGACATGATCGAGGTGGCGAGCATCATCAGGATGAATTGGCTGACAAGTGCCGGGTATACGCGCTCGGCGGCCTGCGGAAGCTGGATGTTCCAGAAGAGCTGGCTGCGGCTCATCGCGAGGCAGGAGCCCGCCTCGAGCTGGCCGCCGTGCACGCTCTGGAAGCCCGCCCGCATGATTTCGGCGGTGTAGGCGCCGACGTTGATCACCAGCGCGACCACAGCGGCGTTCGTTGGGCCGATGCGGGCGCCGAGGATGGCGAGGCCGAAAAACAGCCAGAAGACCTGGATGATGAGGGGGGTGTTGCGGATGCCCTCAACGTAGACGGTCACGACGCGCTGGACCCACTTGGGACCGTATAGCCGGCCGACCGCGCAGGCGGTGCCGAGAGCGAAGCCGGGAATGATCGATATGGCCGTCATCCAGATGGTCAACCACACGCCGTTGCCCAGTTCGCTATAATAGTCTGGCAGAAAGCTGAAATCGAAAACGTAAGACACGGCGCATCCTCACGCAGGAAGTAGTCCCACGTCGCTACAGTCTACGATGTAGATGGAAACCCATCACGGCGACTTAGCGTTAACGCCTAGGTGCCGCAATCCTTTTGACGAAACATGCAACCTCCTCCCAAAGGCTTGTCACCCGAAAGCAATTCGACTTGACAAATCCATGGCTAACATGGATGGCTATTGCTTGCAATAGCCATTTGGAACGCCTCCAAGCCCACCCCGAGGAAATGCCCGATGTCTGCCATCACCACTCCGCTACCTGCCATACGCCTCAACATGAAGGACAACGTCGCCGTCGCGCGATCGGCCATCTCGGCCGGCGAGAATGCGGGCGACGTGTTCGTCACCACGGATGTGCCGGCCGGCCACAAGCTAGCGCTGGGGCCGATCATACTGGGCAGCGACGTCGTGAAGTACGGCCAGGTGATCGGCTTCGCGACCCGCGACATCGCTCCCGGCGAGCACGTGCACCTCCAGAATATGGCCATGCACGACAGCGCGGTGGTGCATCAGTTCGCCGCCGATGCCCACGCGACCCCGCTGCTGCCGGAGTCCGCGCGGCGCATCTTCATGGGTTACAAGCGGACTGACGGCCAGGTAGGCACGCGGAACTACATCGGCATCATCTCATCGGTGAACTGCTCGGCGACGGTGTCGAAGGCGGTCGCCGACCGCTACAACCGCGGCGGTGGGCTTGCAGGCTTCCCGAACGTCGACGGCATCGTGGCGCTGACCCACGGCACCGGGTGTGCCATCAGCATGAAGACCGAGGGCTACCAGTACCTGATCCGGACGCTGAGCGGCTACGCGCGCAATCCGAACTTCGCCGGCATCCTGATGATCGGACTGGGATGCGAAACGAACCAGATCAGCTTCATCACCGATAAGTACGGCCTCGAGGAAGGGCCGTTCCTGCGCACGATGACGATCCAGAACCTCGGCGGCACCCGAAAGACCGTGGAGGCGGCGTCCGCGATCATCGATGAGATGCTCCCGGCCATCAACGCGATGCAGCGGACGGAGCAGCCGCTCTCCGGCCTGAAGCTTGCCCTCCAGTGCGGCGGCTCCGATGGGTATTCCGGCATCTCCGCCAATCCGGCGTTGGGCCTCGCCTCCGACCTCCTCGTGCAGCATGGCGGCACGGCAGTCCTCTCCGAGACGCCGGAGATCTACGGTGCCGAGCACCTGCTGACGCGTCGGGCGACCTCGCCGGCGGTCGCGCAGAAGCTGATGGACCGGATCGACTGGTGGCAGGGCTATACCGAGCGCCACGGCGCGGAGCTCAACAACAACCCGTCGCACGGCAACAAGGCGGGAGGCCTGACGACAATCCTTGAGAAGTCGCTGGGTGCAGTGGCCAAGGGCGGCTCGATGCCGCTCGAGGCCGTCTACGAATACGCGGAGATCATCGACAAGACGGGCTTCGTCTTTATGGACACGCCCGGCTACGACCCGGTCGCGGTGACCGGCCAGGTGGCGGGCGGCTGCAACATGATCGTCTTCACCACGGGCCGCGGCTCGGTCTCCGGCTTCAAGCCCGCGCCATGCATTAAGGTCGCGACCAACACCGCGATGTTCGAGCATATGGACGAGGACATGGACATCAACACGGGCGGCATCGTAACCGGCGACGACACGATCGACGCTGCCGGTCACCGAATATTCGAGAAACTGATCGCCGTGGCCTCCGGCGAGAAGACGATGAGCGAGACCTACGACTACGGGGACAACGAGTTCGTCCCGTGGCAGCTCGGCGCGGTCACTTGAGCCGGCTGAGGCCATAAGCTTCGAAGCGTCGTGACAGTCGGCGGACTTCACTCTACCACTTCGGCCGGGACGGACATGTTTTGAGAACGGGTGAGCAGATTTTGGTCGCGTTCGAGCGGAAGCCAGCCTACGCGAGCATGACGGAGACGCTCCGGGAAAGCATGGCCCGAGGAAGCATCCCGGCAGGGACCGTGATCCTCGAGAGCCATCTCGCGACCCTCTTCAACTCGAGCCGTGCGCCCGTCCGACAGGCGCTGGCGACCTTAGAGAGCGAGGGCCTCGTCGGCCGCTTCGCAGGACGCGGCCTAGTCGTCGGTCCGGGTTCGGCGCCGTCGCGCATCCCTATCACAAAGGAAATGCTGGCGCGGTCTTCGAGCGACGGCCTGCTACCGGACGTCGATCCGGCCGACGCCATCTACTACGCGGTGGAGCGCAACATCATCCTGCACTCGCTGTTCGGCGGATACCGGGTGAACGAGCTGGCACTCGCCCGCGAGTACGACATCAGCCGCCTCGCCGCGCGCAACATCCTGCTGCGCGCCCAGGGCCTCGGGATCGTCGGCAAGGGCGAGAAGTCCCACTGGTGGATTGTCCCCCTCAACCTCGATCGCATGGCGGCACTGTACGAACTGCGCGCGATCCTCGAGCCCGTCGCCCTCGGCAACGCCGCCGCGCGGATCCCCATGGCGCTCGTCGAAGAGATCTTCGATCGTCACCGAGACGCCATCGAGCGTTTCCCGGAGGTAGACATCGCGACGCTCGACGAGCTTGAGGACGACATCCACGTGAAGCTGCTCGGGCACTCCACCAACCCGGAGATCGTCGAGGCGCTGAAGCGGGGCCGCGCGCTGTTCGTGTCGACCAAGCACATCCAGATCGCCCTCCGGCGGACCGCGCTGATCGATCCGTTCCTCGACGAGCACCTGTCGGTGGTGGAGGCGTTGCGGGAAGGCCGGGTGGAGGCGGCCCAGCAGTGCCTGCACGACCACCTGCGGGCGTCGAACGCGAAGTCGCTCTGGAACCTCGCCAGCTTCAACGAAAGCCAGAAGGTCGAGCCCGTCGACTATATCCTAACTTAGTGGCTACGTAGGGCCGAAAGCAGCCTGTCAGCCTTTAGCTCATCTAGATGCAATAGTGGTCATCGCGATGACCAGCAGTCGCATTTCGCGCTTCGCTCCAACCGCTGCCGCGTCCTAAGGCGCATCGAGCGTGCCACGCGGGACAGACGTGCGACTCCTGGCGGCTTCGCAGAGTCCGCCGATGTGCAAACCGCTGGTCCCCCGCGTTCCTCTGGTTCTTCGGCTAGACTAGCGTACAAAGCTGGCCAAAGAAGCTGCCAGTCCTTAACGCACGCGAGGCTGACCGTGAAAATCATCTACCGCTCAAGAACGGACCATAAGCGGCAAGCGGGAGGCGGGCCGGAGCCTGTTCTCCAGCTCTCGTGGAATAACTGGGACGACTATAGCCATAAGACTAGCCTGGTTGCCCATCTCCAGCTCGCCGACGGGGAGCGACAACTCGACCCGATAAAAATTCTTGTTGCGGGAAAGAGCTTCACGGCGAACTATTTTGAAAAGCTCATCGAGAGCGGGTGGGATGGAGTCTTCCCCCCGCCGGACACGCACTACATCTCCAATCCCAGCGGGATTACTTTCTACGAAGAACTCATCGCTATCGCCGGGCAGGACGCTGCGCTGAGTGCGGCCGAGACGCTGCATGACGCGTCACTACTGGCTCGAGTGCGCGACGATGAGGAAGCTTTGGGACTGATCGCCTTATCCGAGTTCCGCTCTTCGCTGCTGCGCGAGCGTGGAAGCCAACGGGCATTCAACGAGGGCTGGAAGCTGTTCACCGGCGAGGATTCGACGGTCGAAGACTTTCGCTTCGCATTTCAGGATCGCGACGGGACCATACAGACGATCCTATTCGAGTTCGGATCGGAATCATTGCTGCCCCATGACGTCAGCCTTCTGATTGGCCCAAACGGGGTCGGGAAGTCGCAACTCCTCTACCAGTTTGTCGAACATTGGCTCCAGGCAGGCGGTCCGCCGGACACTGGATTCGAGGCAGCTCCAAGCTTCGGGCGGTTGATCGCAGTGTCGTATAGCCCGTTCGAGCGCCTGCGCGTCGACACCGAAGGCCTCAAGCTCGCGGATCGGGCAGTCTACCAGTATTTCGGGCTGCGCGGCCGAAGCGGCCCGCGCACCACTTTGTCGCTCGACCATGCCCGTGAGGCCGCGGTCCAGTCCCTCATCAGCTGTGCGCGGGACGACCGCCGTTTCAGCGGGATCAAGGCGTGGTCCGAGAAGCTGTGGACCCTGCACCAGGTGCTGGGTGAGGCCATCCAGTTCGATTTCGCGACGGTCGAGGTTCCCGCGACCACGAACAGAGAGACGTTTGAAGTCGCGCTTGAGGGGTATCACTCGCCTCTGGTCGAGGTCCCCGACGTCGATTCCGACGGCAAGGCCATCACACGCCGCTTCGTTCGCATCGATCACGATACCGCCGGAAATCTCAACCTTGAGGCGGTGAAGCGTCACGCCAAGATCGTATCGGGCGTTTCGCTGTTCCGAAATGGGCAAATCCTGGAGATGAGTTCCGGGCAGCGACTCTTTTCGTACTTGGTGATCAACCTCCTCGGGTCGATCCGGCGCAACAGCCTCGTCATCATCGACGAGCCGGAGCTTTTTCTCCATCCGACGCTCGAACTCGCCTTGGTCACAATGCTCAAATCGATCCTCGCCCAATACGATTCAAAGGCCATCGTCGCCACGCATTCGCTGGTGCTGGTTAGGGAGGTACCACGCGATTGCGTCCATGTATTCGAGCACACCGATGAGGGGTTGTTCATCAAGCGCCCGCCGTTCCAGACGTTCGGCGGGGATATCCAGCGTATCTCGACCTATGTGTTCGGCGACAATTCGGTATCCAAGCCGTTCGAACGGTGGATCGAGGAGGCGGCAAAGGCCGTAGGCGGCCGTAAGGAGCTACTTGCGCGCTTCGCCCCCGAAGATCTGAACGAGGAGCTTCTGATCGAGCTCGGCGACGAAGTAGGTATCGATGATCCGGCTGCCTAAGCCCGTTATCGATATCGCTTCCTATGTAAGCGAGGTCGTTGCCGAGCGACAAAATGGGATAAACGCGGCCTTCTTCGCTGGGATCCAGGCGAAGTGGACCACCCGGTGTCAGGGTTATGATACGAAAGCAGGCGATCCAAGCCAGTTGCCAACCTGGGCAACCGCACTTGCACAGGCGACTTCCTTCAAGACCCTCTATGCCTCGCCTGCCGAAGAGGCCGCACAAGCGCCGATCCTGAAGACGCTTCGCGATCGCAGCCTCACCCTGTGCCCGATGTGCGGCGAGGGCGGGACGCCCAATACGCTTGATCACTATCTGCCCAGGCAGGACTATCCCGATTTCGCCATCCTGCCGCTAAACCTCGTACCGGCGTGCGACATCTGCCAAGGGCATAAGCTCGCGCGCTATTCCGGGCCGAATGGCCGGCTGTTCCTCCACCCCTATTACGATGCGTTTCTGGAAGGACCGGTCGCGGCGCTGCGCATACACCCGCCCTATAATGCGCCGACGCCCGAGCTGCTCTGCCATCCCGGGGTGCCGGCGGCGGCCACTGATGTGGTGACCCGCCACCTTGACGAGCTGCAGCTCCATTCCCGGTTCAAGTCCTCCTTCAGGAAGGAATATATTCGCGTGCTCCGGCACGCGGCGAGGATGCGCAATCGCAATCGCGACGTGCACGCGGCCTTCGAGGACCTGCGCGAGCACGCCGCAGACAGGTCGGTGAACAGCTGGGAGCATATCCTATACGATTCCGTTGTGAACAATACTGAACTGATAGCGTACTTAGCAGCAGGACAATTGCCGAACTACCTATAGCCGGGAAAACCTCCGCCCTTCAGTCGCTTGACTTGGGCGCGAGGAGCTCGCGCCGCCGACCTTTGCGCTTGCCGCAAACGTTGACCGCTCGTACGTCGGCAGGGTCGAGCGTGGCAGCGAGAACGTCACGATCTCGACCTTGGAACTGCTCGCCACAGCCCTCGACGTTCCAATCTCTCGACTGCTGCTGAAACCCGAAGCAGGTGAACCGAAACCGTCGCCCTTGCACTCGGGGCGAAGAGCCGTCCCGAAGTGTTGAGCTGCCGACGCGGGGGCACGGTTGAGGATCATCCTCAGTACTCGTCAGCGCGCATGATCGTGAGCACACGCGCCGTGACGGCAGGGTCGCCGGGATCTGGCGAGGCATAGGTGAAGTTGCGGTCGTAGTCGTCGATCTTCCAGAAGTACCGGACCCCGTCATGTTCGACCGTACCGAAGTCGTGGTCGCCATAGGGGTCGCATCCGCTTGTGAACGCGTCGAAGCCACGAACAGCATCGAGTATGGCCAGCCGGTCGGCATGGTCGAGGCTGGCGACACCGGCGGTCAGCATGACCTGCCCACCGGTGAATGTTTGACGTAGGGCGTCGTTGATGGCGGCGGTGGGGCTGAGACCCGCCGCAACCCGCTGAGACTGACCGTGGTTGGCGAGGGGCGTCAGGCGCATCATTGATCCCCCTCACGCCGCTGCATGATCGGGGTGGAGAAGGCCGAGGTGACGACGATGGCGCACCAAGGTCGCCAGTTCAGGCCAGTCGCGCCAGCGAACCGTGAACAGCGCGTCTTCATGGGCCTCGACGACGACGGCTTCGTACCAGCCGTGCCCATCGCCCTCCGACATGAGAACGAGGCTGCCGACGACGATGGCCGACCAATCTAATGGAACGGTCGGTGCCTTGGTGTTAGGCTCGCCTGTACCGCTCGCCTCGGATGCCGCAGCCTGACGTTTCTGACGGTCACTGGCGGCTTCCCCGGTACTGCGGCTAGCCATGGCACCCGCCGCAGCTTCTCTCAGCGCAGGCGCCCCTTTCGGCATTGCCTGCAGCGCCGCTCTTGCCGATGGATCAAGGTGCGTGGAAAGGTCATCGAAGGTTGCCGCCTTGACGAACGGCACGAAAGCTTTGCCGCTGGCGAACACCCGACCATGGGGCAATGACGCGGCGGCTCCGCGTATAGCGTCGCTAGTGATCTCCAGCGCCTGCATGCCCATGAGGCCTGCTGCCTTTGTGGCGAGGGGGGCCTCGGAAGCCGTGAAATAGGAGCCATGAGTCTTCCCGGCGTCGTCACGGCCCAGCACGATCAGCGTTGCGGTGGCCGGCAGTTCCTTCGAAGATTTGGCAGCGCGCGGCTGAGCGATCAAATGGGGCGACATGCCGTTTGCCGATGCCGTCGATGTTGCGGTCTGTGCAAGGGTGATGGTCAAGTGAGTTCTCCTGAAACAAAAAAGACCCCGAGGGGGCCTTTGGCGAGATGATCGAGGGGTGAGGCTAACGGCGCGCACGTTTGCCGCTTTGCCGCGACGTCGGCATGTAATGGCGTATGAAGATTGGCATTGTAGGGCACTCCCGAAGTCGTTCGGCACAAGCCGCACCACCACGATGCGGCTTAACGAATAATTACAGCTTATAATATTATATTAATACTGTCAAAGATCAGTGTCGACTGTGTCTAATTGCCCAGAATTCTTAGCGAGTGTCTGGGCCTCCGCCAAAAGACTTAGGTGGTGGTTCAGTTACTGCTTAGCCCAACGTTCAACTACCCGGTGAAAGAGCGATCCGGGAGCAAACTGAGCCCGCCGGACACCAGCGATCTCGGCAGCGATGGCGATCATCGATCTGCCGGCCGTTGCAGATGTTACGTTCGTCTGCAGCGCAGAAGCGCCAGATCGATTGCTGAATGAAGCGAGGGAAGACGGCCGGGTAAGTTGAATTAAAAGCCCGGGCGTCGACGCGGTGGGCGATACCTTCGATAATGGCCGCACAGCCGCGTTCCGCGTAGCACCCCGGCCCGTAGGCATGCTCGGCTCCGAAGCGCTTCAGGACCCCCGTGCGGGCCAGGAAATTGTGCACCAGTGTATCAATGGCGATCATCGAAGCGCCGGTCGTTACCCAGCGCTCGCGGTTGGGGTCACCGCCGATCAGGAGGTCGGCCAGTGCCATCGAAAGAACCTTGTGGGACACGCCGAAGATTTGACTTAACGGGCCGAGCAGCGCGTCCCGCATCATCTCAGCGCCAGGAGGGCTGCCAACCTCGTCAGCTTCCGCTAGACGCCTGTCGATCCAGCCGACAAGATCGCTGTCACAGACATCGCGCATAAACAGAAAGAGGCTGTACGCGCCCTGACTAAGACGACCATTCCGAAGCGGATGCCTCGGCAGCGGGCACCGAGGCATCAAGTCGGGTGAAGCGCATGACTGTGCCATTTTGCGGTAGCCGCAGTCGGCAAATTGCCAGTAGCTTTTAAGACGCTCACAGGCCGAGCCTGTCTCAAGCATGCCACCGATATCTGCCCACCGAACCGGCCCATGCTTCGCCGTAAAATCTGCGGCGTTCGCATCGGAAATTCCCTGCATCTGGAACATCGCCAGCAGCCAGTTGAAGAGCGCAGGGGTATCGTGCTCGCTGACCGCCTGTGTAATACCGTCTTGCTCAAGACCCGTTCGAAGTGCGGCGACGAGGTCGTGATTACCCAGAACTAATGCCGGTCGCACGACGGAGAGGGCGTGTTCTATTGCCGTTGGTTTGGAAGGAAATGGTTTGATCGCGGTCATGAATGACCGGTAGCAGGGGCTCAATGGACGCGGTCAAGCGCCGGCTGTTGGGAGTGGTCACCCTTACCTGTATACCAATACCAACTACCCCCAACGCCCACGACGCAACCCGCAACACCAAGCAGCTGGCACCCAAGGCCATCAACGACCCGCCCGGCACCAGCTGCTCATATTTGGTGTTATCACTGCCCCCTTAGAGGAGGTGAAGCTTTCCGTGAAATCGCTTCATCCCTCGGATGAAGATACGGCTTGCTGGAGACTGGCTCAAAAGCCAGAGATCGTGTTCGACTAGGTGCTGGACCGGAATGCGTCCGGGCTGGCTACCGCGGTTTCCATGCCGGTCACGAAACCGGGTATTAAACTCTGGACCCCTCTTACTACTGTAAGCTAGCACATTGTGAAGGCGGGTTACTGGTTTCACGACCACTGGTCTTCGACGCTTGGTATTGCTGGTTTCCTCTGCAGACGCCGGCATGGACGGTCGCAGAGCGTCCACAATCGCTCTCTGAGTTGCCCAAGTTGCCATGACGAGGTGAAGGTGCAAACTCCAGGTCTCCCGTCCATTCTCTTCTTTCTCTAACGCTACCTCGAAGAAACCAAACATGATGTCGCCATCGAAGAGGTTTCCTGCTTTGTTAATCTGCCGACGTAAAGCCAACTGCATCGCACTAAGGCTCGCTGACTTCAGATCGCCCAGATCGTACGACCTTGTGGGATAGATGACAGTGACGAACTGCAGCGGTTTCCCGGTTCGCTTCATAAGCCGAGCGGCCTGCAGAATCAGGTTGTTCACAAGCCCCCGATCTCCAAACCAGCATGCCGCCGAACAACCAGCCAGTCGGCATTTCGTCGGGCGGCACTTCATCAGACGTCGACACACCCTGCTTTCAACACCCGCATTCGCAAAACGGCTTAGCATGCGCTGCTGATGGCTATGCAATTCGGAGATCGCACAAATCTGTTGAGATCCTTTATTTTTGAGCTTTCGAATATCATTCTCTGTGTCTTTTACGATCATTGCGAACCTGTCCTTATATTTTTGTTTCAGACATAGCTTCGCCGTTCCCTGAAACCGGGCATATGAAATTATAGATTATCTGGGGAAGGCGAAGCTTGTTTTGATGTTTTCTTAGAGATACAGTCCTGAGCGGCTACTCGTCATCGACCAGATCAATTGCTTTGACGTCGCGCCATTCGTCTTGCATAGCTCCGTAAGAGACGTGGATAAATCCCGTCCCGTTCGGCCGATTAGTCGCTTGATGCATTTGCTTGTCAGTCAATTCAACGAGAAGATATCGACTGAGATCAATTTTTAACGACTTTGCTTTTGAGGTCTTGCTATTGCCGTTGTCGCCGACTTGATCGTTTGTGGCGGCGACGGCCTTGGCCGTCGTTTTGGGTCGCGGCTTCTCGGGATGGGACGGAGGATCACTGTCGGCCATTGCGCCAGATCCATCGGCAATAGCGTCCTCTTCGTCGTCGCCGTCATTTGTGCTGGACGGAGCAATGAGGGTCGGACGGCGAGATGCTGCGGCCGCAGCTGCCTGAACCCGGGCCAGCTCCTCGAGGCCCCCTCCGGCATGAATGCAGTCGTAGATATCTTCGGCAGGAACTTCTTTGTCGAAGAACGGCCTCAGTGCTCTTTCGTGCGCACATCCACGGCCATAGACAACCCCTTGTGCGGGCGCCTTATAAAAGAACAGAATTGCATGGCGCAGAATGTGTTCAGGTTTGCGTCGCTTTCTCTCTCCCTTATTCCACTGAGGAAGGCTATAAAACCTCCTCGTTAAATCAGGATCATGCTTCGCCTTCAAGGCGAAGCCGTAAACCCCAGCAAGCTTACGATACAATTCTTCGTGGTAACCCTTGTCAGCGATGCCGAAGCTTTCCCGCCATTCGATCATCGCGTTGATGGGGTTCTGCTCCAGCGAGCCCAGCATCGCGATCTGCTCCGCTCTCTTAGTAGGAGACATAAGATTCATCATCGTAATATCCTTCCGAAAAATTCGGTTACCGAATAATTCCGTGTTTGCAGTCGAGGGGAGGGTTACTTGCAGCCGTCGAAGCTAGCGATCAAATTCGCGATGTCTTCGCGGCGCCACGCCGTGGTGCGGGGGCCGAGCTTTACGGAAGCGGGGAAGCGGCCGGAGCGGACGCCTGCCCACCACGTCGAGCGGCCAACAGGAATTGGGCCATCGGGTGCAAGGATTGCCTTAAGCCGCACAAAGCCACCTCGCTGAGGCATTTCGGTCGCGGCGGCTTCAGCTGGAAAATATGAAGGCGCTTTCACTTTCATCTCCTTGTTGGGCGGTCTCTGTTGACCGCCAGGAGAAGATGCCGGATTGCCGGCGCGCCTCGAACTCAGGTTAATTCTCAGATGACATTTTCATTATTGAAATCAAATGCTAAACAGCATTTTTAGGCTTTACGACTCGTACAGTGCCTCTTCGAGCTTGTCGATTGTGCGCTGAGGGAGAGGCCGTGGGCTGAAAGGCATTTTCTCTAACTCGTCTGGAAACTTAGGAAATTTCATCCGACTCCACGCTCGAGCATCGATGACGCCTCGCAGATGTGCGATGGCAAATTTGCATCGGCCCATGTATTCCGCCACCTGATCGCTGTGGCCGAGTAGGTCATTTACGGCTTCAACAAAACCGGGGGCTATCGGGTCGAACTCCCAGTCGAGATTGCTGTGCGACTTCTCGACATACCAAAAGGGTGCTGCAGCACCACCCTTTGACCAGCTTTTCTTGAAGGTCGACTCTGAAACAATCCAGTTATAGCGAAATGCGTTCTTCCGAGTAAGTTGATGAAATTTGGCAAGGCTGGCGTTCTTTCGCTTATCGTCGCTCTTATTTCGGAAGGCAAAGAAGAACCATACCGCATCGGTTAAAACATCATTTTCAGTAAAGGGTTTTCCATCGATATTGTAGATCGAGAAAGTAGGAAAATCGATGAACTCAGGGGAGCACATTCGAGAAAGCGTGGTTAGCGAGATGTTCTGATGAATAAGCCCCTGCTGTTTGGCTGACAGAGATAGTATGCTGTCCGTGGATGCCACCCTGCTCAGATAAGAGGTGAGGCAACACGCGACCCCGACGTCGTGATAGGCCGTTGTGGTCGGCCACCTGAGCCAGACCGCGAAGCGGAAAATTGCCATGAGGCGAGCTTCCCAGCTCTGATCGCCAAAACCTGAGAGTATCCTGATAGCGGCGCTAACACTGCTGAGGCTGTCGTCGACTGTTTGTGTTGCGCTGATTTTGTCGGCGTCCGCTATCCAGCGATATGCGGTGGAGAGCGAAACGCCCAGCGCAGCAGCTGCCTCAGCGGCCGGCTCTTCTCGCTCCCGACTTTCTCGGAAGGCATAAAGTAGTCGTGCCTTCTCCGCAGCTGAACGCTTCGTCGGACGCGGGGCCGCTAAACTAGTTCGGATGGGTTTCTTTCGAAACGACATTAGGCGTTCCTCGGTTCTTCGACGAAGAGCGACCACTGATCCATCATTGCCCGCCGCTTTTCGAGAAGGTCGCCACGTCGATATGCAGCTTCTACCTTGTTGCTGACCTCATGGGCCAGCGCTGCCTCGGCAACCTCGCGCGGGTAATTTGTGGTCTCAGACGCCCAATCGCGGAATGATGATCTGAAACCATGAGCGGTTATCGTAACCTTCATCCTGCGGAGCACCATCAGAAAAACCATATTCGACAGCGGCTTGTCGCCGGATCGCCCGGGGAAAATGTATTCGCTGCCGGCCCCTAGCGCCTCGACTCTCTCCACAATTTGCAGACTGCGCGGGCTTAGTGGCACTCGATGGATGCGCCCTGCTTTCATGCGTTCGCCCGGCACAGTCCACAGCGCGGCCTTACTGTCTATCTCGTCCCACCGCGCTCCCAACACTTCGCTTGTACGTGCCGCGGTGAGGATTAGAAACTCAAAAGCCAACCGGGACAATTCGGCGTCGCCCGACGACCGCAGGAGCGCCACGAATTTCGGCACCTCCTGGTAAGGCAAAGCGGAATGGTGGTTCTTTCTGTCTCCCTGCTTGGGAAGGCCCTTGGCAACACCGGCGATAGGATTTTCGGTGTCCCGGTGCCCAGCTGCCTTCGCCCAATCGAGCACTGTTCCTATCCTCTGCCTGACGCGCCGAGCGGTCTCCTGTTTGGTCAGCCAGATCGGAGAAAGTACGAGCAGGACGTCCGGGGTGTCGATCTTATCAACCGGCTTTTCGCCGATGAATGGGCAGGCGTACTGTTGAAGCGTGTTCCTCCACTGCTGAGCATGCTTGGCATTTTTCCAAGTCGACGCGTGCTCCGCGTGAACCAGCTCAACTGCTTCGGTAAAGGTCGGCATAATCCTGCGCACCTTACGACGCTCAGCGAGGGGATCGCCGCCTTCGCGGGCGAGCTTGCGGAACTCCAGCGCCTTCTCCCGCGCCTCTGCCAGCGAAACCAGAGATGCACCGCCGAGCCCTATGTCGCGACGGTTGCCCTGTATTGTGACCCGTAGCAGCCATCGGCGAGCGCCCGACTTATCGACGACGAGGTATAGCCCGTTGCCATCAGCGTAACGTCCCGGTAGCTTTATGTTTCGAACCTGGACCGCAGTAAGCGCCTTATCTGGATGTCGTCCCGTTCGCTTCGCCATCGTCACCCCACAAATTACCCCACATGGTATTGCGGATGTTGGAAGATATCAACGGATCGCGTTGGACAACGTGAATGAAATAAACATATGATATCGTTGCCGATAATTGACTTCTCTGATCTTCCTTGGCCGCTAAGTCGGCGGACCCTCTCTCCGCCAGTATCCAACCTCTAAAATTAGCCTGAAATGCCTGCAAATGCGGGGCTTGCTGGCTTACACGGCCGACCGCGATCCTTGACGCGCAGCGGTTTGCGGGTCATTTTGCCATACAAATCGACGTACAAGGCAATCCAGTGGCGAAATCATCCCTGCCGAAATGGCTACAGTGGCGGGGTGACCGGCTTCACTATTATCGCCGGGTGCCGACCCGGTACGCGCACCTTGATCAGCGTCGTTTCGTCACCGCATCCTGCGAGACGGACGACGTCGGCAAGGCGGTCATCGCTCGCGACAGACTGAACGCCATCTTCGAAGAGTTCTGGACGACGCTGTCGCGCAGCGAGGATCCGGACGCTCGGCAGAAACACCTGGCCGCGATCGACCGGGCCCGCGTCGAGGGGTTCACCTACATCCCGGCGACTAAGCTGCTCGACGGTCCGGACGAGGAGATCATCCGTCGCCTGGTGCAGCTTGGCTTCAGTCAGAAAGCCGCCCTGCGTGACCCCGAAGCGAAAGCACCGGCCGACGAAAAGGCGGCGACGGTTTCCCTGCTTGGCCTGGCCAAAGAGCCCGAGCTGACGTTCAGCCGCCTCGTGGAGACGTACGAGGACCTGACGAAAGAGCAGCGCCGCAATATGTCGGACATGCAGCGGCACAAATGGCGGCTGCCGCTGACCCGGGCGACGAAGAACATCATCACCGCGCTGAACGGGGACCGGGCGATATCGTCCTTCTCGCGTGCCGATGCGCTCGAGTTCCGAGACTGGTGGTACGAGCGGATCATCGACGAGCAGCTGTCGGTGGAATCGGCGAACAAGGACATCACCCATATCGGAAAGATGATCGCGATGATCTCCGATCGTCACGACCTCGACCTGCCTCGGCGGTTTCGCGCGCTGCGCTTCGTCAGCAATGACCGCACGACGCGCCCTCCCTTCAGCAAGGAGCACATCCAAAAGGTGTTGCTCGCGCCCGGCGCGCTCGACGGGCTTAACGCTGGCGCCCGTGGCGTTGTCCTCGGCATGGTCAACACTGGCGCCCGGCCGTCCGAGCTGGCGGGGCTCCGGCCGGAAGACATCCACCTGGACGCGGAGATCCCGCATATCACGATCGCCGCCTATAGCGGCCGGGTGCTGAAGACGAAGTTTTCGGAGCGAGTGCTGCCGCTAGTTGGGCCATCGATCGATGGCGTCCGCCTCATCCTCGACAGCAAGGGGCAGTATCGCGACAGGGGCGGCCAGCTCTCCGGTGCGGTGAACAAGTTCCTTGACGAGAATAGGCTGCTTGAGACGCCGGACCACGTTCTCTACTCGCTGCGCCATTCGTTCAAGGACAGGCTGACGGATGCCGATGCTCCCGACCTGATCGACACCGATCTGATGGGGCACAAGTTCGATCGACCCGACTATGGTCGCGGGCCGACGCTGGAAAAGAAGCTCGAGTGGGTACTGAAGGTCGCGATCTACCGGTCGGGCGGGTGACCATTCGGAACTAAAGGCGCGCTCCGCTTCTGCCGGGCAGGCCTTCTCATCAGGTTTTTAAGGGTTACCTGAGGGAAGAGCATTTGCTGTTTCCCCACTCTGCAAATTCATGAGCCTTATGTGCCAGTGTAATGATGGATCTTCGTTAATCGCTATTTGAGCACCAACCTTCCATCTACGCACCATGTCACCATATGCAGTTCCCACTCGCCAAACAGTTCCGTCGTCCAGCGAAACTCGGTTTCCAGAATTGATACTTACAAACCGCGGATGGGCCTCTTTGTTATCCGACATTTCTGCTTATTCCGTTATGCTGATCGGTAATATTAACATTTGTAGATTGGGGAAACCTACTTCACCAATCGCAAACGCCTCTGCGGAGCTTCGGACGGCTTAATACCATAGAGCGTCAACAAATCATTTTCGGATGTATGCAGCAAGTTCTGCAGATCAATACTCGTGTACCCCATCTCAGTAAAATGCAGTTCAATGATGTGGTTATAGAGTTTTGGGGGCTCAGCTGCGAACTGTGTTTCTTCTGGCTCACGGGTGCGCCAGCCGCGCGCACTAATCTGCTTCCAAAGATATGTTGACTGATTTGGCGTTAGGAAACCTGCCTTTCCGAGCTTATATAGCAGAGAAGCGACAGAAACCTTCCAATACATTTTCAGCTGCACAAGGCGCTCAAGCGTAATTTTGCCTCCGATAACGTCGGCTCTTACCTGCGCGACTGGTGCAAGCAGCTCTCCTGCAAACGTATCCGCCTCATCCTCCATTTGCTCAGTTGGGATTGTATGCATAATCAGGTGCCCGAGTTCATGAGCAAGTGAATGCCTCATTCGATCGGCAGGCGTGTTGCGGTTCAAGAAGATGAGGGGCGGGAGACCTCGCACGCGCATCGTCATACCATCGATCTTCTCGACGAAATCACAATGGATCACCAGAATCCCTGCACGCTCGCAGTAAGAAGTTAGATTGCCAACTGGCCCATCGGGAATTGACCATGCACGGCGTATTGCCGCTGCAACCTTACCAGCGCCACCCATGTCCTCCGCGTCCATCCTTGGAAGGGGAAGGTCGGCATTGAGGTCAACGGCCTCGAGATATCTGCGCACATGGATGATGCGGAGATTGAGTTCGGCATGCAGCCTCTTCAAGTCCGTCGCACTTACCGTAGCTCGTTTGCGCCAGAATGGATCGTGCACGCTGAGGGGCAGCCCCGAGATATCCTCGCGCTGATAGAAAAACGACAGCGGAAAGCCGAGCACCTCCGAAATCGCGCTCAACGCACTCTCTGACGGAGGACCGTTCAATAGCCCCCGTTCCAGGCGCGAGTAGTTTCCCTGGTCGAGGCCAGCTTCAGAAGCTACCTCAGCCTGACTTTTCCCGCGAAACTGCCGCGCCGTCAGCAGCAGTTCGCGGTTGAAAATCTGTGTCATGTCGCACCGGAATCTTTCTTGTTCGTGCGCTCCGTATCCGAAGCGACTTTCTTAACGCTGACCAACCGGGTGGTATCGACTTCCGGTGCTTCGAGTGGCAACCGAACAGGCGCCTCGACAATGCCCGTATCGCTCAGTTCAATCTTCCAAAGGAAGCGACCAACGTTGTGGGCGGCAACGCCGATCCAGTGCATCTCAGTCTCAAACTCGTTAAGCACGTAGCAGAGACGGACGCGCTGTAGACCAGTTCGCCCGAACAGATCGACCTCATGTCGATCGAAGTCCAAGGCGTCGCCGGTCGGCACATTCCGGGTTACCAGACCAACATCAGCGTGCTTGAGCCGCAGGAGCACTTCGTCCTCGATAATCAATGACACGGTGTCGGCGTGCTCGATCAGTTCAATCCCGTCATCCTCTGCAGCGATCTGGCGAAACTTTCGAACGACAGATTCCCAGTAGACATTCCGGGAGGTCGCTTTTCGCACCCATCGATGCCGCTCAGGATAGGCTTCATTAAATTCGAGAAAGCTCTCGCCGAGCGCGGCATGAAATTTTCGGCCGCGGTCTCGCTCGAGAAGTACTGCGCGGACATGGTCTTCGAGGGGCAGAGGCATCGATCGTGCTCCGTTTTCACCTCCACCATTATGGCCGTCAATTTTCCAAAATCAAGGTTGGAATATGTAAATTACAATGTTTGGAGGCCCCCGGCCCCGTTTGGATGGAATCTAGCTGGTGCTCGCTGCGGACTGGACGGCGCCGGCAGCAGCGGCTGCATCTTACCGCACACGCGCTGCAGCGATATCGTCTGATATGTCGCCCAGAACTCGCTGGAGGTGCTCAATCTCCGCGGAGATCTCATCGCGCCGCCGGTGTAGCGCCCCAACAATCTGATCTTCCGACCGGGCGTTCAGCAGCTGCTTCACCTCGACAAGCGAGAAGCCAAGGTGGGCTAGGTGCGTGATCTTCTGCAGGCCGGCCAGATCAGCATCGCTGTATAGGCGGCGCCCGCGCGATATGCGCTTAGGCGAAACTAGGTGAATTCCCTCGTAGAACCGCAGCGCGCGGTGCGTGACGCCGAGCTTCTCAGCGACGTCGGTGATGGTGTGCGGATGGGTATCGTTAATCGCGGTCATGCGAAGTGTGAAGCATACACAGTTGGAAGGAGTCTAGCCGGCGCGCACCCCGGACTGACCAGCGCCGGCAACAGGCCAGCGTCATCTACTCAGCCGGTAGCAGCCAAAACAGATCGCTCATATCCCAGTCTCCTCAGGGAGCCTGATTTGGATTCCTGCTTCAAAACCAGTGGGTCCAAGCACTACGTAACGTGACCCACAGCAAGTATTAACAGTGCGGATTAAGCGATCCTTAGCTGGACACCCTTATTCTAACGCCAAACTCGCACTGGCGGATAAACATGCTTAAAATTCTCATCTTTCTTTTTACGCTTATAAGCTCGATTTTCACCGTCAGCGTTGGTGCGGCCAGAGAATGGTCGGTCGATCGCATCTCAGGCACCGCCTATGCCATCTCGCAGTCGAAAGAGCGCTTCGAGATCAAGCGGGAGATGAAGATCGCCGAGGGTCTGACGATCGCGACGGGACCGAATAGCCGCGTGCGTCTCGTCAGCGAGAACAATGTGATGACCTTGATGCCGAACAGCGTGGCGGCGGTCGTCCCGAAATCCTTCTTCAGCGCGAAGACGGAGGTCAGGCAGAAGGCCGGCAGCATCGAATTCGACATCGAGAAGCGGAAGCAGCCCCACTTCACCGTGCAGACGCCGTACATGGCAGCCGTCGTGAAAGGCACGAAGTTCACGGTCAGCGTTGCTAGGGCGAACACAAACATCGGGGTCATCCGCGGTCTGGTTCAGGTCAGCGATCTGCGGACGGGTCAGACAGCCGCCGTCGGCGCCGGGCAGAATGCCAGCGTTGCCACCGCGAAGGGCGGCCTAAGGACCGGCGGCGTGAACGCGCCTGCAGTGGCGAAGGGCACGCCTTCCTCGCCGTCCGTGGCGCCGGCGGGTATGACCATGAAGGAATTCAGCGCCGAAGCTCGGGTCGGCAACACCGAGGCGTCGACCGCCGATGCGGGGGCCGCGGCGTCGACCGCGACGTCTGACAACCGGGGCGCGCAGGCATCCTCCGCGCGTTCGGACGATAGCAACAACAGTGACGGCCGCAGCGAAAGCGACGGCACCGGTGACGACGGCAAGGGCGGCAATGGCAAGTCGGGTGGCGACAAGGGCAAAAACGGCGGCGACGAACCGGGCGGTAACGACGGGAAGGATAAAGGAAACGGCAACAAACCTGGCGGCAGCGACAAGCCTGGCGGGAACGGCGGCAATGGCAACGGCAACGCCGGCGGCAATGGCAACGCCGGCGGCAACGGCAACGGCAACGCCGGCGGCAATGGCAATGGCAACGCCGGCGGCAATGGCAACGGCAACACCGGCGGCAATGGCAACGGCAACGCCGGCGGCAATGGCAACGGCAACGCCGGCGGCAATGGCAACGCCGGCGGCAACACCGGCGGCAATGGCAATGGCAACGCCGGCGGCAATGGCAACGGCAACACCGGCGGCAATGGCAACGGCAACGCCGGCGGCAATGGCAACGGCAACACCGGCGGCAATGGCAACGGCAACGCCGGCGGCAATGGCAACGGCAACACCGGCGGCAACGCCGGCGGCAATGGCAACGGCAACGGCAACACCGGCGGCAATGGCAACGGCAACGCCGGCGGCAATGGCAACGGCAACAGCAACGCCGGCGGCAACAGCAACGCCGGCGGCAACAGCAACGCCGGCGGCAACAGCAACGCCGGCGGCAATGGCAATGGCAATGGCAACGCCGGCGGTAACGGCAATGCCGGCGGCAACGGCAACGCCAGCGGCAATGCCGTTGGCAAGGGCAACACCGGCGGGAAGGGTAAGTCCTGACGGACAGGACCACTTGAATGTCCAGGGATCAACTGCCGTCTTCCAGCAGACCTCGGCCTGCACTCTTCCGCCAACGTCGGGGTCTGGCCATGGCCGAGACACCTCTACGGCGAGCCATCAAGTCATTCCCAGTGCTTGGAGGTAGAGCTCGAGGATCGCATCCATCTCGGCGCGCTCGTTCGCATCCTGCTTCCGAATGCCGACGATCTTCCTGATGACTTTGGTGTCGTAACCCCTGCCCTTTGCCTCGCCGTAGACCTCCTTGATGTCCTCGGCGATCGTCTTCTTCTCCTCCTCGAGACGCTCGATGCGTTCGATAAAGGCGCGAAGCTCGTCGGCTGCGACCGTGCTGTCGGCAGGCGCCGTGTCCTCCCCGACATAGATGTGCAATCGGACATCGTCAGGCATCTTCTCTCTCCTGCAGGTATTGGGCCGCCAGCTTTTTCAGCCGGGACTCGTCGCTGTGGACGTGCTCGACGCCAGCCTCGACGAAAGCGTCGAGGCTCTCGGCCTGCAGCTGGGCCTCGCTGGTCATCGGCAGGCGCCGGCCGGCGAGGACCGCGGCGATGGGTTGATATCGGGCATCAGAAAATTACCTCGTCGCAGGCGGGGTAGCCGTCGTGCTGAACGCCATTGAGGACGCGGCCGGCGGCTTTCTTGCCCACGCGCTTCATGGGCCAGCCTGCGCCGCCCCCTTCGTTCGCGCTCGTGCAGTCGGTGCGGCCGTTCGGCCAAAGCAGAATGTCGCCTTCCTCGCGCGGATGCGACGTCGGCATCCATTCGCCCCATTGCTTGAACAGGAAGGCGGTACCGACGCGGGCGCATTGATCGTGGATGGACCCCGCCCATGCCGGGTGCATCGGCCGGGCGCTGGTACCGCTCTCGCCGCCGACCACTATCCAGTCGATGCCCGGAATGTAGCCGGTCATCTGACCGACCATCCCGTGTTTCTCCTCGCCGTCGAGGTAAGCGCTAAAGTCGATCGGTCCCAGCAACGGCTCGGCGCTGACCCAGCGCACGGCCGCGGGCGCGTCGCGCAGGATCGGCACGCGCTCGTCGGCCCAGCGTTGATCCTCGGCCGAGACGCCGAGCCAGACGTTCGGCAGTGGCCACGCCTCGCCAGTATCCATCCGACTGACCATGTCGCTCCCGCGCACCATGCCGTCGATCGACCCCTTAGCCGTAAAAGCGGCCATCGCCATCGCAATCCGAGGCTTTACCATCGGGTGCGTCAGGTAGCCCCGCATCCGCTCCGCACGCTTCGTCAGCACCTGGAAGGTGTGCCGGGGCGCCAGCGACATGACGGCGAAGACCTGGTCGATCCAGGCATCGGGCACTCCCTCGGCGAAGAGATCGCCGTGCGCGCAGACGAAGATCATCCGCGGGTTGCGCATCTTTAGCGGCTGGGTGAGCCACTCTTCGTTGAAACGCACCTCCCCCGTCCAGACCGGGCCCGCCTTGCTGTCTCGCGTCAAGCCGATGCGCGAGGCGATGTGCTTCAGCCGGGTGCCGGCGAGGCGCATGGCATAGCAGTTGGTGCAGCCAGGCGAGACCACCTGGCAGCCGGTGATCGGGTTCCAGGTGGCGTCGGTCCACTCGATCGAGGTCTTGTCAGCCATGGGAAACCACCGCGATGAAGAGGGCGAGGCATGCGGCGCCACCGGTGATGGAGCCGAAGGAAATGACCGCTACGCCGGGCGGGAGCGGCCGCGCTGCCTGGACGAGAACCGAGATCCCTCCGATCAGCAGGCCGACGCCGGCGGCGAGTGTCGCTATGGCGGTGAAGGGGGTCATGCTGTGGCCACCTCCGGCGGCTCAAGGCATTCCAGCCGGTCGATCACAAGCGCGCTGAAAACGATCGCCATGCCGTTGCGCTTGTCGGCCGGCGACAGGTTGATGATCGCCTCGGCTACCATGCCGGCGAGGACAACCATGACGTCGGACGACACGAAGCCGGGCGGCAGCTGTTTCTGCAGGTGACCCATCGTGCAACGGTGGGCGGCGTTGATCTCCTCGAGGGTCATCATGCCGCCGCCCTCTCTTCCTGATCGAAGCGGACATGCACGCCGTCGGCCCCGACGAGGCTGAGGATGTGCGGCACGCGGCGGACTTCGCGCTCGGCCTCGGCGCGTGTGTAGCGGCCCGCAGCGACCGTCTCGGTCGTGTAGCCGGAACAGTTCGACCGGTACCAAGCGGAGTTGTCGCGCGACCAGATCATGAAGACCGGCTCGTCGCCGAACAGGATCTGACGCAGCAACTCGGCGCGGCGGAAGTCCATGGCGAGAATGGCGGCCGTCAGCAGGCTTTCCAATTTCACCCGCCGCTGGCGGCCATTCCGCTTCTGGCGCAGGTCCTCTGGTAGGTGGCAGAAAATCTCGTGGCACGCGAGATTGTGCAGCTCGTACCGGCCACCGACGACGAACCACATGTTATTGATGTGATAGAACGCCTTGCCGCGCCGAATGCGCCGGTCGCGTCCGATGAACCAGACGGTGGCACCGTGCTCTATCCGTCCACCGTCGCCCGAGTTGGCATAGCTGGCAGTTTTACAGACCGGACGCCCAAGCTCCTTGTCGCTGTGCCAGCTTTCCGACCAACTGCGCTCGACGGCTTCCATCGCGGTCGCCCGCCCGAAACCGGGACCAATGTATTTCGATGGTGCCTTGACCTTGGCGACAGTCGCGATCGTTGCCAGCCAGTCAAGAATGCGGCGGCGTTCCAGTTCGAAGCGAAGGCGGTTCAGGTAGCCGAGGCGCTGGAGCTTGTTGAAGTCGTACCTCTGCCCGTTCCGGTTATCGAGCGGCCAGGTCTCGGCCCAGAACTCGAGCTCGACCACCCGGCCGCTGATCCTGATCTCCGCCCGAAGCTCTGCCCCTGCAGCCAGGCGGAAGTTCGAGCTGATGCAGCGATGGTGTTTCAGAACCTCCGGGTCGGCCGTCACCTTCCAGCCGCGCCGCTTCATCTGCCGCAGCAGGCCGTCGAAGACGTCGGTGCGAAACGTCGGGTCGTTCGGGTTGTCCTGCCAGATGCCAATTTTCATATCGTAGAGATTGACGTCGACGCGGCGAGGCGTGGCGGTTTCGGATGCGGGCATGGGATGCTCCACGGTTTAGGGCTGGGCGCCCAGGATCTCGTTGATGGCGGCGGCGATGCCGGCGGCGGCGTTGCGGCGTAGCTCGAGCGCGCGCCGTTCCTTGCCGGCGCTGCTGGAAATCGCGGACTTCTCGGCGACGGCTCGGGCGAGATCGCGCTCGTCCCGCTGGCGCAGCTTCTCGACACCGGCGGCATGCGCATCGTGCTGGCGCACAGCGGCCGCGTGCAGGCTTTGCAGGTCGACGATCACGCGCGCGCTCCTTCCACTCGCGCCCGAAACAGGGCCTCGCGGACGGCCGAGCGCTCCGACGGCGTGCCCTCGCCCGTCGAGATCTGCTCGTGCCCGGCGCAGTAGGGACGGACGGGCGCCGCGGCGGCGCCGCAGCAGCGCTTCGCCTCGATCGGCTCGCCGCCGATCCAGAGCGGCCAGCCGCAACGCGTCTGCGGCCGGCGGGCGAACAGGGGCTGCGCGGCGTACGCCTCAGCCGGTGACATGATGCGCTCGACAGCCGACATGATCGGAACCGAGCGGTGGCTGGCGACGAAATCCAGAGCGTTCGACATGGTCAGGCCTTCGCGATGTCGAGGGAGATCGAGCGCCAGGCTGCGCCGCGGCCGTCGCGCTCCTCGAAGCAGACGTAGGTCTTGGTGCCGTCGGAGCGGATCGAGTCCCGGATCGCCTTCATGGCGCGCTGCCAATCGGGATCCGCGATGTCGAGGCGCAGCAGCATGAAAAGCTCGCCCTTGTTGATCTGGCCTTCTTTACCGACGTCGAAGGCGCGCATCACGAGGGTGCGGATCTCCTTGCGGCTGTCCGCTGACCAGTCGGAGATGAGACCGTCCAGGATAGCCTTTGCCTGCTGCAGCTCGGGCCCGAAGGAGATCGTATCGTTGACGCGGACTGAGAAGCGCTGCAGCCCGTCGATGGTGGTGAAGGTGACGTTACCCTTCGCACCGCCCTTCGGCGCCTGATATTCCTGCGCCAGCAGTTCGCGAAATCCTTCGGCTTCACCGAGCGCGCCGTCGCGAAATTCCGTCAGCGCGTCGCGCGCGACCTTCGCCCGAGCAACCAGGCCGCGCACCATGTCGTCCTGCAGGATGTCCTGCGGCCGGAACATCGTCTCGTCTGTCCAGCGACCTTCGGCGTCCTGCCGGTGCGGCGATCCGGCGATGCTGAGGACATGCGCCGGCGGCACCGCTCGCATCAGCTCTCGGGCCCGGTGCACGCCATTCTCCGCGGAGCCGGTGATGACCGACACGCCGGACACGTCCACTGCGACGGAATCGAGGAACCGCTGCAGCGGCGCCATGCCTTCATCACCGTTGTCGCGCTGCAGCTCGAAGCTGAACTCTTTGGCGAACTGGCCGGGGTCGCCGATCTCTGCTTGATCCTCCCACTCGGGACCGGATTGTGCGGCCACCGCAAGGCGGGCGACACCGATCTGGATCGAGAGAACGTCGTCGACAACGTCGACGGTCAGGGGCATGGCAGCGCGCGGTTTGTCGGGCATGGTAGGTCCTTCTTTTCGGCGCTCGGCCGGGAATATCGTCGTGCCGGCGAGCCGAGGCTTCAGCCGGCGGCGCTAGCGAGCGCCCTGCAAAATTCTGGATATCCGAGCCTTACGGGCGACATCTCGGTCGGGCCCGCGCCGGGCGTAGATCTCTTCCATGCGCTCGAAGATCAGCTCAGCCTCACCGCCGAACTTGTCGGCCGCGCGCGCCGCGGCGCGGAGAGCCTGCTCAAGGATCTCCGGCGTGATTTCGAAGTTGCTGGGGAGCTGCGCGCGGGCCATGACTGGATCAGGCGGCGATCAGATGAGCTGCCAAGCTGTGAAGCATGTCGCGGCAAAGAGGCTCGACCAGATCGACATCCTCGTCCGCCAGCGCAGCGGTGCTGAACATGTCCCGGTCGCCGATGCGGCCCACGATCGACGTGCCGCCCTCGACGGCATCCATGCGCAAGAAGATCGCAACCTTACCGGCACTCTTCGCGGCGGCCGCCTCGGTTGCGGCATCGCGGGCCCGGCGGGAGACGTCTTCAGCATTGTAGAGGGTGATGCGAGCCTCTGCATCGAGGTTGCGATCAACCAGACCGTTTGCAGTGGCCGCCTGCCGGCCGACGATCCGCTCGTGGGTCTCGACGGTATTCTCCTGCGTGACCATGAGGTCGAAGTCGTCGGGCAGGGACTGGTCGAGGCTTAGGTCATCAACGCGGATACGCGGATTGCGGCGGCAGAAGGCAACGCCGCGGCTCAGGACTTCATGAATGGGGTAGCCGGTCGCCACCGCGACGGCAGCAGCGTTTGATGAGGGCATGTTGATCTCCATCGCAGCGTGGCTGGCCGTTAGGAGAAACATTGCGATAATCGCGAAAAAGGGTCAAGCCTGATAGTCGCGATAATCGCGAATAAATCGATATGCGATGTCCACAGGCGACTCGAAGCCGACTAGACTCTCCCCCCGTTCTCAGGAATCAATATAGAACAAAAAGAGAACAGGAGGCTGGAATGACTGGCGAGTTGGGTGCGCGTTTCAAGCTCTATCTGGCCTGCGCGAACTGCCTTCGGCGAAGTGCGACAACGATATGCTCGCCGGCCGTCGATGACGCCCCTCGGGATGTTGATGAACTCCGAGGAAGTGCTCTTCTGGACAGCCACAGGTTCCACTGCAGCCAGTGCGACAGCACGATCGCGAAGATCATTGGCATGAATCAAATTTACGACGAGGTGGCAGCTTGAAATTCAAAAGAGGAAAGCCTTGGGCAATGACTGAGGCCCCGCCCGGCATCAGTGGAAAGGGCGCGGCCCTGATCGTGAAGGGCAATACCATGGGCGGCATCGCCAATAACTCGCTCGTCTACTACGAAGCCGAGATCGAGATGCCCTGCTTGGATTTGCTTGGCGAACTGGTGGTTGCCGCGGTCGAGCCGTCGGGTGAAAGCTATGTCCGCTTTCTTGAGCAGGGCACGCAACCAGGGCTCTATAATCTCAGGTCCGCCACTGGACCGACAATGACGGACGTGAAGCTGCGATGGGCAGCGCTTGTGAAATGGGTAAAGCTGCCGCCGCACAGCCAAGTCTACGAACGACCGCCCGCTAACTGATGGCGTTCGTGACAGATCGAACAAGGGCGATGATCTCGACCTTGGTCCCGTCGTCGGCATCTGCATTCCGTTCGACGACGATGGGCTTGTGTTTCGCGTTGGTTGAGCGGGGGTGAAACTCAATTCGATCATCATGCAGCTCCACCTGCTTGATCGACCACTCGCGAAGATGTCCGCCGTCGCGCTCCCGCTCGACAACGACGGTCATGCCATTTCGCACCGGATATAGGTGGGCCACGTCTTCATAGGCGACACAAACTGCCTTGCCGCCGGGCAACAGCGGCGGGTGCATGTTATTCATCGAGTCCCCTCGGATTTCAAAAACGAGCACGCGTGCGTTCGGAAACTCAGGATCCTCCGGGACGATGACACGCTCTGGCTCGCGCTGATCGAACTCATCGATTTCCCGGAACGAGCCAGCTTCTACAACGCCGGCCACCTGTGCATGGGTGAACCCCCCGACGATCGGCTTGACCTCGTCGACATCCGGCCCGCGAGAACCGTCGACCTTCTGCCCAAAGAACTCCTCAATCTTCGGTAGCTCGTGCGCCTTGATCTCGCGCGTCTCGGCGCCCAACGCCGTGCTCGCCATGCGAGAGATTTTGGTCGGCGTTAAGCCAAGATGCTGAGCCAGCCGAGTGCGGGTACCCCGGCCTCCCTGCTCCAGCAAATGAGCCAGCCAAATTTTCAGTTCGTGTTGATCGTGCATCTTCCCATTTTTGCGGATTACGCGAATTTTTCCATCGCGATATTCGCGAATTAGCCTTGACATATTATCGCGAAATTCGCGATTATTTGGCTCATGAGGAAGCACCACCTTGAACCCGCCCGATCTGTCATCGCTAAGCTCGGCGGCATTGATGCCGTTAGCGGAGCGACCGGAAGGCATGTGTCCCGCATCTACCGATGGATGTATCCGAAGGATCAGGGCGGCACTGGAGGCATCATTCCCCAGAGTGAGGCAGCCAAGCTTCTCGCATTCGCTCATGCAAACAGCATCCCGCTTTCCCCGGCCGATTTCTTCTCCGCTAGCGATGAGCGAACGGGGGTGGCGGCGTGATGACACCCATCTGTTCTCGCCAATCCGAAGATGGCGACACTCTTGCTGCCCGTCACGGTAATTCGGCGCCGGGCGCTTTCCATACGGAGGCAGCCCGATGAGCACCCCCTTTACCGATCTCGACGCGAGAGCCCTGAAGGCAATGACCAGCGAGCTGGTCTCGGCCTGCGGCGGTACCAAGGCGGTGTCGATGATCCTCGGCATCTCGGAGCCGTCCGTCTCGCGCTACACCAGCGTTGCCGAGATGGATCGCTTCATGCCGATCCGCTCGGTGACGAAGCTGGAGACCGCCATCGGATCGGCAATCGTCAGTCGCTGGATGGCCGATCGCCCGGCCCGCGAGGGCGGCGCCACCGCCTCGGCCGTAACCGTCAAGGATCTCTGCCGCATCGTGCAGGAAACGTCCGACCTCAACGGCATCATGGGGGAGGCGCTCGTCGACGGCGTCGTCTGCTCGGCTGATCGCGCTGCGATCCGCGCGGCAATTACCGATCTGAGGCTCGTGCTCGACGCGCTCGATCAGAAGGTCGAGCTGACGTGAGCTCGCACCCTCCCTGACCCTTTCGCGCGGATCCTCCCCCGCGCGATGACTGGCGGGCCCGCCGCGTAGCGTAAGGCGTGCCCGCCCTTTTCTTCCCTCAACCGTGAAAGGTCGCCGATGGACACGTTCCGGCGAGACGCCACCCCTTTGCCTGCCGAAAGGACGATCTCCGCAGCGCGCGGCGAGCTCGACCAGGTCGCGGACGGCTGCGTCGCAGCGCGGCGCCTCGCCGGCTATATGCTTCGGTGCCGGGATATCCCGTTTGGGATAGACGTCACCTCTCTGTGGGATACACGAGGTTTTTATGGCGAGGCGTGAAGCTGTCTTCGCCGCCGACGGGTGCCCATGCTGCGGCGGCGATATCTCGCCAGCCGACATCCACATCGACGAGGCCCGCGGCCGGATTGTCCACCGCGGCGTGGCACTGCAGATGACACCGCAGCAAATGCGCCTTTTCAGCGTCCTCTGGTCCGCTTTCCCCAGGGTAGTGACACGCGAGGCGATGCTGGCGGCGGTGACCGACCCGGCCGACCCCGACCATGGCCCCGGCATGGCGGTGATCTCAGTGATGGTCCACCACATCCGCCCGCGGCTCGCCACCATCGGCATGTCGATCGAGTGCGCGATCGGCGTCGGCTACGCGCTGGCCCTCGACGAAGAGGCGCGCGCCGCTCGGACCGATAGCAACACCTCGGCGATCGCCCGCATCTCACCGCAGGACCTGCTGCGCGTCGCCGTTCTGGTCGGCCAGCGCCTGCCCGCCGCCGAGATCACGCGTCGCACCGGCCTCAGCTATCGCGCGCTGAATGCTGTGGTGGCCGCCATCGACGCCGGCGGTCAGCGCCCGGCTGCCGGCGGCCGGAGTGCGGCTGCATGAACGGGTTGCTCGCCACTCGGATCGAACTTTCCAAGCGCGCCGACCTCGAGCTCGATGCGCAGCTGCTGGAATGGCTCTCGACGCTGCCAGAGATCGGCCAGAAGGAAATGTGGCTCCGGCACTCCTATGGCCTCATCGGCAACCTCACCGGCGCCGAGCGGCTGCTCGCCGATCTCTTCCCCTTCGCCACCTGGTTCGTCGCCTCCCTTCCCGAAAACGGGACGCTCGTGATGGAAGCCGGGATCCTGCCCGTCGCCACGTCGACCCTCTTCAAGGCCCGCGGCCCCGTCGCAGCCAACGTCCTGATCGCCGCCATCCTGCGCGCGCACCTCGCCGTGCGCGTCCATCATCACGAGGAGCAATCTGCATGAGGGACGTCGTCACCAGCCATGCCGTCATCCGGTGGCTCGAGCGCATTAAAGGCGTGACGCCGGAGATGATCCGCGCGCGCCTTCCCGCCAATCCCTCCGACAACCGTATCGCGTCTGAGGGTTGCCGGATGCTTGGCCTCACCGTTCGCCAGGCGGAGCTGCTCATTTGCCCGCCGTCGGTGCTCTCTGCCGTCCGCATGGGTGCGAAGACCGTCTTCACTGGCACGTTCACACTCTGCTGCCGCGAAGGGACCATCACGACGGTCATCGCCGGGCGGGCGAAGCCGGTCGTCGGTCACAAGCCGGGCGTCAGCAAGTTCCACATGGATCGGCGAGAAGCGCGGCGGGTCCGCACGGATCTTCGCGGCATGATGGCGGGAGCGGAGGCATGAACGCCTACACCTCCTTCCTCGAAGACAAGAAGCGCATCGCGCCGAAGCTCGGCTTCGAGCTCCATCCGTCGGATTTCCACCCCCGGCTCAAGGACCATCAGCGCGCGATCGCCCGCTGGGGCGTTGCCGGTGGCCGACGCGCGTACTTCACAAGCTTCGGCCTCGGCAAGACCGGCATCCAGTTGGAGACCGTCGACAAGGTTCTTGCGAACCTGCCGGCGGATGCGGTCGGCCTGATCATGATGCCGCTCGGCGTGCGGCAGGAGTTCACCCGCGAGGCTGCGGCGCTCGGCCTCGAGGTCCGCTTCATCCGCTCGGCCGCCGAGATCGATCCCGGCTGCCGGATCTACATGACGAACTACGAGACGGTGCGCGACGGCCGGCTCGACCCGAAGCTCTTTGCTGTCGTCAGCCTCGACGAAGCGTCGGTGCTGCGGTCCTACGGGTCGAAGACCTACCAGACGTTCCTGACCATCTTCCGCGACGTGCCGTTCCGCTTCGTCGCCACCGCCACGCCATCGCCGAACCGGCTGAAGGAGCTGATCCACTATGCCGGCTTCCTCGGCGTGATGGACACCGGCGAGGCGCTGACGCGCTTCTTCCAGCGAAACAGTGAGAAGGCCAACGACCTCACCCTCTATCCGCACAAGGAGCGCGAGTTCTGGCTATGGGTGAACACCTGGGCGGTTTTCCTGCAGAAGCCCTCCGACCTCGGCTTCTCCGACGAGGGCTACACGCTGCCGGCGCTCGACGTTCGCTACCACGAGGTCGAGACGGCGCTGTTCGACGGCAGCTTCGACCGCGACGGCCAGGGCGCGCTGATCCGCGACAACAAGGTCGACCTCGCCGGCGCCGCGCGGGAGAAGCGCGAGACCCTGCCGCTGCGCATCGCCAAGATGCGCGAGGTCGTCGACGAAGCCCCGGCCGACCACTTCATCGTCTGGCACGACCTCGAGGACGAGCGCCGCGCCATCCAGCGCGCGCTGCCGGAGGCGGTGGCGATCTTCGGAACGCAGGATCTAGACGAGCGCGAGCAGGCGATCATCGACTTCTCCGACGGCGCCTTCCGGATCCTCGCCGCCAAGCCGGTCATTGCTGGCTCCGGCTGCAACTTCCAGCGCCACTGCCACCGCGCCGTGTTCCTCGGCATCGGCTTCAAGTTCAACGATTTCATCCAGTCCATCCACCGCGTCCAGCGCTTCGGCCAGGACCGGCCCGTGCGCATCGACATCGTGCACGGCGAGAGCGAGCGCGAGGTGCTGCGCACCCTTCGCCGGAAATGGACCCAGCACGAGGAGATGGTGGAGACCATGAGCGAGATCATCCGGCATTACGGGCTTGAGCAGCTGAACATGGCGAACGAGATGCTGCGAGCCCTCGGCATCGAGCGCCATGAGGCGGCCGGCGCGATGTGGCGCGTCGCCAACAACGATTGCGTAGACGAGACCCGGTCGATGGCGGACAACTCGGTCGACCTGATCGTGACCTCGATCCCCTTCGCCAATCACTACGAATACACGCCGAGCTACAACGACTTCGGCCACACCGACAACAATGACCACTTCTGGCAGCAGATGGACTTCCTGACGCCGGAGCTCGTGCGCGTGCTGCGGCCCGGCCGGATCGCGGCGCTGCACACCAAGGACCGTATCAACTTCGGATCAGTCACGGGCCACGGCCGGCCGACGGTCTCGCCCTTCCACGCCGAGGGCATATTCCACGGCCTGAAGCACGGCCTGCAGTATCTCGGCATGATCACGGTGGTGACCGACGTCGTCTTCGAGAACAACGGCACCTACCGCCTGTCCTACGGCGAGATGCTCAAGGACTCGACCAAGATGGGCGTCGGCTCGCCCGAATACGTCCTCCTGTTCTCGAAGCCGCAGACGGACCGATCGCGGGGCTATGCCGACACACCGGTGGTGAAGACGCGCGAGGAATACTCGCTGGCGCGCTGGCAGATCGACGCGCACGCTTTCTGGCGATCCTCGGGCGACCGGCTGATGACCGCGGCCGAGCTGGCGCGCCTACCGACTAAGCTCTTGGTGAAGGCCTTCACCGATCGCAGCCTGCAGGGGGTCTATGATTTCGCCGAGCACGTGGCGATCGGCGAGACGCTCGAGGAGAAGCACGTCCTCCCCGTCACGTTCATGAGCCTGGCGCCGGGCTCCGCTGACCCGAACGTCTGGCACGACATCAACCGCATGCGCACGCTTAACGGCGAGCAGGCGGCGAAGGGACGCGAGAAGCACATCTGCCCCTTACAGTTCGACATCGTCGACCGGCTGATCGAGCGCTACTCGATGCGCGGTGAGACGGTCTACGATCCCTTCGGCGGCCTCTTCACCGTGCCCTACCGCGCCATCGGCCTCGGCCGGCGCGGCGTCTCGGTCGAACTCAACGGCGGCTACTTCCGCGATGGAGTGCGGCACCTAGAGGCACAGGAGGCGAAGCTCGCCGTACCAACGCTGTTCCAGCTGATGCACGCGCCGGCCGCTGTGCCACAGGGAGCGGCCGCATGACAGCGCCTTCTTCGCTCGCCCTCCTCGCAGCCACCTTGGTCATCGCCACGAGCGCCCTGCTTTTCGGCATCTGCCTGCCCTCAGATCCAGATGCCCGCGCTAGCGCCTACCGCATCGGCCTCAGCATGATGACGGTCGGGGCGTTCGGCTTCATCGCATTCTTCGTCGCGGTCGCGGGATGAGCGCGGTGGATCTCTTCGATCTCGAGTCACCGGCGGCACCGTCGCTGCGCGTGCCGCCAAAGCCTGCCGTTGCCGTCGAAGCATCGGGCGAGCCGCTGTGCCCATGTGGCGCGGCCGCTCGCTGGGGCTTTGGCTTCAGCGTCCTGCAGGGAACCCGCGGCGTCCGCCGTTGCGGCGCCTGCGCCATCGCCGAAGGCAGAATGTCGAAGGGAAAGCTATGAAACTCGGCTCCGTCACCTCCGGCATCGAGCGCGCGTACTACAATGAGGTCGATCCCTATGCTGCGGACTGGCTACGCAACCTCATCGCCGCGGGTCACATCGCGCCGGGCGATGTCGACGAGCGCTCAATTGTCGATGTTCGACCTTCCGATCTGGAAGGGTATCGGCAGTGCCACTTCTTCGCTGGCATCGGCGTTTGGTCCGCTGCCCTCCGAGGCGCTGGTTGGCCCGACAATCGCCCCGCATGGACCGGCTCCTGCCCCTGCCAGCCCCACTCCGCCGCAGCGTCCGATCGAAAGCTTGGTTTCGCCGACGCGCGCGACCTCTGGCCCACACAGTTTGCGCTCATCCAGGCCGTCCGGCCTGACGTGTTCTTTGGCGAGCAAGTTGACGACAGTGCTTTGTGGATCGATCGAACGGCGTCTGATCTGGAAGGTTCGGGTTATGCCTTCGGGGCGATCGATCTACCGGCTTGTGCCGCAGGCGCGCCCCACGACCGAATGCGGACTTTTTATGTGGCCCACGCCGACTGTTCAGGACGCGGAGAACCGCGCAGGTCCGTCGCAATGGCGCCGCAACAGTTTCCCACTGAACGTTCAGGCGGTGGCCCATTCTATGGCGACCACAGAACGTCCGGCGAACTTGGCCGAGCTAGGCGATCTGAACCCTCAATTTGTCTGCTGGCTCATGGGTCTGCCGCCCGAGTGGGACGCCTGCGCGCCTACGGCAACGCGATCAACCTCGAAGCGGCCAAAGCCTTCGTAGCTGCTTTCGCCGATGCACTTCCGAAGGGGACAAATCGCGAGGTCGCGGAATGATCCGACCCATCTCCGATCTTATAGCCAGCAGCCGCACCGTCCTAGACGCCGCGATCACCAAATTCAGCCCGACGCATATTGTCTCAATGGTTAGCGGCGGGAAGGACAGCGCAGCGTCCGATCAAGTCGCGCGCGAGCTGGGCGCCGCAGTCAACCTCGTGATCCACGGTAACACCCAGTGCGGTATTGCCGAGACGACGGACTTTGTCCGCAAGACGTACAGCAAGCTGGGCGATTATGCGGAGGCGGACGCCGGCACAGCCTATGAAGACTACGTGCTGCGGAAGGGCTTTTTCGGCAGCGGCCAAGGGGCACACGGCTTCGCATATCGCATCCTGAAGGCGACGCCGTTCCGCAAGACGATATCCCGCGAAATCCGACACGGCAGAACAGGCGTCCGTATCCTGCTTCTGAACGGCGCACGAAAGGACGAGAGCGAAAACCGCGAGAAGCATCTGAAGGTTTGGCGGCAGGATCCGGCCTCGCCTGGAAACATCTGGGTGAGCCTGATCTTCGACTGGAGCCAAGCGGAACGGGACTTCTACCTTTCCAGCAGGGGTACGCCCATCAACCCGGTCGCGACGCAGCTTTGTCGATCTGGCGAGTGCATGTGCGGCACGATGCAGACGAAGAGCGAGCGACACGAGGCCGCCGCCCTTTATCCCGAGTGGGGCAGATGGCTGGATGCTCTTGAGGCTGAAGCTCGACAGATACACGGCTTCGGTTGGGGCGAGAGCTACTCCGATCGTCCAGATCCAAGACAGCTGAACCTCTTCCAACCTATGTGCGTCGGGTGCGCGCGGAGGACAGCGTGAGCGACTGGGGAAAGGTCCCTCGGGACGTCTTTATGGACGGCCGGCTGACGCGGCAGGATATTCGCGTGTTCGGCATCCTGTGCGCCCATGCCAACGGCAAGACCGGCATCTGCACGCGCCGGCAGGATGCCATCGCGCAAGAGATCGGTGCCAGCCGGGAGGGCGTGAACCGATCGCTGAAGAAGCTCGTCTCACTCGGCTACGTCGCCACCAAGGCTCGGGCGGGAATGAAGCGCAGCCTCGAATACCGGGTGATGATCGGCGAGGGCACGGCCGGCCAGATGACGCTGTTCGACGTGCAGGATGCGCCCCGGCTTGCCAAGCCCAAGGCGAAGGCAGGTGACCGGAAGATCACATCTGTTGTGACGCCAGAGGCCACATCTGTTGTGACATCGGAGGTCACAGCTATAGAACAGACCCCCGTTAACAGGACCGAGCCTGACGGCTCGGCACAGCTGCGCGGGCCGGGCAAGCGGGCGGACCTGAACGAACGGCCGAAAGCGGCCAACGACCACCATACCAGCGAGCCGGATGCCGTTCCGAGCGCTGTTCCGGTTCCGACCTCACGATGCGACCTCTCAGTTCTCGCCGGCCGGCTCCGCGATGCGGCGGGCTCGGCGATCAACGAGGCGCATCCGGCCTTCATCGTCCTTTCGGAGCCGCTGGGCTGGCTGGCGAACGGCTGCGATCTCGATTTCGACGTGCTGCCGACCATTGCAGGCCTAGCCGCACGGCCGCGGAGCTCGCCGATCCGGGCGTGGTCCTATTTCGCGCCGGCCGTGCTGCAGGCGCGCGACCGGCGCCGCGCCGCGGCGGGGCCGCTGACGGATGTCAGCCCCTCGCCGGCCGGCGGCGGCGGTAGCATCCCCAACATCGTCCAGCTTCGCCCGAGAGGATCTCAACATGACGGCACTCCAAGCCCCCAGCCCGGTAGCCGCTTCCGTTCAGCCTTCGCCCGCCGAGTTGATCCTCGGCATGGCGAAGACACTTGAGGACAGGGTAGAACGCCTGCGGCCCGGCCACTGCCGGTACCGCCGCGGCGATGCGCCGACGGCCGACGAACGCGAGGCCGCGCAGCAGGCGATCGACCGGATCGACCGTACCCTCGACACGCTGGTGACGCCGTCGCGCATCGAACAGGCCGCCGAGCAGCTATACGCTGCGATGAAATCGCGCCGCGACGACTTTGACCCGAACGCGCTGGCCGACGCCTTCCTGATCGCGCTCGACGGGCGGCTGCAGGCGGCGGTGACGGAAGCGGTGCGGCGGATCCTGCGCGGCGAGGCGGAGGGCATGTCCCGGACCTTTGTGCCGACCAGCGCCGAGCTCTCCGCCCTTGCGCTTCAGATCGAAGGGGAGTGGCGCTTCGCGCGATGCCGCCTTGCCCGCGTTCTGGCGATTGAGGACATGCCGGACGAGCCGGCGCGCGTACCGCTGTCGCCCGAGCAGCTGGCGCTGCTGCAGCGTCGCCTCGCAATGTCCGCAACCCGGCGCACGGCCGGCAACCGCGGGATCGTGACAGAAGGCGCATAGCTGCCCTGTGCTGCCACTAAAGTCAGGCGGAACAACTTCATTCCATGCCTTGTGAAACCGTTGCAGAATGCTGAAAAGATTGGCATATATCCAGCTGCATTGACTGAACGGGCCGACCCTGTGCAGAGGAGCGGCCAAGCATGCCGGATACCGAAATCCCGACCATCGGGACATCGCCATCTCAAGACAAAAACGGCAGGTCGAATCTCGACGAGGCATCGCGTGAAACCCGTGTCGCCGGACCCTCCTTCCCCAAGCGCGCACCGTCGCGCGCGGTGAAGCTTCCGCCACCAGTCCATCTGGCCGGCGCGCAGATCGATCTCCGCTTCGCCGAGGTCGACAACCCGTATTTCAGTCGTGACCATGCCGAGAACCTCGGCAACCCAAAACGGGTGCAGGCGGCGCGCAATTCAAACGAGAGCCCACTCGTGCGATTAGAAATGCTTGGGAGCATCGACGCCGCACAGGCTGCCGCTGGCCATAAGTTCCGCGCCTTGGTCGAGAGGCTGATGGCCGGGCAGGCTTCACCTTCCGCCATCAGGGAGCATGTCGATGGCGGCTCCGCATCCGACGTCTTCACCGAGGGCCGGATGCGCGCCTCTCTGCAGCTCCGTAAGGCGGCTGAGGCGATGACGCATGTAGAATTCTACGTCCTGCATTTTGTCTGCGGCGAAGGCAGGTCGTTGAACGAGCTGCATCGGCGCCTGAATATGCGCAAGGGCACCGTGCGCGCGATCCTTCTTGCGGGCCTCGACCATCTCGCCGAGATCTGGAACCTAAGCCCAGCGAACGATCATGCCCGTCGGCGGTGACCCGCAGAAAATAGCATGCGCCGACGCAATCGAAGACATCGCCGCCGCCATCATGCGGCTCACGATTTCTCGACATGACCCAGATAGATTCTTTGAGGACCGATCAGAGCTTGCTCACAAGCTACGTCTTGAAGCCGTACGGCTTCGAAGCACAAACGCGAGTTGCCGCACGCGCTTATAAAGCCGACCTAGTGTGGCTACAAAAAATGGAGCGCTTGCTATAGTGGACACATTGTGGCTACAGTATCCTCCTTTGGGAACACGCGCGTATGAAAACTGAGATGACCCGCTTTCGCCTTCAACCAGAGGAGCGGGAAGCGTTTGAAGAAGCCGCGCGTCTTTCAGGATTGCCACTTTCCGCTTGGATTCGAGAACGTCTACGGCGAGCTGCTCGGATTGAGCTCGAAGATGCCGGAATTCCAATTGCATTCGTCAAGGCTCAGAAGGGCATCTAATGGACGAGACCAATACTGGACTAAATTTTGATGAGCGCGGGCTTGCCAGCGCCTTGGCGCATCGAATTCTGCGTGTGCCACTCAATCAACGTTCTTACGCTTGGACAGCAGACGAGGTTCAAACCCTACTGAACGACTTATACCGCGCCTTTGATGATGGAGATCAGATATATTTTCTGGGCACGATAGTTTTGACACGTGGCAGCAACAAAAGCTGGGAAGTTGCTGATGGACAACAACGCCTTGCAACCACTTCGATTCTTATTGCAGCCGTAAGGGACTATTTGCTTGAGCTCGGAGATGTCGATGGAGCCAAGAAGTATCAGTCGACATATCTTTTGGATTATGACGTAAGAAGAAAAGACTCAACTCCGAAGCTGTATCTCAACTATGAAGATCATGAGTTTTTTGTCAGTCAAATTTTGAAGCCATCGAATGAGCGGACTTCTTTTGAAGGGCAATCATTTGAGTCCCACCTAAGGTTACAGGAAGCCACGCGCCTAGCGTCTGCACACGTTAGGAAGATTGTTGCGGCACTACCGAACGAAGAGAAGGCTCACCGCTTATACGATTGGATCGACTTTCTTAATGACAATGCCAAAATCATTATGATTATGGTTTCCGGTAAAGTTGGCAATGCGTTCAAGATGTTCGAAACCTTGAACGCCAGAGGCATGGAGGCATCCAAGACCGATATTTTAAAAAACTACTTGTTTGATCATGCGAAAGAACGCCTGGCAGATGTGCACCCTCGCTGGATAAGCATGATTACAACAATCGAAGGAGTTGGGGAGGATGATCTCTTGATGAGGTTTATTCGTCACTTCTGGGTTTCGCAGCATGGGCCTACAACAGAAAGGGAACTGGGCAGCGCCATCGAGCGCGTAGTTCGCACAGAGAGACAAGCCGTCGATTTCATCGGCCAGCTAGCATCAAATGCCTCTGACTATGTGGCGCTACTCACTCCGCGAGACCACGCTCGCTGGAATGCTATGGGCAGAACTGGGAAGAGTGCGCTTTTCACAATTAGTAGGGAGCTAGGTGGTGAGCAGATAAGACCGCTTATGCTTGCGGTTGCGCGTCACTTTTCTACTGCCGAGGCGGAGAAGGCCTTCGTAAAGATGGTGTCTTGGTCGGTCCGCTTTCTTATCGCCGGCGGTGGCGGCGGTGGTGTACTGGACAGAAGCTATGGGCTTAGAGCGAGAGATGTTACGCGGGGCGAGATCACAACAGCGAAACAGCTGAGGGAACGCATGACGGAGGTGGTGCCTAACGACACCGCATTTAGACGCGCCTTTGCCAGCGCTTCTGTTCGGAAAACCAACTTGGCGCGATATTATCTCCGAGCACTGGAAACGCATGCAAAGGGCGAAAAAGAACCTCAGCTTTTGCCAAACGAAGACACCTCAGCGGTCAACCTCGAGCACATACTTCCGATCAACCCGGGTGCCGGCTGGGCTCTACCAGAGGAAGTTGCATCAGCATATTACCGTAGACTGGGAAATATGGTGCTGCTCAATGCTCGGAAAAACGTCGAGGTCGGAAATTCTTCCTTTGTGGTGAAGCGACATACCTTTGCTGAAAGCCCCTTTGTCTTGACGAGTAAACTGGCGGAATATGCCAGCTGGGGGCCAGGAGAAATTGAGAGGCGGCAGAACGAGCTCGCCGAATATGCTCCGGCTGTTTGGGCACTTTAATCAATAGGTGCTCTTGACAACGGGAACCGCTTATAACCATAAGCAAGCAAGGTCGGAAGTTGCGCTTAACAGCGCCTCCGGCCTTTTTCGTGAGCTTTTCCCAGATCTGGTCTAGGCCTTTGCCCTCAGACCGCTCTAGCTTGCCCGGGCGAATGGGTCGCCCTGGTGAGACTGTCGGCCCGCCAGCGATGCACCAGGGAGAGACGGATCCTGCACCGATCCTGTCTCTCCCATCCGCCGCCGTGAGCCACCAGATTCCGCAGTGCAGTTCGAACGCCGGTTCTGTCATCGAGATGCGTCGAACGGCTGATGCGTCATCCGCCCCGGCGGCACCGGGCCACCTCTTACGACAAGGACGCTGACATGAAGACATTCGGACTTCGATCATTCCTGTTGGGCTGCATAGCCCTCTGCTCGCTCGCCTTTTTCTACTCGTCGCCGGCCGCGGCTAGCGAGTTTCGCCTCGACCATGGCACTGGGTTCTCGCGCGTCGTCGATATGCTTTCCCCGGTCATGGTGCTTTCCGACGTCGCTCTGATGCCGGCCGTGCCGAGTACGGATGAACCGGACCTACAGCAGATCAGCGGTACCGGACCTCTGGCGCCGGTTTATGTGCTGTCACATCGGACCGGTGGCGCAATCTTTCGCGACTATCATCGGCGTTGCTAAAGCCGCGCCGAGGCCTCTGCGCCGGACGGCGCAGGGGTCCTCCGTCCATCGCTATACGAGAGGCCGACGCTGATGCCGCTGACCGTCACCATCCGAGGCAGCGGCCTTCCTCGGTTCGAAGATGCGGTCGAAGCCCTCGGCTCCCGCGAAAAGGCGCAACGCGCCTACCGACGTTCCCTCAACGAAGCTGGACGCGACACGACGGCGCCGACTTACCGAGCGCTCGCATCGCAGACTGGCCTGAAGATCTCGACCGCCAAGCGAGCACTGCGCCCGCAGAAGGCGACTATGTCGAACCTCGAATTCAAATTGCACGGCCGCGGTGGCGATATCGGCCTGAAGTACTTTGGCGCTCGCGAGACGAAGGCGGGCGTCAGCGCAGCGCCATTCGGCAAGCGCGGTGCGTTCCCGACATCCTTCATCAAGGGTGGTCACTGGGGCAACCGGAAGACGTTGCCGTTCAATGGTACGGTCTTCTGGCCTGCCACCTCGTCACCAGAGTGGGGCCGCAAGTTCGTCAAGGTGAAGAGTGGTGTGCGCATCCCCGTCGAGATGGTGAAGGGGATCACCTCAAGCACCTTCGATCGGGTCGGCCTGACCAAGCTCAATGCCAAGATAGAGAGGCACATCCGTCTCATCACCAAGGGCGTGCTGTCCTGATCGACCTGTGCAAACGGGTCACATAGCAGGCCACCCATATCATATGGCATGCACACGATGTGTCTTTTCGGCAACACACCCCCCCGGTTTAGGGACCGTCCGGGGCACCCTCAGCCCCACGGAGGCAGGGCCGCGGATCGTCCGCAGGTGCAGGCTCGGAAAAGGTGTCCGCACTCGTTCTGGAGTGCCTGCACTGCAGGGGTTTCAGGGGGTCGCATCGTTGGTCCGGCGTTCGAACGGCCCGTCTGAAAACTTCTTGCGGAATTCAGGTAGATTTTGAGCGCCAAACGGAGCCCGTAATATGCCGCAAGGCCTTTCAATTAGGGAGTTTGCGCGGCGCGACGGCTGCAATGAGAAGCTGGTCCGGCGGAAGCTCACATCAGGGCATCTGAAGGCTTTCGAAGACGGCTCCGTCGACCCTGCACTGGTAGGTTCGAACTGGCGATCGCGGGTGCGGACACCTGGTGCGGACAGTGCGGACAAGCCGCAGGTGTCCGCACCCGGTGTCCGCACCGAGGCAGATGATCCCGAGAGCATTGGAGAGATCGCCGAGCGCATCCTGCACGACGCGCTTGGAGATGGTCAGCCGCTCCTGTCGAAGGCCGGCGCGGAGCAGCTGAAGGAGAACTACATCGCGCTGCTGCGGCAGCTTCAGTACGACCGCGAGAGCGGCGCGGTCGCCGAGATCGACGAGATCACCACTGCGGTCGCGGCCGAATATCAGCTCGTGAAGAACCGCTTGTTCAACATCGGCGCGCGTGTCGCGCCCCGCTGCGCGATGCTGAAGTCGGCCGAAGAGATCAAGGCCATGATCGACGGCGAGGTCACGCTGGCCCTTCAGGAGCTGACGCTTGATCAAGGCGGCCGCGGCCAACGCGCCGCCGACACATAAGAGGTACCAGTCCGGCGCGCGCGAGCTGCGCGCCAAGCTCCGCCAGGCGCGTCGCGCCGCACTGAAACCTCCCGAGCCGCTGTCGCTTAGCGAGTGGGCCGACCGGCATGCCTACCTGTCGGCGGAGACCAGCGCTGACGCGGGAAAGTTCAAGGCCTTCGGCTACCAGAACGGCATCATGGATGCCGTGACGGATCCGACCGTCGGCATGATCACCGTGATGAAGTCGGCGCGCGTCGGCTACACCAAGATCTTGGATCATGTCGTCGGATATTTCCTCGCCCATGATCCGGCGCCGATCCTCGTCGTGCAGCCGCGCGTCGAGGACAGCGAAGACTACAGTCGCACCGAGCTTGCGCCAATGCTCCGTGACACGCCGGTGCTCAAGGCGATCGCCGGCGACGAGAAGTCGAGAGATTCTGGTCAGAGGATCCTGAAGCGGACGTTTCGCAATGGCGCCTCGGTCTCGCTGGTCGGTGCCAACGCGCCCGGCGGCTTTAGGCGCATCACAGCGCGCATCGTCGCTTTCGACGAGGTCGACGGATATCCTGAAGGCGGCGCCGGCGACGATGGCGACCAGATCCGGCTCGGCATCAAGCGGTCCGAAAGCTTCTGGAATCGCCGGATCATTCTCGGATCGACACCCCTCGTCGACGGCCGGAGCAGGATCCAGAAGTCGTTCAAGACGAGCGACCAGCGTTACTACCATGTGCCTTGTCCGCACTGCAGCGCCCGCCAGGTCCTTAAGTGGGAAAACCTGCAGTGGGACCGGGATGACGAGGGCCAGCATCTCCCGGAGACGGCCTATTTTCGCTGCGAAGCGAAAGGCTGTCGGATCGAGGAGCACGACAAGCCGGCAATGATCGATGCCGGGGTCTGGGTGGCGTCAGCTCCCTTCAACGGGCATGCAGGCTTCCACATCTGGACGGCCTATTCGCTGTTTCCAAACGCCGCGTGGGGCAAGCTCGCTGCCGAGTGGCTGGAGGTCTACCGCGATCCTCTGCAGCGCAAGAGCTTCCACAATCTCACGCTCGGGCTGCCGTATGCTGAGACTGTCGAGGTCGCTGATCCGGATCGATTGAAGGCCAGATGCGAAATGTACAATCACGAGACGCTGCCGGAAGGCGCGCGCCTCGTGACCTTCGGCGCGGACACGCAAGACGATCGGATCGAGGTGACCTTCGTCGCTTGGGGACTGGATCAAGAGAGCTGGATCGCCCGGCACGAGGTCATTCCGGGCGATACCTCGAAGCCATACGTCTGGAAGCTCCTTGACGAGATGATCGTCAAGCCGCTCGAGACAGACGACGGCCGCAAGCTGTTCCCGCAGGCCGGCTGTATCGATTCCGGCGGCCACCGATCTCAGATGGTCTACGAGTTCTGCAGGACCCGAAAGCGCCGGCGGATCTATGCGGTTCGCGGTCAGGCTAACCTCAACCCAGCGAAGCCGGCGATGATCTGGCCGAAGACAGCGTCCCGGACCGGCGGCGGCGACAAGCCATACACGATCGGCGTCGACACGGCGAAAGACGATCTGTCGGCGCGCTTGGCAATCGTCCCACATCCCGATGCACCGACGGCACGGGCGATCCACTTCCCTGCGGTCGGCCTCAGCGCCGACTATTTCGAGCAGCTCACCGCCGAGCACGCGGTGACCACGTTCGTGAACAATCGCCCCCGGCGCGCCTGGAAGCCGAAGACGATCGGCCGGCGCAATGAGGCATGGGATTGCCTCGTCTACAATCTGGCCGCTCGGCTCTCGCTGCCGACGAAGCTCGAAACCGTGAAACCGGCTCGGCGTGCGGCTGCCAAACCGAAAGAAACGGAAATGGCGAACGACGGTGCTGATCCGAAACCAGAACCGCAGGAAACGCCGGCCGTCGTCCCCGATCCGCCGCCTCCGAAGCCGATAACCAAGCCGCTGAAGAAGCGGTCCAGCTGGAACACCTACCGTTAGGATTGAAGAATGGCCGCTGAGAAGCCGCGATATCGGGTGAAGGCGGGAGCCGTCGCGCTCTCGCCAACCCCGCCATCGGCGGCCTTGGCTGCCACAGCGAACGTCGCGAAGGCGACAATGCGGCATCTGCGCCCGGATCGCACCGGCCTACTGAACATGCGCCGCGCTATCACACGCGACGCGAAGGTCGACGTCTTCGAGGCCGCGGAACGTGCGTCGGCTCTCGCGCTGGACTTCATCCACAATTCCGGGTGGATCTCCGGCGCCGTCACCCAGATCGTTTGCGACACGATCGGCGTCGAGCTGAAGCTGAACTGCCAGGCGAAGCTGAAACAGTTCGGCTACACGGACAAGCAGGCGAACGACTGGTGCCGCAATGTCGAGGCCGCGTGGCTGAAATGGGCCTGGAACCCGAAGGAGTGCGACCTCGCCGGCGAGATGACGATCGCCGAGATGGCGGACGCCATCTTGAGATCCTTCCTCGCCTACGGCGAAGGCTTCGGGATCTTCGACCACTTCACAGTTCGCCGGCGCCGGCAGTACCAGGTCACCACCGGCATCAAGGTTTCGCTGGTCGCGCCTCACCGATGCCCGCGGGTCTCGCGCGAAGCGGAGGGACTGGACGGCGGGGTCATCCGGGACAGTATCCGGCGGCCGCAGGCATACCGGTTCCGCCGGCGCGAAGACGGCTTCGAGCGCGATCACGATGTGCCGGCCGCCGACGTCGTCCATGTCATGGACCGTGGTGAACATCTGAACGCGGGACGTGGCATCAGCCCGTTGACCCCCATCCTGAAGGTCGCCGCGCAGGCCGACCAGCTGGCCGATGCAACCTTGGCTGTCGCGTTGATGCAGCAGGCGTTCGCAGCGATCGTCAAAAGCCCTGAGGCAAGCAAGGAGGCCTTCGAGGCATTCCAGACGCTGGACGAGACCGATCCGCCGGAAGGGTATGAACCCGAAGACTGGTCGGAGCTGGTGTCGGGTGTCCGCGGCGACATGGTTGAGGTCTGGTCACAGCGCTTCGCTTCTCTGAAGTCTGGCAGCCTTTCTCTGACTGACCCCGCCCGGATTGCCCATCTTGGGCCCGGCGAAGAGCTTGAGATGGTCACCGCCTCGGCGCCACAGAACAACTACACCGCGTTCAAGCAGGATCTGCAGCGGGAGATGGCGCGCTGTATCGGCGTTACCTTCGAAAGCTTCACAGGCGACCATTCGAGCGCGAACTATTCGTCGGTCCGGATGGCAGTGGCAAGCATCTGGCCGGTGGTGACGCGTCGGCGGCAGCGTGTGGTGGCGCCGTTCTACCAGGGCTCCTACGAGCAATGGCTGGAGGAAAGCATCTACGAGGGTCGCATCCCTTTCAAGGGCGGCTACCGAGCCTTCGCTCGTGACCCTGAAGCGGTGTTCCAGGCTGAGTTTCAGGGGCCGGAACGGCCGTCCGCTGACCCCTATAAGGACTCCCTCGCCTCCAAGATCCTCATGGAGCTCAACCTCACCTCGCATGCGGACGAAGCCATAGCTCGCGGCAAGAACCCGCAGGAACTGCTGACCCAGATCGGTCGTGAGATTCGGGCGATGGAAGCGGCGAAGATTCCCGTCCCGTTCGGCCGTACGCAAGGCGGCGGAGCGGGCGTGAACGGGGCGGCCGCTGACGGCCGGCGCGAGCCACCAAAGGACGAGCCGACAGCGAAGGTGAAACGCGGGCGAGAAGGGAGCGCCTGATGTCTGACACGCCGTCCCCTGCCCCGATCGACTGGTGCGCCCGGGTAGAACGTCTGCGCGAGATCGAATTCGCCCGCTTGTCCGGGGAGAGCGTCGAGGAGACGCGCTTCGATCGCGACATGGTGCGCTTCGTGAAGGTTTCGGCCAACGAGCTGGCGGCCGCGATCCAATACGCCGAGCGCATGTGCGCGAAATCACAGGGCAAGCGGACTCGCTACGCGATGTCTGCGAGAGCCCGGCCCTACTGATCAGGATCCTCGAATGGCTGCCATTCTGAAAGACGGTGAGCTGACCCTCACCGGCGACGTCGGTGACTTCTTTTTCGGCGACTGCTTCACCTATGCGGACGTCGTCGTTGCACTTGCCGAGATCGAGGATGACTCCCTCCTGACCGTCTTCCTGAATTCAGGCGGCGGCATCGCGACTGAGGGCGCCGCGATCCACGCGTCGCTTTCGGCGCGCGCCGGCACCACGAACATCGTCGTGAATGGCATCGCAGCCTCCGCGGCATCGCTGATCGCGATGGCGGGCGAAAGGGTCACCATGTCGCCCGGCGCCGTGATGATGATCCACGATCCGAGCGCCTTCACCTTCGGCACGTCCGACGACCACACGAAGACGATCAAGGGCCTCGAGGCTCTCGCGACGGCCTATGCCCGCGTCTACGCCGACAAGTCGGGCAAAACCATCGACGAGTGCCGCGACCTGATGAAGGAAGAGGTCTGGCTCACACCGGAGGAGGCGATCGCGAACGGCTTCGCCGACGCGACTGAGTCCGGCGAAACGCACGCCGTGGCCGCCTTCGACTACCGCGCCTATGCGCACGCGCCGAAGAAGCTCGCTCAGCTGGCGAAACGCAAGAACTGGTCTCTCCCAGAGGCCAAGGAGCGGTCCACCCCGACCGCCAATTTCAACCGTCAACCCGAGGAGATCCAGATGACGGACAAAGAACGAGCCGAAAAGGCGGAAGCCGACCTGGCCGCGCTGCGCGCTCAGATGAGCACCTCGGCCACTGCTGTCGACCAGGCCGTACAGGCTGATCGTGATCGCCGCGTCTCGATCATGGCGCTGCCGGAGGCGCAGGGCCGCGAGAGCTTGGCCGAGCACCTCTACAACACTGGCAGCTCGGTCGACGCCGCGAAGGCGACCCTCGCCGCGTCACCAGTGGCCGTCGCTCCGGAAGCCCAGCAGGGCAGCGAGACCGAGGCGGAAATCTTCGAGCGCCGTCGCCTCAATGGCGAGGGTCTCGGCGGCAAGCCGCAGACCATGAAGAAGGGTGACCGCACCCTTCTCACCGCAACCGTCGAAAAGGCCAACGCGCGCCTGAAGCGCTGATAAGCGCGCCGCCAGCGCCGACAGGAGATCGCTGAAATGTCGAACATTCTGACCGAGGACCGCCGGAATGCGGCCCACTACATCGTCTCCGAAGCCGCAGGATACCGCTCTCGCGAGCAGGCGATGATCGCTTCCGGCGCCGGCAAGCTGATTGCCGGCGCCGTGCTCGGCCGCGTCACCGCCACGAAGAAGTTCGTGGCTTTCGACGCAACTGCCAACGACGGCAGCCAGGTGGCTGCGGCCATCCTCTTCGAGGGTTGCGATGCGACCTCAAAGGACGTTCGCCGCACCATCTCCGCCCGGGACTCCGAGATCCAGGCGGCTGTGCTCGTCTGGAAAACAGGCGTCACCGACAACCAGAAAACCGCCGCGCTCGCCTCCCTGGCCGCGCTGGGCCTTGTCGCCCGCTAACCGCTCGCCAGAAGGAGGAGCACGGAAAATGGCTCTCGTAACTGATATCTTCACCGCCAATGGCTGGGGCGTGATCGAATTCCACGAGGACATCGTGGAGCGGGTCGAATTCCTGCCGCAGCTGCTGGGTTCCCTCGGCCTCTTCGAGCCGATCTATTCGCGTTCGCGGACGATCGCCATTGCCGATCGCAACCGCACCCTGACGATGATCCCGACCTCGGAAATGGGCGCTCCGCTCGAGGAACTGATCCCGCAGGGCTCGCGCCTCCGCAAGTTCGATGCCGTCCGCCTCGCCAAAGGGTCGACGGTCTATGCGATCGAGCTTGCCGGCGTCCTGTCGCTACCGCTCGAGATGCAGACCAAAGACATCGTCGAGGAGGTCACCGATCGCTCCGGCCAGATCAAGCAGGATCTGGAGCTGACGCACGAGCACATGCGCTTCGGCGCCATCATGGGCAAGGTCGTCGACGCCGATGGCGTCACCGTGCTGCACGATTGGTATGCCGAGTGGGGCATCGAGGTGCCGGACGAGATCAATTTCCAGTTGACCACCGCCGGAACCGACGTCCGCAAGAAATGCCGTGACGTGAAGCGGGTCATGCAGAAGGCCGCCAAGGGCGTCTGGACACCCCGTACGCGGGTCTACGCCCTCGTCGGCGACACCTTCTTCGACCTCTTGGTCAACCATCCGTCGCTGAAGGAGACGAAGCTCGGCACCGACCGCGCGGCCGAGCTGGAGAACATCGAAGGCTACTCGGCCGTCACGATCGAGGGCATCACCTTCGTGAACTACCAGGGCACCGACGACGGCACCACGCTGGCGATCGGCAGCGATAAGGCCCGGTTCTTCCCCGTCAACGCGCGCGGCGCTTTCAAGGTTGGCTGGGCGCCGGCGTCTGAGTTCAAGCCCTACGTCAACCAGCGCGGTCGCGAGTACTATGGGCTGCTGCTGGAGGACAAGTCCGGCCGTGACGAGTGGGACCGGGTGGAAGTCTACAGCTATCCCCTGTTCATCTGCACGCGTCCGGAGATGCTTCGCCAAGCGAGGTCAAGCTGATGGCGGGCAAGATCGCCCCGGAGCCCGGCTTCTACGCTGGGCAGTTCCGGAAGGCTGGTCAGGGGTATGTCGCCGAGGTGACGCTCGACGAGATGTCCAAGGATGAGCTGCTCGCTGAGGCCGCCGACCGTGGCATCTCGGTAAAGCCGTCGGACACGAAGGCGGAGATCATCGCCGCCCTGTCCGCGTCGGCCTGACCGGCACGACGAGATCGAACAGATGACGCCCGCCCGGTTTCACGCCATCCGAGACCGGGCGGTCGCCGCCGTCGACCGCACCTTTGCCGAGCCGGTCGTCGTTCGCCCCCAGTGCGCCGGCAACCAGTACAAGCCATCCGGTGACGATCCCGATCGACCAGAATTCCAGATCGAGGCGATCCTGCGCACTCAGACAGGATCAGAGGACGCAGGCGGCGAAGGCAAGCGCTCCTGGAACACGTTCCTGCCGAACGGCCTGATCCTGCTCTCGATCGACATCGCCACATGGTCGGATGCTCGGACGATCAGAGCAGGCGACATCATCCGCGCCGTCGCCCGTGCCGGCGCCCCAGAATTCACCGTCCAGCAGCCGGACCCGACCACGGGGAACCGGCTCGACTTGAGATTGACCGCACGATGAGCCTTGCGCGCCTCGCTACCCAGCTGTGCGCCGTGCAGGCGCTGCGCCATCGCACTGCGGCCGGCGACAACATTCGCGACAGCGAGACCGGGCTGATTAACCTCGATGCCGACGGCAACATTGAGACCAGCGAGCAGCGGCCCTTCGTCAACGTCTTCTGCGATGATGTCACCGGCAACGAGGGCGACAGCCTCCTCGGCCGCGGGCAGCTGACGATGGCGTTTCAGTTCGGCGTGACAGGGTCGATGCCGCTGTTGACCGCCGACGGCAGCTACATCGTCGACGCGGAGAGTGGCGAGATCGTCGTCGCGGATCTGGAGAAGCCGTCCGACGCCGGCATCAACATCATCGTGGAGACGATCGAGCGGCAGATCATTGTCGCCCTCGTCGATCCGCTGAACCCTTGGGCTGTCCTCTGGAATCGATTCTTCAGTGGCCCGTTCAAGAAGCAGAGCGAGCGCGGCGCATCGGCAAAGAATGGCGTGCGCTTCGGTGCGCGCAGCCTGAAGATCACAGGTACCCTCCTTGCGGATCCTGTCTTCGGCAGCGAGGTGCGCTCGAAATCAGCTTGGGCAGACTTTCTGGCGGCGCTGTCAGGCTCGCAGATCGAACATCTGCTGCCGTCCTTCGAGCAGCTGCTCGGCGTCGGCTCGCCCGCGGCCGACCACATCCTGATCGCCCGGCGACACGGCCAGACCTCCGCCGAGGCGGCAGCGCTGGGCTACGCGCCCGCGTTCGTCGCGGGATCTGACTGATCGATGTCCACGATCCCCGATGATCTCCCCAGCCAGGTCGTCTGGCTGGTCAGGGAAATGGCGGAGATGAAGCGGCGCGAGCGCAACCGGTCGCGAGATGGCGTCGTCGTCGAGGCGAAGCCTGCGGAAGGACTCTACAAAGTCCGGTTCAGGGAGGCGGATGGCGACCAGCCGGCATTCGACAGCCCTTGGCTTCGCGTCGAGGCGCTCTCGACCGGTACCGTAAAGATCCAGGGCGAGCCGGTCGTCGGCCAGCCCGTTCGGGTACGATCTGAAAGCGGCGACCTGACTGACGCGACGATCTCGCTCTCTTCGTTCTCCGATGACCAGGCGCGGCCGCACGACAAAAACGGCGAGCTGAAAATCACCGTCTCCGATGGCGCCTACAGCCAGTTGCTGGCGACGGACGGCTCGGAGACGACGAAGGCGAAGTCCCGCAGGCACGAGACCGAGGGCGACGTCGAGTTCGTGACCAGCGGCATCGTTCGGTTCTCCTGATGCCGTTGGCCGTTGCAACGCTCGGTGACGGCGCCAGCCACCCGGGCAGCATCACCTCGTCATGCTCGCGGCACTACGCGAACAACGGCGCGCTCATCGCGCGCCAGTTCGACACCTTCACTTGCCAGATCCACGGCCCGAACCCGATCCTCGGCAACGTCTCGCCAAAGGTCGTGGTCGAAGGCGCCATGGCGGCGCGCGATGGCTCGGTGACCGCTTGCGGCGCTGTCATCGCCGCCAGTGCCACCTCTCCCGAAGTCTGAAAAGGAACCCAGCATGGCCGAGAAGCTGAAGTACTACGTCCACATCGAGGGCTACATCCTCCAGGTCTTCAAGGAGGTCGGCGAGACGGTCGATCTGACGGCCGATCAGGCGCGCGAATTCCTTTTCGAGGAGCGCATCTCGACGGAGCCGCCGGTCACTACCGACCCGGACGATGTCGACGCCGACGCCGACGCCGACGAGACGGCCGCCTGATCCATGCCGGCGTCCGCGGGTCTCAATGCTGACACCGGCAGGCCGCTCACGGACTTCGATCACGTGCGCCAGTCGATCCGCATCATCCTGAAGACGCCGATCGGCAGCCGCATCATGCGGCGCGAGTTCGGCTCGGAGGTGATGGAGCTGATCGGCCGGCCCATGACGACGAGGGTCATCCTCGCCGTCTACGCGGCAACGGCAAACGCTCTTCGCAGATGGGAGCCGCGGTTTCACCTGCTCGGCTGCGAACTGGTGACGGTCTCCGCCGACGGTACGCTCGCGCTAAGCATCATCGGCCAGTACCTGCCGCGTGGCCACCTCGGCGACTTCACACCCGCCAACGACAACACGGTCTCGCTGATGGTGAACCTCGGGAGAGCGGCAGCGTGACCAACTTCACCACGGCCGGGCTGCCGCGGCCCGTCATCACGCCCGAGCTCGATTACGAGGCCACGATGCAGTTGCGGCTGCAGGACTTCGTCGAGCGGATGCGGGCAGCCGGTTTCGAATACGACGTCGATACGATGGAGACCGACCCGGCGGTGATCGCGGTGGAGGCTGCAGCCTATGCCGACACCTATTACGTCGCCCGTCTGAACGACATGGCGCGGGTCGTCCTGTCGCCGTCTTTCGCCCGTGGCAGCGACCTCGATCTCCACGCCACGAGGGCGGGCCTCGAGCGAGCCGCCGGCGAAGGCGACGCGGCGCTTTTCGAACGCATCCGCCTGGCCTCCAAGGGCAAGAGCGCGGCTGGGCCCGACGACTATTACAAGTCGGAAGCCCGAAACACGGATGCCCGGGTGCGCGACGTCGCCGTGACGGCCGAGACGCGCAATGCCTCGGAGCGCGTGCTGATCGTCTCGATCCTGACGAACGACAATGGCGGCGAGGCGAGCCCCGATTTGATCGATGCCCTGACCGTGGCGCTGAACGATCCATCATTCCGATCGAGAAACATGACGGTTGAGGTGGTGCCCGCGATCATCACCACGAAGGACATTGCTGCGAGGGTCTACCTCTACCCTCAGGCAACACAGCTCACCGACGGCGCGCTGGCGCTGCGCACCGCCTACGCGGCGGACCAGAGGCTCGGCTTCGACATCACCCGCTCGTACGCTGAGAAGCATCTTCATCAGGTCGGCGCGCAGCGCGTCGAATTGGTCGGGTTCACCGACACTGAGGCCGCCTACAATGAGGCCATCCGGCTCGGCAACGTCACGATCACATACGAGCGGCTGACGTCGTGAGCGCCGCCCTTCTGCCGGGGGACAGCGACGCCTACACGCAGGCGCTGGCATACACCTTCGACACCTTCAGGCGTTGGGCGTACCCGATCGCCACGGTGAAGGACTATGGCATCACGGTGGTGCCGGACGACTGGGTGCCCTGGTTCATCTACGACCTCGGCCTCGAGGATGTGATCCCCTACGTCCGCGACTATCGACGCGTCCTTGCCGAGGGCCCGGAATGGCAGCGGACAAGGGGCACGCCGCGCGGCATCGAGATCGGGATCGGATGGGTTCAGAGCGCTGGCATCGTCGCCCCCCCGGACGGCCGTCACGACTGGTGGAAATTCCAGGTCGGGTTCATCGACCCGCCCGAAGACCTCGCGCAAATCCAGCAGTTGGCCGGCGTGATCAAACTTTCGGCGGCCGCCGAGGACGATCTCTTCCGCATGTTCTCGCCGGATTACGACTTCCGACCCGTCCGCATGGACAGGCATCGCGCTGACGGCGCCAGCTGGTACGACGGCTATTCCGGCACACCACGCTGGGATGGCGGCCCGCTGATTTCGTTCGGGCGCAACGCCACGATGGGCACGGACCTTGGCGTATCGATCGATAGCTCCGCCTTCATCGTCTCCACCCGCGAGAGACGCTGGTTCGAGTCCTTCCGCTACGACGACGACGACACGAGGACCGGTAAGAGACAGATCATCAGCGCCTCGATCGAGCTGGATCTGAATGCCGACTTCGCGAGACCCGACGACGTCTGGCCTGACGACTACCCGAACGGCGCCTGGTCCGCCGACAACGGTCCGCGGACCATCCAGCAACGTGGCATCCGCTACGAGGATCCTGGGCAGATCGCGAGCCGTCCTGACTACTGGCCCGACGGGTATCCCGTGGGCACCTGGGCCGCTGGCGAAGAGCCGTCGGTGGTCCCGATCCCATAGGAGCCTGCATGAGCAGCGACGTCATTCCCACCAGCGGCCGCATCGTCATGGCGCAGGCCGTCTCAGCCTTGCCGTTCCTGTTTGCCCTGTCGAGCGGCGACCCGGCGTGGGACGGACAGCACGGCGGACTGAACCCGCCCACGCCGAGCCTTGGCGCCACCGACGTCTTGAACGTCTTCGGCTATGCCCGGCCGACGATCGTCGATTTCATCAAAGAGGATCCGAACGGGCAGATCGTTTCCTCGTCCGGGGCCAAATACTCCGTCAGCGACACCCCGACGCGGTACATGCGCGTCCGCCTCTCGATCCCGCTCGGCAGTTTCACCGGACCAACGCTTCGTGAGATCGGGCTCTTCGCTTTCCCCGAGATCGATCCGTCGGTGCCTCCCGGCGCCAGGACGATACCGCCAGAAGATGTGCTCGATGCCGGCACGCTTCTGAACATTCACTGGCGCGAGCCGGTGCCTCTCGAAGCCGGAGACAGCTTCGCCCAAAACTTCTACGTGAGGTTCTGAAGATGGCGTTTTACAATCGCTACAACCCTCTGAAGCGGTTCGCCAGATTCCTGTTTGCTGACCACCAGTTCGTAGAGACGGGCGAGTGGAACGAGATGGAGTCCCTCCGCGAGGAGATGGACGGCAAGATCGGCGACAACGTCTTCGGTGCGATCAGCTTGCGCTCCGGTGGCAGCGTTGTCATCGACGCGATCGCCGGCACGGTGCTGATCTCCGAGTCCGTCGTCTGGGCCGGCGGCTACTTCCAGACGGTGCCCGAACGCACGCTGACTGGCGTTCCAATGATTGGCACCGTGTCGATCGGCGTCGCTGTCGACGCAGTCATCGTCACCGGGATCGACGATCCAGATCTTCTGGGAATCGTGCCGGGCTCGGAAAGCCAAGGTGAATTGCTCGCCTCGCGCATCCGCTACGATGCCCGTTGGGCTACGTCCGGAGACCCGTTCTACCCGGTCTTCACCCTCATCGACGGGTTGCTCCGTAACGAGGTAGCCACCCCCCAGAACAACGGGGCCGAGCTAGCGGTCGAGCGGCACATCCTCGAGACGCATGGCTCGCACATCGTTGACGGCTTCCGCGTTCTCGCCGGCGGCTACAACTCGGTGACCAACGAACAGACGCTGATTATCGGCGCCGGCACGTTGCGGGCTTATGGCCGCCGCGTCGCGCGCGTGCAGGATCAGCGGTACAGCAAGACCGAAACCCCGACGCTTATTCAGGTGAACGGCGAGGCTCACGTCTACCCGGTCGGCGGTCTCGTGCCCGTCAACAATGGCCCGATCGATTCCGTACAGACGGCTATTGTCGTCAAGGAAGTCGTTCGAACCGTCACGCATCAGCTGGCCGGCGGTAAGGACAATCTTCCCGATACGCCGGTCTACTCGATTGTGGCGGTCAACGCCGGTGGCGCATGGGACCCGGTCTCCCGCACGTTCACCGGCGGGGTGAACTATGCCGTTAACACCAGCTGGGTGAAGGATGGCGATGGCATCAGCTGGGCACCGGCCGGCGTCGAGCCAGCGCCCGCCACGAGCGTCACCTATGTCTATCGCTACAGCGCCACGGTCGTCCCATCGGCCATCAACCGGCAGACAATGCAGCTTGAGGCCGCTGTCGTTGGCGAGCCAGTGATCCTGTCCTACCGGCACAAGCTGCCGCGGATCGACATCCTGGCGATCGACCTTGACGGCAACGTCGTCTACATCGAGGGCATCTCCTCGAAGTATGGCGCCACGCCACCTCCGGTTCCTGAGCCGCTGGCCCCGCTGGCGCGCATCAACAACCAGTGGGGGATCGACCCCATCATTGAGGACATCGATCAGCGCAAGCTGACCGAGGCAGAAGTCCGTGGGCTGCTGCGCACCGTTCTCGACATGCAGGACCGCCTCAGCCTGGTAGAGCTGCAGAAGGATGCGCAGGAGCGGGACCCATCTTCGGTGAAGGGCTCATTCGTCGACCCGTTCACCTCGGACAACCAGCGCGATCTGGGCCTTGTCCAGAACGCGGCGATCGTCGGCGGCATTCTGCAGCTACCGATCGAGGTTACGGCGATGGCTCTCGACGTCGGCCGTACTGCGATCACGCTGCCCTTCGTTACCGAGGCGGTGCAGTCGCAGCCCTTCCGGACACTCAGCCGGAAGATCAACAAGTACCTGAACTTCATTCCGCTACCGGCCATTGTGGAGATCATGCCGGCGGTCGACCGCTGGAACATCACGAACTCCTCGACGATCAGCCAAGCGACGTCGTCTTTCGTCCAGGTAAATTCCTACCGACCAGACCTGGTGGGCACGGATCTCTATGGAACGACCAGTCTGTCGTCGTCATCTTCGACGTCAATACAGCTGACCTCGTCGACGCAAAGGCCTGTCGATTTCCTGCGGCAGATTACGGTCAAGTTCTCGATGTCGAGGATGGGGCCGGGTGAGAACCTCGCAGCTCTAACCTTCGACGGCGTCAACGTCATGCCCAGCGTGACGGGCACGAAGAAAGCGAATGCGCAGGGCATCATGACCGGCGTGTTCACGATCCCGCCCAACATCCGCGCCGGTACCAAGCCGGTCGTGATTACGGGCGATGGTGGATCTCGAGGCGAGACCTCGTTCACCGGCCAAGGGACAATCACCACTCAGGTCTATACGCAGACGACCAACACCATCACGGTGGCCACCACCATCGATCCGGTGGCGCAGTCGTTCGCACTGGACGAGGCTCGGCAGATGACCGGCGCGCATGTGGAGTTCACAGCCCGAGGCAACCCCGCCAACCCGGTCATCCTGGAACTGCGCGAGATGGAAGGCGCCCTGCCGTCCGTCGAGTGCATCGGCGAGGGCATCACGCCCGGGACGTTCACGATTGGCAACCCAGCAGTGGACACTCCGGCCAACTGGACGGAGATCAATCTCCGGTTCCCGGTCTTGGTCGAGGCAGGGAAGTTCCATGCCATCGCTCTGCTGACGGACGACGCGGACCATTCCGTGGCCGTCGCACAGCTGGGCGACCAGACAGACCCAACGCAGGCCCGCGGCTACGATCCGCGCAAGAAGGACTGGGTCCGCCGGAACCCGGCCGGCGGCGACTTTTTCGACGGATCGAACGGCGTCTCCTGGCTCGTCGCCCCCGACACAGATCTCACCTACGAAATCATGGCGGCGCGCTACACCTCGCTCACGCGGGTTTTCCCGCTGGGGACCTTCGTCCTAGCCGACATCAATGCCCTCGGCATTTCGGACGTGATGGTTCTCCTGATCGCTCAACTGCCGAGCGCGACTTGCAAGGTCCAGATCGAGATGGTCCGGGCGACCGGTGAGGTCCTGGCGTTCGAGCCGAACTCCCGCCTTCAGCTGGACTCCTACCTGACTGAGACGGTCCAGCTGCGCATGGTGCTGATGGGGACGGAGAAGCTCTCCCCCATCGTTATGCCGGAGTGCCAGGTGCTGTGGGGCCATCTCGCATCGGAGGCGACGTACATCTCCGAGGCGAACACGATCAGCCTGACCAACGGCAGCGCGAAGATCCGGACCGTCATCGACGTGGTCACTCCTGGCGTTTCGTCGGTCGCGGTTGACGTCGGCGGGGTTGGGTCATGGATCCAGCAGGCGGCCGTCTCGTCCATCGCTTTGGGCGATGGCTGGATCGAGCGCAGCCACATCCAGAGCAACTACGCTCAGCCGGAAGCCCGCGAGCGCATCCGGCTGTCAGGCACCCCGAAGGACCGGCCCGGTGTCCGGAAGCTTCGGTCCCGAGCAACAGAGGTCTAATCGATGCCGAACATCATCACGGTACGGCCATCGGCTGCGATCATCGAGGGCGTCACCGTTGATGATCGGACGCCTCTGGGCTTCCCCCTGCCGCACAAGGATAACTCCCCGCGGCAGGGGGACATCGATCGGCTGCGCGACGCGCTGCTGCTGATCGACATTCTCCTCCAGGTTACCCCGTCCCTGGTGGACGGGAAGCTGCCGGTCAACATTCTGCCGGCCACGGCGATCAACGACACCTTCCCGGTGTCCTCTCAGGCGCAAATGCTGGCGCTCACCGCCGAGCGCGGCGACGTCGCCGTGCGCTCCGACATTCGAAAGAGCTACATCCTCCGCGCCGAGCCGGCGACGGCGATCGGCAACTGGCAAGAGCTGCTGACGCCGACCGACGTCGTCCAGTCAGTGGCGGGTTTGGTTGGCATCATCACCGCGAGCCAGCTGAAGGGCGCTCTGTCGATCGCTATTTCGGACGTCGCCAACCTTGCCGCCGCCTTGGCCGGCAAAGCGTCTCCGGATGACGTCAATACCAGCGTCAACAGTGCTCTCGGCAACGCGACCCTCAACCCCATGCAGATCGCAATGACGATCGCCCTTTCCGGAGTTCGATAACATGGCCAAGACCTTCACGCCGCCTTTCGCTCAGTCCAAGCAGCAAGGACAGGCGATCGCAACGGCGGCCAAAGCCACCTATACCGATGCGTCTAATACGGTCCTGTTGCTCACGGCCGGCCCCGAGGGGGCGCTTCTTCGACGCATCACGGCGATTGCCCGCGCCACAGTCACGGCGACGCAGCTTCAGCTTTACCGATCGACGGACGGCGGCGCGACGCTGAACCTCTGGCGCACAAAGCTGATGCCGGCGGCTACTTTGTCGGTGACGACGGAAATGGCGGCCATCGACTTCGGTCTCGATTTCGATTTCGCCACCGGCCTCGCGGCGAACGAACGAATTTATTTCGCGATCGGCGTCGCTCTGGCGAACGGCATTGTCGCGACGGCCGAGTACGAAAACTACTGATGCGCGGGATGCCGCGCCGGCCTTCGCCGGCAATGCGAGGATGTAGCGAGAGCGGGCAACGCCCGATCGGCTCGGGGGTGCGGTCAAAGAGGCGTCGCCCCCTCGATATCTACGCCAGTGATGGCTTGTCAGTGACGATGATGAGCAGCCGGCTTGTAACATTCCAGCTTTATGGGGGCGGCGGTCCCGGCGGCGCTACAGTCAACACATATACGGCCGGCGGCGGCGGCGGCTCGGGCCAGTACGTTGAAATCCAAATTCCGGTTGTGAGAGGTGAGGTTTACTCTTGGGCTATCGGCCTCGGCGGGACCGTTGAATATGGCAATTCTGGCAATCAGGGGGGGGCCACAGCCCTTTATCGAAACCTAACGAACGTCACCCTTTTAGCGAGCGCAGCAGGCGGACTTCCTGGCCAACCTTACTCTTCTGTTAACGGCGGGAATAACGGCGGCGGTGCATCTTACACCGCGGGCGGCTACGGCGGTGGCAATGCCACTAGCGGGCAAAATGGTACAAGTTCGCTTGGCGGCGTCGGCGGCCTTGGGGGGGCAACAGATGCTTCATTCGGCGGTGGTGGTGGCGGTGGTGCCGGCGGCCCCCGGTCGATCGGCGGCGACGGCGGCATAGCCAATGCCGGGGCAGGCCAAGGTGGCGAGCACGGTAAGGGTCCAGGCGGTGGCGGCGGCGGCGCGGCGGGTCAGACCGGCGCAGGATCAACCCCGGAAACTGCCAGTCGCGCAAAGTCGGGCGTCGGCGGCACTGGTGCCAATGGGGCAGTCTTCATCATGGATACGGTGGCTTATAAATGACGAACCTCTATTCGAAGATCACCATCTCGAGCTTCGCCGCCGCACAGCCGGCGACGCTGCCGCCCGAAGTCCTCGGGCTTGCCGACGAAAGCCTCGCGGATCTATCCGCGGCGCTCAACCCGGCGCCCGAGCAGTTCGCCGGAATTGGCTTCTGGCCTGTCGATGAGATCCCGGTGGAGTTCGATCGGGCAACACAGGTCCCGGGCCCGACCTTCTCAATCAACGTCGACAAGAAGGCAAAGCGGGTGACGGCGACCCGGATCCTTCGGCGGCTGACAGATGTAGAACTCGCGTCCGTTCCGCAGATCTCCGTCCCCGATCTGTCCAAGCGGCAGTTTTACCAAGGACTCGCGACAGATTGGCGGGATGCGGAGCTGCCCATGTTCCCGGTGATATCTCAAGCCGAGGCGCTCGACGCGTTGAAGACGGGCGAGGTGCCGGGCGCCATGCAGGCGGTCATCGACGGCTTGCCGCCGGCGATGGCCTTCCCGGTGACCTCGATTGTCATCGGAGCGACGACCTACCAGCGCAGCAGTCCGCTGGTGGATAGCTTCGCGGCATCGAAGCAGATGACGGCCGCGCATGTCAGCAAGTTCTGGCAGCTGGCCAGCGGGCTTTAACGCTCGCTAGAACGCTGGAGGGCTGCCCCAATCGGTTGCCAGAAAATCAAGGACTGAAGAAAGCGCTAGCGCATCATCCGCACTTAATTCGATCTTCTGGCTCTCGCCGCTTTTCTTTTTCAGGCTCGCGGAAAGCTTTGCGGCGATCTTCGCGGCTTCGTGGGCACCGAGTTCCTGTGGCATCGTATCTCCTTCTATGACGATCCCACGTTAGTTTTTGGCTGCGGATAACGCACTAAGGAATTGCGCGACCGGCCTTTGCAAAACTGCTGCTCGGATCTTGAGTTACCAGTCTTCGTCCACCCACCTTCACCAGGGCTCGCTTGCGCGGGCCTTTTTTATTGCCCGCACGAAAGGCCCTGAAATGACCGTCCCCTTCCATCACGGCGCGCGCGCCTTCCAGAACTCGGACGAGCGGGTGCTCGTGAACATGTCGGACGGCTCTGTTGCGGGTCTCATCGGCACGGTGCCGATCGCCGACGTCTCGAAGTACACGCTGAACACGCCGATCCTCATCAAGAAGCCGAGCGAGGCGGCCGCGCTGCCGGTCGCGATGCAGGATCACATCGATTCCATCTACGACAGCGTCATCACGCAGATCGTCGTTGTGCTGGTTGCCGAGGGCGCGACCTCGGCGGAGACGATCGCCAACATCGTCGGCAGCCAGGCGCAGAAGACTGGCGTGCACGCTTTTCTAAAGGCGAGCACGATGGGCCTGCCGAAGCCCCGCATGCTTGCGGCTCCCGGCCTGACCACCACCCAGCCGACGAACGGCATCGCATCGATCGCGGTCACGACGCCCGGCGGCAGCTATGACGAGAGCAAGGTCACCGTCACGATCGGGCGCGGGGCCGGCGACACCACCGGCACCGGCGCCACGGCCAAGGCCCTCGTCGCGCAAGACGGCTCGATCAGCGCCATCGTCGTGGTAACGCCCGGCTTCGGCTACACGGCCGCCCCAACGGTCACCATCGCCAGCAACGGCACCGGCGCGGGTGCGGTCGCATCGGCCGCCGCCGGTAGCGTCATGAGCCCAGTCGTTGCCGAGTTGATCGGGGTCGCCACCAAGCTCGGCGCCATGGTGTATGCCGATGGCCCGGACGGCACCGACCAGCAGGCCGTGCAGGCGCGAAAGCTGATCGGGTCGAAGCACGTCTTCTTCGTCGATCCCCGCGGTCTCAAGTCCGTCGACGGCTTGAACGTGCCACGCCCGAGCTCGCCGGTCTTCATCGGCCACCAGGCCGCAATGGATCGCCAGTTCGGCCCGCACTATGCCGGCACCAATCTGCCGGTCAGCACCTTCGTCGCTCTGAACCGGCCGGTCTCCTACCCCGAGGACTCGGACTACCTCAACGAAAACCGGGTCAACACCATGGTGAACATGGGCGACGGCCTGCGCACCTGGGGCGTCTGGACCTGCTCGCAGGATCCGATGTGGCAGTTCGTTTCCGTCGTCCGGACTTCGCTGCTGATCAATGAAGCGCTCGAGCGGGCCTTCCTGCCGTTCGTCGGCCGTCCGATGACGCTGCAGCGTCTCGACCTCGCCGTCATGGGCGGGGGCCGCGCCCTGAAGAACTTCGAGACACGGGACGGCATGCTGCTGCCGGGATCCTCGTTCCGCCTCGCCGAGGGCAACACGCCCGAGAGCGCTGTCCAGGGCATCCTTGAGTTCGACGTCCGCTACGAGGTGCCGGCGCCGATCGTCGACCTCCGCCTGCAGGTCTTCCGCAACGTCGAGGTCGCCTACACGCTGCTGTTCAACAGCGTCACCGGCGAAGTCGCCTACCGCTAATCGGCTGGGGCGCGAGCCCCCCGACACCCCTCCCCGCCCCAGCTTTCACGCCCTTCAAGGATCGCCCCATGGCCGACCAGCGCCCCGCCTACGTCATCAAGGACGTCAACCTGTTCATCGATCAGCACACTCGCCTCGGCCAGTGCTCGGAAATCACCATCCCGGTGCTTGCCGAGAAATACGAGGAGATGCGCAATGCGGGCATGGTCAAGCCTCGCCAGGTGATGATGGGCTACGAGGCCACCACCGCGAGCTTCAAGGAAACCGCGCTCGATCCCAAGGTGCTGAAGCTGTACGGCGTCGCTCCCGGCGATGAGACGCCCATCATCGCCTACGCCTACATGGAAGATGAAGACGGCGTGGCGCATTCGGCGCGCGCCGAGCTCGTCTGCCGCATCGGCAAGGTCGATGCGGGATCCTGGGCGGCCGGTGAGAAGGCCGAGGTCACCTACGAAGAGGTGGTCAACCACTCGGGCAAGCTGTTCATCGACGATGAGGAGATCCTCGCCTGGGACGACTTCAGCGTCAGCATCGGCGGCGTGCTGCGGCAGCCCGGCCGGCGCAACGCCCTGCGCATGGTCTGACCGACCGGCCGACATGATCGCCGGCGCCTGACGCGCCGGCGCACCCCGCCATTCCCCGCCCGAGAGAGAACCAATGTCCAAGACCATCACCTTCACGCCCAGCGAGCCCATCGAGTTCAAGGGCAAGACTTACGCGACCCTCGTATTCCGCAAGCTCAAGGGCCGCGACCTCGTCGCATCGGACATGGTGAAGGGCGAGACCGCCAAGGGTTTCGCGATCTTCGCCAGCATGGCAGACGTGCCGCTGCCCGTGATCCACGAACTCGACGCCGACGACATCGAACGCCTCGGCGAAGAGATCGCCCCGCTGATGGGAAACGGTTTCAAGAAGGTGGTCGCGGAGGCGGAGGCGGAAGCCGCGTAGACGGCGGCGCCACCTACACGCTGATGATCGCAGCGATGGGCCGGTATCTCCACCAGCCCATCAACGTCTGCGAGGACCTCGAGGCGGACCGCTTCTTCGCCTACTATGACACGATCGCGCCGCTGCTCGAGGGTGAGAACCCGAAGAAGTAGCCGCGCCTGCCGGCCGGCCGGGGCCGCGGCATCCCCCTATCGATGGTGAACAATGACAGCTTTGAAATCCGAGCTGATCCTGTCGCTCGTCGACAGGGTCACTGCCCCGGCGCGCGGCATCTCTCGCAGCATCGCCGCGATGCAGGAGCGCCTGCAGGTCAACACCGAGCGCATGCAGGCGATGCGCGGGCGCATGCTGGAGACGGCTGCCGCCGGGTATGGCCTCTACCAGGCGCTGTCGCGCCCGATCAAAGCCGCTGGTGAGTTCGGGTCTATGCTCGAGGACATCGGGCAGAAGGCCAGCATCCCGCAGGAGCGGCTCGGCGAGATCGGAAAGCAGATCCGGCAGATCGGCATCGATACCGGCCAGGGCGCGACGGCCGCCGGCAAGTCTGTCGACTTCCTGATGGGCATGGGCGCAGACCAGAAGACGGCGCTGTCGGTCGCCACACCGATCGGTAAGGCGGCCACCGCCTACCGCGCGGCAACCGAGGAGCTGTCGGCTGCCGTCTTCGCTGTGACCGACAACCTGAAGGTCCCGGCCGACCAAGCTGTGATGGCGCTCGACATCATGGCGGCCGGCGGCAAGGAAGGCGGCTTCGAGCTTCGCGACATGGCGAAGGAATTCCCCGTCATCACCGCGGCGGCGCAGTCCCTCGGCATCAAGGGCACGAAGGGCGTTGCTGACCTGGTCGCCATGCTCGAGGTGGCGCGCAAGGGCGCCGGCACTGGCTCCGAGGCGGCGACGAACCTGCAGAACTTCCTTGCGAAGATCACGTCGAAGGATGCGATCGGAAATTTCAAGAAGTTCGGCATTAACGTCACGAAGGAGCTGAAGCGCGCCGACAAGGCCGGCGTTTCGCCGATCGAGCATATGCTCGGCGTCATCGACAAGGTGACGAAGGGCGGCCGCTCCGACCTGCTCAACCAGCTGTTCGGCGACATGCAGGTGCAGAACTTCATCCGGCCGATGCTCGCCAACATGGACGAGTATCGCAGGATCCGCGAGAGCGCGCTGAAGGCCTCCGGCACGGTCCAGGAGGATTACGACCGCCGCATGAAGACGTTCGGCGGCGCCACCCTGCGCTTTCAGGCGCAGATGGAAAACCTCGCGATCGTCATCGGCTCGACCTTGCTGCCGGCTCTCAGCTCGATCATCGACAAGATCGCCCCGCTGATGGAGCGCTTCGCTCAGTTCGCCGAAGCCAACCCGGAGCTGATCGCCTCGCTCGTCGGCCTGGCGGCGGCTTTCATCGGCCTGCGGGTTGCGGCTTTCGGCCTGCAGTTCGCGTTCTTCTGGATGCGCGCTGGCTACCTCAAGGCGGCGCTGAAGGGCCTGCTGGCCTTGCGCGGCGGGGCCAAGGCGCTCGGCCTCGCGCTTGCGGCGATGGGCAAGACCTCGAAGCTCGCCGGCAAGGCGTCGCTCGCCGGGTTCTCAATGCTCGACCAGGCGGCCGGCAAGTCCGCCGCGGCGCAGGCCGCATCACGAGGCATGATCGAGGGCATGTCGGCGACACGGTCGGTCGCGGCATCCTCGGCCATGATCGCCGGCATGTCGGCGGCCGGCCGCGCTGTGGTGCCAGCTGCCACCGGTATCGTCGCCTCTCTGTCCGGCATCTTCACGGCCTTCGTCGGGTTCCTCGCCAGCATCACCGCGCCGGTCTGGGCTGCCGTCGCCGCGATCACGCTGGCGGTCGCTGCCGTCGGTGTGATGATCTACCGATACTGGGAGCCCATCTCGAACTTCGTGTCGGGCTTCGCCTCGAAGATCGGTGAGGAAATCGGCAAAGTGGTGAGCTCGATCGCGGGCGCCGGCCAGCGCATCGCAACGGCCGTCGCCAGCTGGGCGGTGCAGAAGGCTGTCGATATCGCGGCTTGGCTCGGCGTTGACGAGACGAGCGTCCGTACCGCGATCGACAGCGCCGTCACGTCGGTCACCGCCGGCGGCACGCGCATCATCGCCGCGATCAAGGCCATCCCGTCGCAGCTCGGCAACTGGATGGCCGGCATGTTCACGATGGTGGACTATTCCGAAGCCGACGAAGGTCGCTTCCGCGACATGGGCACCCGCCTGGCCGGTAAGCTGGTGGAAGGGATCACCTCGGCCGCGTCGACGGTCTCGACGGCGTTCGCCAGCCTGTTCACCGGCCTGTCCATACCGACGCCGGATTTCTCGGCTATCTCAGGTGCATTCGAGACGCTTGCGAGTGCCATCGCTTCGGCCGTCGAGAGGATCGCCGGTGCCATCGCGCGAGCGAAAGAGGCGCTGGCCGGGTTCTCAGGCTCGAGCTACATGCAGGGCCTTGCCGGGACCCCTGGAATCGGAAGCGGTGCGAGCAAGATCTCCGGCTCGGGGATTGGAGCGCAACTTGGCGCTGCTGGGGCCAAGGCGAGCAGTGTTCCTGCCCGCGCTGCCGGGGGACCCGTCCAGCGAAACGTTGCGACACTCGTCGGCGAGCGTGGGCCCGAGCTTGTGACGTTCGGCGCGTCCGGAATGGTCCACGACGCCCGCAAGACGGCTGCCATGCTTGGCGGCCGCGACCGTGGCTATGGCGCGCCGGCGGGTGCCGCCGCGGCGTCCGGCCGAGCTGGGCCCGCGAGCGTCACGTTCGGCAACATTGTCATCCAGGGCGGCGCCAACGCGTCGCCGCGCGAGCTGCGCAGCGAGTTCGGACGCGAGGCGTCCCGCCTGGCCCGCTCGCAGTTTTCCGATGGAGGCACCTGATGGCAGGACCGGCGACGCTCGCGCTGAATGGCCACGCCTTCGAGGCCTATGGCTTTGGCTACGCGAACATCAATCGACGCGTGAATCGGCGCTGGGCGAACATCGCTCTCGCCGGCGCGTCCGACGCACTGCAGTGGACTGGCGGGGCCGGCAAAACCACCACCATTCGTGGCGTGCTGTTTCCGGTGGAGTTCGGCGGGCTCGACACGCTCGCGGCGATCGAGCGCTTGGCCGATCAGGGGGCCGTCGTTCCTCTGGTCTCGATCGGCGCTGGCAACAACATCATCGACATGTTCGTCATCGAGGGCATCGACACGGATGAGGAGTTCCACGACGCCAGCGGGATGCCGATGAAGGACGCCTATTCGATCGACCTCACCGCCTATCCCGGTCGCGACTTCACGCCAGTTTCCGTTCTGCAGGGACTGTTCTGATGGCCGACACGCGCACGCTACGGCAGGGCGAGACGGTCGACCAGGTATGCCGCGAGGTCTACGGCGACGAGAGCGTCTTCGTTGAGTTGGTGCTCGCGGCCAATCCAGGCTTGGCGGATCTCGGCCCGGTGCCTGGCGTCGGCACGGTGATCATCCTGCCTGCGCGGCCGGCAGTCACCGCTGAGGCCGCCGCGCCGATCACGCTCTGGAGCTGACCGATGCAGCCGCAATGTCGGATCACTATCGACGGACAGCTTGCTTCCGGCGTCTTCTCCTCGCGGATCATCTCCTGCGAGGTCACGGACAAGGAGGGCGTTTCAGCTGATACCGTCTCGATCGCACTGAACGATGATCCGCCGGCAGCGCTGCCTCGCAAAGGCGCGGTGATCCGGGTCTGGATGGGCTACGCTGGCAGCATGGTGTTCATGGGAGCCTTCACGGCCGACGAGATCGAAGCCGAGTTCAAGCCTTATCGGCTTCTGATCACCGGGCGTTCGGCAGATTTGCGCAAGGCGAAGGCCAAGCAGAGCCGTGAACGGCACTGGGACGATAAGACCCTTGGCGACATCGTCTCGCAGATCGCGGGCGAACACGGCCTGTCGCCGAAGGTCGACGCGGCGATCGGGGGGCACCAATACGACTGGATGGGTCAGCAGAACGAAAGCGACATCCACTTTCTGGAGCGGCTGGCCGAGCGCCATGGCGCGACCTTTGGAGTGAAGGACGGCAACCTGATCTTCGCGACGAAGGGCAGCGGCAAATCGTCCTCAGGCGCCAGCTTGACGCCGGTGGTGGTAACTCTCGCAAAACTGGTCGAGGGATCTGGCCGCGTGCGGCTCGCCGACCGAACGCAGTACAAGTCGGTGAAGGCCAGCTATCACGATCGGAAGAAAGCGAAGCGGATCGACGTCGAAGAAGATAGCGACACCGATGGTGAATCGGTGTTCCGAGTTGGAGAGCCGATGGTCGACGAGAAGGAGGCGAAGGTCGCAGCCCGCTCCAAGGCCAAGGAGCTGAAGCGTGCCAGCGCCAGCTTTAGCTGCGAGATACTCGGTGACCCATCGGCTCGCGCTGGCGCCCCGCTGTCTTTCCAGGGCGTGCGGCCCGGCGTCGACGGCATGGCATTCATCATCGAGAGCGCCCGTCATTCTTTCACGAAGAGTGGCTACACGACGGGTCTCGACGGAAAGTTGCACGTATAGAGGCCACCACTTGACGGCGAAATGGGGCCATCGTTCTATTCGGGGACTCTACTCTGGCCGTCGGATTTCGCATGCATCGCGTCGCTCTTTTTGCCCTGGCCGCCGGTCTTCTTACCGCATCGCCTGCACTTGCCGGATGGGGGTTCCAAACCGATACCGATCCCTTTTCCGACGAGAAAACAGCGTATGTCGTTGGGATCGGATCCGGCGTGCAATTGGGTGCGAAATGCTGGAAGGGCGACCCGAAGAACACGATGATGATGATCATCCTGCCGACGCCGTTCGATCGGGCTGCAGAGTACAAGCAGTCCGTTTCAATTAAGGTGCGCGTCGACGAGGGAGATATCCAAGAGTTGCTCTTCACTCCCAGCGAAATGGGTGGACAGCTCGCATTCGTTACCAACCTCGAGCGTGAGGCAAGCCTCGTAGGAATCATCCGATCTTGGGGCGAGGCGAAGAAGCGTATCGCTCTTCAGTTGGAGACGATGAACCAGATAATTCCTGCGCAGGGATCTTCGAAGCCTGTGAAGCAGTTTTTCGAGGCGTGCGACTTACCCCCTACGTAGAGCGCCGGCACTGACGCCGGACATCGCTGACCGATCAGCACATCGACCCAAGCCCGGCCATAGCGCCGGGTTTTTCATTTCCGGAGCACCGATGACCAACTGGCGAAATCCCCTCTATGCCGGGATCGGCTGGGCGCAGGACATCCTCTTCCAAGGCGTCGAGCCGGATGACGTCGTCATCGTGACCATGCGGCGCGCTTTCACGGGTGCACGCGCGGTCGAAGTCTTCCGCGGCGAGCCCGACGACGAAGGCATCGCCGCCATCCGCATTGGCGGCGAGAAGACCCGAGATTGGCCTGCCGGCAATTACGAGTGGCAGATCGGTCTGCAGCGCGGTGGTGCAGCCGGCGTCTTTGCTCCGATGCCACCGATCGAGGTGAAGACCACGATCATCAATCCGCTGGGTGCCGAAGCTCCTCTGCTGGCGTCAGGCGGCGCGCCAATCAAACTGTCGATCGGCCCTTCCGGAGCGCCGGCGGTCAAGGTCACTCTGATGGCCGGCATTCGAGGCGATGTCGGCGAGCGAGGGCCGGCAGGTCAGTCATACCAGCATGACCAGCCCTCACCTGCGCCGGTCTGGACGATTGCCCACAACTTCGGCCACCGCCCGAGCGTCTCGACCTTCACCCTCGGTGGTGCGGTCATGCTCGGCGAGGTTCTGCACCTGTCAGTGAACGTGCTGACCATCACCTTCCTCACCCCCGTCGCCGGCACGGCGCACCTCGTCTAAGGAATCACCATGGAAATTCTGACCGGCATCGACATGAAGGGCGTTGCCCGGATCACCGGACTGCCCAACGCGATCAGCGATCAGGAGCCGGCCACGCTGGCGCAGGTCAACTCCCTCGTGGAAGGCCTCGCATGGAAGGACAGCGTCCGCGTTGCGACGCAAGCCAACATCTCGCTGTCCGCCCCGGGCGCAACGATCGACGGCGTCATCATGGCCTCAGGCGATCGCGTGTTGGTCCGCTCCCAGACGACGCCATCCCAGAACGGCATCTACCTCTGGAACGGCGCGGCCGCGGCCATGACCCGCGCGCCGGACGCATCAACCGCAGCCGAGCTTGAAGCCGCCACCGTTTCAGTGGAGGAGGGCACCTCTCTCGGATCAACCTTCCGGCAGTCGACGGTCAACTTCGTGATCGAGACCGGCAACGTCGTCTTCGGCGCCTTTGGTACCGCGGCGGCGCCGGCCAGCGACACAGTCCCTGGCGTGATCGAGATCGCGACGCAGGCCGAGGCCGACGCCGGCACGAGCGGCATCCTGGCCATCACCCCTGTGACGCTGAAGAACTCGGCCTTCGCCGTGAAGCGCGGCAACGGCGTCATCGGTGATGGGTCGGCGACCCAGTTCGACGTCGTCCACAACTTCGGGACCATCGACGTCATCGTCCAGATCATCGCCGTCGCGACCGGCAAGGAGATCATCGCCGACGTCACGCGCATCAGCACGACGACGGTCCGCATCAACTTCGCGGCGGCGTCGAGCGCCAACCAGTATCGCGTCGTGGTCATCGGCTGATGGCGAACTTCCTACTGGGTCGCCCACTGGCCGAGCTATACCTCGGCCCCGACCTGGTGGGCCGATACAAGGGGACGTCGCCCGAGTGGGCGGCGCCCGTCGTCACTCCAGGCTTCGACCCCCTCACGCTTTCGCCGTATGCCTGGTGGGATGCGGCCGACACCTCCAGCATCACGACCGATTCCGGCAACAACGCCCAGCGCATCGCCGATAAGAGCGGCGGCGGCCGGCACATGACAATCGGCTTCGGGCAACCGAAGACCGGCACCCGCCAGATGAACGGGAAGAACGCCATCTCCTTCAACGCGGCCACCGGCGGCGACCGCATGCAGGCTGACAACAGCGCAGGCGCGGGCTGGGGGATCGGAGACAGTACTGTGTTCGTCGTCTACCAGCGGGACACCACTTCCGGCGACGGCATGCTGATTTGCGGCACGACTGGCGATGGCCTTTCGCTGCTGTCCACGGCGAGCAACCTGACGTGGCGGCATCGAAACGCTGGCGTCTCGCCGTACACCGGAGAGCACACCCAAGGCCTTACAGCGGACCTTCAGCCGCACATTGCGCGTGCGGTCCGCAACTCCGTCGCCTACAGGCAGAAGATCGACAGCGCGAACGTCTTCGGTAACCAGAACGGCGGCCTCTCAGACGTTAATGCCGAGTTCCTATCGATCGGCAGCCAGGGCTCCACCTATCGCGCCTTCACTGGGTTGATCGCGGAGATCCTGATCTTCAAGCGCGAACTGACTTTCCGCGAAGCCGATCTGGTTGAGTCGTATCTTGCGGCGAAGTGGGGCGTGACCGCCTACGTCCCGCCGGTCTCGGCCGACAACCTTCTGACGAAGGCGCCTTCGTGGTGGCTCGACGCCATGGACCCGGCGTCGTTCGAGCTTGTCGACGATGCTGGCGTCTCGAAGGTTCGGCAATGGTTCGATAAGAGCGGCAACGCCAAGCACATCGTCACGTCCGACCTCAGCATAACAAAGCGCGCCACCTACAAAGCCTCTGATCCGCTGGCGGGCGGGAAGCCATCGGTATCAGCCACAGACCGTAACTCGGTCTTGGTGACCGGCACCCTGAACCCGGACGGTACCCCCGGGGGCGGAACTACCTTGGCGATGCAGGAGGTCTACATCGTCGCGATGGGGATGACCGGCGTCGAGACGACATTCTCGATCGCCAACGGCTGGGGCACTGGTCACGATGGCTATCAAGGGCTGTTCGGAAGCCCGCCCGGGTCAGCCGGTGCGCCGCGCATGCTCGGCAACTTGAACACTGCATCGTGGATCGGCAGCGGCGCTTTCTCGACCACAAGCGCGAAGAACGGCGGCGGATCTAGCGCCACCGTCCTGCCACTGCCTCTGTCGGCTCTGCGCATGACGAACACCGCGTCGAATACGACGGTCCCGCGGTGCCTGCTTAATCAAGACGCCTCTGCCGCGCGTGCATGGAAGGGGCCTGTCTGCGAGGTCATCGCATTCCCGGTCCCTCGGACTGCGATCGAGCAAGAGAAGATCACCCAGTACCAGATGAAGAAATGGGGCATCGCCGCCTGATCGCGATCTAGGCCGCCCTCCCACGCATCCCCTTCTTCCACCACAGCCCGCCCTTACCGGCGGGCTTTTTCATGTCCGGAGATACCTCATGAACCTCGTCCCCGACTGGCGCCGGGTGCTTCAGCACGCCTGGTCGATCCGGCTGATGCTGCTGACCGGCCTGTTCGCTGGCCTCGAAGTAGCGCTGCCGCTGATCGACGGCCTGTTCGACATCCCACCCCGTGTCTTCGCCGCTCTGTCCGTCATCACCGCGGCCGCGGCGCCCGTCGCTCGCCTCATGGCGCAATCCAACATCCCCGACACTGGAGGCACCGATGCCGATCAATAAAATCACCAGCAGCAAGCGCGGCAAAGCGGCGATCGCGGCCATCATCGGCGCCTTCCTTGCAGGCGGCGTGGCCGTCACGGGCGGCACGCCAGCGCCCGTCGTTCTGGCCGTCAACCACCTCATCAAGCCTTGGGAAGGCCTCGTCCTGAAATCCCACTGGGACCCGTACGCGAAGATCTGGGACATCTGCTACGGCGAGACCCGGATCAACGGCCGGCCGGTGACCGCCGGCATGACCTTCACGAAAATGCAGTGCGAGGCGATGCTGCAGAAGCGGGTCTACGCAGACTATTACCTCCCGCTGACGACGAGGATCCGGGGCTTCACCTCCTTCCCTGCATCTGTCCAGGCAGCGCAGATCTCCGGCGCCTACAATTTCGGCGTCGGCGGCATGGTCGGCTCGCGTGCAGCGGCGCTGGCCGCTGCCGGCCGGTACCGCGAGGCCTGCGAGGCGCAGACCGCTTGGAACAAGGCCGGCGGGCAGATCGTCAACGGCCTCGTGAAACGCCGCGAGATGGGCGATGCGCAGCGTATCGGCGAAGCCGAGCTCTGCGTGTCGGGTCTCTGATGCTGACGTTGCTCACAGCCCTGCCGTCGACCGTAAAAGCGGTGGCCGCGTTCGCCGCTGGAGTGCTGATCAGCTGGGCAGTGACCTTCGCCTACACGGAGCTCGTCACCCTGCCCGCCGCACACCAGGCTGGCCAGACGGAAGAGCGCGTCGTCTGGCAGGAGCGGCAGCGCAGCGCCGAGGCCAAGGCTGAAAGCGACCGTGCCGCAGCACAGGCGGCGATCGACGGCATCGAACGTGATTTCCACGAGAGAGAAGGCGCCCGGGCCGGCCAGATCGCCGCGCTCGAGCAGGCCCTGCAAGAGGAGCAGCAGAATGCTGTCCAGACGTCCCGCCCTGATGCTTGCCGCGTGCTCATTCCTCGCGGCGTGTCAAAACACCTCGACGATGTCGGTCGCGCCACGGCTCGCCAGCATTCCGCAGGTGCTGACCCTTCCATGCACTGACGTCGCGGACATCCCGGATCGGGATCTCGCGATGACAGAGGCCGCGCGTCTCTGGGCGCAGGACCGCCAGTCGCTCGGCGCCTGCCGAGACCGGCACCTCGCACTATCCGCCACCGCCTCGGCGCTCGCTCGGCAAGGGGCCGGCGAGCGCTAGGCGCTGCAACGCATTTCTAAAACCGGAGGGGGCTTTGTCCGAAAACCAAGACCGCGGCCAAAGCCGCGCAGTGACAATGACGATGGACGAAGCCGACCGGCGGGGCATCGAAGACTGGTTGCGGCTCCCGCAGAAGGACCGCGACCAGGCGATGGAAGTGACCAAGCTTCTCGTCAAAGACGGCAACCTCGACAAGCTGCGGGAACTGCTGACCATCCAGTCGGAGCTTTCGCAGTTCGTGCAGGTCCGAACCAGCATGAAGCTGGTCGGCGCTGCGGTGTTGAAGGCGGCAGCCCTAATCTCCGCTCTCGGAGTGATCGCCGTCGCCTTTCGCGAATTCATAGGGAGAACCTGATGCTGATGCTGTGGAAGCTCATCCGCGCGCTGCGGCCGAAGTCGATTGCCGACTTGGTCGCTTACGCCTTCGTGGCCGTTGTCGCGATGCCCTGCCTGTACTGGTCGCTGCTCGACACCCGCACGGTGGTCGACAGCATTGCCGAGGTCACCACGCCCGTCGTTCGTCAGGGCGAGGTGTTCCAGGTGCATTACAAGGTGAAGTGGAACAGGTCCTGCCGGCTGCAGGGCTACCGCTTCATCATCGACAGCGCCGGCGGCATGCACACGATCGCGCCGGACCAGCGCTGGATCAACGCCGGCAGCGACGAGTTCACGATCTCGATCCCGGTACCGCTCGGCGCCGTGCCCGGGCCGGCGCGCTACAAGGCGACGCTGCTCTACGAGTGCAATCCGTGGCAACGGTGGATCGCGCCGCTGCAGCGGGAGGTGCGCGAGCGGCAATTCTTGATCCAGCCCGGCAAGCCGACGGCCGGCGGTCTATCGTTTCACGTGCCAGCGACGATCATCCGACAGGGACCGCCGACAAGCCTACTCGCCGAAGCTCGGTAGTCGGGAATTGTCCGTCAGATCGACGATATTTGGCTTCTGCGCCGGCCGATTTCGGACTAGTCTCGCCACTCGGCCGGCGGCCAAGGCTGCCATACATCTTGCCATACATGCCGCGATACACCGATGCTGGGCGATCTGCCGCAACCCCAGCGTTGCTGGGCTTTCGGTGACAGGGCTTCGGTGGGATTGAATCCCCCTCTCTCCGCCATTACCTTGATCTATCCTGCTCGACTTCTGCCATTCGGTCGGGTCCGAAGGCGCCGCGCGCTCCCGGACCCATCCGCGATTTGCCTCAGTCCATCTGGACGTTGGCGGCCTTGATCACCGGGCGCCAGCGGGCGATTTCCGATTTTACGTGGGCGGCGAGCTGTTCGGGGGTGCCGCCGACCGTCTCGGCGCCGACATTGGCGAGCTTCTCCTTCACCGCCGGGTCGGCCAGCACCGCGTTCGCCGCCGCGTTGAGCGCCGCGACCGCCTCGGGCGGGGTGCCGGCGGGGGCGAAGAGCGCGTTCCAGGTATTGGTCTCGTAGCCCGGCACGCCCGCTTCCTCCATCGTCGGCACGTCCGGGAAGATCGCCGCGCGCTGCTTGGTGGTCACCGCCAGCGCCCGCAGCGCACCGGACTTGATGAAGCCGGTCGAGGACGGCAGGTTGTCGAAGTTGATCGGGACGTCCCCCGAGATCGCGTCGACCAGCGCTGGGCCGGAGCCCTTGTAGGGCACGTGCACCATCTCGGTTCCCGTCATCGACATGAACAGCTGGCCGGAAAGATGCAGCGGCGTGCCGTTGCCGGAGGAGGAATAGACCTCCTCGCCGGGCTTCTCCTTCAGCCGCGCGATCAGCTCCTGCACGGTCTTGGCCGGGTAGTCCTTGTTGACGGTGAGGACGTTCGGCACGGTGACCAGCAGCACGACCGGGGCAAAGTCCTTCTCCGGATCGAAGGGCGGGACGGCATAGAGCGAGGCCGAGAGCGCGTGCGTGGCGATCGTGCCCATCAGGATGGTGTAGCCGTCGGGATCGGCCTCGGCGACCGCAGTCGCGCCGAGATTGCCGCCGGCCCCGCCGCGGTTCTCGATCACCATTTGCTGCCCCAGCCGCTCGCCCATCGCCTGCGCCACCACGCGGGCGACGAGGTCGGTCGAGCCGCCGGCGGCGAACGGCACGACGAGCCGGATCGGCTTGTCGGGATAGGCGTCCTGCGCCAAGGCGCTGCCCGTCAGGGACAGGGCGGCGGCCAGCGCCAGAAAGGATCTCCGCTTCATTTTCGTCTCTCCCAGATCGTCTATCTTTGCGCCGGTCGTCGCCGGGACGGCGAGCCTAGCGCGGTCTGGGAGCGCAATCGACCGCCCCATTCGTCGAAGGGTGTTCTGCGTTGCCCGCCCCCTCGCTGGCGGTAGCGCTGGTTCTGGTTCCCTCCCTGGTGCTGGTGCTGGTGCTGGACAAGCTGCAATGCCTCTGCGCCTGTCAGGCAACCCAACCCGTTCCCGCTGGTTGCTCGCCCGACCGCCCTCTTCCGCCTGATGGAGCCGCCCCCTTGAAACGCTCGACGAAGATCCTCATCGCCTTGGCCTGCCTTGCCGCCGCCGCTCTCATCGGCCGCGCGCTCTACAGCGAGGGCACGGCGGTGCAGCAGGTCGAGAACGTCGCCAGCCAGGTGACGCAGGCCGAATGCGACGTCGCCGACCGCGACCGCACCGCCTTCGAGACCGGTGACGCCCGCGCAGCGACGCTCGACTCCGAGGTCGTCGCCGGCCTTCTCGCCAATTGCCAGAAGCAGGGCCTGGCGCTGCCGCGTCCGGCGCCACCGGCGGAATGGGCGCGGCAATACAAGAGGTAGCCGCGCTTCATTTCCCCTCGCGGATTTTTGAAGCACCCCGATTGCGCTGGCTCGGCGGCGCGATAAGCTCGTCTCCGCAAGGCCCGCGGTGGCGAGGCAGAAGAGGGATGGCAACATGGCGTCGATTCTCAGGACCTGTACCGTGGGCCTCATGGCCGCTGCCTTCGCCGGCCAGGCCGTCGCGCAGACCGCGATGACCGCCGTCGGCGACGGCGAGGGCGAAGTGCGCATCGTCGCCTGGCCCGGCTACATCGAGCGCGGCGAGACCGACAAGGGCTATGACTGGGTCACCGGCTTCGAGAAGGAGACGGGCTGCAAGGTCAGCGTCAAGACTGCCGCCACCTCCGACGAGATGGTGACGCTGATGAACCAGGGCGGCTTCGACCTCGTCACCGCCTCGGGCGACGCCTCGCTGCGGCTTGTCGCCGGCAAGAAGGTGCAGCCGGTGAACACCGACCTCATCCCCAGCTGGTCGAAGGTCGATCCGCGGCTGAAGGATGCGGCCTGGTTCACCGTCGACGGAAAGCATTACGGCGTGCCCTACCAGTGGGGGCCGAACGTCCTGATGTACAATACCGAGGTGTTCAAGACGGCGCCGACCAGCTGGAACGTCGTGTTCGAGAAGATGGACCTGCCGGACGGCAAGACCAATGCCGGGCGCGTCCAGGCCTATGACGGCGCGATCTACATCGCCGACGCCGCGACCTACCTGATGGCGACGAAGCCGGAGCTGAAGATCACCGATCCCTATGCCCTCAGCGAGGAGCAGTATGCCGCGGCGCTCGAGCTCCTGAAGGGCCAGCGCGCGCTCGTCGGCCGCTATTGGCACGATGCGGCCGTGCAGGTCGACGACTTCAAGACCGAGGGCGTCGTCGCCTCCGGCTCCTGGCCGTTCCAGGTCAACACGCTCACCGCCGACAAGCAGAAAATCGCCTCGACGATCCCTGCGGAAGGCGCGACCGGCTGGGCCGACACGACCATGCTGGCGAGCGGCGCGGAGCACCCCAACTGCGCCTATCAATGGCTGGAGCACTCGATCGACCCGAAGGTGCAGGGCGACGTCGCCGCCTGGTTCGGCTCGGTGCCGGCCGTGCCCGACGCCTGCAAGGCGAGCGACCTCCTCGGCGCGGAAGGCTGCAAGACCAACGGCTTCGACAATTTCGACAAGATCCGCTTCTGGCGCACCCCGACGGCGAAATGCGCGCAAGGGGAATGCGTGCCGTACTCGCGCTGGGTGTCGGACTACATCGCGGTGATGGGCGGCTGACGGCGGTAACTGGACAGCGCGCGCTGTCCGGTTTCTCGGCTGTCTGGCTGCAACGCTGAAATTTCTTCATCCCGGACTTGATCCGGGATCCATGCCAAGCCGTCGAACGAGTTTGGCCGGGTCGACATCCCCGGTGTTCTGCACCGGATTGATACTCTAGCGCTGAGGAATGGATCCCGGATCAAGTCCGGGATGACGAAGCTGAAAGGCTGGCATCTCTGCCCCCCTTCAAAAGGGATCCCGGGCCAAGCCCGGGATGACGAACCGCAGGCGTGGGCATCCCTTGCTTTCCTTCGCCTTCCCGCTGACCTCCCATCCAAGGCCCCCATGACCCCAGCCGTCTCGCTCCGCGCCGTCTCCCGCCATTTCGGCGCCGTCCGCGCGATGGATGGGGTTGATCTCGACATCGTGCCGGGCGAGTTCTTCGCGATGCTGGGGCCATCCGGCTCCGGCAAGACGACGTGCCTCCGGGTGATCGCCGGCTTCGAGCAGCCGAGCGCGGGCGCGGTCGCGATCTTCGGCGAGGACGTCACGGGCGTGCCGCCTTACCGGCGGGCGGTGAACACGGTCTTCCAGGACTATGCGCTGTTTCCGCATCTGAACGTCCGCGACAACGTCGCCTACTCCCTGATGCTGCGGAAGGTCGAAAAGCGCGAGCGTCGCGCTCAAGCCGACGCCGCGCTCGACCTCGTGAAGCTTGCCGGCTATGGCGAGCGCAAGCCCGGCCAGCTCTCCGGTGGACAGCGCCAGCGCGTCGCGCTCGCCCGCGCCATCATCAACCGGCCGAAAGTGCTGCTGCTCGACGAGCCGCTCGGCGCGCTCGACCTGAAGCTGCGCGAGAGCATGCAGGAGGAGCTGAAAAGCCTGCAGCAGACGCTTGGCATTACCTTCATCTTCGTCACCCACGACCAAGGCGAGGCGCTGTCGATGGCCGACCGGGTGGCGGTGTTCAGCGAGGGCCGGGTGATGCAGGTGGGCGCCCCCGAGGCAATCTACCGGCGGCCCGTGAACCACTTCGTCGCCGACTTCGTCGGCTCGTCCAACGTCCTGCCGCCGGAATTTGCCGGCCGCGTCGGCTTCGAGGCGCGCTGGGCCAGCCTGCGGCCGGAGGCGGTGCGGCTGGTGGCGCCGGGCATTGCGCCTGATCACCTCACCGGGCGGCTCGCCTCGACCAGCTATCTCGGCGCCACCACGCGGCTCGGCATCGACCTCGGCGACCTCCGCCTCCATGCCGTCGTCCCGGCGGGAACAGTCATTCCAGCCATTGGGGAGCCGATCGCCATCAGCTTTTCACCCGAAGCGCTGCACCTGATGGAGCCGGCGTGAGCGCCGTCGTCCTGCCGCGGCGGCCGGGACTCGCCGGGCGGCTGTCGGACCTCCTCTGGCGCCGGCCGAACCTTCTGGTCGTGCTGCTGCTCGCGCCGCCGGTGCTCTGGCTCGGCCTCGTCTATCTCGGCTCGCTCGCCGCGCTGCTGGTCCAGAGCTTCTATTCGCTCGACGACTTTTCCGGCGTCATCGTCGAGGAGTTCACGCTCTCGACCTATGCGGCGCTGCTGCAGCCGGCGAACTTTGCGATCATCCTGCGCACCGTGGTGATGGCGGCCGCGGTGACGCTCGCCGCCGGCATCATCGCCTTCCCCATCGCCTATGTCGCCGCGCGCCATGCGAAGGGCGCCTGGAAGGCGCTGTTCTACCTCTGCGTGATGCTGCCGCTGTGGTCGAGCTACCTCGTCAAGGTCTATGCCTGGAAGCTGATCCTCGCCAAGGAGGGCATCCTCACCTGGCTGTTCCAGACGCTCCACCTGACGCCGGTGCTGGACGCGGTGCTGGGCATCCCCGGCATCGGCGGCAACTCGCTGTCGGTCAGCTACATCGGCACCTTCCTCGTCTTCGTCTACATCTGGCTGCCCTACATGATCCTGCCGACGCAGGCCGCGCTCGAGCGGGTGCCGGTGAACCTCACCGACGCCTCCGCGGACCTTGGCGCGACGCCGTCCGAGACGTTCCGGCACGTGATCTTCCCACTGGCGCTGCCGGGCATCATCGCCGGCTCGATCTTCACCTTCTCGCTGACCCTCGGCGACTACATCATCCCGCAGATCGTCGGCTCGTCCCGCCTGTTCATCGGCCAGGCCGTCTACACCCAGCAAGGCACCGCCGGAAACATCCCGCTGGCGGCCGCCTTCACCGTGGTGCCGATCGTCATCATGGGGCTCTATCTCTGGATGGCGAAGCGCCAGGGGGCGTTCGATGCGCTCTGATGCCGCCCCAGCCCCGCTCGGCCTGAAGCTGGCCGCCGGCGCCGGCCTCGTCTTCCTCTTGGCGCCGCTGGCGATCATCTTCGTCTACGCCTTCACCACCGAGGAGAAGAGCTTCGTCTGGCCGCCGCCGGGCCTGACGCTGAAATGGTTCGCGGTGACCTGGGACCGTCCGGACGTCTGGGCCGCGCTGAAGCTTTCGGTGCAGGTGGCTTCCGTCTCGACTGCCATCGCGCTGGTGCTCGGCACGCTCTGCGCTGCCGCCGTCAGCCAGAAGAAATTCTTCGGCCGCGAGACGATCTCGCTCCTCGTCATCCTGCCGATCGCGCTGCCCGGCATCATCACCGGCATCGCGCTGCGCTCGGCCTTCTCGATCGCCGACATCCCCTTCTCGTTCTGGACGATCGTGCTCGGCCACGCGACCTTCTGCGTGGTGGTGGTCTACAACAATGCGGTGGCGCGGTTCCGGCGGCTGTCGGGCTCGCTGATCGAGGCGTCGATGGACCTTGGCGCCGACGGCTTCCAGACCTTCCGGCACGTGGTGCTGCCGAACATCGGCACGGCGCTGCTCGCCGGCGGCATGCTCGCCTTCGCGCTGTCCTTCGACGAGGTGATCGTCACCACCTTCACCGCCGGCCAGCAGCAGACCTTGCCGCTGTGGATGCTGGAGGAGCTGATCCGGCCGCGGCAGCGCCCGGTGACCAACGTCGTCGCGCTGGTCGTGGTGCTCGTCACCTTCCTGCCGATCCTCGCCGCCTTCTACCTCACCCGCGATGGCGACAGCGTCGCCGGCGCCGGCAAATAACGGAGACTCTCATGGACACCGAGATGCTGATCGGCTCGGCCTTCACCGCCGGCACGGAGACCGAGGAGGCCGTCCTCAACCCGCGCACCGGCGAGACCGTCCTCACCCTTGCGGAAGCCTCCGCCGCGCAGGTGGACGCGGCGGTAGCGGCGGCGAAGACGGCGTTCGAGACCTGGTCGCGCACGACGCCCGCCCAGCGCGCAGGCTATCTGCTGAAGATCGCCGATGCGATCGAGGCGGACGCGGCGGGCTTTGCCGCGCTGGAATCGCTGAACTGCGGCAAGCCGATCAACGCCGTCCTCAACGACGAGATCCCGGCCATCGCCGACTGCTACCGCTTCTTCGCCGGGGCGGTGCGCACGCTGCCGGGCCAGGTCGCGGGCGAGTACCTGCCCGGCCATACCTCGATGATCCGGCGCGATCCCGTCGGCGTGGTCGGCTCGATCGCGCCGTGGAACTACCCGCTGATGATGATGGCCTGGAAGCTCGCGCCGGCGATCGCGGGGGGCAACACCGTGGTGTTCAAACCCTCCGAGCAGACGCCGCTGACCGCGCTGAAGTTCGCGCGCCTTCTCGCGGACATCCTGCCGGAGGGCGTCGTCAACGTCATCCTCGGCCGCGGCGCGAGCGTCGGCAATGCGCTGATCCACCATCCCGGCATCGACATGGTCTCGATCACCGGCGATGTCGGCACCGGGCAGAAGGTGCTGCAGGCGGCCGCCACCACGGTCAAGCGCACGCATCTGGAACTCGGCGGCAAGGCGCCGGTCATCGTCTACGACGACGCCGACCTGTCCGCCGTGGTCGAGGGCCTGCGCGCCTTCGGCTTCTACAATGCCGGCCAGGACTGCACCGCCGCCTGCCGCATCTATGCCGGCGGGAAGATCTACGACAACCTCGTCGCCGACCTGTCCTCGGCGGTCAACGGCATCCGCTACGACCTCGCCGACGACACGGAGAACGAGATCGGCCCGCTGATCTCCGGCCGCCAGCGCGACCGTGTCAGCGGCTTCGTCGACCGCGCCACGGAATTGAAGCACGTCGAGGTCACCGCCGGCGGCAAGGTCTCGGGCGATCGCGGCTTCTACTTCCAGCCGACGGTGATCGCCGGCGCCTTGCAGGACGACGAGATCGTCCGGCGCGAGGTATTCGGCCCGGTGGTCTCGGTCACCCGCTTTTCCGACACCGACGATGCCGTCGCCTGGGCGAACGATTCCGACTACGGGCTCGCCTCCTCGGTCTGGACCAAGGATGTGTCGCGCGCGATGGCGACGGCGGCGCGGCTGCGCTACGGCTGCACCTGGGTGAACACCCATTTCATGCTGGTCAACGAGATGCCGCATGGCGGCCTGAAGCGCTCGGGCTACGGCAAGGACATGTCGCAATACGCCCTCGAGGACTACACGGTCGTCCGCCACGTCATGATCAACCACGGCTAGGCCGGAGCGGATCAACCGCCAACGGGCGATCGAGGGCACCGGGACAGCTTCGCCCCGGCCCGGTCCCAACGCCGGCGACCTGGCCGCAGAGGCGCGTCGGCCCCATGCTTACGATACGGCATTGCCGGCGGGGGTGCGGGCCCGTAAGAGCAGGGATGCCCGACATCGCCCTCCTCGTCCCCATGCTCCTCACCCTCCTTGCCGCCAGCGTGCTCGGCGGGCTGCTCGCCGGGCTGTTCGGCGTCGGCGGCGGGGCGATCTTCGTGCCGGTGCTCTACCACACCTTCACCTTGCTCGGCGTCGACCCGGCGATCACCATGCACCTCTCGATTGCCACCTCGCTGGCGATCATCGTGCCGACGGCGCTGCGCTCGCTCGCCGCGCACCGGCGCCATCCCGGCATGGTCGACATGGCGCTGCTGCGCGAATGGGTGGTGGCAGTGCCGCTCGGCGTCATCGCCGGCACGGTGGTCGCGGCCTATTCCTCCACCGCCGCGCTGAAGGGGATCTTTGCCGCCATCGCCTTCGTGCTGGCGCTGAAGATGATCATCGGCCGGCTGCCGCTGAATTTCGGCACCGACCTGCCGGGCCTTGCCGGGCGCTCGCTCGCCGGCTTCCTCATCGGGCTCCTGTCGGCGCTGATGGGGATCGGCGGCGGCGTCCTCAACAACACCTTCATGACCGCCTGGGGCCGTTCGATGCACCAGGCGGTGGCGACCTCCGCCGGCGTCGGCGTCATCATCGCCATCCCCGGCCTCGTCTCCTATGGCGTCGCGGGCTGGGGCGATCCGCGCCTGCCCGCCTTCAGCCTCGGCTATGTCAGTCTCGCCGCGACGCTGATCGTGGCGCCGGCGGCCATGCTCGTCGCCCCGATCGGCGCGCGGCTGGCGCACCGCCTGTCGAAGCGCCGCCTTCAGCTGGCCTTCGGCATCTTCCTCCTCGCCGTGGCGCTGCAGTTCGTGTGGGACCTCGTCTGAGCGCCTGAACGGCGGGGCTTCAGTCGAAGACGACGCCCTTCTTCAGGAGAAAGCAGCCATAGGGCCGCGACTCCGTGGTCTGCACCACCGCATAGGCGCGGCGCGCCGCCTCGTAAAAGGCGAAGCGCTCGACCTTCTCGATCCCGATGCTCTTGCCCTCGGCGGCATCGACCACCGCCTGCATGTCGGCGTGCACATCGAGCACCGCCTCGTGGTCGCCGACGACCGCCATGCGCCGCACCGGCTGATCGACGAAGCTGTCGAGCGGCAGCAGCGTCAGGATCGCGCGGGCCGCCTCCGTCGTGTCGACTCCGGCCAGCTGCACCAGCTTGCCGCTGACGGTGGCCCTCGCGGTCGAGACGGCCGGGAAATTGCGATCGGCGAGCACCAGTTCGTCGCCATGGCCCATCTCGGCAAGGATCGCCAGCAGTTCGCTGCCGATGATCGGCGGTATCGTCTTCAGCATGTTTCCTCCGGATGAATGCTTCGGCCCCGACGTCGTACCAGCGGGCAAAGCCGAGCGGAAGCCAAAGCGATCCGGGCGATCCGCCCCTGCCAGGCGCCTTCTCTATCCCGCCCACCCGTGACACCCGGCGGGAGGGCCCTATGTCATCGGCATAGAGGAGAGATCACCATGAGCCGCATTCCCACCGATGAATTCGACAACCAGCAGGACCAGCCGGACGACGAGGACCGGATGAAGGACCAAGGCGCCCAGCGCGTCCAGCAGGACGAGATCGAGGAGGCCCTGCGCAACCGCAAGACCTATCCCGAGATCAAGGCCCCCACCGGCAAGTAGTCCAACGCAGAAAGGCCGGACGCCCTGCGGCATCCGGCCTTTCCCTAGTCTGACAGACGCCCGCGCCTTCCCCGGCGCGGGCGTTGTTGTTTCAGGCGAAAAGCGCCATCGCGCTTTTCAGCGTCATCACGACGCCCCAGGCGAGCGGCAGGCCGACGAAGATCCAGGCGAGCGCCACGAGGATCGGGCTGGTGGTGATTTTCTCGTTCATCGCTCTCTCCTCAGGCGGCCAGCGGACGGGGATCGGCCGGCAGGTGGTGCTTGGCGGCGACCGGCTTCATCATGAAGTTCAGGAGGAAGCCGACCGCCAGCAGGCCGGCCATGATGTACATCGTCACCGTATAGGCGTCGGCCTTCGCCACGCCGTTGGCGATCTGGTACTCGCGGATGTAGTTGACGAGCACCGGCCCGGCGACGCCCGCCACCGACCAGGCGGTGAGGAGCCGCCCGTGGATCGCGCCGGCATATTTGGTGCCGAACACGTCGCGGAGATAGGCCGGGATGGTGGCGAAGCCGCCGCCGTACATCGACAGGATGATGGCGTAGAGCAGCACGAACAGGACGATCGAGCCCATCTGACCGGCGGTCGGCACCAGCGCGTAGATCACCACGCCGAGGGCGAAGAAGATCATGTAGGTGTTGCGCCGGCCGATATAGTCCGAGGTCGAGGCCCAGAAGAATCGCCCGGCCATGTTGAACAGGCTGAGCAGACCGACGAAGCCGGCGGCCGCGGCGGGGGTGATGATACCCGGGAACATTTCCTGACTCATCAGCGAGGCCTGGCCGAGCACGCCGATGCCGGCGGTGACGTTGAGGCAGAGCACGCCCCAGAGCAGCCAGAACTGCGGCGTCTTCAACGCCTCGTCGACATGGACATTGGCGGAGGTGACGAGGCCGCTCGACTTCGTCGCGGGCACATAGCCTTCCGGCAGCCAGCCCTCGCGCGGCACGCGCACCAGGGTCGCGCCGACCATCATGTAGACGAAGTAGATCAGGCCCATCGCGACGAAGGTGCCGGCGACGCTGAACTGGCTCATCAGGTAGACCGAGAGCGGCGAGGCGATGAAGGCGCCGCCGCCAAAGCCCATGATCGCCATGCCGGTGGCCATGCCCGGCCGGTCCGGGAACCAGGTCATCAGCGTCTTGACCGGCGAGATGTAGCCGAGGCCGAGGCCGCAGCCGCCGAGCACACCATAGCCGAGATAGACCAGCCAGAGCTGGTGGGTGGAGATGCCGAGCGCGGCGACGAGGAAGCCGCCGCCGAAGAAGCAGGCGGCCGTCGCCATGGTCCTACGCGGCCCGACCCGCTCGACCCATGCGCCGCCGAACGCCGCCGACAGGCCAAGGAAGACGATGGCGATCGAGAAGATCCACCCGAGCGAGGGGATCGTCCAGTCTTGCCCGACGGCGGGCTCGGTACCGCCGATCAGCAGCGACAACGGCTTGTTGAACACCGAGAAGGCGTAGGCTTGGCCGATGCACAGATGCACGCAGAGCGCGGCCGGGGGCACCAGCCAGCGGTTGAAGCCGGGCTCGGCCACCGTGCGGGACCGCGACAGCCAGCCGCCTCGCCCCATGTCATTGCTTGTCGTCGCCACCGCGTTTCCTCCCAGAGTTCGGTTGCACGCTTAACGCTTTTGCCGTCAGCCGCAATCGTACGAAGGGCTGATGAATAGCAGCAGGCCAGTGCCGGCAAGTCGCAGCGAAGCGGCACGACACATATCAGCGGTTTTATTTGATGTTGCTTAGGCCGTCGGCGTCGACGCGAGTGCCTCGCTTTGCTTCGGCGCAATGGTCCCGACAAACGGCGACGCGACGGGCGTTGCGACAACCGGACGCGGTGCCGCCTTCGGCGCTGGCTTGGTGCGCTTCCACCAGTCGAGATAGGCGGCGAGGGCAAAGTGCAGAGCCAAGCCCACGCCGATCAGGACCGAGTCGTAGAGGAAGGTCGAGGGCCGGCCGAAATGCACGATCTGCGCGATCAGCGACAACGCAGTTCCCAGCGCAAACACCGGTAGGGAATGACGTCCGAGAAGGGTGAAGGGGTTGTTCGCGCCGACCCGCTGCAGCGGCGAGGTGAGCGGCGCGTGCGCAAAGACGTAGATCATCGCCAGGAGATGCAGCAGCCGCGGCAGCGTGACGAAAGTCTTGTCGAAATAGCTGATCAGGAACGGCCAGCCGAGCAGCCGCTCCGAGCCCCAGGCATCGAGGCCAACGAACACGTAGGCGCCGACGAGATAGGCGATCGCGAGCGTGTAGAGAGTGGCGTTATATGGCACCGCCGGCTGCGACCGCTGCCGTTTCGACAGGCCGCACCACAGGCCGATGGCGAAGATGAACTGCCAGGCCAGCGGGTTGAAGAACCAGCCGCCGGGATAGGGGAAGTTCGGAATGTCAAGCCGGTAGAGCCCGGTGACCAGCCAGAACAGGCCCGACGCCAGCAGCATGCCGTGCCGCCCGACGAGCTTCACCAGGAGAAGGTGCACCGGCAGCATTAGGAGGATCACCGAATACATCGGCAGGATGTTCACGTAGCCGAGCTGGTGCGAAAGCGTAATGACGCCGACCAGCGCCTCGATCGGCCGGGTGATGAAGGTCTCGAGCCCAAAATGCAGCAGCATGTCGCCGCGCCCGAAAGCGAGCGCCGCCCAGCAGAACAGGCCGATGGCGAACATCGTCAGCATGATGTGGACGAGGTAGAGGACGCCCGCCCGCCGCCAGGCCTTCAGCAGTGTCACCAGCCGCGCCCCGCCGAGGAAGGGTTTGGCGTAGGCGAACGCCGAGGCGAAACCGGCGAGGAAGACGAAGAGCTCGGCGGAATCGGAGAAGCCGAAATTGCGGGAGGTGTAGTTCTCCCAGATGTTGCCGGGCACGTGGTTGACGAAGATCATCGCGAGCGCGATGCCGCGGTAGAAGTCGACCCGCTGGTCTCTGACAGGTTTCGGCGGCGGGACGGCGGTCTCTGACGGCATGCGTTCTTCGGCTCCGAAGGCTATCGGCATAGTGGAGATGCCACGCTGCCGGTGACGATCGTCGTCGATCAGGCCGGATTGGCAGCCAGGACCGGAGCCTGGCGGGTCTCCTTGTCGACAGCATGGCCGTCGAGAATATTTTCCAGCCGGCGACGCCAGGATTCGGACGCGCGGACGACGGGCTCCGGGTCGAGCTCGAAGGGCGTGGCGAAGAGGCCGTGGCGGCGCGCGAAATCGCCAAGCTGCGGATTGCCGGACAGACTGATGAGCAGCGGCGAGAACATCAGCGGGACGGCGATCGGGCAGACCCAGAGGAAGAGGTTCGGCGAGTAGAAGAAGGTCGCGAGAAGCAGCGCGGTGCCGGCGATGACCATGTACCAGCTGGCCTTGAAGGAATCGCGCAGCGGCAGGCTGCCGTCTTCGCGCTCGGTGGCCGGCCAGCCGCTGTCGGCACCGATCAGGATCTCGCCGACGGCCTTCGACTGGAACATCATCATGATCGGCGCCAGCGTCGAGGTCATCGCGAGCTCGGCGGTGGCACCCGCCAGCACCTGCCAGGCACCGCCGAACGACTTGCGCTTGGAGCCGAAGGCGCTGGCAAAGGCGATCAGCGTCTTCGGCAGGAGGAGAAGCAGGAAGATGCCGAACAGGAGCAGAAGCGCCTTGCCGGTCTCGGGCGTCGGGAAGACGGGGAACAGCGAGTCGGCGGGGAAATAGTTCGGCTCGGCGGCGATGATCGGGTCGAGCAGCGAGACGATCAGGAACATCAGCCAGATCGGCGACGCGGCATAGGCCATGATGCCACAGACCAGCGCAATGCGGCTCCAGAGGTTCAGCTGTGGCGCCGTGATCAGCCGTCCGTGCTGCAGGTTGCCCTGGCACCAGCGACGGTCCCGCTTGGCATATTCGATGAGGTTGGACGGGGCTTCCTCGTAGGAACCCTCGAGGTCGGGATCCAGCCGGACGCGGTAGCCGCCGCGGGCGAGCAGTGCCGCCTCGACGAAGTCGTGGCTGAGGATGTGGCCGCCGAAAGGTGCCTTGCCCGGCAGCGAGGGCAAGCCGCAGCAGTCAGCGAAGGCCTTGACGCGGATCATCGCGTTATGGCCCCAGAACGGCCCCTCGCGGCCCTGCAGCGCGGCAATGCCGCGCGAGAAAACCGGCGAGAACAGCGCGGCCGAGAACTGCAGCGCGCGCCCGAACAGGGTGCGGCGGCCGATGATCAGCGGCTGCGTCTGCAGCAGGCCGAGCTCGGGATCGGCATCCATGCGGTTGACCATTTCGAGAATGGTCTGCGGCCGCATGAGGCTGTCGGCGTCGAGCACCAGCATGTAGGCGTAGGCGCCGCCCGACGTCGTGACGAAATCGCCGACATTGCCGGCCTTGCGGCCGATGTTCTTGACGCGGTTGCGGTAGTAGAGGTGCCCCGCGACTTCCAGCTCGGCGGCCAGCACGAAGGTTGCCCGGCGCTCCGCCTCGACGAACTCCGCCTTGGTGGAATCGCTGAGGACGTGGAAGTCGAAGCCGTCGAGACGCTTGATCGCCCGAAGGCCCTCCATCATCGCCGCGATCCGGCCGAAAACCGCTTTCGGGTCCTCGTTGTAGACGGGGACGAGGATGGCGGTGCGGTTGGGGCTGGAACGCGAGGGAATGGAGACCGACTTGCGCTCGCCGATGCCCGACAGGATGCCGGTGACGGCGGTATTGAAACCCCAGGCCAACCAGACGCAGCAGATGGTCAGCAGCGAGACCTGCAGCACCTGCAGCCGGCTGGTGCCGCTGGCGGTGACGATCGACGCGAACAGTCCGCCGGCGATGAGCGCGAGGATCACCGCGGTGGCGGCGAAGCAGAAACGGCGAAAGGCGATCAAAGGGCGGCCTATTGTCGGACGAAGCATGACGCCAGGAACGGCGTCCTGGCCCGGAAGTGCGAAGTCTCGCGTAGCTTTATCAATTTCGCGTGCGCAGCGCCACCCGACCGAAAACCGGCGTCAGGTGAGGCGCTGCGAGGGAAGAATGATCAGGCGCTTATCGGAGCCAGCGCCTGGCGACCTTGATCAGCGCCCGAACGAGACGAGCTTCGACCAGGGAGAGGCGGACCGCTCGGGCGAACGCTCCCGCAGGATCGACTGGATCGGCATGACCAGCGCCGATTGCGGTGCCGGCAGGACCAGCTTGCGCAGCATGGCGAGCGCGAGCGGCTTGCCCGCGATGGCTGCCTTCAGCACACCAGGGGCGTGGGACGGATCCCGACCCTCGAACACCAGGCGCTCGGCGATCGCCGCCAGAACCGCTTCATCCGAGAGATCGGGACGTCCAAGGAGCATGCCGGATGTACGGGGACTGCGAACCGGCTGACGCGGCAAGGGCGCGACACGGTCGAGCGGTACGGTTTTCTCGGGGAGCGTTGCGAACACGGTCATACGGCATCCGTCCATTGATAGAGCCATGTTTCAGTGACAATGCGCTGCAGCATCGAAAGTTTCGCCCGCAGTTCCACCGGGGCGGAGTTCAGCTTCTGAATCTCGAGCGACAGGCGCCATCCGCCGTCCGGCAGGCGATCGAGCGCCGTGTGCACCAGCTTGGCATTGTCCGGCGTGTCGATGATGGCGTCCAGCACGGCGTCCGCCGGCAGGTTGCCGATGGTGCCCTTGATGAAGTTGATCGCGAAGCGTCGCGTGTTCGGCGGCGTCTCGTCGGCCGCGTTGCCACCGACGCCACCATAGGTGCCGGCGACATACGCGAGGCCCGCGGCCTCCTCCACGACATTGCCCCAGCGCATGCGGTAGCGGAATTCGTACTGGCTGCCGGCGTCGGGCTTCTTCTCCGGCACCCAGAAGGCGACGATGTTGTCGTTGATCTCGGAGTTGGTTGGAATCTCGACCAGCTCGACCATGCCGCGACCCCAGTCGCCGAGCGGCTCGATCATCAGCGACGGGCGAAGCTCGTAGCGCGACTCGATGTCCTCGTAGTGCGAGAAGTCACGGTCGCGCTGCATCAGGCCGAAAGCCGCCGGCGACGCTTCCTGGAAATAGGACAGTGCCAGGGATTCGGGGTTCTTCAGCGGACGCCACAGGCGCTCGCCATTGCGCCGGTGGATCGACAGGCCATCGCTGTCGTGCACTTCCGGGCGGAAATCGTCGCGGTTGCGCCGGTCGTTCTCGCCGAAGGTGAACATCGAGGTCAGCGGCGCGACGCCGAGACGGTCGACGGCGTTGCGGAAGTTCAGCCGCGCGGTGACGTCGATCAGCGTCTCCGGGCCAGGCGTGATGGTGAAGGCGTAGGCGCCGGTAAGGCTTGGGCTGTCCAGCTCGGCGTAGAGCTGGATGGTGTTTACGCCCGGCTCAGGCTTGACGATGTAGAAGGCGCTGAAATGCGGAAACTCTTCCGCCGTCTGTGTCGCGGTGTTGATGGCAAGGCCCCGCGCCGACAGGCCGTAGCGGTTGCCCATGCCGAGCGCCCGGAAATAGCTGGCGCCGAGGAAGGTGACGAGCTCGTCGAAATAGTCCGGACGCTGCAGCGGGTAGTGCAGGCGGAAGCCAGCCACACCCGGAAGCGTGATGCGCTGGAAGATCGTCGGATCGAGCGGCGCGCGGTATTCGAAATCGGCGCCGGAGAAGGCCTTCAGCTCGAAGCGCTTGCCGTCGCCGAGATAGATCCGCGTGGTGTCGCTGACCCGCGCGCCGGGATAGAAGGCCTGCAGCTGAAAGCTAAGCGGATCGCCTTGCCACAGCGCATGATCCGGCCGGAATCGGATGGCGCGGTGTTCGTCATAGGTGAGATTGGTCAACGCTTCCGGCAGCGCCGCCTCGTTCTCGACATAGGGCGTCTCCGCCCGCTTGCGCATCATTGCCGAGAAGGATTCAAAGTCGAAATTGTCGATCACCGTCGCCTCGGCGCCGGGCACCGCAGGGGCCGGCGGCGTGGGCGCCGGCGGGACGGGAGCCGGCGGAGGCGCCGATTCCTGCGCGGCACCAGGGCCGGCTGCGGCCGCCATTACGGCGGCGGCGACGCCCATCTTCAGGGCGGTGCGGCGGGAGAAATAGGGACGCTGTTTCAACTAGATCGATCTTTTTATAGTGCAGCTGCTCACTCCCTTAGCATATGCACAATTCTGCGCATTGCATAGCGAGTGGCTGGCGATTGGGACTCTTAATAACGCTCTAATGCGCCATCTGCGTGACCAAAGCGTTGACGAAGGATCGAAGCGGTTTGGGACGAGGAAAGATGCGGCAGGTTGCGGGCGTATTGAGCGAGGTGGCGGCGGTGCTCGGCGAGGGAATTGCCGTGAACCCAATGACCGGGGCACTCGCCTGGTTCGATATTCCCGGCCAGAAGAAGCTTACCCACGACTTCGTCACAAACATGACGACCGAGGAGCCGTTGCCCGAGATGGGCTCGGCCGGTGCGGCAGTCGATGCCGAGAGCGACATGGTTTTCCTCGCCAGCGGCCTCTGGCGTCGTCAGCGCTCCGACGGCGCGCTGGAGCGGCTGGCGGCAATCGAGGCGGACCGGCCGGACCTGCGCAGCAATGACGGCCGCACGCATCCTTGCGGCGCCTTCTGGTGCTCCACCATGGCGCTCGACAAGACCGAGGGCGCCGGGTCGATCTACTGGTTCTTCAAGGGGGAACTGCGCCAGCTCTACACCGGCCTCACCGTCGGCAATGCGATCTGCTTTGCCGAGGATGGCAGCTACGCGCATTTCTCCGACACCCCGCGCGGCACGATCTGGCGAGTCGCCACCGACCCCGCGACAGGCCTGCCGATGGGCGAGCCGGAAGTGTTCCACCAGGCGGTCCCCGGCGATCCCAGCGGTCCGGACGGCGCCGTCCTCGATCGCGACGGCCGCCTCTACAGCGCCCGCTGGGGCGGCGCGCGCGTCGACATCTTCGACCGCGATGCCACCCTCCTCGGCGAGATCGCCACCGGCGGCCCGAACACCACCTGCCCGGCCTTCTGCGGCCCGGCCCTCTCCTGGCTCGCCATCACCACCGCGCGCGACGAGTTGAGCCCCGAGGAGCTCGCCCGCCACCCGCAATCCGGCAAGACCTTCATCATCGACATCGGATGCCGCGGGCGGCTCGACCCGCCGGTGCGCCTCGGCTGACGGGCCACGGGTCGCAGGCTATGGCTGCGAGAATGCCGCGTTGCCGCCCCGGATCAGACGCGGCGGAAGCGGTAGACGCTCTCGTGGACGTAGGCGTCGCCGGGGCCAAGCAGCGTCGGCGGAAAATCCTTGTGGTTCGGCGCGTCCGGCCACTCCTGCGGCTCGAAGGCGATGCCGCCATAGGCGGCGATCCCTTGCCCGTCGAGGCCGGTGATCGTGCCGTCGAACAGCGCCCCGTCATAGACCTGCAGGCCTCTTTCGGTGGTGGAAAGCTCGAGCTCGACGCCGCCGCCGCGCACCGTCGCCACCGGCCGCGGCCGGGCCGTGCGGCCGCCGTCGAGGCAGAAGTTATGGTCCAGCATGTCCGGGCCCTCGACGAGACGCCGGGGCGTCCGGAAGTCGAAGCCCGTCCCCTCCACCGGCTGCACCGCGCCGGTCGGGATCAACGCCGCATCGACCGGCAGATAGGCCTCGGCGCCGACCTGCAGCAGATGATCGCGGGTGGAAGCCTCGCCGGAGAGATTGAGGTAGAGATGCGACGTCATGTTGAGGACGCTGCGCCGGTCGACCGTTCCCTCGTAGCAGATGACGAGGGTGCCGGGATCCTCGACGGCGAAGATCGCCCGGACGCTGGCGGTGCCGGGATAGCCGTCCGCGCCGTCGGGCGAGACGAGGGTCATGACCACCCGGTCCGCTCGGCTTTCCGCGATGGTCCATTCGCGCGCCCAGAAGCCTGTCGTGCCGCCATGCAGCTGGTTCGGCGGCTCGTTGATCGAGAGCTGGTGCACCGTCCCGTCGACCGGCAGGCGGCCACCGCCAAGGCGGTTGGCATTGCGGCCGATGGTGGCGCCGAGAAAGGCGCGGTTGGCCGGCCCGTAGAAGGAAAGATCGGGCGTCCCGAGCACCAGCGAATGCGCGACCCCGGCAAGGTGGACCGACTGGATCGACGCCCCCGCCGTAAGGACGACGACCTCGATCGAGCCCGTCTTCAGCATTACCGTCTCGGTCATGTCCGTCTCCTCCGCCTGCCGGCCGCCTAGAAAGGGCGCCACGGGAACCCTACCGCTCCAGGCGCCCGCCCGTTCCCTGGGAGCGGCGTTCTCCCGGAAAACGCTTCGGTTTCCGGGGGATGCTGTAGGAGACCGGGCGGGCGGAAGTCAAACCGACGCGCCACGCACGCGCCTTGGCAGGAAGAGCCGGGAGAAAGCCCGTCGGGCGCTAGCGAAGCCGGCGCAGCTTGGCGCTGAGGAGATCGTCGACCTGGTCCAGAACCGAGGTCACCCGGGCGACGTCGGCAAGGCTCAGCGAACTGACGAGATCGGCTTCCAGCCGGTCCCAGATCACCTTGACGGCGGCCTTGGCCGCCTCGCCCTCCTCGGTCAGCATCACCATGGTGCGCCGGGCATCGCGGTTGCTCGCGGCCCGCAGCACCAGCTTCTTCTCGATCAGCCGGTCGAGCATCTTGGAGACGGTCGACGGGCGAACGGCGAGCTGGTCGGCGAGCGCCGAAACGCTGACCGGCGCGTCCCGCTCCAGCCTGTTCAGCAGCTGGTCCTGGCCGGGATGCAGGTCGATTTCGCTGAGCACCAAGGTGAGGAAGGCGCGGGTCGACTTGGCGATGGAGAGCAGCGACGGGACGATATGGCTGGTATCGGCCCCGCTCGACACCGGCGAATTACGCCCATTGATCAAGCTGGGAGTCAAAGTCCGGGTATCTTCCATAAGAGCAAGGATCCAAATCGGCAGAAACGGTCGCTGTGGAGTGTTAATCCTTCATCAATTCAAGTCGTGCGACCGATCGTTGCAATTTGCGCGAAGTTCTTCATACCGCCGCTATGCACGACTGACAATTCAGCCTTTCGTTGCGGCAGCCCTCGTACGATTTCGTTCGGCTGCAGCGGGTTGAAGCAGGCTGGCGTGGATCGCGGCGACGTTCAACGGAGAAAGACATGGCCGATATCAGGGTGATCTGTGCCATCGGCCATAGCGGCCAGCTCGGCCTCGACGGCGTGCTGCCCTGGGAAGGCAATCCCGGCCGCCCCTTCGTCGAGGACGTCGAGCGCTTCTTCGAGGTCAGCCGCGGCCACGTGCTGATCGCCGGTCCACGCACCGTGGCGTCCTTCCCGCCCTTCGTGAAGCTCGACCGCACTATCGTCGAGATCCGATCGCACGAGGACCCGCAGGAAGTGCTGTCGCGCTTTCCCGACCGCGTCGTCTATGTCGGCGGCGGCCCGCGGGTCTGGGATGTCTACGCCCCCTTCGTCCGGCACTGGGACATCAACCGCGTGCCCTATGACGGCCCGGCCGATACCTGGTTCGATCCGGCCTGGCTGATCGCCGGCGGCGCGGGGCGGCGCTGACGTCCGATAGGTCTTAGCCCGGCAGCTTCGCGCCGAGGTCGCGCGGGTCCTTGCCGCAGTCGCGGGCGATCGCCTCGCAGAGCCCGATCATCAGCTGGCGGACGGCTTCCGGCACGTCGGCGCTCTCCGCCTTGCCGGACAGTGTCATCGGCGAGATCAGGCGCAGGCTGTTGGTGAGGAACAGCCCGTCGGCGGCGTCGAGGCTCTTCGGCGATACCGAGCGCTCGATCGGTCGGAGGCCGAAATCCTCGCCCTCCTCGATCACCCAGCCGCGGGTGATGCCCGGCAGAACGCCGTCCTTCAGCGGCGGGGTCGCGAGGTCCATGCCGTCGGCGACGAAGAGATTGCCGAGCGAGGAACAGGCGACGACGCCCTTGGTGTTGAGGAACAGCGCCTCGCTCGCCCCTTCCCGCTCCGCCCGGCGCGAGGCGAGGATGGCGTCGAGATAGCCGAGGCTCTTGATCCGCGACAGCGGCGAGGTCTCGTTGCGGCGCACCTCAGCCATCGCGCAGCGGATCGGCGCGAACATCAGCGAGGGCGTCAGCGGCGCGCTGGAACCCAAAATCAGCGGCGCCGGCTCGGACGGCAAGCGGAGCCCGCGCTGTCCGGGGCCGCGCGTCACCGTGAGACGGATCGAGCCGTCGACCTGGCGCTCCGCCAGCGCCGTCATCGCCGCCTCGATCTCGGCTACCTCGACCGGGATCTCCACGAGTTCCAGCGCCGCCGCCAGCCGCGCCACGTGCTGCTTCAGCCGGAAGACGGTGCCGCTGATCGCCAGCGCCGTGTCGAACAGCCCGTCGCCGAGCAGGAAGCCGCGGTCGCGCGCGTCGACCGCGGTGTCGGCGGGCACGAAGCCGCCCTTAGTCCAGACGGTCTGCATGCCAGCGCTCCGCAAGTCCGAGAAAGTTCTTGAAGAGGGTGAGGCCCTCGGGCGTCAGCACCGATTCCGGGTGGAACTGGATGCCGAAGGTCGGGTGCTCGCGGTGTCGCAAGCCCATCACCTCCCCCTCCTCCGAACGGGCATCGACGATGAGCTGCCCGGCCATCGCCCCGGTCTCCTCGACGATCAGCGAATGATAGCGCCCCGCCTGCATCGGGCTCGGCACGCCCGCGAACAGGTCCCGTCCGTCGTGCGTGATGGCGGAGGCGCGCCCATGCAGCGGCCGGCGGGCCCGCTCGACCCGGCCGCCGAAAACCTCGCCGATGCACTGGTGGCCGAGGCAGACGCCGAGGATCGGCACCGTGCCCGACAGTCTCTCGATCAGCTCCAGCGAGACCCCCGCCTCGGCCGGGCTGCAGGGGCCGGGCGAGACGACGATGGCGCGCGGAGCCCTCGCCACGATCTCGTCGACCGTGATCTTGTCGTTGCGCACCACATCGGTCCGGCCGCCGGCGCGCTCGACATAGCGGGCGACGTTGAAGACGAAGCTGTCGTAATTGTCGACGACGAGGATCATGCCACGTCCCCGGCAGGCGCTTCCCCGGCCTCCGCCTTGGCCTCGGCAGGCGCGGCCTCGAACGCGGCAAACACCCGCGCGGCCTTGGTCAGCGTTTCCTCGTACTCCGCCGCCGGGTCGGAGAGGACGGTGATGCCGCCGCCGGCCTGCAGCGTGGCCCGGCCGTTCGCCAGCGTCACCGTGCGGATGGCGATGTTGAGGTCGAGCGCGCCGTCGAAGCCGAGATAGCCGATCGAGCCGCAATAGATGCCGCGCGCCGTAGCCTCGATCTCGGTGATGATGTCCATCGCCCGGATTTTCGGCGCGCCGGTGATCGATCCGCCGGGAAAAGCGGCCGCGATGAGGTCGAGCCCGTCGGCGTCGCCGCGCAGTGTCGCCGAGACCACCGAGGTCAGGTGGTGCACGCCCGCATAGCTCTCGAGGCCGCAGAGCACCGGCACCTCGACCGAATCGGGCGTCGCGACGCGGGCGATGTCGTTGCGTAGGAGATCGACGATCATGATGTTCTCCGCCCGGTCCTTTTCCGAGGCGACGAGGGCGGCGCCGAGCGCTGCATCCTCCGCCGGGTCGGCGGCGCGCGGCGCGGTGCCCTTGATCGGCCGCGCCTCGACGCTGCGCCCCGAGAGTTTCAGGAAGCGCTCGGGCGAAGAGGAGGCGATCGTCAGGCCGGGAAACTCGAGATAGGCGGCGAACGGCGCCGGATTGGCCGCCCGCAGGCGCTCGTAGAAGGCGAAACCGTCGAAGGCCGGGGGGAGCGTCGTGGTGAACTGCTGGGCGACGTTCGCCTGGTAGATGTCGCCGGCGAGGATGTACTCCCGCACGGTCTCGATCGCCGCCTCGTAGCGCGCGCGGGTAAAGTTCGACGACCAGGCGAGCGCCGCACGCCCGGCGGCGGGAGCGCGCTCCGCAGGACGCGCTAGCGCCGCGAGGATCGCGTCGATGCGGGCCTCGGCCCGGACGGCGCGCCCGCCCTCTGCCGCCGGGAAGCCTGACGAGAAAAGGGTCGCGCTTTCCGCCTCGAGGTCGAAGGCGAGAACCGTGTCGTAGAAATTCAGGAGCAGCGACGGCGCCTCTGGATCGAGCCCCGGCGGTTGGTCGAGCTCCTCGAGATGCTGGGCGAAATCATAGCCGATGGCGCCGATCGCGCCGCCCTGGAACGGCGGCAGGCCGGGCACCGCCGGCATCGCGAAGCGCTGCATCACCTCCCGCAGGCAGTCGAGCGGCCGGCCCTCCAGCCGCACGCCGTCGAACACGGCGCCCTCGGCGTCGACGGTGAAGGCGGCGAAGGGCGCGGCCGCGACATAGGCGTAGCGGCCGAGGCCCGGATGCGGCATGGCGCTGTCGAGGAAGGCGAGCCCGCCCATCCCGCGCAACCGTGCCGCGGCCTCGGCCGGGGCGATGAAATCGATGCGTCGCTGCCACATGGCCGGATGTGAAGCATGCTTCCCCGGCTCCGTCAAAGCGTCAGTCGGCGCGCCGCGGCGATCTTTTGCCGCGCCCGGCACTGCCGGCCGTTCCACCGCAGGCGTGGCGCCGGCATGGCTCGGCCGATGAGGCCCGGCTGCGGGCGCCGGGGCCCTTGATCGCGGAATGCTTTGCCCTCCTTATAGCGGCATGCTGCGGTGCGGCAGGCGACGGGATCCTGTCGGCCTCACGCAATCTTGCCGGGTTAAGCAGGCGCGACGCTGCGGCCCGCCGCAGCCCGGAAAGCTCCGAGGAGTGCCGACATGGCAGACTACGACCTCATCGTCATCGGCAGCGGCCCGTCCGGCCGGCGGGCCGCCATCCAGGCCGCCAAGCTCGGCAAGACCGTGCTGGTGGTCGACAAGCGCGCGGAGGTCGGCGGCGTCTCCGTCCACACCGGCACCATCCCCTCGAAGACCATGCGCGAGACCGTGCTGAACCTCACCGGCTGGCGCGAGCGCGGCTTCTACGGCCGCTCCTACCGCGTTAAGAAGGACATCACCGCCGCTGACCTTCTCGCCCGCACCTCCAAGACGCTGGAGCACGAGGTCGACGTGCTCGAGCACCAGTTCAGCCGCAACTACGTGCAGACGGTGCAAGGACTGGCACGGTTCCTCGGCCCGCACGAGGTCGAGGTCCGCGAAAGCGAGACCGAGGCCGAGGTGCACACCGCGGCTTTCGTGGTCATCGCCTGCGGCACACGGCCGTTCCGCCCGGCCTACATCCCGTTCAACGGCACCAACGTCCTCGACAGCGACGAAATCCTGACCATCGACAAGCTGCCGCGCAGCCTGACGGTGGTCGGCGCCGGCGTCATCGGCGTCGAATACGCGACCATCTTCTCCGCCCTCGATGTCGCGGTCACGCTGATCGAGCCGCGCGAGAGCTTCCTCGACTTCGTCGACAAGGAGTTGATCGAGGAATTCGTGCACGAACTGCGCGACCGCAACGTCTCGATCCGCTTGGGCTCCGAGGTGACGTCCGTCGCCCTGGACCAGGCCGGCCGGCCGCATTGCGAGATCGCCAGCGGCCGCAACGTGACCAGCGACGTGCTGCTGTTCGCCGCCGGCCGCGTCGGCGAGACCGACGGGCTGAACCTCGACGCCGTCGGCATCGCCAGCGACCACCGCGGCCGCATCACGGTCGACCCGAAGACGCTGCAGACCTCGGTGCCGCACATCTACGCCGCCGGCGACGTGATCGGCTTCCCGAGCCTCGCCTCCACGTCGATGGAACAGGGCCGCCTCGCCGCTTGCCACGCTTTCGGCCTCGCCCCGCCGCCGCCGCCGGAATTCTTCCCCTATGGCATCTATTCCGTACCGGAGATCTCCACCGTGGGCATGACCGAGGAGGAGGTCCGCAAGCGCGGGATCGCCTACGAGTGCGGCATTGCCCGTTTCCGCGAGACCTCGCGCGGCCACATCATGGGTCTCGAGACCGGCATGATGAAGATGATCTTCTCCAAGAAGACCCGGCGCCTTCTCGGCGTCCACATCATCGGCGAGGGCGCGACCGAGCTCGTCCACATCGGCCAGGCCGTGCTGAACCTCAAGGGCACCATCGACTACTTCATGGAGTCGACGTTCAACTATCCGACGCTCGCCGAGGCCTACAAGATCGCCGCCCTCGACGCCTGGAACCGCGCCTTCGCGCCGTCGGCGGCCATCCCGGAGCCGGCGGATCCGGTCGAGGCGAAGGAGCCGGTGGCCGCCGCTCAGATCGCGGCCGCCGCCGAATAGCGAAAGGCGCGGCCGGCAAGGCTGCGTTCTTCTCCCCTCCGGGGAGAAGGTCGCGGCAGCGGGATGAGGGGGAGCGCCGCTGCCTTGCCCGAGAGGGGCGCGCGGTCGTCTTCCGGCGTCCCCCTCTTCGGCCTGCCGGTTCCCTTCTCCCCGGAGGAGCGAAGGAACAGCGTCACCACTGGGTGCCTCGCCGGCGCATCATGTCATCGACCGAGGCGTGAGCCTCAGTGCGAGATCGTCGGGATCGAGAACTCGGCGCCCGCCTTGATGCCCGACGGCCAGCGCGAGGTGACGGTCTTCGTCCGGGTCCAGAACTTGATCGAATCGGGCCCATGCTGGTTGAGGTCGCCGAAAGACGAGCGCTTCCAGCCACCGAAGGAGTGGTAGGCCATCGGCGTCGGGATCGGCACGTTGATGCCGACCATGCCGACATTGATGCGGCTGGCGAAATCGCGCGCCGCATCGCCGTCGCGGGTGTAGAGCGCGACGCCGTTGCCGTATTCGTGCTTCATCGGCAAGGCGATCGCGTCCTCGTAGGTCTTGGCGCGGATCACCGAGAGGACGGGGCCAAAGATCTCCTGCTTGTAGATCTCCATGTCGGGGGTGACGTGGTCGAAGAGGCAGGAGCCAACGAAGAAGCCGTCCTCATAGCCTTGCATCTTGAACCCGCGCCCGTCGACCTTCAGGTCGGCGCCCTCGGCAACGCCCTGCTCGATCAGGCCGAGAATCTTCTGCTGGGCGGCCTTGGTGACCACCGGGCCGTAATCGGCGGAGGCATCGGTCGCCGGGCCGATCTTCAGCGCCTCGACCTTCGGGACCAGCTTCTCGATCAGCGCGTTCGCCGTCGCCTCGCCGACCGGCACCGCCACCGAGATCGCCATGCAGCGCTCGCCGGCCGAGCCGTAGCCGGCGCCGATCAGCGCGTCGACCGCCTGGTCGAGATCGGCGTCGGGCAGGATGATCATGTGGTTCTTGGCGCCGCCGAAGGTCTGGGCGCGCTTGCCGAATTTGGCAGCCTCGGCATAGACATAGGCGGCGATCGGCGTCGAGCCGACGAAGCTCACCGCCGAGATGTCGGGGTGCTGCAGGATGCCGTCGACCGTCTCCTTGTCGCCGTTCACGACCTGGAGGATGCCCTTCGGAAGACCGGCCTCGATCATCAGCTCGGCGAGGCGCATCGGCACCGACGGATCGCGCTCCGACGGCTTCAGGATGAAGGCGTTGCCGCAGGCGATGGCGGGCGCGAACATCCACATCGGGATCATCGCCGGGAAGTTGAACGGCGTGATGCCGGCGCCGATGCCGACCGCCTGGCGGATCGAGTACATGTCGATGCCCGGCCCGGCGCCCTCGGTGAACTCGCTCTTCATGAGATGCGGGATGCCGATGACGAACTCGCAGACCTCGAGCCCGCGCACGATGTCGCCCTTGGAATCCTCGATCGTCTTGCCGTGCTCGGACGACAGGAGCTCGGCGAGCTCCTGCATATTCTCGTTGAGCAGCGCCACGAACTTCATGAAAACGCGGGCGCGCCGCTGCGGGTTGGTGGCCGCCCAGGCCGGCTGCGCGGCCTTCGCCGCGTCCACCGCAGACTGGAGGTCCGCGGCGGTCGCGAGCGACAGCTGCGCGGTCACTTGGCCGGTCGCGGGGTTGAAGATGTCGGCCGTGCGGCCGGCCGAGCCCGGCACGCGCTTGCCGTCGATGAAGTGGCCGATGCTGGTCATGTCCGTCTCCCTGATCCGATATGCCGCGCAGTGTCCGCCAAACCCGGACCGAATCAAGACATGCCAACGCGCATCCGTTGTGCAAAAACCAGCGTCCCCGCTCCGCTCGAAGGTCAATGCAAGTGAACTGGGACGATATTCGGCTCTTCCTCGCCGTCGCCCGCGCCGGCCAGATCCTCGCCGCAGCCCGCCGGCTGGGGCTGAACCACGCGACCGTCGGGCGGAGGCTCGACCAGCTTGAGAAGGCGCTGGCGGCCAAGCTGTTCGAGCGCCGGCCGAACGGCTGCACGCTGACCGCCGACGGCGCCGCCTTCCTGCCGGGCGCCGAACGCATGGAGGCGGAAATGCTCTCGGCGCGCTCCCTGCTCGGCAGTGCCGAGGTCGGGCTCAGCGGCACGATCCGGATCGGCGCGCCGGACGGTTTTGGCACCGCCTTCCTCGCCGCGCGCGTCGGCGTCCTGACGGAAAGGCATCCGGGCCTCACCATCCAACTCGTGCCGGTGCCGCGGGCCTTCTCGCTGTCGCGGCGCGAGGCCGACATCGCCATCACCATGGACCGCCCGGAAGAGGGCAGGCTGGTAGCGCAGAAGCTCGTCGACTATGCGCTCGGCCTCTATGCCGCGACCGCCTATCTCGACGTGCACGGACGGCCGATGGCGCTGGAGGACCTCGCGGGACACCGGCTAGTCGGCTATGTCGGCGATCTCCTGTCGACGCCCGCGCTTGACTACGCCGCCGAGATCGCCGGCAATGTCCGCAGCCGTTTCGAGATCTCGTCGGCGCTCGGGCAGACCGAGGCGGTGGCGTCGGGGGCGGGCATCGGCATCCTGCATGCCTTCATCGCCCGTCAGCGCCCCGGCCTCGAGCGCGTCCTGCCGGCGCGGGAACTGCGCCGCGCCTACTGGCTGGTCTATCACGAGAGCGCCCGCGGCAACGCCGCCGTCGCCGCGGTGGCAGCGGCGATCCGCGAGATGGTGGAGGCAGAGAAGGCAGGCTTCCTCTGACGCGGCCTCAGCCTTATTCCTCCTCGCCATTGCGCCCGCTCTGAGAGGCCATCGCGAAGCCCGGCCTGCTGCGCTATATCAAAGGCACCGACGAAGAGGGACCGCACATGGGACAGATCTCCATCTCCCTGCCCGACGACATCAACGCCTATGTCGCGCGCCGCGTCGAGGAAGGCGCCTATGCCGACGCCAGCGACTTCGTGGAAGCTCTCCTCCGCCAGGACCGGGAGAGCCGGCCCCTCGACACGGATGCGCTGTACGAACGGCTCGACGAGGCACTCGCGAGCGGCGTCGGCGACCGGCAACTGCCTGAGATCATGGCGGACGTGAAGGCGAGGCTGAAGGCGGATGGCCGGCTATAGGCTTTCGCGCAAGGCCGAGGAGAGGCTGGCGGAGATCTATGCCTATTCACTGCTGACCTTCGGCGAGACGCAGGCCGACCTCTATTTCGACAGCCTGCACCATGCCTTCGAGCTTCTTCAGGCAAATTCGGCGCTGGGCAAGGCCTTGGAGAGACGCGCGAACATGCGTTGCTTCGTGCACCGCCGACATACGATTTATTACGTAAGCGACGAAACCTCGATACTGGTCCTCGACATTCTTGGCGCAGGCCAGGATACGTTCAAATATTTGCAGAGGTAGGCGGTCCGAAGGCTCTACTTCATCGAACAATGAGGCTGTCGATCCGGAAATAAAACGGCCCTGGGAGGTCATCTCAGGCTGGTGGCGATTTAGAGCAACCGGGCACCGTTCGGAATGCCAACTGAGGCGATGGTTTACGCCGCGCCTCATGCCGCCTATCACGGGCCAGCGCGGCCGGGGACGCCCTCAAGTCCGTCGGCCGCAGTGCAGGAGCTTTGCGCATGGCGATGTCGAACCAGGAACACCCCTTCTTCCGCCCGCTCTGGCGCCGGATCGCCATCGTCGCGGTGACGGCGGCCTGGAGTGCGGTCGAGTGGTATCACGGCGAACAGGTCTGGGGCATGCTGACGCTGGGCATCGCCGTCTACTCCGCCTGGACCTTCCTGATCACCTATCCGAAGCAGCCCGGCGAAGTGAAGTAGCAGCGCCGCCCACCGCCGCAGGATCGCACCTTTTGCGGGCGGGCGCCTTCTCCGTCCAGGGCCGCTCCAACAGAAAATGCGGCGCCCCCGGGCGGATTTTTGTGACACCTGCAAACGATTCTTCATCATTTTGATAGCAAGCTACCATTACCCGCGACTGGGAGAATCCGCATGCGCCTCTTTCCCGACGCGGCCACCCGTGACGCCGCGATCCTCTTGGCTTCCGGTGTCGTTGCCTGGGGCCTGCTGCAGCACGTCGATGCCCATGAGATCCTGCATGGGTACTTCGAAGAGAACGAGGCCTGGCAGGCCGACGACCTCGTTCTCGGGCTCCTCACGACCGGAATGCTCGGCTTCGTCTATGCCTGGCGGCGGCTCGCCGATCTGAAGCGGGAGGCCGTCCAGCGCAACAGGGCCGAGGGCTACGCCGAATGGCTTGCCTATCACGACCCGCTGACCCGGCTGCCGAACCGCCACTTCCTCGAGGCGCGCCTCGCCGACGGCGACTGGGGCCTGTCATCGGTCGGCTCCGTCATCGCCATCGACCTCGACGGCTTCAAGAAGGTCAACGATCTCGTCGGCCATCACGGCGGCGACGAGCTTCTCGTGGCGATCGGGCGGCGCCTGAGCGAGAGCTTTCCGGTGGATGTCGCGATCCGGCTCGGCGGTGACGAGTTCCTGCTCGTCACGCCCCGCACGGGGAGCGCGGCCAAAGCGCTCTGCGAGGAGATCGTGCAGGTCCTCAGCAGTCCCTTGGTGATCGCCGATCTCCAGGTGGAGGTCGGCGCCTCCGTCGGCCTTGCAGCTTGCGGCGGGAGGCATGGGGTGGAGGCGGCCATGCAGCAGGCGGACCTCGCGCTTTATGCCGCCAAGCGCCAGGGCCGGAACTCGGTCTGCACCTACGATCCGAGCCTCCAGAACGCTCTGGCGGAGCGGATCGACCTTGAGCGGGCGCTGCGCAAGGCGATCACCAGCGGCAGCATCCGCCCGCACTACCAGCCGCTGGTCGACATGCAGACAGGAGCGGTCCGCGGCTTCGAGGCGCTCGCCCGGTGGACGCTCGACGACGGCACAGCAGTGCCGCCCTCGACCTTCATCGAGCTGGCCGAGGAGGCCGGCCTCATCACCGAACTGTCGGGCCAGCTACTGCGCCAGGCCTGCGTGGACGCCAAGACCTGGCCGGCCGAGACCTATATCGCCTTCAACCTGTCGCCGACCCAGCTGACCGACCGCCTTCTCGGCCTTCGCATTATACGTCTTCTCATGGACACCGGCCTGCCGGCCAAGCGCCTCGAACTCGAGGTCACGGAAAGCGCCGTGGTCCGGGATCTCGACGCGGCCATGGCGATCATCGGGGAGTTGCGGGCGGCCGGCATCCGAATCGCCATCGACGATTTCGGCACCGGCTTCTCCAGCCTGTCGCAGCTTGCCAACATCCCGTTCGACCGGATCAAGATCGACCGCAGCTTCGTCAATTCGTTCGAGGCAAACGAAAAGCAGGCGAAGATCGTGAAGTCGATCGTTGGGCTCGGTCAGGGGCTCGGCGTCGAAACCACAGCCGAGGGGATCGAACTCGCCAGCCAGTACGAGCACCTCAAGCTGCTCGGCTGCAGCAATGGCCAGGGCTATCTCTTCGGCAAGGCCATGCAGGCGTCGGACGTCGCGACCTTCATCGAGAACGCACCGACCCACCGCGACTGCGCCTGAGGCACCGTGCGGCCCGGCGGCGCCCGCCGGTGGTGCGGCGCGTGATCGATCATGCCTTGCCGGTGACGCCCGCCATCTCGAAGGTCGCCATGCCGGAATGGCAAGCGGCGGCCGCCTTGACGATGCCGGCCGCGATCGCCGCGCCCGCGCCCTCGCCGAGACGCATGCCGAGCGCCAGCAGCGGCACCTTGTCCATCGCCTCCAGCGCGTCGATATGGCCGGGTTCGGCCGAGACATGGCCGAACAGGCAGTGGTCGAGCGCCGACTTGTCGATCGACCAGAGGATCGCCGCCGCCGCGGTCGCGACATAGCCGTCGATGATCACCGGCACGCGCTGCAGGCGCGCGGCGACGATCGCCCCGGCCATCGCCGCGAGCTCGCGGCCGCCGAGCCGGCGCAGCACTTCCAGCGGGTCGCCGAGATGATCGGCATGCAGCGCCAGCGCCTGCTCGACCACGGCCGCCTTGCGCGCCATGCCCTCGGTGCCCTGGCCGGTGCCGGGGCCGACCCAGTCGCTGGCGGCGCCGCCGAACAGCGCGGCGAAAACGGCGGCAGCGATCGTGGTGTTGCCGATGCCCATCTCGCCGATGCACAGGAGATCCGGCTCGCCCATCAGGCACTCCATGCCGAAGGCCATGGTCGCCGCGCAGGTGCGCTCGTCCATCGCCGCCTCCTCCGAGATGTCGGCGGTCGGCACTTCGAGGGCAAGGTCGAAGATCTTCAGGCCGAGGTCGTAGGCCGCGCAGATCTGGTTGATCGCCGCGCCCCCGGCGGCGAAGTTCGAGACCATCTGCACCGTCACCTCCGGCGGATAGGCCGAGACGCCCTTGGCGGCGACGCCGTGATTGCCGGCGAAGATCGCCACCAGCGGCCGCGTCACCGCCGGGGCGCGGCCTTGCCAGGCGGCAAGCCATTCGGAAATCTCCTCCAGCCGGCCGAGCGAGCCCGCGGGTTTCGTCAGCTGCCCTTCGCGCGCCCGCTTGGCGTTGACGGCGGCAACGTCCGGGCCCGGCATCTGCCGGACGAGGGCGCGGATGTCGTCGAAGGGAAGGCCGGTGGCGGACATGGAGAACCTCGTGGCGAGCCGGAAACAGGCAGGGATCAGGCGCCTGACTTAAAGCCGCGCTGCCGCGCTGTACATGGCCCTCACGCTTTCGCGCCCTTGCCGGGAGCAGCGGCCTACCGCTGACCGTCCTGGCAGCCGATGCCATGCTGACCGCATCCTGCCGGACAGCGGTAATGACGCCCGCCGGATTCACCGGGCATATCGGCCGGCCGTTCGGCGCGCTATGAAGCCGCATGCCGCTATTCCTCGCCAGCACGCTCCGCGCCCTCGCCTTCCTCACCCGCCTGCCCGCCGCGTCGCGCGCCTTCACCGGCGCGCATCCCCTGGGGCTCGACGCGCACGCCTTTCCGCTGGCCGGTCTCGTCGCCGCCTTGCCGGCAGCGCTGCTGATTCTCGTCGGCGGCGCGCTCGGCCTGTCCGCCACGAGCATTGCCGTGATCGCGGTGACGGCGATGGTGCTCGTCACCGGCGGCCTGCACGAGGACGGGCTCGGCGACGTCGCCGATGGGCTCGGCGGCCATAAGCCAAAGGCCCGGGCGCTGGCGATCATGAAGGACAGCCGCATCGGCGCCTATGGCGCGCTGGCGCTGATCCTGTCGCTGGCGCTCCGTATTTCGCTGTTGGCGGAACTCGTCGCGGCACGGCCCGGCCTTGCGGCCTTGGCCGTGCTGGCGGCCGCGGCGGCGAGCCGCGGCGCCATGGCCTGGCTCTGGTCGAGCCTGCCGAGCGCCGATCCGCGGGGCCTTGCCGCCCGGATCGGCCAGCCCCCGGAGCGCACCGGCAGGATCGCCGGGCTCATCGGCGGCGGCTTGCTGGTCGTCGGTGGGATCGCCGCCGGGCCGCTCGGCGCCGTCCTGCCGCTCCTCTTGGGCCTTCTGATCCTCGGCCAGTTCCGCAACTTCATCCGCCACCGGCTCGGCGGCCAGACCGGCGACTGCCTCGGCGCCGCCCAGCAGCTGACCGAGATCGCCGCGCTGCTGGGCTTTGCGATTGCCGTCAGCGCCGGCTGAGAATCAACCGAGACCCGCGACGAGAAACAGCCCGAGCGCCAGCGCGGTCAAAAGGTTAGACAGGCGCCGCAGCAGCACCAGAGCGCGGTCGATGTCTTCCCCTGTGGCGGCAAGGCGCCCCTCGGGATGCAGCAGCGGTGCATCGACCACCAGCGCGCCGTAGCGCCGCGGACCGCCGAAGGCGAGGCCGAGTGCAGCGGCGGCCGCCGCCTCCGGCCAGCCGGCATTCGGCGAGCGGTGCAGGCCGGCATCACGCCGGGCGATGCGCCACACAGTGCGAGAACTCCGCGCGCCCGGCAGCGTCGGGGCGATAACAGCGAACATCAGCGCGTTGACCCGCGCCGGCACGAGGTTGGCGAGATCGTCGAGCCGCGCGGCCGCCCAGCCGAAAGCACGGTGACGCTCGCTCATGTGGCCGATCATCGAATCGGCAGTGTTCACCACCTTGTAGGCGAGAAGGCCGGGTAGGCCGAAGACGAGGTAGAACAGCCACGGCGCGACGATGCCGTCCGATGCGTTCTCGGCCAGGCTCTCGATCGCCGCACGGCAGACGCCCGCCTCGTCCAGCTGGTCGGGATCGCGCCCGACGATCATCGACACCGCCCGCCGCCCCTCGACGAGCCCGCCTGTTTCAAGGGCCTCGGCGACGCGGCGGACATGCTCGGCCATGCTCTTCTGCGCGAGGAAGATGCCGACGATGCCGGCTTCCACGACGAGGCCGAGGGGCCCGAGCCTGGCGAGCAGCGCGTGCAGCGCGAGGCCCGAGAGGATGGCGACCGCCAGCAGCCCGAGAATGGCGACGACGCCGTTGCGGCGGCGCGCGGCGAAGGAGAGGTCTTCGCGGTTGAAGCGACGGTCGAGCCCGCCGATCGCCCTTCCGATCCACACCACCGGATGCGGCCAGCGCCGCCACAGCCAGTCGGGATCGCCGATCAGGCGGTCGAGGAGCGTGCCGAGGAGAAGGATGAGGAAATGCGCCGTCACGTCGGTGTTTCTCCAGGGCCTGTCCCGCGGCGGCAGCGCGCCCCCCTCTGGCCTGCCGGCCATCTCCCCCTCGGGTGGGGAGATCGGTGCGTCGGGGGCGGCACGCGGCGCTCCGCCGGCTGCGATGCGGTGGTGCGACCCGGGACGCGCCGATCTCCCCCCTTGAGGGGGAGATGCCCGGCAGGGCAGAGGGGGGGCGTGCCCGGGCAACCCCGTAAAGGGGAACACCGACGCGCCCTCATGCCCGGTCGATCACGTGCAGAAACGACCCGCCGACCGTGCCGACCCGGCGCCCCATGGCCCCGAGGTCCGCGCCGGCTGCATCGCTCGCCGTGAGCAGCGAAGCGGCCCCGCCTTCCGACAGGATGCTCGCATAATGAAACTCGTGCGCCGCCAACGCGCCCGTCCACGGAAAATCCATCATCGCCCGGCGATAGCCGAGATGCCGGCGTCGCTCGGCGAAGCTGGTGGCGACCGGCAGCAGGCCGAGCATCGCATGCGCTTCGCCACCCGCATCCACCAGCGCCTCGCCCAGCACCATGTAGCCGCCGCACTCGCCATAGACCACGGCGCCGCGATCCGCCGCCGCCCGCATGCCGCACTTGAACCGCAAGGCCGCCGCGAGCCGGCCGGCATGCAGCTCGGGATAGCCGCCGGGCAGATAGACCGCATCGGCCGCCGCCTCCGGCGCTTCATCCGCCAGCGGCGAGAAGAAGCTGATCGACGTCCCCTGCTGCCGCCAGCCCGACAGGAGATGCGGGTAGGCAAAGGCGAAGGCGGTGTCGCGGGCGACTGCGATGTGCTGTCCGAGCGGCGGCAGGCGGGGCACGGCCAGCCCCTCCACGGGCGCCGGCGTCGCTCCCAGGCGCCGGAGCGCCGAGAGGTCGAGCCCGGCCTCGACCCATTCAGCGGCGCGGTCGAGGAAGGCATCGAGATCGCCATGCTCGCCGGCCTGCACCAGGCCGAGATGGCGCTCCGGCAGAGCCAGCCCCGGATCCGACGGCAGCACGCCCAGCACGGGCACGCCGAGCGGCACGAGCGCCGCCTGCAGCATGCCGGCATGCCTAGCGCTGCCGACGCGGTTGAGGATGATGCCCGCCAGCCTCACCTCCGACCGGTGGTCGCGAAACCCGCGCACCAGCGCTGCCACCGACTGCGACTGTTTGGCGCAATCGACCACCAGGACGACGTTCAGCCCGAGCAAAGCGGCAAGATCGGCCGAGGCCCCGGTCCCGTCGGCGGCGCCATCGAACAGCCCCATCATCGCCTCGACGACGAGACCGTCGGCCGCCCCACCAGAGCCCGCTCCCGCGACTGCCTCCTCGGCGAGCGCAGCAAGAAGCGCCGGGCGCATGGCCCAGGGATCGAGATTGACGCAAGGACGCCCGCTTGCCGCGGCATGAAACGCGGGGTCGATATAGTCCGGCCCCGCCTTGGCCGAGGCAATGCGCGCGCCAGCCCGGCGGAGCGCACGCAACAGGCCGAGCGTCACCGTGGTCTTGCCGGAACCGGAAGCGGGGGCAGCGATCAGAAGGCCGGGCATCGCGTGCGCTCCCAAAGCTTTCGCCGGACCGCCGGACACCGTATAAGCCGGACATGGCGCCGGACACTCCCTCCCGACCGGACACTTTCCCATCGCCGGAGCTCACCCGACGCGACGCCCCGGCGCGCCGTGCCGAGGCCCCGACGGGCGGCACCGAGGCGCCGACGCTGCGGCGCGGCTGGACGACAGGCGCCTGCGCCACCGCGGCGACCAAGGCGGCACTGACCGCGCTCCTCACCGGCGATTTTCCCGACCCGGTCGAGATCCGCCTGCCGAAGGGCGAGACGCCAGGCTTCACCCTCGCCCGCCAGTCGCTCGGCGACGGCATGGCGATGGCGACCATCATCAAGGATGCCGGCGACGATCCCGACGTCACGCATCTCGCCGAAATCATCGCGCGGATCCGGTTTGGTAAGCCGGATTCCGGGATCACCTTCCACGCCGGCGAGGGCGTCGGCATGGTGACGCTGGAAGGCCTCCCGATCCCGCCGGGCGAGCCGGCGATCAACCCGGTGCCCCGCGCTCTGATGCGGGCGGTCGTCGAGGAACTCTGCACCGAACACGGCCGCCCCGCTGACGTCGCGATCGAGATTGCGGTCACCAATGGCGCCGCGCTCGCGGAAAAGACCTGGAACCCGCGGCTCGGCATCGTCGGCGGCCTGTCGATCCTCGGCACGACCGGGATCGTCCACCCGTTCTCGTGCTCGGCCTGGATCCACTCCATCCACCGCGGCATCGACGTCGCCCGCGCCGCCGGCCTCGGCCACGTCGTCGGCGCCACCGGCTCGTCCAGCGAGGATGCGGCCCGCGCGCTTTATCCCGGCCTGCCGGAGAACGCCTTCCTCGACATGGGCGATTTCGCCGGCGGGCTGCTGAAATACCTGCGCGTCCATCCCGTCCCGCGCGTCACCATCGCCGGCGGCTTCGCCAAGCTGACAAAACTTGCCGCGGGCGCGCTGGACCTTCACTCCGGCCGCAGCCAGGTCGACTTCGCCTTCCTCAATGCGCTCGTCCAACGGCTCGACCCGGAGCGCGGCGAGGCCCTCCAGACCGGTATCCTCGGCGCCAATACCGCCAAGGCAGTGCTTGACCTCTGCCGTGCCGCCGGCATCGACCTTGCCGCCGCCGTTGCCACGGCCGCTCTCGGCACCGTCACCGACACGCTGCGCGGCGCCGCGGTGGCCGCCGAGGTGATCGTTATCGACCGCGCAGGCCAGGTGGTCGCGCGTGCCTGACACCATCCTCGTCCTCGGCGGCACGGCGGAATCGCTGAGCCTCGCCGCCCGCATCGCGGCCGAGCGCGGCGCGGACCGCTTGATCGTCTCGCTCGCCGGCCGCACCAAGCTGCCGGTCCTGCCCGCCGGCGAACTGCGCATCGGCGGCTTCGGCGGCGCCGAGGGGCTCGCGGCGTACCTTGCGGCAGAGCGCGTCACCCGGCTCGTCGACGCGACGCACCCTTTCGCCATCGGCATGTCGCGCAACGCCGAAAAGGCCGCAAGCATCGCCGGCATCGCGCGGCTGGCGCTGGTGCGGCCGCAATGGGTGCCGGTGCCGGGCGACCGCTGGACGACGGCCGACTGCCTCGCATCCGCGCGTGACGCCTTGGCCGCGAACGCCCGGCCGCTCCTGGCGCTCGGCCGGCAGCATCTGGCGCCGTTCGCGGCGCGGCCAGACCTCAGCCCCGTGCTGCGCATGGTCGATGCGCCCGCCGACCTGCCGTTTCCGGCCGAGGTGATCGTCGGCAAGCCCTCGCCCGACTGGCACGCGGAGGCAGACATGCTGCAGCGGCGCGGCATCACCCACGTCGTCTGCCGCAACTCCGGCGGCGCCGCCTCATATGCCAAGGTCGAAGCGGCCCGCCATCTCGGTCTCCCCGTGGTGATGATCCAGCGCGCCGCCGCGCCCGCGCCGCCACACGCGGCCGACGTCGACGGCGCGATGGCCTGGCTCGCCAGTCTCACGCCCAAAAGCACCGGAGATGCCTTCTCTTGCCCGAAAGCTGCCTTGAAGCTCTAACCCTCGGCATCGGACTGTCCGTCGACCGTCTCGATTTCTCCGGCCGCCGCCGTGGCTTTCCGCTTCGGCCGGAGCACATGCACATGGGCCGCGTCGTAGAGCTTGGAATCGATGAAATCGGTCGCCCCCAGCGCCCGTCCGACGAAGATCAGCGCGGTGCGCGTTAGCTTGGCCGCGCGCGCCTGGGCCTGGATCGTCGACAGCGTGCCCTTGATGAACGCCTCATCCGGCCAACCGACGCGGTAGGCGATGATCGCCGGGCAGTCCGGCCCGTATTTCTCCAGCGGCTCCAGCTCGCGCTGGATGTGCGGGATGTTGCGAATCGACAGGTGGATGGCGAGCGTCGCGCCGCTCTGGCCGAGCGTCGAAAGCTCCTCGCCGGCCGGCATGGACGAGGACTTCATCGCCGTGCGCGTCAGGATCACCGTCTGGCACACCTCCGGCACGGTCAGCTCGGTCGCCAGCGCCGCGGCAGCCGCGGCAAAGGCCGGCACGCCCGGCGTCACGTCATACGCAATTCCCAGCGCCTTCAGCCGCCGCATCTGCTCGGCGGTGGCGCCGTAGAGCGAGGGATCGCCGGAATGCACGCGCGCGACGTCGAGCCCCTTCCCGTCAGCCGCCACCATCTCGGCGATGATCTCGTCAAGCGTCATCGGCGCCGTATCCAGCACCCTCGCCCCCGCCGGCGCCGCCGCGACGACCGCCTCCGGCACCAGCGAGCCGGCATAAAGGCAGACCGGACAAGTCTCGATCAGCCGCAAGCCCCGCACGGTGATGAGATCCGGCGCGCCAGGCCCGGCGCCGATGAAGTGGACGGTCATGCCAAGGACTTTCGATCGAGCGCGGACGGCGACGTGATGATCTCCCCCCTCGAGGGGGAGATGGCCGGCAGGCCAGAGGGGGGCGAACTGCCGCTAAGGTCTGAAATGGCCGGGCTGGACGAATGGGCACCTCGGGCACCCCCCTCTGCTTTGCCAGGCATCTTCCCCTCAAGGGGGGAGATCGCAGTGTCGGCGGACGATCGCATCCCCGTCCCCGCCTTCCCGGAATAGCCGCGCGGCGTGAACGCCCAGCGCCGGCCGTCGCCGGTCTCCACCACCCGCGTCTCGGAGGAGCCGACGATGACCACGGTCAGCATGTCGACGTCGTCGATGTCGAGTGCGGCGAGCGGAACGATGCGCACCGTCTCGCCCGCGCGGCCGAGATTGGTCGCGAGGATCACCGGCGTATCGGCCGGCCGGTGTTCGAGCAGGCGCTCGCGGGCGAAGGCGAGCTGGGTGCGGCGGCGCTTGGAGACGGGGTTGTAGAAGGCGATGACGAAATCGCCCTCCGCGGCCGCCTGGATCCGACGCTGGATGTCGTCCCAAGGGGTGAGGAGGTCCGACAGCGAGATGGTGCAGAAGTCATGGCCGAGCGGCGCGCCGGCGCGGGCGGCGGCGGCCTGCAGCGCCGAGATGCCGGGCGACACGGCGATCTCGATGCGGCCGGCGGCCGGGCTGACGCCCTTCGTGTCCAGGAGTTCGAAGACCAGCGTCGCCATCGCGTAGATGCCGGCATCCCCGGAGCAGACGAGCGCGACGGTGCGACCCGCGCCGGCGAGTTCCATCGCGTGGCGCACCCGTTTTTCCTCGGCGCCGAGGTCGAAATCGTGTCGGACCTTGCCCTCAGCCAGCGGCCCGAGGAGGTCAAGATAGAGCGAGTAGCCGACGAGGTCGGTGGAGCTCGCCACCATGCGGCTGACCTCCGGCGAACGCCATTCCGCGCCGCCCGGCCCGATGCCGACGACGTAGAGCGTGCCGCGCGCTTGCCCGGCTGCCGCCATGTCGATCGGCCGCAGCGCCTGCGCGAGGGCGGCGGTGCTGCGTTTTGCCTTGCGCTTGGCGACCAGCAGCCGGCCCTCTGACCCGGCGGCCGCGAGCGCCGCGCCCTCGGCGACGCCGTGACAACCGGTCTCGGCGAAGACGATCTCGGACGGTGTCGCGAGCCGCGGCGCCTCCTCCTCCAGCGTCGCGGCATCGAAGAAGCGCACGGGCACGGCGAAATGCGCGGCGACGGCGTGCACGGCCGCCTCGTCAGCCTTGAGGTCGAGCGAGAACACGCCGGCGAGCGACAGCGGCGAGACGCCGGCTTCGGCCAGGACGCTTTCCGCCAGCGCGATCACCTCCTCGGCCGGGGCATGCCGCTCGGCGCCGATGCCGAGGGCGAGCGTCGCCGGGCGGTAGAGGAGTTCGAGCGGCAGCGGCGCGCGGGCCGCCTCGGTGACGGTGAGCGTCACTATCCTGCCCGTCGGGGCGGTGCCGGCCTCGGCGAAGGGGAGGCGCGCGCCGCTCAGCCAGTCCGCCGTGCCAGCGTCGCCCGCAAGCTGCGCCGTGCCGCCGGCGAGGAGCTCGGCCATGGCCGGCTTGGGCACGCAGGCGGGATCGAGCACGTAGCCGGCCGGCGGCGCGTCGAGCGCGACGCCGAAGCGGAGGTCCCCCGCCGTCGTCACCGCCGCCGTGGCGCCGAGCGCTGCGGCCAGCGTCCGCGCGAGGTCGTTGGCGCCGCGATGGCCGCCGAGCAGCGGCACGACAACCGAGCCGTCCTCGGCGACCGACAGCACCGGCGGCTCGTCCCGCTTGTCGCCGAGAACGGGCGCAAGGAGGCGGATTACCGCGCCGGCCGCCATGACGGTGACGATCGGCCGGCCGGCGGCGAAAAGGCCGCGCAGATGCGCGCCGGCATCGGCAAAGCCGATATCGGCGGACGTGACCCGGGCCGTCGCGCCGTGGATCTCGCCGCCGAGGGCGGTGCGGATGCGCTCGGCCAGCGGCAGGGCAGCAGCGGAGAGGACGAGGATGGCGGGGGTCACGAAACCCTCCCTGCAGGATTGGCCGAGATCGCCGGCTCGCGGCCGGTATAGCCGAGGATCATCGAGAAATACGGGGCGTCCGCGGGCGCCGCGCCGAGCGGCAGGACCTGTTGCTGCGCCAGCGAGACGCGCTCGAGATACCAGCAGGCCTCCGTCAGCCCGAGGCTGCCGACCAGCGCCCGCACCCGCGGAAAATGCCGGCCGAGCTTCAGGATGGCAAAGCCCTCGGCAGCATCGATCCGCGCCGCGATCTCCGCGTCCGGCAGCGGTCCCGGAATGACCGTCAGCACGTCGTTGCGCGCGGCGAGCGGGCGGCGGAGCGCGGCGGAGGCGGCCATCACCGAGGAGATGCCCGGCACGATCTCGGTCGGATAGAACGGCGCCAGCCGCTCGAACAGGTACATGAACGAGCCGTAGAAGAATGGATCGCCCTCGCAGAGCACGGCAACGTCCTTCCCCGCGGCAAGGCGCGCGCCGATCGTTTCCGCCGCCGCATCGTAGATCGCCTGGCCGGGAAAGCGCTCGACCCGCATCGGGATGACGATGGCGATCTCCTCCTGCCCGCCCGGCAGATGGCCCTCGACGATCTGCCGCGCGAAGCTCGGCCCGGTATCGGGTGCGGGATAGGCGATCACCGGGGCGGCGCGGAGGATGCGCAGCGCCTTCAGCGTGATCAGCTCGGGATCGCCGGGGCCGACGCCGAGGCCGTAGAGCGTGCCGCTCATGGTGCCCGCGCCGGGGCCGGGTGTGTGCCCCCCGTTCTTCCCGGCTCGCTGTCCGGCAGCGTCGCCTCGCTTGCCTTGACGAGCGCCCAGTGCACCACCGGCATGGCCGGCCGCCAGCCGCGGAACGGCCCGACGGGTTCCGCGCGGTCGACCGAGAGGCGGATCAGCTCGCCGCCGAGCCGGCCGTGCAGGTCGATCAGCAGCCGCTCGGATTCCAGCGTCACCGCATGCGCGACCATGCGCCCGCCCGGTTTCAGCCGCGCGAAGGCCGGTTCGAACACCCCGTCCGACAGCCCGCCGCCGATGAACACCGCATCCGGCGCCCCGTCGACGTCAGCGAACACTGCGGGCGCCTTGCCGCCGACGATCTCGATCCCCGGCGCGCCGAGCGACTCGGCATTGCCGGCGATCATCGCCCTTCGCGCCTCCAGCGGCTCGAAGGCGACGGCCCGGGTGCGGCGGGCGGCGCGCATCCATTCCACCGCGACCGACCCGCTGCCGGCGCCGACATCCCAGAGCACCGCGCCGGGAAATGGCGCGAGCGCCGACAGCGCCACCGCACGGGCGACGCGCTTGGTCATCTTGCCATCGTGCTGGAAGGCGTCGTCCGGCAGGCCCGCGACCGTCGGCAGCAATGGCGCGCCGGCTTCGGCGATGCAGTCGATGGCGAGGATGTTCAGCGCGGCGACGTCGGCGAGGTCGAAACCGTCGGCGCGATCCTGGCGGATGCGCTCGGCGGGGCCGCCGAGATGCTCGAGCACGGTCACCCGGCTCGGCCCATAGCCGCGCGCGCACAAAAGCCCGGCGACCGCAGCCGGCGAGCCGGCATAGTCCGACAGCACCAGCAGCCGGGCGCCGGGCAGGACGTGCCGGTGGAGGCTTGCCAGCGGCAGGCCGTGAATGCTCACCGTCTCCACCGCCTGCAGCGGCCAGCCGAGGCGGGCGGCGGCCAGCTGGAAGGCGGAAGCGGTCGGCAGCACGCGCATCTCGTCGGGGCGATAGACGTCCGCGAGCGTCGCGGCGACGCCGAACCAGAAGGGGTCGCCCGTCGCGAGGATCACCGTCGGCAAGCCCCGCCGCGCGGCGATGTCGGCCAGCGAATCGCGGAAGGGCGAGCGCCAGGCCAGCGTCTCCTGCGGGCCGTCCAGCATCGCGAGATGCCTTGCGCCGCCGATCACCAGCGTCGCGCCGTCCAGCACAGCGCGTGCCTCCGGCGTCAGCGTGGCAAGGCCGCCGTCGCCGATGCCGATCACTGTCAGCCACGGCGAGGCGGAAGGCGCCTGGGCGTCGCCCTGTTGCGAAGTGGGCGGAACGTGCGGAACAGGCAAGCCCGTCATGCGACGCCGCCGCCGAGGCCCGCAGCAAGCGCGTTGACGGCCGCGGCCGCCAGCGCGCTGCCGCCGCGCCGGCCAGTCACCGTGACGAAGGGGATACCGCGGCTGTCGCGGATCAGCTCGGCCTTCGATTCCGCCGCGCCGACGAAGCCGACGGGCAGTCCGAGGATCAACGCCGGGCGCGGCGCGCCCTCGTCCAGCCGCTCGAGCAGGCGGAACAGCGCCGTCGGCGCATTGCCGATCGCCACCACGGCGCCGTCGAGATCCCAGTCCCAGAAGTCGACCTGCGCGGCCGAGCGCGTCGTCGCCTTCTCCAGCGCCAGCGGCAGCACGCCGTCATCGTTAAGCCGGCAAACCACCTTGTTGCGGGCGCTCAGCGTCCGCCGAATGATCCCGTGCGCCACCATCTCGGAATCGCAAAGGATCGCCCGCCCCGCCGCCAGCGCCGCCCGGCCCGCCGCGACCGCGCCCGGCGAGACCACGAGATCACCGACGAGATCCGTCATTCCGCAAGCATGCACCAGCCGGATCGCCAGCTCCCGCGCCTCCTCCGGCACGCCGTCGAGATCGACCTCCGCCCGGATCGCCGCAAAACTCGCCGCATAGATCGCCGCGGGATCCTTGAGGTAGTCCATCAGCCTCGGACCAGAGACTTCGGGCCGAGCGGGTGGTCGGCCTGCGGATAGGGATGGTGGACGTGGTCATGCCCCGCCGGCCCGTGCGCATGTCCGGCGGCATGGGAATGGTCATGGCCATGCGCGTGATCGTGGCCGTGTGCGTGATCGTGGCCGTGACCGTGACCGTGATCGTGCCCGTGATCATGGCCATGCCCGTGCCCGTGCCCGTGCGCATGCGGCTCGGGCGCCGGCGGGGCGGCGGTGGCGGGGTTGGTGCCGATGGCGGCGATGGCGGCAGCGCGGCAGGCGCCGGTGCAGGTCATGTCGCAGAGCGTGCAGTCAGCCGAGGAGCCGACGCCCTCGACATGGTGGTGGTGGCTCTCCTGCGGCAGGCCGACCTCGGCCTCGAAGCCCAGCACCTGCTCGCGGTACTTGCACATCTGGCAGTTCATGTTGTTGGTGCCCTCGAGGATCTCCCGGAGGCGATCGACGAAGGTCTCGACGACGAGGTCGTGCGCGCCGAGATAGGGCGCCTTGACGAATTCGATGCCGGGATGGCGGGCGGCGACGAGATCGGTCTGGTCGTAGATCCGCCGCACCAGGACGCCGGTGAACAGGAAATACGGGAAGACGACGATCTTCTTGTAGCCGAGCCGGGCAGCGTGATCGAGGCCGGGCTGCACCAGCGGGAAGGTGACCCCGGAATAGCAGGTCTCGCCCCAGCCGAAGCCGAGCCCTTCCCAGAGCATGCGCATGACCTTGGCGACGTTGGAATTGGCGTCGGGGTCCGACGCCCCGCGGCCGACGACCATCAGCATGGTGTCGTGCAGCGGCTCGCCGTCGCGCCAGCCGGATTGGCGCAGCGCCTCGCGGATGCGCTCGCCGGCGGCGCGGATCATCTTCGGGTCGATGCCGAGCTCGCGGCCATAGGTGATGTCGAGGCCGTTCGCCTTGGCATAGGTGTTCAGCACCGAGGGGATGTCGTTCTTGGCGTGGCCCGCGGCAAACAGCATGCCCGGCAGCGCCAGAACCTCTTTCGCGCCCCGCTGGCGCAGCGCGTCCAGCCCCTCGCGGATGATCGGCTTGGCAAATTCGAGATAGCCGTATTCGATTGCCCAGTCGGGCAGGCGCGCGCGCATCTTGGTGGTGAGGCCGGCAAATTCGGTCATCGCGGCGGCATCGCGGCTGCCATGGCCGCACATCATCAGGGCTTTCACACGCGCACTCCTCTCAACGCCGGAGGAGACGCGCGGGGAGCCCCCACGCGAACCGATCCGACAGCTCCGTCCTGGCCCCCTGTTTGGGTCGGCCGCACCGGAATCTCTCTCAGCCCGGGTCTTCCGGGCACCGTCAGGCGGGCCGAGGTAAACAGCACGGCGGTCGGGACGTCAAATCAAGTTGGCTTTGGCCGGGATTGGCATTGGCCAAGGCGCGCGATACGAACGCCGGACGTGACGGCTTTCCGCCGTCCCCTTTGTCTTCGCAACGCCAAAAGGTTTCAGACCACCTTCGCGCTTCGTCATCCCGGACTTGATCCGGGATCCATTCCAAGTGGCCGAACGAAATCGATCCGGTAGACCTTCCCTGCATTCTGCACCGGAGTGGGTGTCACCAACGGAGAGGAATGGATCCCGGATCAAGTCCGGGATGACGAAGCTAAGACGTCAGCGCCTTCGTTTCGTACGCCGACGGAGCCTCGCCTCGCCACCCGCCGCCCAACGCTCCACGCCGACTGTGCCACCTCGCCCACCCCACGCCCCCGGCGCCCCGAAAGCCCCCCGCATGCTCGCCGAAACCTTCGCCCTTCTCGTCTTCGCCGCCTTCATCGCCGGCTTCGTCGATTCGATCGCCGGTGGCGGCGGGCTGATCACGATTCCGACGCTGCTGCTCTCGGGCGTCGATCCGCTGACGGCGCTCGGCACCAACAAGCTGCAGGGCCTGTTCGGCTCCGGCTCGGCCTCGATCTCCTATGCCGCCAAGGGCCATGTCGATCTGAAGAAACTCGCCCCGACGGCGGTTCTGTCCTTCGCCGGCGCGGTGGTCGGGGGGCTCGCGGCGCTGGTGCTGCCGACCGACGTCCTCGAAACGCTCCTGCCCTACCTCCTCATCGCCATCGCGCTCTATTTCGCCTTCAAGCCCGGCCTGTCGGACAAGGATGCCGAGCGCCGGGTGTCGCCGGCCTTCTTCGCCGGCCTTCTCGTGCCGCTCGTCGGCTTCTACGACGGCCTTTTCGGCCCCGGCACCGGCTCGTTCTTCATGCTCGCCTTCGTCACGCTCGCCGGCTACGGCGTGCTGCGGGCGACGGCGCACACGAAACTCCTGAACTTCGCCTCCAACCTCGGCGGCTTCGCCGTCTTCGCCTTTTCCGGGGTGATCCTCTGGAAGCTCGGGCTCGCCATGGGCGCGGCGCAGTTCGTCGGCGCGCGGATCGGATCCGGCTTCGCCATGCGCTTCGGCGCCAAGCTGATCCGGCCGCTGCTGGTGGTGGTGTGCCTGGCGCTGGCCACCAAGCTGCTGCTGTCATGAGCAGGACGCCGCGCCCCGCCACCCTCATGCTGCAAGGCACTGGCTCGGACGTCGGCAAGACCGTGCTCGTCGCCGGCCTATGCCGGCTGTTCACCCGCCGCGGGCTGAAGGTCCGCCCGTTCAAGCCGCAGAACATGTCGAACAATGCCGCCGTCGCCGTCATCCCCGGCAGCACGGCCAGCGACGACCCGTCGGGCCGCGCGGAATACGGCGAGATCGGCCGGGCGCAATGGCTGCAGGCGCTCGCCTGCGGCACCGAGCCGACGGTGCACATGAACCCGGTGCTCCTGAAACCGCAATCGGAGACCGGCAGCCAGATCGTCGTGCAGGGCCGCGTCTTCGGCGCGGCGAAGGGGCGCGACTACCAGCGGCTGAAGCCGGCGCTGCTCGCCAAGGTGCTGGAGAGTTTTGCTGATGTCTGCGACGGCGCCGACCTCGTCATCGTCGAGGGCGCGGGCTCGCCCGGCGAGATCAACCTGCGCGCCGGCGACATCGCCAATATGGGCTTTGCCACCGCCGCGAACGTGCCGGTGGTGCTCGTCGGCGACATCGACCGCGGCGGCGTCATCGCCTCGCTGGTCGGCACGCACGTGATCCTTCCGCTAGAAGACCGGGCGATGATCCGCGGCTTCCTCATCAACAAGTTCCGCGGCGACGTCTCGCTGTTCGACGAAGGCCTTGCCGCCATCACCCGCTACACCGGCTGGCCCTCGCTCGGCGTCGTCCCCTGGCTGAAGGCCGCCGCGCGGCTGCCGGCCGAGGATTCGGTCGCGCTGGAGCGGCTCGCGCGCCCCGGCGGCGGCGGGCTGGTCGTCGCCGTGCCGATGCTCGGCCGCATCGCCAATTTCGACGATCTCGACCCCTTGCGCGCCGAGCCGGGCGTCGACCTCGTCTTCGTCAGGCCGGGCGAGCGGCTGCCGGCCGACGCGGCGCTCGTCGTCCTTCCCGGCTCGAAATCGACCATCGCCGACCTCCTCGCCTTCCGCGCGCAAGGCTGGGACGAGGACCTTGCCGCCCACGCCGCGCGCGGCGGCCGGATCGTCGGCCTCTGCGGCGGCTACCAGATGCTCGGCCGCACCGTCCGCGATCCGGATGGCGTCGAGGGCGACGTGCGCGAGGCAGAGGGGCTCGCCCTCCTCGACGTCGAGACGGTGATGGCCGCCGAAAAGACCGTCCGCGCGACATCAGCGACGACCCCCGAGGGCGAGCCGCTCGACGGCTACGAAATCCATCTCGGCCGCACCGAGGGACCGGATTGCGCGAGGCCCTCCGCCCTCGTCGACAGCCGCCCGACGGGCGCGACCAGCGCCGACGGGCGGATCACCGGCACCTATCTCCACGGCTACTTCAGCGCCGACGCCTTTCGCCGCCGCCTCCTCGCCGACCTCGGCCTCGCGACCGCGCTGCGCGACGATCGGCAAGGCGTCGAAGACGCGCTGGACGCAATCGCGGCGGATTTGGAGCGAGTGCTGGACGTCGAGGTGCTGCTGGCGATCGCGGGGGTGAGGCGTCCGTTCGCCTGAGCGGCGGGGCGCAGGAAACAGTTTGCGGCGCTCGGCAGGATTTGCGGCGCTTGGCAGGAAGGGCGCCGGGCTCAGGTGCGGGGAGCAGGGAACGCGACGCAGCGAACCCAGTACGTCGCAGGTGGCACCTGCGGCGACAAAGGACGCGAGGTGCAAACCTCAACGGTCGTCATCCTCGTGCGCAGCACGGGGACCCATGCCTCGGCCGATCCGCACAGTTCCTGCGCAGAATTAATTACGAAACATCTACCGCAGCAGATGTTTAAAATGCCCGGCATGGGTCCCCGCGCTGCGCGCGAGGATGACGAGACTTTGGACGTTGGCTGAACTCACTCGGTGTCGTGAGCGCAATTGCTCAGAGGTTTGTCGTCTTGCATTTCAGGTGAAAGTTAGTTGCTTGATATTCTCACCCGACAGAACAGCCCTGCCACATCAACCTGCCTCCACAGCCCCCCGATCCCTCCGCGACCCGCCCGCTCAGCCCTTCGAGGCCTTGAACTTCTCCGCCCAGTCGGGATGCCAACGGCTCAACGGCGGGCGGTTTTCGGCGATGTCGCCGGCGGCCCAGCGGATGCGCTTCTCGTCCATCTCGCGCGTCACCTCGCCATCGGGGCAGAGGATGTAGAAGTCGCCCGCCACGATCCGTTCCAGCGCGAAATCGGCGGTCTGGTCTGCCGTCCAGGCGCCGTCCGGCTTCTCGCTGCGGCCCTTGGCGGTGAGGCCGGTGAAGACGAAGCCGGGGATCAGGAGATGCGCCGAGAGCTGGCTGCCCTCGAGGTTGCGGAACTCGTGCTGCAGCGCCTCGGTCAGCACCTTTACGCCGGCCTTCGAGACGTTGTAGGCGGGGTCGCCCGGCGGCGTGGTGATGCCTTGCTTGGAGCCGGTGTTGATGACGAGGCCGGCCTCGCCGCCCGCGATCATCCGCGGCACGAAGACCTGGACGCCGTTGATCACCCCGCCGAGATTGACCGAGAGCACCGCGTCCCAGGCCTCCCTTGTTCCGAGGATGCCGCTGCCCGGCTGGATGCCGGCATTGTTGACGAGAACGTGGACCGCGCCCCAGCGGCCGAACACCATGTCCGCCAGCGCCTCCATCGCCTCGCGGTCGGCGACGTCGCTGGCGGCGGCGATGATCATGTCCGCCTCGCCGCCGGCCAGCCCCTCGAGCTCGGCCATCGCAGCTTTCAGCGCCGCCTCGTCCCGGTCGACGATGCAGACGCGCATGCCGGCGCGGGCGAACCGGCGGGCGAGCGCCAAGCCGATGCCGGCGGCCCCGCCGGTGATGAAGGCGGCATGGCCGGATGAGATCAGGGGATGGGTCATCGAGGGCTCCCGTTGCGTCAGTGCCACGGGAGATAGCCGGAAAGCGGCAAAGGTCGATGGCGCGGGCATAGCGACAGCAGAGCGCCAACGGCCATTGCCCCCGCCCCTCCGGCCGTCTATCCTCCGCCCCGGATGGTCCCGCGGCGCACGTTGCGTTTCGGGCTAAGAGGGAATGCGAAGGATCGACCCAAACAGGGGGTCCGTATCGCAGCCGACCCCGCGACTGTAGAGCGGCGAGGCCTCTCCACCGTCCTGTTCTTGGTGCGCCAAGACAGGATGGAAACGCCACTGGAGCTTTGCTCTGGGAAGGCAGGAGAAGGCCGGTGACCCGTGAGCCAGGAGACCTGCCATCCCATGGAAAAGGCTGCGCCCTCGCGGCCTTCACGGAGGTTGACCTGATGAATTCCACCCAGACGCTCGGCACTGCAATCGACACTGCAGTCGTGCCTTCGACGGCAACGAGGATTGTTGCAGGCCTGTTCGCTCTCGGCCTCGGCGCCTTCTTCATCTTCGGCGTGGGCTTTGCCCATTCGCAGACGCTGCACGACACCGCCCACGACACCCGGCACGGCTTCGGCTTTCCTTGCCATTAATGGCGGGCTGACGGAGACGCCGCGGTCGGACTGATCGCGACCTTCTCCCAAACATCCTGAAGACGCCCGGACTCCGTGCCGCGCTGCCCTGCAGTGCTGACGGCCCGGCGTTCGCCTCGTGTCGTTTCGACAGGCTCTCTTGGGCTGTCGTCGTGTCGTTCCGTCTATCGGCCCATCCGCGATCCTGCTGTGAGGCAGCGCCGGTGCGGCCGCCGAAAGGCTATCATGATCACGCGTTTTCTCCTCGCCGCGCTCGGCGCCGGCCTTCTCGCCGGACTGCTGATCACCCCTGTCCAGTACGCCCGCATCGTGCCGTTGATCGTCCACGCCGAGACCTTCGAGGGCGGAGGCGGGCACGTCCATGCCGAAACGGCGGCGCCGCACAGCCATGACGCTGCCGCGCCCCACGACCATGCCGCCGTCGCCCCGGCTGACGCGCAGGAGGCGGCTGAGGCGCCGCCGCTGACCGACAGCCGGCTGTTCAACACCGTCCTCGCCAACCTCGTCACCGGCGCGGGCTTCGCGCTGATCCTCGCCGCCGCCAGCCTCATCCTCGACCGCGCGGTCACCGTCCGCAACAGTGCGCTCTGGGGCGCTGCCGGCTTCTGCATCCTCTCGCTGGCGCCAGCGCTCAGCCTTCCGCCGGAACTCCCGGCCATGCCGGCGGCCGATCTCTTCGCCCGGCAGATGTGGTGGCTGGCGACCGTGATCCTCGCTGCCGGCGGCGTCTACGCGCTGGCGCTGCGCCGCGAAATTTGGGCGAAGGCGCTCGGCGGCGGCGCGCTCATCGCGCCGCATCTCTACGGCGCGCCGCGGCCCGCCGCTCTCGAGAGCCCGGTGCCGCCGATGCTGGCGGCCGAGTTCGCCGTCGCCTCGCTCGTCACCGCGGCCGCCTTCTGGCTGATCCTCGCCGCGCTGTCGGGCTACGCCTTCGACCGCCTGCGCGAGGGACGGCCGGCCCGGCACGCGCTGGCATGACCGGCCGCGAGACAGGCGCGGTCGCGCCTCCGCCATCGGGCGCGACACTCTCGCCAGGCACGACACCCGCACCCGGCACGACGCTCGCAGCGGGCGCGACGCTCGCAGCGGGCGCGACGCTCGTCCTCGGCGGCGCGCGCTCGGGCAAGAGCCGGCTGGCCGAGAGGATGGTGCTGGGGTCGGGGCGGCGGGCGGTCTACCTCGCCACCGGCCGCGCCTTCGACGGCGAGATGGAAACGCGGATCGCCGACCACCGGGAGCGCCGCGGACCGGAATGGTTCTCCGTCGACGTGCCGCTGGAACTGGCGCCCGCCCTCGTCGCCCATGCCGCGGCCGACACCGCCGTGCTGGTCGACTGCCTGACGCTCTGGGTCACCAACCTGATGCTCGAGGGGCGAAATGTTTCACGTGAATCAGACAACCTCGTCGCCATCCTTGAAGACGGCCTGAAAGGACCGGTCGTCCTCGTCTCCAACGAGGTCGGCCTCGGCATCGTGCCGGACAATGCGATGGCGCGCGAGTTCCGCGACCATGCCGGCCGCCTGCACCAATCCATCGCCGAAATCGCCGACCGCGTGCTGTTCGTCGCCGCGGGCCTGCCGCTGACCTTGAAGGGATAGACATGTCCAGGACCACCAAGATCCCCGCCACCGTGATCACCGGCTTCCTCGGCGCCGGCAAGACCACGCTGATCCGCAACCTCCTGCAGAATGCCGGCGGCCGGCGCATCGCGCTCATCATCAACGAGTTCGGCGACCTCGGCGTCGACGGCGACATCCTGAAGGGCTGCGGCATCGAGACCTGCCGGGCCGAGGACGTCGTCGAACTGACCAATGGCTGCATCTGCTGCACCGTCGCCGACGACTTCATCCCGACCATGACCAAGCTTCTCGAGCGCGCCGACCGGCTCGACCACATCGTCATCGAGACCTCCGGCCTCGCGCTGCCGCAGCCGCTGGTCGCCGCCTTCAACTGGCCGGAGGTGAAGGCGCGGGTCACCGTCGACGGCGTCGTCACGGTGATCGACGCCGCCGCCGTCGCCGCCGGCCGTTTTGCCGACGACGAGGACGCGATCAAGGCGCAGCGCGCCGCCGACGAGAGCCTCGACCACGACAACCCGCTGGAAGAGCTGTTCGAGGACCAGATCCGCGCCGCCGATCTCATCGTCCTCAACAAGGCCGACCTCGTCGATGCCGCAACGCTCGAGGAAGTGCGGGCCGAGGTCGCCGCGGTCTGCGGCGAGCGGGCGGTGAAGGCGGTGACGGCCGAGAACGGCGTCCTGCCGGCCGACGTGCTGCTCGGCCTCAGCGCCGCCACCGAAGACCAGATCGCCCAGCGCCGCTCGCACCACGAGATCGAGCACGAGGGCGGCGCGATGCACGACCACGACGACTTCGACAGCTTCGTCGCCGAGGCCGGGCCCGTTGCCGATCCCGCGGCTTTCGCCGCGGGCCTCACCGCCGTCATCGCGGCGCACGACATCCTGCGGATCAAGGGTTTCGCCGACGTGCCGGGCAAGCCGATGCGGCTAGTGGTGCAGGCGGTCGGGCGGCGCGTCGAGACCTATTACGACCGGCCGTGGCGGCCGGACGAAGCGCGCGCGACGCGGCTGGTGGTGATCGGCCTGCACGACCGGCTGGACGCGGCGGCCGAGGCCGCGATTGCGGGCGAACTCGCTGCTCTCACCGGCTTGCGGGAGACGGCGGCGGCCTGATGCATCTCCTCCTCGCCCAGCGCGGCAGCGTGGCGGAAGCCGGCGAGGCGGTCGATCTCGGCCAGTCGCCCGCCGACGTCGTCGTGCTGTCGTCGGCCGACACGGAGCTCGCGAGCCTTGCGGGCGCCGCCGGATCTCTCGGCGATGCCGCGCCGGGGCTTCGGCTCGCCAACCTCCTGCGGCTCGCGCACCCGATGTCGGTCGACGCCTATGTCCAGCGCACGCTGCGGCACGCCAAGCTCGTGGTGGTCAGGTTGCTCGGCGGCGCGGCCTACTGGCCCTATGGGCTGGAGGCGCTGCTGGAGTTGGCTGAGACGCGGGGGGTGATGCTGTGCGCGCTGCCGGGCGACGACAAGCCCGATCCGAGCCTCGAGCGGTTCTCTACCGTGCCGCCGGAAGCGCGGGCGCGGCTCTGGCTCTGCCTGATCGAGGGCGGGGCGGAGAATGCGCAGAAGTTTCTCTTGGGCTGCGGGGCGGTGCTGGGGCGTGGCGACTGGCCGGCCGAGGCGCAGCCGCTGCTGAAGGCGGGGGTGTTGGCGTTGGCATCGCCCGCGGGCGCACCGAGGGTCGGCGGGGCTCCCCCCCCTCTGCCTGCCGGCATCTCCCCCTCAAGGGGGGAGATCAAGCGCGCTACGGTCGGCGATCATCCGATTCCCCCCCTTGAGGGGGAGATGCCCGGCAGGGCAGAGGGGGGTGTGCCAGCCGCAAACCTGGGCATGCAGCACATTGCATCCCTGCATCTGCCCGCCAACGCACTGCCGAAGAAGGGAAACGTGGCACCGCCACCCCTCGCCGCCATCGTGTTCTACCGCGCCCTCGTCCAGAGCGGCCAGACCGAGCCGGTCGAGGCTCTGTGCGCGGCAATGCGGGAGGCGGGGCTCGATCCGCTCCCCGTCTACGTCACCAGCCTGAAGGACCCGGTCTCGGTCGAGACCGTCCGCGCCCTCTTCGCCCGCCGGCCGCCCGACGTCGTCATCAACCTCACCGGTTTTGCCGTCTCCTCGCCGACCGGGCCACGCGTGCCGACGGTGCTGGAGGAAGGCGGCGCCGTGGTGCTGCAGGCGGTGCTGTCGGGCGGCCGCGTCGAGGCCTGGGAGGCATCCGCGCAAGGCCTGTCCGGCCGAGACCTGGCCATGCACGTCGCGCTGCCGGAGGTGGACGGGCGGGTGCTGTCGCGCGCCATCGCCTTTAAGGCGGCGGGCGAATGGGATGCGCGCTGCGAGATCGAGATCGTCGCGCACCGGGCGGTGCCGGACCGGGTCCGCTACGTCGCCGAGCTCGCCGCCGCCTGGGCACGGCTGCGGCGGATGCCCGTTGAAACGCGGCGGGTGGCGATCCTCCTCGCCAACTACCCCAACCGCGACGGGCGGCTCGGCAATGGCGTCGGGCTCGACACGCCGGCGGGGACCATCGAGGTGCTCCGGGCGATGCGCGATGCTGGCTACGGCGTCGAGGACATTCCCGCGGACGGCAATGCGCTGATTGAACACTTGATGGCCGGGCCGACGAATGCCGGCATTGTTTCACGCGAAACGCGGGAGACCATGTCGCTCGCTGAATATCATCGGCATTTCAACAGCTTGCCAGAGGCTGCCCGCGACGCCGTCACGGCGCGCTGGGGGGCGCCGGAGAGCGATCCCTTCGTCGACCCCGCTTTTGGCTTTGCGCTGCCGCTCGCCCGCTTCGGCACGGTGATGATCGGCGTCCAGCCGGCGCGCGGCTACAACATCGACCCGAAGGAGAGCTACCACTCGCCCGACCTCGTGCCGCCGCACAATTATTTCGCGCTCTACTTTTTCCTCCGGCACGCTTTCGAATTGCACGCGCTCATTCACATGGGCAAGCACGGCAATCTCGAATGGCTGCCCGGCAAGGCGCTGGCGCTGTCAGAAGCCTGCTTCCCCGAGGCGGTGATGGGGCCGGTGCCGCATCTCTATCCCTTCATCGTCAACGATCCCGGCGAGGGCACGCAGGCCAAGCGACGGACCTCCGCTGTTATCATCGACCACCTGACGCCGCCGCTGACACGGGCCGAGAGCTACGGCCCTTTGCGCGATCTGGAAGCGCTGGTCGACGAGGTCTACCAGGCCGCCGGCAGCGACCCGCGCCGGGTGGCGCTGCTGACCGGCGAGATCCTCGACCTGATGCGGGCGACGGGGCTCGATGAGGATGCCGGGATTTCAGTGGACGAGGCGACGGAAACGGCGCTGGAGAAACTCGATGCCCATCTCTGCGACCTCAAGGAGATGCAGATCCGCGACGGGCTGCACGTCTTCGGCGTCGCGCCGGACGGGCGGCTGCTGACGGATCTGGTGGTGGCGCTGGCGCGGGTGCCGCGGGGGATGGGGGCGCGGGACGCGTCGCTGCACCGGGCACTGGCGGTGGATCTGGGGCTTGGCGGCAGGGTGGACGGCGCCGCAGGTCAGAAGGTTGGCGGAGCTTATGCGGGGAACGTCGGCGGGGCTCACCCCCCTCTGCCTGCCGGCATCTCCCCCTCAAGGGGGGAGATCGAGCGTGTTGAGGTCGGCGATCATCCGATCTCCCCCCTTGAGGGGGAGATGTCCGGCAGGACAGAGGGGGGTGCCACGGCACTAACGCTGGCCGACCGCCTCCCCGAGCGCGACCTCTCGGCACCGCCTTTCGACCCCCTCGACTGCGACATGGCCGCCCCCTGGACCGGACCGCGTCCACAGCTTCTCCACAGCCTGTCCACCGATCCCTGGCGCACCGCCGGCGACACCGTCGAGCGGCTGGAACTCCTGGCGGCCAGGCTTGTCGCAGGCGAGGTGGACGAGGATATCCACTGGTCGTCCACAGCCCCGGTGCTCGCCGAGATCCGCGAGCGACTGCAGCCCTCGGTGGTTGCCTCCGGCCCGGCCGAACTCGCCGGGCTGCTCGCCGGCCTCGAAGGCCGCTTCGTCGCGCCTGGTCCCTCCGGCGCGCCGACGCGCGGGCGGCCGGACGTGCTGCCGACGGGGCGCAACTTCTTTTCCGTCGACACCCGCAGTGTGCCGACGCCGGCGGCCTGGACGCTCGGCCGCAAGTCCGCCGAGCTCCTGGTGCTCCGGCACCTGCAGGACCAAGGCGAATGGCCGACCTCGATCGGGCTCACCGCCTGGGGCACCGCCAACATGCGCACTGGCGGCGACGACATCGCGCAAGCGATGGCGCTGATTGGCGTGAAACCGCTGTGGGACGTCGGCCGGGTGACCGGCTATGAGATCACCCCGCTCGCCCGCCTCGGCCGGCCGCGGGTCGACGTGACCTTGCGCATTTCCGGCTTCTTCCGCGATGCCTTTCCCGACCAGATCGCGCTGTTCGACCGGGCGATCCGGGCCGTCGGCGCGCTGGACGAGGACGCCGCGGACAACCCGATCGCCGAGCGGATGCGGACGGAGGCGGCGGCTCTCGTGGCGGACGGCATCGCGCCGGACGAGGCGGAACGGCGCGCGGGCTTCCGCATCTTCGGGTCCAAACCCGGCGCCTATGGCGCGGGTCTGCAGGCGCTGATGGACGAGAAGGGCTGGACGGACAAAGGCGATCTCGCCGAAGCCTTCCTCGTCTGGGGCGCCTATGCCTACGGGTCCGATGCCGAGGGCGAGGCGCGGCGCGACAGTTTCGAGACGCGGTTGGCGGGCGTCGAGGCCGTCGTGCAGAACCAGGACAACCGCGAGCACGATCTCCTAGACTCCGACGACTACTACCAGTTCGAGGGCGGCATGACGGCGGCGGTGGAAGCTGTCTCCGGCCACCGGCCGAGGGTCTACCACAACGACCATTCCCGCCCCGAGCGCCCGGTGATCCGCACCCTCGAGGAGGAGATCGGCCGGGTTGTCCGGGCGCGCGTGGTCAATCCGAAATGGATCGCCGGCGTCATGAGGCACGGCTACAAGGGCGCCTTCGAGATGGCGGCGACGGTCGACTATCTCTTCGCCTTCGCGGCGACCACCGGGGCGGTGCGCCAGCATCATTTCGAAGCGGTCTATTCCGCCTACGTGCTCGACGACGCGGTGCGAGCCTTCCTGCAGGACAACAACGCCCCGGCCTTCCGCGAAATGACCGCCAAGCTTGCCGAGGCGATCGAGCGCGGCCTGTGGTCTCCCCGCTCGAATTCGGCGACATTCGACCTCGACCGATTCCACACCGAGAAAGCATGACATGGCCGAGAAGTCCGAAGCGCTCCTGAACATGACCGAGGCCGAGCTCGACGCCCGCCACGCCGACAAGATGAAGAAGAAGAAGGCGGCCCGCGACAAGATCATCGCCACCAAGACGGTGGAGAAGGGCTTGGTGATCGTCCACACCGGCAAGGGCAAGGGCAAGTCAACCGCCGCCTTCGGCCTCGTCTTCCGCGCCATGGGCAACGGCATGAAGGTCGGCGTCGTGCAGTTCGTGAAGGGCAAGTGGGAGACCGGCGAGCGCAAGATTCTCGACCATTTTCCCGATCTCGTCACCATCACCGCGATGGGCGACGGCTTCACCTGGGAAACCCAGGACCGCCAGCGCGACATCGAGGCCGCGAAAGCCGCCTGGGAGCGGGCGAAGACGCTGATCATGGACGAGGAGCATCAGCTGGTGCTGCTCGACGAGCTCAACATCGTGCTGCGCTACGACTATCTCGACGTCGCCGACATCCTGGCGGTGCTGAGGGAGAAGCCGGCGATGAAGCATGTCGTCATCACCGGCCGCAACGCCAAGGAGGAGTTGATCGAGTTCGCGGATCTGGTGACCGAGATGGAGGCGATCAAGCATCCGTTCAGGGCGGGGGTGAAGGCGCAGCGGGGCATCGAGTTCTAGGGAGCGACGGGCGAGAGAGTCGGGGCGCCGCGATCGCGACTTGGCTGACAACTTGGCGGCAGCTCGCCCCCTCTGGCCTGCCGGCCATCTCCCCCACGGGTGGGGAGATCGGCTCGTTGTCGCCGGCAGTATTGGTCAGGCGATGCGGTATTCGATCGGCTTGAAAGTCCCGCCGTTGCTGGCGGGGGCGGAGCAGGCGGTGAGGCCGACGATGAGGTCCATCTCGGCGCGGAAGGTGATGTGGTCGCCGGGCTTGCTGAGGGGCGGAAGCACCTTGAAGGTGCCGGTGGCGCCGTCGACGGGGACGTTCATGAAGCAGTTGAAGGCGACGGGGATGGCATCGTCCGTGATGCCGTAAGGCGCGAGCGCGGCGGCAAGGTTCCCCTGGCAGCCGCGGTGCGGCGGCTCGTTGTCGTAGCAGAGCCGGAACGTCGCCTCGCTGCAGGGCGTCAGCAGGAAATCGTGGCGGCCGACCGTGTCGGCGATGATCTCGAGCATGACGTTGGAGCGGTTGGAATAGAGCTTGTTGCCGGTGGTGAGGTAGATCCGCTCGGCATAGTCGAGCGTCCGCCCGGACGACAGCATTTCGCGGATGTCGGCCTTGGCGATGGTGAGGAGATCCGCGACCTGACCGCCCAGCGGATCGATCACCGTCAGCTCCTGTCCGGCCTTCAGCTCGAAGGCGGTGCCGCTGCGCGGCGGGATGCGCGTCTCGGCAGAACTCACAGCGCGTCCTCCCGTTCGGCGGGGGCTTCGGCCGTGCGGGCAGCGTCGGTCCGGCTGAACGGGCAGGTCCAGCCCTCGGGCACCGCGCGGCCGCTGTACTGGCGTGCTTCCGAGATCGAGCCGTGGCGGGCGAGCATGGGGTTGATGTCGCCAGCGAGCTTGACGTCGCGGTCGAGGATGACGCTGCGCAGCTTCTCGTAGCGGTTCTGCTGGCGCAGCATCTCGAACTGGTCGTGCAGGTTGAACACCATCGTCGGATGCTCGAAGCGGCGCGCCGGGCGGCTGGCTTTCGGATGCAGCCCGACGACGAAGAACGCCTCGCCGCCAAAACTCAGCGAGAAATGCGGATCGTCCGGGTCGTGGCTCACGCGCTCATCATGCGCCTGTCCGCGCCAGGCATCCTTGTCGGCAAGCGACTGGACGCGTTCCCACAGACGCGTCTCGAACGCCTCCTCGGTGAGGTCGGACGGCCCCTCGAACACGACGGCAAAGCTTGTGAACAGCGTCGGCTGCCTGGCGTATTCCCAGGCAAAACGCATCAGGCGGTCCTGGATCTCCACGTCGTTCCAGGCGCTGTCGATGCTGCGCGCGACGTAGACGGTCATCGTCCCCTTCTGCACCGCAGACTTCGCACCGACGCAGGGAAAGGCCTGGTCGAGGATGAACGCCCTCAGCTTCTCCTCTGTCCGGGGGATCGTCGTCGCGTCGGATTGCATGAGCATGCCGGTCTCCATTAAGGAGTCCGTGAACTCGCCCTTTCCGGCGTTGTTCCGGGCCGGAAGGACAGGCACCTGGGGCTTGATGGGGTGCCTTGGCGGGCAAGACAGGCTGCCAAGGATCGAGACACGCCCTCGGCAGTCGGGTGAAAACCCAGACGGGTCAATGCCTTGATGGCGCAACTGAAAAGTGCAGGGCTGGCCCTTACTGGTGGTTCCGGCCATCATATTCGCATCGACAGCACACCTCTCAGTGCGCTTTCGAACCGACCGAAGACCTTCGGGACGGCACTGGAATGGAGAGGGGATGTCCCTCCCCCGCCTCACGTCGCTAGCCTGCAAGTTCGGCATGGCTAGCCTGCAAGTTCCGGCAGATAGCGCGAGGGGTTTCCGCACTGAAACGCGGATCATCTGAATTCAATGAAGGAGAGCATTGTTCGTGCGCCCTTTCGGGCGGACGACGCCTAACCCCTTAGCGCTTGCGCGGGAGACTGCCGGTAGGCGAGCCAGGCCGGGGCCAGCGAGGCCGCGGCGGTGACGGCGAGCAGCACGGCGATGGCGGTGAGGTCGGCGGGACGGAGCTCGATCGGGAGCGGGAAGCCGGTGGTGCGGGCAAGCATGGTCGAGGCCAAGCGGACGCCCAGGATGCCGAGACCGAAGCCGGCGAGGACGCCGAGGGTGACGATCAGGAAACTTTCCAGCCAGACGATGGCGAAGACGACGCCCCTTGGCGCCCCGAAGGCGCGAAGGGCGCCGATCTGGCGGCGCCGCTGCAGGACATGGATGGTGACGACGAGGAGGATCGCCGCGGCAACCAAGCCTTGCGCCCCGGCCGCCACCGCCGAGAGGATGAAGCGGGCGTCGCCGAGCGTGCCGTAGAGACGCGTCAGCACCTCGGCGGGGAAGACCGCCAGCGTCGCATCGCCGCGGTAGTCGGTGCGCAGCTTGTAGGCGTCGGCGATGGTCTTCGGCTTGACGAGGATCGCGGGAAGGCCCGGCGCGTCTCGCCTCGACAGCGCCGCGGGGTCTATCGGGCGGGAGAGATCGGGCGCGGCAGGCGGCTCATCGCCGTCCGCGTGGTCATGCTCGGCCAGAACTGGCTCCGCCGAGACAGGGCCCGTCGAGACGGGGCCGGCAGAGACAAGGCCGGACTCCGCATGTCCCGGGGCGGCGTGCGCCTCGCCATGGCCGTGCACGGCCCAGACGGCTTCGATCGGGACCAGCACGGCCTTGTCCCACGGCGTGCCCGTCGGCTTCATCCGGCCGACGACGGCGTAGCTGACCTTGCCGTGGGCGTGGCCGCCCTCGGTGAGGCGGCCGTGCAGCGGGGTGAAGCTGGCGCCGACGGCGAACGGCGCATCGGCGCCGGCGATCGCCTCACCAAGCTGTTGGAAGGAACGCCCCTCTTTGGTTCCGCCGAGGCCGTCGACCAGCGGCTGCGTCGTGCCGACGATCGGCGCATTGCCGGCGAAGTCGCCGAAGCCGACGGGCGCCGCCCAGGCGACGCGCGGGTCGGCGACAAGGCTCGCCAACACGGCGCCGGGCATCAGCGGCAAGGCCGCCGGCTGCAGGAAGACCGAGGAGAGGATCAGCTGCGTTTCGCTGCCGGCCGCGCCGACGACGAGGTCGAAGGCCGCCGCCGCGCGGGCGCTGCCGAGCCGCAGCGCGCGCTCCTGCAGCGTGACGGCGACGCCGAGCGCGGTCGCCAGCGCGATGATGAGGGCGATCGCGAGGACGCCGATCCAGTGCCGCCGGAGATCGGCGAGGACGAAGCGCAACATGGGCTCAGGCCTCGCTGGGAAGGAGCCGGCCGTTTTCCAGCCGGAGATGGCGCGATAGCCGCTCGATAAGGCGCCGGTCGTGCGTCGCCACCAGCAAGGTCGCGCCGATCTCGGCGGCGAGCTCCTGGAGGAGGTCGGCGACCAAGGCGCCGGCCTCTGCGTCGAGGCTGGCGGTCGGCTCGTCGGCGACGATGAGCCCGGGGCGCCCCACCAGCGCCCGGGCGACGGCGACGCGCTGCATCTGCCCGCGCGACAGCGTTTCGACGGACTGGCCAGGGCGCTCTATGCCGACGCGGGCGAGCAGGCGGCCGGCCTCCGCCATGAGGCCGAGAGGCAGGCGCAGACGCGACAGGCGCTGCGGCAAGAGGACGTTGTCGAGCGCCGACAATCCGGGGAAGAGGTGGAACTCCTGCATGATGAGCCCGACATTCCGCGCCCGCCAGCGGTCGCGGCCGGTTTCGCTCAAAATCGCGATGTCGGTGTCGCCCCAGCCGACGCGGCCCGTTCCGGCGCGATCGAGGCCCGTCAGGATGTTGATCAGCGTAGTCTTGCCGGAGCCGGACGGGCCGCCGATGGCGACATGCTCGCCGGCGGGGATGGCGAGGGCGGGGATGGCCAGCGCCGGGCGGTCGAGGCCGGGGAAGCGAACGTCGAGATCACGGAGAGCCAGCGCCAGCATCAAACCCCGGCGAAGTCGGCGTCGGTGATGCGCAGGAGGCTGACGAAGCCGGTCTCGGGATCGGTCCAGGAGCCGACTTCAAGCTTTCCGGAAACCGCGATCAGGGCGTTGGCCTGCTCGAAGGTCTGGGCGCTCTCGAGGTAGACGACGACGATGTTGTCGGGCCAGTCGGCATCGGTCGAGCAGAACGGGCAGATCGACATCGGGATTTGGGTCAGGACGAAGAACTTCGCCTCGGCCTTCAGCGGCGGCGCCATGAAGCCGCGCATGGTGACGGGCTTGCCGGCAAGGCTCTTCACCTTGTCGGAGAAGGAGAGGCCGAGCGGGCTGACCTTGCCGTAGAGTTCCTCGAAGTCGAGGCTCGCCTCGCTGGCGTCAGCGGGGACCAACGGCACGAGCGCCAGCAAGGCCGATGCGCCGAGCAGACGGCGGCGGGAGATGGACATGACCGGCTCCTCTATCGAAGGCGGGGCCGCCGGCGAACCGGGGCCCCGCGATGGTACCGCAGGCCTTGCGCCTGGCGTTGGAGATTACGGCTTCGCCGGGGCGAGGGCCAGGGCGTCGACGAGGACGCGGTAGACGTCGCTCTCCTCCATGTAGCCCTTGAAGTCTTCCGAGCCGGGGCCAGCCGACTGCAGCACGACGTCGTCGACGGCATGGACGCCGCTGTCGCCCTCGCGCGGGATGTTGCCGGTGACGAGCACGGCGCCCGGCACGTCCTTGTAGGCCTCGTTGGCGACGTATTCCTTCTTCTCGTTCTGGATGGCCGGCACGAACGGGCCATCGAGCTTCGGACGGAAGGTCTCGTAGTGGTCAGGGCCGTTATTGGCGGCGAGGAAGAGGCGACGGGAGACGTCGGCCTTGTCGGGATAGCCGTCGCCGTTCTCGTCGGTGTAGTTCGGGAAGCCGGCGGCGGCGTAGGTGCCGACCTTCTCGCGCATGTCGGTGCCCGGCTTGTCGTCGTCGACGGTGCCGATGATCGAGACGCCGTGGGTGTGGTCGCCGGTGACGACGATCAGCGTGTCGGGATGGGTCTTCTGGAACGCGCGGGCGACGCCGACAGCCTGGTCGAGCTCGATCGTGTCGAACACGGCGCGGTCCCAATCCAGCGGATGCGACATCTTGTCGATGTTGGCGCCTTCCACCATCAGGAAGAAGCCCTCGGGATTCTTCGAGAGTTCGCCGAGCGCGGCCTTGGTCATGTCGACGAGGCCTGGCTGGTCGGGGAACTTGCCGACGGTGCCCTTCTTCAGGAACTCGCGGTCGAGGGTGGAGTCCATGTTGCCGGTGTGGAACAGGCCGAGGATGTGGCCGGTATTGGTTGAGGTCGCGGTGGCGAGGCCGGCCTTGTCGGTGGCGAGGGTGTAGCCGGCATCCTGGAACAGCTTGATGTAGTCCTTGTCGTCTTTGCGCTTGGAGCCCGGGGTCTCCTTGGCGAGGAAATAGGCCGAGCCGCCGCCGAGGACGACCTCGGGCTTGACGTCGAGCAGCATGCCGACGATTTCGGCCTTGTCGGCGCGCTTGCGGGTGTGGGCGACGACGGCGGCCGGCGTCGCATCCTCGATCTCGGCCGGCGAGACGATGCCGATCGACTTCTTGGTGGTGCGGCGCAGCGCCTCGGCCAGGGTCTCGACCTTCGGGTCGTCGAAGCTGTCCTTGGTGCGGTCAGCATAGACGCCGATGGCGTTCACGGCGGTCTTGTGACCGGTCATGTAGGCCGACATCGTGTTGGCGCTGTCGGTGTCGACGGCATCGGTCGCCGACGTGCCGATGAAGGCCATCCGGTCGAGGTCGTCCATGTTCAGGCGGCCGTTCGCCTTGCCCTCGGTCATGCCCTTGGACATGATCCGGGCGGCGGTGCGGTGCGCGACGGACAGGCCGTCGCCGAGGAGGAAGATGACGTTCTTCGCCTTGGCCGTGGCCGGCGTGGCGTAGACGGTCCAGATCACGGTCTTGGTCTCGTCGCCGGCCTTGGCGATCACGGTGTAGTCACCGGCCTTGGCGATCGACGCGCCGCGGATCAGGACGGCGGAGGCTTCGACGCCCGCTTCCTTCTCGGTGAACGACACGTCCTTGCCAAGGACGCTGGCGGCTGGCTCGCCGTTGATCGTCACGGTGACGTCTTCGGCCTTCACCGCCTTGTCGAACTCGACCTTCATGTCGAAGGGCGCGCCGGCCATCACCGTCGCACGGTCGAGCGGGTAGACGGTCGTGGCGTCGGCAGCGCCGACCAAAGCGGTGGAGGCGGCAAGCAAGGCCAGAAGCGTGCGCATGGCGGGTGTCCCGTTCTTGGTGAGGTCGGACTTCAGCTAGGCCCTTCGCATGTCAGGCGCGTGACACCCGGACACGGCAGGTTTCCCCCATCCCGGTGGCCGGTGGCTCTTCGGCAGCCAAGCGTGCTCCAGGCCCCGGCACGAAGTTCCCTGGGGGCTCGCTTGCAAATTCCGGCCAATGGCGGGATAGGTTGCCGCAGTGAAACCGCCGCCCGCACTTGTGCGCGCTCCGCCAACTGGATGACCTCGGATGACCGGTAAGCGGCTTCTCATCTACAGTCACGATTCCTATGGTCTCGGTCATCTCCGGCGCTGCCAGACGATCGCCAACCATCTCTCGTCCTTGCACGAGGATCTGTCGGTGCTGATCATCTCGGGCTCGCCGGTGGTCGGCTCGTTCGACCTGCACCCGCGCGTCGACTTCATCCGCGTGCCCGGCATCGTCAAGCTCGACAACAACAACTACGCCCCGACCGCCCTCGGCATCTCGACCGAGGACCTGATGGAGATCCGCTCCGTTATCATCCTCGAGACCGCCAAGCGCTACAAGCCGGACATCTTCCTCGTCGACAAGGAGCCGCTCGGCCTGAAGGGCGAGGTGCGCGACAGCCTGACCTACCTCAAGGCCAACGGCACCAAGAACATCCTCGGCATCCGCGAGGTGATGGATGACCCGGCGCGGCTGCGCGAGGAATGGGAGCGCAAGGGCGCGACCGAGGCGGTCGACACGCTCTACGACGAGATCTGGGTCTACGGGCCGAAAGTGGTCTACGAGCCGCTCGACGGCGTCGGCCTTGCCGACAAGACCATGGAGCGGATGCGCTATACCGGCTATCTCCGGCGCGCCATCGGCGCCTTCTCGGACGAGACGCCGGAAGAAGAGCCCTACATCCTCGTCACCGCCGGCGGCGGCAATGACGGCGACGTCATGATCGACTGGCTGATCTCGGCCTATGAGGCCGATCCGAGCCTGCCGCACCGGGCGAAGATCGTCTTTGGACCCTTCCTGTCGAGCGACGAGCGCACCGGCTTCCGCGACCGGATCGCGAAACTCGACCGGATCCAGGCGATCAACTTCCACACCAACATGGAAGCCATGGTCGACGGCGCCGCAGGGCTTGTGACCATGGGCGGCTACAACACGTTCTGCGAGATCCTCTCCTTCGACAAGCCGGCGCTGATCGTGCCGCGCACGCATCCGCGGCTCGAGCAGTACATCCGCGCGAGCCGTGCGCAGGAACTCGGCCTCGCGCGCCTGCTGCTGGCGAACGGCGACAATGCCGCCGCGCGGATGGCGGCGGCGCTGCACGCCTTGCCCGCGCAGCCCCGGCCTTCCGCGGCGCAGATTCCCTGCCTGCTCGCCGGGCTGGAGCAGATCGAGGTGCTGTTCTCGGCCTCGATCGCCGAGCAGCGGACGGCGCGTCCGGCCCTGATCGACAGCCACGGCTGACCGGATGCAGACCAGCCGACCGCGGGTCGCGATCGTCCTCAAGGGCTATCCGCGGCTGTCCGAGACCTTCATCGCGCAGGAAATCCTCGGCCTGAAGCGCTTAGGCCTGCCGCTCAGCCTCGTCTCGCTGCGCTTTCCGACCGACGACCGCGAGCACCCCGTGCACCGCGAGATCGACGAGGTGCCGCGCTATCTGCCGGAATATCTCTATCAGGAGCCGCTGCGCGTCCTGAGGGGATGGCGCATCGCCCGAAAACTGCCGGGCTATGGCGCGGCGTTCCGGAAATTCATTGCCGATTTCCGCCGCGACCCGACGCCCAACCGCGGCCGGCGTTTCGGCCAGGCGCTGGTGATGGCGGCCGAACTCCCTGACGATACCGGGCTGATCTACGTCCATTTCCTCCACACGCCGGGCTCGGTCGCCCGCTATGCGGCCGAGATGCGCGGCTTGCCCTTCGCGGTCTCGGCGCATGCCAAGGACATCTGGACGCTCAACGACTGGGAGAAGCGCGAAAAACTCGCCGACTGCGCCTGGCTGGTTACCTGCACGCAGGCGAACGCCGATCACCTGCAGGCGCTGGCGCCCGACCCTTCGCGGGTCGAGCTGGTCTATCACGGGCTCGACTTCGCCCGCTTTCCACCGGGCGGGACGCCGGCAGAGGCACTGGACGAAGCCCCACGCGACGGCAGCGATCCGGCACGGCCAGTCCGGCTCCTCACCGTCGGCCGGCTGGTCGACAAGAAGGGCTATCGCGGCCTGTTCGAGGCGCTGGCGCTGCTGCCGCCGGGGCTCGCCTTTACGCTCTCGATCGTCGGCGGTGGCCCGATGAAGGACGAGCTGCGCGCGCTGGCCGAGCGTCTCGGCCTCGCCGACCGCATCCGCTGGCTGGGGACGCTGGCGCAGGCGGAGATTCTCGGCCTCTACCGCGACAGCGACCTCTTCGTTCTCAACTGCCGCGTCTCCGACGACGGCGACCGCGACGGCTTGCCGAACGTCCTGATGGAAGCTCAAAGCCAGGGCCTCCTCTGCGTCTCGACGAAAGTCTCGGCGGTGCCCGAACTGATCGTCGACGGCGAGACCGGGCTGCTGGTCGAGCCCGATGCGCCCGCCGCCTTCGCCGACGCAGTCGCCCGTGCCGCCCGGGACCCCGCTTTGCGGCGCCGGCTCGGCGAGGCCGGCCGGGCGCGGGTAACCGGGCATTTCGGCTATTCGGAAGGGATCGCCGCGATCTACCGGCGAATCATGGCGACCCTCCGGCGGGAGCCGACCGGGCCCCGGCGATGAGGATCGCGTTCTACGCGCCGATGAAGCCGCCGACCGGGGCGGTGCCGTCGGGCGATCTCCGGGTGGCGCGGCTGCTGGTCGAGGCGCTGCGGCGCGGCGGCGCGACGGTCGATCTCGCCTCGGCGTTCCGCAGCTACGACCGCGGCGACGCCGTACGCCAAGCGCGGCTGCAGCGGCTCGGCGCAGCGCTGGCGAAGCGGCTGATCACCCGCTACCGCGCCGACCCGGCGACGCGGCCGGACCTCTGGTTCACCTACCACCTCTACCACAAGGCGCCGGACCATCTCGGGCCCATCGTGGCGGCGGCGCTCGGCATTCCCTACGTAGTCGCCGAGGCCTCGCATGCGCCGAAACAGGCGGGAGGACGCTGGGACACCGGCTACCGTGCCGCCGGAAGTGCGATCGCCGTGGCCGACCGGATCTACTGCCTGAACCCAGCCGACGCCGCTTGCCTCCTGCCGCTGGTGCGCGATCCCGGCGTGCTGGCGCCGCTGCCCCTGTTCATCGACACCGCCCCGTTCCGGCGCGACGCCGCGGCCCGGCAGGCGGCGCGGGCGGCGCTCGCCGCCGAGTTCGGCCTCGATCCGGCGGTGCCTCTGCTGCTGACGGTCGCGATGATGCGCGAGGACCAGAAGCTTGCCTCCTACCGCGTGCTCGCCGAGGCGCTGGCGGGGCTCGTCGCCAGCCCGTGGAACCTCGTCGTCGTCGGCGCCGGCCCAGCGGAGGCCTCGGTGCGGCAGTCGATGGCGGGCCTTCCCGTGCATTTCGCCGGCCTCCGGCAAGGCCAGGCGCTGCGGGACGCCTATGCCGGGGCCGACCTCTTCGTCTGGCCGGCGGTGAAGGAGGCGGTCGGGCTCGTCTTCCTCGAGGCCGCCGCGTCGGGGCTCGCCGTCGTCGCCGGGCGGTCGGGCGGCATCGACACCCTCCTCGACGACGGCGTGAGTGGCCTGATCGTCCCCGCCGGCGATGCGGTGGCGACCCGGGCGGCACTGGCGCGGCTGCTCGCCGATCCCGCCGCTGCCCGGCGCATGGGCGAGGCCGCCGCGCTCCGGGCCAAGGCGCTGAACGACACCGACGCCGCCAGCCGCTTCCTGCGCGAGGACCTTGCCGGCCTCGTCGCCGGGCAAGCGGAAACGCCTTGGACCCCCTCGGCATGACCGAGTTCCTGATCCTGCGCCATGCGCCGACCGCCTGGAACGCCGAGAAGCGGATCCAGGGGCGCACCGACGTGCCGCTCTCGGCCGAGGGCCTGGCACTCGCGCGCCGGTGGCGGGTGCCGGCCTTTGCGCGCGGCTGGGCTTGCCGGACCAGCCCGCTCGCCCGCGCCGTCGCCACCGCCGCGGCGATGGGGCTCGCTCCCTCCCCGCTCGACGCCTTGATCGAGATGGACTGGGGCTCGCTCGAGGGGCGACGGCTCGCGGACATCCGGGCGGAGGGCGGCGCGGCCTTTGCGGCGGAGGAGGCGAAAGGGCTCGACTTCCGCCCCGGCGGCGGCGAGAGCCCGCGCGAGGTCGGCCTGCGGGCGCTGGCGGGGCTCGCCGCGCTGACCTCTCCGACGGTGGTGGTGACGCACAAGGGCGTGCTGCGGGCGCTCTTCGCCATCGCCACGGGCTGGGACATGCGGGCGAAGGCGCCAATGCGGCTCGCGGACGGCTGCGCGCATCATTTCCGCCTCGACGCCATCGGCCGCCTCCATCTCGTCGCGGCCGGCATCGCGCTTGCACCGTCGATCCCCGCGCCCTATCCGGGGGACGCGGAAAGCGGTCCGGGAACGGCGACAACAGATCCGGAGACGGACCGATGAGGGGCGCGAAGTGAAAATCCTGTTCTACGTCCAGCATCTCCTCGGCATCGGCCACCTCAAGCGCGCCGCCGCCATTGCCGCGGCGATGGCTGAGGCCGGGCTCGACGTGACCGTGGCGCATGGCGGCGAACCCGTGCCGGAAGTGACCTATCCCGGCGCTCGGCTCGTCCAGCTGCCGCCGGCGACGATCCGCGACGAGGCCTTCTCGACCCTCGTCGATGCCGAGGGGCGGGATGTCGACGATGCCTGGCGCGAGCGGCGGCGCGATGCTCTGCTTGGCCTCGCCCGGACGCTGCGGCCGGACGTCGTGCTGTTCGAGCTTTACCCCTTCGGCCGCCGGCAGTTCCGCTTCGAGCTGCTGCCGCTGATCGAGGAGGTGTCGTCCTTCAGCCCGCGACCGGCACTCCTCTCCTCGGTGCGCGACATCCTCGTGCGGTCATCGAAGCCCGGGCGCGAGGAGGAGACCGCCCGGCTGGTGGCCGAGCATTTCGACGCCGTTCTGGTGCACGGCGACCCCGCCTTCGCGGAATTCGGCGACAGTTTTGGAGAGGTGGCTGAGATAGCCGACAAGCTGCACTACACCGGCTATGTCAGCGCCGCGATCGGCTCGCCCGTCCCCGGCGCCAGCGCCGAGACCGTTGGCGCCGGCGAAATCCTCGTCTCGGCCGGCGGCGGCAGCGTCGGCATGCCCTTGATGCGGGCCGCCCTCGCCGCCCGGCCACGCAGCCAGGCGCATGGGCTGGACTGGCGCCTTTTGACCGGCCCGCGGCTGCCCGACGCCGATTTTGCCGAGGTCGAGGCGGAGGCCGCGCGGGCAGAAAAGGACGGCGGCGGCGCCGTCGTGGTCGAACGGTTCCGCGCCGACTTCACGCAGATCCTGCCGCGGGCAGCGCTCTCGATCTCGCAAGGCGGCTACAACACCACCATCGACCTCCTGCGCGCCGGCGTGCCGGCGGTTATCGTGCCCTATGGCGGCGATGCCGAGACCGAGCAGGCCGACCGCGCGCGGCGGCTGGAAGAGCGCGGCTATCTCCACGTCCTGCCGGAAAGCGCGCTGGACCGGCTCGCCCAAACGATCGACGCGGCGCTGGCCGACGCGCCGCGGCGGCGGGCGATGGCCCCGGTCGACTTCGCGCTCGACGGCGCCGCCACCACCGCGCGTCTCGTCGCGGAAGTTGCGGGAAAACGGAAATGACGGGGGGACCGCTCTGGACTCAGTTGCGGGATGCGCTCTCCCGTCTCGGCGAGGATGGCCGGCCGGTGGATTTCTGGCTGCGCGACGACGATGCGGTGGCGCCGACGCCGGCGCTCGACCGGCTGATCGCGGTCGCCGGCGACGTGCCGCTGGCCCTGGCGGTGATCCCGGCCCATGCCGAGCCGGCGCTGGCCGAGCGGCTGAACGGGCTGCCGGGCGTGACGGTGCTCCAGCATGGCTATTCGCACGCCAACCACGGCGCGGCGGGCGCCAAGAAATGCGAGCTCGGCGCTGATCGCCCGACCGCCGACGTGCTGACTGAGCTTGCCGAAGGGCGCCGGCGGCTGGCCGGCTTCACCGGTGTCGCCGACATGCTGGTGCCGCCCTGGAACCGGATCGGTTCGGACGTCGTGGCGGGCCTGCCGGCGCTCGGTTTCGCCGCGCTCTCGGTCTATGGCGACCGGACTGCGCGCGGCGATGGTCTGCCCCGGATCAACACCCATGTCGACCCGGTGGACTGGCGCGGCACCCGCGGCTTCCTCGGCGAGGAGACGGTGCTCGGCATGCTGCTGGCGCGGCTCGGGCGGCTGGCGGACGGCACGGCGGAGCGGGACGAGCCGACCGGCATCCTCACCCATCATCTCGTCCACGACGCGGAAGGCTTCGGCTTTCTCGAGATTCTTTTGCCGGCAATCGCGGAACATCCCGCCTGTCGCTGGCAATCGGCGAAAACACTGCTAGGTCTTGAGACAACACGCTAAATTGTCTGGGGCACCATGACCGATCTGCTGCGCGTCGAAGACCTCACCGTCGAATTCCAGACCATGGCGGGCAAGACGCGGGCCGTGAACGGGCTGAGCTTTCGCGTCGAGGCGGGCAAGACGGTCGCCATCGTCGGCGAATCCGGGTCCGGCAAGTCGGTGACGGCGCAGGCGATCATGGGCCTGTTGCCGCCGATCGCGCGGCGCCTCGACGGCCGTATCCTGTTCAACGACGGCGCCAAGGGCGGCATCGACCTCGCCTCGCTCGGCCAGAAGTCCGAGGCCTTCGCGAAAATCCGTGGCGGGCGGATTTCGATGATCTTTCAGGAGCCGACGACCTCGCTCTCGGCCTTCCATACCATCGGCGACCAGATCGGCGAGGTGTTGAAGATCCACCGCGGCGCCGACGACAAGGTGGCGCGCCGGGCGAGCATCGACGCGCTCGCCTCGGTCGGCTTTCCGGATCCCGAGCGCAAGGTCGACGCCTATCCGTTCGAGCTCTCGGGCGGGCTCTGCCAGCGCGCGATGATCGCCATGGCGATGATCTGCAAGCCGGCGCTGCTGATCGCCGACGAGCCGACGACCGCGCTCGACGTGACGGTGCAGGCTGAGATCATGAAGCTGATGCGCCAGCTGCAGGACAAGGACGGCACCGCCATCCTCCTCATCGCGCACGATCTCGGCGTCGTCGCCAACATGGCCGACGAGATGGTGGTGGTGCACCATGGCAAGGTGATGGAAAGCGGCACCGCCGAGGACCTCTTCGCCGAGCCCCGCCACCCCTACCTCAAGGCCTTGCTGAAGGCCGTGCCGCGCTTCGATATGGAGCCGGGCGAGCGGCTGATGCCGATCCGCGAGATCAAGGTCGACATGGCGAGCGCCGCCGGGCGCCGCAAGCAGGCGGCCCCCGAGGCCGGTTCTGAGGAGGTGCTGCTGAAGGTCCGCGACGTCTCCAAGGGCTTCAGCAACCGCAGCGAGACGCGCTGGCTCGGCAAGAAGCAGCAGGCGCTGTCGATGGCGGTCAACGCCGTCAGCCTCGACATCCGCCGCGGCGAGTGCCTTGGCCTCGTCGGCGAGAGCGGTTGCGGGAAGACGACGCTGTCGAAGATCATCGTCCGCTCGGAGACCGCCGATGCCGGGACGGTGGAGATGCGCGAGACGCCGGGCGCCGGGAGCGCGGCGATGATCGATGTGCTGACGCTCGATGGCGAGCGGCTGCGCGACTGGCGCACGCGGGTGCAATACGTTTTCCAGAACCCTTATTCCGCGCTTAACCCGCGGATGACGGTGCTCAGCATCCTGTCGGAGCCGCTGGTGATCCACGGCATCGGCGATGCCAAGAGCCGCAAGGCGCGGGTCAGCGAACTGCTGCGGCTCGTCGGGCTCGACGACACCCACATGAACCGCTACCCGCATTCCTTCTCCGGCGGCCAGCGCCAGCGGCTCGGCATCGCCCGGGCGCTGGCGCTGGAGCCGGAACTGATCATCTTCGACGAGCCGGTCTCGGCGCTCGACGTGTCGATCCAGGCGCAGATCCTGAACCTTCTGCGCGACCTCAAATCGGCGCTGGGGCTGACCTACCTCTTCATCTCGCACAACCTCGCCGTGGTCGACTATCTCGCCGACCGGATCGCCGTAATGGCGGCGGGGCGCATCGTCGAGCTTGCCCCGCGCGAGGCGCTGTTCCGCGAGCCGCTGCATCCCTATACCCGCGCGCTGATCTCCGCCGTGCCGCAGCCCGACCCGAACCACCGGCTCGACTTCGACAAGATCAGCCTCGAGCGCCAGTCGAACCCGGCAATCTGGGGGGCACCGTTTGCCGCGGACGCTGCGAACGGCGAGCCGCATTTGATCCCCGCGGGCGACGACCACTACATCCGCGCCCACAGCGTGCCGAAACGGCTGGACCTCGGCGGACGCACGCTAGAAGAGCACGCCGAGATCGAGAAGGCGCTCGCCACCGATCCGAAGGGCAGCGACACGGTGAACCTCGATTTCGCCAGCGGCTTGCTGGACGGCTGGAGCGTCCGGCGTCTGGCCGGCCCGCACTCCGCCGTGGTGCAGAGCGAGGTCGTGCGCAGCGGCACACATGCCTGCCGCTTCGAGTTGCGGCCGGGCGATCATGTCAGCCAGGGCCTGCGCGCCGAGCTGCGCGACTGGTACAACCCGCCCTTCGATCGGGACATCTGGTACAGCTTTTCGACCTTCCTGCCGCCGGAATTCCAGCCGCCAGCTGGCACCGGCGTGGTGCTGGCGCAATGGCACGACCAAGCCGCGCTCGGCGATCCCGCCGGCAAGCCGCCGCTGGCGCTGCGCTACCTCGACGGCACGCTGCGCTTCACCGGTGCCTTCGCCGAGGTCGCGTCGTCGGATCCCGAAAAGCGCTACGTGTTCCACGAGATCCCGGCCGTCGCGCATGGCAGCTGGTTGGATTTCGTCTTCCGAATCCGCTGGTCGCGCCACGGCACGTCCTCGATCTCCGCTTTTCTCGGCGGCAAGCTGCTGTTCGAGTTCGACGGGCCGCTCGGCTACCGCAACGAGGTGAAAGCGCCCTATTTCAAGCTCGGCGTCTATGCCAGCGGGCCGATCGACGCGCCGCTCATCGCCTATCACGACAACTATCGCCGCGGTTTCGGCCCCGAGGCGGTCGGCGCGGACGGGATTCCGGCGCGCGCAGCCGAGCCGGCATGAGCCGTCTGGCCGTCTTCGCCGAGATTTTGAGCCCTGCCGACGGGACCGGCAGTTACAGGGCGTTGTGCCACGGCGGGTTTAAGGACGTTGTGCTGCTGGCGGCGATCGACGGTTCCGATCCGTTGGATCGGCTGCGGCAGGCTTGCAGCGGCGCACGTGCCGAGGGCTGCGACTGGATGATCGCGCCGTCGCTGGGGGAGACGCTCCGCCCCGACGCGCTGGCGATCGCCGCGCCTGCGCTCACGCCCTATCGCGCCATCTTCGGTGGGGTCGCGGTGGCCGGCAGCGGCGATGCTGTCTGGCGGCCGTCGCGCCTCGCCTTCGACGAGCCCGAGCGGCTGGGGCATGCCTTGCTGCACTGGTGGATCGGCGAGACGCACTTCGTCCGCGTCGCGGAAGCGGAGACGATCCTCGCGGAGCTCCCGGCCGAGGCCGACTGGCTCGACTATCTCTTCGCGCTCTGGGCCAAGATCCCGGCGATCAAGCTCGCGCAGCCGCTGACCACCGTCACTGCTGCGCCGGCGCTGGCGGGCCCCGCTCTGCGCGCGGCGGTCATCCGGCGGCTCGCGGCCGATCCCGTGCTGCTGCCGGTGCGTTTCGGGCGCGAGACCTATCTCTTGCCCTATACCGGCGAGAACGCCGGCATCGAGCGCGACCAGACCCGCGGCGACTTCTTCGAGGCAGAAGAACTGCACGCTTTGATGCGCCGGGTCGCGCCGGGCAGCCGGATCGTTGACGTCGGCGCCAATACCGGCAACCACACGGTGTTCTTCGCCGGCCCGATGCGGGCGGCCTCGGTGCTGCCGTTCGAGCCTTTGCCCGACGTCGCCGCGATCCTGCGGCGGGCGGTGGCGGCCAACCATCTCTCGAACGTCGACCTGTCGCAGCTCGGCATCGGCCTGTCGGACGGGCCCGGCCGGGTCAATGCCGTGCGCTCCGAGCGCGGTGGGCTGGGCGCCTCGCGCCTCGTCGACGACCCCGCGGGCGAGATCCCGGTGATGCGCCTCGACGATGCCTTGACGAAAGGCGTGGACTTTCTGAAGATCGACGTCGAATCCATGGAGATGCGCGTGCTGGCCGGTGCGGAAGCGACGATTGCGCGCGAACGGCCGCTGATCTTCATCGAGATCGCCAATGACAATACACTGGCTTTCTTTGAATGGATGACGCTACGGAACTATCGGGTCGAGCGAATCTTCTCCGACAAGGGCCATTCCAACTATTTGATCGCCCCACGGGGCGACAGACGAGGGAATTGACGATGTTCTTCGCGCCATCCCCATCCCGTACGAGGCGCCTGTGCGTCGCGGCGCTCGGCGCCCTCACCGCCGCGCTCCTGTCGGCGACGGCTTTTGCCGCCGACATGAAGGAGCAGCCGGTCTTCGCCGAGAAAGTCGCGGCCAAGGAACTGCCGCCGATCACCGAGCGCGTACCGGCCGAGCCGCTGGTGGTCGACATGGCCGCGCGCGGCGCGACCCAAGGCGAGTACGGCGGCACGCTACGGCTGGTCGAGGGACAGGCCAAGGATACACGGCGTATGGTGGTCTACGGCTATGCCCGGCTTGCCGGCTATACGCCCGAACAGGAGATCGTGCCCGACATCGCCCGAGCCATCGACGTCGAGGAAGGCCGGATCTTCACCATCCACCTGCGCAAGGGCCACCGTTGGTCGGATGGCGAGCCCTTTACCGCCGACGACTTCCGCTATTACTGGGAAGACATCGTCAACAATCCCGAGATGAGCGCCAAGGGGCCGCCGCGGGAGCTGATGGTCGACGGAAAGCCGCCGACCGTGACCTTCATCGACGACGTCACGATTCGCTATGAATGGGCAAAACCCAATCCCTATTTCCTGCCGGCGCTGGCCGGCGCGCAGCCCTTGGACATCTATCGCCCCGCCCACTACCTCAAGAAATTCCACAAGAAATACGCCAATCCGGAGAAGCTGGCGGCGCTCGTCGAAAAGAAGGGCCAGCGCAACTGGGTGGCGCTGCACTTCAAGTACGACCAGTCCTACAAGAACGCCAATCCCGACCTGCCCTCGCTGCAGCCCTGGGTGCTGGCGACCGAGCCGCCGTCGGACCGCTTCATCTTCGCCCGCAACCCCTATTTCCACCGCGTCGACACCGCCGGGCACCAGTTGCCCTATATCGACGAGGTCGCCATGACGATCGCGAGTTCGCGCCTGGTGCCGGCCAAGACCGGCGCCGGCGAGGCGGACTTGCAGGCGAGCTATCTGTCCTTCGGCAACTACGCCTTCCTGAAGCAGGCGGCGCCCCGGCACGACTACCAGGTCCGCCGTTGGAAGAACGGCAAGGGCGCACAGGTGGCGCTCTACCCGAACCTCAACTGCGAGGATCCGGAATGGCGCAAGCTGTTCCAGAACAGCGACTTCCGCCGCGCTCTGTCGATCGGCTTCAACCGCGAGGATATCAACCAGGCGATCTATTACGGGTTGGCGCTGCCGATCACCGACACCGTGCTGCCGGGCTCGCCGCTCTACGATGAGGCACGCACCAAGAAATGGGCGAGCTATGATCCCGACAAGGCGAACGCCTTGCTCGACGGGCTCGGCCTGACCGAGAAGGATTCCGGCGGCATCCGCATGCTGCCCGATGGACGCCAGATGATGATCGTCGTCGAGACGGCGGGCGAGGACCTCGAGCAGATCGACGTGCTCGGGCTGATTGCCGAGGACTATCGCAAGATCGGCATCAAGATTCTCGCCAAGCCGACCGAGCGCGACACGCTCTCGCGCCGCCTTGGCTCCGGCGCGACGCTGATGTCGGTGTGGACCGGCATGGAGAACGCCTATCCGACGCCGGACAGCGATCCCGGCGAGATGGCCGCGACCAATTCCGAGCAGAACGAGTGGCCGCTCTGGGGCCAGTACTACGAGACCAAGGGCTCGATGGGCCAGGCGCCCGACCTGCCGGCGGTGCAGCAGTTGCTGTCGCTGAACAGCACCTGGAAGGTGACGCTGGACGAGGGGGCGAAGGCCGCGATCTGGAAGCGGATGCTGGACATCAGCGCCGACGAGGCCTTCCGCATCGGCATTGTCTCGGGCGTCGACCAGGTGGTGGTGGTGTCGAACAAGCTGCAGAACGTGCCGCAGACGGCGATCTACAACTTCAACCCGGGGGCGTTCTTCGGCGTCTACCGACCGGACACCTTCTACTTCGGCGACGGCCAGCAGCAGCAGGCCGCCGCGACGCCCTGAGGGCGCCCTGTAGATCCGGCAGCAGGCCGGGCACGAGACTGGAAGCCCCGACGATCGCGGGGCTTCTTCGCACCCTTCGCGTTCAGGCTACGGCATGACGCCCTCCTGAAACGGCAAGTCCGGCACGGCGCTCCCGCCAGCCCCAGCCTCGAGGCCCCATGCTCGGCTATCTCTCCAACCGCGTCCTGACGATGCTGGGCACCCTCGTGGTGATCTCGATACTCGTCTTCATCATCATCCAGCTGCCGCCGGGCGACTATCTCACCACCTATATCGCCGAGCTCCGGGCGGCAGGCGAGTCCGTCACCGACGACCGCATCACCTTCCTGCGCGAGCAGTACGGCCTCGATAAATCGCTGCCGCTGCAGTATTTCGAATGGGTCACCGGCCTGTTCCGCGGCGATCTCGGCTACTCCTTCGAGTACAACATGCCGGTCTCGGAAGTGGTCGGCGACCGCCTGTTCCTGACGCTGCTGCTGAATTTCGTCACTGTCCTCTTCATCTATGCCGTTTCGTTTCCGGTCGGCGTCTACATCGCGACGCACCAGTATTCCGTCGCCGATCACAGCCTCTCCTTCCTCGGCTATATCGGCCTGGCGACCCCGAACTTCCTCCTGGCGCTGATCCTGCTCTATGCTTCCAATACCTTCTTCGGCATCTCGGTCGGCGGCCTGATGGACCCGGTCTATACCGACGCGCCGTGGTCACTGGCCAAGACCAGTTCGCTGATCGGCCATCTCGTGGTGCCCGTCCTGGTGATCGGCACGGCCGGCACTGCCGGCATGATCCGGCGCCTGCGCGCCAATCTCCTCGACGAGTTGCAGAAGCCCTATGTCGTCACCGCCCGCGCCAAGGGGCTGCCCGAGGGCAAGATCCTGCGAAAGTACCCGCTGCGGGCTGTGCTCAATCCCTTCGTCTCGGACATCGGCACCCTCCTGCCGCAAGTGGTGTCGGGCTCGGTGATCGTCTCGGTGGTGATGTCACTGCCGACGACCGGGCCGATGCTCCTCTCGTCGCTCCGCAGCCAGGACATGTATCTCGCCGGCTCGTTCCTGATGTTCCTTGCTGTCCTCACCGTCGTCGGCATGCTGGTCTCCGATATTCTCCTGGCGATGATCGACCCACGCGTCCGCCTGACCGGAAAGCGCAAGGCATGAGCCGGCTCGAACACGTCGTTTCCACCGCGCCCTTCGATCCCGACCGCACCATCGCGGAAGGCTCGGTCTATTCCGAGAAGTACATGCGGGCCTCGCAGCGCCAGCTGATCTGGTGGCGCTTCAAGCGGCACCGGATCGCGCTGATCGCGCTGTGCTTCCTCGTCCCGGCCTATCTCACGGTGTTCTTCACCGAGATCATCGCGCCCTACGGCCTCGAGACGCGCAACACCTCGCACATCTTCATGCCGCCGCAAGGCATCCACCTGTTCCACGAGGGCCAGTTCGTCGGCCCCTTCGTCTACGACATGAAGGGCGTGCTCGACCTCGACACGCTGCAGCGGAACTACACGCCGGACACGTCGAAGCCGATGCCGATCCGCTTCTTCTGCAGCGGCGACCGCTATGATTTCTGGGGTCTCATCCCCGGCGACTTCCATCTCGTCTGCCCGCCGGAGGGGGGCACGATGTTCCTGCTCGGCACCGACCGGCTCGGCCACGACATGCTGTCGCGGCTGATCCACGGGGCGCGGATCTCGCTGACCGTCGGCCTCGTCGGCGTCGCCATCTCGTTCGCGCTCGGCCTGTTCTTCGGCGGCCTCGCCGGCTATTTCGGCGGCAAGATCGATTACTGGGTCCAGCGGGCGACGGAAACGCTGCGCTCGATCCCCGAACTGCCGCTGTGGCTCGCACTGTCGGCCTCGCTGCCGGTGACCTGGAGCCCGATCCTTGTCTATTTCGGCATCACGCTGATCCTGGCCCTCCTGGACTGGCCGGGTCTCGCCCGCGCGGTGCGGTCAAAGCTCCTGTCGCTGCGCGAGGAGGATTTCACCGCCGCCGCCGTGGTGATGGGCGCGACGCCCGGCCGCATCATCTCGCGCCATCTCCTGCCGAACTTCATGAGCCATCTCATCGCCTCGGCCTCGCTGTCGATCCCCTCGATGATCCTCGCCGAGACCGCGCTGAGCTTCCTCGGCCTGGGCCTTCGCCCGCCCATCACCTCCTGGGGCGTTCTCCTGTCGGAGGCGCAGAACATCGAGGCCGTGGCGCTCTATCCCTGGCTGCTGCTGCCGATGCTGCCGGTGATGCTAACGGTGCTCGCCTTCTCCTTCCTGGGCGATGGCCTGCGCGACGCCGTCGATCCGCACTCGTCGAACTGAGGCAGCATCCGGCGCTGTGGCAAGGCAGCGCCGCGGTTAGGCGGCCATCCGATGGGACAGAGCAGAAACGCTCAGCTGTTCAAGGCCTAGAGGGCGTCGCGGGATGGCGGCGGTGTGGGGCGCGGCGTCGATCCCGCTTGCAGAATGACAATCTCGACCGGCCTCTCGACGCCGGGAATGGCGGTATGCTGCCGTATCAACGACCGGCCGGGGACAAATCCCTGGCTCTCCGCCTTCGCCAGCGTCTTCCGCGTCGTCAGCGCCAGGGAGCCGATCTCCTTGTTGAACTTCTCGAGCTTGGCACAGAGGTTCACCGCGCTGCCGATCACCGTGAACTCCAGCCGCCCCTCGACGCCGACGAGCCCCGATATCACCGGCCCTGCGACGACGGCGGCGCCGATGCCGTCGGCGGCGAACCAGGAAGCGTGCCCTTCCGCCCGCACGAAACCGGCAAAGCCCTCGCGGACCGCCTCGGTGCAGCGCAGCGCATCGGCCGCATGGGTCTCGGACGGTCGGACGGCGCCGAAGGTCGCCATGATGCCGTCGCCGAGGAACTTGTCGATCGTGCCGCCATGCGCCCGGATGATCGGCACCAGCACCGCCTGGACCCTTGCCAGCATGAAGATGACGTCGGCGGGCGGATGCCGCGCGGCGATGGTGGTGAAGCCGCGGAGGTCGACGTTGAGGATCGACGCCTGGCGCAGCGTGCCGCCGCCGGGCGCAATGTCGATCGCCTGGCCGCGAATGTCGCCCGCGACCGTCGGATCGAAGAAGCGGGCGAGATTGCCGGCTGCCTCCGCCTCCGAGATCGAGGACACCAGGAGGCGCTTGGCGAGCGTCAGCGACAGCGCCGAGATCGCCGTCACCAGGACGATCAGCAGGATCTTGTCGGCTTCCGCGCCAAGCAGCACCATGTTGCTGGTGAGGTAGGTGACGTAGTTGCGGGTGATCACCGCGTGCTCGGGATCGAAGATCAGCACCCAGCCGAGGATGCAGAGCCAGCCGATGGCGGCCATGGCCCCGGCGGCGATGACGAAGCGGACCTCGAAGCGCAGCGTGCGCAGCGCGATGAACAGAAAGACGTAGAGCATCGTCGGCGATTTCAGGACGAAGCTCGGCGGCTGGCCGTACTGCTTGTGGAAGCTCCAGATCAAGAGATAGAGCAGCATGAAATCGAGCGCGATCGAGGCGTAGACCACGGCGGACGGCACCGGCGGGCGCAGCGCCCAGACGAGGCCGGCGGAGGTCGCCACGAGATAGGCGATGAAGAAATAGGGCGTCGGCGAGGACAGCATGCCGACATCGTCGGGCCGCGGGGCGATGAGGTAGAGCCCGAAGACGAAGGAGACGACGAAGAGCTGGATGATCTTCACCAGCACCTCGCCGACATCGTCCCGGCGCACGACGCGGGCCTGGATGGTCGGCGATAGCGTCTCGGCGTTTGAGCCTCCGCGCAGCTGCGCGGCGATCTCCGCCCAGCGGATCCGGCCGCTCACCCGCGCGGTGTCGGGGCTCTCATCCAAGGTCGGCATCGGCGGTGGCCGGCGCCCGATCCGGCTCGAGCGTCAGGTCGAGCGTCAGGCCGGTCCGGCCGAGCATGGCACCCGGAAACGCGGCCTGCGCTTGCGCCTCGATCCGCGCCAGCTCGTCGTCGTCGCGGATGTGCGAATGATGGAAAAGCACCAGCCGCTTTGCCCCGGCGGCCTCGGCCAGGCGCACGCCTTGCTGCCAGGAGGAATGGCCAAAACCCTTGTGCCGCTCCATCTCCGCATCGCTGTAGGTGGTGTCGTAGAACACCACGTCGGCCCTTTCGAACAGCGCCAGCGCCGCCGCGTCGAGTTCGCCCGGCACGTGCTCGGTATCGGTGACGTAGGCCGCGACCTTGCCGGCATGGGCGACGCGGTAGCCGACGGCGCCGTTCGGATGCTGCAAACGGGCCGTCGAGATCTCGATGCCGTCGCGCGGATGCAGCACGTCGCCAGGCGCAAAGGTGCGGTAGTCGATGTCGGCGGCGAAGACCTTCGGGGTGATCGGCAGGAAGGGCGCGCGCATGTAGTCGGTGACGATGTCGGCGCAGGAGCGCCCGTCCAGCATATGCCCTGCCGAGACCGAGATCGCGCAGCCCTTGCGGTACAGCGGCACGAAGAAGGGCAGGCCCATGATGTGGTCGTAGTGGACATGGCTGAAGAACAGGTCGATGTCGCAGGTGCCCTCGACCGCGAGCTGCCAGCCGAGCGGCACGATCCCGGTGCCGGCATCGAAGATCAGCCGGTGGCCGCCGACCTGCATCTCGACGCAGCATGTCTCAGTGCCATAGACCCGCTGCCGGTCTCCTGACCCCGGCAGCGTGCCCCGAGCACCCCAGACCTTGACGCTGAACGCCTCCGCACCGTCGTCGCTCACTGAAGAATGCCCTCGTCAGGCCCTTTGCCGGCGCACCCGGCCGTGTCCATGCGCGTGCGGACAGCGATCACCCGTGCGCGTTCCGCGACTCCGCCGCGACGAGGTCCGCGGTGGTGCGGCTGAGGCGGAAGCCCAGCTCACGCAGCATCGCGATGCCCATCGACGGGAAGGTGGTGAGGAGCTCGCCGAAGCACTCCTTGTTGACGCGCAGGGCGGTCAGGTCCGAGGTCGCCTCGACCGTGGCGGTGCGCGGCACGTCGCAGAGGATGGCGATCTCGCCGACAAAGTCGGTCTCGCCGACCTCGGCCAGCTCGATCTCGCCCCGGTCGGTGTCGGCAAACACCCGCGCCTTGCCGCTGAGGATGACATAGGCGCTGTCGCCGGCGTCGCCTTGTGCGAACAGCTTCTCCTTGGCGCGGTAGCGCACGACCTGGGAGGTGAAGGCCAGGAGCTTCAGCTTGGGAGCATCGACGCCGGAAAACAGCGGCACGCGCCGCAGAATATCGACCTCGTTCTTCAAAAGGCTCATGACGACCACGATCTCCGCGAGAGATAATTACGCATGCTGGCAGCGTGCCACCGTCTCATTCGCGCAAACGTGCGAAAGAGCGATGACATCCATGTAATGTCGAGGGGACTGTCGGTCATCCCACCCCGCATGACAAGTCTTCGCTTTGCCGGGACCACCGTTAGCTCGGCAAAGAAGCGGCTTCGGCGGCCGGATGGCCCCGGCGCGGCGCCGGGTTACTCAGCTGCCGCATCGGCAGCGACGCGTGGCGGCGCCGCATCCGCCTCGCCGACCGGTTGCGGCTTCTCTGCGGCCGGCGTTTCCGCCGCCTGTTCGGCCTCCACCTCCTCGACGAACTCCGGCAGCTTTTCGGATGTCACCGGCTCGTCGCCGACGACGCGGCCACCCTTGAACTCGACGACGCGTTCGAAATGCTGTGCGTTGGCGGCGGCCGACAGCACCCAGAACGTGCCGAAAGGCTGTTCGGCCTGTGAGCCATACGCGATCGTCGAGGCGCAGATCTTCGACTGGCTCTCCTGGTCGAGCGCCGACAGGCCGCGGTTGACGATGAGATAGTCCGGCGCCTTCAACAGCGCGCGCGCCAGGCCGAGCTTCTGCTGCTGGCCGAGCGACAGGCGCTTGGCGCCGGCGCCAAGATCGTAGGACAGTCCGGCCTCCTGCACGATGCCGCCGAGCCCCATCTCCTCGAAACTCCTGAGCAGCAGTCCCTCAACCGCCTCGCCGGCGTTGGCGAGCTCGTAGGCGATGCGGCCGAAGAGCACGTTGTCCTGAATGCTGGAGGCCGGGTTGAATTCCTCGGGCTCGTTGAACACCAGCACCTCTGCCAGCTCGGGCGGGATCTCCTTCCGGAACAGTTTGCGCGTCTCCACCACCTTGGCCATGAAGGCGTCGTCGATGAAGCCGAGGCGGTGGCGCGGCTCGATATAGCTCAGCGCCAGCCGCACGAGGGCGGCCCGCTCGGGCTGGGCTGCCTGCTCGTAGCTCCGACCGGCGGCCCGCGCGAGCACCTGACGGTAGTCGCCGAGCTCTTCCGCCGTCATCACCGAAATGCGCTGCAGCAACGGATTGCCGGGCTCGAGGTCGCCGAACAGGTCGATCATCGTCGCCGCGATATCGCGGCCGATCTCGAACAGGCTGGCGGCAAGACCGGTGGCCCGCAGCGTCTCCCGGGCAAAGGGATGCACGTAGAACTGCGACAGGCCGAGCCGGGCATCGCGCGGGGCGCCGAAGACGATGTTCTCCATGATCGTCGCGTTGACGATGTAGCGGTCGGGATCGAAGGGCTCGACATAGGCCTCCATGCCCTCGGCCTTCAGCCGCTCGCGGAAGGCGTGCCGCGCCTGCAGGATGGTCGCGGCAGCTTCCTCCTCGAAGGCCTGGGGCACGCGGGTGCGCAGGCCGAAGAGCTGCACGTCGCGGTCGAGGACGACGAGCTGGAGCACCGTGGCGATCCGCCCGTTCAGATCGGCGGCAGAGGAAAGACCAATCGCCTGGTAGTCGATCCACTCGTCGCGAACGTCGAGCAGCGTGTTTCCCGACAGCCGGGTCTCGTGCCGCAGCAGTGCCTCCTGGCGATCCTTCGGGCGCTCGACATGGCCGACGGGGTAGTGCTTCAGGCCGTAGAGAAGCGATTCGCGCAGGCTGGTTCGGGGGAAATAGGTGGAGGCGTCTATATAGGCGATGCGGCGGCCGGTGACGGCCTCCGGCAAGGCGGCGAGCGGCGTGCCGTTCAGCGTCAACTGTCCGGCGCCGGGCGGGCGAAGCCGCGCCAGCACTTCCGCCACATGCTCGGCCCCCTCGCCGATCGCGGCGACCGCGGCCACCTTCTGGTGGATCGGCAGGTCGAGCGTCACCTCCTCGAACAGTCGGCCGTCCGACTCGTCCTGCGCGCTGACATTGGTCAGCACGAAGCCCGCGGCGAGCGGCCCCACCACCGCCTTCGACGGCTCCTGCAGCGTGATCTCGGCGATGTCGTCGATGTCGAACTGCTCGACCACCTGCTCGTATTTTACCGTCACGTCGAGACGGATCTGGTCCCAGTCGATCAGGTCCTTCAGCGGCGAGGGCAGGTCCTTATAGGCGGCGATGACGGCGACGAGCTGGCCGATGTCGAGCTGGCCGGTGATCGCGAAATAGCCGCCGAAGAGATAGAAGATGAAAGGCGTGACCTGGCTGAGGAAGTTGTTGAGGAACTTCACCAGGAACTTCCACTGGTAGATGTCGAAGCGAATCAGGAAGATCCGCCCGAGTTCCTCGGACACCCCAGCCCGCTCGTAATTGGACGTGTCGTTGGTGTGGACGCTCGAGATGCCCTCGACGATCTCGCCGACCCGGCCGGCGAACTGGCGGGCGGTGAGCTGGCGCTGGCGGCCGAGCACCAGCAGGCGCCGTCGCATGCGCGGGATCAGCACCACCTGGATCATCATCACGCCGAGCGCCACGAGGCCGAGCGTGAAGCTCTGCACGAAGATGAAGACGATGGCGGTGAGCACCTGGCTGATCAGGTAGACCGGCGTCACCACCGCATCGCCGATGAAGCCGCCGATCGGCTCCAGCTCGTCCTTGATCATCGAGGCGATCTCGGGCGAGCGCAGCTGCCGGAAGCGCAGGATCGGGAAGCGCAGGACGAGGTCGACGAACTCGTAGCGCATCCGCCGGAGCATGCGCTCGCCGAGCCGGCCCTTGTAGGTGTTGAGGTAGTATTTGAACCCGCCGTTGATGATCACCAGCAGCAGGAAGAGGCCGCTGAGGAGATAGAGCGCATGCAAGCGGCTGAGATCGAACCCGCCGAACACCGGCAGGTCGTTGCCGATGAAATCGGGCAGCGGGATCGAGAAGCCGAGATAGTTGTGCGTCGCGGACGCCCCCTCCTCGAAACCCTGGCCCTGGATCGGTCCGTTGACGATCAGCTTGGGAAGGTTCAGCGACAGGAACAGCGCCGGGATCGAGGCCACGACCACGAACAGCATCCAGATCTGCTGCTTCTTGGTGTGAAGCCAGGCATAACGGTAGAGCGAAACTGACATCGGCGCCGTCATATCCTGGATTCGCGAGAGGCGATGCTAGCAGTCCGGCGAACGCGGCGCCAGAATAGCGCCTTCGCCATCGCAAAGGTGTTGCCGTACCGCCGACCCCGCTCCTTCCCAGCTCACCTCTGGCTTGGTCCCGACCCGCCACACCGGTTGCAGTGCCGTGCCGCAGCTGTGATTTGCGGGAGAGCGCGCGAGCGACCATTTTCTGCAGCATAAGACCCGATGCAGCCTGCGGGACAGCTCCACGCGCGGTTGGTCCGTCCGGACGCCAATGGTTCCGTCATCTTCGCACTTTCGCCTCTCACGCTACCAAGGAGTGGACCGATGTCCGCCAACAGCCATCTGACGAAACGTTTCGGCATAGCCGCCCTGACGCTCGCACTGCTTGCCGGGGGCGGCGCCCTGGTCAGCCAGCTGCCGGCGCAGGCGGCCGAGCAAGCCGTCATCATCCCGCCCCCGGCAGTCGACGAGAGCGGGGCCAAGGGGATGGAAACCGCGCTCCTCGCCGGCGGCTGCTTCTGGGGCGTGCAGGGCGTCTACCAGCACGTGAAGGGCGTCGAGAACGCCGTTTCCGGCTATGCCGGCGGCAAGGCCGACACGGCGACGTACGAGCAGGTCTCGACCGGCTCGACCGACCACGCCGAAACGGTGGCGGTGACGTATGATCCGAAGCAGATCACCTACGGCCAGATCCTGCAGATCTACTTTTCGGTGGCGCATGATCCGACCGAGCTGAACCGCCAAGGGCCCGACCATGGGACGCAGTACCGCTCGGCGATCTTTCCGGTGACGCCGGAGCAGAAAACCATTGCCGAGAAGTACATCGCCCAGCTCGACAAGGCCGGCGTGTTCGGAGAGAAGATCGTGACGCGGACCGACGCGGCGGCGAAGTTCTATCCGGCCGAAGCCTACCACCAGGATTTTCTCGCGCAGAATCCGAGCTACCCGTACATCGTCGTCAACGACCAGCCGAAAATCGATAATCTGAAGCAGGTCTTCCCCGCGATGTTCCGGGCCAGTCCTGTGCTGGTCGCCGACGCCAAGAGCTGATCACCGCGCAAGCGGGCGTCGGTGCTTGCCACAGGCGCGCCGTGCCGCCATCTCTTCGCCTTCAGGCAATCGCCGGAGGAGACGGACATGGCGGGACCGAAGATCACCATCACCTTCTGCACCCAGTGCCACTGGCTGCTGCGCTCCGGCTGGATGGCGCAGGAGCTCCTCTCCACCTTCGGCACCGACATCGGCGAGGTCTCGCTGGTGCCGGGGACCGGAGGCGTTTTCGAGATCGCCTATGACGGCGACGTCATCTGGGAGCGCAAGCGCGATGGCGGTTTTCCGGAGGCAAAAGTGCTGAAGCAGCGGGTGCGCGACCGGATGGATCCCGGCCGCGACCTCGGCCACAACGACCGCTGAGCCAAGTTACCGTTCTTAGGACGCGCTACGAAGCACGGAAAATCTCAGAGTCTGACCTTTGAACAAACGAAGGCCGCGACACCAAGAGTGTCGCGGCCTTTCTATGTCTGGCGGGGCGATGTGCCTTCGGCTTAGCGGGCGTAGTAGACGACGCGCCGTTCCGCGGTCTTCACCACGTAGGGACGGCCGTCATGGTAGAAGTAGGAGTAGCCGTCATAGCCCTCGACCGGCTGCAGTTCGGCGCTGGCGGGCACCTCGTAGCCGATCTCGACATTACCATCGATCGCCACCGGGTCGAGCGGATTGTCGGTGACGTAGCCGATGAGTTCGTCCGGCATGTCGTCCGGCGCGGCGGCCAGCGCCCCCTCTTCGACCGGAATGCCGTCTTCGTCGACGTAAACCACCTGGCGGTCCTCGGCCCGAACGACGATCGGCCGGTTGTCGGCATCGTAGAAATAGACGTAGCCGGGATGTTCCGGCACCGGCGTGAGTTGCACGTCGACGGGCACGACGCTGCCCTGGCTGATACGTCCTTCGAGCACGACAGGCGGGGTCGGATTGTCGACGACGTAGCGGCGAACCGACGGCGGCGCAGGCACCACGGCGATCACGGGTCCGGCCGATGGCCCGCCCTGATCGACAATGATTCCTTGGGCGAGCGCCGGGCCGGCTATCACGGCCATAACGACCGTCGAGAGGAGAAACTTGCGCATGGGCTTGATCCTTTGGAGCATGTCCTTCGGGGTCAAAACCCTGCTCGTCGTTCCATGTTCCGGATTTTGTGATCACAGGATGTGGCCGGTTGAGACCGGAAGCGCTGCCAGAAGTATAGTCCGGCAGGCTGGCATCGCCTCGTCGGGCCCGCCGAAGCGGGCCCCCAAGTCCCGCTGGCAAAGGGTGGCGGGAATGCGCTCCGCCCGTTCAGCCGACTTCGATGACGACCTTGTCGGGATAGAAGGCGACGTGATCGGCGATCTCGGTCACGCCCGCCTTCGGCGCGGCATAGCCCCAGACGGCGTTCTCGGCGGCGTGGCCGCCAGCGGAAATCGTCCAGTACTGCGCCTCTCCCTTGTGCGGACAGGTCGTGTGCCGGTCGGTCGGCAGCAGGAACTCCATCGCGACATGCTCTTTCGGGATGTAATAGACCGGCTCGTGTCCGCCCTCGCGCAGCATCAGTGCCTCTTTGGTCGAGGCGAGGATGTTGCCGTTGAAGTGGACGGTCACCGGCCGCGTCTCGCGCTCGATGGTGATGTATGGGTCCTGACCGGGGGTCATGGCGTGCTCCTTTGAAGGTCTCATTCTTCAGAACCGTGGCCGGACGGCACGGTTCCGCCGCCCTCCCGCCCCGGTCCCGCCCAGCCCTGCTCCGCCCGAGGCTGTCGCAAAACCGCTAGCCGATCCGCCGCGATGTTCTAGAAGGGGCTCGACGTCTTCAGGTCAGGAGAGATCGCCATGCGCGCCCAGCCGACAGCCTCCCACTTCATCCACGGCGTCTATGTCGAGGATCCCGCCGGTGCGGTGTTCGAAAGCCTCTACCCCGCGACCGGCGAGGCCATCGCGCGGCTGCATGCCGCGACGACGGAGACGGTGGAGAAGGCGGTCGCCTCGGCCGCCCTCGGCCAGGCGGAATGGGCGGCCAAGACCGGCGCCGAGCGCGGCCGGATCCTGCGCCGCGCCGCCGAGATCATCCGCGCGCGCAACCGCGAACTCTCGGAGCTGGAAACCCTCGACACCGGCAAGGCGCTCGCCGAGACGCTGGTGGCGGACGCGGCCTCGGGGGCCGACTGCCTCGAATATTTCGGCGCGCTCGCCGCCGACATCAAAGGCGAATACATCGATCTCGGCGGCTCCTTCGCCTATACCCGGCGCGAGCCGCTCGGCATCTGCGTCGGCATCGGCGCCTGGAACTATCCGATCCAGATCGCCTGCTGGAAGGCCGCGCCCGCGCTCGCCTGCGGCAATGCGATGATCTTCAAGCCCTCGGAGGTGACGCCGCTGTCAGCCTTGAAGCTTGCCGAGATCCTGATCGAGGCGGGTGTTCCGAAAGGCGTCTACAACGTCGTACAGGGCGCCGGCGACGTCGGCACGGCGCTGGTCGGCCATCCCAAGGTCTCCAAGGTCTCGGTCACCGGCTCGATCGCCACCGGCGCCCGCGTCATGCAGGCGGCCGCCGCCCAGACCAAGCCGGTGACGCTCGAACTCGGCGGCAAGTCGCCGATCATCGTCTTCGCCGATGCCGACCTCGACGCCGCCGTCTCCGGCGCCATCCTCGGCAATTTCTACTCGACCGGCCAGATCTGCTCGAACGGCACCCGCGTCTTCGTCGAGCGCAGCGTTCGGGCGGCCTTCGTGGAAAAGCTCGTGGCGCGCGCGGAAAAGATCAGGCTCGGCGATCCGATGGACGAGGCGACCGACATGGGGCCGCTGGTCTCGCGGGCGCAGTACGACCGGGTGCTGTCCTATCTCGCGCTCGGCACCGAGGAGGGCGCGACGCTGGCGCTCGGCGGCAAGGCGGCACGGCCCGCAAACTTCGCCGACGGCCTGTTCGTCGAGCCGACCGTCTTCACCGACGTCACCGACACCATGCGGATCGGCCGCGAGGAGATCTTCGGCCCGGTGATGTGCGTCTTCGACTTCGACGACGAGGCCGAGGTGATCGAGCGCGCCAACGCGTCCGAGATGGGCCTTGCCGCCGGCGTCTTCACCCGCGACATCGCGCGCGGCCACCGGGTGGTGGCCAGGCTCCAGGCCGGCACGTGCTGGATCAACGCCTATAACCTGACGCCGGTCGAGATGCCGTTCGGCGGCATGAAGCGCTCGGGCTTCGGCCGGGAGAACGGCCGCGCGGCGATCGAACACTACACGCAGCTGAAGTCCGTCTATGTCGAGATGGGATCGGCAGAAGCGCCTTACTAAGCGGGGCAGAGGGCGGCGGTGATTGACAAGCGCTGCCGCCGCTGGTGGTTAGGACACGCAATGCGAGACTGGCTGATGAGACCGTGAGCGTGGACCAAGCGCGTCAATTCCTGGTGGAAAAGCTGCAGGCCGTGGCCGACGGCGACCGCTCCGCCTTGCGTGATGTCTATGAGAGAACTTCCGCGAAGCTATTCGGCGTCTGCCTGCGTATCTTGTCCGACAGGGAAGAGGCGGAAGACGTGTTGCAGGAAGTCTATCTTACGGTCTGGAACAAGGCCGATCGCTTCGACGCCGCGCGGGCGAGCCCGATCACCTGGCTGGCCACCATCGCCCGCAACCGTGCCATCGACCGCCTGCGGGTCGTCGGCCCCCGGCTGCGCGACCGCCCGGTCGACGCGGCGCTGGATATCGCGGCGCCCGATCCTGACGGGCTGGCCGTGCTCGAGCGCACCGAAGCCAACCAGCAGTTGGTCGACTGCCTCGAGACCCTCGACGAGCGGGCGCGCGGCGCCATCGTGTCCGCCTTCTACGGCGGGCATACCTACGAGCAGCTGGCGACGCGCGACAATACGCCGATCGGGACGATGAAGAGCCTCATCCGCCGCGGCCTTGCCAAGCTCAAGGGGTGTCTCGACCGATGAGCGACGCTGCCGACTTCGTCGACGACGACATCTTTGCCGCCGAATACGCCCTGGGCGTGCTGGATGGTCCCGGCCGCAGCCGCGCCGCCCGGCGCGTCCGCCGCGACGCGGCGTTCGCCCGCGCCGTCGAGGACTGGGAGACGCGGCTCGCGCCGATGCTGACGGCGATTGAGCCGGTCGAGCCGCCCGCCGGCCTTTGGCAGGCGATCGACACTGACCTCGCCCGCATCGCTCGCGTCCGCGCTGCGCTGACGCCGGCAGCTGTGCCCGCAACGGCCGGCCGCGTGTCTCACCTCTGGCAATGGTTCGGCGTCGGCTCTTTCGGCCTTCTGGCCGCCAGCCTCGCGCTGCTGTTCGTCGTGGTCCAGCCGCGGCCGCAGCTGCCGCCGCTCACCGCTTCGCTCGCGGCTGAGGGTGGCGGTGTGCCGCTCTATACCGCGGTGGTCTACCCAGGAGCACTGAGCGCAACGCTGGTGCCGGTCTCGGCCAACACCGATCCGGCGAAAGCGCAGCAACTGTGGCTGATCGCGCCGGAGAAGAACCCGGTCTCGCTCGGCCTCCTCAGCGCTACCGCGCCGCTGCGCATCGACATCACTCGCGAACAGCTTGCCAAGGGCGGGATGCTGGCGATCTCGCTGGAGCCGCCCGGCGGCTCGCCGACCGGGCAGCCGACCGGCCCGGTCATCGCCACGGGCGAGCTGAAGGAAATCTAGCGTGCCGTGCGTCCGATCGGGCGCACGGCGATCACGCGCCCCCGGACGATGAGCTCGGAGGCTTGGCGCGTCTCATTGTCCGATCTTACGGGCATTCGGCCGGCGTCGACGCCAGCATGCCCGAGGGCACGATGCTGCGACATTCCGCCGCCGTTACATGCGCTGCGCAAGCAAGCCCGCGTTTTCTAAGTGCTTTTTGCTGTTAGCGACGGTGAAAGAGAACGCGTTTGCAATGAACCGGCCTCGCCTTCAAATTTATTAGCAAGTCGCCTGCATCCGTTGCTTCGGGGGCACTCGTATATCCCGCACCTCTCCACAACGGGGAGAAACAGGGAGCCCTGACATGAGCCGCAGCCTTTCGACCTATGCCGCCATCCTCGCCGGAGCACTCGCGCTGGCCAGCCCCGTCTCCGCCCAGGTGATGGTCGGCGGCGCGCCAATGTACGCGTCCAAGACGATCGCCGAGAACGCGCCCAACGCCCCGAACCTGTCGACGCTCGTGGCCGCCGTGAAGGCCGCCGGCCTCGTCGACACACTGGCGTCCAAGGGCCCGTTCACCGTCTTCGCCCCGACCGACAAGGCTTTCGGCAAGCTGCCGGCCGGCACCGTCGAGACGCTGGTGAAGCCCGAAAACAAGGCGACGCTGACCAAGATCCTGACCTATCACGTGGTCTCCGGCAATTACTCGGCCAAGGAACTGATGGCCGGCGCCAAGAAGAAGGGCGGCATGCACCTCACCTCGGTCGAGGGCGCCCCGCTGACCGTCAAGATGAGCAAGGGCAAGCTCATCGTCATCGACCAGAAGGGCAACGGCTCGGTCATCCAGACCGCCGACGTCAAGCAGAAGAACGGCGTGGTGCACGTCATCGGCTCCGTCCTAATGCCGAAGTAAGCGCGCACCGCGGCGAGACGTCGCCGGTAGCGTGAAGCACGAGCCCGGTCGCTGCACGGCGGCCGGGCTTTTTTGGTCAGGTCGCGAAGATTATGCCAGGGCGCATGGCGGGCAGCGGGCGGCTCGGCTAGAAGGGGCGGCCGATGACCAAGCTCTTCTCCTTTCTGATCTGCCTGCTGATGCTGGTCCAGGTGATCCGCCCGCTGGGCCTGCCGCTGCTCCGCCGGCGCATCGACTTCTGGCGGCTGGCGCTGGCAGCCCTCGTCATCTTCGGCATCACCACGCTGATCCGCCCCTGACGCCGGTCTTTTGCCGGCGACGTCCGGCGGATTTGAATGTCGGACGGTGCTGGTGTAGAGCGGTCCACCGATCGTGACATCGCCGCAACAGCCGCTCACGGCTGCAACGACAGATCGTTCGGGCCTCATTGTCAGCGCGTTTGGCTGGTAGCGCCGCTGAAATCTTCTACCGCTCGTGCCAGGCTGGACAGTATTTACATGGACCGTATTCGCATCAGGGGCGGCAACACGCTGAACGGGACGATCCCGATCTCCGGCGCCAAGAACGCCGCTTTGCCGCTGATGATCGCCTCGCTGCTCACCGACGACACGCTGACGCTGGAGAACGTGCCGCATCTCGCCGATGTCGAGCAGCTGATCCGCATTCTCGGCAATCACGGCGTCGACTATTCCGTCAGCGGCAAGCGGATGAGCCAGACGCCGTCGAACGGCCGGACCATCCACTTTACCGCGCGCACCATCGTCGACACCGTGGCGCCCTACGAGCTGGTCTCGAAGATGCGCGCGAGTTTTTGGGTGATCGGGCCGCTACTGGCCCGGATGCACAAGGCGAAGGTCTCGCTGCCCGGCGGCTGCGCGATCGGCACGCGGCCGGTGGACCTCTTCATCGACGGCCTTCGCGCGCTCGGCGCGACGCTCGACATCGAGAACGGCTACATCGTCGCCGAAGCCAAGGGCGGCCTCGTCGGCAACCGCTTCGTCTTCCCGAAGGTCTCGGTCGGCGCGACGCATGTGATGATGATGTCGGCAGCGCTCGCCAAGGGCCAGACCGTCCTCGAGAACGCCGCGCGCGAGCCGGAAGTGGTCGATCTCGCCGCTTGCCTCAACGCCATGGGCGCGAAGATCTCGGGCGCGGGCACGCCGACCATCACCATTGACGGCGTCACCGCGCTGTCGGGCGCCCGCCACCGCGTCCTGCCGGACCGCATCGAGACCGGCACCTACGCCATCGCGGTCGCCATGGCCGGCGGCGACGTGATCCTTGACGGGACCAGCTCGCATCTCCTGCAGAACGCCTTCACCGCCCTCGGCCAGGCCGGCGCCGTCATCACCGACGTGCCGAACGGCGTACGGGTGGTGCGCAATGGCGGCGGCGTGCAGCCGGTCGACGTCATCACCGACCCCTTCCCGGGCTTCCCAACCGACCTGCAGGCGCAGTTCATGGCGCTGATGACGCGCTCGAGCGGCGTCTCGCACATCACCGAAACGATCTTCGAGAATCGTTTCATGCACGTTCAGGAACTGGCCCGCCTCGGCGCCAAGATTTCGCTGTCGGGCCAGGTCGCCACGATCGAGGGCGTGCCGCGGCTCGCTGGCGCCCAGGTGATGGCGACCGATCTGCGCGCATCGGTCTCGCTGGTCATCGCCGGCCTCGTCGCCGACGGCGAGACCACGGTCAACCGCGTCTACCATCTCGACCGCGGCTTCGAGCGGCTGGAAGAGAAGCTCGTCGCCTGCGGCGCCGATGTCGAGCGCATCTCCGGCTAACCCGTCCGCGCCGTCCCTCTGCCGGGGCGGCGCTGGCGCGATTTTACCTTGCGGACGGCGTCGTGCCGCCCGCCGCCTTGCTTTTTCGGCCGAAAGGCCTGATTTAAGGCGCAATTCATTCCTTCAGGGCCACGTCGCGACGTGGCCGTCCCTGGCGGCTCCGACCAAAGCGTCGGCCGCCTTTCCCGTTTGAGGTCCGTATGGCGAAAGAAGAAGTTCTCGAATTCCCGGGTCTGGTGACCGAACTCCTCCCGAATGCGACCTTTCGCATCAAGCTCGAGAACGACCACGAGATCATCGCGCACACCGCCGGCCGCATGCGCAAGAACCGCATCCGCGTGCTGACCGGTGACAAGGTGCTGGTCGAGATGACCCCCTACGACCTCAGCAAGGGTCGCATCACCTACCGCTTCAAGTAGCGGGCGGGACGTATCGGCCTGATGGCAACGAAGCTCCACCTCGTGCTCGCCTCCGGTTCGCCCCGGCGGCTGGAGCTTCTGCAGCAGGCGGGCATCGAGCCCGAGCGGCTGCTGCCGGCCGACGTCGACGAGACGCCGGAACGTGCCGAGCACCCGCGCTCGCTCGCCAAGCGGCTGTCGAAGACCAAGGCCGAGACCGCCTTCGCCATCCTCAAGGAGCGCGGCGAGGGTGAGAATCGGCTGGTGCTCTCGGCCGACACCGTCGTCTCCGTCGGCCGGCAGATCCTGCCGAAGGCCGAGCTGATCGACGACGCGGTGGCGAACCTGCGCATCCTCTCGGGCCGCACGCACCGCGTCCACACCGGCGTCTGCCTGATCGGCCCGTCGGAGAAGCTGCGCCAGCGGCTGGTCGAGACGCGGGTGCGCTTCAAGCGCCTGTCGCGCGACGACATCGACAGCTACCTTGCCTCCGGCGAATGGCGCGGCAAGGCCGGCGGCTACGCCATCCAGGGCCTCGCCGGCAGCTTTGTCGTGCGCCTCGTCGGCTCCTATACCAACGTCGTCGGCCTGCCGCTCTACGAGACGATCGCGCTGATCGGCGGCGAAGGCTTCGACATCCACCAGCGCTGGCGCGATCCCGGCGCCGCGCCGGCAGCGACATGACCGCGACGGTCACCCCGCTGCGCCCGCGCGGAAAATGCCCGGAATGCAAGAAGGCATCGAGCCAGGCGACGTTTCCGTTCTGCTCGCCGCGCTGCAAGGCGGTAGACCTCAACCGCTGGCTTTCCGGCGCTTACGTCATCCCCGGCCCGGCCGAGGAACTATCGAGCCCCGAGACCGACGAGGACGAGCGGTAGCTCCGCAAGCCTCGCTTCCTTCGCATCCCCCTTACTTCCGCACCGCGCTGGTCGCCACATCGAGGCCGTCGGCGATCGACAGCCAGTCGCGCGGATCGAGGGCGCTCTGCCGCTTGACGTAGGTATAGGGCGTGTCCCGCCAGGGCTTGACCCGCCAGTCGAGGTTGTCGAGCACGAAGTCGCCCGCCGTGGTGCGCAGCGTCAGCACCGCGTGCCCCTCGCCGTTGCGCTTGCGCACCACGGTAATCAGGAGGTCGCCGAGCGAGATGCCGGCGGCGTGCAAGGCCCGGCGCTTTGAGAGGACGTAGTCCTCGCAGTCGCCCCGCCGGCCGGGATAGGTCCAGCGCTCCTCGACGCCGTACTGCTCGACATCCGACATCGGCTCGATCGCGGCATTGGTGGCGGTGTTGATCGCGGCGACGGTGGCCGCAAGGCCGGTGGTCAGTGCCGCCGGCGGCGCGAGCGGCCCGGGCTGGCGCGTACAATCGCCCTGGTTTTCCTGGCAGAAGAGATGATGCCCGATGGGCACCGTGGTCGAAAGGCCGACGGTCATGGCGTCGGCGCTTGCGGCGCCCACCCCTGTCAAAACCCATAGGACAACCGCCAACCCGGCGCCGATGGCGCGAGCTCCCTGCATGCCTGACCTCCGAGACCGGAAATATCTGCTGACCAGGGGATGGTGGGTGCATCGCAAAAACTAGTCAACGCGGCGGTCCCGGCCGGACACGGCTGAGGCAAGGTTTTGGCGGTCGACGACACGCCATCGGCAGGCGGGTGCATGGGAGGAAAAACCGAAAAGCCCCGGTGGCACAGGCACTTCGCCCGGCTCACAACAGGCTTGTGACGTTTCGGTCACAGGCCTGCGACAATTCGGTCAGCCCTATCTCGAGGCCGTAACCTTTCGTCCGTTAGCTGCCGCGCGCTTGGGAGACGAGATCGCGCGCGGCTTGCTCGATGCGCAGAAGGTCTTCTTCGCGTGACAGCCGGTGGTCGCCGTCGCGAACGAGGGTCAGCACCACGCCCTCGGAGGGCAGCAGCGTCACGAGATCGAGGGCATGGCTGAAGGGCACGTCCGGGTCCATCATCCCCTGGATGACGTGGACGGGGCAGCCGGTCTCGATCAGATCGTCCATCACGAGGTTCCGAGCGCCGTCATCGAGCAGGGCCCGCGTATAGATCGTCGGCTCGGGCGAGTAGGCGGAAGGCTCGGTGCAGAAGCCCTGCATCGCGAGATCGGCCTTCTGCGCCTCGGACAGAGCGGGCTCGACGAGCCGGCGGGTGAAGTCGGGCGCCGGCGCGAGCAGCAAGAGGCCTGCGATCCGCTGTCCGGCGCCCGCCTTGCGGAGCTCCGCGACGAGGCGCAGCGCGATCCAGCAGCCCATCGACGACCCGACGAGGATGACCGGCCCCGCCGGCATGGCGGCGAGCACCGCCTGCGCCTCCTCCAGCCAGCGCGAGATGGTGCCGTCGAGGAAGCTGCCGCCGGACTCGCCGTGGCCGGAATAGTCGAAGCGGCAGAAGCCGAGCCCTGCGCCCGCCGCCAACGCCGACAGCCGCTCGGCCTTGCCGCCGCGCATGTCGGAGCGATAGCCGCCGAGCCAGAGCAGCGCGGGGGACGAGCCCTCGAGGCTGCGGCAGGCGATGTCGCGGCGCGCCTCCCCCTCGCCGACGGCGATGAAATGCGGGGCGTCGGGAGAGGTCGTGGTGCTCATGGCGATTTCCTGCGGACCGTTTCAGGCGGGGCGCGTCATTTCTTGACACGATGAGGTGAAAATGCAGTTCGTCCGTGCTATATCAGGGGAGCTACCGGGGTGACGCTTGGAATCAAACACCAGCATCAGGCCCGGCATCAAAGATAAAGCATCAGCGTGAGCGGAGCCCGAGCGGGCCCGGCTGGCAACCCGCCGGCCCCTTGATCCGCCACCACCGTGTACCGTCAACGTGTGTCGTCAACAGCCAGGAGACAACGACCATTCGCAGACCATTTCGTGCGCCGCCGGTCCAGAAGGAAGGGCCGCGTTCCAACAAGGACATCCGGATCCCCTTCGTCCAGCTGATCGATGCTGAAGGCCAGAATCGCGGCCCGACGCCGACGGCCGAAGCTCTGGCGCTCGCCGAAGAAGCCGGGTTGGATCTCGTCGAGATCGTTCCGACCGCCAATCCGCCGGTCTGCAAGATCCTCGATCTCGGCAAGCTGAAGTACGAGGGCCAGAAGAAGGCCGCCGAACAGCGCAAGCGCCAGAAGACGGTCGAGGTCAAGGAGATCAAGATGCGTCCGAACATCGACGATCATGACTACGAGACCAAGATGAAGGCGGTCCGCCGCTTCTTCGAGGAAGGCGACAAGGTCAAGCTGACCCTGCGCTTCCGTGGCCGTGAAATGGCGCACCAGGACCTCGGAATGGTCCTTCTGAACCGGGTTCGCGACGAGACGGCGGAAATCGCCAAGGTGGAGGCCGAGCCGAAGCTCGAAGGCCGCCAGATGATGATGGTCCTCGCCCCGCGCGGCTGACCGGCTGATGCCGGGCGAGCGTCCCGGCAACAGGCCCTTTTCCGCCAGCGGGCGGAGCAGCAGAATAGAGCAGGACCGGGACGGCGAAAGCTGCTTCCGGTCTTGCTTTTTCACCGGTCCGTCCGCTATAGGGACCGTCTTCGACCGAGCGACCCGGCAGGGCATGCCGTGGCCGCTCCAAATGCCCCGCGCGACAATCCGAAATTCTTCGAATTGCTGGCGACCCCGCTCCCCGAGCGGTGACCGCTGCCGCGCTTCCACTCAAGGAGAGCAAAATGCCCAAGATGAAGACCAAGGCGGCCGCGAAAAAGCGCTTCCGCTTCACTGCCAACGGCCGCGTCAAGGCCGGTCCTGCCGGCAAGCGCCATGGCATGATCAAACGCTCCAACGACTTTCTGCGCAACACGAGCGGGACGATGATTCTGTCCAAGCCCGACGAGCGGATCGTCAAGATTTACATGCCGTACAACCGCTAAGCGGCCCGGCAGCGTTAGAGATCAAGGAGCAAGATCATGGCACGCGTTAAAAGAGGCGTCACCTCGCACGCCAAGCACAAGAAGGTTCTCGAGCAGGCCAAGGGTTTCCGCGGCCGCCGGAAGAACACCATCCGCACGGCGCTCGCCGCCGTCGACCGGTCGAAGCAGTACGCCACGCGCGACCGTCGCACCAAGAAGCGCAACTTCCGCGCCCTCTGGATCCAGCGCATCAACGCCGCTGTCCGCGAGCACGGCCTGACCTACGCCCGCTTCATCGACGGCCTGACCAAGACCGGCATCGAAGTCGACCGGAAGGTCATGTCCGACCTCGCGATCCACGAGCCGGAAGCCTTCGCGGCGCTCTGCGCCTCGGCCAAGGCCGCGCTCGACTACCTGAAGGAACAGAACCCCAACTCGTACGAGCGGGCGATCGGCGAAGTCCGCGCCGCTTAAGGGCAGCGTAGCTGCCTGAGGCAGCAGACTTTCCATCTGACCTTCAAAAGGCCCGCCGGCATTCGCCCGCGGGCCTTTTTCGTGGCAGGGGCGCAAGCGCATCGCCTGAATGGCGGGAGCGCTTTTCTTCGCCGTCCCGGCACGTTAGAACCCCGGCAAAGGCCGATAGTGCGTCGTGCGTCCTAGCGGACGGACGACGCACTGGGCCAATCGACCTACCCGGATGGAGTGGACCGTGACCGATCTTGCCGCGCTCGAGGCGCAACTGACGACCGCCATCACCGGCGCCGCCGATGAGGCCGCGCTGGAAGCGATCCGCGTCGCCGCGCTCGGCAAGAAGGGCGAGATCTCCGAGCTCTTGAAGGGGCTCGGCAAGATGAGCCCGGACGAGCGCCGCGAGGAAGGTCCGAAGCTCAACGGCCTGCGCGACCGCGTCACCGCGGCCCTCGCCGAACGCCGCGAGGCGCTGGCCGATGTCGCGATATCAGCCCGCCTGGCCGCCGAGACGCTCGACGTCACGTTGCCGGTGCGGCCGACGCCCGCTTCCCGCGGCCGGCTGCACCCGATCAGCCAGGTGATCGACGAGATCACCGCGATCTTCGCCGACATGGGCTTCTCGATCGCCGACGGGCCGGACATAGAGACCGACCACTACAACTTCACCGCGCTGAACTTCCCCGTCGGCCATCCCGCCCGCGAGATGCACGACACGTTCTTCCTCCAGCCGGACGCAAACGGCGAGCGCAAGCTGCTGCGCACGCACACCTCGCCGGTGCAGATTCGGACGATGGAAGCGCAGAAGCCGCCGATCCGCATCGTCATCCCCGGCAAGACCTACCGCCAGGACTCGGACGCCACGCACACGCCGATGTTCCACCAGGTCGAGGGCCTCGTCATCGACAAGACGGCCAATGTCGCGAACATGAAGTGGGTGCTGACCGAGTTCTGCAAGACCTTCTTCGAGGTCGAGAGCCTCAACATGCGCTTTCGCCCGTCCTTCTTCCCGTTCACCGAACCGAGCATGGAGGTCGACATCCAGTGCGACCGCTCGGGCTCGGAGATCCGCTTCGGCGAGGGCACGGACTGGCTCGAAATCCTCGGCTGCGGCATGGTGCACCCGAATGTCTTGCGCGGCGTCGGGCTCGACCCGGCGGAGTACCAGGGCTTCGCCTGGGGCATGGGCATCGACCGCATCGCCATGCTGAAATACGGCATGCCGGACTTGCGCGACTTCTTCGACGCCGACGTGCGATGGATCGAGCATTACGGCTTCCGCCCGCTCGACGTGCCGACGCTGTTCGGTGGCCTGAGCAGCTAGTTCCGACTTGAAGGGAGATAGGACATGCGCCGCGTCTATTCCCCGATGACGACGGATGAGGTCAGGGAGCGAGCTCTCCGCGTCCTCACTCCCCGTCTCGCCCCTTTTGGCTTGTCCGATATCAACGTCCGGGAGGAGCGCGACTTCGACGGAACGGATGTGTACCGGGTCGTCGCGATGGTGAACCAGCAGGTTCCCGCGCGGGTGCTTATCGACGGCTCGGACGAGTTGCAGCAGCTACTGCGCAGCGATGGCGAGGATCGCTGGATGTATCTTGGCACCCATCGTCCATCCGAGCCGGATGAAGACGAGGGCGATGAGGATGAAGAGGATGCCGAGTAGATGGCATCGCGCTCGATGGCATGGCGGATGATGGAGGCGGCTGAGATGCTGCAGCGGGAGGGGCGTCGCAGTGCCGCCTTCCGGCGCAGGGCTATCAGCACGGCCTATTATGCATGCTTCCATGCTATGGCGCGTCTCTGCGCTGACCATCTTTCCCGGGGAGCGCCCCGCAACGACGAGAGCTACGAGCGAATCTACCGGACGCTCGAACACGGATCGATGAAGCAGACCTTTGCCCGATCACCGCTGAAGGATAACGAGAAGCTGCGAAAGATCGGCTCGAACCTAACCAGGCTTCAGGCGGAACGCTTCCGAGCCGACTACCTGCCGCCGTCCCCGGACCTGTTTTCGCGGAGCGAGGCGGAAGACCTTCTCGAGCTGGCACGGGGGGCGATCACCGATATCGAAAGTATCGCGATCAATTCGACCGACTGCCGCATGCTGGCCGCCCATCTTCTGTTCAGAGACCGTCGATCATGAAGTGCACGATGGCAGTCCCAGCTCCCGCGCTAAAGTGGGCCGGGTTCGAAGCACGCGCATTACTCACACACTTGGCGGGGTCCTGATGTCCATCCGACTGATCTTTCTAGAAGCGATCGGCGTCGTCTGCGGTGCGGTGATCGGCGTGCTGGTGTTCCTCGTTCTCGCCTGGCTGTTCGCCGGCGACTACCTCGCCCTCGTCGACACTTTCGGCGGCATCGCGGTCGCCGTGGTGGTCAGCGTGATCTTCGCCGTCTTCTACCACTACATGTCGCAGACGCCGGCAGCGCTCGCTTCCTTCTTCGTCGGCTTCGCACTGCCGGTCCTGGTCGGAGCGGTCATGATCGGCAATGTCGCGACGACGATCGGGCCGTTGCTCGCGGTCTTCGGCTTCGCGCTGTCGGCGCTTCTCGTCTACCGCTTCGTCTTCACGAAGGCGGCCGAGCGGACGCCGATCCAGACGGTCCAGCCGACCGCGCCGCTGCCGCCCGCCGATCCCCCGCGCGGTCCCTTCTGACGGCCTGCGCCGGCCCCCACGCAACACCCTTTCTGCCGCGGGAAAGCCCGGCCGATGACCTGAGGTCGATGACATCATGAAATTCACGCTCTCTTGGTTGAAGGACCATCTCGAGACCGAGGCGCCGCTCGCCGAGCTCTGCGACAAGCTCACCTCGCTCGGCCTCGAGGTCGATGGCATCGACGACAAGGCGGCGATGCGCCCGTTCCGCATCGCGCGGGTGCTCTCCGCCGAGCGCCATCCCGACGCCGACAAGCTGCAGGTGCTGATGGTCGACGCCGGACCCGAGGTGAACGGCGGCCAGCCGCTGCAGGTGGTCTGCGGCGCGCCGAACGCCCGCGCCGGGCTCATCGGCGTGCTCGGCCTGCCCGGCACCTACGTCCCCGGTCTCGACGTGACGCTCGGCGTCGGCAAGATTCGCGGCGTCGAGTCCAACGGCATGATGTGCTCGGAGCGCGAGCTGCTGCTCTCCGACGAGCACAACGGCATCATCGACCTTCCGGCGGACGCCCCCGTCGGCACGGCCTTCGCCGACTATGCCGATCTTGCCGATCCCGTGGTCGAGATCGGGCTGACGCCGAACCGGCCGGATGCCACCGGCATTCACGGCATCGCGCGCGATCTCGCCGCCGCCGGCCTCGGCAAGCTGAAGCCGCTGGCGACCGAGCCGATCGCCGGCAACGGTCCCTGCCCCGTCGCCGTCCGCCTGGACTTCGCCGAGGGCGCCTCGCTCTGCCGCGGCTTTGGCTTGCGCAAAGTGTCGGGCGTCAAGACCGGCCCCTCGCCGGACTGGATGCAGAAGCGTCTGCTGGCGATCGGCCTGCGCCCGATCTCGGCGCTGGTCGACATCACCAACTACCTCACCTTCGACTGCGGCCGCCCGCTGCACGTCTTCGATGCCGCCAAGGTCTCGGGCGATCTCGTGGTGCGCAGCGCCCGCGAGGGCGAGACTATCCTCGGCCTCGACGGCCGCACCCACACGCTGTCGCCCGGCATGTGCATCATCGCCGACGACAAGGGCGTCGAGTCCATCGCCGGCATCATGGGCGGCGAGGCCTCGGGCTGCGACGAGGGCACGGCCGACGTGCTGATCGAATCGGCGCTGTGGGAGCCGCTGAACGTCGCCCGCACCGGCCGCGCGCTCGGCATCATCACCGATGCCCGCTACCGCTTCGAGCGCGGCGTTGACCCCGACTTCATGGAGCCGGGGCTGGAACTCGCGACGCGGCTGGTGCTGGAGATCTGCGGCGGCACGGCGTCGGACGTAGCAGTCACCGGCAAGACAACGCCCGATCGGCGCTCGATCCGCCTCGCCTTCACCGAGGTTGAGCGGCTGACCGGCCTTGCCGTGTCGGCGGAGGAGCAGACCGGCTTCCTCACCCGCCTCGGCTTCGAGGTCAGCGCCGATGCGGACGGCGCGACCGTCGTGCCGCCGACCTGGCGGCCGGACGTCGAGGGCAGCGCCGACCTCGTCGAGGAGGTGATGCGGATGAAGGGCGTCGACCTCATCGAGCCGCGGCCGCTCGCCCCCCTCGGCTCGGTCAACGGCCGCATCCTGACGACGCCGCAGATCCGCGACAAGGCCGCGCGCCGGGCGCTCGCCGCCCGCGGCATGGTCGAGGCGGTGACCTATTCCTTCGTGCCGGAAGCCCACGCGAAAGCCTTCGGCGGCGGGGCGGACGCGCTGCGGCTGGCCAACCCGATCTCGGCCGACCTCTCGGACATGCGCCCCTCGCTGCTGCCGAGCCTCATCGCCGCCGCCGGCCGCAATGCCGCGCGGGGCAATTCCGACGTCGCGCTGTTCGAGGTCAGCCACGTCTACGCCTCGGACCTCCCGGACGGCCAGCGTCGCGTCGCCGGCGGCATCCGCCGCGGCACGGCAGGCCTTACCGGCGCCGGGCGCTTCTGGAGCGGTAATGCCGCGCCCGTCGGCGTCTACGACGCCAAGGCCGATGCGATCGCCGCGCTAGAGGCTGCCGGCGCGCCGGTCGCCAACCTACAGATCGAGTCCGGCGCCAGCGCCTGGTATCATCCCGGCCGCTCGGGCCGGATCAAGCTCGGCCCGAAGGTCGTGCTCGCCGAGTTCGGCGAGTTCCACCCGCGGACCCTGAAGACCATGGGGGCCACCGGTGCCTTTGCCGGCTTCGAGGTGTTCCTCGGCGAGATCCCGGAGCCGAAGCGCAAGGCCACCCGCACCAAGCCGGTGCTGAACCTGTCGAGCTTCCAGCCGGTGCGACGCGACTTCGCCTTCGTCGTCGATGCTGCTACCGAGACGCAGAAGATCCTGCGCGCGGTGGAGGGCGCCGACCGCAAGCTGGTGTCGGAGGTCCGGGTGTTCGACATCTTCGTCGGTGCAGCGCTCGGCGACGACAAGAAGTCGGTCGCGGTCGAGGTGACGCTGCGGCCGATGGAGCGCACGCTGACCGACGAGGAGCTGGAGGCGGTGTCGGCGAAGATCGTCGCGCAGGTGGCGAAGGCCGCGGGCGGCGTGCTGCGGACCTGACGCTCTTTAGGACGAATGCGCGCCCACAACTCTCTGGCGATGCGACCCATCTCCTGCGCCTTTTCGTCGCATTCTCCTTCTAGGTGCATTTCTGCCCCGGCCGCTGTCGGGGCAGAACGCATTTGGGAGGAATCGCATGCTTCACATCTCCAGGCTTTCCGGGACCGCCGTCGCGGGCCTTGCCGCCCTTGTTCTCTCGACGGTCTCGCCGCTGGCGGCCGAGATCCACGTCATGGCCTCCGGCGGACTGACCGCCGCCTATAAGGAAGTCCTGCCGGCGTTCGAGAAGACCACACAGCACGACGTCGAGAGCGCTTATGGCGCCTCGCAAGGCGGCGCCTCCGACTCCATCCCCAGCCGACTGAAGCGCGGCGAGCCGGCCGACGTCGTCATCATGGCGTCCGGTGCGATGGACAAGTTGATCGAGGCTGGGGAGGTGGTGCCCGGCAGCCGCGTCGATCTCGCAAACTCCCTGATCGGCGTGTCCGTGCGCAAGGGTGAACCGAAGCCCGACATCTCGTCGGCCGACGCGCTGAAGAAGACGCTGGTTGAGGCCAAGTCGATCGCCTATTCCGCCAGCGCCAGCGGGACCTACCTGTCGGAAGAGCTGTTTCCGCGCCTCGGCGTGATGGACGCGATCAAGGACAAGGCGAAGCGGATCGAGAGCGAGCGCGTCGGCACCGTGGTCGCCCGCGGCGATGCCGAGCTCGGCTTCCAGCAGGTCTCCGAGCTGCTGCCGATCGAGGGCTTGGACTTCGTCGGCGTGCTTTCGGACGACGTCCAGAAGGTCACGGTCTTTTCCGCCGGCCTCGTCGTCGGGTCGAAGGAGCCGGAGGCCGCCAAGGAACTGATCGACTTCCTCGCCTCCAAGACCGCCGCCCCGGCGATCGAGAAAAGCGGAATGACGCCCATCCTCCCCTGAACCGCCCGCCAGCTTCGCGCAGGCTTTCCGGCGCCAGTGTCGCCAAGGTCACGAAAAGGTCCCACCCCGCGTGCACGTCATGCGGGATGGGAGCCGGCGCGACGCCGACGGGGTGCAGGGCATGAGCAGGAAAACGCTGAACCGGGTCGCGGGCATCGCGACGCTTGCCACCACGGTGCTTGCCGCCCTGGCGCTGGGCGGCCTTCCGGCCGCAGCACAATCCGTGCCGGCCAAGCAGCTGTTCGGCGCGGCGCAACTGCCCGCGGCGATGCCGACCGAGAGCCTTGGCTTCTACTCCAAGGGCTGCATTGCCGGCGCCGTGGCGCTGCCGGTGGACGGTCCGACCTGGCAGGAAATGCGCCTTTCGCGCAACCGCCGCTGGGGCCATCCGGCGATGATCGCCTTTCTCGAACAGTTCTCCAAGGACTCCGCTGCCAAGGGCATCTGGCCGGGCATCCTCGTCGGCGACATCTCGCAGCCGCGCGGCGGGCCCATGGCGTCGGGACACGCCTCGCACCAGATCGGCCTCGACGCCGACATCTGGTTCCAGCCGATGCCCTCGCCGCGCCTGACGGCCGCTGAACGCGAGGACTTTCCGTTCCGCTCGGTGCTGCGGAAAGGCACGTTCCAGGTCGACGACCGCGTCTGGAACAAAAGCTACGAGAACATCCTGAAGCTGGCCGCGGTGAACCCGAAGATCGAGCGGATCTTCGTCAACCCCGGGGTCAAGCGCAAGCTCTGCCAGACCGTCGGGGGCGACCGCTCCTGGCTGAGCAAGGTCCGGCCGATGTACGGGCATGATGAGCATTTCCACGTCCGCCTCACCTGCCAGGCGGGTTCGCCCGGTTGCGAGGCGCAGGACCGGCCGTCGAGCAATGATGGCTGCGGCGATCTCGACTACTGGTTCAACGTCGCCCTGAAGCCGCCGAAGCCGGGCTCGCCGCCGCCAAAGCCCCGCGCGCCGCTGATGATGTCGGCGATGCCCAAGGCCTGCCGCGTCGTCCTGAATGCCCCCGATGGTGCCGGCACCGCCTATGCCGCGACGACGCGCCCGGCCTTGACGCCATCGGCCTCCACCGCCTTGCCGGCTTCCGCCGCAGGCTTTGCCCCGACGCCGCCAATGAGCGTGCCGATCCCCTCGTCCCGGCCGCTGCAGTAGGCTGAGCACCAAGCCGGTTTTGCCTTGGGGGACCGACCGGTCAGGCTTTGCTTTCGACGGTGAATGCGATAATCCGCGGGCTTACCAATCGATTTAAGGCAGGTGGTCCATGTCCCTGACGCTCGACAGCAGCCAGGCCCTGAAGTTTCCGATCCTGATCGGCGACATCGGCGGCACCAATGCCCGCTTCGCGCTCCTTGTGGATGCCTTCGCCGAGCCGAAGACCTTTCCGGTGGTGAAGACCGCCGACTTCGCGACGCTCGACGACGCGATCCAGGCGACCGTGCTCGACAAGACCTCGCTGCAGCCGAAATCGGCCGTGCTGGCGGTGGCCGGGCCGATCGACGGCAACGAGATTGCGCTCACCAACTGCGCCTGGGTCGTGCGGCCGCGCGGCATGCTGCAGACCCTCGGCTTGCATGAGATCATCGTCCTCAACGACTTCGAGGCGCAGGCGCTGGCGGTGTCATCCTTGCCCGAGCGTTCCCGTCAGAAGATCGGCGGCGGCACGCCGCACGAGGGCGCGAGCCGCGTCGTCGTCGGTCCCGGCACCGGCCTTGGCGTCGCTGGCCTCGTGCGGGCCCGCAAGATGTGGATCCCGGTCGCCGGCGAAGGCGGCCACATCGACATCGGCCCGCGCAGCGACCGCGACACCGCCATCTGGCCGCATCTCGAAACCATCGAGGGCCGGGTCTCGGCCGAACAGGTGCTGTGCGGCCGCGGGCTCGTCAACATCTACGACGCGCTGTGCAAGGTCGACGGCGTGGCGCCGGTCTATACCGATCCGGCGGAGATCACCGAGGCCGCCTCGAGCCGCCGCAACGACCAGTCGGGCGAGGCGGTCGAGCTCTTCGCCACCTATCTCGGGCGCGTCGCCGGAGATCTCGCGTTGGTCTTCATGGCGCGGGGCGGCGTCTACATCGGTGGCGGCATCTTCCAGCGAATCATCCCGATCCTGAAGCAGGAAAGCCTGCGCCAGGCCTTCGAGGACAAGGCGCCGCATTCAGCGCTGATGCGCGAGATCCCGCTCTACATCATCACCGAGCCGCTGGCGGCGCTGTCGGGTCTTGCGACCTTCGCGCGGACCCCGCGGTTCTTCGGCATCGAGACCACAGGCCGCCGCTGGACGGCCTGACCCCGGCTTCGCGCATAGGCAGGACGCGCCTGAGAGGCTATAGACCCCCGATCGAGTGTTCCGGACGGCATAGCCCAGCGTGAAAAAACCCAAGATTTCCCTGACCGACCACCGCGAACGTGGCCTCGTGATCCGGCTGTTGAAGCGCGTGATCGCCGAGAACGGCCGCGACTATCTCGGCCAGTACGCCATCGCGGTCGGCTGCCTCGTCGTGGTGTCCGGCGCGACCGCCTTCCTCGCCTGGATCATGCGCGACGTCATCGACCAGATCTTCGTCGAGCAGAACCGCGCGCTGCTGTTCGCCTTGCCGATCGCCATCTTCCTCACCTTCCTGGTGCGCGGCGTCGCGACCTATTTCCAGGGCGTGATCCTGTCGCGGATCGGCAACAACATCGTCGCCCGCTACCAGCGGCGGCTGTTTCGCCACCTGACCGAGCTGTCCGTCGATTTCTTCGGCGAGAACCGCTCCGCGCATCTTGCCGCGCGCATCAACCAGAACGTCTCGGGCATCCGCGACACGCTGAACCTCACGGTCACCTCGATCGCCCGCGACCTCCTGACGCTGATCTTCCTGGTCGGGGTGATGATCTTCCAGGATCCGGTGCTCTCGGGCATCGCGCTGCTCGCCGGGCCGCCAGTGGCTTGGATGATCTCCAGCCTGTCGAAGAAGCTGCGGGTGGCGACGCGCCAGTCGATCGACCTCAACGCCCGCGTTCTCGCCTCGATGCAGGAGACGGCGCAGGGCATTACCGTGGTGAAGGCCTTCACCATGGAGGAGACGCTGCGCGCCCGGATCGAGACGCTGATCCTCGCCGCCGAAAGCCGGTCGAACCGCATCGCGGCGATCACCGAGCGATCGGGCCCAGTGACCGAGACGGTCGCGGGCATCGCGGTGGCGGCGGTGATCGGCTATTCCGGCTACCGCGCCATCGAGCACGGCTACTCGCCTGGCTCGATGTTCGCCTTCATCACCGCGCTGCTGCTCGCCTACGATCCCGCCCGGCGCCTCGCCAAGCTACAGGTGCAGCTCGAGCGGGCGCTGGTGAACGCCCAGATGATCTACGAGATCCTCGACCTGAAGCCTCGCCAGCCGGATGCCCCGGACGCAAAAGTGCTGACCGTCGACCGCGGCGAGATCGTCTTCGAGAACGTCGACTTCGGCTATTATCCGGAAGAGCTCGTGCTGCGGAAGCTGAGCTTCCGTGCGCCCGCCGGCAAGACGACGGCGCTGATCGGCTCGTCCGGCGGCGGCAAGTCGACGGTGATCTCGCTCGTCCAGCGCTTCTACGACGTCGCCGAAGGCCGGATCCTGGTGGATGGCGAGGACATCCGCGACGTCACCAAGGCGTCGCTCCGCGGCAACATCGCCTATGTCTCGCAGCAGCCCTATCTGTTCGAGGGCACGATCCGCGACAACATCCGCTACGGCCGGCCCGACGCGACCGATGCGGAGATCGAGGCGGCAGCGAGCCTTGCGCAGGCGACCGAGTTCATCCTGACCCAGCCGAACGGCTTCGACACGCCGCTCGGCGAGAACGGCACGACGCTGTCGGGCGGCCAGCGCCAGCGCCTCTCGATCGCCCGCGCGCTGGTGCGCAATGCGCCGATCCTCCTGCTCGACGAGGCGACCTCGGCGCTCGACAACCGGTCGGAGACCTTGGTGCAGGCGGCGCTCTACACGGTGATGAAGGGCCGCACCACGCTCGTCGTCGCCCACCGGCTGTCGACCATCGTCGGCGCCGACCAGATTCTCGTCATCGATGGCGGTGAGGTCGTCGAACGTGGGACGCACAGCGAGCTGCTCGGCCGGCAGGACGGGCTCTATTCGAAATTCCACGGCCTTCAGCCGCGTGACCACCATGCCGCGGCGCTCGCCGCCTCGGTGACGCGCTGACCGCCTGATCTCAAGGGGAGCGTTCGATGGACGCGATGAAACTGGTCGTCGTCGGCGCCGCCGGGCGGATGGGACGCATGCTGGTGCTGACGATCGACGCCCTGCAAGGCGCGGTGCTGCATGCCGGTATAGAGCGGGACGGCTCGCCGGCGCTCGGCACTGACGTCGGCCAGCTCGCCGGTCTGTCGCCGTCGGGGGTCATCATCACCAGCGACATCGCGCAAGCGCTCGCCGGCGCCGACGGGATTGTCGACTTCAGCACGCCGGCCACCTCGGTCGCCCTCGCCCGCCATGCGGCGGACGCCGGCATCGTCCACATCGTCGGCACCACCGGCTGCACGGCAGAAGACGACGCCGCGATCGCCGCGGCGGCGCAAGGCGCGGTCATCGTCAAGTCGGGCAATATGAGCCTCGGGGTCAATCTTCTGGCCAGCATGGTCGAAATGGCCGCGCGCGCGCTGCCGGAGGAGGATTTCGACATCGAAATCCTCGAAATGCACCACCGCCATAAGGTAGATGCCCCCTCCGGCACCGCGCTTCTGCTGGGCCAGGCCGCCGCCACCGGCCGCCTGGTGGACCTCGGCGAAGCGTCGGTCCGTGTCCGCGACGGCCATACCGGCCCCCGTCCGGCCGGGGCGATCGGCTTTGCGACGCTGCGCGGCGGCTCGGTGATCGGCGAGCACGGCGTGATCTTCGCCGGCGAAGGCGAGCGGATCGAATTCGTCCACCGCGCCGAGGACCGCGCGATCTTCGCCCGCGGCGCGCTCCGGGCGGCGCTCTGGGCCCGCGGCAAGGCTCCAGGCCTCTATTCCATGCGCGACGTGCTCGGCCTCGGCACGACCCCGCAAGACTAACTCTCGCCTTTCTCGATCGCCCCCCAGGACGCTTCCATCCGGCGACCCATTGCCGCCATTGCATCCGGAGCCGGCTATCCTGCCTGTCGTCAAGCCCACCTGAACCTTGCGGTGCACGACCGCCGGGCCATCGCGACTCTTCCCAAGCGACGCGGCTTGCGGCAAAACCACCTGAGGGCCGCGATTCAAGGTCCGACCCGTCACTCGCTTCTGCCGAGAGCGACGGGCCCACGTCGATCCGGCTGGCTGGAGTGAAGCATGACCCGCACCCTCGTCCTCGTCCGTCACGGTCAGAGCGAATGGAATCTTCAGAACCTCTTCACCGGCTGGAAAGACCCCGACCTCACTGACAAGGGCGTCGAGGAGGCCCGCACCGCGGGACGCCGCCTGCGCAAATACGGACTGCATGTCGGCACCGCCTTTACCAGCGAGCTGTTCCGCGCCCAGCGCACCCTCAGCCTGCTGCTCGAGGAACTCGGCCAGCCGCACATCCCGACCATCCGCGACATCGCCCTTAACGAGCGTGACTATGGCGAGCTCTCCGGCCTCAACAAGGACGATGCCCGCGCCAAGTGGGGCGAGGACCAGGTGCACATCTGGCGCCGCTCCTACGACATCGCCCCGCCCGGCGGCGAGAGCCTGAAGGATACCGGCGCCCGCGTCTGGCCCTATTACATCCACCACATCCTGCCGAAGGTGCTGTCGGGCGACAACGTCATCATCGCCGCACACGGCAACTCTTTGCGGGCGCTGGTGATGGCGCTGGAGGGCATGAGCCCCGCCGACATCGTTTCCGAGGAAATCGCCACCGGCATCCCGATCGTCTACCGGCTCAACGCGGACTCGACCGTCGCCGAAAAGGCCGTCCTCAGCGCCTGATCGGCTCAACCGGTTCGCCACCGTCCCGGACGGCGGCGTACCAACGGCAGAGATCGGTGAGGAAGCAGGTCTCGCAGAGGGGCCGGCGTGCCTGGCAGACCGCCTTGCCGAACTGGATCAGCCAGAAATGGCCGTCCGCGCGGGCAAAGTCCGGAGCATCCCGGTCCAGCTGCCGCGCGGTCTCGTCGGCGGTCTTCGCCGCCGTCAGGCCGATGCGGTTGGCGACGCGGAAGACATGCGTGTCGACGGCGATGACGTCCTGCCCGAAACTGAAGCTCAAGACGATGTCGGCACATTTGCGCCCGACGCCCGGCAGCGCCATCAACCCTTCGCGGGTATCCGGCACGATGCGCCCGTGCTCGGCGATCAAGGTCCGGCAAAGCGCCAGAATGTTCTTCGTCTTCATGTTGTAGAGGCCGCAAGGCTTGATCGCCGCAGCGATCTCGCGCTCTGAAAGCTCGAGCACCGCCTCCGGCGTCCGTGCCAGCGCGAACAGCTGGTCGACGGCCAGTGCGGTGTTGGCATCGCGGCTCTGGGCCGAGAGAATGCAGGAGACCACGGAGCGGAACGGATCCGGCTGGTCCTTCGGCCCCTTGGCCGTCGGCGTGCGCCCGGGCATCTCGGCTCTGAGGCGCCGGAAGGCCTCGGCAGCGTCCTCCGCATCCAGGCGTCCTGGTGCCCCGCCGTGCGCGGCCGTCATGCCCGCGACAGCAGCCCGGCCTCCCAGCCGAGCATCGCGCGCTTGCGGGCGATGCCCCAGTGATAGCCGGTGAGCGCGCCGGACTTGCCGACGACGCGGTGGCACGGCACCACGAAGGAGATCGGGTTTCGCCCGACCGCCGCCCCCACCGCGCGGGCCGCCTTCGGCATGCCGACGGCTTCGGCGACCGTCGAATAGGTCGTCGCCCGGCCGACCGGCACCGTCAGCAGCGCCTGCCAAACCCGAATCTCGAAATCCGTCCCGATGAGGACGATGCGCAGCGGCGTCGCCTCCTGCCATTCCGCCGGCCGAAAACTGCGGGCGGCGATCCCCGCGATTTTCGCATCGTCGCGGGTGAAGCCGGCCATCGGCCAGCGCCGCACCATGTCCTGAAAGGCCAGGGCGTCGCCCGCCTCGCCGCCCTCGGAAAAGCCGATGCCGGCGAGCCCCTTGTCGGTCGCGACCACCACGGCGCGGCCGAATGGCGAGGCCGCAAAGCCGTAGACGAAGTCGATGCCCGCGCCCCGCGCCTTGTACAGGCCGGGCGACATCGCCTCGTGCTTGACGAAGAGATCGTGCAACCGCGACGGCCCGGACAGGCCGACGTCGAAGGCGGCATCGAACAGCGAGGCGCCCTCGCCCAGCAGGCGCCGCGCATGGTCGATCGTCACCGCCTGCAGGAAGGCTTTCGGCGACAGGCCGGCCCAGCGCTGGAACAGCGCCTGCAGCGCCTCGGGCGGCAAATCGACGGCCTCCGCGATCTCGGCAAGCGAGGGCTGGCCGCGGTATTCGGTGGAGATGAACTCGATCGCCTGGCGGACGACGTCATAGTCGGAGCCCGACGACGGCGGGGCGACGGCATCGTCGAGCGGCGGGCGGCGCGCCGGAAGCGGCGTCGTGGCGAATAGCTGGGACATGGAAAAGCTCCTCTCGTCGCCGCGACAACAGCATCTGCACCCGAGGATCGCCACCCGATTTTCGGAAGCGCTGGTCAGTTGCTCGGCGCCTATCAAGCGCTCGGCGCTTATCAAGCGCTGCGCGCCTTCTGCAACGCGCGCCCGAAAGCGGTGGCGAAGCTTTCGCGGTCGTCGGGGTTGAGGAATCCTCCGATCTCCGTCGAGCGGCCTTGCCCACTGACGGCCATGCGGGTGATGCCGATCTCGTCGTGGCGCGCGACCTGGAACCGCGCCCAGAACGGATTGAAATGGGCCTCCTGCACCACCCCGCGCGGCGAGACCTTGCGCACCAGAAGATCGGTGCGCGAGACGCGGACTTCCTCGCGCGCCTTGGCCGAGCGGTAGCTGGCCTTGAAGGCCAGCCAGACGAGCGCGACGTCGAGGCCGAAGAAGCCGACCACCGGCCAGGCGCCCTCGATGAGGAAGCCAAGGCTCGTGCCGATGCTGACGACGCCGAGAAACGCCATCAAGATCGTGAAGCCGCGCTTGCCGAGGGAGCGGTAGGGGACCAGCAATGCGCTGAAGATCGGCGCGTCGGCGCTGGTCTCGCTTGCGGTCGCGTCGTCCGGGGATGCGTTGTCAGCCATGGGTCATGCTCGCTATATCCGGACCATGCCAGAAAAACCGCCTCTCGCCAAACCGCCCCGGCCGCCCCGCGCCAGCGACATCTCGTCTCGCCCCGCTGCAGTGAAGACCGCACAGAAGCGGGCGCCCCGACTGCCCTATGCGAAGGCGGAGATTGCCGAGATGTTCCGCCGGTTCGAGATCCAGCGGCCTGAGCCAAAGCCCGAACTCGAATACCGCAACGCCTTCACCTTGCTCGTCGCCGTCGTGCTCTCGGCCCAGGCGACCGATGTCGGGGTCAACAAGGCGACCCGCGCTTTGTTCGATGCCGCCGACAATCCTGCCGCCATGCTGGCGCTCGGCGAGGAGAGGGTGCGCACCTTCATCCAGTCGATCGGCCTCTACAAGACCAAGGCGAAGAACGTCATCGGCCTCTGCCGCCGGCTGGTCGAGGAGCATGGCGGCGAGGTCCCGGTCGACCGCGCGGCGCTGGAGGCGCTCCCGGGCGTCGGCCGGAAGACCGCAAACGTCGTCCTCAACACCGCCTTCGGCGAGCACACGCTGGCGGTCGACACGCACATCTTCCGGCTGGGCAACCGGCTGCGCCTCGCGCCGGGCAAGACGGTGGAAGAGGTCGAGCAGAATTTTCTGCGGATCATCCCGCCGCAGTACCTTCGCCATGCGCACCACTGGCTGATCCTGCACGGGCGCTACGTCTGCAAGGCGCGCAAGCCCGAATGCGCAATCTGCGTCATCGCCGATCTCTGCAAGGCGGCGGAGAAGACCTCGGAGGTGCCGGCGCTGCTGGTGCCGATCCCGCCACTCCTTCCCGCGCCGCCGGAACATCTTGCGTCCAACATTACGCGCTGACGGCGCGTGCGCTTCCAGAATCTGGAGCGCGCTTTCTGAACGGGCCGGGTTCCCCGCTGCCGGATGCTTCAATGGCCAAGCCGAGCAGCATCGGCGACGCCCGAGGTGACGCGCGCGGGAACCCCGCCCTCCCGCGCGGAGACCCGCTGGTGGAGATGGACCATCATCGCGGCGGCAAAGAGCGGCGTCAGGAGATTGAGGAAAGGCACCGCCATGAAGCCGGCGATCAGCAGGCCCGCCGCGAACACCGTGCCGGCATAGCGACCCCGCAACGCTTTCGCCTCGCCTTCGCCGCGGTAGCGCAAGGCCGCGAATTCGAAGTATTCCCGCCCGAGAAGATAGCCGTTCACCACGAAGAAGGCCGCAAGGTTCACGCCCGGAATAAGCAGCAGGAACAGGGCGAGGAGATTGCCAAGGATTACCACGCCGAAGAACTTCGTCGACATCACGAGGCCGGGCAGGAAGGCCATGGCCGTGCCGGGGGCGACCGCGGGATAGTCGTCGCGCTCCACCACTTCGGCGACGTCGTCGAGGAAGAGCGAGGCGATTAGCGCGGAGATCGGCCCGATCAGGAAGGCGAGGAGCACGGCAAGCATCAGCCCGGCAACCCAGCCCGCCGCCGTCGACATCTCGTCGATCCAGGCCGGCATGTCCGGCATCACCCGCGCCAGCATCGGCAGGATCGCCGACTGGAACAGCGCCTCGATGCCGAACCAGAGAGCGATCAGCACCACGACGGACAGGCCGAGCGACTTCCAGAGCGCGGCGCGGAACGGCGCGGAGAACAGGGCGCCGAGCGCTGCCATGGCCGAAGCGAAGATCATCTGACACTCCAGGAAGGTCCGGCGGGAACCGGTCCGCCTTGAGATAGGCGGAGCCGACTGTGGCGGCAATGCCGCGTCCCTCGCCCGGCCCCGGCCGCAGCACCTGGCGACCGGCCCTACCTGCGCGACGATCGGGCAGCCGGCCTCGCAACGGCTTGGCAACCAAGCCGGCACCGCCATGTGCCGACGTCTCGCCTTGCCGTCCCATTCCCGCTAAGGCATGCGGCAACGAGATGAGGATCGTACCATGACCGAATACGACGTGCTGACGATCGGCAATGCCATCGTCGACATCATCGCCCAGAGTGACGACGCGTTTCTCGTCTCGCACGCCGTGCAGAAAGGCGGCATGACGCTGATCGACGCCGCGCGGGCGGAGGCGCTCTACGGCGCGATGGGCCCGGCGGTGGAAACCTCCGGCGGCTCGGCGGCAAACACGGTGGCTGGTGTCGTCAGCCTCGGCGGCACCGGCGCCTACATCGGCAAGGTCTCGCGCGACGCGCTCGGCACCATCTTCACCCACGACATCCGCGCCCAGAAGGTGCGCTACGACACCGCGCCGCTCTCCGGCGAGCCCCCGACCGCGCGCTCGATGATCCTCGTCACGCCGGATGGCGAGCGTTCGATGTCGACCTTCCTCGGCGCCTGCGTCGAGCTCGGCCCCGACGACATCGACGAGGCACTCGTCGCCGCGGCCAAGGTGACGTATTTCGAGGGCTATCTCTGGGATCCGCCGCTGGCCAAGGAAGCGATCCGCAAGGCGGCCGCGATCGCCCACGCCAATGGCCGCGAGGTGGCGATGACGCTGTCGGATGCCTTCTGCGTCCACCGCTACCGCGCCGAGTTTCTCGATCTGATGCGCTCGGGCACGGTCGATATCGTCTTTGCCAATGAAAGCGAGGCGCTGGCGCTTTACGAAACCGACGACTTCGCCCTGGCCTTGCAGCGGATCGGCGAAGATTCCAAGCGCTTGGCCGCGGTTACCCGCAGCGAGAAGGGCTGCGTGATCGTCGAGGGCGGCAAGACGACGGAGGTCGCGGCAGCGCCGCTGGCGCGGCTGCTCGACACCACCGGTGCCGGCGACCTCTTCGCCGCTGGCTTCCTGCGCGGCTACACCGCCGGACTGCAGCACCAGCAGAGCGCGATCCTCGGGACGATCGCCGCCAGCCACATCATCGAGCAGATCGGCCCCCGCCCGCAGCAGCAGTTGCAGCGCCTGCCGGCGGCCCGCGCGATCCTCGACACCATCGCCGCGGCATAAAGCCGGGATCACGATAGCGCCAGAACGCTTGGCATCGGTCGAGGCCGGACAGAGGTAGGAAGGACCAGCCCCTTTCAGGAGACCTCGATGACCCGGTTCCTTCTCCTCGCTTTCGGTGCCACCGCGCTGTCCGCTGTACCGGCCGTTGCCGTCGACCGTTCCGTCGACAGCGAGGCAGGGGCCCTGCGGGTGACCACGCTGGCTGAGGGCCTGAAGTCGCCCTGGGGCATGGAGTTTCTGCCCGGTGGCACGCTTCTCGTGACCGAGAAGGGCGGCACGCTGCGTCTTGTCTCCACAGAGGGAACCGTCAGCGAGCCGATCGACGGCTTGCCGGAGATCGATGCGGGCGGCCAAGGCGGGCTTCTCGATGTCGCGCTCGACCCGGATTTTTCCGAGAACCGCCTGGTCTATCTCAGCTATTCCGAAGCGGGCGATGGCGGCAACTCGACGGCGGCCGGCCGTGGCGCGCTGTCTGCAGACGGCAGCAAGATCGAGAACTTCCAGAAGATCTTCACCCAGCTGCCGAAATATGAGGGCAGCAAGCATTTTGGCTCGCGCATCGTCTTCGGTCCCGAGGGCCATCTCTTTCTCGGCCTCGGCGAACGTTCCGACACGCCGATCCGCGAGGGGGCACAGAGGCTCGACAACCATCTCGGCAAGGTCGTGCGGATCAACCGCGACGGCACGGTGCCGAAAGACAACCCGTTCGTCGGCACCAAGGGCGCCTTGCCCGAAATCTGGTCCTACGGGCAACGCAACATCCAGGGCGGCGCCCGCCACCCCGAGACCGGGGCCATCTGGTTTTCCGAGCACGGCCCCAAGGGCGGCGACGAGGTGAACGTCGTGGAGCCGGGCCGGAACTACGGCTGGCCGGTCGTCTCCTACGGCGTCAACTATAACGGCACGCCCGTCGGCTCCGGCCAGGCGACCGGCGAAGGCCTCACCCCGCCCATCCACCAGTGGACGCCGGTGATCGGCGCGTCCGGCATGGAGTTCTACACCGCCGACACGATCCCTACGTGGAAAGGCAGCGCCTTCTTCGGCGGCCTCGCGAGCACCGATCTCGTCCGCCTCGGTCTCGACGGCACGAGGGTGACGGGCGAAGAGCGCCTTTTGAAGGAACTCGGCCTTCGCATTCGCGATGTGAAGCAAGGTCCGGACGGCGCGCTCTACGTATTGGCCGAGGACAGCGGCGAAATCCTGCGCATTGCGCCGGAGACCGCTGGCTAGCCGGGCGGCGGACCATGGCCTGGGATGTCGGCGGGAGGGTGACCCACCATCTCCGCGTCGGCGCCAAGCCATAGGCGACGCCGATGTTCTCGCCGGCCGATCGATAAAAAGCTTAGTATTCGTAAGGCTTTCACCATTATGGCAAGACGGCGGCAGCGCGATACGCTGCCTTAATCCTCGGAGGGCAGAAAGGGCAGGATCGCCCTTAAGGACTCCGGACTCATGCCCTCCCCGATCGATGCCGCCGTCGCGGATCTCAGCCCGTCCGACCTCCTCTGTGCCCTCAGCCACGCGCTCGACCTGACGGAGGGTCAGCCGGTCGGCCACTGCGTTCGCGCGACGTGGATCGGCATGAATGTCGGCCGCGAGATGGGGTTGTCGGAGGCCGAGCTCTGGGAGCTCTACTACGCCGTCATGCTGAAGGACCTCGGCTGCTCGTCGAACGCGGCGCGCATCTGCGAACTCTATCTCGCCGACGATATAGGCTTCAAACGCGACTTCAAGACGGTCAGCGACAGCCTGCCAAAGGTCCTTGGCTTCGTCTTTTCGCATACGGGCCCGAATGCCGGTCTGACAGAAAGGCTCCGGACCATCCTGAGGATCATGAAGGGGGGCGGCGAGATCGCCAACCGCCTGATCGAGACCCGCTGCCAGCGCGGTGCCGAGATCGCGGCGCAGCTGCGCTTTCCCGACGCCGTGTGCCGGGCGATCCACTCGCTCGACGAACACTGGAACGGCGCGGGCCGTCCCGATCATCTGGCCGGCGATGCAATCCCGGTCTATGCGCGTATCGCCCTCCTCGCCCAGGTCGTCGACGTCTTCCACCGTTCCGACAGCCGCGCGGCGGCGATCGCCGAGGTCACGGCCCGCACCGGGACCTGGTTCGATCCCGCGGTGGCCGCCGCCTTTGCCCGGGTCTCCCTTTCGGAGGACTTCTGGGCCATGCTGGACGCGCCCGACGTCGATGCAGCGGTTCGCCGGCTGGAACCGCGCCGGGCGGTGATCGTCGTCGACGAGGATTATCTCGACGACATCGCCCGCGCTTTCGCGCAGGTGATCGACGCCAAAAGCCCCTTCACGTCGGGGCATTCCGAGCGCGTCGCCGTCTATGCCGACATGATTGCCACCGAGATCGGGAAGCCTGCCGGCGAGCGGCGCTGGCTGAAGCGTGCGGCGCTTCTGCACGATATCGGCAAGCTCGGCGTCTCCAACGCGATCCTCGACAAGAAGGGCCCGCTCGACGAAGCCGAGTGGCGGTCGATGCGCGACCATGCCGCCATGTCCGAGAACATCCTGCAGCGGGTTCCCGCCTTCGCCGCCATGGCGCGGATCGGCGGCGCTCATCACGAGCGACTCGACGGCAAGGGTTATCCCCGCGGCCTCGCCGGCGCCGAGATCGATTTCGAGACCCGGATCGTCAGCGTCGCCGACGTCTTCGATGCCCTGACGGCCCATCGCCCCTACCGCGCGGCGATGACAATCGACGCCGCGCTCTCGCTGATGCGGCGCGACGTCGGCATCGCCTTCGATCCGGCCTGCTTTGCTTCGCTCGAACGCGCTCTCGCCGGCATCGAGAACGATCTGGCCCGCGCCGCCTGAACTGCGGGCAATCGCTGCCGCGCTCGTGGAAGCACTTCTGGCGATCCATGCGGTAAGGGCTGCCGCGCGGCCGTTCTTGATACATGCGACGTCGCTCCGGGCGCATAGGCGGGATGCACCGCCCCTCACGCTGCCGCCCTCAGCCGTTCGCCGGCGACGCGGTAGGAGATCGCCTCGGCCAGATGCACGCGGCGCACGGTGTCGTCGCCATCGAGATCGGCGAGCGTCCGGGCGACTTTCAGAATGCGGTGATAGGCGCGGGCCGAGAACTTCATCTGCTCGGCCGCATCAAGCAACAGGCGGGCACCCGGCTCGTCCGGCGCGGCGACGGTTTCGATGAGCGCGGCCGAACAGGTGGCGTTCACCGTGGCGGCGGCCATTCCCAGCCCCTCGTACCGCTCCCTCTGGATCAGGCGGGCCGCTTCGACGCGCGCCTTCACGGTCGCCGACGTTTCCGCCGGCACCGGGCGGATCAGATCGAAGGCGGTGACCGCCGGCACGTCGACGCGCAGGTCGATCCGGTCGAGCAGCGGTCCGGAGAGGCGCGCTTGGTAATCCGCCGCGCAGCGCGGGCCGCGGGCGCAGGAATGCCCTGGCTCCCCCGCCATGCCGCAGCGGCACGGGTTCATCGCCGCGACCAGCTGGAAATGGGCGGGATAGGTGACGCGATGATTGGCCCGGGCGATGACGCTCTCGCCACCCTCGAGCGGCTGGCGCAGCGAATCCAGCACCACCGGCGAGAACTCCGGCAACTCGTCGAGGAAGAGCACGCCACGGTGCGCCAGCGACACCTCGCCCGGCCGCGCCCGCAGCCCGCCGCCGACCATCGCGGCCATCGAGGCGGAATGATGCGGCGCGCGGAACGGCCGACGGTCCGACAGCTTGCCGCCGGCAAGCTCGCCGGCGATCGAGGCGATCATCGAGACTTCCAAGAGTTCCCGCGGCGTCAGCGCCGGCAGGATCGACGGCAGGCGCTGCGCCAGCATCGACTTGCCAGAGCCCGGCGGCCCGATCATCAGGAGGTTGTGGCCGCCAGCGGCGGCGATCTCCAGCGCCCGCTTGGCGACGATCTGGCCCTTGATCTCAGAGAGGTCGGCGAGATTTTCGGGCGCGGCGCGGATTGCCGGCATCGGCCGCGACAGAACCTGGGTGCCCCGGAAATGATTGGCGAGCTGGATCAGGCTGCGCGGGGCGATGATCGGCATGTCGGCGCTGGCCCAGGCCGCCTCCGAGCCGCAGGCCGCCGGGCAGATCAGCCCGAGGCCGAGGGCGTTCGCGCCCATCGCCGCCGGCAGCACGCCGGCGACCGAGGCGATCATGCCGTCGAGCGAGAGCTCGCCCAGCACCATGAACTCCGCCAGCGCATCGGAGGGGATCGCGCCGAGCGCCGCCATCAGCCCGAGCGCGATCGGCAGATCGTAGTGCGAGCCCTCCTTGGGAAGGTCCGCCGGCGCAAGATTGACGGTGACCTTTTTCGGCGGCATCGAGAGGCCCGAAGCGTGCAGCGCCGCCTGCACCCGCTCGCGGCTCTCGGCCACCGCCTTGTCCGCGAGCCCGACGATCTGGATGCCGACCTTGCCGGGCGCGATCATCACCTGCACGTCGATCGGGATGGCGTCGACGCCCTGGAATGCCACCGTCCTGACCCGAGAGACCATGCCGCGCCCCACCCGAAAGGCGCGCAGCGGGGTTGCACCCCGCTGCGATCACCACAACCGGACGCTAGCCGAGATCCCATATTGCGACAAGAACAGGCAGGGAACAAAGACGGTGGGCAGCCACCGAGATCCCGCGGCTCCTCAGGGGTACGCCAGTCGCCCTCCCTGATCCTGCACTCAGCTCCGGGTGGCGGAAACCTTGGTCTCGATCGCGTCCCAGAGGAGGCTGGCGATATCCGCGCCGCCAAAAGCCTTCACCTCCCGGATGCCGGTCGGCGAGGTGACGTTGATCTCGGTGAGGTAGTCGCCGATCACGTCGATGCCGACGAAAAGGAGGCCCCGCTCTTTCAGCGCTGGCCCGATCCGGGCGCAAATCTCGCGCTCGCGCTCCGTCAACTCCGTCGCCTCGGCCCGGCCGCCGACATGCATGTTGGAACGGGCATCGCTCTCGGACGGCACGCGGTTGATCGCGCCAGCGAACTCGCCGTCGACGAGGATGATGCGCTTGTCGCCCTTGCGCACGTCCTGGAGGTAGCGCTGGACGATGAACGGCTCGCGGAAGAGGAGGCCAAAGGTTTCGAGGAAGGAGGTGAGGTTGCGGTCTTCCTTGGTGATGTGGAAGACGCCGGCGCCGCCATTGCCGTAGAGCGGCTTCATGATGATCTCGCCGAACTCGGCGCGGAAGGCGGCGACCTCCAGCGGATCCTTGGTGATCAGCGTGTCCGGCATCAGGTCCGGGAACTCGGTGACGAAGATCTTCTCCGGCGCATTGCGCACCGAGGCGGGGTCGTTGACCACCAGCGTCTTCGGGTGCACCCGCTCGAGGATATGCGTCGAGGTGATGTAGGACATGTCGAAGGGCGGGTCCTGGCGCAGCAGCACCACGTCGGTGTCGGCCAAGTCGATGCGCTCGATCGGCCCGAGGGTGAAGTGGTTGCCCTCCTCCTCGCGCAGTTCCATCCGCTCGGCCCGCGCCGTCGCCCGGCCGTCGCGCATCGACAGGCGCTCGGGCGTGTAATGGTAGAGGCTATGGCCGCGCCGCTGCGCTTCCAAGGACAGCGCGAAAGTGCTGTCGCCCTTGATCGAGATCGACGAGACATGGTCCATCTGGACCGCGACGGTAAGGGCCATGGGGCACTCCTTCGGGCATGGTTCGCAGGGGAGGTAGCGGGGATGTGGCCCGCTGGCAATCGGGACGACGGTGAAGGGTGCGCATCGAGTCCTGTTGCGAGCGGCTTCCGGCAGTGTCGGGCTGACCCTCACCGCCCCCGCCAGGCGTCCTTCACGTGCACCGGCCAGCGCCGCGGCAGGACGGCGACGATGTCGAAGCGGAGGCTGAGGCGGGCGTGGTCGCGCTGGCGGGCGAGCCAGAGGTCAGCGGCGGCCTCGATGCGGCGCTGGGCGGCCGGGCCGACCGAGTCCATCGCGGCGTTCAGCGTCGCGCGCGCCTTCACTTCGACGATGGCGACGAGGTCGCCGCGGCGGGCGATGAGGTCGATCTCGCCGAGCGGCGTGCGGTGGCGGACGGCGAGGATGCGATAGCCTTTCAGGCGAAGCGCCCAGGCCGCCAGCCATTCGCCGCGATGGCCCTTGCGGAACCGCTGCCGCCGCTCGCCCTCGCCGGACGACGCAGGCGCCGGCGACGGGCGGGCGGGCCGCGATCCGGCGGGCGGGGCGGGCTTCATCCCGGCGTCTTCAGCTGCAAGGCGCGGGCGTAGAGGTCGCGGCGGGAGAAGCCGGTGAGACGGGCCGCCTCCTGCGCGGCCTTGGCCGGCTTCATCTCCGCCATCAGCCCGGTGAGGATGGTGTCGGCGTCGGCCTCGCTCGCGGCCGCCTCCGCGGCCGGCGGGGCGATGCAGACGACGATCTCGCCGCGCACCCGCTCCATATCAGCGAAATCGGCGGCGAGCTGCGACAGCGGCCCGCGGTAGATCGTCTCGAAGGTCTTCGTCAGCTCGCGGCAGACCGCCGCCTGGCGCTCCGCGCCGAAGACCATGGCCATGTCGGCGAGGCTGTCGGCGATGCGGTGCGGCGCCTCGAAGAGCACGATCGTGCCGGGAATGCGCGTCAGCTCCTCCAGCCGCGCCCGGCGCGCGCCTTGCTTCTGCGGCGGGAAGCCGGCGAAGAAGAAGGCGTCGGACGGCAAGCCCGAGGCGAGCAGCGCCGACAGCACGGCCGAGGCGCCGGGGATCGGGATCACCGGAATGCCGGCCTCGATCGCCTGGCCGACCAGCCGGAAGCCGGGATCGGAGACCAGCGGCGTGCCGGCATCGGAGACCAGAGCCACACTCAGCCCGGCCTGGAGGTCGGCGAGCAAGGCCGCGCCGGACTCCTCGGCATTGTGCTCGTGGTAGGCGAACATCCGCCGCTTGATGCCGTAGCGGGACAAGAGCGTCGCCGTGACGCGCGTGTCCTCGCAGGCCAGCCGGTCGGCGCCGGCGATGATATCGAGCGCCCGCAGCGTGATATCGCCGAGATTGCCGATCGGCGTCGCCACGAGATAGAGGCCGGGCTCGGGCTTTCGGCCGGCGAAAGCCTGGTCGCGGATGCGGAAACCGGCCTCCGCCGTCTCTTCGGGGTCAATGCTCATCGCTGCAGCCTAGCAGAGATCGGCGACGACGGCGTCGAGCACGAGCATGCCGGCCGGCGTCGCGCGCAGCCGGTCGGGGCCCAGCCGCTCGACCATGCCGTGGGCGCGCAGGTCCGCCTCGCTGACCGGGTCGATGTCGCGGCCGGTGAGCCGACGCCAGCGTTTCAGGTCGATGCCCTCGGTAAGGCGCAGGCCCATCAGCAGGAGCTCGTCCGCCTCCTCGCTGGGCGTCAGGAGGTCATCGGTGACGACGCCCGAATCCCAGTCCTCGACCATCTTCAGCCAGGTCTCGGGGTGCCGCTCGGTCGCCACCGCGTGGCGCCCGCCCTCGCCCATCAGCCGTCCATGCGCACCCGGCCCGACGCCGGCATAGAGGCCGTAGCGCCAATAGGTGAGGTTGTGCCGCGATTCGGCGCCGGGCACCGCGTGGTTGGAAATCTCGTAGGCTGGCAGGCCGCGCGCGGCGGTGAGCACCTGCGTCGCCTCGTAGAGCGCCGCCGACAGCTCGCCGTCCGGCACCGGCAGCTTGCCGGCCTTGCGCAGGGCGTGGAAGGGCGTGCCTTCCTCGATGGTCAGCTGGTAGAGCGACAGATGGTCGGCGGCGAGATCGATCGCCTCGGTCAGCTCCGCCTCCCAGCCCTCGACGGTCTGGCCGGGCCGGGCATAGATCAGGTCGAAGGACAGCCGCGGAAAAATCTCGCGGGCGAGGCCGATCGCCCCCTTGGCCTGATCGACATTGTGCAGCCGGCCGAGGAACTTCAGGTCGCGGTCGTTCAGCGCCTGGACGCCGAGCGAGACGCGGTTGACGCCGGCCGCGCGGTAGCCGCGGAAACGCTCGGCCTCGACGCTGGACGGGTTGGCCTCGATGGTAATCTCGGCGTTCGCATCGACCGGCCAGGCTTTCGCGATGGCCTCGAGGATCGCGCCGACGGTCTGCGGGCGCATCAGCGAGGGGGTGCCGCCGCCGAGGAAGATCGAGGTGACACGCTCACCGGACGAGCGCTTCGCCATCTCGGCGATCTCCCGGACGAAGGCGGCGGTATAGCGTTCCTGGTCGATCGCCTGATGGCGGACATGGCTGTTGAAGTCGCAATAGGGGCATTTGGCGGCACAGAACGGCCAGTGCACGTAGACGCCGAAGCCCGGCTCCCGCGCCACCGGCGGAAACGTCCGGACGTTCCCCGTCGCCAGCCATTCGGTCATGCGGGCTCGCTTCCCGCGGCACGGCCAGGCTTCGTGCCTTCCGGAAACGCCTCGGCGACGAGCTTCTGGACCGAGCGCGCGCGGTGCGAAAGCGGGCCGGGCGCGGTCCAGATCGAGCCGTGCTTCTCCTCGGCACTCATCTCGCCGAAGGTCTTCGTGCTGCCGTCGGGCATGAAGACGGGGTCATAGCCATAGGCGATCTCGCCGCGGCGGCCGGGCCAGACGAGGGTCCCCTCGCACTCGCCGAGATATTCCTGGGTGTGACCGTCCGGCCAGGCAAGGCAGAGCAGCGAGACGAACTTCGCCCGCCGTTGCGCCGGCTCCAGCGCGCCATTCTGCTGCAGCTTCTCCTCGACGAGGCGCATCGCCATGTCCCAGTCGCGGTCGGGGCCGGACCAGTCGGCGGTGTAGACGCCCGGCGCGCCATCCAGCGCTTCGACGCAGAGGCCGGAATCATCGGCCAGCGCCACCTCGCCGGCGGCTGTCGCAGACGCCAGGGCCTTGATCCGGGCGTTCTCGACGAAGGTCGTGCCGGTCTCGTCCGGCTCGGGCAGGCCGAGTTCGCCGGCCGTCACCAGTTCGATCGAAAGGCCCCCGAGCAGGAAGTCGAGCTCGCGGATCTTGCCCTTGTTGTGGCTGGCGACGAGCAGGCGCCTGCCGTCGATCCTGCGCATCCCCGTGCTCATCGCCGCCTCCCTTACGCGATCGCCTGGCGCTGCAGCTCGACGAGCGTCGCGATGCCAGATTTCGCCAAGCCGAGGAGGCTCGCCAGCTCAGCCTCGCTGAACGGCTCCTTCTCGGCGGTGCCCTGGATCTCGACGATGCCGCCACGGCCGGTCATGACGAAGTTGGCGTCGGTGTCAGCGGCCGAGTCCTCGAGATAGTCGAGGTCGAGCACCGGCTCGCCCTTGTAGATGCCGCAGGAGATCGCCGCGATGTGGTCCTTCAGGACCTTGGAGCGCTCGACCATGCCGCGGCCCTCCATCCAGGCGAGGCAGTCGTTCAGCGCGACGAAGGCCCCGGTGATGCCGGCGGTGCGGGTGCCGCCATCGGCCTGGATGACGTCGCAGTCGATGGTGATCTGCCGCTCGCCGAGCGCGCCGAGGTCGACGATGGCGCGCATCGAGCGGCCGATCAGGCGCTGGATCTCCTGGGTGCGGCCCGACTGCTTGCCGGAGGCCGCCTCGCGCCGCATCCGATCACCGGTGGCACGCGGCAGCATGCCGTATTCGGCGGTGACCCAGCCCTTGCCGGAATTCTTCAGGAAGGGTGGCACCCGCTCCTCGAGGCTGGCGGTGCAGAGCACGTGGGTGTTGCCGAACTTGACGAGGCAGGAGCCCTCCGCATGAAGGGAAACGCCGCGTTCGAGCGAGACGGCGCGCAACTGGTCATTGGCGCGTTTGGAAGGCCGCATGGTGATATCCTGTCATGGAATGTGTCGCAGAGCGCCGCAGCGCGACTGGCGTTAACCGGCTTTTAACCGGCGAGGGGTCGGGGCGCAAAATAATTCCGGCGAACGGCCCCGCGATCCCCGACCATCGCCGCTCCGACGATGGCCCTTGCCCCAGCGTGCGACCTCGACAGGGCAGCGCCGGCTTTCGGCGAAGCTCGGGCGCACGGGGCGCTTGGCCCTTATGCGTCATGGCCTTATAGTCTGCCACCTATGCAGAGAGAACGCGTGATGAACGACTTCAGACAGCCGGCGCCGGAATTTCCCGGCATGCTCGACGAGCGCTCGCGCGACATCTTCAAGCTGCTGGTCGAATCCTATCTCGACATCGGCGAGCCGGTCGGCTCGCGCGTCCTTTCAAAGCTTCTGACCACCTCGCTGTCGCCAGCCTCGGTGCGCAACGTGATGAGCGACCTGGAAGCGCTCGGGCTGATCTATTCGCCGCACATCTCGGCCGGCCGGATGCCGACCGAGCTCGGCCTGCGCTTCTTCGTCGACGCCTTCCTCGAGGTCGGCGACCTGCCGCAGCGCGAGCGCGAGGCGATCGAGGCGAAGGTGCAGGCGACCGGCGACCTCCGGCCGATGGGAACCTTGCTGACGGAGGCGAGCCAGCTGCTCTCCGGCCTGTCGCGCGGCGCCGGGCTGGTGCTGACGGCGAAGTCCGACCTCCGGCTGAAGCACATCGAGTTCATTCGCCTGGAGGCGACGAAGGCGCTGGCGGTGCTGGTCGGCGAGAACGGCGACGTCGAGAACCGCGTCGTCGACCTGCCGTCCGGCGTCACCGCCGCGCAGATCGTCGAGGCCTCCAACTTCCTCAACGCCCACATCGTCGGCCGCACGCTCAGCGAGGCGCGCGAGCGCGTGCAGGCGCTGAAGGACGAGACCTCGACGGCGCTGGACCTCTTGAGCCAGGGCCTCGTCGAGGAGGGCCTCGCGGTCTGGTCGGGGGCGGCGATCGGCCAGCCGGCGCGGCTGATCGTGCGTGGCCGCGCCAACCTTCTCGAAAACGTCACGGCGTCCGAGGATCTCGAGCGGCTGCGCATGCTGTTCGATGATCTCGAGAGCAAGAGCGGCATCATCGAGCTCCTGGATCTCGCCGAGACCGGCAATGGCGTGCGGATCTTCATCGGCTCGGAGAACAAGCTGTTCTCGCTGTCCGGATCCTCGCTGGTCGTCGCGCCCTATAGCGACGGCGACCAGAAGGTGATCGGCGCGGTCGGCGTCATCGGCCCGACGCGGCTCAACTACCGGCGGATCGTGCCGATGGTCGACTACACCGCGCGGCTCGTTTCGCGCCTGTTGACGCAAGGCACCGTCGGCCGGCGATCTTGATTTTCACGGCCCGGCATTCGATATGCGGGCGACATCGACATTCACGCACCGGTGACCGGCGGGCTTCGGCCCGGCTCGACCGGCGCGCCGGCGGATTGAAAGAGGAATGATGAGCGACACCGACAAGCGCGACGCCGAAATCGACGAAACCATGGAGAACGAGGCCGAGGCCTCTCCGTTCGCCCGCGGGGACTATTCCGACGACGACGCCGAGGCCTTCATCGCCAGCGCGGCGGCGGAGCGGATCGCCGAACTCGAGGCCGAGTCCGCCGAGGTCAAGGACCGCATGATGCGGCTGGCCGCCGACATGGAGAACCTGCGCCGGCGGACCGAGCGCGAGGTGAAGGACGCGCGCACCTATGCCGTGACCAACTTCGCCCGCGAAATGCTGTCGGTGATGGACAATCTGCGCCGCACCGTCGCGGCCGTGCCCGCCGATGCCCGCGAAAACGGCGATGCCGGCCTTGCCGCCCTGATCGACGGCGTCGAGCTGACCGAGCGCGGCATGCTGGCAACGCTCGAGAAGTTCGGCGTCAAGAAGCTGGAGCCCGAGGGCCAGCGCTTCGACCCGAACTTCCACCAAGCGATGTTCGATGTCCCAAACACCGAGGTCAATAACAACACCGTCGTCCAGGTCGTCCAGGACGGCTACGCCATCGGCGACCGCGTCCTGCGCCCGGCCATGGTCGGCGTCTCCAAGGGCGGCCCGAAGCTGGCGGCCGAGCCGAAGCCGGCTGAGGAATCCGGCGGCGAGGGCTGATCGGGAAAACTCGATTTGCGTCTGCGCCTGTGGCATCCTCGTCGCCGGGTTACCCGGCGGGAGAGATGCCATGGGCACGCATGTCGAGATTGACGAAGCCCTGCTCCGGGAAGCGATGGCAGCCACCGGCCTGACATCCGGTCCCGCCACCGTGGCGGAAGCGCTTCGATACGTCATCGAGAATCGGAAGCTGCGCGCGGCTCTTGGCGAAATCAGCGGGATGGGCTGGGAAGGCGACTTGGACGCCATGCGTCTGGATCACGTCTCCGACCGGACGAGATCGTCGTCGACAGCTCCGTCTGGATTGACAGCCTCCGTGGTGCCTCAACACCTCAGGTAACCCAACTGCAAAGAGCTTTTAGGGCGGACGAGGTCCTAGTCGGCGATCTCGTATTGCTGGAGGTGCTGAGGGGCGCCCGGCATGACAGGGACGCACAGCGGCTGGAGCGGACGCTGCGCCAGTTCGCCATCGTCCCGATGATGAGCGAAGCCATCGCGCAGGAAGGCGCCCGGATCTACCGCACCCTCCGCGCCGACGGCATCACCATTGGCAAGACCGTCGACCTCATCATCGCCACCTTCTGCCTGATGGGCGACCATCATCTCCTGCAAAGCGACCGGGACTTCACGCCGATCGCCGAGCGTTTCGGGCTCAGGCTGGCTTGACCGGCCCGATTAGAACCGCGGCGGTTTCAGCCCCGCGTGCCGATAGGCCGAGACCGCCGTGTTCGCCATCAGCAGCGCGATCGTCATCGGGCCGACGCCGCCGGGCACCGGCGTGACCGCGGCGGCAACGGCTGCGACCTCTTCATAGGCCACGTCGCCGACGAGCCGCGTCTTGCCCTCGCCCTTCTCCGGCGCGTCGATGCGGTTGATGCCGACGTCGATGACCACGGCACCCGGCTTCACCCAGTCGCCGCGGATCATTTCCGCCCGGCCGACCGCCGCCACCAGGATGTCGGCGGTGCGGCACACCGCCGGCAGGTCCGCCGTGCGCGAATGCGCTATCGTCACCGTCGCGTTGGCGGAGAGCAGCAGCTGCGCCATCGGCTTGCCGACGATGTTGGAGCGGCCGACGACCACCGCGGTCTTGCCCGACAGGTCGTCGCCGAGAATCTTCCGGATCAGCAGCATCGAGCCGGCCGGGGTGCACGGCACGAAGGCCTCGTCCACCGCGCCGGTGCCGAGCCGGCCGACATTGAGGAGGTTGAAGCCGTCGACGTCTTTGTCGGCGGAGATCGCGTGGATCACCCGGTTGGCGTCGATCTGCTGGGGCAGTGGCAGCTGCACCAGGATGCCGTGGACCGAGATGTCGGCATTGAGGTCGTGGATGAGGTCGAGCAGCGCGGCCTGCGACGCGTCGGCGCCGAGCACGTGTTTGACCGACTTGAAGCCGCACTCTTCGGCCATCCGCGCCTTGGAGGCGACGTAGACCTGGCTCGCCGGGTCCTCGCCGACGATCACGACCGCGAGCCCCGGCACAATGCCCGCTTGCTCCCGCAAGGCCGCGCTCGCCGCCTTCACCGCGCCGATGATGTCGGCCGCCGCCGCCTTGCCGTCGATCTTGATCGCGTCGCTCATCTCATCTCCCGCACATCCGAGCTGGCCTCTTGCCCCTCCGTCGCATTGACCGGACGGAGGGGTGGTCAGGCATCTGCCCGAGCCGCGCGACGCTTATACGAAATTGTCGGCGGGGATGGCGAGAGGCGAAAGCCGTCAGGCAGCGAGGCCGAGTTCCTTGAGGAGCGAAGAGACGCGCGTCTGTTCCGCGGCGAGGAAGGTCGCGAACTCGGCTGACGGCATATAAAGGTTCTGCCAGCCGCGGTTCTCGCAGATCTTGTTCCACTCGTCGCTCTTGGCCATCGCGCCGAGGGCCTCGTCCATTGCCGCGAGGTCTTCGTCGGTCAGCTTCGCGGTGCCGACAAGGCCGCGCCAGTTGACCAGCTCGGTGTCGACGCCTTGCTCGCGGAAGGTCGGCACGTCGATGCCCTTCAGCCGCTCCGGCGAGGAGATGCCGAGCGCCCTGAGCTTGCCGGTGGTGATCATGTCGGCGAACTCGTTGTAGCCGCCGGTCGCGACCGTCACCTGGTTCGACAGCACCATTGGCAGCATTTCCGAGCCGGCGCCGACGACGATGTAATTCATCTCCTTGACGTCGCCGCCGGTCGCCTTGACCACTTGCCCGGCGAGAAGATGGTCGGGGCTGCCGAGGCCGAAGCCGGCCCAGGAGACGGCGCCCGGCTCCGCCTTGTAGGCCTTCACCAGATCGTCGAGCGACTTGATCGGCGATTCAGCGGCGACCACCAGCGGCTGGTATTCGCCTTGCAGGCGGGCGACGGGCTTTGCCTGCGCCAGCGAGACCGGCGACTTGTTGATGATCACAGCGCCGACCATGCCGAGGCCCGCGGTGAGGAGCGTCGAGCGCTTGCCGCCGCCGATCAGCTGGGCGAGGCCGATCGTGCCGCCGGCGCCGGGAACGTTCATCACCTCGACATTGCCGACCAGTTTCTCGTTCTGCAGCAGCATCTGGGCCGTGCGCGCCAGGGTGTCGTAGCCGCCGCCGGTGCTGGCTGCCGCGATGATCGTCAGCTCTTCGAGCACGGTGGCCCGAGCGGCGGACGGACGCAGCAGCGGCAGCGCAGCGCCGCCCGCGAGGGCGGCGAGCGCCATGGAAAAGTCGCGCCGGTTGATGGTCATGGTGTGTTCCTCCCGAACATGATGACGCCTGCCATTCTCCCGACGGCAAACGAAAGGGGAAGCTACTGCCCGCTGGCTGTCGAAAACCTGTCGCGGCAGTTGCACGGCCTCGCCGACCTTCCCTCGCACGAGAAAATCGACCGCGCCTCGCAGCACGTCGAACGTCACCGACGCGCCGCGGAGACCCAAAGCCCATTTGGTTGCATAGTCAGCAAAATTTCCCTCCAAGGTACGGGCTTCTTAAGCTTCGGACGGCATACGATAGGTTGCTAAGCTTCTGAGACGGTCGTTTGCCGCCCAGCCTTTCTCTCGGAGATCTCCCCTCGCTCGGCCGGACCCCGGACCGATCGCACAAAGACAGGTGCCCCCATGTTTCGCACGTTTTCCCTGCACGCCAAGGTCTGGATGATGGTGATGGCGAGCCTCGCCGTGCTGACGGTGTCGTTCGGTATCGCCAACGAGATCGTCCTGCGCGAGGACGGAATCCTCCGCGCGGCCGAAAGGCAGGAGAGCAACATGCGCGTTGCCTGGGAAGTGCTGGACAGGCTCGGCCCGATGCGGCGCGATGGCGATGCCCTCTACGCCGGCAGCCAGCAGCTGAACGGCTTCTTCGAACCGGTCGACCGCATTAAGGACCTCGTCGGCGGCACGGCGACGATCTTCATGGGTGACATGCGCATTGCCACCAACGTCAAGAAACCGGACGGCAGCCGTGCGGTCGGGACGAAACTCGCCGCCGGCCCGGCCTATACCGAGGTCTTTGCCGGCAAGCCCTACCGCGGCGAGGCCGATATTCTCGGCACCCCCTTCTTCACCGCCTACGACCCGATCAAGGACGCCGCCGGCAAGACGATCGGCGTCCTCTATGTCGGCGTGCCCAAGACCGACTTCTTCGCCTCGATCAACAGCCTGCAGGTCCGCCTCGGTATCCTTTCGATCGTGGCGGCTGCGGTCTTCGGGCTCATCGTCCTCTGGATCTCCAAGCGGATGTTCGCCCCGCTCCGCGATCTCACGCAAACCATCGCCGAAGTCGCCGACGGCAAGACCGACAGGACGGTGGTCGGCACCGACCGGCAGGACGAGATCGGCCGGATGGCCGGCTCGGTCGAGCATCTGCGCCATGCGATGATCGAGCAGAAGCGCCTGAAATCCGAGTCCGCCGAGGCGGCAGCGGAGAGGGAGGCTGGCCGCCGCCGGCAGGCCGAGGCCAGCGCGAACACCGCCAAGGCGCAGGCTTTCTTCGCCACCGAGGTGGAAGCGGGCTTCGAGCGGTTCGCCAATGGCGATCTGACGGTGCGGCTCGAGCAGCCGTTCGCAAGCGAGTACGAGGGCGTGCGCGGGCTGTTCAATCAGAGCGTCGCGCGGCTCGAGGAGGCCATGGCGCAGGTCGTTCGCTCGACCAGCGCGCTTCGGACCGGCCTCAGCGAAATCGCGGTCGCGTCCGGGGACCTTGCCCAGCGCACCGAACAGCAGGCCGCGAGCCTCGAGGAAACCGTCGCGGCGCTCGGCGAGGTGACCTCCGCTGTGGCGAGGACCGCCGACGGCGCCGCTAACGCCCAGCGCGCGGCGGTCGCGGCCCAGACCAATGCCGAGCGCGGCGGCGAGATCGTCGGCCGGGCGGTGACCGCCATGGCGGCGATCGAGCAGTCCTCGGACAAGATCGGCAAGATCATCGGCGTCATCGACGAGATCGCCTTCCAGACCAACCTCTTGGCGTTGAACGCCGGCGTCGAGGCGGCGCGGGCGGGCGAGGCTGGTCGCGGTTTTGCCGTCGTCGCCCAGGAAGTGCGTGGGCTCGCCCAGCGCTCGGCCGAGGCCGCCAAGGAGATCAAGGCGCTGATCTCGACCTCGTCGGCACAGGTCGGCGAGGGCGTTGAGCTCGTCACGGCGTCCGGCAAGTCGCTGGAGGAGATCGTCACGCAGGTCGCCGACATGAGCGCCATCGTCGGCAAGATCGCCAGCAGCGCCCGCGAACAGGCGACGAGCCTCAAGGGCGTATCGGCCGCCGCCGATCAGATGGACAAGGTCACCCAACAGAACGCCGCGATGGTGGAGGAGACCACGGCGGCAGCGCAGACCCTGTCGACCGAGACCGCGGAACTGGCCGGGCTCGTCGGCCGCTTCCGCACCGCGGACGAGCCGGCGCCGCACGCCGCCAGCCGCCCTGCCGCGGGCCGCGCGGTGGTGCAGATGCGCAGCACCGGGCGCGGCGGCGCGGCGATGAAGCCGGAGACCGACGGCTGGTCGGAGTTCTGAGCGCCGCTCCTTGAACCATCAGCACACTGCAACAGGCCGGCTCAAATGCCGGCCTGTTGCGTTTCAGCGCCCCGCTGCGGAATAGTCGGCACCGATTGCCGCCGCGTCGGCCAATGGGAGCACCGCCCGTGAAACTTCAGAACAACGTCGCCGTCATCACCGGCGCGGGCTCCGGCATCGGCCGCGAGATCGCGCTGGCCTTCGTGCGCGAGGGCGCGAGGATCGCCGTCTGCGACATCGACTTACCCGCCGCCGAGGCGAGCGTCGCTGAGATCGAGGCCGCGGGCGGCGAAGCGCTGGCGATCGAGATGGACGTCTCGGACGAGGCCGCGGTCGAGGCCGGCGTCGCAACGGCCGCCGCGCGCTTCGGGCGGATCGACACCATGATCGCCAATGCCGGCATCCAGATCGTCCACCCGGTCGAGGATTTTCCCTATGCCGACTTCCAGAAGGTGGTGAACGTCCACCTCGGCGGCGGCTTCCTCCTGACCAAGGCCTGCATCAAGGTGATGTACCCGCAGAAGTCGGGCGCTCTGATCTACATGGGCTCGGCGCACAGCCACGAGGCATCGCCCCTGAAGAGCGCCTATGTCGCCGCCAAGCATGGGTTGCTGGGGCTCGGCCGGGTGATGGCCAAGGAAGGCGCGCCGCACGGCGTGCGGTCCAACGTGATCTGCCCCGGTTTCGTCAAGACCCCGCTGGTCGCCCGTCAGATCCCCGAACAGGCGGAACGGCTCGGCATTTCGGTGGAAGAGGTCGTCAACCGCGTGATGCTCGGCAATACCGTCGACCAGGAGTTCACGACCATCGAGGACGTCGCCGACGTCGCCGTATTCCTGGCAGGCTTTCGCTCGAATGCGTTGACCGGCCAGTCGATCACCGTCAGTCATGGCTGGCACATGTCCTGATTCCCCGGACAAATACATCGGAAAAGCCCTTATGCAGATTCTCCAGATCCAGCCGATCGTCGCGCTGATCGCCGGCGTGCTCATCCTCCTGATGCCGCGCTTGCTCAACTACATCGTTGCGCTCTACCTTATCTTCATCGGCATAACAGGCCTGGTGGGCACCTACGGCTGATCGAACCGCGCGACGACACGGGAAGGAGGCGCTGCCCCTCCCGTCAGAATCGCGCGATGGAAAGGGACGTGCGCCGCAAGCAAGGCGGCAGCGTCCGGCAAGGCTAATCGCATGGCACAATCCAGACACCGCATCCTCGTGCTCGGTGGCGGGGCGGGTGGGCTCGAGCTCGCCGCGGCCCTGTCGCGGGATCGGTCGCTCGACATCGCTCTCGTCGACCGCGTCAGCTCGCATATCTGGAAGCCCCGCCTGCACGAGTTCGCCGCCGGCACGGTGAACTCGACGCTGACCGAAATCAGCTTCTACATGCTGGCCCGCATGCGCGGCTTCCGCTTCGAACAAGGCAGCGTCGTGTCGATCGACAGGGCGGCCAAATGCGTCCGGCTCGCCCCCGTCATCTCCGCGAGCGGGCAGACGATGGCGCCGGGCCGGAGCGTCGGCTACGACACCTGCGTCATCGCGCTCGGCGGCATCACCGCGGATTTCGGCATACCCGGCGTGCTCGAGCATGCCGTCCGGCTCGACGCGAAGGCCGATGCAGACGCCTTCCGCGAACGCTTCATCGGCCTGATGATCAATGCGCGCGAAAGCGGCAGGCCGGCGCATGTCGTCATCGTCGGCTCGGGCGCCACCGGCACCGAGCTCGCCGCGCACCTGCGCGTTTCCGAACAGGCTTTCTTCGAGCGCCCGGCCAAACGGCCGCAGGCCAAACTCCTCGACCTCACCATCCTCGAGGGCGCGCCGGTGCTGATGCCCGGCGCAGACGCGGACCTGCGCGCCGGCGTCCTCAAGCGGCTGGCCGCCCTCGACGTCTCCGTCGTGACGAACGCCAACATCAACGCCGTCCATGCCGATGCCGTGGGTTCGGCGACCGGCGACAGCTGGCCGGCCGATATCACCGTCTGGGCTGCGGGCCTCGTCGGCTTGCCGGTGCTGAAGCAGCTCGGCGACTTCGAGACCGACCGCAAGGGCCGGATCGTCGTCGACGCCTATCTGAGGACCGCCGATCCCGCCATCTATGCCATGGGCGATGCGGCCAGCCTCACCCCCGAGGGTGCAGACATGGCGCTGCCGCCGACGGCGCAGATCGCCAGCCAGCAAGGGCGCTACCTCTGCGGCGCGCTGCCGGCCGCCATCGCCGGAAAGCCCGTCGAGCCATTCGCCTTCAAGGACAAGGGCAAGCTGATCTCGCTCGGCGATGCCGGGACCGTCGGCCTGATGGGCTTTGCCCGGCGCGACGACTTCTTCATCGACGGACAATTCGCCAAGGCGGCCTACCACGCGCTGCAGCGCCAGCATCAATGGTCGGTGCTCGGCACCTTACGCGGCTCCGTGGCGATCCTCGCCGACGTCATTTCCCCGACGAAGGGCCCTGCCCTGAAGCTACACGGCTAAGGTCGGACGCGGAAAAGGCGGCGAAGCCTTCGCTCCGCCGCCTTTTGGATAATGCTGGTACTGCTACCGGTTGCCTCAGGCGGCCTTCGGCTTCGTCCAGCCCGCCAGAACCTTGTCCAGCGTCATCGGATAGTCCCGCACCCGAACGCCGGTGGCGTTGTAGATGGCATTGGTGATCGCGGCCCCGACACCGGAGATCGCGAGTTCGCCGATACCCTTGGAGGCCAGCGGGCTCGCCGCATGATCCCGCTCCGGCAGCATGACGACTTCGAGCTGCGGCACGTCGGCATTCACCGGCACGTGGTATTCCGCGAGATCGTGGTTGACCATCAGGCCGGTGCGCGGGTCGACCACCAGCTCTTCGGTCAGCGCCGTGCCGATACCGAAGATCTGACCGCCATAGCACTGCGACGTCGCTGTCTTCTCGTTGAGGATACGGCCGGCCGCCGCCACCGTCAGCAGGCGGCGGATGCGGGTTTCGCCCGTCACCGCGTTGACCGCCACTTCGCAGAAGTGCGCGCCATAGCTCGCCTGGTGCGTCTCCTTGAACGTCTTGCCCGGCGCGAAATTGCCGAGCATCACGATCGGCTCGCCCGAAAGGACGACGGTCAGCGGCGTCTGCTTGTTGCCGGCGATCGCGGTGCCGTCCTTGAGCGTCAGATCATCGGCGGCGACGCCGAGCTTCTCGGCGAGCTGCTCGATGATCCCCTCGCAGGCCGTGTAGACCGACGAGCCCGAGGAGCTGGCGCCCCAGGAACCGCCCGAGCCGGGTGCCGGCGGCAGCGACGAGTCGCCGAGCTTCACCGATACCTTCTCGACCGGCAGGCCCAGCATCTCGGCCGCGATCTGCTGCAGGATGGTGTAGGTGCCGGTGCCGATGTCGGTCATATCCGTCTCGACCGTCGCCGAACCGTCGGCGAGCAGCGACACGCGCGCCGATGCCTTCTGCAGGATGTTCTTGCGCGACGCGGTCGACATGCCCGTGCCGATGAACCATTCGCCTTCGCGCCGGGTACCCGGAACCTTGGCGCGGTTGTTCCAGCCGAAATGCCGGGCGCCCTCGTCCATGCACTCGACCATCATGCGCGAGGAGAACGGCAGGCCCTCCTGCGGATCGGTCTCCGGCTCGTTGCGCTTGCGGAACTCGATGGGATCGAGGCCCAGCTTTTCGGCCATCTCGTCCATGGCATTCTCGAGCGCCAGCATGCCGACCGCCTCGCCCGGCGCCCGCATCGAGGACGACAGGAGGATGTTCACGTCGACCTTGCGATGGGTCACCTGCCGGTGGTCGCCGGCATAGAGGAACACGGTCGAGATGCCCGCTGGCTCGAAGAAATCATCGCCAGGCGTGTTGCCGGTAATCGTGTCGTGCGCGATGGCGGTGATGATGCCGTCCTTCGTCGTGCCGATGCGCACCCGCTGGATGGTGTCGGAGCGACGCGAGGTCGTCTGCATCACCTGCTGGCGGGTGAGCGCAATCTTCACCGGACGCCCGGTTTCCCTGGCCCCCATCGCGGCGAACACTGATTCCGGGCCAATGCCGAGCTTGCCGCCAAAGCCGCCGCCGATGAACGGGTTCAGCAGGCGGACATGCTTCTTGTTGATGCCGAGCGCCTTGGCAAGCTGCCCGACATTCGTCTGGACAAGCTGGTAGCAGCCGTACATCGTCAGGTCGTCGCCATCCCAGACGGCCACGGCCGCGTGCGGCTCCATGGCGGAATGACTCTGGCTCGGTGTCGTGTACGTCGCCTCGAACGTCACCTCGGCCTTGGCGAAGGCCTTGTCGAAGTCGCCCTTCACGACGGTCGACGGCATCACGCCATCGCCCGGATCATAGGCGTCCGCCTTGCCTTCCTGGAGGTCGTAGTGGCCCTCGGAGGCCTCATAGCGAACGTCGACCAGCTTGGCAGCCGCACGCGCGACCTCGAAGCTTTCCGCGATGACAAGGCAGATCGGCTGGCCGTAATGGGTGACCTCGCCGCCGATCGGTGTCGGTGCGGGATCGCCCGGGTCGGCCGCGGCGCGAGGGCCGTTCTCGTCGGTGATGACGGTGAGGACACCGGCCGTCGACAGCGCCTGCATCGTGTCGATCTCGACGATTTTGCCGGAGCCGATGGTCGAGGTGACGAGATAGCCGAAAGCGACCTCCCGCCCATGCAGGTTCTCGTAGGCGTAGGTCGCCTTGCCCGATACCTTCAACGGACCTTCGAACCGGTCGATGCCCTTGCCGATGACGCCTTGTACGCCGCGGTCGAGACGCGTCTCGCCGATCGGCTTGTCCATCTGGTAGTCGTAGGACTTGCTCATGCCGTCACTCCCGTCGCCTCGCTGAGAACCGCGGGCAAAGTCCGCCGCATCAGCTCGATCTTGAAATCGTTTTCGCCTTGGCCCTTCGCCTCGGCCAGCAGGAGGTCTGCCGCCTTTTCGAACAGCGCCTGCGAAGGCACCTGGCCATTCAGCGCCGCCTCCACTGCGGCATCCCGCCACGGCATGTGGGCGACGCCACCGAAAGCGAGGCTGACATTTTGCATTTTGCCGTCCTCGACCGTCACCACCGCGGCGACGGAGATCAGCGCGAAGGCGTAGGAAGCGCGGTCGCGGACCTTGCGGTAGACATGCTTGCCGCCTGGCGCCTTCGGCAGATGCACCGCGGCGATGAGTTCGCCCGCCTCGAGATTGGTGTCGAGGTCCGGCGTGTCGCCTGGCAGGCGGTAGAAGTCGGACAGCGCGAGGACGCGGGACGATCCATCGGCCTTCAGCGTCTCGATCATGGCGTCCAGCGCCCGCATGGCCACTGCCATGTCGGACGGGTGGGTGGCGATGCAGTGCTCGCTGGCGCCGAGGATCGCGTGGATCCGGTTGAAGCCACCGATCGCGTCACAGCCCGAGCCCGGCTCGCGCTTGTTGCAGTTGGCGGAGGTCTCGTAGAAATAGCCGCAACGCGTGCGCTGCAGGAAGTTGCCGCCGGTGCTCGCCTTGTTGCGCAACTGTCCGCTGGCGCCGGCCAGAAGCGCGCGGCTGAGCAAGGGATAGCGCTCGCGGATGACGTCGCTGGCGGCAAGGTCGCTGTTGGTGACGAGCGCGCCGATGCGCAGGCCGTCATCCGTCTCCTCGATGTACTTCAGTGGCAGACGGCTGATGTCGACGAGGCGGTCGGGATGTTCGACCTGCAGCTTCATCAGGTCGAGCAGATTGGTGCCACCGGCGATGAACTTGGCGCCGACGACGGCTGCCTCGGTCGCGGCCTGCCGGGCATCGCTCGCCCGGACGTAGTCGAACGTCCTCATGCTGCGTCCTTTCGGCGGGTGTCCGCGGTGCCGACCTCGCGGATGGCATCGACGATGTTCGGATAGGCCGAGCAGCGGCAGAGATTGCCCGACATGCGCTCGGAAATTTCGGCATTGGAGAGCTCGGCACCGCCCGCGACGTTTTCCGTCACATGGCTCGGCCACTTCGCCTCGACCTCGCCGAGCATGCCGACCGCCGACATGATCTGGCCCGGCGTGCAATAGCCGCACTGGTAGCCGTCATGGTGCAGGAAGCTCTCCTGCATCGGGTGGAGATTGCCGGGCTGGCCGAGGCCCTCGATGGTGGTGATCTCGTCGCCGTCGTGCATCACGGCAAGGGTCAGGCACGAATTGACGCGCCGTCCATTGACCAGGATCGTACAGGCGCCGCACTGGCCGTGGTCGCAGCCCTTCTTGGTGCCGGTGAGGGCGAGGTGGTCGCGCAGAGCATCGAGCAGCGATGTCCTCACGTCGATGTCGAGCGAATGCTCGGTTCCATTCACGGTCAGTGTCAGCACGGGCTGCTCCTTATAACGATTCCAGGCTGCAACGCAGACGGCCGCGAATGGGTTCAGTCAAAAATGAGAAGCCGCATTTCCGCGGGACTATCGGCCGCAGCCGAAGCGCCGCGGCCATCACGTCGAGGATTGGCCTCGAACAGGCGGGCCGGCTCATGCCCGTTCTGAAGGCCAACGGAGAAGTTTCATGCTGAAGACCGTCGCCACCGCCGCCCTGATGTCCGCCATCGGCTCCGTCGGTGCGGTCGACGCTGCGACCCTCGCCAGCCTGCGTTGGGAAAAGCGCATCGTGATCGTCTTCGCCGCCGACCGGAGCCAGCTGCTCCCCGACCAGCAGCAGAGCCTTCTGGCGGACGAGGCTGCGCTTGCCGACCGTGATCTCGTTGCCTTTGCCGTGGTGGGCGAAGAGGTCCTGCCGATCTTAGGTGAAGCGCCCCGAGGGGAATCCGCCGACAGGCTGCGGGGACGCTACGACGTTGCCGCCGACACCACTTTCTCCGCGCTGCTGATCGGCAAGGATGGCGGGGTCAAGTGGCGTGGGAGCAAGCCCATCGCGCTGGCTGAGCTCAACGGCCTGATCGATGCAATGCCGATGCGGCGAAACGCCCGCTGATCAGTATTCGTCACTAACGGGGCGCGTGAGCTCTCAGATTAAAACGCTTCTAATCTGAATGGGAGGACGGAAAGGGCTGCGTGAACCTTTCCAGGTACCACCGCAAAGCCCGCGAAGTCACATTACGGCAACACCGGGACATCGCTTACAGCGCGCCCTAAAATATGACTCGATTTATCAGCTTAACGCACCTAGGCGGAATGGGTCCCTTCATGGAGTCCCATCGATGCCTTCTGTCGTCCGTTCCTGCCAGACCGTGCTGCGCGTTTCCTGCGCCCTTGGAGCGCTCGCGGGAGCGGCCGCCGCGCAGGACGCGATCGTGCTTGATGCCGTCACGCTCGAGGGCGGCGCCAGCAACGGCACGGTGGCCGGCGACGGCAGCCTGGCCAGCGACAGCGATCGCACCGTCCCCCGCCAGAGCGTCAGCGGCACCAAGGGCGCCGGCTCCCGGCTGGCCAGCCCCCAGCCGGTCTCCGTCATCGGACAGGATCAGCTCGAGGAGCGCAACGTCCAGAGCGTCGACGAGGCGACCCGCTACTCCTCGGGAGTCCAGGGCCAAAAATTCGGCAACAACAACCGGCTCGACTGGTTCAACATCCGCGGCTTCCCGGCCAATGAGGACGGCCTCTACCTCGATGGCCTCGCGCTGTTCTCCTCGGCCTTCGCGACCTTCCAGGTCGATCCCGTTCTGCTCGAGCGCGTCGAGGTCCTGAAGGGCCCTGCCTCGGTGCTCTATGGCGGCAGCTCTCCGGGCGGCCTGATCAACCTGATCTCGAAGCGTCCGACCACGACGAAGCAAGGCTCGGTCGAGGTCGGCGTCAACGAATACGGTCAAGGCTACACCGCGCTCGACACGAGCGGCCCGCTCGACGACGAGGGCGTCTGGACCTACCGGCTGAACGCGAAACTGTTCGGCGGCAACGACTATGCGGACGAGGGCGACGAGTTCCGCGGCCTGATCGCCCCGACCTTGACCTGGGCGCCCGATGCCCAGACGAACGTCACCGTCTACGGCTCCTACCAGCGCGACGACAGCAATAACGTGCCGGGCTTCCTGCCCTATGTCGTAACGGTGCGGCCTGCCGCTTTCGGCAAGATCGACCGCGACGTCTTCACCAGCGACACGTCGATCGACGAGTTCACCCGCGACCAGACGATGATCGGCTACGAGGCCGAGCATTCGTTCGACGAGACCTTCACGGTGCGCCAGAACGCCCGCTACGCGCATCTGGAATCGACCTACGCGCTGGCCTACGGCAACGGCTACGTGACCCCCGGCGGCTCACAGCTCGCCCGCATCAACTTCCGTACGGATCCGAAGGTCGACACCTTCACCATCGACAACCAGGTCGAGGCGAAGTTCGCCACGGGTGCCATCGAGCACAAGGCGATCGCCGGGCTCGACTACCGCTATTACAGCCTCAATCAGTCGCAGGCGGTCTCGGCCTTCGACGGCCCCGGCGGCCTCGGCACGCCGCTCGACCTCGTCAACCCGGATTACAGCACCGGCCAGCCGCCGCTCGGCGCGCCCTACATCGACAACACGCAGACGCTGAACCAGACCGGGCTCTACGTCCAGGACCAGATGACCCTCGACAAGCTCGTCGTCACGGCGAACGCCCGCTACGACTTCTTGAGCACCGAGCTCGACAACCGCATCGGCAGCGATGCCGACGACGACGAGGGCGCCTTCTCGGGCCGGGCGGGCCTCGCCTATCTCTTCGACAACGGCATCACGCCCTATGTCAGCTATTCCCGCTTCTTCACCCCGGTGCTCGGTCTCGATGCGAACGGCTCGCCTTTCGAGTCCGGTGACGGCGACCAATATGAGGCGGGGGTGAAGTACCAGCCGACCAGCTTCGACGGCTTCTTCACCGCATCGGTCTTTGACCTCACCCGCGGCAACGTGCTGACTAATGATGTCGCCGGCGGCAACCCGTTCCAGCAGGTCCAGACTGGCGAGATCACATCGAAGGGTTTTGAGTTCGAGGGCAATGTCGGGCTCGGCAACGGCTTCAGCCTGATCGCCGCCTATACACACTTCGATCTCGAGGTGACGAAGTCCAACGACATCGATCTCGGCAAGGTGCCCGTCGCCATCCCCGAGCAGTTCGCCTCGCTCTGGCTCGACTATGCCTTCCGGTCGGACGCGCTGACGGGTCTGCGCCTTGGCGGCGGCGTGCGCTGGAACGGCGAGAGCTATGCCGACAAGGCCAACGCGCTGGAAGTGCCTGACTATACCGTCGTCGACGCCTCGATTTCCTACGAGAAGAACAACTGGAAGGGCCAGATCAACGCGTCCAACCTCTTCGATAAGAAGGCCGTCGCCTCGTGCCAGGACGCCAATTCCTGCTTCTACAACGAGCCGCGCAAGGTGACGGCGAGCCTGAAATACTCCTGGTAGGATTTACTGGGTCGGCACTGCTCGCCATAGAGATGTGGCTCGCAGTGCCGACCCGCATCCATCCATTTCGGCAGCGGCGGGCGAAAGCCTCGCCGCTGCTTTTCTTTGTGCCCTCGGCGCCGCGCTATTCTGCCGCCAGGATCCCGTCCTGCGCACCGATCAGCCGGGCATAGGCGCCGCCGCGGGCGAGCAGCGCGGCGTGCGGCCCCTCCTCGACGATCCGCCCGTCCGCGATCACGACGATGCGGTCGGCGTGGCGGATGGTGGACAGGCGGTGGGCGATGATCAGCGTCGTGCGGCCGCGCGCAAGTTCCGCGAGCGAGGCCTGGATCGCTCGCTCGGTCTCGGTGTCGAGCGCCGAGGTCGCCTCGTCGAGAATCAGCACTTCCGGATCCTTCAGGAACATGCGGGCGATCGACAACCGCTGCTTCTGCCCGCCGGAAAGCTTCACGCCGCGCTCGCCGATGACGGTGTCGAGGCCGTCCGGCAGCGCCGCGAGCGTCGCGGTAAGGTGCGCCTTGTCGACGGCGGCGACGATCTCGGCCTCGCTGGCGTCGAGCCGGCCATAGGCGATGTTCTCGCGCACTGTGCCACCGAACAGGAAGACGTCCTGCTGGACGACGCCGATATGGCGCCGCAGCGCGGCAAGCTGCATGTCGCGGATGTCGATGCCGTCGACCAGGATGGCCCCTTCCGTCACGTCGTAGAAGCGCGGCACCAGCGAGCAGATCGTCGTCTTGCCGGCACCGGACGGGCCGACGAAGGCGACGGTCTCGCCGGGCGCGACGTGGAAGTCGATGCCGTCCAACACCGGCCGGCCCCTGGCATAGGCAAAATGCACGCCGCGGAAGGCGATGTCGCCGCGCAGCGCCGATGGCGCGACGGCGCCCGGCCGGTCGACGATATCCGGCACGGTATCGAGGAATTCGGTGTAGCGGCGAAAGCCCGCAATGCCCTTCGGATAGCTCTCCAGCACTGCCGCGATCTTCTCCACCGGGCGGAAGAAGACGTTGACGAGGAGCAGGAAGCCGATGAAGCCGCCGATGCTGAGGTCACCCGAGATGACGAACCAGGTGCCGGCGACCATGACGATCACCTGCGTCAGCCGCATCGACAAATAGTTCAGCGACTGGCTGGCGGTGATGATGCGGTAAGCGTCCAGCTTGCGGGCGCGGTAGCCCGCATTGTTGACGGCGAACAGTGCCCGCTCGTGGTCCTCGTTGGCGAAGGACTTCACCACGCGGATGCCGCCGACATTCTCCTCGATCCGGGCGTTGAAGTCGGCGACGGAGCCGTAGATCGCATGCCAGGTCTTGGTCATCCGCCCGCCATAGCGGGTCGTCAGCCAGGTGCCGAAGGGCACGATGACGGCGGTGATCAGCGCGAGTTCCACATGCACCGTGACCATCAGGACGAAGGCGCCGATGAAGGTCATCACCGCGATGAACAGGTCCTCCGGCCCGTGATGGGCGACCTCGCCGATCTCCTCGAGATCCTTGGTCAGCCGGCCGACGAGATGGCCGGTCTTCTGGTTGTCGAAGTAGCCGAAAGAAAGCTTCTGCAGATGGTCGAAGGCGCGCCGACGCATCTCCGTCTCGATGTTGATGCCGAGCATGTGGCCCCAATATCCGACCACCGCCATCAGCCCGGTATTGAGGATGTAGACGAGGAGGAGGCCCGCCGAGGCGACGAGGATCAGTGCCAGATCGCCGCTGGGCAGGAGATCGTCGACGAACAGCTTCACCGCGATGGGGAAGCCGAGTTCCAGGAGGCCGGCGACGACGGCGCAGCCGAAGTCGAGCAGGAACAGGCCGCGCCAGGGGGCGTAGTAGGCGAAAAAGCGGGAGAGCATCGAAAATCCTGTCCTGACCGGCCGCTGGCACGGACGGTTCGTTTCGGCGAAGCGGCAGGTCATGCGCCGTTCGCGATGGCGGAGCGGAAGGGCGGCGCGCGTGCGGTGGGCGTGCGGTGGGCGGCGCCGCCCGCCTCAGGCGTCGGCGCGGGCCGCGTCGCCCGCTGCGCCCTTGCGCCAATAGGCGACGACGAGGTGCCTGTCACGCGGCAGTTTCCAGTCCGAGCGCAGGCGGCGGCGCATTCGGCGGAAATCCTCGAACTCGCAGCCGGCCCAGACGAAGGTGTCCGGCAAAAGGTCCTCCGGCGCAAGACGGTCGAGGACGTCGGCGAGACGGCCGGAGCCGCCCGGCTGACCCGAACCGCGGTACAGCCATTCGAGCCTGACCGATGCCGCCGAGGGCATCGGCTGCCGATCTTCCGCGCCGCCGACCTCGATCACCGCCCGCGCCGTGGCACTGGCCGGCAGCGCCGCGAGGATGCGGGCGATCGCCGGCAGGGCGGTCTCGTCGCCAAGGAGCAGCAGCGAGGATGCGGCCGGCACGCTGCCGCCGCCCGGCCCGGTCATGCCGACACGGTCGCCCGCCCGCGCGGTCAACGCGAAATCCGACCCCGGCGTCGCGTCGCCGTCATGGCGGAAGATGTCGATAGAGACCTCGCCGGCCTCGAGATCGACGTGGCGGAGCGTATAGACCCGCGCGGTCACGGCATTCTCGCCCTCCGGCCAGACCGGGCAGCCGTCGGCCCCAAGGCGTGGCCAGACCAGCGCGCGGCCTTTCGGCGGAAAGATCAGCCGCACGTGCAGGCCGCCCTCGGCAAACCGCTCGAGCCGCTCTCCTGCCAGCACCACGCGGCGCATGTGCGGGGTGACGTCGAAGGCGTCGACGACGCGCATCTCGCGAAAGAAGGCCGGCACCGTCTCGCTCGTCCCGTCGCCGCGCCAGCCGATGTCGGGCGTCTGCGGCGCGGCAAAGGCGCGGACGTGATGGACGACACCCATCTTCATATAGGAAAGGCCGGTCGCATCCGACGCCGAGACGACGACGTCGAGACCATCGCCGGAGATGGCAAGGTCCGCGCGGCCGTAATCAAGCCGGATCGTCGCGGTCCCCGGCGACTGCTCGACCTCGCCATGCCCGCGCATGTGATCGCAGAGGAGGTCGAGGACATGGCCACCGTCGTAGAGGGGGATCGACGAGCAGGCAGTCAGCATGCGGAAAAGCCTTCCGTTCCGGCGGAGCGACAGAGGCGCCGTCCCTTCCGGCTATAATTCATGACAATTATTGTCAAGTTTGAAGGCGGAAGCGGCGCTTTCAGGCGCCGGAATCGGCCCTGGCGGGCGCAAAAGCGATGCAATTCGGAAACATACCGCGGCGCACGCGTTACCCCCCGGATTTCCCGCAAACGGAACCCCTTCATGACAAAACCATCCCCGGACTCGGTCGACGCCCTCGTCGAGATGTCGATGCTGCATCAGGCGCGCAGCCGCGCCGAGACCTATGGCGGCAAGGGTCGGTTCTGGCAGAGACCCTATGCCGAGACCCGTCCCCGCATCGCCTCGGCGGTCGCGCCGGTCTGGTTCACCGCCTATCCCGGCGCGATCATTACGCGCGAGGGCGACTCCGTTCTGAAGACGCTGGGCGATGCGAAGCTCTGGTCGGCGCTGTCCTCGATCGGCGTTCGCGGCATCCATACCGGGCCGATGAAGCGCGCCGGCGGCTGGAAAAACGGCCGCTATACCCCGACCGTCGACGGCAACTTCGACCGCATCGGCTGGGACCTCGACCCCGCCTATGGCACGCATGACGAGTTCGTGGCGATCGGCCGCACGGCGGCAGCCCACAACTCGGTGGTCATCGACGACGTCGTTCCCGCCCACACCGGCAAAGGCGCCGACTTCCGCCTCGCCGAAATGGGCCATACCACCTATCCCGGCCTCTACCACATGGTCGAGATTTCAGAGGCCGACTGGGAGCATTTGCCTGAGCTGCCCGAGGGCCGCGACGCGGTCAATCTCGACCCCGCGACCGTCGATCTCCTGCGCGACAAGGGCTACATTGTCGGCCAGCTTCAGCGCGTGATCTTCTTCGAGCCTGGCGTCAAGGAAACCGACTGGAGCGCCACCGGCCAGATTACCGGCGTCGACGGCACCGTCCGGCGCTGGGTGTACCTGCACTATTTCAAGGAAGGCCAGCCGAGCCTCAACTGGCTCGATCCGTCCTTTGCTGCTCAGCAGATGATCATCGGCGACGCGCTGCATTCGATCGACCAGATGGGCGCGCGCGGCCTTCGCCTCGATGCCAACGGCTTCCTCGGCGTCGAGCGCCGCGCGGAAGGGCCGGCCTGGTCGGAGAGCCATCCGCTGTCGATGGTCGGCAACCAGCTGCTGGCCGGCATGATCCGCAAGGCCGGCGGCTTCTCGTTCCAGGAGCTGAACCTCACCGTCGACGACATCGCCTCGATGTCGAAGGGCGGGGCGGATCTCTCCTACGACTTCATCACCCGTCCCGCCTACCAGCACGCGCTTCTGACGGGGGATACCGAGTTCCTGCGGATGATGCTGCGCATGGTGCACGAGTTCGGGATCGATCCCGCCTCGCTGATCCACGCGCTGCAGAACCATGATGAGCTGACGACCGAGCTCGTCCACTTCTGGACGCTGCACGCCAACGACATCTACACCTTCCAAGGCCAGACGTGGCAGGGACGGACGCTGCGCACGCATCTGCGCGAGACCATGTACCAGAAGCTCAGCGGACCGGCGGCGCCCTACAATCTGCGCTTCGTCACCAACGGCATCTCCTGCACCACGGCCAGCATCATCACCGCCGCGCTCGGCATGGACGACATCTCGGAGATCTCCGACGAGCAGGTGGCGCAGATCCAGAAGATCCACATTCTCCTGGCCATGTACAACGCCTACCAGCCGGGTGTCTTCGCGCTTTCGGGCTGGGATCTCGTTGGGGCGCTGCCGCTCGATGCGAGCGAGGTGGAGCATCTGATGGGCGATGGCGATACGCGCTGGATCGAGCGCGGCGGCTACGATCTCGTCGGCGCCGACCCGGAGGCGACCGTCTCGTCCGGCGGCATGCCGAGGGCGCGTTCGCTCTACGGTTCGCTGACCGACCAGTTGCAGCGGCCGGATTCGTTTGCCTCGCAGCTGAAGCACATCCTGTCGGTGCGCGAATCCTATGGACTGGCCGCGGCCAAGCAGGTGTCGATCCCCGACGTCGTCGCGCCGGGCCTCCTCATCATGGTGCACGAACTGCCGAACGGCCGGGGGACGCAGATCACCGCGTTGAACTTCAGCGCCGAGCCGATCGAAGAGACCATTGTCCTCGCCAATGTCGGTTCCGGACCTGTGGTCGACATGATCGCCGAGACGGTCGAGGGCGATCTCGGCGAAGACGGCATGCTGCACATCTCGCTGGAGCCCTATGAGGGCCTGTCGCTGCGCATCGTCGGCTCGCTTCCGACCCTGTAAGTGATAAGCGGCGGCTTCCCAAGGAAGCCGCCGCAATGCCCAGCGAGCCCGGCCCTGCCGGGCGCTGTCAGGTCACAAAAAGGGCCCTCTGCTGAGAATGCGGGCGTGCGCACCAGCCTGCCCGCCGGTACGCCTTCGGTTCCGCCCGAACAGAATACCCCGATCCCAACAGTCTTTGGAACCTGATGCTTGGCGGGGTCCGTGGCAGGGGCCTATCTCAGGGTCAACCGAGGAGCCACCATGTCCACGCTGCCGATAACCACGCCGCGCACTGCGGTGTCATCTCCCTTTGGCGCGGCGGGTCTTACATCGCTCGCCGTCCTCCTCATCGGGACGCTAGCGCTCGGCGTCGCCTTCGGACCGTCCCACGGTGCCTTGTTCCTGGTCGGCGGCGGGCTCGGGATCGCGCTCTATCACGCCTCCTTCGGCTTCACCGCGGCATGGCGCGCCTTCATCCTGGAAGGCCGGGGACGGGGATTGCGAGCGCAGATGGTCCTCTTGGCCGTCGCCGTCGTGCTGTTCTTCCCGGCCCTCAGCGCCGGCACGCTGTTCGGCAACCCGGTCACCGGCCTAGTCCAGCCGCTCAGCCTCTCCGTCGTCATCGGCGCCTTCATGTTCGGCCTCGGCATGCAGCTCGGCGGCGGCTGCGCGTCCGGCACGCTCTTCACCGCCGGCGGCGGCAATGCCCGCATGCTGGTGACGCTGTTCTTCTTTGTCGTCGGCTCGGTGCTCGCCACGGTCCATTTCGACTGGTGGGTCGCGCTGCCGTCCTTCCAGCCGGTGACGCTGGTCTCACTTGGAGCGCCCCTCGGCATTGCCGCCTCGCTGGCGCTCTTTGCCGCGATCGCAGGACTGACCATCGTCATCGAAAAGCGCCGCAATGGCACGCTGGAGGAGGCCCCACCCTCGCCGCGCCACGGCCTGTCGCGCTATCTCCGCGGTCCTTGGCCGATGGTGGCAGGCGCGATCGCCCTGGCGCTGCTGAACTTTGCGACACTGGCGCTGTCTGGACGCCCTTGGGGTATCACATCCGCCTTCGCCCTCTGGGGCGCCAAGGGCGCTGAGCTCATCGGCTTTAATCCGGCCGCCTGGGCCTACTGGCAGACCCCCGGCAACGCGAAAGCCCTCAGTCAGACCGTCTTTGCCGATGTCACCTCGGTGATGGATTTCGGCATCATCGCCGGCGCGATGCTGGCGGCGGCGCTGGCGGGGCGCTTTGCCCCGAGCCTGCGCATCCCGCTTCGCTCCGTCGTCGCGGCTGTGATCGGTGGACTGATGCTCGGCTATGGCGCCCGCATCGCCTATGGCTGCAACATCGGCGCCTATTTCTCCGGCATCGCCTCCGGCAGCCTGCACGGCTGGCTCTGGGCCGTTGCCGCCTTCGCCGGCAATGTGCTCGGCGTCAAGCTTCGACCGCTGTTCTTCACGACGCCAGCGACATCCGCTGCGGCTGCCGGTCCGGTTTGAAGAAACAGCGCGGCACCGTCGCGGCACCATCGGCTTCCCGTTGAGCCCTGGCTGCCGCAGAAGACGCGCGTCTCGCCCGGCGCAGAGGGAGCCGTGTATCAGCGCACGGCCAAATGCCGGAGCGGAACCCCCAGCGCTTGGCTGAGGTCACGCAGTTCGCTCTCGGTCGCGACCGCGCCTTCCTCGATCTGAAGAAGGCGTTCAGCGGAGATATCCGTCGATTGGCCGAGATCGCTCGGGCTTATCGCCCCCGCCTCGCGAAAAGCCAGCGGGGGCGATACGCCTGCCTCTATCGCCGCCGCCGCCTCCAGCGGCACTTCGAATTTCTCGTTCAATTCCGCCCCTCCCTGCACAAAGTTTCCGCCAGGAATGGGTTCGGCGCCGTCCCATCCTTCTGCGCCTGCAGCGCCGGATCCTTCCTTGAAAGCGTCGTGGCTACCGCTCGCATGCGCTCCTCCATCGGCGCCGGGGTCCTGGCCGACCGCGCTCAGTCGAGTGCTTCGACCGCGTGGTCGAGCTTCTCGTCCTCGGCGCCATCGGTTTCCTCGATCTCCTCTTGCACGGCGGCGTCTGCACCAACCTCGGCCGTGTCTTTCGGCGTGCCGTCAGCGTCCGGATGATCGGAACCGGCACCGCCTTTGTTCGGGGTCTTGGCATGTGTATCGGACATGAAGTGCTCCTGGGGTCCCTGCGCCGCCCGCATCGCGGGCGGCCGCGAGAAAGATGTCAGTATTCGCGCCGTTGATACGGCTCGGCGGAAGCGGTGAAGAATTTAGAGGCCGTCGTCCCGCGACGGGTCCCTCTTCTCGCCGACACCCAGCCGGCGCTGTTGGCCACCGGGAACGTCGGGCTGTCGGGGCATGTCCGGCTGGATGGTGCCGGCATCGCCAAGCCCCTCATCGGTCTCGTCGCCGAACTGGCCCATGTCGACCAGATCATTGTCGAGGCCGCTGAACTCGGCATCGACCACAGCCTCGTCGCGTCCGACAGGCCGCGCCGGAGTGCTTCCTTCGGTCAACGAGCCCGGCTGCTGGTGGTTGTCGTGGATGCGGTCGCCCTCGAAGCGGGGGGCATCGTCGGTACGATCGTCGAGGATCCGGCTCATGTCTCTCTCCCTGTTTCAGGGGAGAAGGGCGGCGGCGAACAGACGGTTCCGAGCGGGTGGCCCATTTCACGTTCAAGCCTTTGTTTTTCCGTGCGATCCGCCGCTGGACATTCACCTGCCCGCTTGAGCCTGCGGACGATACGGCCGGTCCGTAACCGGCGCCCTGTCGCACGACGGCGCCCGGCGCGGCGATGGGGTTCATGTTAAAGGCATCGACAGAAGGTAGGGAGCCTGCGCCGGCCCGTCCCGCCAGCATCAGCCCTGGAGCCGACCGAGATGACGACAGACCGATCAGCCGAGCCTGAGGGGCTTGCCGCACCGGGTCCGGCGCGGGAGGTTTTCACGATCTTCCTAGGGCTTGGCCTGACCTCCTTCGGCGGGCCGGTCGCGCATCTCGGCTATTTCCGCGATGCCTTCGTGACGCGCCGCCGCTGGATGTCCGACCGGGCCTATGCCGACCTCGTGGCGCTCTGCCAGTTCCTGCCCGGCCCCTCCTCCAGCCAGGTCGGGATGGCGATCGGGCTGCACCGCGCCGGATATGCTGGGATGGCCGCGGCGTGGATCGGCTTCACCCTTCCGACCGCCTTGCTGCTCGTCGCCTTCGCCTATGCCGAGGCGCCGCTGCGCGCGGCTTTCGGTGGCGGCTGGCTCGACGGGCTGAAGGCGGCGGCGGTCGCCATCGTCGCCCATGCCGTCCTCGGCATGGCGCAGACGCTCGCTGCCGGCCGGGAGCGCGCGAGCATTTCCGTCGCAGGGCTGGCGATCACCACCCTCTTTCCCACCGCCTGGTCGCAGATCGCGGCGATCGCGCTGGGCGCTGCCGCGGGATCCGCCTGGCTTGCCCCCGCACCAACGACGGCCGCATCCGAGGCGAATGAGGCCGCCCTTTCGGTGCCCGTCGGCCGCAGGACAGCGGTGATGGCGCTGGTGATCTTCGTCGGGATGCTCTTCGCCTTGCCGCTGATCGCTGCCGCCGGGGGCGGCGTCCTGTCCGCGTTGGCCGACAGCTTCTACCGATCCGGGGCGCTGGTGTTCGGCGGCGGGCATGTCGTGCTGCCCTTGCTCCAGTCCGCGACGGTCGATACCGCGCTGATCAGCCGCGACGCCTTCCTGGCCGGCTATGGCGCGACGCAGGCCATGCCCGGGCCCCTCTTCGCCTTTGCGGCCTATCTCGGCGCCGTCGCCGGCGGACCGCTTCTCGCCCTCGTCGCCCTCGTCGCCATCTTCGCCCCTGCCGTCCTACTGCTCGTCGGCGCCTTGCCCTTCTGGCAGCGCCTGCGCTCGACGCCCGCGGCGGTGCGAGCGCTGGCAGGGGTGAATGCCGCCGTCGTCGGCATCCTCGCTGCCGCCCTCTATGATCCCGTCTTCACCGAGGGCATCACCTCCCGCGAAGCCTTGGTGATCGCGGCCATCGCCTTCGTGGCGCTGGCCGCGTGGAAGGCGCCGGCCTGGGCGGTGGTGATCGGGGCCGGAGCGGCCGGCTGGCTGCTGCTGTGAGCAGGCCGTCGGGGCGTGCCCAGCCCAGAAGCCACCCCAGGCGGATCACGCGCGGCCACGGCGCTGCGATTTGCGGACACGGCTTGATCTCGATCAACCCGGCCGTCGGCCGCGGGGACTAGCGTCGCCCTCTGGACGCCCGTGCGCACCATCGCCCGGCATTGCCGGGACAATGAGCCCCGCGTCGAACCCATGGGGACGCGGATGCATTCGGACCTTGCCATCGTCAGTCTCGCCGCAGAGCCGTCCCCGCTCGACAGGCTCCGTCTGTTGCACCGGCGACAACGGGGGCTCTGCGATCTCCTGGAGGCGCTGGCGGACGCCTTGCCGGCGATCCGGCCGCAGGCCTGCCTCGAGGCGGCCTGGGCGATCACCACCCTCATCGGTCCGCTCCAGGCGCTCGAGGAATCCGCCTTCTTCCCGTTGCTCCGGCGCCGGCTGGGGTCCTCGACCACGATTGCGACCAGCATCGGCACCTCCTGCTTCGAGCATGTCGAGGACAGGGACGCAGCGCTCGATCTCGTCGTCAGCCTGAAGCGGTTGGCGGAAGGCTGCTCGCGCCAGGAGATCGACCTCGTCTCCTACCAGTTGCGCGCCTTCTTCATGGCCATCCGCCGGCACGAGGCCCGCGAGATCGAGGTGCTGTTCCCGCAGGCGGCGGAGGCGTTCACGGCGGAAGACCAGGCAGTCCTTTTGGCCGCGCTCACCAGCGGCCCCGGCGCCGGCTGGCCGGCCGGGACCGACACAGGCGCGCCCTTTCAGTTTCAGTTTCCGGACACCTGACGCAGGCTTGATGCCGACAGGATGCGGATCGACGCCGCGGACTGGAAGGCGATGACGCCCATCTTGCGCAGCTCAGTCATCTTGCGCGAGACCGTCTCGATCGTCAGGCCGAGGAAATCGGCGATCTCGCCGCGCGAGAGCGGCATCGCGATCTCGGCCGAGCCGCCTGCCGGGGCCAGGCGGGCATGCGAGGCCAGCATTTCCAGATAAGTCGCGACGCGTTCGATCGCGGTCTTGCGGCCGAGCGCGATCAGCCAGTCGCGGCTGTCGTCCAGCTGGTTCAGGGTTTCCGTCAGCACGCGATGCTCGAGTGCCCGGTTGTGCGAGAGCATGGTCTCGAACCGTCCGCGCGGAAAGGCGCAGATCCTCACCTGCCCAGAGGCATTCAGCTCGGTGTCCTCGGTTTCCCGGAACGGCCTTCCAATGAAGCTTGGGGCGAACTGCAAGGCGACGATCTGGTGCCGACCGTCCGGCAAGCTCTTGGACAGGCTGACCGCGCCGCTGAGAACGACGCCGAAAGTGTCGCTCTGCGAACTCCCCCGCCCGATCCGGCTGCCCGCCGGGATGCTGCGGCGCTGCGACATCTGCGACAGCTCGGACAGTTCGCTGCCGCCGAGCGCACCGCAAATGCCGAGCGTGCGGGACTCACAACCGACACAGCCCAGAGGCAGGTCTTCGCCCGCCGCTCGGGCTACCGGAGATAGGGTCGTTGGCATCGGGCAAACCTCGCGGAAAAGAGCTCCAGCGGACCGTTCCGTCAACGCGCGGCGATCCGCTCGACGGGGCCGCTCGACGGGGCCGGGAATTCCTGTGGGTGCAGACGCCATCTTAGTCCGGCTTGCCGACCGGTGAAAGCCGAATGCCCGATATCGGTAGTTAACCTCGTAAGTAAATCGCGCCCCAATGGGACCGGGCCCTCAGCCAATCCGCAGAGCCGTTGATGCGGATCAATCCCGGATGGCGGGGAAAGGAGCATGCTGGCTCCATTGCGGCGGAGTGCCGCCAGATGGAGGATTTCCTATGAACGCTCCTGCCATGGCCAAGGCGGCCGAGCCTGCCGGCAACGCCGTGATGATCGCGGCGCCCAGTGGCGCCATCATGGACCTGCTCGTGCATCTCGACGGGTCCGCCCAGGACGAGCGAAACATCGTGCTGGCCGAAACGGTGGCGACGGCGTTCGGCGCCCATGTCCGCGGCGTCTTCACGCATGAGATCCCAAGCACGATGCTGGCGCTCGGCCCCGGCGGCGAGGGCATTGCTTACGACTTCTGGGAGGCGGACGGCAAGGCCGCGGACGCGGCGGAGCAGCAGGCCCGCCAGCGCCTCGACCGGATCGATGCCACGACCGACTTCATCCGAACCGACGGCATGCGGCACGAACTGAACGCCGGCATGACGACGCTCGCCCGCTCGGTGGACCTCGTGGTGGTCGGGCGCCCCTATGGCGAGGGCGAGGGCTGGGCGGATCTTCTGGAAGCGGCCCTGTTCAGCGCGGGGACCCCGGTCCTCGCGGTCCCGCCGACGGCAACCCGGCCAGGCGAGATGAAGGCGATCCTGATCGGCTGGCGCGACACGCGCGAATGCGCCCGTGCCATCGCCGCAGCCTTGCCGCTGCTGCAGCGCGCCGAGCGGGTCTACCTGGTGTCGGTGGCGGAGTCAGACAGCCGCGACGAGAACCTGCGCGAGCCTGCGGCCGACATGGCGCGGCACCTTTCGCGCCACGGCATCACGGTGGAGGTGCGGCATCTGCCGGAATGGCCCGATGCCTCGGCCGGCCTTCTCAACGAGGCCGTCGTCGTCGACGCCGACATGATCGTCATCGGCGCCTATGGACGCTCCCGTCTGCGGGAGTTCATCCTCGGCGGCATGACCCGCGATCTCCTGACCGCCAGCCCGCTGCCGGTGCTGATGGCGCACTGACGTCGCCACCTCCGGCCGATACGAAAAAGGCGCCGCTCCCGGAGGAGCGACGCCTTTCGTCTGAAACCGACGTGCGATCAGTCGTCGTGGTCGGGGAACACGGTGTCGAGATCGACGTCCGGCGCCGAGGTCAGCGTCTCCTTGGTGAACTCAGGCACGGCGACGCGCATCTTGTCGCCGTCCATGGTCATCTGCAGGGCGGAGAAGTTCACGAGGACGTCCTTCTCGCCAAGGCCGAGGAAGCCGCCGACTTCGACGACAGCCGCTGCGACCGAGCCGTCCGAGTTGACTACGAGATCGTCGATCTCGCCGATCTTCTCGTTGTTCGCGCCGTAGACGTCGAGGTCCATCAGGTCGCTGGCGAGGTGGCTCATCGGCATCGCGCCGGCAGCGGCGGGGGCCGGCAGGGTGTAGAACGCGCCGGTGACGGGCGTGTCGGAGCCGGTGGTGGTGGTCGCCGTGGTCGTGCTGGTCGTGGCAGGGGCAGCCGGGGTGGCGGTCTGCGCGATGGCGGCACCACCGAGAAGCGTTGCGATACCGGCGGCGAGGATGAGGGTCTTCATGATATGCCTTTCGTGAGGAGGCGTCGCTGGGTGCGACACCTTGTCATGGCATCTCAAAGCATCTCGCCCGCCATCGGTTCCCCGAAAACGACGATCTCTTCAGCCGGAAAGGCGATGGCAAGGCCGCTGTTTTAATGGCCGCCGGATCGCCGCCAGCTATCCCTTCCGCAACTTCCCTAGGGACATATCGATAGTCCCAAAGCCATGCGCCGCAGGCGCTTTTCGCCCTTGAGCCGCGGCGGTCGAGCCTTGCAGGCCTTAGGAACCCTGCTGGACGGCCAATGCCTGCCGCGCGATCACCCGCTCCTCGTCGGCCGGGATGACGAGGACGCTCACGCGGCTGCCGCCGGCCGAAATGCAAGGCGCGCTGCGCTCGTTCGCCGAGGCGTCGAGCCGGATCCCAAGCCAGGCGAGTCGCGCGCAGACGCCGGCGCGCACCTTTGCCTGGTGCTCCCCGATCCCGCCGGTAAACACCAGCTGGTCTATGCCGCCGAGCGTGTTCGCCATCAGCGCCACTTGCCCCGACACATGGTGGACGAACAGTTCTATTGCGGCGATCGCCCGCGGATCCCTACTGTCCACGAGATCCCGAAGGTCGCCCGAGATGCCGGAAACCCCGAGCAGCCCCGACTGGTGGTAGAGGATATCCTCGAGCGCTTGGGCGCTCAGGCCGAGATGGCGCTGCAGATAGAGGATGGCGCCGGGGTCGACCGAGCCGCAGCGGGTCGCCATCGGCAGCCCGTCGAGCACGCTGAAGCCCATGCTGGTGTCCTGGCTCTCGCCGTTCGTGAGGGCGCAGAGGCTGGCCCCGCTGCCGAGATGGGCGACGACCGTCCGCGATGCCCCCTCGCCCATGGCCGCCAGGCGCTCGGCGATGTGCGCGTAGGAGAGGCCGTGGAAGCCGTATTTGCGGATGCCCTCCTCCGCCTCAAAGCGCCACGGCAAGGCGTAGCGCCGGGCGGTCTCGCCGATGGTGCGGTGGAAGGCGGTGTCGAAGCAGCCGACCTGGACGAGGTCCGGCTGCAGCGCGGCGATCAGCCGGACCGGCAGCAGGCACCGCGGCTGGTGCAGGGGTGCCAGCGGGGTCAGGCGGTCCAGCGCCTCCAGACAGGCCGGGGTCAGCACCACCGGGTTGCAGAACGCCGCCCCGCCATGGACGATGCGGTGGCCGACGGCCACCAGCCGGCCGGGCCCGCAGAACGCGTCGATCCAGTCGAGCAAGCCAGCAAAGAGCGCCGCCGGCGCCGCTCCCGCCGGGCTCTCGGTCTCGACGAGGACCGTGCCCGCCGCATCCACCGCCGTGAAGCCGCAGCGGGCAGCGTCGTGCAGCGTCCCGCGGGCGAGGAGGACCGCCTCCGGCATGCCACTCTCGAACAGCGCGAACTTGATGCTCGACGAGCCGCTGTTGATCGCCAGGACGCATCCCGCCGTCATCGACCGGCCTCCATCAGGCGCCTCCCGCCGCGCCCGTCTCGGCGCCTGCCGGGGCGGACAAGTCCACCGGGGCGGACCAGCCCCAGTTGCGGATGTCCGGCATGTCCTCGCCGTGTTCGGCGATGTAGCGCTTGTGCTCGGCCAGCCGGTCGCGGAACCCTTGCTTCACCGCCGCCGCACTCTCGTTCAGCCCCGGCACCCGCTCGATCGCCTCGATGGCGAGGTGGAAGCGGTCGAGCTCGTTCAGGACCACCATGTCGAAGGGCGTGGTCGTCGTGCCCTCCTCGATGAAGCCCCGGACGTGGAAGTTCCCGTGGTTCCTGCGCTTGTAGGTCAGGCGGTGGATCAGCTGCGGATAGCCGTGGAAGGCGAAGACGACGGGCTTGTCGCGGGTGAACAGCGCGTCGAAATCGGCATCGGAGAGGCCGTGCGGGTGCTGGTCGGGCGATTGCAGCGCCAGGAGGTCGACGACGTTGACGAAGCGGATGCGCAAGTTCGGCAAGGCCTGCCGGAGAAGGCCGGTCGCGGCCAGCGCCTCGAGCGTCGGCACGTCGCCGGCGCAAGCCATCACGAGGTCCGGCTCCAGTCCGGTCTCGTCGGTGCCCGCCCACGGCCAGAGACCGATGCCGGCCGCGCAATGCGCCCGCGTTTCGGAGAGCGACAGGTATTGCGGCGCCGGCTGCTTGCCGGCGACGATGACGTTCACCCGGTCGTAGGTCTTCAGGCAGTGGTCGGTGACCCAGAGCAGGCTGTTGGCATCCGGCGGCAGGTAGATCCGCACCGTATCCGCCTTCTTGTTGGCGACGAGGTCGATGAAGCCCGGATCCTGGTGGCTGAAGCCGTTATGGTCCTGCCGCCAGACATGCGAGGTCAGGAGGTAGTTGAGCGACGCGATCGGACGGCGCCACGGCAGTTTTCGCGTGACCTTCAGCCATTTGGCGTGCTGGTTGAACATCGAGTCGATGATGTGGATGAAGGCCTCGTAGCACGAGAACAGGCCGTGCCGCCCGGTCAGGAGATAGCCTTCGAGCCAGCCCTGGCAGAGGTGTTCGCTGAGGACCTCCATCACCCGCCCGTCCGCCGACAGCGCGACGTCGTAGGGCTCGACACCCTCCATCCACGCCCGGTCGGTCGCCTCGAACACGGCGCCGAGCCGGTTGGAGGCAGTCTCGTCGGGGCCAAACAGGCGAAAATTGGCAGTCTCCGCGTTGAGCTCGATGGTCCGCTGGAGGTAGCGGCCGAGCGCCATCGTCCCGCCGGCCGTCGTCGAGCCGGGCAGGCCGGTCTCCAAGGCGAAATCGGCGATGTCCGGCAGCAGGAGCGCGCGGCGGAGAACTCCGCCATTGGCTTGCGGCACCATCCCCATCCGCCGCTCGCCGGTCGGCGCGAGCGCCGCCAGCGCCGGATCGAGGCGCCCCTCGCGATCGAACAAGGTCTCTGGCTGATAGCTGCGCATCCAAGCCTCGAGCTGCTCCAGATGGGCCGGATTGGTCCTCGGATCGGCGATCGGCACCTGGTGCGCCCGCCAGAACCCCTCGACCCGCTTGCCGTCGACTTCGGCCGGGCCGGTCCAGCCTTTCGGGCTGCGCAGGATGATCATCGGCCAGCGCGGGCGGGTGCGCGCGGCGCCCTCGCGCCAGTCGCGCTGGATCGCGGCGATCTCGGCGAAGCACCGCTCCATCGCCGCGGCCATGGCGACGTGCATGGGCATGGGGTCGCTCCCCTCGACGAAGATCGGCTCGTGCCCGTAGCCGCGGAAGAGGTCGGTCAGTTCCCCGTCCGCCATCCGCCCGAGCACGGTCGGCCCGGCGATCTTGTAGCCGTTGAGGTGCAGGATCGGCAGCACCGCGCCGTCCCGCGCCGGGTTGAGGAACTTGTTGGAATGCCAGGAGGCGGCCGTCGGCCCGGTCTCGGCCTCCCCGTCGCCGACGACGCAAGCGACGACGAGGCCGGGATTGTCGAAGGCCGCACCATAGGCATGCAGCAGCGCATAGCCAAGCTCGCCGCCTTCGTGGATCGACCCCGGCGTCTCCGGCGCGACATGGCTCGGAATACCGCCGGGAAACGAGAACTGACGGAACAGACGCTGCAGTCCCGCCGCATCCTGGCTGATGTCGGGATAGACCTCGCTGTAGCTGCCCTCGAGATAGGTGTTCGCCACCATTCCCGGGCCGCCATGGCCAGGGCCGCAGACGTAGAGCACCGAGACGTCGCGCTGCCGGATGACCCGGTTGAGATGGGCATAGACGAAGTTCAACCCGGGCGTCGTGCCCCAGTGGCCGAGCAGCCGCGGCTTGATGTGCTCGGGCCGCAGCGGCGCCAGCAGCAACGGGTTGTCGAGGAGGTAGATCTGGCCGACGGACAGGTAGTTGGCCGCCCGCCAGTATCGGTCGAGCAGCGCGAGCTCATCGGCGCCCGGAAAGGTTTCGGCAATCATGCGGGGGACGTCCTTCGATCGGATGGGAGCACGCGGGCGGCAGCGCGCTGGGACCGCGCCGGACGAAGCCCGGCGGGGCATCTTTCAGAAAGGCCGCCGCGCCCGGCGCTTCGGGCTGCGGCGCAAGCCATCACCAGCCCGGCCAGACGGGACCACAGAAGGCGGCCGAGACGCTCGATGCCGAACTTCAGCCGGGCTTCCCCATCCTCGACGGCATCGAGGATGTCTTCGGCGACGTCTTGGGCGCCGCTGGCTCTCTCATCGGCTGGCATGGCAATCTCCTCCGCTTCCCGCCACGACTTGGCCCGAGAAAGCCCGCGGCGGCATTGATCCAGCGCAAGGCCGCGCGCGTTTTTGGCCGCTGCCACGGCACCAGGCCTGCCTGCGGGCAAAGACGCGGTGTTCCCGATGATGGAAGCCGGCGCTACGGCTTCACCGCCAGATGGCTCGCCACGCCCTCGACGCCACGAATGGTCTCGACGACGACGCGGGCCGCCTCGACCGCCTCGCGCGACGGCGCGTCCCCCCAGAGATGCACCACGCCGTTCGAGAGGGTCGCCGTGATGTCGGCGCCGGCGAGACATTCGGTCTCGCGCAGCCGGGCGAGGACACCGCAGCGGAGGGCCGCCTCGCCGGGCGCCATGTCGCCGAGCCCCGCCGCCGCGATGAGCGGCAGGAGATCCGCGCGGCTGACGATGCCGACGAGACGCCCATCGAGGAGAACTGGAACGCGCTTGATCGCATGCAGCGCCATCAACTCGGCGATGCGGCTGACCGGCGTCTCCACGTCGACGACGATCGGATCCTTGCGCATCACGTCGCCAACCCGCCAGCCGTTCGCCTTCACGTAGTGCCGCGCCACGGCGGCGCTCTTGCGATCGGCGTCGGCGAGCGCGGCGATGCCGAGTTCGCTGCGGCTGAGGAGGTCCCCTTCGGTGAGGATCCCGACGACCCGGCCGGCATCGTCGACCACGGGAAGCCCGCTGATCTTGTGCTCGAGCATGATCTGCGTCGCATGCCGGACGGCATGGTCGGGCGACACCGTCACCGGATTATGGCTCATGATATCGCTGGCCTTCATCGCTGTGCTCCCTTGTCGGTTCGGTGATCTGGTCATGGCGGTCGCCTTACCCTGTGATCGGCGAAGCGTAGCGGCGGCAGACCGCCCGGCGAAGCTGGCGGCGGGCCCTTGCCGCATCGGCCCGCCCCTCGCCACGCAACGCTTCCGCTTCACCGGCGAGACCGTCGTCCTTGATCACGTCGCGAAACCAGCGCCCGTAATCGCCGCACGCCAGGTGATGCAGCCAGGTCCGATCGTCGACGGCATCGCCGATGTCGAGGAACTGCTGCAGGTTGCGCGCCGGCAAATTGTAGCGCTTGTCGGGCCCCCGAAAGTAGAAGCTTCGGCAGAGGCCCACGTCGCCAAGCGCGTATTTGCCCGCATGCCGCCGGTGGTCGTGGCGGGGTACGGCGGCGCGAACCGCTTTCGGCGCTACGCCGGACCTTGGTGCCCAGTAAAGGCCCTCGCCCGGTGCGAGGTCGGGCCAGGCCTCGGGCGGCACAGCTCCGGACAGCCGGGCGAAGGCTTTGAGCGCGCCGGCGGTATCGGGTCCCAGCGCAAAAATCGCCGCGACGCTCGCCAGCGCCGCCGGGCAGAGCGCGTCCGGAAAGAGGGTCACGAGGATTGCCGCGGGCAGCGTTTCGAGCGGCTCGCAGGCGCCGCTCGCCTCGGGTCCAGAGAGGGCTTGATGGGCCTCGTCGATCAGCACCCAATGCGGCCGGCCCGTTTGCGCCCGGAGCGCCGAGGTCTGCCGCAGGAGATCGCGCAGCAGCGCCGAGCGCCGGGCGAGGCTGAGCGCTTGGGTGTTGACGATGAGGTTGAGGCTGCCGTCGTGCAAGATCGCGATTGCCTCTGCGGCCGCCGGCGGGGTGGTGACGTCGCCGACGCCGACGGCGCCCACCATCCCGCCATAGTCGCCCTCGGGATCGACGACGCAGAACTCGAAGCGGCGCTCGACCATCTGCTCGATGAGGGCGCTCGACAGCTTCGACTTGCCGCTGCCCGAGGCGCCCGTGATCAACAGGCTGCCGCCCGCGGCGAACAGCGGAACGTCCGCGCCCGCCCGGTCCGTCCCAAGCCGGAGCGCCTGCCTCTGCGGCGTAACGAGGCTGGCTTCGTCGTCGATCATCCGGTCGATGAGCTCGGCCACCCCGGCGCCATGATCGCCCTGCAGCACGATGTCGGCCTCCGCTTTCACCGACGGCAATGCGTTTGCGACCACGGCGGCGCAGCCGCATTCGCGCAGGAAGGCGTGATCGTTCTCGGCATCACCGACCGCCACCACATTGTGGAACGACAGCGCAAGGTCCTGCAGCGCGGCGCGCAGGCCGCTCGCCTTGTTGACCCCCGACGGCAGGACCATCACCGCCCCTTTGTTGAAGATCACCTGCAGCTCGAGGCCGAGCCGGTGGATGGTCTCGAGGATGGCGCCTTGGTGCGGCTCCCAGGCAGCGACGATGCAGCGCCCGACGGAGACGTTTCCGACATTGCGCCCGGCCAACGCGTCGAGGAAGGCGGGCGAGGCCGGCTCGGCGAGCAGCCGCTCGTGTCCCGTGGCGGGATCGTAGATGAGCGCGCCGTTCTCGGCGACGACGCGGTCGAAGAGGTCGATCCCGGCGAACGCTGCCTGCAGCGGCGGCAGCTCGCGGCCGGTGACCAGGATCAAACGCCGCCCGCTGGCCTTCAGCCGCCGCAGGGCATCGAGCGTCGCTGGCGCCACCACGCCGTCGGTGGCGAGGGTTCCATCAAAGTCTGCCGCCAGTGCGAGGAAGTACAAGGGTCTCGAGCTCCCGAAACGGAACTGCTGAAGCGCCCTTCCTTATTGCCGCAGAGCGGCGCTGGGGATGTTGATTCAGGTCAAGCGGTCCGGCTTTTCGCCAGCGGAACGGCCGGGGTTTGGCGTTATGCCTCGCCCGCGCGATAGCCGACGCCCGGCTCGGTCAGGATCAGCACCGGGTTGGCCGGGTCGGCTTCGAGCTTGGCGCGCAGCTGGCCGATATAGACGCGGAGATACGGCGTGTCGTTCTCGTGCGGGGCGCCCCAGACCTCGTGCAGGATGTGGCGGTGGGTGACCACCTTGCCGGAATGGCGGACCAGCAGCGACAGGAGGTCGAACTCCTTCGGCGTCAGCTTGACCTCGGCGCCGGACCTCAGCACGCGGTGGCGCGGCAAGTCGATCTCGATCTCGCCGTGCTTCAGGACCGAGGTTTCGCCCTTGGCCTGCATCTGGCTGCGGATCGTCGCGCGGATCCGTGCCATCAGTTCGCCGACGCCGAAGGGCTTGCTGACGAAGTCGTCGGCGCCGAGATCCAGCGCCTCGACCTTGGTGCTCTCCCGGTCGCGCGCGGAGAGGACGATGATCGGCACGTCCGTCCACCCCCGCAGCCGCCGGATCACCTCCGCCCCGTCCATGTCGGGCAGGCCGAGGTCGAGGACGACGACGGCGGGCTTGCGGCTGGCGACCATGGCCAGCCCTTGCGCCGCGGTATCGGCGCGCAGCGGCACGAAGCCGTTGGCCTCGAGCGCCGGGGTCAGGAAGCGGTGGATGGCGGGTTCGTCGTCGACGACGAGAATGGTGGCACCGATCACGGCATGGATCCTTCGGAGGGGGACAGGCGGATGGGCAAGCGGATGAGGAAGGACGCGCCCCGGGGCTGGCGGGCCGGCGGGCTGGCGGCATCGACCGTACCGCCATGCGCCTCGACGATGCCCTTGGTGATGGCAAGACCCAGACCGGAGCCCTCGCCGCCGTCGGCGCCGCTCGATGCCGCCCGGACGAATTTCTCGAACACATGCGGCAAGACCTCGGCGGCAATGCCCGGGCCGTCGTCGGCGATCTCGATCTCCAGGGCGTCCGACGCCGTGCGCACCGACAGCGCGATCGTCGCCGCCGGCCCGGAATAGCGCACGGCATTGCCGATGACGTTCGCCAGCACCTGGTCGATGAGGCTCTGGTCGGCGAAGATCAGCGGCAAATCGGGGGCGATGGCGACGGTGAAGTGCTGCGGCGCCCCGCGTTTGCGGGCGAGCGCGACCGCCCGGTGCACCGCCTCCTCCGCGTCCAGCCAGTCGCGCCGGATGTCGAGGCCGCCGGCCTCCAGCCGGGTCATCGACAGCAGGTTGCGGACCATGCCGTCGAGGTGCTCGGCCTCCTCGCGCATCTGGACGAGCAGGTCCCTCTGCCCCTCCGGCGAGATCTGGCCACCATATTCGATGAGGCTCGTCGCCGCGCCCAGCACCGAGGCGAGCGGCGTGCGGAAATCATGGCTGATCGAGGCGAGGAGGATGTTGCGCACGCGCTCGGTCTCGGCGGCCGTGCGCGCCGTCGCCACCTCCGTCGACAGGGCGGTGCGGGCGAGCGCGGCGGCGGTCTGCTCAGCCAGCGTCTCGACGAGCACCATCGCCTCGCCGTCGAGCGCCGCGTCGGCCGGGGCGCGCTCGACCCCGAGCACGCCGACGCGGCGGCCGGGCACCCGCAGCGGCACGAACAGCCAGGGCGCGTTCGGCAAGGTGCCGGTATCGGCGCCGGCGTTCTCGTCGTGCAGCAGCGCCCAGTGCGCGGCGGTCATCGAGGCGGTGTCCAGCCGGTCCTCCGGCGGCCAAGCCGCGGCGATCGCCAGCGCGTCCGCCGCCGGATCGCCGACGCCTTCATCCGCCGCGCCGGCAACCTGCACCCGGCCGCGCGCGCCGCCTTCGCTTTCGGCCGGCACGAGCAGGATCACCGTCGCCCGGTTGGTGGCGGCATGGACCTCGGCCACCGCCGCATCCGCCACCGCCTGCTCGCCGGCCAGCGCCGACAGCCGGCGGGTGAACTCGTAGAGCCGCCGCGTCGCGCGGGTGAGCCGAACGGTCGCCTTCGCCTGCTCGCGCGTCTGCCCGGCGATCGCCGACATGGCGGCGGCGATGCCGAGAAAGATCAGCAGCGTCACCACCTCGTGCGGCCGGGCGACAGTGAACGAGAAGGTCGGGGCGATGAAGAAGAAGTTGTAGGCGAGAAAGGCGAGCCCCGAGGCGAACACCGCCGGCCAGACGCCGAAGCGGAAGGCTGGGATGACCACGGCGATGAGGTAGAACATCGACATGTTCGGCAACGCGATCACCCGCGACAGGCCTTGCCCGACGAGGGTGGCGAGCGCGACGCCGACGGCTGCGACGCCGTAGCCGCGGATCTCGCCGAAAGGCGGGACGGTGAACCGCGCCGCCGGCGTGCCGTCCACCGCCTCGGCGGTGACGATGTGGATGGCGATGCCCCGCGCCTGGTGGGTCAGCGCGTCGGCAAGGTTGCGGCGGAACCAGCCGAGGGCGCCGGCGCCGCGGGCCTGGCCGATGACGATCTGGGTGACGTTCTCGAACCGCGCGGTGCGCAGGAGTTCGGCCGGCAGGTCGTCGGCGACCAGCGACCGGGTCTCCGCCCCGAGGCTCTCGGCCAGGTGCATGCCCGCCTGCAGGAGCCGCCGCGCCTCGGCGGGGACGCTGACGCCCGGCCGCTCGATCGTCACCGCCATGAACGGCGCGTCGAGGAGGTCGGCGAGGCGCTTGGCCTGGCGCACCACGCGCTCGGCCATCTTGTTCGGCCCGACGCAGACGAGGATCTTCTCGCCGGCCGCCCAGGGACCCTCGATCGCGCCGCCTTGCATCCGCTCCAGGAGATCGGTGTCGACATGCGCGGCGACGCGGCGCAGCGCCAGCTCGCGCAGCGCCCGCAGGTTGCCAGGCTTGAAGAAGCTCTGGATGGCGCGCTGCGCGGTGTCCTCGACGTAGATCTTGCCGTCCGCGAGGCGCTTCAGGAGTTCGTCCGAGGGCAAGTCGACGAGGATGATCTCGTCCGCCTTCTCCAGCGCGGTGTCCGGGACGGTCTCGCGCACCCGGACGCCGGTGATGCGCTGGACGACGTCGTTGAGGCTCTCGACGTGCTGGATGTTCAGCGTCGTCCAGACGTCGATCCCGGCGGCCAAGAGATCGCGCACGTCCTGCCAGCGCTTCGGGTGCCGGCTGCCGGGAACGTTCGAATGCGCGTATTCGTCGACCAGCAGCAGCGCCGGGCGCCGCGCCAGCGCGGCGTCGACGTCGAACTCGGGAACCAGGCGGCCGCGATAGGGCACGCCCTTCTTGGCGATGACGTCGAGCCCGGCGACCATCGCCTCGGTCTCGGTGCGGCCATGCGTCTCGACGAGACCGACCACCACGTCGGCGCCGTCGGCCCGCGCCGCCTTCGCCGCCTGCAGCATCGCATAGGTCTTGCCGACCCCCGGTGCCGCCCCGAGGAAGATGCGCAAGCTTCCCCGCCCCTCGCGCTCGGCGGCGGCGATCAGCGCATCGGGCGAGGCCCGCAAGGGTTGGTCGGCACTCATGGCTCTGCCTTACGGCTTTGGCACTTCCCGGTCGAGCGCGAGGTTGAGGGCGAGCACGTTGACGCGGGGCTCGCCGAGGATGCCGAGGGTGCGCCCCGTCGTGTTTTGGGCCACCAGCGTTTCGACTGCTGCCGGCGTCATGCCGCGGGCGCTGGCGACACCGGCAACTTGTGCCCGCGCGAAGGCCGGCGAGATGTCGGGGTCGAGCCCGCTGCCGGACGTGGTGATGGCGTCGGCCGGGATCGGGCCGGCGATCCCTGACGCGCGGAGCGCGGCGGCGTCCGTCTTCAGGCGCTCGGCAAGCTTGGCGGAGGTCGGCGCGAGATTGGTTCCGGAGGAGGCGCTGGCGTCATAGCCGGTGCCGGCGGCGGACGGGCGCGGCTTGAAGTATTCCGGGCGGGTGAAGGCCTGGCCGATCAGCCGGGAGCCGACCACTTTGCCGTCGCGCAGGACGAGGCTGCCATTCGCCTGATCGGGGAAGAGGACGCCGGCGACCCCGGTCATGGCGACGGGATAGGCAATGCCGGTGAGCGCGGCGAGGAGGACGAGAAGCGTCAAGGCGGGGCGGAGCTGCGAGAGCATGGGAGTTCCTTTGGGATTTGGACTGAAGGGACGTTGGTGCGGTTCGCCCCCCTCTGGGCTGCCGCCCATCTCCCCCTCAGGTGGGGAGATCGATAGTCGCCGAGGCCGCAGCTGCTGATCTCCCCCCTTGAGGGGGAGATGCCCGGCAGGGCAGAGGGGGGTGCGCCGCAAACTTGGCAAAGGGCGCGCTGCGGCCTCGACGGAAAACGCGCCGCCGCTGCGCTAAACCAGGCCCAGCCCCGCCACGACCATGTCGATCAGCTTGATGCCGACGAACGGCACGAGAATGCCGCCGAGGCCATAGATCAGGAGGTTGCGGCGCAGGATCGAGCCGGCGTCGCCGGGCGTGTACTTCACCCCCTTCAGCGCCAGCGGGATCAGCGCGACGATGACCAGCGCGTTGAAGATCACCGCCGAGAGGATCGCGCTTTCCGGCGAGGCGAGACCCATGACGTTGAGGAGGCCGAGCTCGGGGATCGCCGCGATGAACAGCGCCGGGATGATCGCGAAGTATTTCGCGACGTCGTTGGCGATCGAGAACGTCGTCAGCGCGCCGCGGGTCATCAGCAGCTGCTTGCCGATGCCGACCACCTCGATCAGCTTGGTCGGATCCGAGTCGAGGTCGACCATGTTGCCGGCCTCGCGGGCGGCCTGGGTTCCGGTCTGCATGGCGACGCCGACATCGGCCTGGGCGAGCGCGGGGGCGTCGTTGGTGCCGTCGCCGCACATGGCGACGAGCCGGCCCTGCCGCTGCTCGTTGCGGATGTAGTTCAGCTTGTCCTGCGGCGTCGCCTCGGCGATGAAGTCGTCGACGCCGGCCTCCGAGGCGATCGCCGCGGCGGTCACCGGATTGTCGCCCGTCACCATGACGGTGCGGATGCCCATGCGCCGGAGCTCGGCGAAACGCTCCTTGATGCCGGGCTTGACGACGTCCTTGAGGTGGATGACGCCGAGCAGGCGCGCGCCCTCGCAAAGGCCGAGCGGCGTGCCGCCGGAGCGGGCGATGCGCTCGACCGCCTGGGTGAAGGCGGCCGGCTCGGCACCCCTGTTTCCGGCATCCGCCACGAACTTGCGGATCGCGTCGATCGAGCCCTTGCGAAGCTGCCGCCCGCCGACGTCGACGCCGGAGAGACGGGTCGCGGCGGAGAACTCGATGAACACGGCCCCGGCCTCAGGGTTGGCGGGAACGTCGACGCCGTATTTTTCGCGGGCGAGCGTCAGGATCGAACGGCCTTCCGCCGTCTCGTCGGCAAGGCTTGCCTGCACCGCGGCGGTCGCCGCCTCCGCATCGGTGACGCCGGGGACGGCGACGATCTCCGACGCCATGCGGTTGCCGAAGGTGATGGTGCCGGTCTTGTCGAGCAGCAGCGTGTCGACGTCACCCGCCGCCTCCACCGCGCGGCCGGACATGGCGAGCACGTTGTGGCGCATCAGCCGGTCCATGCCGGCGATGCCGATGGCCGAGAGCAGGCCGCCGATGGTGGTCGGGATCAGCGTGACGAGGAGCGCGACGAGGATCGGCACCGGCACGATGGCGCCGGCATAGCGACCAAGGCCCGCGAGCGTCACGACGGCGATCATGAAGATCAGCGTCATCCCGACGAGGAGGATGGTCAGCGCGATCTCGTTCGGCGTCTTCTGCCGCTCGGCGCCCTCGACCAGCGCGATCATCTTGTCGAGGAAGCTCGAGCCGGGCGCGGCGACGATGCGCACGACGATCCAGTCGGACAGCACCGTGGTGCCGCCGGTGACGGCCGAACGGTCGCCGCCGGCCTCGCGGATGACGGGCGCGGATTCACCGGTGATCGCCGCCTCGTTGACCGAAGCAATGCCCTCGACGATCTCGCCGTCGCCGGGCACGATGTCGCCGGGCTCGACGACGACGAAGTCGCCGACCTTCAGGTCGAGCGCGGAGACCTCTGCATAGCCTGCCGGGTCTCTCGAGCTGGTCAGGCGCTTGGCGATGGTGTCGGTCCGCGCCTTGCGCAGGCTGTCCGCCTGCGCCCGGCCACGGCCTTCCGCGACGGCCTCGGCGAAGTTGGCGAAGAGCACGGTGAACCAGAGCCAGGCCATGATCTGGCCGGTGAAGGCCAGCGGGTTGCCGGCAAGGACGTCCCGCACGAACAGCACGGTGACGAGGACGGCGACGATCTCGGTGACGAAGATCACCGGGTTCTTGGCGAGCTGGCGCGGGTCGAGCTTGCGGAACGCGTCGACGACGGCGCGGCCGAGAAGATCCGGCGAGGCGATGGCGGATGCCGTTGAGGCGGCCATGGGTTTACTCCGAGGGTTCTGGAAAGGGATTCTTCTCCCCACCGGGGAGAAGTGATGAGGGGGTGGAGCCTGTCCGGAGAGGGCGAACGGTGCGGCGCACCGCCCCCTCATCCCGCTGCCGCGACCTTCTCCCCGCCGGGGAGAAGAAGCAGCGCCGGCCGCGGGCGGCTCATCGTCAGAACGTCTTGCCGCTGATCATCTGCACGTGCTCGGCGAGCGGTCCGAGGGCCAGCGCCGGGAAGAACTGCAGGCCGCCGAGGATCAGGATCAGGCCGGCGAGGAGGCCGACGAACAGCGGCCCAGTGGTCGGGAAGGTGCCCGACGAGGCGGCGAGCCGGGTCTTGCCGACCAGCGAGCCGGCGATCGCCATCATCGGGACGATGTAGGCGAAGCGGCCGAGCAGCATGGCAAGACCCAGCGTCGTGTTCCACCAGGGGCTGTTGGCCGAGAGGCCGCCGAAGGCCGAGCCGTTGTTGCCGGCCGCCGAGGAGTAGGCATAGAGGATTTCCGACAGGCCGTGCGGTCCGGCATTGCCGAGGCCGGCGAGCGCGGTGGGGAGCACCGAGGCGACGGCGGAGAAGCCAAGGATCGCGGTCGGCAGGATGAGGATCGCGAGCACCGCCATCTTCACCTCCTTGGCCTCGATCTTCTTGCCGAGGTATTCGGGCGTGCGCCCGACCATCAGGCCGGCGACGAAGACCGCGATGATCGCCATCACCAGGATGCCATAGAGCCCCGAGCCGGTGCCGCCCGGCAGGATCTCGCCGAGCTGGATCAGGAACATCGGCACCATGCCGCCGATCGGCGTCAGCGAGCCGTGCATGGCGTTGACGGCGCCGTCCGACAGGCCCGTGGTCACAGCGGCGAACAAAGCGGAGGCGGCGAGGCCGAAGCGGACCTCCTTGCCCTCCATGTTGCCGCCCGCGGGATCGATCCCGGCGGCGACGAGCGACGGCGTGCCGGCGGCTTCCGCCCAGTAGGCGATGCCGACGCCGACGACGAGGAGGATCGCCATGGTGGCGATGATCGCCCGCGCCTGCCGGCGGTCGCCAATCAGGTGTCCAAAGGCGAAGACGACGCCGACCGAGACGACCAGCATCTGCCAGATCGTCAGGAAGTTCGAGAGCGGCGACGGGTTCTCGTAGGGGTGGGCGGAGTTGGCGTTGTAGAAGCCGCCGCCATTGGTGCCGAGCTGCTTGATCGCGATCTGCGAGGCGACGGGCCCGAGCGCCAGCGTCTGCTGGTTGCCCTCGAGCGTCGTCGCGGTGACGGAGGCCTCGAAGGTCTGCGGGGTGCCCATGGCGACCTGGGCAAGCCCAGTGATGATGGCGAGCGGCAGCAGCACGTAGAGAACGGCGCGCGTCATGTCGGCGTAGAAATTGCCGACGGTCTGCATGCCCGAGCGGGCGAAGGCCCGCACCAGCGCCACCGCCAGCGCGATGCCGGTGGCGGCCGACAGGAAGTTCTGGACCGCGAGACCCGCCATCTGGCTGAAATGGCTCATGGTGGTCTCGCCGCCATAGGACTGCCAGTTGGTGTTGGTGACGAAGCTGACCGCGGTGTTGAAGGCGAGATCCGGCGAGACGCCGGAGAACCCCTGCGGGTTGAACGGCAGCACGCCCTGCAGGCGCAGCATCGCATAGAGAAGGACGAAGCCGAGGCCGTTGAACACCAGCATGCCCACGGTATAGGCGAGCCAGCCTTGCTCCTTGGCCGGGTCGATGCCGGACAGTTTGAAGAAGCCGCGCTCGAGGGGGCCGAGCACCGGCGAGAGGATATTTCGCTCACCCGCAAAGACGCGCGCCACGAACGCGCCGAGCGGCACGGCGCAGACGAGCACCGCCGCAAACAGGAGGACAATCTGAAGCCAGCCAATCGCTGTCATCGCTATGGTTCTTTCGATGGGAGATCGCCGACGCCGCGCGCAGGCATTCCCCGGGCCAGGCGGCGCGGGGATGCGGACGAGCGACATGTCGGCGCGGGATTAGAACTTCTCGGGACGCACGAGGGCGAAGACGAGATAGCCGAGCAGCCCGAGGGCGACGGATGAGCCGAGGATGAGATCTAGCATGGCTCAGGCCTTCGCGGCCCAGCGGGCATAGCCCGCCATCACGGCGAAGAAGCCGATGCCGACGGCGAGATAAACGATGTCCATGGTTCGGGTTCCTTGATGCGGTCCCCGATAGCTACGCCGTCCCGCATAAGCTCTCGATACGGAATGTGGGGGCCCGGCATAAGGAAGCCGTAAGGATCGACGAGACGACCCGCCAACCGTCCCTCACCGCCGGCGATGGGGCTCTTTTGCGGTCCGCGGGGCGCCGTGCGCCGGATCGGAATTCAGAGAGGACGCTCTGTGACCCGAGCGTCCGGGCCAGGCCGCGGATCGTGGAGGAAAGACGGTGTGCGCCTCACCGCCGCGTCAAGGCATCACGCAGGCGGCCGGCCTTGAGGCTGGCTGCCGTCGCCGCGCTCCCATACGTCGTGGGCGCCTAAGCGGCCTGCGACCGGGCGTCGATCTCGACCGTCAGGTGCGACAGGTCGTGGATGTGGGCGAGCTTGGCGCGGTAGGCACCGAGCGGGCGCGGGCGCTCCGTCGCGATCGAGACGATCGCCGCGTGATGGCCGGGCCCGACCTGCCAGACGTGGAGATCGGTGATCTTGTCGCCGTCCACCTCGATCGCCTCGCGGATTTCCTCCGGCAGGTCCTCGCCCTCCGGCACATAGTCGAGCAGCACGCCGCCGGCGTCGCGCACGAGGCCCCACGACCAGCGGGCGATGACCAGCGCCCCGACGATGCCCATCACCGGATCCAGCCAGATCCAGCCATAGACGCTGCCGAGCCCCAGCGCGGCGATCGCGAGCACCGAGGTCAGCGCGTCCGCCAGCACGTGGACATAGGCGGCGCGAAGGTTGTTGTCGTGCCCGCCGCCGCCATGAGCGCCATGCCCCTCACCGTCGCCGTGGCCGTGTTCATGCCCATGCCCATGGTGATGCGCGTGGTCGTCCTTCAGGAGCCAGGCCGAGACGAGGTTGACGGCAAGGCCCAGCACGGCCACGCCGATCGCCGACCCGAACGAGATCGGCACCGGGCTGGCGAGGCGCAGGAAGCTCTCATAGGCGATGAACACCGCGATCAGCGCCAGGATCACCGCGCTCGCAAAGCCCGCGAGATCGCCGAACTTGCCCGTGCCGAAGGTGAAGCGCGGGTTGGCGACATGCTTGCGGGCATAGAAGTAGGCGCCAGCCGCGATCAGCATGGCGACCGCATGCGTCGACATGTGCAGCCCGTCGGCGACCAGCGCCATCGAGCCGTAGGCAACGCCCGCGGCGATCTCGACCACCATCATGGCGACGGTCAGCACGATCACGGCGCGCACGCGGCGCTCGTTGCGCCCGTGGTTCCCGCCGAGGAAATCATGGCGGTGGGTGGTGTTGGAAACCGGCAGGTCCGTCATGGCGTGCTTTCTCACTTCAGATAAGTCCGCAGCACCGCCAGGAGGTCGGCGGCGCCCTTGGCCTTGTCGGGATCTTCCTCGGCGTCGGGATCGACCACGTGGTGGCGCACATGGTCCTCGATCAGCTCCACGGTCAGCCCGTTCACCGCGCCGCGGATCGAGGCGACGAGCTGGAGGACCTCGCCGCAGGGGGTGTCGGTCTCGAGCGCCCGCGCCACGGCATCCAGCTGCCCCTGGAGGCGGCGGATGCGGGCAACGAGCTTTGCGAGGTCTTTCGACAGGTGTGCCATAGGGTGCCCCCTACCCTATCTCGGGAAAAACGTCTACAGGATCCCGGCACCGCCGCGCCGTCGACGGCAACGAGGTCGATCACCCCCATGCCGAAGGCTGCCTCCCCCTGCACCGACGTCTGCCTCTTCGATCCCCGGAACGAATGGTGCCACGGCTGCGGTCGCAGCCGGGAGGAGATCAAGACGTGGCAGAAGCTGACCCCATTCCGGCGCACCGCGCTCGAACGCGAGCTGCCGCGGCGGCTGGCGCGGCTGAACCGGACGGCGATGCCGTCGGGCCGGCCATGATCGGCAGGCTTCCGGACCCAACAAGCGCCGCATCCGCCGTGACGGACGAGACGCTCGACACCGTCTGCGACGGCAAGGCGGTGACGGTCGGCAGAATCAGGACAGTCGGTCCAGCCCCGACCGAAATGGCGTCGACGTCAGCAGATCCGATGCCGGGGTGATGGCGGTACCGCGGGAGCCGCAGCGCCGGGGGCCAGCGGCCGCTGCAGTGCGCCGGCCGCCTTCTCGCTGATATGCTCGCTCTGGCATTCCCCGTGATCACCGAGCACCTCGATGACCCGGCACCCGGCGACCGAATGGTTCGAGCAGTCCGCCATCCGCGCGACCTCCCCGCGCAAGGCGGTCAGCCGGGCGATCTTGTGGTCGATGTCGGCCAGGTGCGCGGCCGCGATCCTGTCGGCGCTCTCGCACGGACCGTCCGGCTCACCGGCGAGCGCCAGGAGTTCGCGGATCGGATCGATCTCGAAGCCGAGCTCCCTTGCGTGCCGGATGAAGCGGAGCCGACGCAGGTCGGCGGCGTCGTAGAAGCGGCGGTTGCCGTTGGTCCTCGGCGGCGACGGGAGAAGGCCGATCTGCTCGTAGTACCGGATCGTCGGCACCTTGATGCCGCTCGCCCGCGATGCCGCCCCGATCGGAACGCCTTTCGTCATTTTCCGCTTGCTCCTCTAGCCACTAGAGGACGTAGGCCTGCATCGACGATGATGCAAGGAGAGCGCCATGAGCGCCGTGAAACACGAAAGCCGCTACCGGGTCACCGGGATGGACTGCGCGGCCTGCGGCAACAAGGTCGACACCGCGATCCGGCGGCTGCCGGGTGTCGAGGACGTCGCCGTCTCGGTGTCCGCGGGAGCGGTGAAGGTCGATCACGCCGAGGGCTTCGACGGGAGCGCCGTCGTGCGGCAGGTGCGCAACCTCGGCTACGGCGCCGAGCCGTTGGTCGACCGGGGATCGACGTCCGCGAGCCATCCCGCAGCCGACGGTCACCCAGGGCATGTTCATGAGGATCCGAGCGAGGCGGCTCTGCCTTGGTGGCGGACGCGCAAGGCGCGGCTGACCGCGGCCTGCGGCCTGTCGCTCGTCGCCGCCTACGTCCTCGGCCATCTCTCCCCCGCGCTCGAGCGGCCGGCCTTCCTGGCGGCGCTCGCCGTCGGCCTTGTTCCCGTCGCCTGGCGCGCCGTTACCGCCGCCCGTTTCGGCACGCCGTTCTCGATCGAGACCCTGATGAGCATCGCCGCAATCGGCGCCGTCTTCATCGGCGCCGAGGAAGAGGCTGCGACGGTCGTCCTCCTGTTCCTCGTCGGCGAGATGCTGGAGGGGGTCGCTGCCGGCCGCGCGCGGGCGAGCATCCAGGGCCTCTCCGCCCTCGTGCCGAAGACGGCGCTCCTCGAGACGGACGGCCAGACGACGGAGGTGCCCGCCGAAAGCCTTGCCGTCGGATCGACCATTCTGGTGCGGCCCGGCGACCGCATTCCGGCCGACGGCGCCGTCGTGGAGGGGGAAGGAGAGGTCGACGAGGCGCCGGTCACCGGCGAGAGCGTGCCCAAGCGCAAGGCGGTCGGCGACCCCGTCTTCGCCGGCACGGTGAATGCGGGGTCCGTGCTGCGCGTTCGCGTCACCGCGGCGGCATCCGACAACACGATCGCCCGCGTCGTCCGCCTCGTCGAAGAGGCGCAGGAGTCGAAGTCGCCGACGGAACGCTTCATCGACCGCTTTTCCAAGGTCTACACGCCCGCGGTACTCCTGGTCGGCTTTGCCGTCGCCGTCCTGCCGCCGCTTGCCTTTGGCGGGAGCTGGGACGAGTGGATCTACAAGGGTCTTGCCATCCTCTTGATCGGGTGCCCCTGCGCGCTGGTGATCTCGACGCCCGCCGCCATCGCCGCGGGCCTGTCGGCAGGTGCCCGCCGCGGCCTCCTGATGAAGGGCGGCGCGGTCCTCGAAACGCTTGGCCGGATCACCGCCATCGCCTTCGACAAGACGGGAACGCTGACGGCCGGCAAGCCCGTCGTCACCGACATCGTCGCGGGCAGCCGTTCCGGGGCGCAGGTCCTGTCGCTGGCGGCGGCCCTCGAGCGAGGCTCGAGCCATCCGCTGGCCATGGCGATCCTCGACCGCGCGAAGACGGACAAGGTACCGGCCCCGCCCTCCTTCGACGCGAACGCAATTGCCGGAGAAGGCGTCGAGGGCGGCGTTGGCGGCGAACGGGTATTCCTTGGATCGCCGCAGGCAGCCGCAAGGCGCGTTCCCCTCTCGGCTAGCGACGAGGCCGCGATTTCAGCGCTCAATGCCGAGGGCAAGACGGTGTCCGTGGTCGTCGTCGCCGGTACGATCGCCGGCTTTCTCGCCATGCGCGACGAGGCCCGGCCGGACGCGGTGGCGGGCCTTGCGCGCCTGACGGCGTCCGGCGTCAAGACGATCATGCTGACGGGTGACAACCGGCGCACGGCCGAGGCCGTCGCGGAAGGCCTCGGGATCGAGGCGCGGGCCGAGCTCCTGCCGCAGGACAAGCAGCGCATCGTCCGCGAGCTTCAGGCGGAAGGTTTTACCGTCGCCAAGGTCGGCGACGGCATCAACGATGCTCCGGCGCTTGCCGCCGCCGACATCGGCATCGCCATGGGCGGCGGCACCGACGTCGCGCTGGAAACGGCGGACGCGGCCGTCCTGCACGGACGGGTGATGGACATCCCCGACATGATCGCACTGTCGAAGAGCGTCATGGGCAACATCCGCACGAACATCGCCATCGCGCTCGGGCTGAAGGCGGTGTTCCTCGTGACCACCATCGCCGGCATCACCGGCCTCTGGCCGGCGATCCTCGCCGACACCGGCGCCACCGTCCTCGTCACCGCCAACGCCATGCGCCTGCTCGGCTGGAAGCCGCGTTGAGCGCCATCATCGGCGCGAGGACCAAGCTTAGCCATAACGGCAAGCGGTTCGCGGAAGGCAATTAATCCACGGAGGCAGCAGCCCGGCTTGCCCGGGCGTTCGCCGCCGCGCTCCTGTACACCCGCCGGAAGTGGCCCTCGTCAGATGTCGAGGTTCGCGACCTGCAGGGCGTTTTCCTGAATGAACTCGCGGCGCGGCTCGACCTCGTCGCCCATCAGGCGGGAGAACAGGAGGTCGGCGTCGGTGGCGTCCTGGATCTTGACCTGCAGCAGCGAGCGCACCTCGGGGTCGAGGGTGGTCTCCCACAGCTGCTCGGGATCCATCTCGCCGAGGCCCTTGTAGCGCTGCAGCGACAGGCCCTTGCGGCCGACCTCGAACACCGCGGTGAGGAGTTCCAGCGGGCCGGAGAGCGAGCGCTCGGTCTCCTTGCGCTTTAGGACCGGTGATCCGTCGTAGAGATCGCCGAGCCGCGCCGCGATGCGGTGCAGCGCGATTGCGTCGCCGGAGTGGATCAGCGGCGCATCGAGATTCTCGACCTCGAGAACGCCGCGCACGGTGCGGCTGAAGCGGTAGCCGCCGGCGTCCGTCAGCTCGCCGGTCCAGGGGCCGTCGCCTTCCTCGGCGATCTCGTCGAGGCGACGGGCGATCTTCTCGATGATCGGCGCGGCCTCGGCGGCGCTGTCGGCGACGGCGGGCGTCAGCGCGCCGGCGATCGCCGCCTGCTCGACCACGGCGCGGTTGTAGCGGCTGTGGAGGCCGGCGAGCACCGAACGCACGGCCAGCGCGTCGTCGACCGCGGTGCGCAGATCGCGGCCACGGCGCACTTCGCCGGTCGACAAGGTTAGGATGGCGTCGTCGAGACCGCCCTCGATCAGGTAGTTCTCGAGCGCCTTCTCGTTCTTCAGATACTGCGACTGCTTGCCCTTCGACACTTTGAACAGCGGCGGCTGGGCGATGTAGATGTAGCCGCGCTCGATCAGCTCCGGCATCTGACGGAAGAAGAAGGTGAGCAGCAGCGTGCGGATATGGGCGCCGTCGACGTCGGCGTCCGTCATGATGATGATCTTGTGGTAGCGCGCCTTGTCGGCGTTGAACTCGTCCTTGCCGATCGAGGTGCCGAGCGCGGTGATCAGCGTGCCGACCTGGTCGGAGGCCAGCATCCGGTCGAAGCGGGCGCGCTCGACGTTGAGGATCTTGCCACGCAGCGGCAGGATCGCTTGGTTCTGGCGCGAACGGGCGCCCTTGGCCGAGCCGCCGGCGGAATCACCCTCGACGATGAAGATCTCGGATTTGGCGGGATCGCGCTCCTGGCAGTCGGCGAGCTTGCCGGGCAGCGAGGAGATGTCGAGCGCGCCCTTGCGCCGCGTCAGCTCGCGCGCCTTGCGCGCCGCCTCGCGGGCGGCGGCGGCCTCGACCACCTTCGCCATCACCACCTTCGCCTCGGCAGGATGCTCCTCGAACCACTGGTGCAGCTTGTCGTTGACGAGGCTCTCGACCACCGGCCGCACCTCGGAGGAGACCAGCTTGTCCTTGGTCTGCGAGGAGAATTTCGGGTCCGGCACCTTCACCGAGAGCACGCAGGTTAGCCCCTCCCGGCAATCGTCGCCGGTCGGCTGCACTTTTTCGCGCTTCAGGGTGCCGGAGCTTTCGGCATAGCCGGTCACCTGCCGGGTCAGGCCGCCGCGGAAGCCCGCCATGTGCGTGCCGCCGTCGCGCTGCGGGATGTTGTTGGTGAAGCACAGCACCGTGTCCTGGTAGCTGTCGTTCCACCACATCGCGACCTCGACGACGATGCCGTCCTTCTCGCCATGCAGCACGATCGGATCGGTGATCAGCGGCTTGCGGGCGCGGTCGAGGTAGCGCACGAAGGCCTCGAGGCCGCCCTCGTAGAACAGCTCGACGCGCTTCTCGTCGACATGGCGGCGGTCGGTGAGGACGATCATCACGCCGGAGTTCAGGAAGGCCAGCTCGCGCAGCCGGTGCTCCAGCGTCGGCAGGTCGAACTCGACCTTGGTGAAGGTCTCCTGCGATGGCTGGAAGGTGATCTCCGTGCCGGTCTCACCGTTCTCGGCGACGCCCGTCGCGATCAGCGGCGAGTCCGGAACACCGTGGGTGAAGCTCATCTCGAAGATCTCGCCCTTGCGGCGGATCTTCATCTTCAGCCAGACCGAGAGTGCGTTCACCACCGAGACGCCGACGCCATGCAGGCCGCCGGAGACCTTGTAGGAGTTCTGGTCGAACTTACCGCCAGCATGCAGCTGGGTCATGATGACCTCGGCCGCCGAAACGCCCTCGCCGGTGTGGATATCGGTCGGGATGCCGCGGCCGTTGTCGGTCACCGAGCAGGAACCGTCGGGGTTCAGCGTCACGGTAACGAGCGTCGCGTGCCCGGCCAGCGCCTCATCGATGGCGTTGTCGACCACCTCGTAGACCATGTGGTGCAGGCCCGACCCGTCGTCGGTGTCGCCGATATACATGCCGGGACGCTTGCGAACCGCATCCAAGCCCTTCAAAACCTTGATGGAATCAGCGCCGTATTCGGCGATTTCACCGGGGTTCGTCTGGTCTTCGTCTGACATGGAATTCCTTGGGCTCGGGCGGTCCGGAAACTCTGCGCCGAATCGACGCTCTCGAACGCTCGAAAGCGTTCCGGAACCATTGATATAACTGCTCCGGCCGCTCAATCCAAGCTTTGCCGCGCCGCCTGCCCGGCGCGCCAGTCCAGGCTTTAACGCTGCGCCTGCCGCACGGCACGCCGGACCAAGCTTTCCAGGATCAGCCTCAAGGCACGCCGGGAGCCCGCTGCAACACGAAGGCCGGAACGGACGGGTCCGACGCCAGTTGATCGAGCGGTCTCTCGAATGGATGTCGCCATGAAGGTGTTTCTCCCGCTCATCGCCGCTGGCCTTCTCACCGCCTGCACGACCCCCTATCCCGGCGGCACGCCGTATCCGGGAGCCCGCCTGTCGGGTGCCAGCGTCTCGGGCAATCCGCATCCGCGCGGCTCCGAGGCCTTCTGCCGCAATTATGCCAGGCAAACGGCATCGAACCAGTACGAAGGCAACCGCGACAGCGGCGATGGTTTCGGCAGCGACATGTTTGCCGCGCAGCAGGCCCGCGATGCCGGTGCCCTCGCCTATGACCGCTGCCGCGCCGGCCGAACCGGCTGACACGCCGTTCACCACACGGCGATTTGCCGCAAGCTGGGCGCTCGACCATTGGCGCTGGGGCCCTTATCTGGCGTTGTGGAGGTTCACCATGGACATGTCGCCGATCCCCTTCCGCGCGCCCGCCCCGCTGCCGCAGGCGCGTCACCTTGGGCTGGCGGGCTTTCTCCTTACCGCGGCGCGCAATCCGCTGGAGCTGTGGAGCGCCGAAGCGTACCGCCAGCCCTATGTCGTCGCGAACTGGCTGAAGGTGCCGACGGTGATCGTCAACGACCCGGTGGCGGTCCGCCACGTGATGGTCGACAACGCCCGCAATTACGTCATGCAGCCGCTGCGCCAGCGGCTCCTGCGCCCCGTCCTGCGCGATGGCCTGCTGACCGCCGAGGGCGAGCTGTGGAAGCGCACCCGCAAGGCGCTGGCCCCGGTGTTCACGCCGCGCAACATCGAGGCCTTCGCGCCGGTCATGCGGGCGCGCACCGAGGCTTTCGCAGAGGATCTCGCGGCCCGGCCGGACGGGCGGATCGACGCCGCCTTCCAGATGACGCTCCTGACCTACGACATCCTGCAAGCGACGCTGTTCTCCGACGACATCGCCGGCGACCCGCTGGAGTTTGCCGCCACGATGGAGCGCTTCCTCGGCCGCATGGGCCGCGTCGATCCGCTCGATCTCCTGGGCGCCCCGGCCTTCCTGCCGCGGCCGACACGGCTCTTTTCCGGCCGCTCGCAGCATTATTTCCGCAAGCTCATCGCTGATACGATCGACCGGCGGCAGGCGCTGGTGACGCAGGATCCCGCTGCGGCGCCGGCCGACTTCCTGACGCTGCTGCTGAAGGCCGACGGGCTGTCGCGCCAGGCGATCGAGGACAACATCATCACCTTCATCGGTGCCGGGCACGAGACCACGGCGCGCGCCGTCGGCTGGACGCTCTACCTCCTCAGCCAGGCCCCGGAGGAACGCGCCAAGGTCGAGGACGAACTCGACCGCCTGCTGCCGGGGCTGGATGACCCCGTGACCTGGCCGTCGACGCTGGTGCACACCCGTGCGGCCTTCGAGGAAGCGATGCGGCTCTATCCCCCCGCGCCCTCCCTGAACCGCACCGCCATCGCCGAGGACCGCGTCGGCGATCTTGTCATTCCGGCCGGCGCCTCGGTGCTCGTAATGCCCTGGCTTATCCACCGGCACGAGGCGCTTTGGCAGAACCCGGCTTCGTTCATCCCCGATCGTTTCCTGCCCGGCCGGCGCGAAAGCATCGAGCGCTTCCAGTACCTGCCTTTCGGCCTCGGGCCCCGCGTCTGCATCGGGCAGGGGTTCGCCATGCTGGAGGGCGTGGTGATCCTCGCCAGCCTTCTCTCTCGGCTCCGCTTCGATTTCGCCGGAGAGCGCCAGCCGCGGCCGGTGCAGAAGATCACCATCCAGCCGGACCGGGGCTTTCCGATGCGGGTCTCGCGACGCTGACAGCGTCCCGGAACCGGTGCCGCTTCGCTGTCAGGAGGTCTCACGGCATCCCGCCGCGCCCGGCAGACCGGACGCGGCGTCGGCTCAGATCGCCGGGGGCGGATTTGCCGTCGGCGTCTCGGGCTCGGCATCGTCCAGTCCCTCGAACAGAGCGGTCGAGAGATAGCGCTCGGCGAAGGACGGGATGATGATGACGATGTTCTTGCCTTCGTTCTCCGGCCGCAAGCCGACCTCGATTGCCGCCGCCAGCGCCGCGCCGGACGAGATGCCGACCGGCACGCCTTCCAGCCGGGCGACGAGGCGGGCGAGTTCGAAGGCGGTGTCGTTGTCCACCTTCACCACCTCGTCATAGATCTCGCGGTCGAGAATGGCCGGGGCAAAGCCCGCGCCGATGCCCTGGATCTTGTGCGGGCCGGGCGCTCCGCCCGACAGCACCGGCGAGTTCGACGGCTCGACGGCGACGATGTGGACGGCCGGATTGCGCTGCTTCAGCACCTGGCCCGTCCCGGTGATCGTCCCGCCGGTGCCGATGCCCGCGATGAAGACGTCGACCTTGCCGCCGGTGTCGTTCCAAATCTCCTCAGCCGTCGTCACCCGGTGGATCTCCGGATTGGCGGCGTTCTCGAACTGCTGCGGGATGACGGCGTTCGGGATGTCCTTCAGGAGTTCCTCGGCTTTCGCGATGGCGCCCTTCATGCCCTTGGCGCCTTCGGTGAGCACCAGTTCCGCGCCCAGCAGGCGCAGCATCTTGCGCCGCTCGATCGACATCGTCTCGGGCATGGTGAGGATCAGCTGATACCCCTTCGCCGCCGCGGCAAAGGCGAGACCGATGCCGGTATTGCCCGAGGTCGGCTCAATCAGCGTGGTCTTGCCGGGGGTGATCTTGCCGGACGCCTCCAGCGCCTCGATCATGGCAACGCCGATCCGGTCCTTGACCGACGAGGTCGGGTTGAAGAATTCGAGCTTGGCCAGGAGATTGGCCTTCACGCCCTTCTCCCGCGCCAGCTTGTCGAGCCGCACGATCGGCGTGTCGCCGATGGTATCGACGATCGAGTCGTAGATCCGTCCGCGTCCGTGGGTGCGGGCCTTGCCCGTCTGTACAGCCTTGTCCATCACCATTCCCCGTCAGGCGGCCAAGCCGCGCTTCTGTCGCGGCTGCGCCGCTTTCATTCCTGCGGCCGAGCCGCTCGCCTTGCGCGGTCCGACCGGCACCAAGCGACACTTCGTCTGCCGCAGACTGCGGCCTCGCTGCCGCCGCCGCCTGCGACCCGCCCCGCATCTTACGGCAGCCGGGCGAAAACACCGAGCCTTCCCGGCTCGGGTGCAGCCTTGCCGTGCGGAACAGCTTTCCGCCGAGAGCGGCATCCTTGGCATCAGATTGCCCTTGCAGAGGCCCATGGCAATGCCGCTCGTCACGACACCCCGCCGCTTAATTGCAAATTCTCCGCTTCCAGGTGACAGCGCGTTGACGACCCCAGTGGACGAGGTCGCGCCATTCACATTTTGGCAACCCGACGCGCGCGTCATGCCGGTATGCGGCAGGATGCTGAGAGGACAGAGGTTTGACGAAGCGACCGGGCGCTCTGCCCCAGCTTTGCCTGGAAGTGATGGGCCTGACGACCCTCATGGGCGCCGTCATCCTCATCGCTGCGTTTCATGTCTTCGGCGGGTCGGCCGCCGTCGCCCCGCGCCTGGCGCTGTGGTTCTCGATCGCCGCTTTGTTCCTGACCGCCCTGCCGGTCCAGGCCTATATCCTCATCCGCCTGCGCATGCTGGCCGCCGAAAATGCCACCCTGTTCGAGGCGGCCACCCGCGACGGGCTGACGCGCGTCCTCAACCGCACGGCCTTCAAGACCGGGGTGGAGGAGGCGATCCAGGTCCTTGGGCGGCGGGCCGGCGACAAGCGGCCCTCGACGCTGCTGATCGTCGATGCCGACCATTTCAAGCGGATCAACGACCGGCTCGGCCACCCCGTCGGCGACCAGGCGCTGGTGGCGATCGCCGCCACGCTCCGGGGCTCGGTGCGGCGCGACGACATCGTCGGCCGCATCGGCGGCGAAGAGTTCGGCATTCTCCTGCGCGGGGCGGGCTATGAGGAGGCGATGGTGGTTGCCGAGCGGCTGCGCCTTGCCATCCACGCGCTGAGCGTCGGCACGCTGCAGTACAAGCAGCAGCTCTCCGTCAGCATGGGCGGCGTCACTTTCGAGCAGGCGGTGCCCTACGAAACGCTCTACCGCTCGGCCGACGCGAACCTCTACCGGGCGAAGAAGAGCGGGCGAAACCGCGTCAGGCTGGTCAATCTCCAGCCGCTGCCGTTCCAGCGGCATGGCGACCCAGGGCGGGCGACCCGCACCCTCGGCGGGCCGGCGGCCACTGCCGCCCCGGCAGACCAGAACTCCGCGCGCCGCATCGGCTCAGCCTGATCACCAACCCGGAGGCGCCGCCAGGCATCAGACGCCGGTCGAGCCGAAGCCACCCATGCCGCGTGCGGTCTCCGGCAGTTCTTCGGCCTCGGCGAACGCCGCAAGCACCACGGGCGCGATGACGATCTGGGCGATGCGGTCGCCATGCCTTATGGTGAACGCGTCCGGCCCGTGGTTGACGAGGATCGCCATCACCTCGCCGCGATAGTCGCTGTCGACCGTGCCGGGGGAATTCAGCACGGTGACGCCGTGCTTGGCGGCCAACCCCGAGCGCGGCCGCACCTGCATCTCGAAACCTTCCGGCACCGCGAAGCAGAAGCCGGACGGCACCAGCGCTCGTCCGCCCGGTGCGATCGTCAGCGGCTCAGAGAGCGCTGCCGTCAGGTCCGCCCCCGCCGAGCCGGCCGTCTGGTAGAACGGCAGCGGCAGGCCGGCGCCGTGCGGCAGGCGCTTCAGGTGAACGATCGGCTGGGTCATCTTGCATCTCGCTGGAAGGATCGGCTGGGCACGGCTCAGGCTGTCGGAGCGGCCGTCAGGAGGTCGGCGATGCGCTGCGCAAGGCGCTCGGCGACCGCTTCCTTGGTCATTTCCGGCCAGGGCTCGCTGCCGGACCGAGAGACGAGGTGGACGGTGTTGGTCGTCCCGCCCATCACGCCCTGGCGCCCCTCGCCTTGCGACACGTCGTTCGCCACGATGATATCGGCGCCCTTGCGGTCGAGCTTCGAGATGGCGTTGGCAAGGAGGTCGTTGGTCTCGGCGGCAAAGCCGACCACCAGCGCCGGTCGCTCACGATGATGGCCGATGGTGGCGAGGATGTCGGGGTTTTCCGCCAGCGCCAGCGGCGCCGGCGCCTCGGCGCCTTTCTTCAGCTTGATCGGCGCCTCATCCGCCGTCCGCCAGTCCGCCACCGCCGCGACGAAGACGCCGACATCCACCGGCAGCGTTGCCTCGACCGCCGCCAGCATTTCGCGCGCCGTCTCGACGGCCACCGTCGCCACGCCCGCAGGCGGCGGGATCGTGACCGGGCCGGAGACCAGCACGACATCGGCGCCGAGCCGCGCCAGCGCGCCGGCAATCGCATGGCCTTGCCGGCCGGAGGAGCGGTTGGCGATGTAGCGCACGGGGTCGATCGGCTCGTGCGTCGGGCCGGAGGTCACCACCACGCGCTTGCCGGCGAGCGGCTGGGCGGCCGGCTGGAGCAGTGCCTCGAGCGCGGCGACGATCTCCAGCGGCTCGGCCATCCGCCCGAGGCCCGCCTCGTTCGCCTCCGCCATCTCGCCGCCCTTCGGCCCGACGAAGCGGATGCCGTCGGCCTCCAGCTGCTGCAGATTGCGGGCGGTCGCGGGGTGGCTCCACATCGCCGGGTTCATCGCCGGCGCCATCAGCACCGGCGCCCGCGTCGCAAGCAGCACAGCACCGGCGAGATCGTCGGCAAGGCCCGCCGCCAGCCGCGCCATCCGGTCCGCCGTCGCCGGCGCAACGATGACGGCGTCGCAGCCGCGGGCGAGCCGGATGTGCCCGACATCCGTCTCGTCCTCGCGGTCGAACAGCTCGCCATAGACCCGCGACGCCGCGAGCGTGCCGACCGACAGCGGCGTCACGAACTCGGCCGCCGCCGCCGTCATCACCGGCACCACGGCCGCCCCGCGCTCGCGCAGCCGCCGGATCAAGTCCAGCACCTTGTAGGCCGCGATGCCGCCGCCGACGATGAGGAGGACGCGCTGGCCGGAAAGGGTCACGCGAGCGCCTGCCGCAGGTCTGTGTGCACGAAATCGTCTCCCACAAAGAGCAAAGGTAGGTCTCTTGCCTTCGCCAGCGCATAGGCGAAGCAGTCGCCGAAATTCAGCCGGGCGGGACTGCCTGTTCCCTGGCCATAACGGGAATAGGCGTCGATGGCGATGCGTACCTGCTGCGCATCGACATCGACCGGCTCGACGCGCAATCGATCGAGCAGCAATACCTTCAGGGCACTGCCACGGGTTCCCCATTTCGCCTGCACGACGATTGCCAGCTCCAGCGCTGTCCCGCCCGACATCAGCACGATGTCGGCATCGAGCGCGCATGCTAGGACGCGCTCGGCACAGGGCTCCTTGTTGAGCACCGATACCAAGGCGGAGGTATCGATTGCGATCACTCCGTACCGTCGGACAGGGCGTCGCTGAAGACCTTCAAGTCAAAAGGCTCTGAGAGTCGCTGGCCAAAGGAGAGAAGAATCTTTAGCTCCGCCTCCCGATCATTGCTGCGCGGAGGCAACCGAAAGTCGGCCCCGGGGCCCGCTCCACTCTTGGGATTGCGAAGAAACTTCAAGGCCCACTCGACAGTTTCAGGCTCAGGCGAGCTCCGCTCCACCGCGTCGCCCAGAACCCGCCGCGCCTCATCCTCGACCGGCACGCCCTTGCGTTCCGCCTGCGCCTCCAGCGCCTGCATCACGCGCTCGTCGATGTTGCGGATCGTCATGCTCGCCATGCCTCATCCTCCCGCCTAATCAGGCGAAGTCTAGGGCTGGCAACGCGCGCCGTCTACATCAGCAGCCCGACCGCGATCCCGACCAGCGCCAGCGCCGTCACCCATTGCGCGATGTGGCCGGAGAGGATGCCGAGCTTGGTGTCCTTGGCGAGGTCGACCAGCGTGTCGTCGTTGATGCGAATGCCGTTCTCGATCAGCTCCGGCATCTGCTGCGCCAGGATTTCGATCCCGTCGGCGAACTCCGGCAGGCGCTTGGCGATGCGCATCAGCGCCTCCAGCCCCTTGCGCGCATCGCGCAGCTTCGCCGCCGGCCCGAGCTCGGAGAGGATGTATTCCGTGACCACCGGCTCGGCGGCGACCCACATGTTGAACTTCGGATCGAAGGAGCGCGCAACGCCCTCGACCACGACCATGGTCTTCTGCAGGAGGATCAGCTCGGGACGCGTCTTCATCTCGAAGAGCTCGGTCACCTCGAACAGCAGCGTCAGGAGATGGCCCATCGAGATCGTCTCGGCGGGCTGGCCGTGGATCGGCTCGCCGATCGCCCGCAGCGCCTGCGCAAAGCTTAGCACATCCTGGCTGCGCGGCACGTAGCCGGCCTCGAAATGCACTTCCGCGACGCGCCGATAGTCGCGCCGGATGAAGCCGTAGAGGATCTCGGCCAGGAACCGACGGGAGTCCGCACTGAGCCGGCCGACGATGCCGAGGTCGACCGCGATGATCGTGCCGTCCGGGCCGACGAAGAGATTGCCGGGGTGCATGTCGGCGTGGAAGAAGCCGTCGCGCATCGAATGGCGCAGGAAAGACTGGACGACGTTGACGCCGAGCGCCGGCAGGTCGTGCCCCGCCGCGGCGACGGCGCGCACGTCGTTCATCTTGATGCCGTCGACCCATTCCATGGTCAGGACGTCGCGCCCGGTGCGCTCCCAGTCGATCGCCGGCACGCGGAAGTGCGGATCGTCGGCGACGTTCTCGGCCATTTCCGAGGAGGCCGCCGCCTCGAGGCGAAGGTCCATCTCGATGCGGGTCGACTGCGCCAGCGTCTCTACCACCGCCATCGGCCGCAGCCGGCGGGTGCTCGGCACGAAGCGCTCGAGCGTGCGGGCGATGAAGGCGAAGCTGTCGAGCTCGCGCTTGAACCGGACGCGCACTCCCGGCCGCGTCACCTTGACGGCGACCTCGCGCTCGACGCCGTTGCGGTCGCGCGTGCGCGCCCGGTGCACCTGGGCGATCGAGGCGGCGCCCACCACCTCGCCGAATTCGGTGAAGAGATCGTCGATCCGCCGCCCGAGCGTCGTTTCGATCTCAGCGATCGCCTCCGCCTTCGGGAACGGCGGCACGCTGTCCTGCAGGCTCGACAGTTCGCCCGCGATCTTCAGGCCAACAAGATCCGGCCGCGTCGCCAGGAACTGGCCGAGCTTGACGTAGGAAGGCCCGAGCCGGTTCAGCGCCCGCGACAGCTTCTCCGACCGTTCCGCCTCGTCCGCCGACTTGCGCTCGATGAGGCCGGCCAGGCGATAGGCGAGAAGCGGGCCGGCCGACAGTCCATCGGCGGGCAGCGAGGTGACGACGCCCTCGCGGGCGAGCACGTAGGCTGCCCGCATCAGCGCCAGCGTGCCGGAGAGCGGGTTCACCACCCCTAGAGCTTCCAGCCAGAATGCAGCGCCGCAATGCCGCCGGAGAAATTGCGATGCGTCACCCGCTCGAAGCCGGCACTGCGGATGGCCGTCTCGAAATTCGCCTGGTTGGGAAAGCGGCGGATGGACTCCACCAGATACTCATAAGACTCGCGGTCGCCCGCCACCGCCTTGCCGATCGCCGGAATCGCCTTGAACGACCAAGCCTCGTAGACCTTGTCGAGCACGGGCATGTCGACCTCGGAGAATTCGAGGCAGAGGAACCGGCCGCCGGGCTTCAGCACGCGGTAGGCTTCCGCGAGCGCAAGGTCGATGCGCGGGACGTTCCGGATGCCGAAGGCGATGGTGTAGGCGTCGAAGCTCTGATCGGGCAGGCCGAGGCTTTGGGCATTGCCCTCGATGAAGGTCAGCTTGTCGTCGAGCTTCAGCTTGGCCGCCCGCTCGGCGCCCACCGCCAGCATCGAGCCGTTAATATCGAGCACCGTGCCCCGCGCTTCGCCACGCGAGGCCTCAATGATGCGGAAGGCGATGTCGCCAGTGCCGCCGGCAACGTCGAGAAAGGTCCAGCCCGGACGCTTGGAGGGCGCCAGCCAGTTCACCATCGCCGACTTCCACACCCGGTGTAGCCCGCCCGACATCAAATCGTTCATCAGGTCGTAGCGCTCGGCGACGCGGTGGAAGACCTCGTTCACCCGCGCCTGCTTCTCCTCGGCGCCGCCCACGGCCTGGAAGCCATAGGTGGTTTCCATTCCCTCGGCACCGGTCACTCGGCTCTGCGACATTGGAAGTCCATCTCGTTACGGGTTCGTCCGGCGGAAAAGGCCCGCCACGGCCGGCTTCGACCGATCCTCTAGCGGAACCTCGCCGAAGAGGCCATGTCTGCAGCGCCATGCCCTGCCCGAGGACTTAATCAGCCATGCCGGAATTGCCAGAGGTAGAGACCGTCCGCCGCGGCCTGCAGCCCTTCATGGAGGGTGCCGTGATCCGCCGGGTCGAGCTGCGCCGGCCGGACCTGCGCTTTCCCCTCCCCGACGGATTTGCCGCGCGGCTGGAGGGCCGGCGGATCGACAGCCTGTCGCGCCGGGCGAAATATCTGCTCGCCCATGTCGCCGACACGCCCGCCGACCTCGTCCTCGCGATGCACCTCGGCATGTCCGGCTCGTTCCGCATCGAGACCTCCGACGACACGCTGACTCCCGGCGTGTTCCACCACCCGAGGTCCGAGAGCCGCACGCACGATCACGTTCTCTTCCACATCGAGCAGCCGCAATGGGGCCGGCTGTCGATCGTCTTCAACGATCCCCGCCGTTTCGGCTACATGACGCTGCAGCCGGCCGCCGACCTTGCCGCGCACCCCCATTTCAAGGGCCTCGGCATCGAGCCGACCGGCAATGCGCTGGACGGGGCGCTGCTGGCGCCGCTGTTCGCCGGCAAGGCGGCGCCGTTGAAGGCGGTGCTGCTTGACCAGAAGATCATCGCGGGCCTCGGCAACATCTATGTCTGCGAGGCGCTGTGGCGTGCCCGCCTGTCGCCGCGCCGGCTCGCGGGCACGCTGGTGAAGAAGGACGGACGCCCGACGGTGCGGCTCGACAACCTCGCCGTGCAGATCCGCGAGACCATCGCCGACGCCATCGCCGCCGGCGGCTCGTCGCTGCGCGACTACCGCCAGGCCGACGGCTCCCTCGGCTATTTCCAGCACAGCTTCGCGGTCTACGGCCGCGAAGACGAGCCTTGCCGGCACGAGGGTTGTCGCGGCATCGTGCGGCGGGTGGTGCAGTCCGGCCGCTCGACGTTTTTCTGCCCGGTCTGCCAGGGATAGCGCGGCGGCCCCGCGAGGGCCTACGCTTGCCGGGCGCGGCCGAACCGCTATCTTCGGCGCCTGCGATCTGGCGCCTCGCGGAATGCGGCGCGCCGAGAGTTCAGCTATAAATGCCGCGCGGTGAGTTGAGGGAGACGGTCGATGGCCTATGAGACGATCCGGGTCGAGACCCGCGGCCGGGTCGGGTTGGTGACGCTGGACCGTCCGCAAGCCCTCAACGCGCTGAACGCGACCTTGCTCGCCGAGCTCCTCGACGCCCTCCGCCTTCTCGGCCTCGACGACGCCATCGGCGCCGTGGTGCTGACCGGATCGGAAAAAGCCTTTGCCGCCGGCGCCGACATCAAGGAGATGCAGGCCCTCTCCTTCGTCGAGGCCTATGCCGACGATTTTGCCCGCGGCTGGGAAGAGGTCGCCTGCTTCCGCAAACCGATGATCGCCGCCGTCGCCGGCTATGCGCTCGGCGGCGGCTGCGAATTGGCAATGATGGCCGACTTCATCATCGCGGCTGACAATGCCCGTTTCGGCCAGCCCGAGATCACGCTGGGTGTCCTGCCCGGCATGGGCGGCACGCAGCGCATGGCACGCTCGATCGGCAAGGCCAAGACGATGGATCTCGTCCTCACCGGCCGGATGATGGACGCTGTCGAAGCCGAGCGATGCGGGCTCGTCGCGCGCATCGTCCCGGCGGCCGACCTGTTGAAGGAAGCGATTGCTGCGGCCGAGAAGATCGCCGGCTTCTCGCAGCCCTCGGTGATGATGGCCAAGGAGTCCGTCAACCGCGCCTTCGAGACCGTTCTTGCCGAAGGACTGCGTTTCGAGCGCCGGCTGTTCCACTCGACCTTTGCGCTGGACGACCAGAGCGAGGGCATGGCGGCCTTCATCGAAAAGCGGCCGGCGGTTTTCCGGAACCGCTGATCGGCGAAAATCGCGATCGGGCGCTGCCGCCAGTCCGGTTAGATGTTGACGCGGCCGCGCGGCTTGCCTATAAGCCGCTCGATATTCGGCGGCGCCAGAAGGGGCCGTATGTGCTCGCGCTCTGGTCCGGTCCGGACCAAGGCTGCAGGCCCCCGGCAACCACAGACAAGAGAGTCCAGTCATGGCCAATACGCCATCGGCCAAGAAGGCCACGCGCAAGATCGCCCGTCGCACCGAGGTCAACAAGAACCGCCGCTCGCGCGTTCGGACCTTCCTGCGCAAGGTCGAGGAAGCCATCCTGTCGGGTGACAAGGATGCTGCCCAGGCCGCGTTCAAGGTTGCCGAGCCCGAGCTGATGCGCGCTGTCTCGCGCGGCGTGTTCCACAAGAACACCATCTCCCGCAAGATCTCGCGCCTGTCGGGCCGGGTGAAGAGCACGGGCGAAGCCGCGACCGCGTAACACGCCTACATCTTCTGTTCGAAAGGCTCGGCTCTGCCGGGCCTTTTTGATTCATGGCGCAATTAGAGGCGTGTCACGCCACTGTCATCAGCAGGTTGCCGCCGTATCGACCTCCGCCATCAACGACATAATTTATTTATTGATTTCAATACGTTGCGACAGGTCGCGATTTCCGGCGATGGGGTCGGCTAACCAAATTTTCGTAAGCCCTTGAGTCAAGCGGGCCTCTACAAGATTCCCAAAATTTAAACCTTGTCCCCCGGGTTTAGTTTGTCGGGTTTATGATTTTCCAGAGGAATCAGGGGATTACCCCCAGCCACCCTCTTGCGCGCATGACGAGTCCGCCACACCGGCCCCACCCGTTCAACGATTCATCGCAGACTCGGCTTGCCCGAGCGCCGGCGCTTGCGTAGTTTCAAACCTCAGGCAAGAGAGCGAAAAGACGAAACGTGGGGACGAAGCGTGTTTTCCAGTAAGTTCATCAGCCCCAGAATATCTTAAATCCTTCAGCAAGTCAGAAGGTGCCAAGCCTTAAGGTTTTGGCAAGTATTTCGGGCATCTTAACCCGAGCCATACCAACGATATTTCGAAGACACGCAAGCGGGTTCGGACAGGACCTTGCTGCCGGGGGATTTTCCATGAGCACTCCATATTCGGGCGACGTGACCGTCGGCGCCTGCTGGGAAGCCGTCAGCCAAGAGGCCGACGCCTTCCTGATCGACGTCCGCACGTCCGCCGAATGGACCTATGTCGGCTTTCCCCGCCTTCCCGCGACCGAGCGCCAGCTGTTTCAGGAATGGCAGGTCTTCCCCTCGATGGCCGTCGATCCGCGCTTTGCTGAGAAGGTCGCCGCCCGCGTTGCGGAGCTCGGTGGCAGCGAGGCATCGAAGCTGTACTTCCTCTGCCGGTCGGGTGTGCGCAGCATGGCCAGCGCCGCCGCGCTGACCGCCGCCGGCTTTCAGCACTGCTATAACGTCCTCGACGGCTTCGAGGGACCACCGGACGATGAGGGACACCGCGGGACCACCGCCGGCTGGAAGGCCGCGGACCTGCCCTGGGCGCAGCGATGAGCGCCGTCGCGGCAACGGCCGGGACGGCACCCTCGGTGCTGCCCTTCATGCGGTCGGCCTCGGTCGAACAGAAAACGGTCCCGCAGGGACAGGGAACGGGTAACGGAATGAAGGAAATGCAGGTAGTCGGACCCAAGAGCGACGGCGAGATCTTGCTGCGCGTCAAGGCCCGCCTGCAGGCACAGCTCGGCAAGGACATCTATGCCAGCTGGTTCGAGCGGATGAAGATCGACGAGATGGGCAAGGGCTCCGTCCGCCTGTCGGTGCCGACCGCCTTCCTGAAGACCTGGATCAACTCGCACTATTCCGACATGCTGCTGGCCATCTTCGCCGAGGAAGTGCCGGGCACGCTGAAGGTCGACATTGCCGTGCGCACCGCCGTGCGCAGCGGCCCGGCCGCCAACCAGGCGATGCGCGAGGTAACGGAGATCGCCAAGCCGGCCGCGCGCGGACCGGGCATTATGGACGTGCCGGCCGCCAGCCACGCCTCGCATCCGGCGCTGGAGCGCACGGCCGACTTCTCGGCCCGCGACCGCCACCACAACGGCACCTCCTTCGGCTCGCCGCTCGACAACCGCTACGTCTTTGACACCTTCGTCGAGGGCACCTCGAACCGCGTGGCACTCGCCGCCGCCAAGGCGATCGCCGAAAACGGCCCGCAGTCGGTGCGCTTCAACCCGCTCTTCGTCCACGCCAATGTCGGCCTTGGCAAGACCCACCTGCTGCAGGCGATCGCCAATGCCGCGACCCGGCGCGCCGACCAGCCGCGCGTCGTCTACCTCACCGCCGAATATTTCATGTGGCGCTTTGCCACCGCGATCCGCGACAACCAGGCGCTCGACTTCAAGGAGAATCTGCGCGGCATCGACATCCTGATCATCGACGACATGCAGTTCCTGCAAGGCAAGTCGATCCAGCAGGAGTTCTGCCATCTCCTCAACGCGCTGATCGATTCCGCGCGGCAGGTGATCGTCGCCGCCGACCGCCCGGCCTTCGAGCTGGAATCGCTCGATGCCCGGGTGCGCTCGCGCCTGTCGGGCGGCGTCGCCATCGAGATGGTCTCGCCCGATTTCGACATGCGCAAGGAAATCCTCACCAACCGCGTCGACGCGCTGAAGGTCGAGGATCCGAGCTTCCTGATCGACGAGAAGGTGGTCGACACCATCGCCCGCCGGGTGATCGGCTCCGGCCGCGACCTCGAGGGCGCGTTCAACCAGATCGCCTTCCGCCACGCCGTCGGCCAGCCGCTGTCGGCCGACCACCTCGACGACCTCCTGAACTCGCTGACCCGCACCAATGGCGAGAAGCGGATCCGCATCGAGGACATCCTGAAATTCGTCTCGCGCCACTACAACGTGACGCGCACCGACATCCTCTCCGCCCGCCGTACCCGCACCATCGTCCGCCCGCGGCAGATCGCGATGTACCTGGCGAAAACCATGACGCCGCGCTCGCTGCCGGAGATCGGCCGCCGTTTTGGCGGACGCGACCACACAACGGTGCTGCACGCCGTGCGCAAGATCGAGGGCGAGCGAGCTAAGGACGAGAAGCTCGGCGAGGAGCTCGACCTCATCCGCCGCATGATCGAGGAATAGGCCTGTCTTGCCCAGCCGGTTTCGGCGGGCCGACAGCGTCACCGAACCAGCGCCGGCGCTCCGCTTCTGCGGGCCGCCGGCGCATCTGTCTCGACTGTGCGGCGCAAGGCTTTTCAAGCCGTGCTGCAGCCTCTAAAAGGTTCGCACTCCCGCGGGGAAACCACGACGCCCGAACGCTTGCCGCGAACCGGATGCCGGCGCTCCTCCGAAAGAAATGGTTGTCTCCCATGCGTATCATCATCGAGCGTTCCAACCTTCTGAAGACGCTGGGCCACGTCCACCGCGTGGTCGAGCGGCGCAACACCATCCCGATCCTGTCCAATGTCCTTGTCAAGACCGAGGACGGCGCGCTCCGCCTGAAGGCGACCGACCTCGACCTCGAGATCACCGAGACGGTGGCGGCGAACGGCGAGCAGGAGGGCGCGACGACGGTGCCGGCGCACCTTCTCTACGACATCGTGCGCAAGCTCTCCGACGGCTCCGAGGTAAAGCTCGCGACGAACGCCGACGGCAACCAGATGACGGTGACCTCCGGCCGCTCGAATTTCCGCCTGCAGTGCCTGCCCGAATCCGACTTCCCCGACATCACCGCCGGCGTCTTCTCGCACACGTTCAAGCTGAAGGGCTCCGCCCTCGGCCGCCTCGTCGAGCGCACCCAGTTCGCGATCTCGACAGAGGAGACGCGCTACTACCTCAACGGCATCTTCCTCCACACCATCGAGTCCGAGGGCTCGCTGCGTCTGCGCGCCGTCGCCACCGACGGCCACCGCCTGGCGCGGGCCGAGATGGAGGCACCCGCCGGCTCCGAGGGCATGCCGGGCATCATCATCCCGCGCAAGACGGTCGGCGAGCTGCAGAAGCTTCTCGACAGTGGCGACGATGAGATCCTCGTCGAGCTCTCCGATTCCAAGATCCGCTTCACCATCGGCCCGGTGGTGATGACCTCGAAGCTGATCGACGGCACCTTCCCCGACTACCAGCGCGTCATCCCGCAGAACAACGACAAGGAGCTGACGCTCGACCGGCAGACCTTCTCGGCCGCCGTCGACCGCGTCTCCACCATCTCGTCCGAGCGCGGCCGCGCGGTGAAGCTCGCCGTCACCAACGGCCAGCTGACCCTCACGGTGAACAGCCCGGACGCCGGCACCGCGACGGAAGAGCTCGCCGTCGGCTACGAGTCCGACGACATTGAGATCGGCTTCAACGCCCGCTATCTCCTCGACATCACCGGGCAGCTCTCCGGCGACACCGCCGTCTTCATGCTCGCCGATCCCGGGTCGCCCACCCTCATCAAGGACGGCGGCGACGACGGCACGCTCTACGTCCTCATGCCCATGCGGGTGTGACGGGCACCGTCACGCTGATCCCGGCGACCGGTATCTCGGCCACGGAGAACGCGGTCCCGACCGTCCGCAACGACAAGGCCCGCGCGGATGACGACGGCGTCTTAGGGCTGGCCCATGCTCCGCCCGTTACCACCGGCAAGACCATGTCGCATCTCTCGGCGCTCCGCCTCGTCGACTTCCGCAACTATGCGACCTTGCAGGTCGACCTTGCCGCACGCTTCGTGGTGCTGGCCGGCGACAACGGCGCCGGCAAGACCAACCTCATGGAAGCGGTCTCGCTGCTGACCCCCGGCCGCGGCCTTCGGCGCGCCGCCTATGCCGACATGATCCGCGCCGGCGGCAGCGGCGGCTTTTCGGTCCGCGCCGACCTGACCTTCGGCGATGACACCTTGCAGCTCGCCACCCTCGTCCGCCCCGAGGCGGGCAACGGGCTCGCCCGCACCGTCAGGATCGACGAGACGCAAGCGAAATCGGCCGACGAGCTCCTCGACCATCTCCGCATCCTCTGGCTGACCCCGGCGATGGACGGCCTCTTCACCGGCCCCTCCGGCGACCGGCGCCGCTTCCTCGACCGCCTCGTGCTGACCGTCGATCCCGCGCATGGCCGAAGGGCCTTGGACTACGAGCGGGCGATGCGCCAGCGCAACCGGCTGCTCGCCGACGGGCGACAGGACGATGCCTGGCTCGCCGGCCTCGAGGCGCAGCTCGCCGAGCTCGGCATCGCCATCGCCATCGCCCGGCACGAGTTGGTCGGTCTGCTCAGAACGATGATCGGCGCCTCGACCGACGACAGCCCGTTTCCGAAGGCGGACCTGGCGCTGACCAGCGGCTACGGCTTCGACGATCTCGCCCGCCCCGCCGTCGACCTCGAGGACGAGGCCGCCGAGCGGCTCGCCCGGCAGCGGCCGCTCGACCGCGCCGCGGGGCGCACGCTCGAGGGCCCGCACCGCGCCGACCTCCTCATCACCCACCGCGCCAAGGCGATGCCGGCCGCCCTCTCCTCCACCGGCGAGCAGAAGGCGCTCTTGATCGGCCTCGTGCTCGCCCATGCCGGCCTCGTCCGGGCGATGAGCGGCATCGGCCCGGTGCTCCTCCTCGACGAGGTCGCCGCCCACCTCGATCCCGGCCGCCGCGCCGGCCTCTTCGACATCATCGAGCACCTCGACGTGCAGGCCTTCATGACCGGCACCGACGCCTCCCTCTTCGAGGCGCTGGGCGACCGCGCGCAGCACCTGACGGTCGACCAGGGGACGATCTCATGAGCCATCAAAATCCGCCGCTCGTCCCCGCCGACCTGGCTGACCCGGCCGACCCCGCCGACCCGGCTACGACCATCCCCACCGCCAAGGCTCTGCCGGTTCCGATGTCCGCCGCCCCCTCTGCAAATCCGCCGCCGCCGCTGTCTGCCGACGAGCTCTCCCGCTACGCCCGCCACATCGTGCTGCCGGAGGTCGGCGGCCCCGGCCAGCAGCGGCTGAAGCGGGCGAAAATGCTGGTGATCGGCGCCGGCGGGCTCGGCTCGCCGGTGGTGCTGTATCTCGCCTCCGCCGGCGTCGGCACGATCGGCATCGTCGACGACGACACGGTCTCGCTCTCCAACCTCCAGCGGCAGGTGCTGCACGGCACCGCCGACATCGGCCGCTCCAAGCTCGACAGCGCCACCTCAGCGGTCGCGGCCCTCAACCCGCACGTCACCGTGGTGCCGCACAAGCTGCGCCTCGACGCCGCCAACGGCGCTGATATCGTCGCCGCCTACGACCTTGTCATCGACGGCTCCGACAACTTTGCCACCCGCTACGCCCTGGCCGACCTCTGCGAGGCCGCCGAGCGCCCGCTGGTGACGGCCGCGGTAAACCGCTTCTCCGGCTCGCTGACGGTGCTCATGCCCTATGCGACGTCGCCGGAGGGCGCGCGCCATCCCGGCTACCGCGACCTCTTCCCGGAAGCGCCGCCCGCGGGGTTGGTGCCCTCCTGCGCCGAGGCCGGCATCCTCGGCGTCGTCACCGGCATCCTCGGCACGCTGGCCGCCACGGAAGCCATCAAACTCGCCTGCGGCATCGGCGAGCCGCTGGTCGGCCGCCTGCTGATGGTCGACACGCTGGAGATGCGGTTCGAGACGGTGCGGTACCGGCGTCGGGTTGCGAAAAGCTGAGGCCGGGCATGGAGAGGGTGCCGAGGTTGAAAGTTCGTCATCCCGGACTTGATCTCTGCGAAACCGAGGTTTCGCTGGGATCCATTCCTCCGCGGCTCCGCTGCAGTCCGCCGCAGAAGGGAATGTTGCCCCTTACCCCGTTCGTTCAACAGTTTGGAATGGATCCCGGATCAAGTCCGGGATGACGACGGGAAAGGTTGTTGGGTACTGGAGAGGGATGGCGGATGCTGCCGGATCGAGCCCAGGATGACGAGGGAAACGTAGTCACGCGCGGGATAGCCCGGCGGTGATCCGCGCCCTGCCCGATCCGGCCAACGCGCCGCACCCCGCTCAACGCGTGTGGTGCACTTCCTGCAGCCCGTACACCGGCGTCGCAATCCCCTCCGCCCGGGCCTTCAGCTGCAACGCCAGGAACTGCGAGTAATGCCGGGACTGGTGCAAATTGCCACCATGGAACCAGAGGCCTTCCACTTGCGTCGGCTTCCACATGTTGCGCTGCTCGCCCTCCCAGGGGCCCGGATCCTTCGGCGTGTTGGACCCGTGGCCCCAGCACTTGCCGACCCGGTCGGCGGTCTCGCGGTCGACGAGGTCGGCGACCCAGCCGTTCATCGAGCCGTAGCCGGTGGCGTAGACGATGAGGTCGGCCGGAAGCTCCGAGCCGTCGGCGAACCTGACGCCGGTCTCGGTGATCTCCTCGACCTCAACGCCGCTTTTGAGCTTGATCTTGCCGTCGATGATCAGCTGGCTGGCGCCGACGTCGATGTAGTAGCCGGAGCCGCGGCGGAGGTACTTCATGAACAGGCCGGAATCATCGGCGCCGAAGTCGAGCATGAAGCCGGCCTTTTCCAGCGCCGCGTAGAAGTCTGCGTCGACCTCGCGCATGCGGTTGGCCACCGGGATCTGGAACTCGTGCATGATCCGGTAGGGCAGCGAGGCGAAGATGAGGTCGGCCTTGGCGGTGGTGACGCCATTGGCGAGCGCTTGCTCGGAGTAGAGCGGGCCGAGGCTCTCGGTCATCAGCGTCTCTGAGCGGGCGATGTGGGTGGTCGAACGCTGCACCATCGTGACGTCGGCGCCGGCTTCCCAGAGGGCCGCGCAAATGTCGTGCGCGGAATTGTTGGAGCCGATCACCACGGCCTTCTTGCCTGCCCAGGCGTCGGGGCCCGGATGGACCGAGGAATGGTGCTGCTCGCCCTTGAAGCGCTCCATGCCCTTGAAGGTCGGGAGGTTCGGTTTCGCCGACATGCCGGTGGCGAAGACCAGCTGCTTCGGCCGCAGGACGATCTCCTCGCCGCCGCGGACGACGGTGACGTTCCACTCTTTCCGGGCCTCGTCCCAGTGTGCCGTCTTCGCCTCGGTGGAGTTCCAGACGTTGAGCTCCATCACCTTGGCGTACATTTCCAGCCAGTCGCCGATCTTGTCCTTCGGGGCGAAGACCGGCCAGTTCTTCGGGAAATCGATGTAGGGCAGGTGGTCGTACCAGACGGGATCATGCAGGCAGAGCGACTTGTAGCGCTTGCGCCAGGCGTCGCCGGGCCGTTCGTGCTTGTCGACGATGATGGTGGAGACGCCGAGCTGGCGCAGCCGCGCGCCGAGCGCGAGGCCGCCCTGGCCGCCACCGATCACCAGCACTTCCGGCTGGGTGGTGCGGCCGAGCGCCTCGGCCTCCGCCTGCCGCTGCTCCAGCCAGGATGTGCGCCCCTTGGCCGATCCGTGCTCGGCGCCCATCGGGCGGCGCTCGCCCATCCTCTCCTCGTGCCCCTTCAGCTCGGTCATGGTCGTGAGGAGGGTCCAGGCCTTGCCGTCCTTCAGCCGGAGATGGCCGCGGCCCCGGGCCACCGCGGTCTCGAAGGTGATCCAGCTCTCGGTGACGCCGCCAGCCTCCGAAGGCTCCTCCTCGATGCGGAAATTCCTTGGCTTCACGTCGGCAAGGACCGCCGACAGCATGTCCTCGACCCCTTCGGGACCTTCGACGGTCTTGATGTTCCAGGTGAAGCTGACGAGGTCGCGCCAGTAGCTCTCGGCGTTGAACAAAGCAGCGGCCGCCTTCGCGTCCCCGGCGACCAGCGCGGCCTCGAAGGCCGCCAGCCAGGTCTCGACCGCCCCGCGCGCCGGGCTCGATACCACCGCCGGCCGTTCCATGGTCTCGCTCATGCCGTTCCTCCCCGAATGCTTTTCGGCAAGGATCGACCGTGCGGGCCCGGCTTGTCCATCTTGCGGGTGCGAAGAGCGGGCGGAAAAATGCTGATGCGTTGCAGCAAGTGTCGGAGGATGAGCCGATCTCCTCCCTTGAGGGGGAAATCGGCGCGTCGGGCGGCAGCGCCAGTTTCTAGGCTGTCGCTTGCGCGAAATCTGCCGGCGCTAAATCCGGCCCGGCAGGATCCGGTCGGGCGGGCGGTGGCCGTCCATCATCGCACGGATGTTGATCATCACCTTCTCGCCCATGTCGATGCGGGCCTCGATCGTCGCCGAGCCCATGTGCGGCAGCAGCACGACGCGGTGCGCCTCGGCGAGCCGCATCAGCCGCCGGTCGACCGCCGGCTCGCCCTCGAACACGTCGAGCCCGGCGCCGGCGATGCGGCCCTCCTCGATCAGGCCGATCAGCGCCGGCTGGTCGATGATGTCGCCGCGGGCGATGTTGACGATGAAGGCGTGCGACGGAATCAGCGCCAGCCGCCGCGCCGAGAGAAGATGGAAGGTCGCCGGCGTCGACGGGCAGTTGACGGAGATGATGTCCATCCGCGCCAGCATCTGATCGAGGCTCGCCCAATAGGTGGCGCCGAGCGCCTCCTCGGTCTTCGGGCTGACGCGGTGGCGGTTGTGGTAGTGGATCTCGAGCCCGAAGGCTTTTGCCCGCCGCGCGACGGCGGTGCCGACGCGGCCCATGCCGACGATGCCGAGCTTCTTGCCGCCGAGGCGGCGGCCGAGCATGGCGGTCGGCGACCAGCCGGCCCAGGGCTCCCCGCTGATGAGGCGCATGCCGCCCTCGACCAGCCGCCGCGGCACCGCCAGAATCAGCGCCATCGTCATGTCGGCGGTGTCCTCGTTGAGGACATTCGGCGTGTTGGTGACGAAGATGCCGCGCGCGTGCGCCGCCTCGACGTCGATGTTGTCGACGCCATTGCCGTAATTGGCGATCAGCTTCAGCCGCTCGCCCGCCTGCTCGATCATGGCGCGGTCGATGCGGTCGGTCACCGTCGGCACCAGCACGTCGACGCGGCGGAGCGCGGCGACGAGCTCGGGCTGGCTCATCGGCTTGTCGCTGGCGTTGAAGGAGACGTCGAACAGCTCGCCCATGCGGGCCTCGATCGGCTCGGGCAGCCGGCGCGTGATCGCGACGACCGGTCTAGGGCGCTCCGTCATCGTGCCTCCTCCGCTCGCCGCTTCAAGGGCTTGTTAACCTCAACGCGCGATAATCGGACCAGTCGAGAAGTCCCGTCCATAGCAAGCCGTCCTCCCGAAAACAAAGGTTTCCGGCAGAGGTTCGGTGCCCTCGCGATGCTGCATCGCAGCATTCCGGGCGCGTTGGGGATGGTCCTGTCTCGGCAGGCCCTGTCTGGAGTGTTTCCGTTGAGTCTTCGTTCCTTCGTCCTGGCACTGGCCGGCACGGCCGCCCTCCTCGCCTCCGCCGCCATGCAGGCCCCCGCGCTCGCGCAGGAAACCGGCTCGATCACCGGCGCCTATTCCAAGCTCGCTTTGCCGCGCTTCGTCTCGCTGAAGTCCGGCCGGGTGAACCTGCGCGTCGGCCCGGGCCGCGACTACGCCGTCTCCTGGCTCTACCTGAAGCCCGGCCTGCCGGTCGAAGTGGTGCAGGAATACGAGCTGTGGCGCCGGGTGCGCGACAGCGAGGGCACCGAGGGCTGGGTCTACCATTCGCTGCTCTCGGGCGAGCGCACCGCCATCGCCGCCCCCTGGCTGAAGGGCAAGAGCACGACCATCGACATGCACAACAGCGCCGGCGAGAGCGCGACGCTCGTCGCCAAGCTCGAGCCCGGCGTCATCACCAGCGTGCGCGAATGCGGCCTCGGCTGGTGCGAGGTCGAGGTCTCCGGCCGCAAGGGCTACGTCCACCAGCACGAGATCTGGGGCGTCTATCCCGACGAGCGGTTCTAGGCCATCGCGCCACGGGAACCGGTGCACGCAAAGAGCCGGATGCGAAGAGAACGCTCGAACCGCATCAGCGCGGGATAGGCCGGTTACTTCCGAACCCGGACGACGAAGCACTCCATCGCCCACTCCGATCAGCGTCCACCAAAAGCCGGAATGTCGTCATCCTCGCGCGAAGCGCGGGGACCCATGCCTCTCCGCGGACCTTGCACTTCGGCGCGGAGTTGAACGCGCTCGACCGCTCTTGGCATCATCCGGCATGACGGCATGGGTCCCCGGGGCTACGGCCCCGAGGATCACGAGGTTCGAAAGCTGAGCCTCGCATCCCGTCGATCCGGCACATCATACCACGCAGGCCAACAAAAAGCCCGGCTCTCTCGCGAGGACCGGGCTTTCAAAACGTCTTTGCCGCCGCACCGAAGCGCGGACAGCCTGTAGCCTCAAGACAAGGCGTCGGCCGGACGCGCCACCTTGCGGCGCAGGCGCACGACGACGTCGACATTGACGATCTCCATGCCTTCCGGCGGCTCCGGCAGTTCCGAGAGCTTGATGCCGCCGTTCGGGATGTCGATCATCTCGTTCGCCTCTTCGAGGAAGAAGTGATGGTGATCGGAGGTGTTGGTGTCGAAATAGGTGCGCTGGCCCTCGCCGGTGAGCGGGCGGATGATGCCGACATCGGTGAACTGGTGCAGCGTGTTGTAGACGGTGGCGAGCGAGACCGGCTCGCCGGCGCGGTGCGCCTCCTCGTGCAGTTCCTCGGCCGAGAGGTGCCGGTCGCCCGATCCGAAGATCAGGTTGCACAGCGCCACGCGTTGGCGGGTCGGGCGCAGGCCCGCAGCCCGCAGCCGCTCGAACACACAGAAGAACTGTCCACGGCCCCGATTTTCCATCGTCTTGCCCACCATCTTCACGTCCATCATGCCGCGCGCCCCACCGGAGAGCGCTGATAACACCGAAGATATAGACAATTCGTGGCGAGATCACAAACGCTGCGTCGCGGCAAGATGGAGAGGCCGCCGGGAAAACGCATATGCGGCTCCGATTTCGCGCTCCCCTGACGTTGTGGGGGTATGGCGACGGACGCGGTTCTTCGAGACGAGGGTCGCGGTCTGTCGTCCTATCCCCTGCAGCCCGCCTCCAGCGCCGCCAGCGCCTTGCCCGAACCGGTCAGCGGCAAGGTAACCCGGCCGGCTGGCGCCGAGACCTCGACCTTGCGGCCCTTCTTCAGGGCATCGATCATCGGCTGCAGCTCGCCGAGCGACGCCGTGCGGGCGAGATCATGCCCCCCGTCGCCGCGCGCCACCGGGCGTGTCTCCTGCAGGAAGGCGATGTCGTTCGCCGAGACCACCACGGTATAGCTTCCATCGGTCGGCAGGCCGGCGGCAAAGCCTGAGAATCGCAGCGCGAGGCGCCCCGGTGGCAGGCCGGCGCAGCTTATCCAGATCGTCGTGAAGCCGCGGCCGGCGCCATAGCCGGCCGTCCGCGCACTCGCCCCGGCCGGCTCGGCGTGCCAGCCGCCGGCCGCCGCGGCGGGCGATGCCATGCCGGCGAGGAGAAGACCGCAGAGGGCCGACAGGCGCAGGGTTTCAACGGGCATCGCCGCCTTTCCAGACAAGAGAAACGCCAAGGAGACTTTCATTCGCCATCTGGTGACCCTAGCTTTGCCGGCAGACATGCACGCCGGCGGCGCTGCCGGGTTTGTGTCCGGACGCACCCGTGCTAAAGGCGACGCCGAAACCGGCGTGGGGCAGCGTCCGGACGGATATGGAAGATCATGGCACCCGGCAAGACGCATTACGATTACGATGAGCTGATCACCTGCGGCCACGGCCAGCTGTTCGGACCCGGCAACGCGCAGCTGCCGCTGCCGCCGATGCTGATGTTCGACCGGATCACCGAGGTGACCACCGATGGTGGCCAGTTCGGCAAGGGTTCGATCAAGGCCGAGTTCGACGTCAATCCCGACCTCTGGTTCTTTAAATGCCATTTCGAGGGCGACCCGGTGATGCCGGGCTGCCTCGGCGTCGATGCGCTCTGGCAGCTGACCGGCTTCTATCTCGGCTGGCTCGGCGAAGAGGGCCGCGGCCGGGCGCTCGGCGTCGGCGAGGTCAAATTCTCGGGCCAGGTGACGCCGAAAGTGAAGCTCGTCGAGTACGGCGTCGAGTTCAAGCGCGTCATGCGCTCGCGTCTGAAGCTTGGCATCGCCGAAGGCTGGGTCAAGGCCGATGGCGTGCTGATCTACAAGGCGAGTGACCTGCGCGTCGGTCTGTTCAAGGACGAAGAGCCCGCCGCGGCCTGACCCCTGCGCCAGCCGCGGCCGACCGGCAAGACCGGCGGCCCGCGGCCCTGCACCACTGGAGGAATATGCGATGAAACGTGTCGTTGTGACCGGAATGGGCATCGTCTCGTCGATCGGCAACGATGTCGAGGCGGTGCTGGACTCCTTGAAGAACGCCCGCTCGGGCGTCAGCTTCGCCGAGGACTATGCGAGCCACGGCTTCCGCTGCCATGTCCAGGGCGAGCCGAACCTCGACCCGTTCGCCGTGCTCGACCGGCGCACCGCGCGCTTCATGAGCAAGGGCACCGCCTGGAACTACATCGCCATGCAGCAGGCGATCGAGGATTCCGGCCTGACGGAAGACGACATCGTCAACCCGCGCACCGGCATCATCATGGGCTCCGGTGGGCCGTCGACGCGCATCATCGTCGAGGCCGCCGAGATCACGGAGACCAAGGGCGGCCCAAAGCGCATCGGCCCGACCGCCGTGCCGAAGGCGATGAGCTCGACGGCTTCCGCCGTGCTCGCCACCCAGTTCAAGATCAAGGGCGTCAACTATTCCATCTCATCGGCCTGCGCGACGTCCAACCATTGCATCGGCAATGCCTATGAGACGATCCAGGTCGGCAAGCAGGACGTGATCTTCGCCGGCGGCTCGGAAGACCTCGACTGGACCATGTCGAACCTCTTCGACGCGATGGGCGCCATGTCCTCCGACTTCAACGACCGGCCGACGGTGGCATCCCGTGCCTATGATAAGGACCGCGACGGCTTCGTCATCGCCGGCGGCGCTGGCGTCTTGGTGCTTGAGGAATACGAGCACGCGAAAGCCCGCGGCGCGAAGATCATCGCCGAGATCGTCGGCTACGGCGCGACGTCCGACGGACACGACATGGTCGCTCCGTCCGGCGAGGGCGCGGCGCGCTGCATGAAGATGGCGCTGGAGACGGTCGACACGGAGATCGACTATATCAACCCGCACGCCACCTCGACGCCGGTCGGCGACAAGATGGAGATCCAGGCGATCCGGGAAGTCTTCGGCAACAAGATCCCGCCGATTTCGGCGACGAAGTCGCTGACCGGCCATTCGCTGGGTGCGACGGGCGTGCAGGAGGCGATCTACTCGCTCTTGATGCTGCAGAACGACTTCATCGTGCAGTCGGCTCATATCGACGAAATCGATCCGGAGTTTGCCGACCTTCCGATCGTTCGCGAGCGGATGGACAATGTGAAGCTGAACACCGTGCTGTCGAACTCCTTCGGCTTCGGCGGAACCAATGCGACGCTGGTGTTCCGCCGCGTCGCGGACTGAGGTCTCGCCAAACGATGTGTTGCGGGCGGACATACGACGTGCGCCCGCAGCAGCGGGTGGTGTGCTATCGCTCGGGCCAAGATGTGATCGCGGGTTTCGCGATGCGTAGAATAAGAAGGGGCCTTCCATGGGCGATCTGATGAAGGGCAAGCGCGGCCTCGTGATGGGCGTTGCCAACCACAATTCCATCGCCTGGGGCGCGGCGAAGGCTCTCGCCGCGCAAGGCGCGGAAGTGGCGCTGACCTACCAGGGCGACGCCTTCGGCAAGCGGGTGAAACCGCTCGCCGCCGAGATCGGCTCGACGCTGCTGCTCGACTGCGACGTTGAGGACATCGCCTCGGTCGACCGGGTGTTCGAGACGCTGAAGGCCGAATGGGGCCAGATCGACTTCCTGGTGCACGCCCTCGCCTTCTCCGACAAGAACGAGCTGAAGGGCCTCTACGCCGACACCACGCGCGACAACTTCACGCGCACCATGCTGATCTCCTGCTTCTCCTTCACCGAGATCACCCGGCGCGCGACCGACATCATGGCACCCGGCGGCTCGCTGCTGACGCTGACCTATGGCGGCGCCACCCGCGTGATGCCGAACTACAACGTCATGGGCGTCGCCAAGGCCGCGCTGGAGGCCTCGGTGCGCTATCTCGCCGCCGATTACGGCCCGCGCAACATCCGCGTCAACGCCGTCTCGGCGGGCCCGGTGCGCACGCTCGCCGGCGCCGGCGTCTCGGATGCGCGGCTGATGTTCAGCTACCAGCGCAAGAACGCGCCGCTGCGCCGCAACGTCAGCATCGACGAAGTCGGCGGCGCCATCCTCTACTTGCTTTCGGACCTGGCCGCCGGCGTCACCGGCGAGATCCACTACGTCGATTCCGGCTACAACATCATGTCGATGCCCGCGCTGGACGAGCTGAAGGCGCAGGAGCGTCGTGCGGTCATCGCCGAGGACGTCGACGTCGCCCAGGCCGCGAAGTAATCATCCGGCACTGGACCGCCCTCGGCGCCAGGCGCCGGGGAGATTGAGTCGTTAGCGCTAGGCCAGCCGCGAGCCGCCAGCATGAGGCGCTGCGGCCCGTCGGGCGCGTCGGCGTTTGCGGATGCCGTGGACACCGGCCGCCCCTGCCCCAAGACCCCAGCCACCGGCAAAGCCTGCCACCGCGAGAAACAGCCCGTCGGCGGTAATCGGCAGCGCCGGACGAAAATCGTCGAAGGTGCGGGCAAGGATCGTCCCGTCGGGATCGGCGAGCGCCTCGAAGGGGCGGAGCAGCGGCGCGGTGCCGGTCAGCTTCTGATAGCGCCGCTCCACCTCGTCCTGACGGGCGACCAGGCTGGCCGCATCCTCGCCCTGACGCGCCACGAAGCCATCATCAGCCGAGCGCAGCCGCGCGATCGCCGCATCGCGCTGCAGCCCCTCTAGCCTCGCACTGTCGTCGAAGCGCCGGACGATGGTGCGCAGCTCGTCGGCGGCACCGCCGAGGCGCTGCATGTACTGCTGGGTGAACTCGCTCGCCTGACTGAACAGGAAGCCGCCGAGGAGCGCGCCGACCGCGCGCACGAGAAGCGCGCTCATCGGCTCCTCCCCGCCGAAGCCTCGACAGGGCCGGCGGTCCCGGAGCCTCCGGACAAGATGGAAAGCGGCGTCATCGGACCTCGACGCGATCGGGGAAGATGATCTCGAGCTGTGTCGTCGTGCGGTGCGGCGCCGAGGCCGCGCGCCAAGCGAGGACATGCGGCATCGTGCCGTGGCGGGCGAGCGCCGCCTCGTCCTCCCAGGCCTCGATGAAGGTCAGCAGATCGGGGTCGGTGACGCTTTCGAAGAGGTCGTAGCGCAAGCATCCCGGCTCCTTCCGCGTCGCCTCAATGCAGGGCCGCGCCGCCGCCACCACCGCCGCGCGCTCGCCGGGCACCGTCTTCAGCGTCGCCACCAGATAGAGCATGCCCGTTCCCCCTCGCCTGCAGCAACCGGGCCGCGCCCGGCGCCGCCCTCGCCTCTTCATTTGGCGAAAGGCCAAGCCTTGTCCAGCGACAAAACAAAAGGCGCGCCCGTTTCCGGGCGCGCCTTTCGTCGATGACAACGGGTTAGAGAGAGGCTTACGCCGCCTCTTCGCCGCCCTTGATCTCTTCGCCGGTCGCCTGGTCGACGACCTTCATCGACAGGCGGACCTTGCCGCGCTCGTCGAAGCCCATCAGCTTGACCCAGACCTTCTGGCCTTCCTTGACGACGTCGCTCGTCTTGGAGACGCGCTCGGCGCCGAGCTGGCTGATGTGGACGAGGCCGTCGCGGGCGCCGAAGAAGTTCACGAAGGCGCCGAACTCAACGCACTTCACGACCGTACCCTCGTAGATCGCGCCGACTTCAGGCTCGGCGACGATCGAGTGGATCCACTTCTTGGCGGCCTCGATCTCCTTGGCCGAGGAGGACGCGATCTTCACCGTGCCGTCGTCCTCGATATTGATCTTGGCGCCGGTCTTCTCGACGATCTCGCGAATCACCTTGCCGCCCGAACCGATGACGTCGCGGATCTTGTCCGTCGGCACCATCATGACCTCGATGCGCGGCGCGAACTCGCCGAGCTCGGCGCGGTTGGTCGAGAGCGCCTTGGCCATCTCGTCGAGGATGGTCAGACGACCGCCCTTCGCCTGGTCGAGGGCGATCTTCATGATGTCCTCGGTGATGCCCTGGATCTTGATGTCCATCTGCAGCGAGGTGATGCCCTCGGAGGTGCCGGCCACCTTGAAGTCCATGTCGCCGAGGTGATCCTCGTCGCCCAGGATGTCGGAGAGGACCGCGAAGCGCTCGTTTTCCTTGATCAGGCCCATGGCGATGCCGGCCACTGGACGGCCGAGCGGAACGCCGGCGTCCATGAGGGCCAGCGAGGTGCCGCAGACGGTCGCCATCGAGGACGAGCCGTTCGACTCGGTGATCTCGGAGACGGCGCGGATCGTGTAGGGGAAGGCTTCCTTGCCCGGCAGCATCGGACGGATGGCGCGCCAGGCGAGCTTGCCGTGGCCGATTTCGCGACGGCCCGGGGAACCCATGCGGCCGGTCTCGCCGACCGAATAGGGAGGGAAGTTGTAGTGAAGGAGGAAGGTCTCCTTGTAGGTGCCGGTCAGCGCGTCGACGAACTGCTCGTCCTCGCCCGTGCCGAGCGTGGCGACGACCAGCGCCTGGGTCTCGCCGCGGGTGAACAGCGCCGAGCCGTGTGTGCGCGGCAGGATGCCGGCCTGGGCGACGATCTGACGGACCGTCGACAGGTCACGGCCGTCGATGCGGCTGCCGGTGTCGAGGATGTTCCAGCGGACGATCTTGGCCTGCAGCTCCTTGAAGACGGCGCCGACGACTTCCTTGGACGCCTTCGGCTCCTGGCCCTCCGGCAGGAAGTGGGCCATGACCTTCGCCTTCACCGCATCGACGGCGGTGTAGCGGGCCATCTTGTCGGTGTTCTTGTAGGCGTCGCGCAGCTCGCCCTCGACCATGCCGAGCATCTCGGTCTCGAGAGCGGAGTTGTCGGCGATGACGTGGGTGCGGGGCTCCTTGGCGGCGAGCTCGGCCAGCTTGATGATCGCGTCGATCACCGGCTGGAAGCCGCGGTGGCCGAACATGACGGCCGAGAGCATGATCTCTTCCGACAGCTCGTGCGCCTCGGATTCCACCATCAGCACGGCGCTATCGGTGCCGGCGACGACAAGGTCGAGTTCCGACTCAGGCATCTCGTCGACATGCGGGTTCAGCTTGAACTCGCCATTGATGTAGCCGACGCGGGCGCCGCCGATCGGGCCCATGAAGGGCACGCCGGACAGCGTCAGCGCAGCGGAGGCGCCGACCATGGCCAGCACGTCCGGATCGTTCTCGAGGTCATGCTGGAGGACCGTGACGACGACCTGGGTGTCGTTCTTGTAGCCTTCGGCGAAGAGCGGGCGGATCGGACGGTCGATCAGGCGGGAGACCAGCGTCTCCTTCTCGGACGGACGGCCCTCGCGCTTGAAGAAGCCACCGGGGATCTTGCCCGCGGCGAAGGTCTTCTCCTGGTAGTTGACGGTCAGCGGGAAGAAGTCGAAGCCGGGCTTCGGCTGCTTCTGCGACACGACGGTCGCGAGCACGACGGTCTCGCCATAGGTGGCGAGGACCGCGCCGTCAGCCTGGCGGGCGATGGTGCCGGTCTCGAGGGTGAGCGTGCGGCCCGCCCATTCGATTTGCACTTTGTGGGCATTGAACATGAAAATTGCCTTTGTGCTGCGACCTGCCGGCCTGGATGGGCGGCACGCTATCGCGGGGCTCTTTTAGAAGAAGCGGGTCATGGGCAAGACGGCGGGAGGCTTCGGGAAGGGCAAAACCCTTCGGCACGATCTCGTCCGGGCGACAATGCCGCGGAGCGTGCCGGGAAGCCCCCGGCAATCCTGCCCCATGACCGTTTCGGTTCGGTCGGTGCCGGCGCCCCTAAGAGGCAGCCGGGGCAGTGGGCGGCGCCCTGTGGCGAAGCCCGGAGGGCACCGCCTTGCGGCGGGGCCCGAATGCAAAACCGGCGGGCTCATCCAGAGGATGCCCGCCGATCCAAGTGCTAGCGGCGCAGGCCGAGCTTTGCGACGATGGCGGTGTAACGCGCCTCTTCCTTGCGCTTGAGGTAGTCAAGCAGGCTGCGGCGGGTAGCGACCATGCGCAGAAGGCCACGACGTGAGTGGTTGTCCTTCTTGTGCGACTTGAAGTGTTCGGTCAGGTTGTTGATGCGCTCGGAAAGCAGCGCGACCTGGACTTCCGGCGAACCGCTGTCGCCTTCGGAGGTGGCGTATTCCTTGATGACTTCGGTCTTGCGCTCAGGCGTGATCGACATCGGGATGCCCTTTCTGATCGGGAGGGTATGGGTCGCCCAGGGCAGGGATGTCGTCCAGCCCGGGCCATGAAAACGCGGGCACCTCACTGCGAGGCGCCGGGCGCTGGCCGCGGTATAGGCCAAATGCCGGGGAAATACCAGAGCCCGGCAAAGGGCAAGGCGGCGGCGCGCGGAAACGGCGCTGCCCGCGAGGCGCTAGCTTCATCCCGATCGACCAATCCCGACGAACTGCAGCAGACCCCTCACGGGTTCTTTAGAGCTTAGCTGCATAACAAGGGCGAGATTTCGAGGCGAGCGACATGGCAGCCCTTCACCGACAGCTTCTTCTACGACTGACCATTCCGGTCGCCGCGCTGGTGTCGCTGTTGCTGGGGGCCATGCTGACGACCATCCTCTGGGTCGCCTCCTACCAGACGGAGGTCGCGCGCGAGATGCAGGTGAAACTTGCCGGCGGAGCAATCTCGGTCCGGGGCCAGCAGCTCGGCAAGTCGGTGCTGGATTACGGCACCTGGAACAGCGTTGTGGACCACGTGATCGACGCGGACGACAAGGCCTGGGCCGACGAGAACATCGGCGAGGTGACGTTCCAGAATTTCGGCTTCGATGTGAGTGCCGTCTACGACGCTTCGGGACGCACGCGGTATGCGGCGATCGGCGGAAAGCGGACGGATCGCGCCATCGACACCGTCCTGACCGGCGGCTTCCGGGAACTCGTTGCCCGGCAGCGTGCGGGCAGCCCCACGACGTCCACGACCGGTCTTGTCCTCGCCGACGGCATGCCGGCGGTCGTGGCCGTCAGCGCCATCCGGCGCTTCGAGACCGCGGTCGTCGAAGGCGGGCCGCAGGATCTCCTGGTCTTCGTCGACCTGATCGATCCGGTGCTGCTGGAAGAACTCAGCCAGATCTACCTTCTGCCGCACCTCCGGCTCGTCCCCGCCGGAGAAGGCATCGAGGCAAGCACTCCGCTGCAGACGACGGACGGCAGGATCGCCGCTCATCTCACATGGGACGAAGCGCGACCGGGCGATACCTTGCTGCGGACGGCCCTGCCGGTCTGGGGAATTCTGGCGCTTTGCTTCGGCGCCCTCACCACCATCGTGCTGCGGCAGACAAAGCGGGCTGCCCGGATGATCGCCGACGGCGAAAGACGGGCGACGCACGATACGCTGACGGGGCTGCCCAACCGCGTGCTGTTCTTCGATCACCTCGACCGGGCGCTGCGGATCGCCATGGCGGGCGGCGCAAGGTTCGCCATGCTCTACCTCGACCTCGATGGCTTCAAGGCGATCAACGAGGGGCATGGGCACGACGCAGGTGATGCGGTGCTGTGCGCGGTCGCGGCCCGGATCAAAAGCGAGATCGCCGGGCATGATCTCGTCGCCCGGCTGGGCGGCGACGAGTTCGCGCTGATTCTCACGCTCGGCGGTCGGTCCGGCGAGATCGTCGACATCGGCGAGAACATCATCCTGGCGATCTCCGCGCCCGTCGTTCTGCCAACCGGCGAGGCCGTGCGGGTGGCCGCAACGATCGGCGCCACCTTGGCGCCGGAGGATGCGGCCGACCCTCTTCTGCTGCTTCGCTATGCCGATCAGGCCTTGCTGCTTGGCAAGCGAAACGGCAAGGGCCATGTCCGGCTTCACGCCAACTGGCCGTTGCAGCGCGCCAGCTAGGCCGGCGCGGCGGGTATCCCTAACCCCGGCCGCCGAAGACCCGGTGCGGCTTGAACGAGCCCTCTTCCACCGCGCCGAGCGCGATGAGCTTGCCATGGCCGGTGGCATAGGCCTCTTCGCAGAAGGCCGGCGCGTCGCGGCCGCGCAGGAGGACGGGGTTGCCAGAGAGGACGCGGCCGACCTGTTCGTCGGTCAGCGTCACCTCGTAGAGGTCCGTCAGCGCCAGCGCGGCGTCGAGGATGTATTCGTCGAGGCCGTCGAAGACCACGACGCGGGCACTGGCGCCGGCGGCGATTTCCTCCTCGCCGAGGGTCTCGCGGCCCTCGTCGGCGGCAAGCTCGAGATCGGCGAGCGTCACCATGTCCTCTTCGTCGAAGCCGCCGACGGAGACCCGCCGGAGGTCGGTGACGTGGCCGTAGCAGCCAAGGTCCTGGCCGAGGTCGCGGGCGATCGAGCGGACATAGGTGCCCTTGCCACATTCGGCCTCGAACACGGTCGCATCCGAGCCGATCATCTCGACGAGCTCGAGCCGGTGGACGGTGACGGTGCGGGCCGCGATCTCCACCACCTCGCCCTCGCGCGCGAGATCATAGGCGCGATTGCCGTCGATCTTGATCGCCGAGAACTGCGGCGGGATCTGCTGGATCTCGCCGGTATAGTCGGCCATCGCAGCACGAATCGCGGCCTCGTCCGGCCGGGCGTCGGAGCTGTGCACTGCCGGCCCCTCAGTGTCGTCGGTCGTGGTCTGGGTGCCCCATTGCACGGTGAAGCGATAGACCTTGCGCCCGTCCATGACGTAGGGAACCGTCTTGGTGGCGTCGCCCAGCGCGATCGGCAGCATGCCGGACGCCAAGGGATCCAGCGTGCCAGCATGGCCGGCCTTCTGGGCGAAATACAGCCACTTGATCTTCGAAACCGCCTCGGTCGACCCCATGCCTTTCGGCTTGTCGAGGATCACCCAGCCGGAAACCGGCCGGCCCTTCGGCTTCTTGCCGCGTCGTGCCATGCTACTGCAGTACCTCTGGTGCCTTGGACATCAGGTCGGCGGTCTTGGCGCGACACTCGGCCGGCAGCTTCTGCTTCTTGCCGAGCTTCTGGTAGCCGCGCTGCTGCATGCGCTCGGCCGACAGGCGGCCGGCGAAGGTGGTGGTCGAATTGTGCGAGCCGTAGTCGTCGCCCAGCGCCTGGACCAGCATCGGGTCGAGCGCCGCCATCGGCGGGACGGAATTGCGGATCGCCTCTTCCATCGCCTTGGTGGCTTCGGCGGAGTAGACGATCTCGGCGATCTTCGTCGCGATCGGGTCGGGCGTGCGCAGCGAACGGTCGAGCGAATAGGGCAGGCCCGACTCCTCGATCATCGTCACCAGGGCGCGGGCATCGTCCGAATCCATAGACCGGGCATTCATGTAGAGCTGGTGGCGTTCGCCCGGCGATTTCGCGCCCAGCTTGTCTTCGGTCCATTTCATCAGATCATTCCTTCTCTTCGTCGTCTTCAAGGTCCCTGGCAACTTCCGGCGAGCGGAGCAGCGCATCGATGCGCGCATAGTTGTCGAAGGACGTGTCGGGCCGGAAGCGGACTTCCGGCATGTGTTTCATTTGCCGGAGCGCCGGGCCGAGCTTGCCGCGAAAAAACTTCGCCTGGCGGTTCAGCGCGTCGACATAGGCGTCGATCTCGGTCTGGCCGAGAATGGTGACAAAAGCGGTGCCGAGCTTCAGGTCGGTCGACATGCGGACCTCCGACACCGAGACCAGAACGTTCTTCAGCACCGGGTCGTTCAGCTCCTCGCGGGCGAGGATCTCGGTCAGCGCCTTGCGCACCATCTCGCCGATGCTGAGCGCGCGCTGCGTCGGACCTTGGTCCTTCCTGCCTGCCATCAAAACTCTCCTGTTCGGGTCGTGCGACGCCCGGCGGCGGACGCTTATGCCCGCTGGCCAAAAACCCGCGCTCGCCCGTCATTGATCCGGCTAACCAGCGATCTGCCGCGTCGCGCCGGACGGACTGGCACGCCGACCCATCGCCGGCCACCGCACAAAGGGGTTCGGATGAGCGCCCGAACCTTGAAATTCTGCTTTTCAAACAACTGGCAAGGGGCCCGGATCGCGAGATCCCGGCCCCTTTTCCTGTTCGATCGGTGACGGCGCTAGAGCGTGCGCGCGACGTGTTCGACGCGGAAGCACTCGATGACGTCGCCCTGGCGCATGTCTTCGTACTTCTCGAAGGCCATGCCGCACTCCTGGCCCGACGGCACTTCGGACACTTCGTCCTTGAAGCGCTTGAGCGTCGAGAGCTTGCCCTCGTGGATGACGACGCCGTCGCGGATGAGGCGGACGCCCGCACCGCGCTCGACCTTGCCCTCGGTGATCCGGCAACCCGCGACCTTGCCGACCTTGGTGATGTGGAAGACCTCGAGGATCTCCGCATTGCCGAGGAAGGTCTCGCGGCGCTCCGGCGAGAGAAGGCCCGACATCGCCTGCTTCACGTCATCCACGAGGTCGTAGATGATGTTGTAGTAGCGGATCTCGATGCCCTCGCGCTCGGAAGCCGTCCGCGCCTGGGCGTTCGCCCGGACGTTGAAGCCGATGATCGCGGCATTGGAGGCCGAGGCCAGCGTGATGTCGGACTCGGTGATCGCGCCGGCGCCCGAATGGACGATCCGGGCCCGGACCTCGTCGGTGCCGAGACGGTCGAGGGCGGTGATGATCGCCTCGACAGAGCCCTGCACGTCGCCCTTGATCAGCAGCGGGAACTCCTTGAGCCCCGTATCCTGCAGCTGCGACATCATCTGCTCGAGCGAGCCGCGCTGGCCGGCGGACTTCGCCACCTGCTTCTCGCGGGTCAGGCGCTGACGGTACTCGGCGATCTCGCGGGCACGGGCCTCGTCGGCCACCACTGCGAAGCGATCGCCGGCCTGCGGCGTGCCTTGCATGCCGAGCACCTCGACCGGGGTGGAGGGACCCGCGGCCTTCAGCTGCGCGCTCTTGTCGTCGACGATCGCGCGGACCTTGCCCCAGACATCGCCGGCGACGACGATGTCGCCGATCTTCAGGGTGCCAGACTGGACGAGGACGGTGGCGACCGGGCCACGGCCCTTGTCGAGCTGCGCCTCGATGACGACGCCCTCGGCGGTGCGGTCGGGGTCGGCCTTCAGCTCGAGCAGCTCGGACTGCAGCTGGATGGCCTCCAGCAGCTTGTCGAGGTTGAGCCCGGTCTTTGCGGAGACCTCGACGTCGAGGACCTCGCCGCCCATGGATTCGACGAACACCTCGTGCTGGAGGAGCTGCGTGCGAACCTTCTGGGCGTCGGCCGAGGACTTGTCGATCTTGTTGATCGCCACGATGATCGGAACGCCGGCAGCCTTGGCATGGCTGATCGACTCGATCGTCTGCGGCATCACGCTGTCGTCGGCGGCCACCACCAGGATGGCGATATCGGTCGCCTGCGCACCACGGGCACGCATCTGGGTGAAGGCGGCATGGCCCGGCGTGTCGATGAACGAGATCTTGTAGCCGTCGTGCTCGACCTGGTAGGCGCCGATATGCTGGGTGATGCCACCGGCCTCACCCGACACGACGTTGGTCTTGCGGATCGCATCGAGCAGCGAGGTCTTGCCGTGGTCGACATGGCCCATGATGGTCACGACCGGCGGCCGCGGCACGAGGTTCTCGACATTATCGGCGACGTTGAAGATGCCTTCCTCGATGTCGGCGGCGGCGACGCGCTTGGCGACGTGGCCGAATTCGGCGGCGATGAGCTCGGCGAGATCGGCGTCGATCACGTCGCTCGGCTTCATCATCTGGCCCTGCGCCATCAGGAACTTGATGACGTCGACGGCCCGCTCCGACATGCGGTTGGCGAGTTCCTGGATGGTGATGGTTTCTGGGATGGTAACCTCTCGCGCGATCTTCTCGCGCTGTTGATTCATCTGCGAGCGCTTCAGCTTGTCCTGGCGACGGCGCATCGACGAGAGCGAACGCCCACGGGCGCCCTCCTCGGACGTCAGCGCCTTGTCGAGGGTCAGCTTGCCCTTGCGGCGATCTTCCTCGGTACGGGCCCGGGTCGGCTTGGCGACCTCGACCTTGACGGGGCGACGGGCACCGGCAGGACCGCCGCGCGAACGCGAGGCGACCTCTTCCAGCTCGCCGTCGGCGCGGCGGGTTCCCTTCACGACTTCGCCACGGGCGGGTCGGACGGCCGGATCCTCGCCGGGGACGTTCGACACCGGCGGCTGCGCGATGTTCGACGGCCGGCGGGCGGCCTCGTCCTCGGCCTTGCGACGGGCGGCCTGCTCGGCCTCGAGGCGAGCTGCCTCCTCGGCCTGGCGGCGCTCGCTCTCTTCGCGCTCGGCACGGCGACGCTCGTCGTCGGCGATGCGGCGGGCTTCATCGGCCAGGAACAGGCGACGCTCTTCCGCCTCGCGCTGCTTGGCGAGTTCGAGCGCCCGGCGACGGGCATCCATCTCGCGCGACGACAGATCGTTCAGCACGGCGCCGCGCGGCTGGCGGGCGGCCGGCGCTCCGGAAGCGCCGGGACGCTGCGCCGGAGCACCCGGACGACCCGACTGGGCCGGCTGGCCCGGACGGTTCTGCTGGGGCGACTGACCGGGACGCGACGGCTGCGGCGACGCCGAGCGGTTCGAGGCGGGGTAGCTGCCGGACGGGCGCGGCTGGTTGGCCACGGGCACGGCCGGACGCTGCGGCTCGGTCCGCGCAGTCGGAGCAGGCGTCGGTGCGACCGGCGCCGGGGCAGCGAGCGCTGCCGCGGCGGGCGCTGCCGGTGCGACGGCAACTGGGGCAACCGGCGCTGCGGGGGTCGGCGCAGGTGCCGCTTCGGCGACAGGCTCGGCGGGGGCAGGTGCCTTGACCTCAGGCGCGGCGACGGGCGCCTCGGCCTTCACCGGCTCCGGTGCCTTGGCCGCAGGCGCCTCGACAGGCGCCTTGGCGACGACGGCTTCCGCCGGCGCTGCCGCCACGGGCTCTGCCGCAGCAGGCTGCGGCGCTGCGGGCGCCTCGGCCTTGGCTTCGACGGGCGTCGGCTCGGCTGCTGGCGGCGCCTTGGCGGCCTCCTTCAGCGAAGCGGCCAGCGCGGCGGCGCGGTCCGGCGACAAGGCCGGAACGGGCGCATCCTGGGGACCAAGGATCCGACGCTTCTTCGTCTCGACCACGACGTTGTTCGTCCGGCCGTGCGAGAAGTTCTGGCGCACGGTCGACTGCTGAACACCACTGGGCTTCAGCGTCAGGGTCTTCTTCGGTGTCACGCTCAGCGTCTTGTCGTCGCCGGATTTCGTGTCGTTCATTTACGCTTCCGCTTCCTGCGCGGGATCGATCCCGCACCCACCATCCATGCCGGAGGCCGCCTGCAAAGGTCGCCCCGAATTCGTCTTAGCCGCGACATCCGAGCTTTCCGGCCCATCGGCCTCGCTGGATATCGCCTGGGGGCCGTGACCCCGATATTTCGACAACGCTTCCAAACGTTTCAGAAGCGCCGTACCCGCATCACCGGCAAGGACGGCTGCATGTATCACATTACCCCCGCCAAAGGCCAAACCCATTTCATCCGCCGTGAAGGCATTGAAAACGGGGATGTCTTTCGCGGCACCACTGGCGACCGACGCAAGCCGCGCGCCGGTCAGTTTTCGTATGCCGTCGGCCGCAGCATCATCGGCATGCAACACCGCCAAGGCTTGGCCCGAACGGATCGCGATGTCGACCTTGGTCGCCCCGGTCACCAGCTGCCCTGCCTTGCGGGCGAGGCCCATGAAGCCCAGCGCCGAACGGCGAAACATCTCGTCGACCTCGGCGCCGAGGCTCTCCTGGCTTTTCACTTCACTCTTCAGAGCCCGGCGGAAAAGCTTGCGCTTCACCGCCAGGTCCACCGCCGTCCGGCTCGCCGCGACATGTGCGCCGCGCCCAGGAAGCCGGCGCTTGAAATCGGCAACGACCGAACCGTCGGGCGCTGCCACGAAGCGAATGAGATCGCCGGCCGCATAAGTTTGGCGGGTGACGATGCACATGCGCGGATTCACGGGACCCTCCAGGGTGTCGTCGGGATGACGCCCTTCCAAGGCATCATAGGGATCCACGGCATGCACAGGCACCTCGCTCGGCTGATCGGTCATCGCGCTACGCCCGATGTTCGTTCGAACCGCCGTCTCAGACCGCCTCGGCCGCCTCTTCCTCTTCCTCGTCGACCACCGGTCCGGCCATGTCGGCCTCGGTGATCCAGCCCGCCTTGAGGCGCGCCTTCATGATCATGCCCTCGGCGTCGACGCGGCTGATCTCGAAGGGCGTGAGCGCCCCCGGGAACCGCTTGGTCTCGCCGTCCTTGCGTTCGGTCCAGCCGACAAGGTCATCAGCGGCGCAGCCGGCGAAATCCTCGATCGTCTTCACGCCGTCTTCGCCCAGCGCCACCAGCATCGGCGTCGTCAGGCCCTCCATCTCGCGCAGCTCGTCCTCGACGCCGAGCGCCTTGCGTTTGTCGTCGAACTCGGTCTCGCGCCGCTCAAGGTATTCCTGGGCGCGGGCCTGGATCTCTTCGGCAGTCTCGGAGTCGAAGCCCTCGATCGCAGCGACTTCCGCGGGGTCGACATAGGCGACTTCCTCGACGGTCGCGAAACCCTCGGAGGCCAGCAGCTGTCCGACGACTTCGTCGACGTTCAGCGCGTTCATGAACAGGTCGGAGCGCTCGGCGAATTCCTTCTGGCGGCGCTCGGATTCTTCCTGCTCGGTCAGGATATCGATGTCCCAGCCGGTCAGCTGCGAGGCGAGGCGGACGTTCTGTCCGCGACGACCGATCGCAAGGGATAGCTGGTCATCCGGGACCACGACTTCAATGCGCTCGGCATCTTCGTCGAGCACGACCTTCGACACTTCCGCCGGCTGAAGGGCGTTGACGAGGAAGGACGCGGCATCCGGCGACCAGGGAATGATGTCGATCTTTTCGCCCTGCAGCTCGGCGACGACCGCCTGAACGCGGGAGCCACGCATGCCGACGCAGGCGCCGACCGGATCGACCGAGGAATCGCGGCTGACCACGGCGATCTTGGCGCGCGAGCCCGGGTCGCGGGCGACCGACTTGATCTCGATGATGCCGTCGTAGATTTCCGGCACTTCCATGGTGAAGAGCTTCGCCATGAACTGCGGATGGGTGCGCGACAGGAAGATCTGCGGGCCGCGCTGCTCGCGGCGAACGTCGTAGACGAAGGCGCGGACGCGGTCGCCATAGCGGAACAGCTCGCGTGGGATCTGCTCGTCGCGGCGGATGATGCCTTCGCCCTTGCCGAGATCGACGATGACGTTGCCGTATTCGACGCGCTTGACCGTGCCGTTGACGATCTCGCCGATGCGGTCCTTGTATTCTTCGAACTGCTTGTCGCGCTCGGCGTCGCGGACCTTCTGGACGATGACCTGCTTGGCGGACTGGGCGGCGATGCGGCCGAAATCCATCGGCGGCAGCTGCTCGGCGATAAAGTCGCCCGGCTCGGCGTCGGGGTTCTTGTCGCGGGCGAGATCGAGATAGATCTGCGTCGCGGGATCCTCGACCTCCTCGACCACTTCCAGCAGCCGCTGCAGCTTCATCTCACCGGTCTTGGTGTTTATGTCGACGCGGATGTTGGTTTCCTGGCCGTACTTCGAGCGCGCGGCCTTCTGGATCGCGTCGGCCATCGCCTCGATCACGATCTCGCGGTCGATCGACTTTTCGCGCGCGACGGCGTCCGCGATCTGCAGAAGCTCGAGCCTGTTCGCACTGACTGCCATCAAATCTCTCCTCAACCAAAGCCGCGATCGGCGACGCCAGCAGCCCATGCGGCCCCGCGCCCTCGCAGTTCGTCACCCCCGCCGCTGGCGGGAGCCTGCCATGCTAGTCACCCGCGGCCTCGCCGTCGGGGTCGTTGTCATTTCCGGCCCGCGCCTTGCGGGCGATCTTGTCGGCCTTGAGCGCTGCGGCGATCAGCTCGTCGGTCAGCAACAGCCGCGCGTCGCCGATGGCATCCATCGGCACCTCGACGATCGTCTCTTCTCCCGCCGGCGTCTCGTCGCGCTCGAGCCGGATCGCGTCGCCGACCACTTCGACGATCTTGCCGCGGAACCGCTTGCGGTTGGCGACGATGCGGGTGGTCTCGAGCTTCAGCGTATGGTGCATCCAGGCCTCGAAGTCGGCGCGGCGGACCAGCGGCCGGTCTATGCCGGGGGACGAGACCTCGAGATGATACTCCCGGTCTATCGGATCTTCCAGATCCAGCACCGGCGAGATCGCCCGCGAGATCGCCTCGCAATCCTCGACCGAGATCGTGCCGTCCGGCCTTTCGGCCATGATCTGCAGCGTCTGCCCGTTCATCTGCGACAACCGCACGCGAACCAGCCGATAGCCGAGCTGCTCGATCACCGGCTCGACGATCGCGGCAACGGTGCCCTCGATCCCGTCTTCGACGATGAGGCGCTTCTCAAGGGCTGGTGCTGGGGTATCGCTCGTCACTCGTGCTCCGGTATTCTTTGACAGGCGTCAATGCCCGCTCAGCCTGCGCTGGCCCTCCGGGGATAGATGGCCTCCGGCGGGCGAACGTCGATCCCGTTCGAAGCGATGGCGGCCAGCCGCGACCGGGAGGCTTCTGCCACCGGACCCCGGTAACAAAAAAGAGCGGGACCGGCAGGACCCACTCTCACGATCGCATCGAAGAGAATTTCTATGCCGTATAGGCCAAATTGCCGGCAGTATCAACCCGACTGGCCGGAAGCCGCGCTCACATCGGCTTAGCGGCGGCGAAACGTCAGATAGGCGGGCCGCCGACCTTCGCGAAACGCCTTGGCCTCGTAGCGGGTCCCGGGCCAGTTCTCGTAGGGCGTTCCGCGGGCCTCGTCGGCGGTTTCGAGGCTAAACTCGGGATGCTCGGCGCAATGACGCACGGTCCAGCCGACATAGCCCGGAATGTCGGACGCGAAGCGGAAGTGCGCGCCCGGCTGCAGCACGCGGGCGAAGCGGTCGAGGTTGGCGGCGCTGACGAAGCGGCGCTTCCAGTGCTTCGGCTTCTGCCAGGGGTCGGGATAGAACAGGTCGACCCCCGTGAGCGAGGCGGGCGGCAGCCAGTCCAGCAGCCGCGTCGCATCGTCGTCATAGAGCCGCAGCGTATCCGGCGAGGTGTCGCCGAGGCCGACGAGGAGCTTCGCCATTCCGTTGACGAAGGGCTCGACGCCGATGAAGCCGGTGTCCGGCAGGCGCCGGACCATCGAGAGAAGGTGTTCGCCGCCGCCGAAGCCGATCTCCAACCGGACGGCGCCGACCTCGGCCGGAAACAGCGTGCGGAGGTCCGCTGGCGCAGGCGCGCCGAGGTCGAGCAGCAGCCGCGGCAGCAGGCCGTCCAGCAGTTCCTCCTGCCGGGGCTTCAACGGCTTGCCCTTGACCCGGCCGTAGAAGGCCTCGCGCAGCCGCGTCGGTCTCGTCCCGTCGGCCTCGGCCGTCACGCTGGTTTCCTGCTCCACTGGCGGCCGCTCCTGCCGGTGCCGCCCTCAGGCGGCGACCGCGGCCTTCAGCTGCGCGACGAGGTCCGTCTTCTCCCAGGAGAAGCTGCCGTCGCGGCCCGGCTTGCGGCCGAAATGGCCATAGGCCGAGGTCTGTGCGTAGATCGGCCGTGAGAGGTTCAGGTGCTCGCGGATGCCGCGCGGCGTCAGGCTGACGACGGTGCGCAGGATCTTCTCGAGCTTGGCCTCGTCGACCTTGCCGGTGTCGTGCAGGTCGACATAGACCGACAGCGGCTCGGCGACGCCAATGGCATAGGAGAGCTGGATGGTGCAGCGGTCGGCAAGGCCGGCGGCGACGACGTTCTTGGCGAGGTAGCGCGCGGCATAGGCGGCCGAGCGGTCGACCTTGGTCGGATCCTTGCCGGAGAAGGCACCACCGCCGTGCGGCGCGGCACCACCATAGGTGTCGACGATGATCTTGCGGCCAGTGAGGCCGGCATCGCCGTCGGGACCGCCGATGACGAACTTGCCGGTTGGGTTGACGTGCCAGACGCAGTCCTCGGCGATCTTCAGCGTCGACAGCTGCTCGCGGATGAAGGGCTCGACGATGGCGCGCACGTCGGCCGAGCTCAGGCTCTCGTCGAGATGCTGGGTCGACAGAACGATCGACACGACCTCGGTCGGCACGCCATTCTCGTAGCGCACGGTGACCTGGCTCTTGGCGTCGGGGCCGAGCTTGCCGGCATCGCCCTCACCGAGCTTGCGGGCGACCGCGAGGCGCTCGAGGATCTTGTGCGCGTAGTAGATCGGGGCCGGCATCAGGTCGGGCGTCTCGCGGCAGGCATAGCCGAACATGATGCCCTGGTCGCCCGCGCCCTCGTCCTTGTTGCCGCCGGCATCGACGCCCTGGGCAATGTCGGCCGACTGGTTGTGCAGGAGGACGTCGATCTTGGCGTGCTTCCAGTGGAAGCCATCCTGCTCGTAGCCGATCGCCTTCACCGCCTTGCGCGCGGCGGATTTGACCTTGGCGCGCATCTTCTTCTCGTCGAGCGAGCAGCGGACCTCGCCGGCGATGATGATCCGGTTGGTGGTCGCCAGCGTCTCGCAGGCGACGCGCACCAGCGCCGGATCCATGCCGCTCTTCCTGGCTTCCTTATAGAGCAGGTCGACGATCTCGTCGGAGATGCGGTCGCAGACCTTGTCGGGGTGCCCCTCGGAGACGCTCTCGCTCGTAAAAAGATATGCGCTGCGTGCCATGTTCAACCCCGGTCTGTGTCGCGCTCCCTACCGGACGCAGGGAAGCTGCCGCCGTCAACGCATCTGCCCGAGAAGAACGATAGGCAACTACGCATCTAGCAAACGCCTCGGCCCGGCCGTTGGCAGGGACGCTGCGGTTTGCAGATGCGAGGGGGAAAGGTCAAGGCAAAACTGTCCGGCGCCCTTTCGGATCCCTTACCGGGACGGCCTCAAGCGGGGTCGGGCTCGGGGCTGTCGCCGAGCGAGCGGACGAGATCGATGATGCGGCGGCGGACCTTGGGATCGCCGATCTTGACGAAGGCCCGGTTCAGCTGGAGCCCTTCGGACGTCGAGAGGAAGTCGACGACGTAGTCCGGGCCGCTCGGCTCGGACAGGCCGGCCGCGGCGGCGCCACCCGGCAGGTCCTCGAAGAAGAAGGAGATGGCGACGTTGAGGACCTCGGAGATCCGCTGCAGGCGGCTCGCGCCGATGCGGTTCGAGCCCTTCTCGTATTTCTGGATCTGCTGGAAGGTGATGCCGAGCGCCTCGCCCAGCTTCTCCTGGCTCATGCCGAGCATGGTGCGACGAAGCCGAACGCGCGAACCGACATGGGTATCGACCGGGTTGGGCTTCTTCTTGTTCTCCATCATGACGCGACCTTTACATCACTACCGACCTTGCCCCGCACCGTCAGTGATCACTGTGGCAACAACGATACCGGAATGTCGCAAGGGGCAAAAAAACATATGCTGGCATCGGCGTATGCGTTGCATGTCGAGAGTGTCAATCAATCCTCACGGGCATTCCTCACCGCACATGCCCACCCCAGCGCCCATGTCGTTGCAAACAAATACCAAAACAGAACATTGCCTTGACGCGAAAAGATCGTCGGCGGGAGGGCCTGCGGGAGGCCCGAGGCCACCACGCCAGCGGAGCCGAGAGCGAGGCCCTCCACCACCCGGCCATAGCCGTCACTGACCACGGAGATGCCGGTATTGGCGCTGCGCACCAGCGGCAGGCCGAAAGCAACCGCGCTGATCTCGGCCTGCCGCAGGTGCTGGTAGGGGCCGGGCGTCGCGCCATACCAGGCATCGTTGGTGACGTTGACGATGAAGCCGGCGCCGTCGGTCGCCTTGATCTCGTCCTGGAAGATGATCTCGTAGCAGATCAGCGGCAGGAAGGACGGCAAGCCCTCCAGCGGCACGGGATGGCGCTCGGGCCCGGCCGAGAAGCCGCCCGGCAGCTTCGCCAACTGGCGGAAGCCGAGGCCCTCGAGAAAGGCCTGGAACGGCAGGTACTCGCCGAAAGGCACGAGATGCACCTTGTCGCGGGCGTCCCGGATCTCCCCGTTGTCGTCGATGACGTAGACCGAGTTGTAGACCAGTGGCCGACCGGCGGCGACATATTCCACCCGGGCCGCGCCGGCGATCAGCGTCTCGCCGGGCTGCAGCACGTCGGCAAGGCGGGCAATGGCGTCGGGGCGATCGGTGAGAAGGAAAGGGAAGGCCGATTCCGGCCAGATCACCAGCGTGCGCGGTGGCGTTTCGGGCAGCGCCGGGGCGTCGCCCGTCGCGGGCGCCCCCTCGCCTTCCCCGGATGGCTCCTCGACGGCCGGAACGCCTTCCGCCGGCGTCCCCTCGCCGGCCGCCGGCGCCTCGCCCCGCATTTCGGTCAGCGTGATCAACCGGTCGAAGATGCGGTCGGCCTCGGCCTCGTCCCATTTCTCGGTCTGCGGGATGTTGGGCTGCACGACGCGCAGGCGGACATTGTCGACGAACCGCGTCTCCGCGGTCTGCAGCCGCCAGGCGCCGTAGCCGACATGCGCGGCGACGAGCACCAGTGCCAGGCCGAGCGCCAGCCTGCCGCGGCCGCCGAGCACCAGCAGCACCGGGGCGGAGAAGACGATGACGGCGCCGAGCGTCAGGCCGTGCAGGCCGACCACCGATACCGACTGCATCAACAGCGGCACGGGCGCGGCGAGCATGCCGATCTCGTTCCAGGGAAAGCCGGTGAACAGCATGCCGCGCAGCACCTCGACCGCCGACAGGCTACCGGCAAGGACGAGGATGCGGGCCGAGCCGTCGCTCCAGAAGGCACGGGCGAGCATGGCCCCGAGGCCAAAATAGAGCGCGAGGATCGCCGGCAGCACCAGGACGGCCAGCGGGATCGCCCAGAGGAAGGCGTCGCCGTCGTTCAGCATGGCGGCGCCGAGCCACCAGAGCCCCGCGACGAAATAGCCGAAGCCGAACATCCAGCCGATGCGGAAGGCCGGCAGAAGGCGGCGCAGCCAGCCCCGGCCGGGATCGCCGGCGGCGCCGTCGAGCAGGAGAACGAGCAGCGGAAAGGCCAGGAAGCCAGCAGCGATGAGGTTGACCGGCGCCAGCCCGAGCGCCGCGACGGCACCGGCGAACACGGCGAGCAGAGCCCGGCGCCAGCCGTCGAGCAGCACAATCCGTTCGGCCAGTCTGCGCATGTCAAAGCATCCCGAATAGCCCCAGGCCGCAACGGCGGGCGGGTCGTTCAAGCACGCCTGCCGCCGTCCGCCAAGCGCCGACGCGCTGCTGCGTCAGCGCCGGGTCAGCTGTTCAGGCCGGGAAGCGGGTGGGCATGGCTGCCCGTCAGCGGCTTGCGCAGGATGAGGACGCTCAGCACCCGGCGCGGATCGGCCTCGAGCACCTGGAACTCGAAGCCCGACATCGCCTGCACCACCTCGCCGCGGGTCGGCACGCGGCCGAGCGCGTAGAACAGCAGGCCGCCGATCGTATCGGCCTCCTCCTCGAAGGCGGTCACGTCGAAGTCGCTGCCGACGAGCTTGCGCACGTCCTGCAGGTCGGCACGCGCATCGGCGAAGTAGACGCCGTCGCCGCGCGCGGTGATCAGCACCTCCTCGGTGTCGTGCTCGTCCTCGATGTTGCCGACCACCATCTCGATGACGTCTTCGAGCGAGACGAGGCCGTCGGTGCCGCCATACTCGTCGATCACCAGCGCCATCTGCGTGCGCGTCGCCTGCATCCGCGCCATCAGGTTGGACGCCAGCATCGACGGCGGCACGAACAGCACTTCGCGGATGATGCCGAGGGTCCCGATCTCGAGCGCGAGGTCGACCCGCTGGAGGTCGAGGCCGCCGGTCGGATCGCTTGCGGCTTCCGCCGCCTCCGCCGAGCTGCCGAGCCCGGCCGTGCCGGTGATGTGCGCGAGCACGTCGCGGATGTGGACCATGCCGCGGAGATCGTCGAGATCGTCGCCGTAGACAGGCATGCGCGAATGGCCGCTGGACTCGAAAGACCGCATCAGTTCACCGAGCGTCGCGGTGATCTCCACCGCCTCGATCTCGGCGCGCGGCACCATCACGTCCTCGACCCGGACTTCCCGCAGGCGAAGAATGTTCTTCAGCATTGCCCGCTCGTCGGACGAGAAGGCGCCGTCGCCGGACTCGTCCAGCAAGGCCTCGGCAAGGTCGGTGCGCAGCATGGCCGGGACGCGCGGCTTCAGCATCGCAAGGACGCCGGCGATGAAACTCGGCCGCGCCGGTTCCCGTCGCTCGGCGGGACTTCGGTCGTCGGTCTGCGGCTCGCCGCCGGTCTCTGGCCGGTTGGCGTCGATGCCGCCGGCGGTGTCGGTATTGCTCTGGCTCATCGTCGGTCTGCCGTTCTCTCCGTTTCATCGATCGGCGCACCCGCCGCAGCATAGGGATCTGCAATGCCGAGATCGGACAGGATGTCGATCTCAAGGCCTTCCATCTCGTCGGCATCCTCGGGATCGATGTGATCGAAACCGAGACAATGCAGGAAGCCGTGCACGACGAGATGACAGAAATGATCGTTGAGCGATTTTTCCTCGTTTCTCGCCTCGGCCATCACCGTCTCGCGGGCGAGGACGATGTCGCCGAGCATCGCGCCGGGCCGGTCGCCGGGGACGAGGTCGAGCATGGGAAAGGAGAGGACGTTGGTCGGCTTGTCCTTGCCGCGCCATTCGGCGTTGAGCAGCTTCACCGCAGCATCGTCGGTGAAGGTCGCGCTGAACTCGGTCACCACGTCGGCCGGAACCTCCGCGACACGGGCGGCGGCAACAACGCATTTTCGCACCAGCGCCGGCAGGTCGCCGAGGCCCAGCACTAGCCAGGCGTCGTCCTCGACGGTGACGAGGATCGACAGGCCAGCGAAGTCGCCGTCGCCGGCGTCGGAGGCTTCGTCCGCGACCGCGAACGCGCCGTCGGTGGCGGCAGACGCGCCGTCATTGCCGGCAGACGCGCCGTCAGTGCCGGCGAAGTCGCCGTCAGGGATCTCGGCCCCGTCGGACGGGGCGCTGGGTTGCGGGACCGGGCTCACGACCGGTCGCCGGCCAGCACCGGGGGACGGCCCCGCGTGGCATCCGACTCGTAGGCCTCGACGATCGCCTGCACCAGATGATGGCGCACGACGTCCTTCGATTCGAAGCGCACGGTGACGACGTTCGGAATGTCGGCGAGCACCCGCATCGCCTCGACGAGGCCGGACTTCTGGCCCGGCGGCAAGTCGATCTGCGAGGGATCGCCGGTGACGACCATGCGAGCGTTTTCGCCGAGCCGCGTCAGGAACATCTTCATCTGCATCGACGTGGTGTTCTGCGCCTCGTCGAGGATGACGCAGCAGTTGGAAAGGGTCCGGCCGCGCATGAAGGCGAGCGGCGCGACCTCGATGGCACCGGCGGCCAGCGCGCGCTCGACCTTCTCGGCCGGGATCATGTCGTAGAGCGCGTCGTAGAGCGGGCGCAGGTACGGGTCGACCTTGTCCTTCATGTCGCCGGGCAGGAAGCCGAGCCGCTCGCCGGCCTCGACCGCCGGCCGCGACAGGACGATGCGGTCGACCTGGCCGCGCTCGAGCAGCATCGCGGCATGGGCGACGGCGAGATAGGTCTTGCCGGTACCGGCCGGGCCGACGCCGAGCACCAGCTCCGCCCGGTCGAGGGCGCGCATGTAGGCGTCCTGCGTCGCGGTGCGGGCGTGGATGGTCTTCTTGCGGGTGGCGATCGAGGCAAGCGACAGCCGGCCCTTCTTCTCGAGCGTCGGCAGTACCAGCTGGTCGTCCTGCGCGATGGCCATGCGGATGGCGCCCTCGACGTCGGAGCCTTGCACTTCGCCGCCGGACTGGAGCCGCGCATAGAGCGTATCGAGCGCCCGGCGCGCCTGCTCGCTGGCGGTGCGCTCGCCGCGCAGCTCGACGGTGTTGCCGCGGGTCCGGGCGTCGACGCCGAGCTTCTGTTCGATCAAGGCAAGGTTCTGGTCGAACTGGCCGAAGAGAGAGCTCGCCAGACGGTTGTCCTCGTAGGTGAGGACGATGTGCGCCATGTCGGAGGCACCGGACGGCAAGGACGCTCCACGGACAGCCTTCATGCGCTCTTCCTCAACAGGCGGGTTTCGGTCTCGGCGGGGCTCGCCCCTGCGGCCATCAAAGAGTTGGCCAGCAGTCCCTCGATCCGCACCGTCACGACGTCGCCGATCGCGCCCGCCGACACCGGAAGGACGACGGGCTGCAGATAGGGCGAGCGTCCGACCAGCTGGTGCGGGTAGCGGCCGGGCTTCTCGATGAGAACCTCGATCTCCTCTCCGACCAGCGAAGCCATGAAGGCAAGGTTCTGGTCGCGCAGCAGCGCCTGCAGGCGCTCCAGCCGTTCCGACATCACCGCCTCCGGCACGTGATCGGGCAGCAGCGCGCCTGGCGTTCCCGGCCGCGGCGAGTATTTGAACGAGAAGGCCGAGGCGTAGTTGACGGCCCGCACCAGATCGAGCGTCGCCTGAAAATCTTCCTCGGTCTCGCCGGGGAAGCCGACGATGAAGTCGCCGGAGATGGCGATGCCCGGCCGCGTCGCCCGGATCCGCTCGATCAGCGCCAGATAATCGGCCGCCTTATGGCGCCGGTTCATCGCCTTGAGGATGCGGTCGGAGCCGGACTGCACCGGCAGGTGCAGGTAGGGCATCAGCGTCCGGAGATCGCGGTGGGCGTCGATCAGATCGTCGGCCATGTCGCGTGGATGCGAGGTCGTATAGCGCAGCCGGGCGATGCCGGGGATGGTGGACAGCGTCCGCAGGAGCTCGCCGAGACCGATCTCGGCGCCGTCGTGCTCGCCATACCAGGCATTGACGTTCTGACCGAGCAGCGTGATCTCGCGCACGCCCGCTGCCGCAAGGCTCCGCGCTTCCTCGACGATCTGCGCGGTCGGCCGCGACACCTCGGCGCCCCGCGTATAGGGCACGACGCAGAAGGTGCAGAACTTGTCGCAGCCCTCCTGCACCGTCAGGAAGGCCGTGACGCCGCGCGTGCGGGTCTGCCTGGCAGTGGAGGCCGGCAGGTGCTCGAACTTGTCCTCGACGGCATATTCGGTCTCGACCACGCGCTCGCCCTTGGCGACGCGGGCGAGCGCCTGCGGCAGGCGGTGATAGGTCTGCGGGCCAATGACGAGGTCTACGACGGGCGATCGCCCGAGGATCTCGCGTCCCTCCGCCTGCGCCACGCAGCCGGCGACGACGACGTTGAGCTTGCGCCCGACGCTCGCATGCTCGGCCTTCATCTGGCGGATGCGGCCAAGCTCCGAATAGATCTTCTCGGCGGCGCGCTCGCGGATATGGCAGGTGTTGAGGAGGACGAGGTCGGCATCCTCGATCACCTCGGTCGGCGTATAGCCGTCGCTCGCCAGGGCATCGCCCATCCGCTGCGAATCATAGACGTTCATCTGGCAGCCATAGGTCTTGATGAAGACCTTGCGGGCGGGCGGAGCCCCGACGGTCAAACCGCCGATCACCGGCGTCAGGGCGTCGTCGCCGGCCGGGACCGGGAAAGCATCGTCGAGTCTTGAGGTCATGCGCCCTTCTGGAAGACCTGTCAGCAGGCTTTCTATATCGGCTCAGCCGGGGCCCGACGCAAGCGCCGATTGCGGCGTTGGCGCCGCAAGGCGCCGATCCGCCCGCTCCGCATGCCCGGCGAGGCTCTCGGCCATCATGTGCCGCACCGCGCTCTCGGCCGCCCGCGCCACCGCCTTGCGGTCGCTGTCGCCGGTGAAGACGATCGGCTCGGCGAAGCTAATCTCGACGTCGATGGCGCCTTCCTGAAGGAAGCGCAGCAGATGGGGCGCAAGGCTCACATCGCCCGGCCAGGCGGCGAGCGGGCGGAAGAACCGGCCGAGCGGCAGGCCGTGCGCGCGGACATAGGCGATCGCCACCGGCTGGATCGCCACGGCACCGGCGTCCGAGCGGCGCAGCGCCGCCTGCGCGGCGCCGAACAGCGCGGTCTTGAACGGCAGGACCTCGTTGCCGTCCGAGGTCGTGCCTTCCGCAAAGAGCACCATGGCGTCCCCCGCGGTCAGCCGGTCGGCGATGGCATGCGCCTGGTCGGCCGTGCGGTGACGGGCGTCGCGCTCGACGAAGATCGTCCGCTGCAGCCGGGCCAGCAGGCCGAAAGCCGGCCAGTCCCGCACTTCCGACTTGGCGATGAAGGACAGCGGCATGACATGGCCGAGGGCGATGATGTCGGCCCAGGACTGGTGATTGGCGACGAGCATCAGCGGTCGTGCCGATGCCGGCGTGCCGCGGACGATGACGCGCAGTCCCGCCAGCGGACAGGCGATGCGGTGCCACAGCCAAGGCAGGAAGCGCGCGATCGGCCAGTCGAAGCGAATCGCCAGCGCCTGCAACGGCAGGCTGACCAGCGTCAGCACTGTCAGCACCACCACCATCAAGGCGATCCGCAACCGAGCCATCAAACGGCTCCTGCCGCGGGCAGGCCACGAGCGTTGCCGGGCACGTCGCACGCCATGCCGGGCACGCCGCTCGCCGTGCCGATCAGGACCGGGCCGCGCCCGCCGTCGCTCGCCGGATCAAGGATCTGCATCGCCATGCCGCGCGGTCGCCCTCTCTCGGGCCGGGTTCGCCCCTGTTTCGCCCTTGCTTCAGAAGGCGTTTAGCGAAGCGCCCGCTTGAGGACAAGCGCGCTGGTCTTGCGGCCGCTCGCATCGACGTAATAGGCGGGACGGCGGCCGACCTCGGCAAACCGCAGGCGGCGATAGAGCGCCAGCGCTCCCGTATTCTCCTCGTCGACTTCCAGGAACAGCGCCTCGGTGCGATCGGCGTGCAGTCGCTGCAGGACGGCATCCATCAGCACCCGCCCCACACCCTGGCGGCGGCTCTTCTTCGACACGACGATGGTGAGGATTTCGGCCTCGCCTGCCACGGTCCGGGCGAGGACGACGCCGACCGGCGGGTGACGGGTATCGCCGACACGGCGGACGACGAAACCGAAGGTGCCGGCCTGCGACAGGAGCGCGGCGAACTCGTCGCCGGACCAGGGCCGCGCAAAGGCCTCGCTGTGCAGTTCGGCAGCGAAATCGATGTCGTCGAGCTCGAGTGGCATGGCGACCAGCGGGCCTTGATGAACCAAGCCATCCCAGAACGAGACCGTCCACACCCACGGCAGATACCAATACATGGCCGCGCCTTTCCTATCGATCCCCCGCGGTCCTGCCGCGGGAAATGCCGTCATGCCCACCGTAAGAGGATCGTACAGGCGAGGCGTTACGGCAAGCTTGCCGCGGCCGGCACATGCGAGATCCCCGCCGCCGCCGCCGGCTTGGCGTCGGCACCGCGGAGGTACAGCGGCCAAACCGGGGCGCCGGCAGGCCGCTGACGGCCAAGCCGGTCGACGGCGGCGATGTCGGTGTCGCCCGCCGGATTGACGGTCTCGGTTGGAACGCCCGGCAAGGCCGCGGCGGCGATGGCCGCGCCGCTGCCTGCGATGAGAAGGCCACCGTCTTCGGCGCCAGCCAATTCGACAAAGGCGGGGAGATCCTGCGGATCGAGCGCCTGCGGCTCCGCCAGCACCCGGCCATTCGCCGCAAAGAGCGCGGCATAGACCTCGTTGCGCTTGGCGTCGATGACCGCCAGCACGGGTCTGCCAGCGCCAATGTGCGGCTCGGCGAGGGCTTCGAGGCTGGAAATGCCGAGGGCAGGAACGCCCAGCGCCAGCGCGAGCCCCTTGGCCGCCGCGACGCCGACGCGCAGGCCGGTGAACGAACCGGGGCCGACCACGACGGCGATCTTGACGATGTCGGCATAGACCACCCCGGCGGTCGCGAGACACTGGTCGACGAGGCCGATCAACACCTCGGCATGGCCGCGCCCGATGTCCGGCTCGGCGGACGCCAAAACCGCGCCGGTTTCCATGTCGCAGAGCGCCACGGCGCAGCGCGTGCCCGCCGTGTCGATAGAGAGGAGGATCGCCGGCATGGGCGCCGCGTTCGGCGCTGGGCTCACATCGCCTCGACGGATTCGACCTCGGGGATGAAGTGGCGCAGGAGGTTCTGAATGCCGTGCTTCAGCGTGGCGGTCGAGGACGGGCAGCCGGCGCAGGAGCCGCGCATGTTGAGGAACACCGTCCCGTCGCGGAAGCCGCGGAAGGTGATGTCGCCGCCATCCTGCGCCACGGCCGGACGGACGCGGGTCTCCAGCAGTTCCTTGATGGTCGAGACGATGCCGGCGCTTTCCGGCTCAAAAAACTCCTCGCCGCTGTCGGACTCGGCGGCTGCGCCATTCTCGGCCATCACCGGCGCATTCGACATGAAATGCTCCATGAGGCCCGCGAGGATCGCCGGCTTCAGGTGCTGCCATTCCGGCCCGTCCTTCGAGACGGTGACGAAATCATAGCCGAAGAAGACGCCGGTGACGCCGTCCACCGCCATCAAGCGGGCGGCAAGCGGCGAACGGACCTCGGCATCCTCGTGCGACAGAAATTCCGCCGTGCCCTCGTCGAGCACGACGCGGCCGGGCAGGAATTTCAACGTCGCCGGGTTCGGCGTGACTTCGGTCTGGATGAACATGTTTCGTCCTTTCGAGGATGCCTGCATCCTGCGGGAAGAGTGCTTGGCCGGCCGGCAGCGCTTCGCAGCCAAGGCCCGGTCGGTCAGGCAAATGCCTGGAGCTAACCTAGTGATCTTCGCCGCGAAGCAAAAGGGCGACGTGGCGTTCACCGGCATGCACCGGCTGGGCCGGGGTCAGCAGAGGCTTTCGATATCCTCGTCGGTCAGCGTCGCCGGGACGATGGTCACCGGGATTGGGAAGGCGGCGGCCTTGCCGGCGATCGATGAGACGAGCGGCCCCGGGCCATCCGAGCTGTCGCCGGCGGCGAGCACCAGGATGGCGATCTCGCGGTCGGCCTCGATGACCGCGGTGATCTCCTCGACCGTCTTGCCCTCGCGCACCACGAGCTCGGGCTCGATGCCGACCGATTCGCGGATTTCCTCGGCGACCTTCGAGAGCCGCGAGTTCGCCTCGGCCTCGGCCTCGGCGCGCATGATCTTCTCGACGCCGAGCCAGTGCTGAAAATCCTCGGCCTCGATGATGTAGAGGAGCACGGCCCCGCCACCGCTCGCCTTGGCGCGGCGCGCGGCATAGGAGGCGGCGCGGCCGCATTCGGGCGTCGCGTCGACGATCGCCAGGAATTTTCGTTTGCCGCCTGCGTCGCGGCCAATGCGCTTGGAAACCATGGCGGGAACATGGCAGGCGGGCCCGTGGAGAGCAAGCCGTCAGGCCTGCGGCCAGTCGTCCGCTGGCCAGTCGCGGCGCTGGTGAATGACGCGAAGAACGCTCAACGATGCATCCGAAATCCCGTAGACCAGTGTATAAAACGTGCCGGTGATTGGTTTTTCAAAGCTCCGGGTGGCACGACCGGGACGGCCGATCGAATGATGGGCCAACAACTTCAACGTTGCATGCAGCTTTTGTTCGAAGGCATCAGCAGCTGACGGGTTCCTCTCGGCGAGATAGTCGAGGATGCTATTGAAGTCGTCGAGAGCCCGAGGCTGCCAGACAACCTCCCGGCTCATTCCGCAGCGGGCCGCCTGGCGCGGTCGATCGTCGCTCGAAATCGACGCCGAGCTTCCTTGTGCGGAATTCCCTCGCCGCGGTCGATGCTGGCTTGTGCCTCCCGGATCTCGCCAATCAGCCGCAGCTCGCGCGCCGCGTATTCCTCGATCATGTAGGCAATATAAAAATCCGCGCTACGGCCGGAGGCGGCTGTCAGTTCTGCGAGGCGCTCGGCCGCCTTGCCCTCGATCGTCACCGTGGTCTTCGCCTTCGCCATGATGGGCCCCCGTCGCTCGCCGAATGATACCAAAAGGCGGGCTACGGCGCGAGTCAGTCAGCGAGGAGGCCGACGATCCGCTTGACGTCGGCCATGGTCACCGCGGCGATTTCACGGGCGCGGGCGGCGCCCTTCGACAGGACGCGGTCGATCTCGCCGGGATCGGCGAGGACGCGGCGCATCTCCGAGGTGATCGGCCCGAGCTTGGCGACGGCAAGGTCGGCTAGTTCCGGCTTGAACGCCGAGAACTGCCGGCCGCCGAACTCCGACAGGACGTCCGCCTTGGTCCGCTCCGACAGCGCGGCGAAGATGCCGACGAGGTTGTCGGCCTCGGCCCGGCCGGCAAGCCCCTCGACCCCCGACGGCAGCGCGTCGGGATCGGTCTTGGCCTTGCGGATCTTGCGCGCGATGGTCTCGGCGTCGTCGGTGAGGTTGATGCGTGAAAGGTCCGATGGGTCCGACTTCGACATCTTCTTCGCCCCGTCCTTCAGGCTCATCACCCGCGTCGCCGGGCCCTCGATCAGCGGTTCGGTCATCGGGAAGAAGCCGGTCGAGGGCGCGTCGTTCAGCGTCATCGGCACGCCGAGCCCGAGCGCCTCAATGCGGCCGGCAAAATCGTGGTTGAACTTGGCGGCAATGTCGCGGGTGAGCTCCAGGTGCTGCTTCTGGTCCTCGCCGACCGGCACGTGGGTGGCGCGGTAGAGGAGGATGTCGGCGGCCATCAGCGCGGGATAGACGAAGAGGCCGGCCGAAGCGTTCTCGCGGTCCTTGCCGGCCTTGTCCTTGAACTGCGTCATGCGGCTCAGCCAGCCCATGCGCGCGGTGCAGTTGAAGATCCAGGCGAGCTCGGCATGCTCGGGCACGCGGCTCTGGTTGAAGACGATGTGCTTCTCGGCGTCGATGCCCGACGCGATGAAAGCGGCGGTCACCTCGCGGATCGAGCGCTCGAGTTGGGCCGGGTCCTGCCAGACGGTGATGGCGTGGAGGTCGACGACGCAGAACATGCAGGGATGCGTCGCCTGCAGCGCCACCCAGCGGCGGATGGCGCCGAGATAGTTGCCGAGATGGAGATTGCCCGTGGGCTGCACGCCGGAAAAGACGCGCGGCGCAAAACCGTTCGAAGCCGCATCCGACATCAGATCATCCCTTTCGCGCCCGGCGAGAGGACCGGGGACCGGCGGGCTATATGCACGGCGCTGGGGACGCGATCAAGGCTCGGTGGCCGCGGGATAGGCTGGCAGCCCCTGCCGGCTGCCGGCGGAGCGCGGCACGGCGCCCCTCGGCGGTGCGGCGCGCCGTGCCTCCGCCGGCAACGCCCGGCGCGGCGGGCGAATGCCGAAGGCCAGAGCCAGGGGCGGCGGCAGCCGGCGGCCGAGCTCGTAGAACAGGAGGCAGCCAAGCACCGTCAGCGCGACGAGGGCGGCATAGGTCGGCCCAACCCCGAGCGACCACGGCAGGAGGAGATAGAGCCCGGTCACCACGATGGTCTGGTGGATGATGTAGAAGGCGAAAACGCCCTCGCCGAGATAGGCGAGCGGGCGGCTCGGCCGGTTCACATGCCGGGCGGCGAAACCGACCAAGGCGAGGATCGTCCACCAGGCGAGGGCGAAGGTCAAAAGCTTGAACGGTGCCCGCATCTCCGCATAGCCGCCGACGAAGGTCGCGGCGGCGGTGCCGGGCGACACGCCTGCCAGCACGGCGCTGAGCAGGACTGCGAGCCCCAAGCTGCGCCAGCGCAAGGCGATGATGCGGCCGATGAGCGCCCCCTGGTGCCGGGCGAAGACATAGCCGAGGCCGAACCAGGCCGACCACGTGGCAAACCAGGCACCGTCATTGTAGAGCGCGTTGGTCTGGCGCGGGAAGAACGGCGACAGGCCCACGTTCAGCGCCAGCGGCACGAGGAAGCAGGCGTAGAGCCAGGGGCCAAGGGCGCAACGCTCAACACGGCCGGAGAACGCGTCCAAATTTGCGGCCCACCGAAGCAGCGGCACCAGGGCGACCATGATCGCTAGGAGATAGCCGACGAACCACATGTGCGCCCAGGTAATGTTGCCGTCCGGGTATTTGCCCTCAGTAAAGTAGCGCGTCAGCCAGAAGGTCGCGAGCGAGCCTTCATATCCTTCCTCCATCACCCGCTCGCACCAGACCTGCGGGACGACGAACAGCGCCATGGCCGCCAGCAGCGGCGGCAGAAGGCGGCGCAGGCGCTCGGCGAGAAAGACGGAAGGACTGGTGCCGGCCGCGGCAAAAGACGCCCCCATGCCGGCGACGAAGAACAGCAGCGGCAGTCGCCAGGCGCGCGGCTGGTTCATCACCGCCTCGAGGAGCACGCTGGACTCGGCGCTGTCGACGAGCCAGACCATCCTGGGAAAGAAGGCCGCCGAGGCGTGATAGAGGATGAGGACGCCGAAGGCCCCGACCCTCAGCGCGTCGACATAGTGCAGTCGCTCACCGCGTTCGCCTGCCATCTCTGCCGTTCCCTGCGGCCGGCCCATCCGGACGTCGGCGCATTGGAACATGAAATGGTTGCAGAGCTATCAGTCCGGACCCGCTAAACGTGTAGGCACACAAACAAAACGCCGAAGCCTTCCGCGCCCATACGTCCTCACCGCGAAGCGCCCCGGGATCGGGGGCGCGCGATCGCCGAGGTCAGCGTCGGCGCTTGACCACCCGCATCACCAGCGACCGGTCGACGGCGCCGGTCGCCAGCGTCAGCGCGAAGTAGACGGCCATGGCGGCGCCGACGAGGACGCCGATGCCGGCGATCTGCGAGACGACGCTGGCGCTCGGCACCAGCCAAGGCCGCGTCAGCCCTTCGAGCCCGACAAGGGCGACGCCCATGAGGCCGGCCGAGAGGAAAACCAAGGCGCCGCGCTTCACCAGCGGCCAGTCGAGGTGCCAGAGCCCCTTGCGGCGTAGGCCCTCGAACAGGAGCAGCGCGTTCATCCAGCCGGCGAGCGTCGTCGCCAGCGCGATGCCCTTTTCGGCGAAGTAGTAGAACAGAATCAACGACAGCACGATGTTGCCGACCGCCGAGGCCGAGGTGACGATCATCGGCGTGCGGGTATCCTCGCGGGCGAAATAGCCGGGCGAGAACACCTTGATGAGGACGAAGGCCGGTAGGCCGAGCGCGTAGAGGCCGAGCACGTCGGCGACGGCCTTGGTCGTCGCCGCATCGAAGGCGCCGCGCTCGTAGATCAGGCGGATGATCGGCTCGGGGATCAGGAACAGCGCCACCGCCGCCGGCACGGTGAGGAAGAGCGCGAATTCCAGGCTGCGGTTCTGGGTGTGCTGGGCCTCGACAAGGCGCCCGGCCTTCAGCGCGCGGGCGAGCTCGGGCAGCAGCACGACGCCGATGGCGACGCCCACCATGCCGAGCGGCAGCTGGTAGGGCCGGTCGGCATAGGTGAGGATCGAGACGGCGCCCGGCTTGTAGGAGGCGATGGCCTGGCCGACGAAGAGGTTGATCTGGGTGATGCCGCCGATCAGCGCGGCGGGGCCGGCGAGGATCAAAAGGCGTCTCAGTCCCTTGGTCCAGCGCGGACGCTGCAGCGAGACGCCGAAGCCCGCCATCCGCATCGCGAAGGTGACGACGGCCAGCTGCGTGACGCCGGCGACGAGCACGCCCCAGCTCATCAGGAAGCCGATGGTGCGGGTGTCGGCGCCGGTCCAGTGGCACCAGGCGAGCACCCCGATCAGGATGAAGTTGAGGAGGCTCGGCGCGATCGCCGCGGCGAAGAAGCGGCGGAAGGCGTTGAGGATGCCCGAAACCATCGCCATCAGCGACATCGAGGCGAGGTAAGGGAACATGATGCGCGAGAAGGCGACGGTGATCTCGAAGCGGTCGTCGCAGGAGATCGCTTGCGCGGCATTGGCGGGATCGTCGACGCAGGCGGCAAGCCCCGGCGCGATCACCGTCTGCACCAAGAAGGGCATGAACACCATGGCCACCGCGGTGAGGCCGGCGAGGACGACGAAGAGCGTCGAGAAGATCTCGGTCGCGAAGGCGCGCGCGCCCTCCTCGCCGTCTTCCTCGAGCGAGCGGGCGAAGAGCGGGATGAAGGCGGCGTTGAACGCGCCTTCGGCAAACAGCCGGCGGAAGAGGTTGGGGAAGCGGAAGGCGAGGTTGAACGCGTCGGCGACCGGGCCGATGCCGAGCGCCGAGGCCATCATCATCTCGCGGCCGAAGCCGAAGACGCGGGAGAACAGCGTCGCGCCACCGACGGTGGCGAATTTGGAGATCAGGCTCATTTGGCGGCGAAACCGAAAGCTTTGGTGGAGGGCATGGCGGTGCGCGAGGACAACTCGCCCTCCGGGCTCTCGAACACCGAGGTGAGGCGCTGCTCGATCCGCTCGACGCGGCTGGGGCTCGCGATCTTCATGCCGATGAGGTCGGTGACGTAGAACACGTCGACCACCTTCTCGCCATAGGTTGAGATGTGGGCCGAGCGGATGTCGAGGCTGAGGTCGGAGAGCGCGCTGGTGAGGTCGGACAGGAGGCCGGGGCGGTCGATGCCGTCGACCTCGACCACCGTGAACTGGTTCGATAAGGCGTTGTCGACGGTGACGCGCGGCTTCAGCGAGAACAGCTTCATGCCGCGGCCGTTCTTGCGCTGGGCGATGAGGTCCGGCATGCCCTGCTTGCCTTGCAGCACCTCGCGGATGTAGCGGCCGATGCGCTCGGCGCGGCGCAGCTCGTCCTCGTCATCGGCAAATTCCCGGTTGATGGTGATGACGTCGAGCGCCCGTCCATCGGTCATGGTGAAGATCTGCGCGTCGGCGATGTTGCCGCCGGCCGCAGCGCAGCCGCCGGTGATGATCGACAGGAGGCGCGGATGGTCGGGCGCGAGAACCGTGATCTCGGTGATCGCCTGATAGGCGTCGGTGCGCACCATGGTGGCCAGCTGCTCGTCACCCTCCCCCGTCTGGCGAATGAAGTCGGCATGCCGGCGCTGCTCCTCGAGCGGCGTGGTCAGGAAGTAGTTCTGGTAATGCAGCTCGACATAGGCCTCGGCCTCCGCCGCCGGCCAGTCGGCGAGGCGCTCGGCGAGCCTCTCCTTGGCGTGGGCGAAGCGCTGCTTGCGCGAGGACTGCGAGAAGCCGCCGGTCAGCATCAGCTCGGTCTCGTAGTAGAGCGTGCGCAGGAGCTGCCCCTTCCAGCCGTTCCAGACGCCGGGGCCGACGGCGCGGATATCGCAGACGGTCAGCACGGTGAGCAGCTTCAGCCGGTCGAGGGTCTGGGCCCGCTCGGCAAAGTCGATGATCGTCTTGCGGTCGTTGAGGTCGCGCTGCTGGGCGGTCATCGACATCACCAGATGCTCCTCGATCAGCCAGGCGACGAGCTCGGTCTCGCGCTCGTCGAGGCCGAGCCGCGGGCAGAGTTCGCGGGCGATCTGTGCCCCGGCGATCGAATGGTCCTGCGGCCGCCCCTTGGCGACGTCGTGCAATAGCAGCGCCACGTAGAGCGGCACGCGGTCCTTCAGCGGGGTGACGATCTCGCTCGCCATCGGATGATCGGCGACGAGCTCGCCCTTCTCGATGCGCGACAGGATGGCGACCGAGCGCAAGAGGTGCTCGTCGACGGTGTAGTGGTGGTACATGTTGAACTGCATCATCGAGACGATGCGGCCGAAATCGGGAATGAAGCGGCCGAGCACGCCGGCCTCGTTCATCCGCCGCAAATGCAGCTCGGGGTCGGTCGCGTCGGTGAGGACGTCGAGGAACAAGCTGTTGGCGTCCGGATCCTCCCTGAGCGACGGCCCGATCAGCCGCAGCGAGCGGCGGATCAGCTTCAGCGCATCCGGGTGGTATTCAAGCTTCAGCGCGGCGGCGAGCGCGAAAATCCGGATGAGGTTGACCGGGTCCTTCTCGAAGACGTCCTTGCCGCTGATGTTGATGCGGTTGTTGTCGATGTGGAAGTCGAGCGTTCCCGGGATTTTGCGCGCACGGTTGCGCAGCGAGCGCACGAAGCCTTTGAGGCCCGGCAGGTCCTTGGCCTGTTCCTCCTCCAGCGCCGCGCAGAAGATGCCGGTGAGGTCGCCGACCTCCTTGGCGATCAGGAAGTAGTGCTTCATGAAGCGCTCGACGTCGCGCATGCCGGGATGGGCGTTGTAGCCGAGGCGGCGGGCGATCTCCGGCTGGATGTCGAAGGACAGGCGCTCCTCGGCCTTGCCGGTCAGGAAATGCATGTGGCAGCGCACCGCCCAGAGGAAATCCTCGGCCTTGCGGAAGAGGCGCGCCTCGCGCCGCGAGAACACGCCGGCGGCGACGAGTTCCTCTGACGTCTCGACGCGGTAGTAGTCCTTGGCGATCCAGAACAACGTGTTGAGGTCGCGCAGGCCGCCCTTGCCCTCCTTGACGTTGGGCTCGACGAGATAGCGGGTGTCGCCGCTCTTGGTATGGCGGGCATCGCGCTCGGCCAGCTTGGCGGCGACGAACTCCTGCGCGGTGCCTTGCACCACTTCCTTGTCGAACCGCTCGGAGAGTTCTTCGAGCAGCATGCGGTCACCGACCACCAGCCGGCGCTCCAGCAGCGCGGTGCGGATGGTGAAGTCGGTCTTGGCGAGCTTGATGCACTCCTCCACGGACCGCGTGGCATGGCCGACCTTGAAGCCGAGATCCCAGAGGAGATAGAGCAGGAATTCCAGCACCTGCTCGCCGAGCGCCGTCTGCTTGTAGGGCAGCAGGAACAGGAGATCGATGTCCGACCCCGGCGCCAGCGTGCCCCGGCCATAGCCACCGACGGCCACCACGGCGACGCGCTCGCCGGATGAGAGGTTGGAGGCGACGAAGACGCGCTCGAGCGCGAAATCGTAGACCGCGCGGATGATCTCGTCCTGCAGGGCCGACAGCCTGGCGGCGCAGAACAGCCCGCTGCCATCCTCGAACAGCATGGCCTCCGCCGCTGTCCGTCCAGCGGTGATGCGGTCCTTGAGAAGGGCGAGCACGTCGGCGCGCATCTTCGACGGCGCGACGCTGCCGGGCTCGGCGCCCGCCGACGCGGCGAGGTCCTGCACCAGCGTGGGCACGTCGATGATCTCGCCCATGCGTAGGCCGGCCGCGCCCTCGACGGGGGCGTTTTCCTTCAGCGAGATCTTACGGGTTTCCAGCGGCATGTCATCGGTCCTGCCGCAGCCCCGTCGTCACCGCGACGGACCTCGGATCAATAGCGTCGGACCGGGCGTATAGGCCATTTCGGTTAACGTCGCCATGCGAACCGTCGCGGCCCGTCCCAGACCGAGCCCCACAGCCGGACACTCGGCCCGGCGCGCAGGGCCTTGGCGACGCGCGGAGCGCGGTTGAAGCGAAGCAGCTTTGCGTCAGGCGAGCGACTTCAGGCGGTAGAGCGCCTCCAACGCCTCGCGCGGGCTCATCTCGTCGGGATTGATGCCGGCGAGGGCCGCCAGCGCCGCCGGTGGCTCGGCAACCTTGTCGGGCTCGCGCCGGGCCACGGCGGCAAACAGCGGGAGGTCGTCGATGAAGGCGGTGCGCTTCTCGCCTTGCTCGCCCTTTTCCAGCTCGTGCAGCACCTGCCGCGCGCGGTCGATGACGCTCGGCGGCAGGCCGGCGAGCTTGGCCACCTGCACGCCGTAGGAGCGGTCGGCGACGCCGGGCTTCACCTCGTGCAGGAAGATCACCTCGCCCTCCCACTCCTTGACGCGCATGGTGGCGTTCTTCAGCCGCTTGAGGCGGGAGGAGAGCGCCGTCATCTCGTGGAAGTGCGTCGCGAACAGTGCCCGGCAGCGGTTCGCCTCGTGCAGGTGCTCGACGGCGGCGAAGGCGATCGACAGACCGTCATAGGTCGCGGTGCCCCGGCCGATCTCGTCGAGGATCACGAGGGTGCGCACATCGGCCTGGTTGAGGATCGCGGCAGTCTCGACCATCTCGACCATGAAGGTCGAACGCCCTTCCGCCAGATCGTCGGACGCGCCGACGCGCGAGAACAGCCGCTCGACGACACCGATATGCGCGGAGGCCGCCGGCACATAGGCGCCGGCCTGGGCGAGCACGGCGATCAGCGCGTTCTGGCGCAGGAAAGTCGACTTGCCGCCCATGTTCGGGCCGGTCAGCAGCCAGATCGCGCCGGCCTTGGAGTCCTTGCCCGTCGCCGACGGCGGCGAGAGGTCGCAGTCATTGGCGATGAAGGGATCGCCCGACCCCGCCTTCAGCGCTGCCTCGACCACCGGATGCCGGCCGCCCTCAATGGCGAAGGCGAGGCTGTCGTCGACCTCCGGCCGGGTCCAGGCCTCCGAAAGCGCGAGTTCCGCAAGCGCTGCGGAAACGTCGAGCACGGCGAGCGCCTCGGCCGCCTGCTGCAGCGGCGCGGAGGCCGCGACGATCACCGCCGACAGCGTCTCGAACGACGCGAGCTCCAGCGCCAGCGCCTCGGCGGCGGCACCGGCGATGCGGCTTTCGAGGTCGGAGAGCTCGACGGTCGAGAAGCGCAGGCAGTTCGCCATGGTCTGGCGGTGGAAGAAGCGCGCCTTCAGCGCGTCGGTGCCGTTCAGCGAGGGCGCATGCGCCTCGGAGACCTCGACGAAATAGCCGAGCACGTTGTTGTGCTTGATCTTCAGCGAGCGGACGCCGGTCTCCTCGGCATAGCGCCCCTGCAGCTCGGCGATCACCCGGCGCGAGCGGTCGCGCAGCGCACGCGCCTCGTCGAGCCCGGCAATGGCGCCCTCGCGAATGAAGCCGCCGTCGCGCTTCTGCAGCGGCACGGTTTCCGCCAGCATGCCGGCAAGCTCGGCCTCGATCCCCGCCGGCAGCGCGGCAAGGCCCGCGACGGCAGCAGTGAGCTCGTCCGGCAGCGCTGCGCCGGCGAGCAGCGCCGCGATCTCGCGGGCGACGGCAAGGCCATCGCGGACAGCGGCAAGGTCGCGCGGGCCGCCGCGGTCGAGCGACAGGCGCGACAGCGCGCGCTCGGTATCGGGCAGCGTCTTCAGAAGCGCGCGCAGGCCGGCGCGAAAGGCGGGATCCTCGGCGAAGAAGCCGACCGCGTCGAGCCGCCGCCGGATCGCGGCCGGCGCCGTCAGCGGGCCGGCGAGGCGCTGCGCGAGGAGGCGCGATCCGCCGCCGGTCGCCGTGCGGTCGATGGTGGCGAGGAGGCTGCCCTGGCGCTTGCCGTCGGTCGAGCGGGTCAGTTCGAGGCTCGCACGGGTTGCCGGGTCGATCAGCATCACCGCATTGCTGCCGAGGCGCTCCGGCCGCTGCAGCGCGGGCTTGGCGGCAAACTGCGTCTTCGAGAGATAGGCGAGGAGCGCGGCGGCGGCCGCAATCTCCGCCCGGCCGAACTCGCCGAAGCCGTCGAGCGTCGCGACATCGTAGAAGCGGCAGAGCCGGGCGGCGGCCGTCGCGGCATCGAAGAGCACGGCAGGCTCCGGCCGGGCGAGCTGGCGCAGCTGGTGGAACAGCGGCTTCAGCGCCGCATCGTGGAACACCGTGTCGGCGACAATGATCTCCGACGGGTCGACCGCCAGCATGTCGGTCGAGAGGCGCTCCGCGGTGCTCGCCTTGACGGTGAACTGCCCAGTCGAGAGATCAGCCCAGGCCAGCGCATACTCGGCCTGCGGCCCCGAGCCGCCGAGGCGGGCAAGACTAATCAAATAGTTGGGCTTGCCGGGATCGAGCAGCCGGTCCTCGGTGATCGTGCCCGGCGTCACCAGCCGGACGACGTCGCGCTTCACCGGCGATTTGCCGCCGCGCTTGCGCGCCTCGGCCGGATCCTCCAGCTGCTCGCAGACGGCGACGCGGTGGCCGAGACCGATCAGCCGCTGCAGATAGTCGTCGGAGGAAACTACCGGCACGCCGCACATCGGGATGTCCTCGCCCTGGTGCTTGCCGCGGCGGGTCAGCGCGATGCCGAGCGCGCGCGAGGCGATGGCGGCGTCCTCGAAGAACAGCTCGTAGAAGTCGCCCATCCGGTAGAACAGCAGGCAATCGGGATTGGCCGCCTTGATCTCGATGTACTGCGCCATCATCGGCGTCGGGGCGTTCTCCTCTTTCATCGCGGCGATCGATCGTCTCCTAGAATTTCTGCCCCGATAGGCTGCCTCGAAGGGCGCCCCCAAAGCGGACCGCCGTGCTGCCGGCCTTCCGGCGGGCCGCTGGCAGCTTGGGACCTCTGGCATAGCGGCGGGGGGCGGCGGCGGAAAGGCCCCGGCCCCGCTGTCCACCGTTGCGGCAACACCGGAAGAGCTGGAAGCAACACTGCAAGAGAATTGCGTGCGCCGCACACGCGGCCATTATCAAGCGGCAGAGGCCGTTCTATATTGGGGGAGTGCGGGTGGCCATCTGGTTCGCCTGCCATTCCCCCGAGGACCGCATGACCCACCGCCCGTCGCTGACCACCCTCCTGACAATGCTCGCCTTTACCGGCATCGCGCATGGACAGGCGGCGGAGCCCGCCAAGGCGGCCGTGCGGGTGAACGTCTATGATTTCGCGGTCGAGAACCCGGTCGACGATTCAAGCCTTCGCTTCGCGCCGACGCTCGGCGAGACCGTGCCCGAGGTGATCCACCTCGTGCCGCTCGAGGGCGAGGCGAGCTACGCCTATTTCTACTATAATGGCCTGCCGGTGATCGTCGATCTCACCACGCGCAGCGTCGTCCGCGTCGGACAGTAGAACGCCGGCTCCGGCCCGTCTGGCCTGATTGAGCAGGCAGGACGTGGCCGTCATCACCTGATGGTGCATTCCGGAGACTGGCTTGCCGGGCGCCACGCTGCCGACCGCAGCGCTGCGAGCCCGCAGCCTGCTGTCGCTCAGGCGGCGAAGCGCGAGTCCGGTCCGTAATATTCGATGTAGCGCGGATCGATGTTGGCGACCGGGACCACCACGAGCACGTCGGTGGTGCCGAACTGCGTATCGACCACGGCATCGCCGCCGATATAGCCGCCGATCCGCAGGTACCCCTTCAGCAGCGGCGGCAGCGAGGCGAGCGCCCGGCGCGGGTCAGCGCAGACGACGTCCCCATTCACCGGCAGGCCGCGGTGCGGCTGCGCCGAGACCCGCCATTCGGCCGGCGCCGAGGCGTTGGAGCGCAGGAAGGACAGCGGCAACGCCAGCCTTTCGGGATCGGTGCCAGACAGCGAGGCGCAGCCGAACAGCACGTCGATGCGGTGCTGGCGGACATAGGCCATGATGCCCTGCCAGAGCAGCTCGACCGTGCGCTTGCCGCGATAGGGCTTCAGCACGCAGGAGCGGCCGAGCTCCATGAAGCGCTTGCCGGGATGGCGGGCGATCAACGGCGCGATCTGGAATTCCTGTTCGGTGTAGTAGCCACCGGCCATCGCCGCCGCTTCCGGCAGCATCAGCCGGTAGGTGCCGACGATCTGCTCGGCGAGGCGGCCGCCGCGCGCGGTATCGACCACGAGAAGATGATCGCAATAGCGGTCGAAGGTGTCCTTGTCGCGCCGGGTGAGCTTCTGCAGCACCGAGGGCTTGGCCGACATTTCCTCGTAGAAAACGTGGTAGCGCAGCTGCTGCGCCGCCTTGACCTCGTCGCGCGATCGGGCGAGGCGCACTTCGAGGGTTCCGAGGCGGCCGAGAACGCGGCCGTTCGGATCGAACCGGCCTTTCATCCGGCGCACCGGTGCAGGAACGAAAGCGCGCACCACGGCGCCCAGCGGATAGTGCCCCAGGTCGCCGGAGCCCGGCGTGGCGTCGGCCGTCCTCAATAGGTTCATGTGACCCTCCACCTCAGACACCTGCGGTTCCGCCGCCTGTTCTAACGAATTATATTCGTTCCGCGAAGCTTTCGTGACCGAAACGCGCCCGCCTGCCGTTCGTGGCAGTCCTGCGCCCTTTATCGGCCCCTGACGCTTCACGATACGGCGACCGCGAGGCGACCGCGGATACCGCCATCGACGATCCGCTGCGCCGCGCCGATGATGTCGTCGAAGCCGATCTCGGTGGTGATGTCGACGAGCCGTGCCGGATCGAGATCGGACGCCAGCCGGCGCCAAGCCTCGAGCCGCTCCGCTCTCGGCGCCATGACGGAGTCGACGCCAAGAAGCGAGACTCCGCGGAGGATGAACGGCGCCACCGATGCCGGCAGATCCAAGCCTTGAGCCAGCCCGCAGCAAGCGACGACACCCTTGTAATGGGTCTGCGCCAAGACATTGGCAAGGGTATGGCTGCCGACGGAATCGATCGCGGCGGCCCAGCGCGGCGCGGCCAGCGGCTTGCCGGGGGCGGAGAGCTCGGCCCGGTCGATGACCTCGTTCGCGCCGAGGCCCTTGAGATATTCCGCCTCCGCCGCCCTGCCGGTCGAGGCGACGACCTGCCAGCCGAGGCTGGCGAGCAGCGCGACGGCAATCGAGCCGACGCCGCCGGCAGCGCCCGTCACCAGCACCGGGCCATCGCTTGGCTTGGGGCCGGCGGCCTCGAGCGCCATGACGCAGAGCATCGCGGTATAGCCGGCGGTGCCGATGCCCATCGCCTGCATCGGCGTGAAGGCCGAGGGCAGCGGCACCAGCCACTCGCCCTTCAGCCGGGCGCGCCCGGCATAGGCGCCGTAATGCGTCTCGCCAACGCCCCAGCCGTTGAGCACCACGCGGTCGCCCGCCGCCCAGTCGGGGTTGGCGGACGAGATCACCGTGCCCGCGAGGTCGATGCCGGGGATCATCGGCCAGCGGCGCACCACCGGCGAGCGGCCGGTGATGGCGAGGCCGTCCTTGTAGTTCACCGTCGTCGCGTCGACCGCGATGTCGACGTCGCCGTCCATCAGCTGGTCCGGCGTCATCTCGACGATCTCGACTGACTGCACCCGGTCGTCGCCGCGCGAGACCAGGATCGCCCTGAAACTGTCGCTCATCCGCCGTCTCCTTGCCTGTTCTGCGCGGTGCCCATACCCCGCTTCTGACCTCAGTCGCCGCGCGGTTCGGCAGTCGTCTGCTTCCTGCGGCCTGCCAACAGGAACTCGTCGAGAACGATGATCGCTGCACCGACGGAGATGAAGGCGTCGGCGAGGTTGAACACCGCGAACGACCAGACCGGCGTGTGGAACAGCACGTAGTCGGTGACATAGCCGAGCCGCACGCGGTCGATCAGGTTGCCGATCGCACCACCGACGATGATGGCGAAGGCGAAATGCGTCAACTTCCGGTCGGCCGGCGTCTTCCACCAGAGCCAGGCGACGAAACCGAGCACGGCGGTCGCCATCAGCACGAGGCCGATGTCGTCGAAGCCGGCGAACATCGAGAAGGCGATGCCCTCGTTGCGGGCGTGGTAGAGCGCAAGGAACGGCAGGAGCTCGATCGCGCTGCCGAGCGGCATCTCTGCCACCACGATGGCCTTGATCACCTGGTCGGCGACGACGGCGAGCGCGACGATCAGCCCGTTGATCCAGAGCATCGGCCTCACAGCACGAGCGCCTTGCGCCGGACCTCGAACAGCATGACGCCGGTGGCGATGGCAAGGTTCAGGCTGTCGGCGCGGCCGGCCTGGGGGATGCGCAGAAGGACGTCACAGGATTTGGCCAGTGGCTCCGACAGGCCCGCCTGCTCGTTGCCCATCAGCAGCAGCGTCGCCTTGGCGGCATAGTCGGGCGTGCGGTAGTCGGTGGTGCCGGCCATGTGGGTGCCGGCGACAAGGCCGCGGAATTTCGTGCGCCAACCGAGGAACTGGCCCTCGCTCGCCCGGACGATCGGCACGGCGAAGATCGAGCCCATGGTGGCGCGCACGGTCTCCAGCGAGAACGGGTCGACGCAGTCGCCGATCAGCACCACGCCCTTGGCGCCGACCGCGTCTGCCGTACGCAAAATGGTACCGAGATTGCCGGGATCGCGCACCCGGTCGAGCGCCACGACGACGCCGTCGCGGCCGATGTCGAGCGCGTCGAGGCCGACGGTCTTTTGCTTGAAGACGCCGATGGCGCTCTGCGGGTTGTCGCGCCGTGTGATGACGCCCAGCACCTTTTCCGAGGCCTCCACCACGTCGGCGCCGAGCGCCACGGTCCGGGCGGCGGTCTTGGTCAGCAGCGGGTTGTGCAGTTGGGATTTCGCCACCACCAGCGTCTCGATCTTCCAGCCGGCGTCGAGCGCGTCGATGACGAGCTTCAGCCCCTCGGCGATGAACAGGCCGGTCTCCTCGCGGTGCTTCTTCAGCCCGAGCGCGCGGATGTCCTTGATGATCGGGTTGGAGACGCTGGAAAGGTCCTTTACCCGGCCGGGCGCGGAGAGGTCCGGCCGGCGGGGGGCGCGTTCGGGCGTGTCGTCATTGTGGTCGGACATCAAGGGATCCAGCGCGAAAAGAGCGAGGTGGAGAGGCTGCGGGGCTCGTCGCCGGCCTCGCGGATGATCAGCTCGCCGGATTCGATCGTGCCGCCCTTGCCGCGCAGCGTCTGCGCCATCAGCGCCGAGAGCGAGTAGAACGACGAGCGGATGGAATAGGCGGTGAGGATCAGGCCGAGCGGGCGCTCGGACAGGAGATCGCGCGACAGGTCGAGGAGATAGGGCAGGTCGTCGAAGATCTGCCAGACCTCGCCTTTCGGCCCGCGGCCGAACTTCGGCGGGTCGAGGAGCACGATGTCGTAGCGGCTGCCGCGCTTCACTTCGCGCTCGGCGTAGCGCACGGCATCCTCGCAGATCCAGCGGATCGGCTTGTCGGAGAGGCCGGCGAGCTCCTGGTTCTCGCGCGCCCAGAGGATCGCCTTCTTGGAGGCGTCGACATGCGTCACCTCGGCGCCGGCCCGGGCGGCGAGCAGCGAGGCAAGGCCGGTATAGCCGAACATGTTGAGCACCCGCACCGGGCGCCTGGCTGCCTCGATCGCCGCCGTGACATAGGCCCAGTGGCCGGCCTGCTCGGGAAACACGCCGGTGTGGCGGAACGAGGTGAAGCGGCCGAGATAGGACAGGCTCTTGTGCTGCAGCGGCCAGGTCTCGCCGAGCGGCGTCTTCGGGAAGCGCCAGCGGCCAATGCCTTCCTCGTCGGTATCGCCGGTGAAGACGGCGTCGGCCGCCTCCCATTCAGCATCCGGAAGCCGGCGCTGCCAGATCGCCTGGTTCTCCGGTCGGCGGACGACGACGGGGCCGTAGCGCTCGAGCTTTTCGCCGGCCCCGGAGTCGAGGAGGGCGTAGTCGCCGTCCGGCTCGACGGTGAGGATCACCGGCAGCCGCTCGGCTGGACGTGGCCCGGTATGCTGGCGCAGCGGCGGCCGGTCGGCATTGGCGACGCGCGCGACCGCTGGCTCGGGCGCCGGCTCGGCAGGCGCCGAGACGGCGGCGGGCGTCTCGCGCCGGCGGGTTTCACGCGGCCGGAACGGCGGCGGTTCTTTGCGGGGACGGCGCGGTCCGCTCAACGGGGCATTTCCTTGCGGCTGACAATCGGCATGGGCTCCTCTATCTCTTTGGCTGCCGCTTGGCAAAACGCCGGCGCGCGGCAGGGCAAGCCGAACCGGGGTCGACCGACCCCAGGACGGACAGATGCCCTCGCCTCTCAAAGATGAAACGGCCTTCCTGCATCCTCTTGGATGCCGGGCGCTCTGGCCGGCAGCAGTCCTTTTTCCGCAGCGAGGAAGGCGGCAGAAGGGACGAGGATATGGATCTCACCGGCGAATTTCGCCTGCCCGCCCCGCGGGATGCCGTCTGGACGGCGCTGAACGACCCTTTGGTGCTCGGCGCCTGCATTCCCGGCTGCGAGCGGCTGGAAATGACCTCGCCCGGCCGGATGGAGACGACGGTCTCGTTCCGGATCGGGCCGATCCGGCTGCGGCTGAACGGTGTCATCCGGCTCGAAAACGTCGAGGCGCCCTCGCGCTACACGATCATCGGCGAGGGCAAGGGCGGCATGGCGGGGTTTGCCAAGGGCAGCGCCGACGTCCGGCTCGAGGCGGACGGGCAGGAGACCGTGGTGCACTATGCCGTGCTCGACACCGAAATTTCCGGACGGATCGCCCAGTTCGGCGGCCGGCTGATCGAATCGACCATCAACAAGCTCGCCACGCGCTTCTTCGACGCCTTCGCCGCCCACCTCGCGGCCGGTGCCCAGTCCACACCAGGGGTCTCGAAGCCAGCAGGCTCGTAGGTCAGGGAAAGACGAGGGGCGGCAAGACGCCTGCTGGATCGCCGCGAGCCCAGCACCTCCCCAGCATCCGGCTTAACCAGATTGTCAGCAGACCACACTCGCGGCAGCGCCCCTCTGAGGAGCGCTGTCGCAAAGGCCGGACTGCGTCAGATCAGGCGGCGCGGGGCGCGACGAGGGCAGTCGACGTCGGAACCGAGTCCTCGCGCAGCAGGCGCAGGCGCTCGTTGGCGTCATCCGCCTCGCGGCGAAGCCGTGCGACCTCCGCTTTGCGGACGGCCGCCTTGCGGCGATAGTGCGCCTGGGTCAGCCAGGTGCCGATGCCGCCGAGGATGACCCCGACGATCACCGCGCCCATCAGGATGATGAACAGCGGCAGACCGAAAGTGAACTGCGGCATGGTGCCGAGCGGATCGAGCGAGATGGTGACCACCTCGCGGTTCGACACGCAGAACACGACCAAGAGGATCGCCAGCGGCACCAGGATCACGAAGGACAGAATTCTGGAGATCATCATGCATCCCTGCGCTTGTCGTCCTGGGTTCACCGGACGTGGTCTTGCCAGAGCATCGATATGGCAGTCCGGCGCGCGTGGTCAATCGCGCCGTGTCGATGGCGGCTTGCGGCGCTCGTCCGGCGGACCGGTCCGAGAGCCGCCGGAGCGGGTCAGCCGCCGTCGTTCAGGCGCTCGCGCAGCTCCTTGCCGGCCTTGAAGAACGGCACCCATTTCTCCTCGACGTCGACCGACTCGCCGGTGCGCGGGTTGCGGCCGGAGCGCGGCGGGCGGTTCTTCACCGAGAAGGCGCCGAAGCCGCGCAGCTCAACGCGGTTGCTCTCGCAGAGCGCGTCGGTGATCTCGTCGAAGATGGCGTTGACGATGGTCTCGACGTCACGCTGGTAGAGATGCGGGTTTCGGCTCGCGATGATCTGCACGAGTTCGGACTTGATCACGGACTGCTCCAGTGTCTTTGGGTCGAAAGGGGCGGATCGTCCGCCGACGGGAATTTCCAGAAATACCCATGCTGCCCGAGAAAGGGCCTGACGTCGGCGGCTCCGGCAAATGCCGGCCTGCGGTGCGTGACCTCTAACCCGACCTTAACGGCAGCGGGATGGCGAGATCAATATGCCAGATCGCTCTTCGGCTGCGGAACGGCCGGCTTACCGCCCGCCGAAGCCGGCGCCGGGCGCCCAGAGCGAGACAAGGCCGCTGATCTGGCCGGTGCCCCGCGCCAGCGCCTGCGGCAAGGTCTCGGCCGCCGGATCGAGGCCGAGGGTGGCAAAGGCGAAGGCGCGCGCCTGCGCAAAGGGCGACCAGCCGAAGCCCTCGTCCTTGGCCGGCTCGCGGTCGACGATGTCGAGGCCCTTGGCGACTTTCCGGTCGTTCTCCAGCCAGGAACGCACTTCGTCCTCGCCGCCCAGCGCGTCGACGAGGTGGTTGGCGAGCCCTTGCCGGCCGGTGAACACCGACCCGTCGGCCAGCCGCAGCGCTTCGGCCGCGTCGATCGGGCGGCGCTCGCCGACCAAAGTGACGAACCACTGATAGGTGTCCATCACCAAACGGCGGATCATCTCCTGCGATTCGGGGCTCGCCGGCGCGAAAGGCGATGGCTCGGCCTTCATCGGCGAGGACTTGATCGCCCGGACGTCGACGCCGACGTTTCCAAGGAGGACCGAGGCGTCGACATACTGGAACAGGACGCCAATCGAGCCGACGATCGAGGTGTCGTGTGCGACGATGTGGTCGGAGGCCGCGGCGACCATGTAGCCGGCGGAGGCGGCCAGCGTCCCGACCTCGGCGGCGAGCGGCTTGACCTCGGCGATCGCGCGGGCGGCGCGGTAGAGCGTCTCGCCGCCGACCGTCGTGCCGCCGGGGCTGTCGATCTGCAGGATCACCGCCTTGACCGAGGCGTCGTCCTTCAGATCCTTCAGGAGGTCGAGCAGCTTCTCGTCCTCGGTGATCAGGCCCTCGATCTTCACCCGTGCGATCTGGTCGCCGACGCCGAGCGGGCCATCGGCGGACCGCAGCGCCAGCGGGATGCCGACCACCGCCGCGGCGAGGAAGAGCACCGCCAGCACGCGCCAGAAGCCGAGCTTGCGCCGTAGGCGTCGCCGGTCGATCAGGTCCTGTGCAGAGGCCAAGTCACGTCCACCATCATGATTTGCTAACCCTTGTTCGATAGACTTTCGCTGGGGACTTGCCAAGCGCGACAAAAACGCGGGCGGGGCCCCCTCTCTTTAACGGGACGCAAAAATCCCATATTGCTGACATACCGGCTGGCTCTTTCGGGAGCGGTCACGAAGACCTTCGTTCGCCGCCCGCCCCGGCGCCTGGCCTGGCGATCGGGCCCCATCGTGATGCAGCATCAGGCAGAAAGCGCAGGACAAGCGGTTTGACGGCGAGCACAGGACACATGGACAGGGCCGTGCCGACGGCTGCCTTCGGCGGCCAGCACGACCATGTCCGCTCGGAGCGCGAGTTTGCCCGTGCCCGGCGTCACTCGCGCCTCGTCCGGCTGCTGAAAATCGGACTGCCGATGCTTGCCGTGATCATCGTCGTCGGCGGCGGCCTCGTCACCTTCTTCGCGCGCAGCCTGCCGGACGACGTCTCGATCTCCTCCGCCAGCCTCGACAACGGCCGCATCGTCATGGAGGACCCGCGGATGACGGGCTTCGACAAGGCCGGCCGGCCCTATTCGATGGTCGCCCAGCGCGCCATCCAGTCGCTCGACGGCGGCGGCGTCGATCTCGAGACGATCAAGGCGAATGTCGGCGTGCGCGCCGATACCACGGCCGACATCGTCGCCACGCGCGGCCATTTCGATCAGAAGGCGCAGAAGCTGAACCTCTTCGACGACATCACCGTCGACACCACCGATGGCATGTCGATCCGGCTGAAGGATGCTGAGATCGACCTCGCCGCGGGCAACATGGTCGGCAAGGGTCCCGTGGCGATCGACATGCCCAACCAGACGATCAACGCCGGCTCCCTCACCGTCAAGAACGGCGGCAAGCTCCTGAGCTTTGGCGACGGCGTGAAGATGACCATGCTGCCCTCCGCCGCAGACGCTCCGACCGACGCGAGTGCTGCGCCCGACACCGCCCGCCCCGCCCCATCCGAAAGCTCCGCGCCATGACACGCCCGCTTCTCCCCTTCGCCCGCCATCTCGTCCTGGCCGGCCTGTTCTGCGCAGCCGCACCGGCTTTCGCCCAGGCGCCCGGCACCTTCAACGGCCTCAACGTTCAAGGCGACCAGCCGATCGCGATCGAGTCCGACCAGCTCGACGTCGACGACGCCAAGGCGCTTGCGACCTTCAGTGGCAACGTCTCGGTGTCGCAGGGCGAGACGCTGATCAAGACGGCGAAGCTCCTGGTCTACTACATCAAGGCGCCGGCGGCCGATGCGAAGGCCCCCGCGGACGCGCCGAAGCCGAAGCTTGCGGCCTCCAAGGGCGCGCTGCCGGGCGGCAACAACCAGATCGACCGGATCGAGGCGAGCGGCAAGGTCTACATCAAGTCGACCGACCAGGTGGCGACGGCCGAGACCGCCAATTTCGACATGAAGACGCAGCTCGCTATCCTGACGGGCAACGTGGTGCTGTCGCAAGGCGAGAACGTCGCCCGGGGGCCCAAGCTCACCATCCACATGGACACCGGCATCGCCCAGTTCAGCGGCGGCGGCAAGAGCGGTGGCCGCATTAAGATGCTGATGGCGCCCGACCAGAAGCCCGCCGGCCAGTAGGCCGCGCTGCTGGCGGCCCGCAAGGGCCGCCGTTCCGGCGCCTTGCGAGGGGCCGCTTACCGCAACAGGACGCCCGCCGGTTGCGCATTGCCCGCGCCGCGCGGGCCGAACCCAATCCAGTGGGCCTAGCCATATGACCGATACCCCGATGCACCGCGACACCCGCGCCCCGGCCCCCGGCCCGCAGCGGATCATCGGCGCCGCGCCCGGCTCGCGCGATGCGCTGATGGGGGACGCCGCGCGCACCGATACGGCCGGCACGCTGGTGGCGAGCGGCATCACCAAGTCCTATCGCGGGCGCCGCGTCGTCGACAATGTCGACGTCTTCGTGCGCCGCGGCGAGGCCGTCGGCCTCCTCGGCCCGAACGGCGCCGGCAAGACGACGTGCTTCTACATGATCACCGGCCTGGTGCCGGTCGATGGCGGCCGGATCGAGCTCGACGGGCACGACATCACGCAGATCCCGATGTACCGCCGGGCGCGCCTCGGCATCGGCTACCTCCCGCAGGAGGCCTCGATCTTCCGCGGCCTGTCGGTCGAGGACAACATCCGCGCCGTGCTGGAAGTGGTCGAGAAGGACAAGTCGGCCCGCGAGGACCAGCTGACCGCCTTGCTCGAGGAGTTCCACATCGAGCACCTGCGCAAATCGCCGGCGACGGCGCTCTCCGGCGGCGAGCGTCGGCGCTGCGAGATCGCCCGGGCACTCGCCTCACGGCCGACCTTCATGCTGCTCGACGAGCCGTTCGCGGGTGTCGATCCCATCGCCGTCTCCGACATCCAGGACCTCGTGCGCCACCTCACCCAGCGCGGCATCGGCGTCCTCATCACCGACCACAACGTCCGCGAGACGCTCGGCCTCATCGACCGCGCCTACATCATGCATGCCGGCGCCGTCCTGACGCATGGTGACCCGCAGGAAATCGTCGACAATGTCGACGTCCGGCGCTTCTATCTCGGCGACCAGTTTACCTTCTGACCCGGCAGTCTTGACCGAGCGGCAGTTTCGCTCGGCGAAAGCCGGGGGCGCATTGACAAGCAAGATGCGGACCAGCTTTGATGCCGGTCGGCCCGGACGGGGTTTTTGTCCGGCCATCCTGTCCGGGATGTGTTCGCAAGGCGTGTTCGATGCTCTCCGCTAAGCTCCAGATGCGTCAAAGCCAGAGCCTGGTGATGACCCCTCAACTGCTGCAGTCGATCCGGCTGCTGCAGTTCTCGCACCGCGAGCTGCAAACCTTCATCGACCAGGAAATGGAGAAGAACCCGCTGCTCGCGACCGACGCCGGCGCCGATTCCGGCAGCGCGGAGGGAAACGAGGGAGCTGCGGAGGCAGGCGTTCCTGCCGAGGCAAACAGCGGCGAGACCGCTCTGTCCGGCGCGCGCGAGGACGGCGACGCCTATGACGACGGCTTCGACGCGGTCGAGCCCGCCGCCGGCACGCAGGCGGACGAGCGCAGCCCGCTGCAGCCGAGCGGCCATGACGGCGCCGGCGGCGGTGGCGGCTCGGGCGCCTCGTTCATCGAGGCGCTGGCCGAGGCGAGGCCCTCGCTCTACGCCCACGCCTTGCAGGAGATCCAGGAGGCGATCCGCGATCCGCTGGAGCGCAAGATCGCCGAGAGCCTGATCGAGCAGCTCGACGAAGTCGGCTATCTCCGCCTCGATGTCGGGCAGACCGCCGAAACGCTCGGCATTGCACCGGCCCGGCTGGCGGACATCATCGCCCGGCTGCAGCGCGAGGCGGAGCCGGCCGGACTGTTCGCGCTGGACCTTTCGGACTGCCTCGCCATCCAGCTGCGCCGGCAGGACCGTCTCGACCCGGTGATGGAAAGCGTCCTCGCGCATCTCGACCTTCTTGGCCGCCGCGACTTTGCCGCGCTCCGCCGGATCACCGGCGAGGACGAGAGCGGCCTGATGGACATCCTGGCGGAGATCCGTCGGCTGGACCCCAAGCCCGGCCAGGGCTTCGAGGCCTCGGCAGTGGACGTCGTCGTGCCCGACGTCGTGGTCGAGGCGGCGTCCGACGGCAGCTGGCGGATCGAGCTGAACCCGGACGCGCTACCGAAGGTCCTCATCCAGTCCGACTATGTCCAGCGCATCGCCACCGGGCGGCTCGACAAAGCGGAGCAGACCTTCATCTCGGACTGCCACGCCTCCGCCAACTGGCTGGTCCGCTCGCTCGACCAGCGCGCCCGCACCATCCTGAAGGTCGCGAGCGAGATCGTCCGCCGCCAGGACGGCTTCCTGATGGAAGGCATTACCGGGCTGAAGCCGCTGACGCTGATGAGCGTCGCCGAGGCCGTCGGCATGCATGAATCGACAATCAGCCGGGTCACCGCCAACAAGTACATGGCGACGCCCCGCGGCACGTTCGAACTGAAATTCTTCTTCACCGTGGCGATCGCCTCCTCCTCCGGCGGCGACGCGCATTCGGCCGAGAGCGTCAAGCACCGCATCAAGACCATGGTCGGCGCCGAGGGGCCGGGCTCGGTGCTCTCCGACGACGATATCGCCGAGAAACTGAAGCGCGAAGGCGTGGATCTGGCACGGCGCACGGTCGCAAAATATCGGGAAGGGCTGGGTATTCCGTCCTCGATACAACGCCGCCGAGAATTTAACGCCCGGCGGCTCGCGTCCTGACCGCCCGCCAAGCATCTGATCGCGTTCGCTCTTCTGAATGCTGGGGAGCAACCGGCCGGAACCGAGCCCGATCACGCGATGTGTCAGGGGATCGCAGAGCCGTGCTTCGCGTTGACAGGAGGTTCGATCGTTCTTAGAAGGCCGACCCTAAAACCGTCGGTCGGACCCATGGCGATCGAGAAGGCCGCGCCGGCCGGATTGGCGCGGGCCCTTCGCGAAAAGATCCGGCCAGAACCAGCTGGCCGGTGTATCAAGGGGACGGATCCACTTCGTGTCGAAGCGGGATCGATTGTCCGGAGGAGCTAGCAATATGAGTGTTCGGGTATCCGGCAAACATATGGATGTGGGCGAAGCGTTTCGCACACGGATCGAGGACAAGCTCGGCCAGCTGGTCGGGAAATATTACGACGGCAATTTCAGCGCCACGGTCGTGGTGTCGAAGGACGGGCCGCGGTTTTCCAGCGACTGCAGCCTTCACCTGGATACCGGCGTGATCTTCCAGGCCGCGGGCGAGGCGCATGATCCGGAGGTCGCCTTCGCCGATTCCGCCGAACGCATCGAAAAGCGCCTGCGCCGCTACAAGCGCCGCCTGAAGGACCATTATGCCGGCGGCAACGGCCAGCAGCGCGACGTCGCCTATACGGTCATGCAGGCGCCCTTGCCGGAGGAAGACGACATCGACGAGGTGCCGGAGGACTACGCACCGGCGATCGTCGCCGAGACCTCGCTTCAGGTTCGCTACATGTCGGTAGCGAGCGCGGTGATGGAACTCGACCGGCGCGACAGCCCGGTGGTGGTGTTCCGCAATGCCGGCAGCGGCGAGGTGAACATCGTCTACCGCCGCGCCGACGGCAATTTCGGCTGGGTCGACCCCTCGACCTACAAGACCGAGGCGTAAAGCCTCGGGCATGGCTCCGCGTTCATGGTGACGCGAGCCATGCCCGTCCGACGATGTGCTGCGGGGACCGCCTATCCGGTCTCACCGGCAGCCCGCCTCAGATACGGATTTCCAGCCTCATGACGTCGCATTCCCCTGCCAAGATCATCGCGATGGACCTCGGCGACCTCATTGTGCCGGAGGCGATCCTGCCGGCGCTGAAGGCCACTTCCAAGAAGCAGGTGCTGCAGGAACTGTCCGAGCGCGCCGCCGAGCAGACGGGCCTGTCCGAGCGCGAGATCTTCGAGACCGTGCTGCAGCGCGAGCGTCTGGGATCGACAGGGGTCGGCAACGGCATCGCCATCCCGCACGGCAAACTGTCCAACCTGACGCGGCTCGTCGGCGTCTTCGGCCGGCTCAGCCGCCCGATCGAGTTCGATGCGCTCGACGACCAGCCGGTCGATCTCGTCTTCCTGTTGCTGGCGCCCGAAGGCGCCGGCGCCGATCATCTGAAGGCGCTGTCGAAGATCGCCCGGCTCCTGCGCAACCCGGAAACCGTCGCCCGGCTGCGCTCGTCCCGCGATTCCGAGACGATCTATTCCCTGATGACCGAGTCACGGTCCCCGCACGCCGCCTGACATCGATTTCTGGCCCATCCCGCAATCCTTCATCACGGTACAAAAAAGGGCGGCTTTCGCCACCCTCTCTATTCTGGAATATTGACTACAGCGGCAACCCACGTCGCCTAATTGCTGAACCGCCTCATACGCCTCTTAGTGGATGCTGACGGTGGTCAGCGAGTTGTCCGAAGCGCTGGCGAGAATGCTGCCGCGGTCATCGGAAACCGCGAGCGGCGTACCGTCAGCACCGAACAAGGCCCAGAGGCTGATGCCGGGCGCGATCGACTGCGCGGATGGGAATTTGGCGCGGATGTCGTCCGACGACATGCGGCGGAGGTAAGCGACATGGCCTTCGCCGATGGCGGCGAGATCGGTCTCGGAAATGGTCGACGTCATGGTATTCGTCATATTATCGTCTCCTCAAAGGCAAACGTAGCGCGGACATAATCGATCCACCGGACCGGTCTTCACGCGGTGACAATGATCTCGATGCGCTTCACGACGCGCTCCGGTTCGGGCCTTGCGAGATCGATCAGCAGCAAGCCGTTCTTCAGCGTTGCCCCGATGATCTTCATCCCGTCGGCGAACAGGAAGTTCTTCTGGAACTGCCGCGCGGCAATCCCCCGGTGAAGATAGTCGCGGTCCTTCTCGTCGCCTTGTCGGCCACGAATGGTCAGCTGGTTCTCTTCCGTGGTCACCTCGAGATCCTCCGGACGGAAGCCGGCGACCGCCAGCGTGATCCGCAGGAAATGCGACCCTGTCGGGCCGTTCTCGCCCTCCTCGCCGATGCGCTCGATGTTGTAGGGAGGATAGCCCTCCCCGCCTTTCCCGATGCGCTCGAGGGTGCGCTCGACGGTATCGAAGCCCAGCAGAAAGGGACTGGAAAACGGTGTCATCCGGCTCATCAAGCCAAGTCCTTGTGAAAGCGACTTTGGATGGAGACCCAGGGAAGCGGCGTCTCCGGCACTGTTCACCTCATATGGCGTCGGCTTTCTCCGAGTTCAATCAGGTCGCGGCCTCGAATGCCCGCGCCCTCATGCTCCGCCTCATCGGTAAAGAAACCGTCTCCCTCTTCTGCCAGACCGGCACGAGGCGCCGTACCGTCAGGAGGCGGTGCCGTTTTCGCGGAAGTTCAGGACGACGCCGTTGATGCAGTGGCGCTTGCCGGTCGGGGCGGGGCCGTCGTCGAAGACATGGCCGAGATGGCCGCCGCAGGTGGCGCAATGCTCCTCGGTGCGGGGATAGACCAGCTTGTAGTCCGTGGTATTGCCGACAGCGCCGGCGATCGCCGCATAGAAGCTCGGCCAGCCCGTCCCGGAATCGAACTTGGTGTCGGAAGTGTAGACCGGCGTGTCGCAGCCGGCGCAGCTGTAGGTGCCTTGCTTCTCGTTATGGTTCAGCTGGCTGGAGAAGGGCCGCTCGGTGCCTTCCTGGCGCAGCACGGTGTACTGGTCGGGCGTCAGCTTCTTGCGCCATTCCTCGTCGGTCAGCTTAAAGCGGAAATCACCCTCGGCGCTTTCGGCGGGCCGGCCGAGACCGAAAAGCGCGACGCCGCCGAGAAGGGTCACGGAAAGCGCTGCGCTGGTCTGAAGAAACTGCCGACGCTGCATGGCGCCCTCCGGAGATCGAGTGATGGTCTCCCATTATGTAGCCGCTGGGCGCGCTGGCACCAGAGCCGAGTCCCGTGCCCGGACCGCAAGCACGCGGACGTGTTGAACGCGTGCATTCGTTCGCGACGACAGACGACGGATTGGCGCGCGGTGGGCAAGGCGGATGGTTTTGGGGTCCGGAACGGCGTCAGTCGTCGACGCGGCCACGGCCCTTCTTGACGTCGGCGCGCACGCGCTTGCCGGTCAGCCGCCGCTCGACCGAGCCCTTCGACGGCCGCGTCTTCTTGCGCGGCGGCGGCGGCGGGACGAGCGCTTCCTGGATCAAGGCGATCAGCCGGTCGCGCGCGTCCTGGCGGTTGCGCTCCTGGGTGCGGTGGCGCGAGGCCTCGATCAGGATCTCGCCGGCCTTCGTCGTGCGGCTGCCGGCAAGCTTCATCAGCCGCACCGCCACCTCGTCGGACAGCACCCGGGCGCCGCGCGCGTCGAAGCGCAGCTGCACGGCGGTCGCGACCTTGTTGACGTTCTGCCCGCCGGGGCCGCTCGAGCGGATGAAGCTTTCCTCGAGAAAGGCGCCGGGGATCAGCAGCCGGGCATTGACGCGCAGCCCGTCCTCTTCCTCGCTCATCGCGTTCCTCCCTAAGCCCCCGTTGCGGCCCCGCCCGCTGTGGCTCCGCTGCACCCGCTCGCTCCATGTGCCCGCGGCGCCTGCGCCTGGCAAGCGCCGGGCCGGAAAACAAAAAGGCCCGCGACCGCCGCTCTCCCGAACGGTGATCGCGGGCCTGCCCTCCCAGAGCAGGGGGTGGCGCGCCTATTCGGCGGCGAGCGCCGAGATCGGCGAGGCCTCGAGCACGTCGCTGCCGACATGCGCCTCGAACTTCCCGAAATTGGCGCGGAACATCTCGACGAGCTTGGCGGCCTGCCGGTCGTAGGCGGCCTTGTCGGCCCAGGTCGAGCGCGGGTCGAGAATGCCGGCGTCGACGCCCTCGACGGCCACCGGCACCTGGAAGCCGAAGGAGGGGTCGGTACGGAACTCGGCATCCTTCAACGAGCCATCGAGCGCGGCGGCGAGCAGCGCCCGCGTCACCTTGATCGGCATGCGGTTGCCGGTGCCGTAGGCGCCGCCGGTCCAGCCGGTGTTCACGAGCCAGCAGTCGACGCCGTGCTTGCCGATGAGGTCGCGCAGGAGGTTGCCGTATTCCGACGGGTGGCGCGGCATGAACGGCGCGCCGAAGCAGGTCGAGAACGTCGCTTCCGGCTCGGTCACGCCCTTCTCGGTGCCCGCGACCTTCGCGGTATAGCCGGAGAGGAAGTGGTACATCGCCTCGGCCGAGGTCAGCTTGGCGATCGGCGGCAGCACGCCGAAGGCGTCCGCCGTCAGCATGATGATGTTCTTCGGATGGCCCGCCCGGCCGCTCTCGCTGGCGTTCGGGATGAAGTGCAGGGGATAGGCGGCGCGGGTGTTCTCGGTCAGCGACTTGTCGTCGAAGTCCGGGACCCGGTCGGCATCGAGCACGACGTTTTCGAGGACGGTGCCGAACTTGCGCGTCGTCGCAAAGATCTCCGGCTCCGCCTCGGCAGAGAGCTTGATCGTCTTGGCGTAGCAGCCGCCCTCGAAGTTGAAGACCCCGTGCTCGCCCCAGCCATGCTCGTCGTCGCCGATCAGCGTGCGCTTCGGGTCGGCCGAGAGCGTCGTCTTGCCGGTGCCGGACAGGCCGAAGAACACCGCGACGTCGTCGCCCTCGCCGGAATTGGCCGAGCAGTGCATGGGCATCACGCCCTTGGCGGGGAGGAGATAGTTGAGGACGGTGAACACCGACTTCTTCATCTCGCCGCCATAGGAGGTGCCGCCGATCAGGATGATCTTGCGGGTCAGGTCGCAGGCGATGATTGTCTCGGTCCGCGCGCCGTGCCGCTCGGGGTCGGCGCGGAAGGACGGCAGGTCGATGATCGTCAGCTCCGGATCGAAGCTCTGCAGCGCCTCGCGCGTCGGGCGGATCAGGAGGTTGCGGATGAACAAGGCGTGCCAGGCATATTCCGTCACGACGCGGGTCGAGATCGCATAGTCGGGATCGGCGCCGCCGACGAGGTCCTGCACGAAGAGGTCGCGGCCCTTGGCATGCGCCTTGAAGTCGTCGTAGAGGCGCTCGAAGGCCTCGGGCTCCATCGACTTGTTGTTATCCCACCAGATCACCGGATCGGTGTGTTCGTCGCGGACGACGAACTTGTCCTTGGCGGACCGGCCGGTGTGCTGGCCGGTGGTGACCACCAGCGCGCCATGGGCGGTGAACTCGCCTTCGCCGCGACGGATCGCGGTCTCGGTCAGCTCGACCTCCGTCAGATTCCACCGCACCGAGGCGAGGTCGGTCAGTCCCGTGGTGTCCAGCCCTTTGGCGCGGTTGCGCAGCCCGATCTCGTCCATGCCGTCACTCCTTCGTCTGCGCTCCCCGCCCCGGCAGGTCACGATCAAGTGCTCCAGTCAATACTGCGCTGCATCATGTTGAGCAAGCCGCCTTTCTCTGATTGTCCAATGAACTCAGAGTATTAATCGATTTAATGTTGGGCCGCCAAAATCTAATCGGTTCATTGACTGCCGCGCCGGCAATGTTCTCTTGCCTGACCGTCGAAGCTACGGAGTTGAGCGGTCGACGGCACCTTTTGCTCTTTCCGGCATTTGAGTGGGGAAGCGGCCCGGCAGGGAGGCTGCCCGCAAGGGCCAGCAGCCGGCCCGGACGCCGCCGGCATTTTTACCGAGTGGAAAAGGATCCGATATGACCACGAACACCACCGACGCTTTCTGGGACATGGTCGACGACTTCGATACCTGCATGGTCGTCACCCGCAATGGCGGCCAGCTCCGGGCGCGTCCGATGGCGCCGCGGGTCTCGCAAGAGCGCCGTGAGATCCTCTTCCTGACCGACCGCGAGTCGCACAAGGTCGAGGAAATCGAGGCCGACAACGGCGTGGCGCTGACCTTTTCGAAACACGGCAAGTATGTCTCGGTCTCCGGCACCGCGCGCATCTCCTCCGACCGCGCACTGGTGGAGAAGATCTGGGACTCCGAGGCCGAGGCCTGGATGCCGCAGGGCAAGGAGGATCCAAGCGTCGTCGTGCTGGTGATCGACCCCGACCAGGCCGAACTCTGGGACGTGAAGGCCAGCAAGGTCGAGCAGGCCTGGGAGTTCGCGAAGGCCTATCTCGGCTCGAAGGACCGGCCGGACACCACCGAGTACAAGAAGGTCGACCTCTAAACCCGTACCTGCGCGCCCGCGCACATTTTTTGCGGCGGCTCCCTGGAGCCGCCGTTTGTCGTTTTAAGCCGTGCTACTTCCCGCCAGAAAGCCGCTTTCGACGGCTGGAAGCCCCAGAAACTGGCAATTTCAGCCGGCCGCCACATTTAAGAGCGAATGATGTCGCGTGAAGGCAAGTCGGCCGCCGCGGCAACAGCCCCAGGGCTAGCGCGGGGTGACCAAGGTTTGTTTCCGCTGCGGCTTGGCCGCGCGCTTTTGCCGTCGCGGACCATCGGCCCGCCGGCACACGACGACGAGGAGAGTTTTTCGATGCCGACAATCGCTCTGGTGGACGACGACAGGAACATCCTGACGTCCGTGTCGATCGCCCTGGAGAACGAGGGATACCGCGTCGAGACCTATACCGACGGCGCCTCAGCGCTGGAGGGGCTGACCTCGCGCCCGCCCAACCTTGCGATCTTCGATATCAAGATGCCGCGCATGGATGGCATGGAGCTGCTCCGCAGACTGCGCATGAAGTCCGACCTGCCGGTGATCTTCCTGACCTCGAAGGACGAGGAGATCGACGAGTTGTTCGGGCTGAAAATGGGCGCCGACGACTACATCCGCAAACCCTTCTCCCAGCGCCTTCTGGTCGAGCGGGTGCGGGCGATCCTGCGCCGCGGCGTGGCGCGCGAGACCGCCAAGACCGGCCCGGTGCCGGAGGCCTCGCTGGAGCGCGGCCAGCTGGTCATGGACCAGGAGCGGCACACCTCGACCTGGATGGGCCAGCCGGTGACGCTGACCGTCACCGAGTTCCTCATCCTGCATTCGCTCGCCCAGCGCCCGGGCGTGGTCAAGAGCCGCGACGCGCTGATGGACGCGGCCTATGACGAGCAGGTCTATGTCGACGACCGCACCATCGACAGCCACATCAAGCGGCTGCGCAAGAAGTTCAAGGCGATCGACGACGACTTCGACATGATCGAAACGCTCTATGGTGTGGGCTACAGGTTCCGCGAGGTCTGATAGAGCTGGCGTCGGGAATCACCGTGACGGTGGCTTCCTGACGCAGGACCGGGGCACGGCGGCGCGGTCGGCGCGAATCGACCCGGTATGGCCCCGACGGCCCCGAACGGATGAGCTGAACTCGAATGGTCGCAGACGCTGAGGGCGATGGCGGGAGCAACAATGCCGGGCGGGACAACGCGGCGACGCGGCGGCGGCGGTTCGGCGCGCTCGGCCGCACGCGGCTTCGCCGGTTGCCGATGGTGCGGCGGGGCCTGACGCGGGCCCGCTGGCTGCTCGGCCACTCCATCTTCTCCTCGCTGACCCGGCGCATCGTCTTCCTCAACCTTGTCGCGCTGATCGTCCAGGTCTCAGGCATCCTCTACCTCAACCAGTTCCGCGCCGGGCTGATCGATGCCCGCGTCGAGAGCCTTTTGACGCAAGGCGAGATCATCGCCAGCGCCATTGCTTCTTCGGCGACGGTCGAGACCAATTCGATCACCCTCGACCCCGAAAAGCTCCTGGAACTGCAGGCCGGCTCCACCTTGCAGCCGGGGATGGATTCGGCCGACAGCCTGGACTTCCCGATCAACCCGGAGCGTGTCGCGCCGCTCCTGCGCCGGCTGATCTCGCCGACCCGGACGCGCGCCCGGCTCTACGACCGCGACGCCAACCTGATCCTCGATTCGCGCCACCTCTATTCCCGCGGCCAGATCCTGCGCTACGACCTGCCGCCCGTCGCCGACGAGGAGCCGAGCGTGCCCGAGCGAATGGTCAGCTGGCTGCAGGACCTCTTCCAGCGCAGCGACCTGCCGCTCTATTCCGAGACGCCCGGCGGTTCCGGTACGACCTATCCCGAGGTGATGAACGCCCTCACCGGTGGCCCTGCCACCGTTGTCAGGGTCACCGACAAGGGCGAGCTCATTGTCTCCGTCGCCGTTCCCATCCAGCGTTTCCGCGCGGTGCTCGGCGTGCTCCTGCTGTCGACGCAAGGCGGCGACATCGACAAGATCGTCCAGGCAGAGCGCATGGCGATCATCCGCGTCTTCGCCGTCGCCGCCCTCGTCACCGTGGTGCTGTCGATCCTCCTCGCCTCGACCATCGCGACGCCGCTCCGGCGCCTTGCCGCAGCGGCGCTCCGCGTCAAGCGCGGCGTCCAGTCGCGCGAGGAGATCCCGGACTTCGGCGACCGCGCCGACGAGGTCGGCAATCTCGCCAGCGCGCTGCGCGACATGACCAATGCGCTCTACAAGCGGATGGACGCGATCGAGAGCTTTGCCGCCGACGTCAGCCACGAGCTGAAGAACCCGCTGACCTCGCTCCGATCGGCGGTCGAGACCTTGCCGCTCGCCCGCAACGAGGTGTCGAAGCAGCGCCTGCTCGCGGTCATCGAGCACGACGTTCGCCGCCTCGACCGGCTGATCACCGACATTTCCGACGCATCCCGCCTCGATGCCGAGCTGGCGCGCGAGGTGGTCGGCCGGGTCGAGCTGTCGAGCCTCATCGGCTCGGTGGTCGACGGCGCCCGCGCCCACACCAAGGAGGGCTGGGACACCCAGATCATCCTCAAGGTGGCGCCGCCGGTGCAGGGACGCGGCTACGCCGTCGCCGGTCATGACCTGCGGCTCGGCCAGGTCTTCACCAACCTCATCGACAATGCCCGCTCCTTCGTGCCGCCGGAGGGGGGCCGTATCCTCGTCTCGATCGAACGGCGCGGCCTGCAGGTCGTCGTCACCATCGAGGACAACGGGCCGGGTATCCAGGCCGAGAAGATCGAGCGGATCTTCGAGCGCTTCTACACCGACCGTCCCTCAAGCGAGGCTTTCGGCCAGAATTCCGGGCTCGGCCTGTCGATCTCGCTGCAGATCGTCGAGGCGCATGGCGGCTCGCTCCAGGCGGAGAACATTCCCGACCCCCGCGCCGAAGGCCAGCTCCTCGGCGCCCGCTTTACCGTCCGGCTGCCGGCCGCGTGAGCCCGCCGGTCAACCTCCACGCCACCGTCGTCGCCATCTCGGGCCAAGGCATCTTGATCCGCGGCGCGGCGCGCAGCGGCAAGTCTTCGCTGGCGCTGTCGCTTCTGCGGCGGGCGGAACTCCTCGGGCGCGAGGCTGCCTTGGTCTCGGACGACCAGGTCTTCATCGAGACCGCCGACGGCGGGGTGGAAGCGGTCGCGCCACCGTCGATTCGCGGGCTGATCGAGATTTCCGGCATCGGCATCGTCGAGACCGCATCGATCGAGCGCGTCCGGCTCCACCTCGTCGTCGAGCTCGCGGCACCCGAGGCGATCGAGCGGATGCCGGAGACGAAGACCACCGAGATTGCCGGCATCGCCCTCTGGCGCATCACGCTACCGGCCCGGCAAGCCGCGCTCGGGGCAGACATCCTGCACAGCCTCCTCTGGTGCGCGGGTGGACAGCGCCAGAACAGCATTCCGGGTTAAGGATAGGGCGCTATTCTTCGAGATGCTTGGCCGACTTCCGGTGAATCTTGGGCAGCAAGGCCAGAACCGCCGTTTTTGAGACACAGTCCAGACTGGTTCATGGAGATGTGTGCCGTGCAGCATTGCGAGCCACCCCGTTCCTGGTGCATGGTCACTCGACGTTTTGGCCGGGTCCACGCCGTGTGGCCCGTCACGGAACCGATGCCGGATGGCATCGTCCGTGGATACCGTCGCAAGCAGTGCGGAGTGCGTCCCTTGTTCCCCTTCCCAACCGCGATGGCGCGATGCTGCCGAGTTTGACCTTGCGGGCCGGCACGGCCACAGGCTCCGGCGGTCGCCGCCGCTGTACCACGGAAGCGACCGGCCTGACCGGCGGAGTCGTACCGGCATGATCGGACTGGTACTCGTGACCCATGGGCAGCTCGCCCGGGAGTTCAAGCTGGCGGTCGAACACGTCGTCGGCCCGCAGGAGGCTTTCGAGACCATCTCGATCGGCCCCGAGGACGACATGGAGCAGCGGCGCAACGACATCGTCGAAGCCGTCGCCCGCGCCGACCGCGGCGCCGGCGTGATCATCGTCACCGACATGTTCGGCGGCACGCCCTCGAATCTTGCAATCTCGGTCATGGACGGCACGAATGTCGACGTCCTCGCCGGCATGAACCTGCCGATGCTGATCAAGCTCGCGAGCGTCCGGCAGGACCAGTCGATCACCGACGCCCTGCGCATCGCGCAGGAGGCCGGCCGGAAATACATCAACGTCGCCAGCCGCATTCTCAGCGGCAAATGAGGCCAGCCATGACGGGTGAGGACAATCGCGCGGTCGACAGCGAAGACGCAAACGCCCTTCTAAGCGAGCCGCTGCACCGCCAGCTCGCGATCGTCAACAAGCGCGGCCTGCACGCCAGGGCCTCGGCGCGCTTCGTGCAGCTCGCCGAAACTTTCGACGCCGAACTCAAGGTCAGCCGCGACGGCCTCAGCGTCGGTGGCCAGTCGATCATGGGCCTGATGATGCTCGCCGCCGGCCTCGGCTCGACCATCGAAGTTGAGGCCAGCGGCCGCGAGGCGGAAGCCGCCCTCAACGCCATCGCCCGCCTCGTCGCCGACAAGTTCGGCGAAGAGGCGTAGCGGCGGGACGCATCGCTCAAAGGTCGCCATCCCCTCTGGAAGCGCAGGAAGCCGAAACCCATGGGCGTCGGCCCCACGAAGGCTTAGCGATCGCCCGCTGCTAAGAGGCGCAAACCTACGGCGGTCGTCATCCTCGCGCATCGCGCGGGGACCCATGCCTCTCCGCATCCATAACCGCTACGGCTACAAACCGGCACCCGCCTCCTTAAACGAAACCGGCTCCGCCGCCTTGGCATGGGTCCCCGCGCTTGCGCGCGAGGATGACGAAACGTCAGCGCTTACGGCCTTCGGCTTGGCGACAGCGCGCGGCACTCAAGCCTTCTCAGCCTTGGAACCTGCGCCCCTTACTGCGCCGGCTTCGCCGTCCCGCCGGCGGCAAGGATCGCCTGCCACATCGTGTCGGCATCGCTGCGGGCGGCGGTGGGGGAGAACGCCAGGCGCTTGTCGCGCAGGCCGGTGAGGAGGTCGTTGCGGAGCGTCGTGGCGAGCCGGTCGCCGCCCGCCGCTGCCACGCTGGCGAAGGCGTAGGCGCGCGTCAGGTTGCGCGGCACACCGGCGCCCTCGTAGTAGTCGAAGGCGAGGTTGCGCAGCCCGCTCCAGTCGCGCGCCGCGATCACCGACTTCTCCTCCGTCACCTGGTCGGCGCCGGCGCCGGCCTGCCATTGCGACAGTGCCGCCTGCTCGCCGGCGGCGACCTGTTCCGGCGTCAGCCGGGCGCGGACGGCGCCGAGGATCGCGTCCGGCACGGCCTCGCCTTGCGCCTTGGCCAAGAGCAGCAGCACGTAGGACGAGGCGGCGCTGTCGGGCGTCACCGCAGAATCCGGGTCGAGCACGATGCCGCGCACGACGATGGCCGAGGCTTCCGGCTTGCCGGCCGCGATGTCGGACAGCGCCAGCGCGACGCCGCGGCGGACGTCCTGCGGAAGGCCGACGCCCTCGACCAGCCGCCGCGCCAGCGGCATGTCGGCAAGGCCGGCGGCGGTGCCGGCCGCCTGGCCCGATGCCGGATCGACCAGCGCCGTCCGCTCGCTAGCCGCGGCCGAAACCGACGGATTGAGGGCGAGGATCATCGGCTCGTCGAGCTGCACGCCGGGCTTGATCCGGCCGAGGTCGAAAGGCGTCTCCGGCTGGAAGCGGATCTCGATGTGCTCGGGCTTGGCGAGATAGGTCTGCAGCGCGCCGGACCAGCCGACCGCCCGCTCCATCAGTGCCGGGCTGGCACCGCCCGGCATGTCCTGGAACAGGCTGGAGATCATCGGCGTCAGCATGGTGGTGATCGCCCCTTGCAGCTGGCCGGCCGTGAGGTTCTGCGCCTCGGCGGCGATCCCGAAGCCGACGGCGGTGAGGCCGGCATCGTCGTAGCGCAGCGTCGCGCTGTGCAGCTTGCCGACGACCACCGGCGCATCGCTCGCCGGCACCGGCTCGGCGGGCATCTCGCCATCGGTGACCGGCGGCCCCTCAAGATCGGCGGCGACCTCGTCCAGCGGCACCAGCACGTGAAACCCCTCGACCTTGGCGGCAAGGCTCAAGGCGCCGATGTTGCGGAACGTCGCCTCGACGTCGACATCGTAGGTGGCGGAACCGACATCGGCATCGACGGACGCGACGATGTCGCCGCGGATGACCTCGGAATCCAGCTTCTTCAGCGTATCGCGGGCCTCGGCGTCCATCGGGATCGCGCGGGTGTCGACCGAGATGCCCTCGTAGAGCTGGTTCTCGGCGTTGATCCGGATCCGGTCGACGGCGACGTCGACGCCCGCCCGCCCGATCTTGAGGCCGGACACGACGAAGTCGCGGGTGACGGGATCGTAGCCGCGCGACTGGTAGGTGATCACCGCGGCGCTGCGGCCGAAAGTGACGACCACGTCGAAGATCATCGGGGCATAGGGCAGCAGCCATTGCGAGAAGCTGAGGTCCGGCGCGCCCGCCAGGCCGGCCAGCGGCGCCATCGCGCCGAGCGCCTCGGCACCCGCCCCTTGGGCACGCGCCGGCGCCTGCCCGACGACGAGCGCTGCAGCGCAGCAGCCGGAGAGCGCCAGATGGCGAAGGGCGCGATGGGTCGGACGGGACATTCGGGGATCTCCAGGCAGCGGTGACGGCGACGATAGCCGGTTTTTCCGGTGGCGTGAAAGGGATTGGTTCAGGATGTCATATAAAGAAATGCTTATATCCGCTTGTGTCGATCTGGGCCGGCTGGTACACCATGGCGGACGCCACGGCCCTCGACGGCCGCGCATTGGAGGCCCCGCGCCCCTCCCCGCATTCGCTGGACGCAGAGGGCCGAGGCCCTCCCTCATTCTCTTCAGGAAGGACTTTCCCATGGCATTCGCCCAGGACTACGTCATCAGGGATCCCGAGCTCGCCTCGTGGGGCCGCAAGGAAATCGAGATCGCCGAGACCGAGATGCCCGGCCTCATGTCCTGCCGCGAGGAATTCGGTTCGGACAAGCCGCTGACGGGTGCCCGCATCACCGGCTCGCTGCACATGACGATCCAGACCGCCGTGCTGATCGAGACGCTGCAGGCGCTCGGCGCCGAGGTCCGCTGGGCCTCCTGCAACATCTTCTCCACCCAGGACCACGCCGCCGCCGCGATCGCCGCGACCGGCACCCCGGTCTTCGCCGTCAAGGGCGAGAGCCTCACCGAATACTGGGACTACACCGACAGGATTTTCCAGTGGACCGATGGCGGTCTCACCAACATGATCCTCGACGATGGCGGCGACGCCACGATGTACATCCTCACCGGCGCCCGCGCCGAGGCCGGCGAGGACGTCCTGTCCAGCCCCGGCAATGAGGAAGAAGAGATCTTCGTCGCGCAGATCAAGAAGCGCATGGCGGCCAGCCCCGGCTTCTTCACCAAGCAGCGCGACGCCATCAAGGGCGTCACCGAGGAGACCACGACCGGCGTCAACCGGCTGTACCAGCTGCAGAAGAAGGGCCTGCTGCCGTTCCCGGCGATCAACGTCAACGACAGCGTCACCAAGTCGAAGTTCGACAACAAGTACGGCTGCAAGGAGAGCCTGGTCGACGGCATCCGCCGCGCCACCGACGTGATGATGGCCGGCAAGGTCGCGATCGTCTGCGGCTATGGCGACGTCGGCAAGGGCTCGGCCGCTTCGCTCCAGGGCGCCGGCGCCCGCGTCAAGGTGACCGAGGTCGATCCGATCTGCGCGCTGCAGGCGGCGATGGACGGCTTCGAGGTCGTCCGCCTCGAGGATGCGGCGCCGACCGCCGACATCATCATCACCACCACCGGCAACAAGGACGTGGTGACGCTCGCCACCATGCGCCTGATGAAGGACATGGTGATCCTCGGCAATATCGGCCATTTCGACAACGAGATCGAAGTCCTGTCGCTGCGCAACATGAAGTGGACGAACATCAAGCCGCAGGTGGACATGATCCACTTCCCCGACGGCAAGCGCATCCTGCTGCTCTCCGAGGGTCGCCTCTTGAACCTCGGCAATGCCACCGGCCACCCGTCCTTCGTGATGTCGGCCTCGTTCACCAACCAGACGCTGGCGCAGATCGAGCTGTTCACCAAGGGTGAGAAGTACGGCAACGAGGTCTACGTGCTGCCGAAGCACCTCGACGAGAAGGTCGCCCGCCTCCACCTCGCCAAGCTCGGCGCCAATCTCACCGAGCTCAGCGAAGAGCAGGCCGCCTATATCGGCGTGACGCCGCAAGGCCCGTTCAAGGCCGAGCACTACCGCTACTAGGACCCGGCAGAGACCATCAGGGTCTCTTCGGATTTCCCGATTCAGAAAGGCCGCCGGCGAGCAACCCTCCCGGCGGCCTTTCTTTTTGCGTGTCAGCGCCTTCGCATGCTTTGCCCGGATTCGCGTTGGGGTTAGGTTGCTCGAATCGCGCGGGACCGGAAGGGACGCCGTCCGCAGCGACGGGGCCACGGCCCCTCCCATTCCAATGCGACTGCGAAGGACGAGGGTATGCCTTCGATCATGCGATTGACCGGCTCGAGACATGCCGCGGACGCCGGACGACCGAAGCCCCGCACGGCCAGGGCTGCGGCCCGTTGGGCGCGGCTGCCGCTTTCCCGCGGCGGCTGCGGGCTCGGTGCTGCTATCGGCCTAGCGCTGACCGCGACCGCCGCCCGGGCGCAGAGCATGGAGGAGAGCCTCGGCATCGCGGTGGCGCCGAACGACATGCTCTACCTCGCGCTGTTCGCGCTCTCGGTCGGGGCCGCCATGCTGATCGCCGTCTGGCTGATCCGGCAGCGCTCGCTCGTCATCGCCGAGAACGGCACGCTCCGCGCCGCGCTGGCCGAACGAAGCTTCGAGGCCGACAAGCGGGCGGCATTGCTCGCCGGCGACGACCAGCGCGTCGTCATCTATGCCGGCAACGGCCAGCCCGAAGTCCTCGGCACTCTGCCCGCCGCCACCGGCGCCCCCGCCGACAACCGCCGCTTCCTCGCCTTCACCGACTGGCTGCCGCGCGAAACCGCAGTGCGGCTCGACGCGGCGATCGAGCGGCTGAAGGGCAAGGCGGAAGCCTTCAAGATGACGCTCGCCGACAGCGAGGGCCAGCCGGTCGAGGCGGTGGGCCGCACCCATGGCGCGCTCGCGGTCGTCCGCTTCACGCCGCTGTTCGGGGTGCGCGAGGAACTGACCCGGCTGCAGGTCGAGCATGCGCGGGTGATCGCCACCATCGAGACCATGCAGCGGCTCTGCGATGCCCTGGACATGCCGGTCTGGCTGCGCGACCGCGAGCGGCGGCTGGTCTGGGTGAACCGCGCCTATGCCGGCGCGGTCGATGCCACCGGCGTCGCCGACGCGGTGGACCGCCAGATCGAGTTCCTGACCGAGACCGACCGGGGCGCCATCGCCGCGGCGGTGGAGACCAAGGGCGTCTTTGCCGACCGCATCTCGACCGTCGTCGACGCCGACCGGCGCAATTTCAGCGTGGTGGATGCCGCGGGGCCGCTCGGCTCGGCGGGTGTCGCCACCGACATCTCCGAGACCGAGGCGGTCCGGATGGAATTGAAGCAGACGATCAAGAGCCATTCCGAGACGCTCGACCACCTGACGACGGCCGTCGCCCGCTTCGACGACAAGACGCAGCTGATCTACTACAACTCCGCCTTCCAGCGGCTGTTCGACCTTGCCGGCACCTATCTCGACACCGCGCCCGACCATGTCGCCATGATGGACCAACTGCGCTCGCGCGGCACGCTGCCGGAAGACCGGCCGCTGCGCGACGTCAAGGCCGAGATCATGGCCGCCTACCGCGCGACCGAGCCGACCGAGCTGCTCTGGCACCTCGCCGACGGCCGCACGCTGCGCATCTTCGCCAGCCCCCAGCCGCAAGGCGGCGCCACCTGGGTGTTCGAGGACCTCACCGAGAAGCTCGAGCTGGAGAGCCGCCTCAACGCGCTGGTCCGGCTGCAGGGCGAGACGCTCGACTTCCTCAACGAGGCGGTGGCGGTGTTCGGCCAGGACGGCAAGCTGCGTCTGTCGAACCCGGCCTTCGGCGAGCTCTGGGGCCTTTCCGACGAGTTCCTCTCCGCCAAGCCGCACATCAAGACGCTGTCGAAGACCACCTCGACGCCGATCCGCCGGGCCGAGGACGGCGAGGACGGCGTCGGCTGGCCGGAATTCTGCCAGGCGGTCACCGCCTTCGACGAGGGCGCGCGCACCGCGACCGCCGGCGAGTTCGTCTTCGCCGACGGCCGCGTCGCCAGCTACGGCATCGTGCCGCTGCCGAACGGCCAGACCATGCTGACCTTCGCCGACATCTCCGATGCCCGCCGGGCCGAGCTGATGCTGCGCGAGCGCAACGACGCGCTGGAGGTCGCCGACCGCATCAAGACCGACTTCGTCAAGCACGTGAACTACGAGCTGCGCTCGCCGCTGACCAACATCATCGGCTTCTCCGCGCTGCTGCGCTCGACCGAGACCGGCCCGCTGACGGCGCGCCAGAGCGAATATCTCGACTACATCTCGGTCTCGACGGCCTCGCTGATGACCATCGTCAACGACATCCTCGACCTCGCCTCGATCGACGCCGGGACGATGGACCTCGAGATGACCGACGTCGACATCGCCGAGACCGCAGAGAAGGCCGCCGAAGCGATCCGCGACCGGCTGAAGGAGAACGACATCAAGATCGCGGTGGACGTCGCCGGCGCCGGGGCGACGCTGCGCGCCGACGAGCACCGGGTCACCCAGATCCTGTTCAACCTCCTATCCAACGCCGCCAATTTCGCGCCGGCCGGCTCGACCATCGGCCTCAAGGCCGTGCGCGAGCCCGGCGCCGTCGCCTTCCTGGTGCGCGACGAGGGCCCGGGCATCGCCCCCGACCAGATCGCCCGAATCTTTGAGCGCTTCGAGTCCGACCCCGTCGGCGGCCGCAGCTCCGGCGCCGGCCTCGGCCTGTCGATCGTCAAGAGCTTCCTCGAGCTGCACAAGGGCTCGATCGATATCGAATCTTCTGAAAACGGCGGCACCACCGTCATCTGCCGCTTCCCCGTCGCCGACCGGGCCATCGATTTGGCGGCCGAATGATGGATGCTGCGACCGACACCCTCGTGACCCTGTCGCTGGCCGACGAGGCCGCCACGAAAAGGCTTGGCGAGGACCTGATCCTGGCGCTGCGCGCCGGCGACGTCGTGGCGCTGTCCGGCGATCTCGGCGCCGGCAAGTCGACGCTGGCCCGCGCGATGATCCGGACGCTCGCCGACGATCCGGACTTCGAGGTGCCTTCGCCCACCTACACGCTGGTGCAGGTCTACGAGACGGACCCGCCGATCGCCCATATCGATCTCTACCGTCTCGGCGACGGCTCGGAGCTCGCCGAGCTCGGCTTCGACGAGGCGGCCGAGGCCGGCATCGTGCTCTGCGAATGGCCTGAGCGCGCTCCCGAGGTCGGCGAGCGCGCGAGGCTGCAGGTGACGTTGGAAACCACGGGCGACGGTCGCACCGCGCAGGTTTCCGGCGCGCCCGCCACGATGGCGCGGGTCCGGCGCAGCCTGGCCTTGCGTGCCTTCCTCAATGCGCAGGTGCCGACAGCCGACAGCCGCCGCCGCTTCTTCGGCGACGCCTCGGCACGCCGCTACGAGACCGTGCAGCGGGCCGGCGCGACCGCCATCCTGATGGACGCGCCGCGCGTCAGCCAGGGGCTGCCGGTGCGGAACGGCCTGACCTATGCGCGGATCGCCCACATTTCCGAAGACGTCACGCCCTTCGTTGCCATCGCCCGCGCCTTGAAGGCGAACGGCTTCACCGCGCCTGAGGTTTTCGCCTGCGACCTCGATGCCGGCTTCGTGCTCCTGGAGCATCTCGGCGACGACACCCCGCTCGACGGCGAGGGCCGGCCGATCTCCGAGCGCTACGAGGCGACCGCGCTGACGCTGGCCGCCCTCCACGCCCGGACCTGGGATCCCGCCATGCCGGCGGCGGACGGCATCATCCACCACGTCCCCGATTTCGACCGCGGCGCGATGGCCATCGAGACCGAGTTGCTGCTCGACTGGTACGTGAAGCGCAGCCGCGGCACGCCGCCGACCGAGGCCGAGCGGGCCGACTACGTCGCGGTGTGGCGCGACCTCTTCGACCTCCTGCGCGACGCTGAGCCGAGCCTTCTCCTGCGCGACGTCCACTCGCCCAACATCATCTGGCGCGGCGACCGGATCGGTACCGACCGGATCGGCCTCATCGACTTCCAGGACGCGATGATCGGCCCCGCCGCCTACGACCTCGCCTCGCTGGCGCAGGATGCGCGCGTCGACATCGCACCGGAACTCGAAATGCGGCTGACGGCGGCCTATGTCGCGGCGCGTAAGGCGCAAGGACCGTTCGACCAGGAAGGCTTCGAGCGCGCCTATGCGATCATGGCGGCGCAGCGGGCGTCCAAAATTCTCGGCATTTTCGTGCGTCTCGACGAACGCGACGGAAAACCGCAATATCTGCGTCACATACCGCGGCTTAAGACCTATCTAGACAGGACGCTCGGGCATCCCTCGCTCGCCGCGCTCCGCCATCTCTACCAGGAATGGGGCATCGTCGGCCGTCCGCCGGGGTCCCGCTGACCGACAAAGGCCAGACCATGACGCCACGCGAAAAATTCCGCCCGAAGACCGCCATGGTGCTCGCCGCCGGCCTCGGCAAACGCATGCGGCCGATCACCTCGACCATTCCGAAGCCGCTGGTCGAGATCCGCGGCCGGGCGCTGATCGACTACGGCCTCGATGCGCTCGCGCGCAACGGCGTCGAGAAGGTGATCGTCAACGTCCACTACCTCGCCGACCTCATGCGCGCGCATCTGCGCCGCCGCAAGGACATGGAGATCGTCATCTCCGACGAGACCGACACGCTGCTGGAATCGGGCGGCGGCATCGTGCGCGCTTTGCCGCTGATCGGCGAGGACCCGTTCTTCGTGGTCAATTCCGACACGTTCTGGATCGACGGCTACCGCGACAATCTCGATCTGATGACCGACCTCTGGGACCCCGCCCGCATGGACGTGTCGCTCCTCATCGCCGACATGCGCCAGGCCACCGGCTACGACGGCAAGGGCGACTTCACCATGGACGTCGAGGGACGCCTCGCCCGCGTTGGCGAGCGCGACATGTCGCCCTTCATCTATGCCGGCGCGGCGATCCTGAAGCCCTCGTCCTTTGCTGGGATGAGGGAGGAGAAGTTCTCGCTCAACCGGATCTTCGACCAGGCGATCGAGGCCGACCGCCTGTTCGGCACCCGCCTCGACGGCCTCTGGCTGACCGTCGGCACCCCCGGCGCCATCGCCGAGGCCGAGGCGACCTTCACCGCCAGTGCCAGCGCCAGCGCGGCTTAGGCGGCGCGCTGTGCGAACGGGCGCGGCTTAGCTGGCTGTACGAGAGAGGCTTGGTGACGGCTTGATCGACCAAGGCCCCTCATGACACTCTGGCGCATGATCAGGACGCCATCGACGGCCGAGGCCGCAGCAATCTCCTCCGACGCGGCTCCCGCCACGCCCAAAGCCTCGGAAGAGGTCTTGGCATGGCAGGCGGAGAAGATCCGCGCCGGGCTGAAGGCCGCGGACGAGGGTCGCTTTGTGACGCCCGAGGCGGTCGCGGCCGTGGTGCAAAAATACAGCCGGAATGCATGAGCTGATCTGGACGGAGGATGCCCTCCAGGATCTCGACGACATCGGCGCCTTCATCGCTCAAGATAATCCCCGCGCCGCCGCAAACCTTGTGACGCGCATCGCCAGAAGCATCGCGTCCTTGGCCACACATCCGCAGTTGGGGCGGATCGGACGCGATCCCAGCACCCGCGAGCTTGTCGTGCCCGGGACGGCGTACATTGCGGCATACCGCTTGCGACAGCGGATCGAGGTCCTGGCGATCTTCCATGCCGCGCGCCGATGGCCGGATCGCTTCGAGGGTTAGACCGGACTGCTGCCGATCGGCGAAGGGCACGGTGCCCCCTGCTGCGAATCGCACGGCAAGGCTGTAGGCTCAGGCCATGTCAGCCAATCTCCTGTCGATCGCCCCGGGCCTGCCCTTCCTGAAGACGCTGGCGGAGGCGGTGCTGGATGGGCGCGTGCTCCGCGGCGCGGCGCCGCCGGACGATCCGCTGGCGCTGGCCGGCATCACCATCTACGTGCCGACGCGCCGCGCCGCGCGCACGCTCGCCACTGAATTCGTGCGCGCGCTCGGCGGCCGCGCGGCGATCCTGCCGGCGATCCGGCTGATCGGCGAGGAAGGTCCGGGCGCGCTGTTCGAGACCCCGGAGGCGGCGGGCCTTCTGCCCACCATCGGCGCCCTGGAGCGGCGCATGCTCGTCGCGCGCTTCGTCCGGCAGTGGAAGGCGAGCCTCAATGCCGACGCGCTGCAGGTGCTCGAAGGCGAGGACGTGGTGCTGCCGGCCTCGGCCTCGGATGCGCTCTGGCTCGCCGCCGATCTCTGCAGCCTGCTCGACGAGGCCGAGAACGAGAGCACCAGCCTTGCCGGGCTTTCGGCGCTCGCCCCGGACCGGCTGGCGCACTGGTGGCAGCTGACGCTGACCTTCCTCAACATCCTCACCGAGCATTGGCCGGAGATTCTGCGCCAGCGCGGCGTCGTCGACGAGGCCGGCGCGCGCAACGACTGGCTGCGGCGCGAGGCCGAGCGGCTCGCCCGCGAGGGCTCCGCCGGCCCGGTGATCCTCGCCGGCTCGACCGCCGCCGCGCCCGCAACCATCGCCCTGATGCGCGCCATCGCCAACCTGTCGAACGGCGCCGTGGTCCTGCCCGGCCTCGACCGGCACCTGGAGGACCGCGGCTTCGACGCGATCCGGCTCGGCGCCGCGCCCGGCACGTCGGGCACCGCACCCGGCCATCCGCAATACGGCCTGAAGCGCATCCTGACCGGGCTCCTGGTGCCACGCGAGGCGGTCGACCACATCGCCCCCGCCGACGGCGACACGCTGGCGCTGCGCGAGGCCTTCGTCTCCGACGCGCTGCGCCCTGCCGAGACCACGGACCTCTGGTCGGTGATGGAAGCCGCAGACCTCTTTAGCGATAGTGGCCTCCGCCACCCCCCCGCAGCCCTCGACGGCATCGCGCTGGTCGAGGCGGTCGACGAGCGCGAGGAGGCGCTGGCGATCGCCTGCGCCATGCGCGACGCTCTGTCGGCGGAGAACAGCACCGTCGCGCTGACGACGCCCGACCGGAGCCTTGCCCGCCGCGTCGTCGCCGAGCTCCGCCGCTTCGGCATCGAGGCCAATGATTCCGCCGGCCGCCCGCTCGGCGCGACGCCGCCGGGCACGCTGCTCTCGCTGGCCGTCGCGGTCGCGCTGCAGCCGGGCGATCCGATCGCCCTCGTCGGCCTCCTGAAGCACCCGCTGCTGCGGCTCGGGCAGAAGCCGGGTGCCGCCCGGCGTGCCGCCCGCGCGATCGAGCTGATCGCGCTCCGCGGCACCGTCGGCTTCGCCGATGCCGCCACCATGGCAAAACTGTTCACCGATGCCCGCACGGCGATCGAGACCGAAAACGCCCGCGTCGCGCGGCCCGTACGGTTGGTGCCGGACGAGGACCGGGACCTCGCCGAGGCCGTCGCGCTCCGGCTCGAGGCGGCGCTGAAACCGCTCACCGACCTGCGCGGCAAGGCGCCGGCCGAGATCGGCGTCTTCGCGCGGGCGCTCACCGAGGCCCTGGAGGCACTCGCCGCCGATCCCGAGGGGAATGCGTCCGAGCTCTACCGCGAGGAGGCGGGCGCCAGCCTCGTCGCCTTCCTGTCGGGCCTCGTCGCGTGCCCCGCCACCGGCTTCGACTTCGCGCCCTCGGAACTGCCGGACGTGATGGCGGCGCTGATGGCGGGCGAATCGGTGCGGCCGCGCGGCGGCCTGTCGGCCCGCGCCTTCGTCTGGGGCACGCTGGAGGCGCGGCTGCAGCATGTCGACACCATGGTGCTCGGCGGCCTCAACGAGGGCACCTGGCCGTCGCGCGCGACGTCCGACGCCTTTCTCTCACGCCTGATGCGGGCGGAGATCGCGCTCGACCCGCCGGAGCGGCGGATCGGCCTTGCCGCGCACGACTTCACCATGGCGATGGGCGCGCGGCGCGTGGTGCTGACCCGCGCGCAGCGGGCCGGCGGCGCGCCCGCCATCGCCTCGCGCTGGGTGCAGCGCCTCCTGACGCTGGCGGGCCCGGACGGCGCAGCCCGGCTGCGCGCCGAGGGCACGGCCTATCTCCAGCACGCCCGCCGCCTCGACGGCGTCACCGAGGTGGAACGGGTGCAGCGCCCCGAGCCGAAGCCGCCGCTCGCCGCCCGGCCGCGCCGCTACTCGATCACCGAGGTCGAGACGCTGATCCGCGACCCCTATGCGATCCACGCCCGCAAGATCCTGCGGCTGGAGCCGATGCCCGAGCTGATGCGCGATCCCGGCGCGGCCGACCGCGGCAATCTCTACCACGCGATCCTCGCCGAGTTCGTCTTCCGGCAGATCGACCCCGCCGACCCGGAGGCCGAAGCCCGGCTGATCGAGATCGCCGAGGAAAAATTCCTGGCCGAATCGCTGCCACCCGAGACCGAGGCGATCTGGTGGCCGCGCATGCTGGCGCTGGCTGCGAACTATATCGTCTGGGAACGGGGCCGCGCGCCGCGCGTCGTGCGGCGGTTCGAGGAAGCGCGCGGGCGGGTGACCTTCGAGGACATCGACACCACGCTGTCGGGCTTTGCCGACCGGATCGACGTGATGGAGGACGGCTCGATCGAGATCATCGACTTCAAGACCGGCACCAGCCCCTCGGTGAAGCAAGCGCGCACGCTGCTCGCGCCGCAGCTGCCGCTGGAGGGCGCAATGGCGCGGCTCGGCGCCTTCGAGGCGACGCAAGGCCCGGTGACATCGGTCTCCGACCTCCTCTATGTCCGCCTGCGCGAGCGCGAGCTCTACCAGGAGACGCTCCGCCACACCGACCGCGCCACCGGCACCGAGACCACCGGCGACAGCCTGTCGGACGAGGCGCTGCTGCGCTTCCGCGGGCTGGTCGCCGCCTATCAGGATCCGGGTCGCGGCTTCGTCTCGCGGCCGCGGCCCTTCCTCGCCGGCGATTTCTCCGGCCCCTACGACCATCTCGCCCGCGCGCGCGAATGGTCGATCGGCGCCGACGGCGGCACCGAGCTTGCAGAGGATGCCGAATGACCGCCTTCCAGGTCTCGCCGCGCACCGAGGAGGCGCAGCGCCACGCCTCCGATCCCGTTAGCTCGGTCTTCGTCGCCGCCAATGCCGGCTCCGGCAAGACGCATGTGCTGACCGAGCGGGTCGTCCGGCTGCTGCTGGCCAAGGCGCCGCCGTCGAAGATCCTGTGCCTGACCTACACCAAGGCGGCGGCCGCCGAGATGTCGAACCGCGTCTTCCAGCGCCTGTCCGGCTGGGCAACGGCGCCGCGCGATGCGCTCGCCCGCGAGCTGACGCGCCTCGTCGGCCGCCCGCCCTCGGACGACGAAATCGCCGACGCGCGAAAACTTTTCGCCGAGGCGTTGGAGACGCCGGGCGGGCTGAAGATCCAGACCATCCACGCCTTCTGCGAGGCGATCCTGCACCAGTTTCCGCTGGAGGCGAACGTCCCCGGCCATTTCGAGGTGATGGACGGGCCGACGAGCGCGCTGCTGCTCGCAGAGGCGCGCCGGCTCCTGATCACCGGCGCCGGAGATCACACCGCAGAGGAGCGCCGACGCCTCGGCGAGGCTTTCGCGACCGCGCTGTCGGTCGGCGGCGAGTTCGGGCTGGACCAGCTGATCTCGGAGATCGTCTCGAAGCGCGACGGCATCCGCCGGCACATCACCGAGGCTGGCGGCGTCGATGCGGCGATCGACCGGCTCTATGCCGCCCTTGGCACCCGGCGCGACGAGAATGCCGACAGCCTCCTCGCCGCCGCCGGAGACGCGCCGGGCTTCGACCCGTCTTTTCGCGAGGAGCTGTCGGCGCTGGCGATGGCGAGCAGCAAGGCGACCGACCAGAAGCTCGTCCAGAAGCTCACCGATCTCGAGGCCGCCGAGACGCCGGTGGCGCATCTCGCCGCGCTGAAGGCGCTCTGCCTGAAGAAGGACGGCGACCCGCTGAAGCCCTCGAGCGTCGCCACCAAGACGGTGACGGACAAGATCCCGGATTTCGCCGAGCGCCTGGCGCTCCTCGTCGAGCACATCCTCGACCTCGACGACCGGCTGACCACGCTGCGGCTGGCCGAGGCGAGCGCCGCCGCGCTCACCATCGCCGACCGGCTGGAGGCGGACTATGCGAGCCTCAAGCGCCGGCGTGGCCGGCTCGACTTCGAGGACCTCATCGTGCGCACCGCCGACCTCCTGTCGCGCTCGGAAGCCTCGGACTGGGTGCATTTCAAGCTTGACCAGGGCATCGACCACGTGCTGATCGACGAGGCGCAGGACACCAGCCCGCGGCAATGGCAGGTGATGCGCTCGCTGGTCGAGGAGTTCTTCACCGGCCCCTCCGCCCGCAACGTGCTGCGAACGGTCTTTGCGGTCGGCGACGAGAAGCAGTCGATCTACTCCTTCCAGGGCGCTTCGCCGGCGATGTTCGCCGAGGAGCGGCGGCGGCTCGGCGCGCGGGCGCTGGCGGCGCAGCAGGCCTTCGCCGAGGTGCAGCTGCACCAGTCCTTCCGCTCGGCCGCAGCGGTTCTGGCTGCCGTCGACCGGGTCTTCGCCGACCCCGCCAACCGCGTTGGCCTCTCCTCCGGCGACGAGGCGCCGGTGCATGCCTCGGCGCGCGGCGAGGAGCCGGGCCTCGTCGAGGTCTGGCCGGTGGTGCAGGCCGAGCCGAGCCCGGAGCCGGACGACTGGCTGCGGGCCGTCGACGTGCAGCCGCAATCCTCGCCGTCGAACCGCCTCGCCCGCCGCATCGCCGCAACGATTGCCGACTGGCTGGGCGACCCCGTCACGGTGAAGGGCGTCACCCGGCCGATCGGGGCCGGCGACGTGCTGGTGCTGGTGCGCAAGCGCTCGGGCTTCGTCGAGGCGATGGGCAAGGCGCTGAGGGACGCCGGCATTCCCGTCGCCGGCGCCGACCGGCTGGTGATCACCGACCACATCGCCATCCAGGACCTGATGGCGCTCGGGCGCACCGTCGCCAATGCCGAGGACGAGCTGTCGCTCGCCGCCGTCCTGAAGAGCCCGCTTTTCGGCTTTTCCGACGACGAGCTGATGGGGCTGGCCCTGTCGCGCGACTCGGCCGAGCCGCTCTATCTCGGCCTTCGCCGTCTCGCCGGGCCGGACGGCCTTGCCCGCGTGCCCGACGTCATCGCCGACGCCGAGACCGAGGCCTTCCTCGCCAAGGCGCGTGCCGCCTTCACCCGGCTGGAGACGCTGCGCGACCGCGCCGGCTTCGAGAGCGTCTTCGCCTTCTACGCCCGCCTGCTCGGCCCCGAGGGCGGGCGGGCGCAGCTCACCGCCCGGCTCGGGCGCGATGCCGGCGAGGTGATCGACGCCTTCCTCGACCTCGCGCTCGCCGAGGAGGAGGCCGGCCAGCCCGGCCTCGACGCCTTCCTCGCCGATCTCGCGGCCTCGCCGCCAGAGATCAAGCGCGAGATGGAGCATGGCAAGAGCGAGGTGCGGATCATGACCACGCACGCCTCCAAGGGGCTTGAGGCGCCCGTGGTCTTCCTCGTGGATCCTGGCTCGGCGCCGTTCAGCCACGCGCACGGCGCCCGGCTGATCGCCTGGCCGGACATGCCCGGCCTCTTCCCCGGACAGGCGCCGGGTTTTCTCTGGCGCGCCGACAAGTCGCTCGAGAACGGCCACGTGCTGGCGCTGAAGGAAGAGGAGAAGCGGCTGGCCGGCGAGGAATACCGGCGCCTCCTCTATGTCGGCCTGACCCGCGCCGCCGACCGCTTGGTCGTCTGCGGCACCGCCGGCACCCGCGGCCCGCATGAGGAGAGCTGGCTGCAGCGCGTCGAGGCGGCATTGCGGCCGGGGTCGGAAGAGATCCGCGATGCCGGCGGCACGGTCACCGCCTGGCGCCATGGCGGGATCGCGCCGGGCGGCAAGCGCGCGGCTGATATCGCCGAGGCCTTGGCGCCGCGGCCGATCGACCTCTCGCCGCTGCCGCCGGAGGCGCTGGCGCCGCGCCCGCTCTCGCCCTCCTCCGCCGGCGAGGCGCACCGGCTGGAGACCGACGACACCCCTGCCTTGGCGCCTGCTACCGGCTACGTCTCGCCGGTCCTGTCGGGCGGCGCGCTGCCGTCCTTCGCCATTCGTCGCGGCCTCGTCATCCACCGTCTGCTGCAGGTCCTCCCGGATCTGCCGAGCGGCGACCACGCCGCGGCCGCGCACCGTTACCTCGTCCAGGCCGCCCCGGACTTCTCCCCGCGCGAGCGCGATGCGATCGTCCTGTCGGTGCTCGCCGTCCTCATGGATCCGGCCTTCGCGCCGCTCTTCGCCGCGGGCAGCCGCGCCGAGGTCGCGGTCTCCGGCACGCTGGTGCTCGGCGTGCCCGGTGAGCTTAGCTCGCCCGGTGAGCTCCGCTCGCCCAGCGCGCCCGGCTCACTCAAAGAGCCCGGCTCACCCCGTCAACGCCGCTATGCCGTCACCGGCACGATCGACCGGCTGGCGGTCGCGGACGGTGTCGTCCACATCGTCGACTACAAGACCAACCGCCCGCCGCCGGCCTCCCTCGCCGAGGTGCCGCCGGCCTATATACTGCAGCTCGCGCTCTACCGCAGCCTGCTCGCGCCGCTCTATCCCGGCGCCGAGATCCGCGCCGGCCTCCTGTTCACCGAGGCCCCCGTTCTCATCGACGTTCCCGCGCAAGCGATGGCGGCGGCGATGCAGCGCCGCACCGCCGTCGCGGGAACGGGAACGGACCGTCAAGCATTGCCCGACGTCGCTTGATTTACCCGATCCGGCCCCATAGCTATCAGTTCTGACACCACCGTGAGGAGCCTTTCATGGCCACCAAGAAGATCGACAGCAGCAACTTCAAGTCCGACGTCCTGGAGGCCTCGCGCCCAGTGGTCGTCGACTTCTGGGCCGAGTGGTGCGGCCCCTGCAAGATGATCGGCCCGAGCCTCGAGGAAATCTCGGATGAGCTCGATTCGGTTGACATCGTGAAGCTGAACATCGACGAGAACCCGGACATTGCCGCCCAGTTCGGCGTCCGCTCGATCCCGACGCTGATGCTCTTCAAGAACGGCGAGCCCGCTTCTGTCCAGGTCGGCGCCGCCGCCAAGTCGAAGCTCCTCGACTGGATCAAAACCGCCTCCGCGGCCTGATCCGCGCACACTGTTTCACGTGAATCAAACCCGGGTGATGAGCCCGGGTTTTTTGTTGCGCAGATGGTGCGTGCCCGTTTGCCACAGCACGCTGGTATGGTTTGCAGGCGCTGCCCTCGAAGGTCGTCATCCTCGGCCGCAGGCCGGGGACCCATGCCTTCCGCGGTGTTGCCGCAGGGCGGTTCAGGTTGGGAATGTCGAACGAATCGCGTTCTTAAAGCGCGTCGACATGGGTCCCCGGGGCTCGCGCCCCGAGGATGACGAACCTGCGAGGTTTCCGCCCGTAACAGCACGCGTCAAGCCCGCGCGACCATAGCTGATGCAGCGCCTCACGCTTGGCGCCTGACGCAGCCGCTCGCTCCTCTTACGTCGGCGCGAGCCCGCTCAGCGCCAGCACTTCCCCCACCAGATACAGCGAGCCGCAGATCAGAAACCGCGGCGCGGGGGCGCTGGACCAGCCGGTGCAGACGAGGCGGATCGCTTCCTCGACGCTGTTGCAGGGTTCGGCGTCGAGGCCGGCCTCGATGGCGGCGTCGGCCAGCGTGTCGGGGTCGATCGCGGCGTCGGAATGGGCGACGGGCACGGTGAAGACGTGCCGCGCCATGCCGGAGAAGGCCGCGAAGAAGCCAAGCGGGTCCTTGGTGTTGATCATGCCGACGATGAGGAAGAGCGGCCGCTGCGTCTTGTCCTCCATGTCGGCGATGGCCTCGGCGATGACGAGGCCGGCGCCGGGATTATGCCCGCCGTCGAGCCAGATCTCGGTACCTGGAAACGCCGCCTCGGCGAGCGGCCCGGTGGTGATGCGCTGAAGCCGGCCGGGCCATTCGGCCGAAAGGATGCCCTTCTCGATCGCCTGTTCGTTCGGATCGAAGCCGGCGCGGCGAACGGCGGCGATGGCGGTCGCCGCGTTCGACAGCTGGTGCCGGCCGGAGAGGCGCGGCATCGGCAGGTCGAGAAGGCCCCGCTCGTCCTGGTAGACCAGCCTTCCGTGCTCCTCGAAGGCGAAGAAATCCTCGCCGTAGAGCCAGACCGGCGCACCGGCGCGGGCGGCGACCGACTTGATGACGTCGACCGCCACCGCCTCGCTCTGCTGGCCGATGATCACCGGAACGCCGCGCTTGATGATGCCGGCCTTCTCGGCGGCGATCAGCTCGACGCGGTCGCCGAGGAACGCCTGGTGGTCGAGCGAGATCGAGCTAATGACGGTGGCGACCGGGCTGTCGATGACGTTGGTCGCATCGAACCGTCCGCCGAGGCCGACCTCGAGCAGCACGGCATCCGCAGGATGCTCGGCAAAGAGCAGGAAGGTGACGGCGGTGAGGATCTCGAAGACGGTGATCGGCTGGTCGTCGTTCGCCTTCGCCACCCGCGCGATGGCGTCGGCGAGCACGGCGTCTTCGACCAGCCGCCCCCGGCCGCCGGCGACGCCCAGACGGTAGCGCTCATGCCAGTTCACAAGATGCGGCGAGGTGTGGGCGTGGACGGCGAGGTTTGACGCCTCGAGGATAGCGCGCGAGAAGGCGACGACCGAACCCTTGCCGTTGGTGCCGGCGACGTGGATCGTTTTCGGCATCCGCTGCTGCGGATCGCCCAGCGCCGACAAGAGGCGGCGAATGCGCTCCAGCGCGAGGTCGAAGCCCTTCGGATGCTTCAGCATCAGGCGTTCGATCTCGGCATTGGCGAGGTTTTCGAAGGTCATGGTCGCCTGCTTGTTCCGGCGCGGAGGGTGAGCGGCGGCGACGGCCGCCGTCTGGCGGATGGGCCGTCGGCTGTTGCGTCTCCGCCTGATCCGGTCAGGCGGCCTCTCCGCCTGGACCGGTCAGGCGGCCTCGACGTTCATTTCGCTCGGCGCCGTGTCGACAGGAACGTCCTGCGCGGCGGGAGCCTTGGTCAGCACCTTCAGAAGCGTCGCGATGGTCTTCTTCAGCTCGTGCCGGTGGACGACCATGTCGACCATGCCGTGGTCCATCAGATACTCCGCGCGCTGGAACCCTTCCGGCAGCTTCTCGCGGATGGTCTGCTCGATCACCCGCTGTCCGGCAAAGCCAATCAGCGCGCCGGGCTCGGCGATGTGGACGTCGCCGAGCATGGCATAGGAGGCGGTGACGCCGCCGGTGGTCGGGTTGGTGAGGACGACGATGTAGGGAAGCCCCGCCTCCTTCACCATCTCGACCGCGACCGTGGTGCGCGGCAGCTGCATCAGGGACAGGATGCCCTCCTGCATGCGCGCCCCGCCGGACGCTGCGAACAGCACCAGCGGCCGGTGCTGGGCGACCGCGGTCTCGGCGGCGGTGACGATCGCCTCGCCGGCGGCAAGGCCAAGCGAGCCGCCCATGAAGGCGAAATCCTGCACCGCGACGACGATCGGCAGCGTCTCGATCGCGCCGGTGGCGACGAGGATGGAATCCTCCAAGCCCGTCTTGGTGCGGCTGTCCTTCAGCCGGTCGGTATAGCGCCGCTCGTCGCGGAATTTCAGCGGATCGACCGCGACCTTCTTCAGCTCGATCGCCTCGAAGGCGCCGCCGTCGAAGAAGGATTTCAGCCGCTCCTTGGCGGAAATCCGCATGTGATGGCCGGAAGCGGGGATCACCCACTGATTGGCCTCGAGGTCCTTGTGGAACACCATCTCGCCGGTCTCGGGACACTTGATCCAGAGGTTTTCCGGCACTTCCGAGCGGGTCAGAAGGCTGGTGATCTTCGGGCGGACGTAGTTGGTGATCCAGTTCAAGGTCTTATCCCGTTCGGATGGGCAGGCGCGCGCGGTCCCTTTGAAAGCTCCAGCGGCGCGTTTCCGGCATCTATTCTGCCTCACATGGCCTTAAATTCAGGCCTCGGCAAGGCTTGGGCTTCGAACGCCGCCGGCAAGCGCCCGCACCAGCTGCAACACCGCCTCCTTTGTCGCGGGCGTGGCAAGGCCATTCTCCAGCGAATTCTCGAGCGCGGCGACGAGCGCCGAGCCGACAACGGCCCCGTCGGCGCTGTGGCCGATGGCGTGCGCCTGCTCGGGCGTACGAATGCCGAAGCCGACGCAGACCGGGAGATCCGTGTGGCGCTTGATCCGCGCCACGGCGGCGCCGACCTTGCCGGCATCGGGCGCGGCCGCGCCGGTGATGCCGTTGATCGAGACGTAGTAGACGAAGCCCGACGTGTTCTTCAGCACCGCCGGCAGGCGCTTGTCGTCGGTGGTGGGGGTGGCGAGGCGCACGAAGGCGAGGCCCTTGGCGAGCGCCGGCAGGCAAAGCTCGTCGTCCATCTCCGGCGGCAGGTCGACGACGATGAGGCCGTCGACGCCGGCCTTGAGCGCAGCGTCGACGAAGGCCTCGACGCCATAGATGTAGATCGGGTTGAAATAGCCCATCAGGATCACCGGCGTCGCCTGGTCCCCCTCCCGGAAGCGGGCGACCGTCGCCAGCGTCTTGCGCAGCGTCTCGCCACCCTTCAGCGCCCGCAGGCCGGCCTTCTGGATCGCCGGCCCGTCGGCCATCGGATCGGAGAAGGGCATGCCGAGCTCGATCAGATCGGCGCCGGCCGCCGGCAGCCCCTGCATGATCTCGAACGCCGTCTCACCGTCGGGATCGCCCGCCATCAGGAAGGTCACCAACGCCGGACGGCCTTCGGCGGCGAGGGATTTGAACCGGTCGGCGATGCGTTGGGTCATGACGGGCTTTCGGTCGGGATCGGCGGAAGCGTCTATTGGCATTTTCGCACGGGCTCCGTCAAAGCCTGGCGCGTTCCGCGCTCACCTTCAAGACACATCGGGTCCAGCGCCCAACAGCGCCATCGCCCTCAGACGTGCTGGCCGCCGTTGATGTGGATTTCCGAGCCGGTGACGTAGCTCGCCTGGTTGGAGCAGAGGAAGTAGATGATGTCGGCGACCTCGGAGGTCTGGCCGAGGCGGCGGAGCGGGATGTTCTCGATCATCTTCTCGGTGCCGGGCGACAGGATCGCGGTGTCGATCTCGCCGGGGGCGATGGCGTTGACGCGGATGCCGGCCGGGCCGAAGTCGGCGGCCATCTCGCGGGTCAGCGACGCCAGCGCCGCCTTCGACGTCGCATAGGCGGTGCCGGCGAAGGGGTGGACGCGGCCGCCGGCGATCGAGGTGACCGAGACGATCGAGCCTTGCGCCTTCGACAGCTCCTTGAACAGACCGCGCGCCAGCATGATCGGCGCGAAGAAGTTCACCTGGAAGACGTCGCGCCACATGTGCATCGGCGTCTGGATCGAATCGAGCCGCGAGCCGCTGTCGCCTTTCGGCGAGATCGCGGCGTTGTTCACGAGCGCCGAGAGGCTGGAGCCGTTGGCCTCGAGACGGCGGCGGATTTCGGAAATGGCGAAGCCGATATCCTCGGGATCGGACAGGTCGACCTGGATATGGTCCTCGGCGCCGGCCGGCCAGGGGCAATCCTCGGCGAAGGGCTGGCGCGAGCAGGTGATCACCCGCCATCCCTCGCGCGAGAAGCGCTTCACCGTGGCATGGCCGATGCCGCGCGAGGCGCCGGTGAGGACGATGGTCTTGCGGGTGTCGGTGGCGTCGCTCATCAGATCCTCGTCCGCGGCCCCGGGGCCGCTGTCACCGCGCATGTCCGTTCACATCGTCCGGCGCGGACGCCGGCGACGATTGCTTTCGCCGGGCCTGTTCGTTCATCTAGCCTGTCCGTTCATCTAGGACGTCACGGCGGCAATGTCGCGGCCGGAATGGCGCGAAACAGTCGCAGGAAGACAGATCATGCAAATGCCCCGCCGGCTATGGCCTTTTTGCACTGCACTCGTCCTCGCGACCAGCCTCTCGCTGGCGCCGGTGCGGGCCGAGGAGGCGCCCGGCTGGGACAGCGTGCTGAACGAGGCACGGGGCGAGACGGTCTATTTCAACGCCTGGGGCGGGTCCGAGCCGATCAACACCTATCTCGCCTGGGCTGGCGAGCGGCTGAAGGCCGAATTCGGGGTGACGCTGACGCAGGTGAAGCTCGACGATACCGCCAACGGCGTCGCCAAGATCGTCGCCGAAAAGGCGGCGGGCAAGGCGAGGGGCGGCTCGGTCGACCTGATCTGGATCAACGGCGAGAACTTTGCCGCCCTGCAGAGCCAGGGTCTCCTCTCGGAAGGCTTTGCGACAAGCCTGCCGAACTGGCGCTATGTCGACACCGTGAACAAGCCGACCGTCACCGTTGACTTCACCTTGCCGACCAAGGGCCAGGAATCGCCCTGGGGCATGGCCAAGCTCGTCTTCTTCGCCGACACCGCCCGCACCGGTCCGGTCGAGGCGATGCCGAAGTCCGCCGCCGAGCTTCTCGCCTGGGCAAAAGCCAATCCCGGCCGCTTCGCCTATCCCGCCCCGCCGGACTTCATCGGCGCGACCTTCCTGAAGCAGGTGCTCTCGGAAACCGTGGCCGATCCCGCCGTGCTGCAGAAGCCGGTCGACGAGGCCCGCTTTGCCGAGGTGACGGCCCCGCTCTGGGCCTATCTGGACGCGCTGACGCCGGTCCTCTGGCGGCAAGGCAAGGCGTTTCCGGAAAACTACCCGGCGATGAAGCAGATGCTGGCCGATGGCGAGCTCGGCGTGATCTTCGCCTTCAACCCGGCGGAGGCGTCTGGCGCGATCGCCACCGGCGAACTGCCGGACAGCGTCCGCTCCTTCACCTTTGCCAAGGGCACGCTCGGCAACACGCATTTCGTCGCCATCCCCTTCAACTCGGACGCCAAGGCCGGCGCCAAGGTGGTGGCGAACTTCCTCCTCGCGCCGGAAGCCCAGGCGCGCAAGGAGGATCCTGCAATCTGGGGCGACCCGACGGTGCTGGCCATGGACAAGCTCCCGCCGGAAAACCGCGCCGCCTTCGCCGCCATCGACCGCGGCGTTGCGACGCTCCCCCCCGAAGCGCTCGGCCCGGTGCTCCCGGAGCCGCACCCGAGTTGGACGGTCCGGATCGCCGCGGAATGGCTGAAGCGGTACGGGGTGTAGCGCTCCGGCCGGGCGCATGACGGAAGGCGGGCCATTTCTGAGTTTCGAGCGATTGCTGTCGGACTTTTGGGACGTCGTCGAAAGGGAGCGCGGTCATGGATGAAGTAAAGCTGCGGGTGGAAAGCCGGGAAGCGTTCCGTGAGAGAACGATGGCAATAGCCCGGAGGATCGATGCAGCGGTGGTCGTGAGCCCTGGTCCGAACTTTGCGCTCATTTCCCGATTGTCCATTTCCGGTGCCCGTCCCGCCGCGCTTCCGGAGCTCGATCCGGGAAAGTGGCTCCTTCCTTGGCGAACACATGGAACGCAGCCCCGATGTTCGTGCTGCTGACGCTCTTTTCACTTGGTGGCGTGCTGGCGCTCGTCGCGACTCTCGTCCGCAAGGGGCGTGCCCGTGCGTTCGCGGGTACTCCGTTTCTCCTGCTGATGACCTTGGGCGCCTGCTACGTCGCGGGCTTCCTCGCGATCTCGGCCGATCCGTTCTTCGACGACAACGGCTCGCCCGAGTTCATCGAACTGAGGTTCCGCTGGGTCTGGGCCGCGGTCTTCGGCGGTATGTTCTCGTTCGTCGCCGTTCCGCTGGCCCTTACGGGGAAAGCCGCGTGGCAGTGGTGGCGGCGGCGAGACGTAGGCTCCCGGTAGTCCCCTGGAGTGCATTTGAGGAAGCTTCCGGCGCAGGACATTTTAGTGGCTTTTGCTACCGAATGACGAAGATTTCCGCTGAGATGGATGTGGGCGAGACCGCCTGATCCGGGCAGCCGGCGCGATCGGAGCGGCCGCCGAACAGGGACATCCATCTGGATGCCACCGACTTGAGGAAACGACGCGTGATCTGTACTTTATGACGTACAGATCAGGAGGAGATGCATGCGGCCGGTCAGTCTCACGGAGCTTCGCGCCAACATGGCCGCGCATTTCGATCGGATCGAAGCCGACCGCACCGAGCTCGTGGTGACGCGGCAGAACCGCGAGCCGATGGTGATCATGGCTCTCTCGGAATGGGAGGGCATGCGTGAAACGCTGCACCTCCTCAACTCCCCCGCCAATGCCGAGCGCCTGCGCCGCTCCATCGCCGCGCTGGATGGAGGGCAAGGCGAGGTCGCCGATCTCGCCCGGGAGTAAAGCTCGTCTTTTCCGCCAACGCCTGGGCCGACTATCAGGTGTGGGTGGCCAAAGGCGGTGCCGAGCTTGCCCGGGTCAACGAACTGATCGAGCAGTGCCTGCGCATGCCGTGCAAGGGCATCGGCAAGCCGGAGCCGCTGATGGGGAACCTCAAGGGCTGGTGGTCACGCCGGATCACCCAGGAGCACCGGCTGGTCTACCGGGTCAGTGGCACGGGCGACAGCCAGAGCCTGGAGATCGCCACATGCCGCTTTCACGACACCCGCTGACGTCCGCATCCTGGGCAGTGCTTCCCCGGAGGTCACCGTGGTGAGCGTCGGCCAGCCCGCAAGGCCCGACCGCTGGCGGCTTGGGGGTTCGGCCCCTCCGCTGCTGGCGGCCATTCTCGCGCTGCCCGTGCTGGTGGGCCTTGCTGGTGCCGTGCTGCCGGCCTTCGGCTATTTGCCGGCGCTCGGCGGCACCATGCTGTCGCTGCAGCCTTTCCGCGACCTCCTCGCCGTGCCTGGTCTCTGGACCTCCGCCGGCCTCAGCCTCGCCAGCGGCCTCCTCACCACCTTGATCTCGGTCGGCGCGGCGCTGCTCTTCGTCGCGGGGTTTGCCGGCACGCCGGCCTTCCGCCGGGCGCGGCAGGCGATGGGGCCGCTGATGGCGGTGCCGCATGCGGCGGCCGCCCTCGGCGTCGCGCTGCTGATCGCGCCGTCCGGCCTGCTCGTCCGCCTCGCCGCCGGCCCGCTTGGCCTCAATGCACCGCCGGACCTGCCGGTGCCCGGCGATCCGCTGGGCCTCGCCATGATGGCGGGCCTCGTCGTCAAGGAACTGCCCTTCCTGCTCCTCGTCATCTTTGCCGCCTTGCCGCAGGCCGATCCGGAACGCCGGCTGCGGCTGGCGCGCGCGCTCGGCTATGGCCGGATGGCGGGCTTCACGCTGGCGGTCTGGCCGGCGGTCTACCGCCAGATCCGCCTGCCGGTGCTGGCGGTCGCGGCCTACGCTTCCTCGGTGGTGGATGTGGCGGTGATCCTCGGGCCCTCGACGCCGGCGCCGCTCGCGGTGCGGCTGGTTGACTGGATCGGCGATCCCGACCTGTCGCTGCGCTTCATGGCCTCGGCCGGCACGCTGCTGCAATGCGCGGTGACGCTCGCGGTGCTCGGGCTCTGGCTCGGCCTTGAGCTGGCCGGCGCCCGCCTCTGCCGAAGCATGGCCGCCAGGGGGTGGCGGGGACAGGCTGATGGTGGGCTCAGACGCGTGTCGATCGCGCCGGTGCTGCTGGCGGGCGGGCTCACTCTGTTCGGCCTCGCGGCGCTGGCGCTCTGGTCCTTCGCCGGTCACTGGGGCTTTCCATCTCTCCTCCCGACGACGCTTACCGCGCGCGCCTGGACCTCGGCGCTCGCCGGCGCGGCCGGTCCGCTCGGCACCAGTGCGCTCGTCGCGGGAGCGTCGGCAGGCTTGGCGCTCGTCCTCGTCGTCGGTCTGCTCGAAGCGCGACGCCGGAACCGCGCCCGCCCCCGGGCGCCGGGCGACGCGACAGGCGAGACGCCGGGCGCGCTTCCGCGAAAGGCGCCGGCGCTCCTGACGCCGACGGTCGCCGGGTTGCTCTATCTGCCGCTGATCGTGCCGCAGGTCGCCTTCGTCTTCGGCCTGCAATGGCTGGTGCTCGTGGCCGGCCTCTCGCCCAGCCTGCCGCTCCTCGTCGGCGTCCACCTCGTCTTCGTCGTGCCCTATGTGGCGCTGGCGCTGGCGGCGCCTTTCGAGGCGCTGGACCCGCGCTACGAGCGGATGGCGGCATCGCTCGGCCGCCCGCGCTGGAATGTCCTCGTCCGGATCCGGCTGCCGCTGCTGCTAGCGCCGCTCGCCACCGCCTTCGCCATCGGCTTCGCCGTCTCGGTCGGTCAATACCTGCCGACGCTGCTGATCGGCGCCGGACGGCTGCCGACCATCACCACCGAGGCCGTGGCGCTGGCGAGCGGCGGCAACCGGCGGCTGATCGGCGTCTACGCGCTGCTGCAGACGGCCCTGCCTTGCCTGGTGCTGGCCGCCGCAACGCTCCTGCCGGCCTTGCTTCACCGCCAGAGGCGCGGCATGAGGGCGTGATGCTCGTCCTCGACGCCCTCACGATCGCCCTAGAGGGCCGCCGCTTGCTGACGCTCGACCGCAGCATCGCGCCCGGCGAGATTTTTAGCGTCATGGGCCCGTCGGGCGCCGGCAAGTCGAGCTTCCTTGCCTTCGTCGGCGGCTTCCTCGACCCCGCCTTCACCGCGACCGGACGGGTGCTCCTGGGCGGCCGCGACGTGACCGCGCTGCCGCCGGAAGCGCGCGGCATCGGCCTTCTCTTCCAGGACGCGCTGCTGTTTCCGCATTTCTCCGTCGGCGAGAATCTCGTCTTCGGCCTCAGCCCCGCGGTGAAGGGACGCGCCCGCCGGCGGGCGGAGGCCGAGGCCATGCTGGCGCGGATCGGCCTTGCCGGCGCCTTCGACCGCGATCCCGCGACGCTCTCCGGCGGCGAGGCGGCCCGGGTGGCGCTCGGCCGCACGCTGCTCGCCGCCCCGAAAGCCTTGCTCCTCGACGAGGCCTTCGCGCGGCTCGACACGGCGCTCCGAGAGAGCGTGCGCGGCCTCGTCTTCGCGATGATCCGCGAGACCGGCATTCCCGCCATCCTCGTCACCCACGACCGCGCCGACGCCGAGGCCGCGGGAGGCGCCGTGTTCGACCTCGGCACCGGCGAGATCTCCATCAGATTCACCGGCTCGCGCTCCAACACGCCGGTCACAGGGGCGGCACGATGAAGCCCGCGATGCCCCACCTACCGGTTGCAGATGTCCTGCCGCAGCTCGCCGACGCCCTCGAGACCGGCCGCAACGCCGTGCTGGTCGCCCCGCCGGGCGCCGGCAAGACCACGCTGGTGCCGCTCGACCTCCTCGGCGCCGGCTTTCTCGCGGGGCGCAAAATCGTGCTGATCGAGCCGCGGCGGCTGGCGGCGCGGGCGGCGGCGCGGCGCATGGCCGAGCTCCTCGGCGAGGAGGTCGGTGGCACCGTCGGCTGGCGGATGCGGATGGACACCAAGGTCTCCGCCCGCACCCGCATCGAGGTGGTGACCGAGGGCGTCTTCACCCGCATGATCCTCGGCTCGCCCGATCTCGAAGGGGTCGGCCTCGTCGTCTTCGACGAGTTCCACGAGCGCTCGCTCGACGGCGACTTCGCGCTGGCGCTGGCGCTCGACGTGCAAGGCGCGCTGCGCGACGACCTGCGCCTCCTTGTGATGTCGGCGACGCTCGATGGCGCGCGCGTCGCGAGCCTCCTTGGCGAGGCCCCGGTGATCGAGAGCCTCGGCCGCGCTTTTCCCGTCACCGTCCGCCACCGCGACCGCCCGGCGGCGCAGCCGATCGAGGACGTTGTGGCCGAGGCGGTGCGGGTGGCGCTCGCGGAGGAGACCGGCAGCCTCCTCGTCTTCCTGCCGGGCCAGCGCGAGATCGAGCGCGTCGCCGAGCGCCTCGCGCCGCTGGCCTCGTCGACCCTCGCCGTCGCGCCGCTGTTCGGAGCGATGGAGGGCGCCGCGCAAGACATCGCCGTGCGGCCGGCGCCGGCGGGGTCGCGCAAGATAGTGCTGGCCACCTCGATCGCCGAGACCTCGCTCACCATCGACGGGATCGGCGTCGTCATCGACTCAGGCTTGCGCCGCCAGCCGCGCTTCGAGCCGGCGACCGGGCTGTCGCTGCTGGAGACGGTGCGGGTGTCGAAGGCTTCCGCCGACCAGCGCGCCGGCCGCGCCGGCCGCACCGGGCCGGGCACGGCGATTCGGCTGTGGCGCGAGGAGCAGGCGCTGGAGCCGTTCGACCGGCCGGAGATCCTGTCCTCGGACCTTTCCGGCCTCGTCCTCGACGGCGCGGCCTGGGGGGTCGCGGACCTGCGGACGCTTGCCTTCCTCGATCCGCCGCCGATCCCGGCGCTGACCGAGGCGAAGCTCCTGCTGCAGGACCTCGGGGCGCTGGATGGGGACGGCCGACTGACGGCGGACGGCGCGGCGATGCGCATCCTGCCGCTGCCGCCGCGGCTGGCGCGCATGGTGGTCGGCGCCGGGCCGGCGCGTCGGCTGGCGGCGGAGATCGCCGTGCTCCTCACCGAGCGCGGCCTCGGCGGCACCGAGGTGGACATCACCGAGCGGCTGCGGCGTTTTCGCGCCGACCGCGGCCCGCGCGGCCGAACGGCGATGCAGCTGGTGCGCCGCATCCTCGACCAGTCCGGACCGGCGGGGGATGACGACAGCGCCGACGCCCTCGACGCGGGCGGCCTCCTGGCGCTGGCCTTTCCCGACAGGGTGGCGGTGGCGCGCGGGGCACGGGGAAGCTTCGTCCTCGTCAATGGCCGCGGCGGCATGGTCGACGGCGCGTCGGGCCTTGCGGCGGCGCCGCTGCTGGTGGTGGCCGAATTGCAGGGGCAAGCGAAGGCCGGGCGGATCTTCTCGGCCGCCGGCGTTTCACGTGAAACACTGGAGTCGCTGTTCGCCGGGCGGATCACTGACGAGATCAGCGTCGTCTTCGACGTCCCGAGCGGCCAGGTCCGGGCGAAGCGCCTCAGGCGGCTCGGCCGCGCGACGCTGTCGGAGGCGCAGGTGCCGGTGCCGGACGGGGCGGCCGCCACGGCGGCGCTCACCGGCGGCATTCGCGAGCGTGGGCTTGCCTGCCTGCCTTTCGGGACCGAGGGCGAACGCCTGCTGCGGCGCCTGCGCTTTCTCGCCGCCGCCATCGGCCCACCTTGGCCGGACATGGCCGAAGCCGGACTGCTGGCGACGCTGGAGGACTGGCTGATGCCCTTCCTGCCGGGGGTGACGAAGCTCTCGGCGATCCCACCCGGAGTGCTCGCCGAGGCGCTGAAGGGGCGCGTGCCACATGATCTGCAGCGGCGGATCGACGCGCTGGCGCCCTCGCACTTCGACGCGCCGACCGGCTCGCATCTGCCGATCCGCTATGAGGAGGAAGGGCCAGTGCTGGCGGTGCGGGTGCAGGAGCTGTTCGGCCTGACGACGCACCCCGCGATCGCCGACGGGCGGTTGCCCCTGACGCTCGAACTCCTGTCGCCGGCGCACCGGCCGATCCAGATCACGCGCGACTTGCCCGGTTTCTGGGCTGGCTCCTGGCGCGACGTCCGGGCGGACCTGCGCGGCCGCTATCCCCGCCATTCCTGGCCGGAGAACCCGGCCGAGGCGCCGCCGACCGCCAGGGCGAAGCCACGCGGCACTTAAGGGCGTGGCCAGCGCCCGCAGGGCGGCTTGCCGCGCGCCGGGTCTGGTCGCCGGGCAGCGGCGGGAGTATGGCTGGAACATGCTGGAAGATACCGCCCGATCGAGCTTCACCATCGGCCTGCCGCGCTACGTGACGGGCATGCACGAAAGCCAGCGCCTTCGGCTGGCGACGCTGACCAAGCTGCGCTGGCTGTCGGTCGCCGGCCAGACCGCCGCTTGCGCCTTCGTCGCCTGGGGGCTGTGGTATCCCTTCCCGGTCGAGCTGTGCTTCATCCTGATCGGGCTGTCGGCGGCGCTGAACATCGTGTTGACGCTGCGCTATCCGCTCAGCCGGCGGCTGTCGCCCTGGGCGGCGGTGGCGATCCTCACCTTCGACGTGCTGCAGCCGACCGGGCTCCTCTACATCACCGGCGGCATCCAGAACCCGTTCTCGGTCTTCCTCATCGTGCCGGTGGTGATGGCCTCGGCGACGCAGCCGCCGCTGACGACCGTGGGCCTTGCCATCCTGTCAATCCTGGCGGCGACGGTGCTCGCCTTCTCGCACCTGCCGGTGCCTTGGCCGCACGGCGCCGAGCTGACGCTGCCGCCCTCCTATGTCGGCGGCCTCTGGTTCGCGATCGTCTCGACGCTGATCTTCTCTGGCCTCTACGTCTACCGCGTCGCGGCCGAGGCGCGCTCGCTGTCCGAGGCGCTCGCGGCGACCGAGCTGGTGCTGCAGCGCGAGCAGCATCTCTCGGCGCTCGACGGCCTGGCCGCCGCCGCCGCGCACGAGCTCGGCTCGCCGCTCGCGACGATCAGCCTCGTCGCCAAGGAGATGGGCCGGCTGACGCGTGCCGGCGATCCGCAGCGCGAGGACGTCGACCTCCTGATCGCGCAGTCCGACCGCTGCCGCGCCATCCTGCGGCAGCTGACGACGCTGTCGTCGGAAGAGCACATGGCGCGGCTGCCGCTGCTCTCGCTGGTCGAGGAGGTATCGGAACCGCACCGTGATTTCGGCGTCGCCATCCACGTCGCGGCGGGCGACCAGGGCGACAGCGAGCCGGTGATGCACCGCAATGCCGGCGTCGTCTACGGGCTCGGCAACATCGTCGAGAACGCCGTCGACTTCGCCGAGACCGAGGTGACCATCCATGTCGCCTGGTCGGAGCGAAACGTCCGGCTGCTGGTGCTCGACGACGGGCCGGGCTTCTCGTCGGAGACGCTGGCGCGGATCGGCGATCCCTACATGTCGCACCGCGAACGCAGCGATCGCAAGGCCGGCGGCGGGCTGGGGCTCGGCCTGTTCATCGCCAAGACGCTGCTGGAGCGCTCGGGCGCGAGCATCGCTTTCGGCAACCGCCGGGATGCCCGCGGCGCCTCGGTCGAAATCGTCTGGCCGATCGCGACCTTCACCGAGAGACAGCGCAGGCCGCGGGACTGAGGGTCACGGTGACGTCACAAGCCTTGCCGCCACAGGCCTGCCGCGCCACTTGCCCTTGGTCTGCCACAGTTCGATATCGCTGAAAATTCATCGCAGGCCGGGCGCCGATGGTCCGGTAGAGGGAGAACGGGAATGCCCATGGACGAAGAAATCGGCGGGCTCGCCCAGGTTCATTTTCCCGGCGGCGACCACTCGCTGCTGGTCGTCGACGACGACCGGCCGTTCCTGCAGCGGATGAGCCGCGCGCTCGAGCAGCACGGCTTCAGCGTGCGCACCGCCGACAGCGTAGCCCAGGGAATCGCCGAGATCACCGCGGCCGCGCCGGCCTTCGCAGTCGTCGACATGCGGCTGGGCGACGGCAACGGGCTCGACGTCATCGAGGCCCTGCAGCGCCTGCGCGCCGATGCGCGCGTCGTGGTGCTCACCGGCTACGGCAACATTGCGACCGCGGTGACGGCCGTGAAGCTCGGCGCCATCGACTATCTCGCCAAGCCCGCCGATGCCGACGAGGTCATCGCCGCGCTGATGCGCCTGCCCGGCGACCGTGCCGAGCCGCCGGCGAACCCGATGTCGGCCGACCGCGTGCGCTGGGAGCATATTCAGCGGGTGTACGAACTTTGCGAGCGCAACGTCTCGGAGACGGCGCGGCGCCTGTCGATGCACCGGCGCACGCTGCAGCGAATCCTCGCCAAGCGCGCGCCGCGTTGACTTGATGCACTGGCCAGATCCAACTGGCCAGTGCTGGCGGAAAGGCTCAGGCCTTCATCTGGTCGCCGACGAACTTCCAGTTGACGAGCTTGTCGAGGACCGCCTGGACGTGGGCCGGGCGGCGGTTCTCGTAGTCGAGATAATAGGCGTGTTCCCAGACGTCGATGCCGGCCAGCGGCGTCTTGCCCTCGGCGATCGGGTTGCCGGCATCCTGCAAGCCAAGGATCTCGAGCTTGCCGCCATCGGCGACCAGCCAGACCCAGCCGGTGCCGAACACCTTGCCGGCCTGCGCGACCATCGCCTTCTTCAAGCCGTCGACGCTCTCGAAATCGCGGTTCACCGCCTCGAGGAAGGCGCCTTCCGGGGCAGCAGCGCCGCCTTCGAACTGTTTCCAATAGAAGATGTGGTTCCAGGCTTGGCCTGCATTGTCGAAGATCGCCTGGTCGCCCTTGGCCTTCGACTCGGTGATCATCTTTTCCAGCGTCATGTCGGCATAGGGCGTGCCGGGCGCGAGTTCGGCCAGCTTGTCGAAATAGGACTTGTGGTGCTTGCCGTAATGAAGGGCGACGGTGCGGGCGGAAATCGTCGGCGCCAGCGCGTCTTCGGCATAGGGGAGCTTGGGCTGCTGCAGGGCAGCGTTCGCAGCGCCAGTCGCCGCGGTGGCTGGGCGAAGCGGTGTGACGAGGCTTGCGGCCGCGGCGGCGCCCGTGAGCGTCAAGAGGGTCCTGCGGTCGATCGGCATGGTGTTCTCCCTGGTTCAGGCTGCCCATTGCAACCTGTCGAGGGCGCTGCGCTCGGCGCATACACCCTTGCCGGAATGCGGTGGACCAGCCGGGGTTTCATTGCTCACGCAGGTGTCAGGCACGGTCGGGGCACAGACAGCGAAGCAGGCGGGCGCGATGGAATTGCTAAGTCAGCCTTTGAAAAATGACCCCGTCCGCCACGGAACATGACAGCTGGGCAACGTCATCAGAAGCATTCCAGACTGCACTAACCCCCTGATCTGATAATTGTTTTACGCTTCAGCGCGGGGGACCACACGTGTAGAAAGCTGACCGTCAGTTCGACCTGCCATGGCTGGACAAAGGCGAGAAGAGGATGATTGATGGCCCAAAGACGGCAGCCGCCGTCGCCAACGGCAACCGGTTTGCCCAGCTGAGAGGTCGACGATGACGCTTTTTCAGAGGTCCTTCACCCGCACCGCCAGTGTCTTCGCTCTGGCGACGGTCCTTGGCCTCAGCGCAGCGCAGGCCAACCAGCTGAACCTCCACAATGGCGGCGACGTCACCTCACTTGATCCGCAGAAGCTCTCGGGCGACTGGGAGGACCGCGTGTCCGGCGACATCTTCGAAGGCCTGATGACCGAGGACGCCAAGGCCGAGCCGATCCTCGGCCAGGCGGAAAGCTACACCCTCTCCGACGACAAGCTGACCTACACGTTCAAGCTTCGCGCCGACGACAAGTGGTCGGATGGCCAGCCGGTGAAGGCATCCGACTTCGTGTTCTCGTTCAAGCGGCTGATGGACCCGAAGAATGCGGCCGAATATGCCTACCTGCAGTATCCCATCAAGAATGCCGAGGGCATCAACACCGGCAAGATCACCGACATCGACCAGCTCGGCGTCAAGGCGATCGACGACAAGACGCTGGAGATCACGCTGGAACGGCCGACGCCCTATTTCCTCGGCGCGCTGACCCATTACACCGCCTATCCGCTGCCGGAGCACCTGATCAAGGAAAAGGGCGACGCCTGGGTCCAGGTCGCCAACATCGTCACCAACGGCCCGTACAAGCCGGTTGAGTGGATCCCCGGCAGCCACGTGCTGACGGCGAAGAACCCGGAATGGCGCGGCGCCAAGGACCTAAAGATCGACGGCGTGAAGTTCTTCACGCTGGAAGATCAGGCGGCGGCGCTCCGCCGCTACCGCGCCGGCGAGTTCGACGTGATCACTGCCTTCCCGACCGACCAGTACCAGTGGCTGCAGGAGAACATGCCGGGCCAGGCGCATGTCGCCCCGTTCGCCGGCCTCTACTACTACGTCGTCAACTCCTCGAAGCCGCCGTTCGACGATGTCCGCGTGCGCCAGGCGCTGTCGATGGCGATCAACCGCGAGGTGATCGGCCCGCAGATTCTGGGCACCGGCGAGCTGCCGGCCTATGGCTGGGTGCCGCCGGGCATGGCGAACTACGAGGGCGCCGACCAGCGCGTTGACTGGGCGGACCTTTCCTATGGCGAGAAGCTGGAAAAGGCGAAGGCGCTGCTGACGGAGGCCGGCTTCGGCGCCGACAAGCCGCTGACTTTGCAACTGCGCTACAACACCGACGAGAACCACAAGCGCCTGGCGGTCGCCATCGCCTCGATGTGGAAGCCGCTCGGCGTCAATGTCGAGCTGACCAATACCGAGGTGAAGGTGCACTATGCAGACCTCCGCCAAGGCTCCTTCGACGTCGGCCGCGCCGGCTGGCTCGCCGACTACAACGATGCCGACAACTTCCTGAACCTCCTGAAGTCCGGCGTCGAGATGAACTACGGCAAGTGGTCGAACCCCGACTTCGACAAGCTGCTCGACGAGGCCAACGCCACCACCGACATGGCGGCGCGGGCGAAGCTCATGAAGCAGGCCGAGAAGATCGCCCTCGACCAGTCCGCCGCGATCCCGATCTACTTCTACGCCTCGCGCAGCGTCGTCTCTCCGAAGATCACCGGCTACGAGGACAACGCCTTCGACAAGCACCGCACGCGCTGGCTGACCAAGGCGGAGTAGGACAGACGGACCTGTCCGGCAGACCGATCTCCCCCCTTGAGGGGGAGATGCCCGTCAGGGCAGAGGGGGGTGCGCACCGCGCACTCTGCCTCTTGACCGGCTTGCCGCAGTTCGACCCGATCGCATCCCCGCGCTTTGCGAACCTCGGCGGCAGGCACCCCCCTCTGTCGCCTGGCGGCGACATCTCCCCCTCAAGGGGGGAGATCGGGCGCCCGCCTATCCAAGGTTCGTCGTCACCGCGCTGTCCAACCGAGGAGCGCGCATGCTGCGTTTCGCCTTCCACCGTCTGCTGACCGCGATCCCCGTGGTGCTGATCGCGGTGACCGTTTGTTTCTTCGTGCTGCGCCTTGCGCCGGGCGGGCCGTTCGATATGGAGCGGGCGCTGCCGCCGCAGATTCTCGAGAACCTGCGCGCGCACTATCATCTCGACCAGCCGCTGATTGGCCAGTATCTCAGCTACCTCGCCGGCCTCCTGCGGGGAGACCTCGGGCCCTCCTTCACCACCGACGACTTCACCGTCTCCGAGCAGATCATGATCGGCCTGCCCTACACGCTGATCCTCGGCGGCGGGGCGATGGTGCTGGCCGTCGTCGTCGGGCTCGCCGCCGGCATCTACGGGGCGCTTTACCAGAACAAATCAGCCGACTTCCTGATCGCCGGGGTGATCATGGCGGGCCTCGTGGTGCCGAGCTTCCTTGTCGCGCCGATCCTTCAGCTGGTGTTCGGGCTGAAACTCGGCTGGCTGCCGGTCGGCGGCTGGGGCGACGGCTCGCCGCGCTTCCTCGTGCTGCCGATGGCGGTGCTCGCGCTGCCGCACGCCGCGCGCATCTCGCGGCTGATGCGCGGCTCGATGATCGAGGTGCTGAACGCCAACTTCATCCGCACCGCGCGCGCGAAAGGCATCGGCGTGCGCCGCATGGTGCTCGGCCACGCGCTGCGGCCGGCGCTGACGCCGGTGGTCTCTTATCTCGGCCCGGCGGCCGGCTATCTCCTCACCGGCTCGATCGTCGTCGAGGAGATCTTCGGCATTCCCGGCATTGGGCGGTACTTTATCCAGGCGGCGCTGAACCGCGACTACGGCATGGTGCTCGGCACGGTGGTCTTCTACATGATCCTGATCGTCGTCCTGAACCTCCTGGTCGACCTCGCCTATGCCTTCCTCGATCCGAAGGTTCGAACCCGATGAGCCTCTTCGTCGACAAGCGCGAGGCGCTGGCGCCGTTCGCCGAGAACCAGAGCGCGGCGCTCGCCGGCAAGCCGCGGTCGCTGACCCGCGATGCCATGCGGCGCCTCGCCGCCAACAAGGCGGCGATGGTGTCGCTGTTCGTTCTCGCGTTCATCATCCTCGCCGCCATCATCGGCCCCTGGCTGATCCCCTTCGACTACGAGACGCCGGACTGGGCCGCCTTCCGCGCCCCGCCCTCCTTTGAGAGCGGGCATTATTTCGGCACCGACCAGAACGGCCGCGACCTCCTCGCCCGCACACTCTACGGCACCCGCGTCTCGCTGATGGTCGGGCTGATCGCAACGCTCGTCTCGGTCGTCGTCGGCGTTCTCTACGGCGCCGTCGCGGGTTTTCTCGGCGGGCGGATCGACGGCGCAATGATGCGTTTCGTCGACGTCATGTACGCGCTGCCGTACATCCTCTTCGTCATCCTGCTGATGGTGATGTTCGGCCGTAACGTCTACCTGCTGTTCGCCGCCATCGGCCTTCTGGAATGGCTGACCATGGCGCGCATCGTGCGCGGCCAGACGCTGTCCCTGAAGGAGCGCGAGTTCATCGAGGCGGCGCGCGCCTCGGGCGTCTCGACCTTCACCATCATCCGCCGCCACATCGTTCCCAATCTCGTCGGCCCGGTGGTGATCTTCGCGACGCTGACCGTCCCCGAGATCATCGCCACCGAGAGCTTCCTCTCCTATCTCGGCTTTGGCGTGCAGGAACCGCTGACCTCGCTCGGCACGCTGATCTCCGAGGGTGCCGACACGATGGAGACGATGCCCTGGCTGCTTGGCTTCCCCGGCGCCACCCTCGTCGCTCTGCTGCTCGCCTTCGCCTTCGTCGGCGACGGCCTGCGCGACGCCTTCGACCCGAAGGACCGGTGAGGATGACGATGACGATGACGCTTTCGACTGCAGGAAACGCGCGCCAACCCATCAGCTTCGTCATCCCGGACTTGATCCGGGGTCCATTCCAAATGTTTGAACGCAATCGAGGACGGTGGACCAGCGCATTGCAGCGATTTGGCAGTGGAAGCGAAGAGGAATGGATCCCGGATCAAGTCCGGGATGACGAAGCTGCGGCGTTTGCGCCCCGTTCTGACAAGGACCGGACCGCCATAAACTCCGCATTGGAGGCCTGTCTTTGACCGCCCCCCTCCTCCACCTGAAAAACTACTCCGTTCGCTTCGCGACCCCCGAGGGCGAGGTGGCGGCCGTGTCCGATCTCGATCTCGCCGTCATGCCGGGCGAGACGCTGGCGATCGTCGGCGAATCCGGGTCGGGCAAGAGCCAGACCTTCAACGGCGTCTTCGGCCTCCTCGCCCGCAACGGCGTGAGCAGCGGCAGCGCGGTGATGGACGGCACCGACCTTCTCGCGCTGAAGCCGCGCCAGCTCGACAAGATCCGCGGCAAGGACATGGGCATGGTGTTCCAGGACCCGATGACCGCGCTGAACCCTTCGATGAAGATCAAGCGGCAGCTGTCGGAACTCCTCGAGGTGCACCAGAGGATGGGCCGGCGCGAGGCCGAGGCGGCGGGGCTCGCCATGCTGAAGCGCGTTGGCATTCCCGAGGCGGAGCGGCGCTTCCAGCAGTATCCGCACGAGCTCTCCGGCGGCATGCGCCAGCGCGTGGTGATCGCCATGGCGCTGCTCTGCCGGCCAAAGCTGATCGTCGCCGACGAGCCGACGACGGCGCTCGACGTCACCATCCAGGCGCAGATCCTCGACCTCTTCCGCGACCTAACCGCCGATTTCGGCACGGCGCTGGTGCTGATCACGCACGACCTCGGCGTCGTCGCGGGCATCGCGACGCGCGTCGCGGTGATGTATGCGGGGCGGGTGGTCGAGGAGGCCGGCGTCGACGATCTGTTCGAAGCGCCCGCCCATCCCTATACCGCGGCGCTCCTGCGCTCGATCCCGCGCGTCGACCGCGACATCGCGGGCGTCGATCCGATCCCCGGCCGGCCGCCGAGCCTGCAGCACCTGCCGACGGGCTGCGCCTTCCATCCCCGCTGCCGGCACGCCACCCAGCGCTGCGCCGACGAGCGGCCGCCGCTGGCCGAAGTCGGCCCCGGCCGGCGCGCCGCCTGCTGGCATCCCTTCGCCGACGCCGCCGTGAACGCCGTCCCCGCCGGAGGCCTCCATGCCTGACCTGTCACACGTGAAACAGAGCATCCTCGACGTCGAGAATCTCTCGACCAGCTTTGCCATCCGCAGCCGCACGTTGTTTGGCCGCGGCGCTACGCTGAAGGCAGTGAACGACGTCTCGTTCAGCCTCGGCCAGGGCGAGACGCTCGGCATCGTCGGGGAATCGGGCTGCGGCAAGTCCACCCTCGGCCGCTCGATCTTGCGCCTGATCCAGCCGACCGCCGGCCGCGTCGTCTGGCAAGGCCGCGACCTCACCGCGCTCTCCGAGGCCGAGATGCGCAAGGCGCGGCGCGACCTCACCATCATCTTCCAGGACCCGATCGCCTCGCTCGACCCGCGCATGACGGTCGGCGACATCATCGCCGAGCCGCTGGAGGTCGCAGAGCCCGGCTTGCGCAAGGCCGATCGGCGCGAGCGGGTGCTGCAGGCGATGGACGAGGTCGGCCTCGCGCCGGAGATGATCGGGCGCTACCCGCACGAGTTCTCCGGCGGCCAGGCGCAGCGCATCGGCATTGCCCGGGCGATCATCACCCGGCCGAAGCTGATCGTCTGCGACGAGCCGGTCTCCGCGCTCGACGTCTCGATCCAGGCGCAGATCATCAACCTCCTGACCGGCCTCCGCGACCGGCACGGGCTGAGCCTCATCTTCATCAGCCACGACCTCTCGGTCGTCCGGCTGATCTCGGACCGGATCATGGTGCTCTACCTCGGCCGCATCGTCGAGATCGGGGCGCGAAGCGATGTGTTCGAGAACCCGGCGCACCCCTATGCCCGCGCGCTTCTCTCCGCCGCACCGATCCCCGACCCGGCGATCGCCCGGCAGCGCGGCCGCACCCTCCTCCTCGGCGACCCGCCCTCGCCGATCGACCCGCCCTCCGGCTGCGCCTTCCGCACCCGCTGCCCGATCGCCGAGCCGGTTTGTGCCGAGGTCCTGCCGCCGCTGGTCGAGGTGTCGCCGGGGCATTCTGGCGCCTGCCATTTTGCGGGAGACGAGGCGGCGCGGCGGATGGCGGCGAAGGCGGGAAGAGCATCGGTGCCAGCTCAGCAATGACCCTGCCGGCTTTGCTTGAGGTGGACGGCGCCCGGGGTTATGTCTTGGGTCCGTCAGGAGCCAGAGACGATGTCAAAGACAACCCCGGTCGTTCTCGATGATCACTTCACCGCCTTTGTCGCCGCCTCGGTAGACCAGGGCCGCTACGCATCGGTCAGCGAGGTCGTGCAGGCCGGGCTGGAACTCCTGGAGCGGGAGAACAAGCGGCAGGCCCTGCGGGAGGCGCTGATCGAAGCGGAGGAGAGTGGACCGGCGATGCCGTTCGACAGCCAGGCTTTCCTCGCCGATATGCATGCCAAATACGGGCTATGAGCTTCTTCTAAACCCGAAGGCAAGTGCCGACCTTGACGGCATCTTCCTCTACTCGGCCGAGCGGTGGTCTACCGACCAAGCCGATCGCTATATCCTCGAAATCGGCAGTGCCATGCAGCGACTGGCCCGCTCTCCCGAACTTGGCCGGAGGGTCGACGAGATCAGGCTCGGCTACTACCGCTACCCCGTGAGGTCACATCTCATCTTCTACCGACGCGTTGATGCCGGCATTGAGATTATGCGCGTCCTTCACCAGCATATGGACGTCGACACTCACCTTTGACGACGCCCACGATCGCGCGGCCTTACGCCGCCATCATCGTCGCTTCCGGTGCCTTCGCCCCCGTCATCAGCGCCACCGCGTCGGACATCGACGCGCTTTTCGGGTCGATGACGCAGAGGCGGCGGCCGAGGCGGTGGATGTGGATGCGGTCGGCGATCTCGAAGACATGCGGCATGTTGTGCGAGATGAGGACGATCGGCAGGCCGCGCGAGCGCACCTCGAGGATGAGGTCGAGGACGCGGCGGGACTCTTTCACGCCGAGGGCCGCGGTCGGTTCGTCGAGGATCAGCACCTTGGAGCCGAAGGCGGCGGCGCGGGCCACGGCGACGCCCTGGCGCTGGCCGCCCGACAGCGTTTCCACCGGCTGGTCGATGTTCTGGATGGTCATCAGCCCAAGCTCGGAGAGCTTTTCGCGGGCGATGCGGCGCATGGTCGGCTTGTCCAGCATGCGCAGGAACTCGCCGAGGAAGCCCTTGCGGCGAATTTCGCGGCCCAAGAACATGTTGTCGGCAATCGAGAGCGCGGGCGAGAGCGCCAGCTGCTGGTAGACCGTCTCGATGCCGGCGTCGCGCGCGCCTTGCGGGTTGGTGAAGGTGATCGGTGCGCCGTCGAGCAGGATCTCGCCGCCGTCGGGAATGACGGCGCCGGAGACCGCCTTGATCAGCGTCGACTTGCCGGCGCCGTTGTCGCCGATGACGGCGAGGATCTCGCCGGCCCGAAGATCGAAGTCGGCATGGTCGATGGCGACGACGCGGCCGTATTTCTTGACGAGGCCGCGGGCGGAGAGAACGAGCTGCGGGGTCATGCGGAAGCCTTTCTGATCCACTGGTCGGCGGCGACGGAGAGGATGATCAGCGCGCCGACGGTGAGCTGCGTCCATTGCGGGTCGGTGCCCCAGATGCGGAGGCCCATGGCGAAGACGCCGACGATAAGGGCGCCGATCAGCGTGCCGAACACCGAGCCCCGGCCGCCGAAAAGCGAGGTGCCGCCGATCACCACCGCGGTGATCGACTGGATGTTCGCCTCCTGGCCGGAGGTCGGGCTGACCGAGCCGATGCGCCCGATCAGCGCCCAGCCGGCGAGGCCGCAGATGAAGCCGGCGACGACGTAGACCGAGATCAGCGTCTTCGTCGTCGAGATGCCGGACAGGCGGGCGGCGTCCGGATCGTCGCCGAGGGCGTAGACGTGTCGTCCCCATGCGGTGTTGTTGAGGATGTAGAAGAACAGGACAACCAGCAGCACCATGAACACAGCGCCGTAGCTGAAGGTGGCGCCGAAGATCTTGAAGGTCTGGCCGAGGAACTGCAGCAGCGGCGCGGCGCTGGCGATGTCTTGGGCGCGGATCGTCTCGTTGGCGGAATAGATGAAGTTCGTCGCCAGGAACACCGACCAGGTGCCGAGGGTGACGATGAAGGGCGGCAGCTTCAGCCGGGCGATGAGGAAGCCGTTGATGAAGCCGCAGAAGGTGCCGACGGCGAGGCCGCAGGCGATGGCGAGCGGCGCCGGCAAGCCGTAGCGGGTGGCGAACTGGCCCATCACCACCGAGGACAGCACCATGATCGCGCCGACCGAGAGGTCGATGCCAGCGGTGACGATCACGAGGGTCTGCGCGACGCCGATGATGCCGACGAGCGTCACCTGCTGCAGGATGAAGTTCAGCGTCTGCGGGCTGAAGAACCGGCTGCCGAGCAGCACGCCGAACACCGCCACGCTGACCAGCAGCACCAGGACCGGCACCATGGTGGGGTTGGCGTGCAGGAAGTGCTGGAAGCGGGCAAGGCCGCCGCCATTGTTCGTCTCGAACTCGGCAACCCGCGTATCGTTCTTTGCCGCGGCCGCCTCGAAGTCACTGGGGCTGCGCTGCGGGGTCGCCGGGCGGGGGGTGTCGCTCATCGCCTCACCTTTCGAAGTCTGTCCGGGAATATCGGGAAAAGAGAGCCGCTGGCCCGATGGGCGTGGCCCCCGCATCGGCGGGAAGGCGCGAACGCGCCCTCCCGCCCGCAGTCTCGCGGGACGTGCGGATCGACGCCGGCAAGCCGGGTCATGCCGGCCGGGCCGATGACGTCACCCGCCCCGGCAGAGCCGACCGGGCCAGCAGAGCCGGCCGGGCCAGCAGAGCCGCTCGGGCTATCAATCAGCCCCAGCAGGCCTTCAGCGCGTCGGCCGAGGTCATCGACTTCTGGCCGTCGACCGGCTTGTCGGTGACGAGGTCAGCGCCGGTATCGGTGAAATTCAGGCCTTCGGTGACCTTCGGCTTCTCGCCGGTGTCGGCGAACTTCTTGATCGCCTCGACGCCAAGCGCGGCCATCTTCAGCGGATACTGCATCGAGGTCGCGCCGATGATGCCGTCCTTGACGTTGTTGACGCCCGGGCAGCCGCCATCGATCGAGACGAGCAGCACATTGCCCTCGGCGCCGACCGCCTTCAGCGCCTCGTAGGCACCGGCCGCCGCCGGCTCATTGATGGTGTAGACGACGTTGATCGTCGGATCCTTCTGGAGAAGGTTCTCCATCGCGGTCCGGCCGCCTTCCTCGTTGCCATTGGTGATGTCGTGGCCGACGATGCGCTTGTCATCCTCGTCGCCGATGACGTTGGCATCCTTGGTGTCGATGCCGAAACCCTTCATGAAGCCCTGGTCGCGCAGCACGTCGACGGAGGGCTGGGAGGGGATCAGGTCGAGGAAGGCGATGCGGGCATCGGCGGCCTTGTCGCCGAGCGTCGACTTGGCCCACTGGCCGATCAGCTCGCCGGCGGTGAAGTTGTTGGTGGCGAAGGTCGCGTCGGCGGAGTCGATCGGCTCAAGCGAGGTGTCGAGCGCGATCACCATGATGCCGGCATCGCGTGCCTGCTTGACCGAAGGAACGATGCCCTTGGTGTCGGACGCAGTGATGAGGATGCCCTTGGCGCCGCCGGCGATGCAGCTCTCGATGGCCGCGACCTGGCTCTCGGTGTCGCCGTCGATCTTGCCGGCATAGGTCTGCAGCGTGACGCCGAGTTCCTTGGCTTTCGCGAGCGCGCCTTCCTTCATCTTGACGAAGAACGGGTTGGTGTCGGTCTTGGTGATCAGGCAGACCAGCGGGCTGGTCTGGGCGCTGGCCGGGGTGGCAAGCACGCCGAGTGCGGCGAAGCCGGCAATGGCGGTGGTGGCGAGAAGCGAACGAAGCGTCACGGATATCCTCCCAGATATGATCCGATGCCGCCGCGCTCCCGCACGGCGACGGTTGACCGCGTCACGGCGCGCCGCCGCGACAGGTTGGCGGCAAGGAAAGCGGCAAAGTGACGCCCTGTCAACTTAAATAAATCAAGTGGATTTAAATATTGACACCCCGAAGGCGCTGGACCAACTTCCGGATGAAGCTGGTCAAGGTCTTGCGTCCTTGCCCGGGTGCCGCTGAACTGTCTGCCGACAGGCCCCCACAACGATGGTCAGCAAGGATGACCTGAAGCAGACGGGCTGGCAAGTCGGGATGGCAGGTCGCGACAGCACCGGGCAGCGCGATTCAGTGGGCTTGCGCGCACTTCAAGAAACGTTCGGCGGCGGAGGTGGGGCGGCCGGGAAAGAACCCAGCTGCGCCGTAGGGGGGAGAGAGATGAGCGACGTGACCGAGCCATTCGCGGAGGAAGGGGCGGGAGAGCGCATGCGCGGCTCCAACCAGTCCGGGCTGCGGGCCCACAACGAGCGGGCCGTGCTGTCGCTGATCCGGCGTAACGGCGTGCTGGCCAAGGCCGACATCGCCCGGCGCACCGGCCTGTCCCCGCAGACGGCCTCGGTGATCATGCGCGAGCTCGAGCGTCAGAAGCTGGTGCTGCGCGACGCGCCGCGACGCGGCCGGGTCGGCCAGCCCTCGATCCCGATGCGGCTCAATCCCGATGGCGCCTTCTCGCTCGGCCTGAAGCTCGGCCGGCGCTCGGTGGAACTCGTACTGATGGATTTCGTCGGGGTGATCCGCGAACGGCGGCGGGCGAGCTATCCCCTGCCGGTGCTCGGCGCGATCAAGCAGTTCGTCGTTGCGGCGGTGGAGGAGCTGCGCCAGACGCTGGATGCCGACGGCCGCGCCCGCATCGCCGGCGTCGGCGTCGCCATGCCCTCGGCGATCTGGGAATGGGGCGAGGAGATCGGCGCGCCGGCCGGCGAGATGGACGAGTGGCGCGGGCTCGACATCACCGCCGAGCTGGCGAGCCTCACCGGCTATTCCGTCGACCTCGCCAATGACGCGACGGCCGCCTGCGCCGCCGAGCATGTCTTCGGCACGACGCGCAGCACCGATTACGTCTATTTCTACGTCGGCACCTTCGTCGGCGGCGGCATCGTCATCGACGGCAATCTGGTGGTCGGCCGCAACGGCAATGCCGGCGCGCTGGGCTCGATGCCCGTGCCGCGGCCGGCCGGGCCGGATGGCGCCCCCGCCGGCCACCGCCAGCTGATCCACTCCGCCTCGATCCATCTTCTGGAGCAGGAGATGCGCGCCGCCGGCATGAACCCGCGCGATCTCTGGAACGATGACGGCCAATGGCCCGAGCTCGGTCCGCTGCTCGACCGCTGGCTGGAGACGGCGGCTTTCGGCCTCGCCCACGCCATCGTCTCGGCAATGTCGGTCTACGACTTCGAATGCGCAGTGATCGACGGCTCGATCCCGCTCGACGTGCGCGACCGCCTGGTGGCGGCGACGCAGGCAAAGCTTGCCGAGATCCGCCGCGAGGGCCTGTCGCCGATCCGCGTCCAGCCCGGCACGATCGGCGCCAGCGCCCGCGAGATCGGCGCGGCAAGCCTGCCGTTCTTCGCGAAATTCCTGCTCGACCACCGCGTGCTCTTCACCGAGCGGGGCTGATCTCGCGCCGGCGGCCGCGCCTTACGGCACCAGCCTGATCCGCACGCCCGCCGGCGGCGCGAACGGGCCCTTGGCGAGATGGTCGGCGACGACGCTGTCCAGCGTCGGGCCGAAGTCGTAGGCGTCGCGGCCGGCCGAGGCGAAGACGGCATAGCCATCGCCGCCATTGCGCATGAAGTTGTTGGTGACCACCCGGTAGTCCGCCGCCGGGTCGATCGGCGCCGCGCGGCCGTCCTTGACCACCCGCACCGCCTTGATGCGGCTCTCGCCCGCCTTTCCGGCGAGCGACCAGTCGAATTCGAGGCCCGCGACCTGCGGGAAGCGGCCGCCACCGGTCTCGACCTGCGAGACGCCGTTCTCCAACGCCGCGACGATGTCGGCGCCCTTCAAGGTGAAGCTCGCCAGGGTGTTCTGGAACGGCAGCACGGTCAGCACCTCGCCCATGGTGATCTCGCCGCCGTCGATCGAGGCGCGCAGGCCCCCGCCATTGGTGATGGCGATCTCGATGCCTTGGTCCTTCACCTTGGCGAGCATCGCGTCGGTGACGAGGTCGCCCATGGTGCATTCCTGCGTCCGGCAATAGGCGGCGCTGCCCTCTATCGGCGCCGCCGTCTTTCCGACCACGGTGTTGCGGACGGCGTCGAGCGGTTTGGCGAGCTCGGCGATCCGGGCCTTGATCGCCGGGTCCTCCGGGATCGCCTGGTCGAGAAGGATCGGCTCGCCGACCGCCTCGGTGACGACGCCCTTGTCGTCGAAGACGAGGTCGACCTTGCCGAGATAGCGGCCATAGGCGCCGGTCTGGACGATCGGCACTTTCGTGCCGTCGGGGGCGGCGACGAAGGTCGGCGACGGGCCGCCGGCGGTCGGCACGCTGTTCGACAGAAGGGTATGCGAGTGGCCGCCGACGATGAGGTCGATGCCGTCGACCTCCGCGGCGATCCGCTGGTCGACGGTGTAGCCGGAATGGCTGAGGAGTATGATCTTGGTCACCCCCTCGGCGGTGAGGGCCGCGACCTCGCGCCGGGCGGTGTCGACCGGGTCCTGGAAGGCGATAGTCGTGCCGGCGCTGGTCAGTTCCTGGTTGTTTTGGGGCGTCAGGCCGATCACGCCGATCTTTTCGCCGGCGACGGTGAGGACCGCGTGCGGCTTGATGCGGGCGGCAAGGCCGGGTTCCTTCGAGAGATCGGCATTCGCCATCAGAAGCGGAAACCCGATGGCTTCGGCGAAGCGCTGCAGCACCGGCACGCCATTGTCGAACTCGTGGTTGCCGACCGCCATGGCGTCGTAGCCGAGGCGGCCCATCAGCTCGGCGACCTCCTGGCCGAGATAGTGGGTGTAGAACAGCGAGCCCTGGAACTGGTCGCCGGCATCAAGCAGCAGCGAGGCGGGCAGGCGATCGCGGGCGATCGCGGTGGCGAGCCGCGCGGTGCCGCCGAAGCAGGCGCCGGCGGCCTGGTCCTTCGCGCCGCAGGTGGAATCCTGCTTGTTGATCGGCTCCAGCCGCGAGTGGATGTCGTTGGTGTGGAGGACGCGCAGCCGGAACTCGGCGCTGGCGGGGCCGGCGAGGCAGACTGCGGCCAGCATGGCCGCAAGACCGGCGGGCAGGCTTGCGGAACGTCGGGCGAAGGGCTTCGTCATGGCGGTCTCCGGGAAGGACGCGATGCGGGCCAGCCTATACGCCCCGCGTGACGGTTCAACGCCCGCGCCGCCGCTCTCCCCGAAACTTGCCGCCCTCCGCTGGTTGATTGATCAGTCAATCAACAATACGCTTGCCCGGAAGAGACAGGCGACGGGACGGCGGCTATGACGAGACGCAGCATGGAGGACGAGCGGCGCGGCGCCCTGATCCGCGCGGCGATCGACGCCATCGACGGCGAGGGCTCGCTCAGTGTCACCATGGCCGAGATCGCCCGGCGCGCCGCGGTCTCGCCTGCGCTGGCGCATCACTATTTCGGCGGCAAGGACGACCTCCTGATCGCCGCCATGCGCCATCTCCTCGGCGGCTACCGTGCCGGCGTGACGCAGCGCCTGCGCACGGCCGAGACGCCGCGCGCGCGCATTTCGGCGATCGTCGAGGGCTGCTTCGATCCCGACCAGTTCTCCGTCGAGGCGATCTCCGCCTGGCTGGTCTTCTACCTCCACGCCCGCCGCAACGCCGAGGCGGCGCGGCTGCTCGCAGTCTACTTCCGGCGGCTGGAGTCAAACCTCGTCGATGCGCTGGCGCCGCTGATCGGACGCGACCGCGCCCGGCCGATCGCCCAGGCGGCCGGCTCGATGATCGACGGCGTCTGGCTGCGCCATGCGCTGGTCTCGCCCCGCCGCGGCGCGCCGCTGCACGGGCCCGACCGGCTGGCGGCGATCGCCGTGATCGAGCGCTTCATCGATGCCGAGACCGCCCGCTCGGCATCCCGGGCGGCCGGCGCATGAGCCGCCGCGCGACAAGAACCTTGCCCTTCCGTTCCACCGCGCCGGCGCGCGCCCTTCCCGCTGGAGTTCTGCATGCGTGAGATCGACGAAGCCGACTACGTCGTCATCGGCTCCGGCTCGGCCGGGGCGGCGATGGCCTATCGCCTGTCGGAGGGCGGCCAGTACGACGTTCTGGTGATCGAGGCCGGCGGCACCGATGCCGGGCCGTTCATCCAGATGCCGGGCGCCCTCTCCTATCCCATGAACATGAAGCGCTACGACTGGGGCTACCGCGCCGAGCCCGAGCCGGCGCTCGGCAACAGGAGCCTGGCCACGCCCCGCGGCAAGGTGATCGGCGGCTCGTCGTCGATCAACGGCATGGTCTATGTCCGCGGCCATGCCCGCGACTTCGACCACTGGGCGGAGTCCGGCGCGCACGGCTGGGCCTATGGCGACGTGCTTCCCTACTTCCAGCGGATGGAAGCGATGGAAGGCGGGGACGCCCGCTGGCGCGGCCTCGACGGCCCGCTGCACATGAAGCGCGGCGCGATGCAGAACCCGCTCTATCCCGCCTTCATCGAGGCCGGGCGGCAGGCGGGCTTCCCGGTGACCGACGACTACAATGGCGAGCAGCAGGAGGGTTTCGGCCCGATGCAGCACACCATCTGGCGCGGCCGCCGCTGGTCGACGGCCAATGCCTATCTCCGCCCCGCCATGCGCCGCGGCAATTGCCGGCTGCTGGCGGGCGAGGCGGTGCGGCTGGTCTTCGAGGGCGACAAGGCGGTCGGCGTCGCGGTGCGCCGTCCACGGCGCCTGCCGGGCATCGTGCGGGCGCGGCGCGAGGTGGTGGTCGCCGCCGGCGCGATCAACTCGCCGCTGCTGCTCTTGCGCTCCGGCATCGGCGATGCGGCCGAGCTTGCCGCCGTCGGCGTCGAGCCGAAGTTGCACCGGCCGGGCGTCGGGCGGAACCTGCAGGACCATCTCGAGGTCTACGTGCAGCAGGAATGCACCCAGCCGATCACCCTCAACGGCTACCTCAACCTCTTCGCCAAGGGCCGCGTCGGGCTGGAATGGATGCTGCTGCACACCGGCCACGGCGCCACCAATCATTTCGAATCCTGCGCCTTCGTGCGCTCGGCGGCCGGCGTCGACTATCCCGACATCCAGTACCACTTCCTCCCCGCCGCGGTGCGCTACGACGGCACCTCGGCGTCCAAGGGCCACGGCTTCCAGGCGCATGTCGGGCCGATGCGATCGAAATCGCGCGGTGCGATCCGCCTCACCGGCAGCGGGCCGTCGGACAGGCCGTCGATCCGCTTCAACTATATGAGCCACGCCGATGACTGGCGCGACTTCCGCACCGCCATCCGCCTGACGCGGGAAATCTTCGGGCAGGCGGCGTTCGCGCCCTTCCGCGGCGCCGAGATCCAGCCGGGTGCGTCGTTCCGGAGCGACGACGATCTCGACGGCTTCATCCGCGACCACGCCGAGAGCGCCTATCACCCCTGCGGCGCCTGCCGGATGGGCGATGCCGACGACATCGACGCCGTGGTCGACCCGGAATGCCGGGTGATCGGCATCGAGAACCTGCGCGTTGCCGATTCGTCGATCTTTCCGCGCGTCACCAACGGCAACCTCAACGGCCCCTCGATCATGGTCGGCGAGAAGGCCGCCGACCATATCCTCGGCCGGACCATGCTGCCGGCCTCGCCGCTGAAACCCTGGATCAATCCGAACTGGCAGGAGAGCCAGCGGTAGGCTAATCCTCGCCGGCATTGCGGGGTGGCGAAGAGATCCGATGGCAGCTGAACTTCCTGAGGCGCTGACGGCAGCGATCACGGCGCTGATGGAGGGCCGCTCGCGAAAAGATCTGTCGGAGCGCTCCGGGAAGATCTCGAAGCGTTACCGCGAGGGCGGCTCGTCGACCGGCGTCGTCGAGGGCGAGGCGGACGCCATGGCCTATGCGGTGGCGCGGATGCCCGCGACGTTCGCCGCCGCGAGCGAGGTGTTCGAGCGCCTCCTGGAACGCTGGCCCGATTTCGCGCCAGCGCGCGTGCTCGACGTCGGTGCGGGACCCGGCACGGCGAGCTGGGCGATGGCCGATCTCTGGCCGGCGATTACCGAGATCGTCCAGGTCGACCGCAACACCGCCTTTCTCGACCTCGCCCGGACGCTGGCCGAGGATGCCGAAAGCGCCGCCCTCAAAACCCCACGCCAGATCACCGCCGACCTCGTCGCCTGGGCGGGTCCGGCCGAGGCATTCGACCTCGTCGTCCTAGGCTATGCCCTGACCGAGCTTCCGCCCGCCCGCCTACCGGCGCTGATGCAGATGCTTTGGGCGAGTTGCACGGGCGCGCTGGTCGTGGTCGAGCCCGGAACGCCCGCCGGCTACGCCCGCATCCTCGGCGTCCGCGACGGGCTGCTGGCCGCCGGTGCGCGGATCCTGGCGCCCTGTCCGCACGAGGCGCCTTGCCCGCTGACGCCGCCGGACTGGTGCCATTTCGCCGTGCGCCTGCAGCGCAGCCGCGACCACATGAGCGCCAAGGCGGCGACGCTGTCCTACGAGGACGAGAAGTTCAGCTATCTCGTCGCCGTCCGGCCGGCGCTGTATGAGGCGCCCGAGGAGGCCCGCATCCTAGACCGGCCGGAGACCAGCAAGATCGGCGTCGCGGTCAAACTCTGCGGCACCGGTGGCGGCGTGCACCTCGCCACCGTGCCGAAGCGCGACCGCGACGCCTTCGCCCGCGCCCGCAAACGCAAATGGGGTGATCTCCTCTAGATCCGAGAAGATCCGGTCTTGTTTTCTGCGTCTTTTCCAGCGCCCACCGCTCCCGCTTTGCACCCGCGTTCCCACAGTCCCGCGGCCTGGCCCGAGGCGGGCCCAAAGCCCTCTTGGGCTTTCGCATGATTGACAGGACGGGGTGCAAGGTCGATTTGCGGGGCAACACGGGAAAGGAAGCCGCTACATGTCCGATACGATCGACGTCCATGGCCTGACAGTCGCCGACGAGCTGAAGACCTTCATCGAGACGGAGGCGCTGCCAGGCACCGGGATCGAGCCCGACCAGTTCTGGAAGGGTTTTGCCGGAATCCTCGACGATCTCGCGCCGAAGAACCGCGAACTCCTCGCTGTGCGCGACCGCCTGCAGGGCGAGATCGACGCCTGGCACCAGGCCCGCCGCGGCCAGCCGCTCGACGCGCCCGGTTACCGCGCCTTCCTGCAGGAGATCGGCTACCTCAAGCCCGAGGGCCCCGACTTCCAGATCGACACGGCCAACGTCGACCCCGAGATCGCCGCGATCCCCGGCCCGCAGCTCGTCGTTCCCCTGATGAACGCGCGCTACACGCTGAATGCCGCCAATGCGCGCTGGGCCTCGCTCTACGATGCCCTCTACGGCACCGACGCGATGGGCGACGCCCCGCCGTCCGGCCCCTATGACCGGGCCCGCGGCGCCCGCGTCGTGTCCTGGGCCAAGGGTTTCCTCGACGGCGTCGCGCCGCTCGACCGCATCAGCCACATCGACGTCACCGCCTATGCCGTCGAGGGCGGCTCGCTGGTCGCCGATTTCGGCGGGCCGAAGAAGGCGATGCTGAAGACCCCCGACGCCTTCGCTGGCTATGTCGGCGATCCCGCCGCGCCGACCGCGGTGCTGTTCAAGCAGAACGGCCTGCATATCGAGGTGCAGATCGACGCCGCCAACCGCATCGGCTCGCGCGACCGCGCCCATGTCGCGGATATGCTGATGGAATCGGCGGTCTCGACGATCTGCGACTGCGAGGATTCGATCGCCGCGGTCGATGCCGAGGACAAGACCGCCGTCTACCGCAACTGGCTCGGCCTGATGAAGGGCGACCTCGAGGATTCCTTCGAGAAGGCCGGCAAGACGGTGACCCGCCGCCTCAACCCCGACCGCAGCTATACAGCGCCCGACGGCTCGCCGCTGACGCTGCCCGGCCGCTCGCTGCTGCTGATCCGCAATGTCGGCCACCTCATGACCAATCCGGCCATCCACCTGAAGGACGGGTCGGAGGTGCCGGAGGGCATCATGGACGCCATGGTGACCGGCATGATCGCCTTGCACGACCTGAAGAAGACCCAAGGCATCCGCAATTCCCGCGCCGGCTCGGTCTACATCGTCAAGCCGAAGATGCACGGGCCGGACGAGGTCGCCTTCTCCGCCGAGATTTTCGGCCGCGTCGAGGCGGTGCTAGGGCTGCCCGAGAACACCATCAAGATGGGCATCATGGACGAGGAGCGCCGCACGACGGTGAACCTCAAGGAGTGCATCCGCGCCGCCAAGCACCGGGTCTTCTTCATCAATACCGGCTTCCTCGACCGCACCGGCGACGAGATCCACACCTCGATGGAAGCCGGCCCGATGGTGCGCAAGACGGTGATGAAGGACCGCACCTGGATCGGCGCCTACGAGGACTGGAACGTCGATGTCGGCCTCCTCTGCGGCCTCAAGGGAAGGGCGCAGATCGGCAAGGGCATGTGGGCGATGCCGGCGAAGATGCACGACATGCTGGCGGTCAAGATCGGCCATCCGCAGGCCGGCGCCAACTGCGCCTGGGTGCCGAGCCCGACGGCGGCGACGCTGCACGCCACGCACTACCACCGCGTCGACGTGCTCGCCTGGCAGGACAACATCGCCGCCAAGGGCCGCCGGGCGATCCTCGCCGACATCCTGACCATCCCGCTCGCCGGCCGCGCCAACTGGCCGAACGAGCAGATCGTCGCCGAGGTCGAGAACAATGCGCAAGGCATTCTCGGCTACGTCGTGCGCTGGGTCGACCAGGGCGTCGGCTGCTCGACGGTGCCGGACATCAACGATGTCGGACTGATGGAGGACCGCGCCACCTGCCGCATCTCCTCCCAGCACATCGCCAACTGGCTGCGCCACGGCGTCGTCTCGAAGGACGAGGTGATGGCGGCGATGCAGAAGATGGCGGCCAAGGTCGATGCGCAGAACGCCGGCGACGCCAAATACGAGCCGATGGCGCCGGACTTCGACGCCTCGATCGCCTTCCAGGCGGCTTGCGACCTCGTCTTCGAGGGCGCCGTGCAACCGAACGGCTATACCGAGCCGGTGCTGCACCGGCGCCGGCTGGAGAAGAAGGCGCGGGGCTGACGAAAAAGACCAGGGGGTGGGAGCAGGCCTTGCAGGCTCCCACCCCCTGAGCCGAGACTTCCTGGTCAGTGGGTGGGTGAGGAGCCGCAGGTGACGATCGTCCACAATGAGCAGACAAAACTCACGGCGGCAGCGTTCGACCGCGCTTCGACCGCCTGCGTCACGGTGGGCGTCCTCGCCCCGGTCGCGGCAACCTTCTACAGCGTTGGCGCCAGTCCGGTAGGCCTCGACACGCTCGTCATCGGCACGGCGATTTGGCTTGGTGCGGCGATTGCCCTACATTGGAGTGCGAGACGCCTGCTGCGGGGATTGCGCTCATGACCGGTACCGAGCTTTTCGCCTTCGTCATCCTGCCGATTTCCCTTGCCTCCGCAGCATGGGCCTACGTGCTGCTGAACGAGCGGACCCGGCGGAACAAGACGCCGCGCTGACCGGCTCCGTCGGCCGACGGGAAACCGGACTGCGCTGCGATCCGTTGCCGGGCATGCTTCCTGGGGTGTTCAATCCGCCCCGTGGCGGCCGATGATCGGCAGCCCTGAGGGAGTTCCGCGCCATGGCATGGACCGATCCGATCGATGCCTATTGCGAGCGGCTCGGCCCGGGCTTCTGGGCTGAGCCGGTCAATGCCGTCTCCAACCTCGCCTTCATCCTGGTGGCGGCGGCCGCCTTCGTCGCCTGGCGGCGGCGCGATGCGCTGGCGAAGCGTCGACGGCGTGACGTCGCGAGCCTTGCGCTGATCATCCTCGTCGGGATCATCGGCGTCGGCTCGTTCCTGTTCCACACCTTCGCCAACCGCTGGTCGAGCCTTGCCGACGTCCTGCCGATCACGCTGTTCATCGCAGCCTATCTCGGCCTCGCGCTGCACCGCTTCCTCGGCCTCGCCCGCTGGGCGGCAGCGCTCTGCGTCGCCGGCTTCTTCGGCCTGACGTTCTTGACGCGCGATGCTCTGGGACCAGTTTTCGGCAGTTCGGCCGGCTACATCCCGCCGGCGGTGGCGCTCTATGCCATCGGCCTCGCGCTCGCCTTCCCCAGGCGCTCGCCGGCGCGGCGGCTGCTGGCGGCGGCCGGCGTGTTCACCGGCTCGATCGCGCTGCGGATGGCGGACATGCCGGTCTGCGCCAGCTATCCGCTGGGCACGCATTTCCTCTGGCACATCCTCAACGCCACGACGCTCGGCCTGCTGCTCTCCGCCGCGATCCGCCACGGCGCGCGTCCCCGCCGCCACCGCATCACCGCCTGAGCCGCGCCCGCCGCCCAGCTTTCCCCAGTGGCGGCCGGACAAAAAAAGACCGGATGCTTCCCCCGAAGCACCCGGCCATGACGGTCCCCCGCCTTCCAAACTGTCGCCGGCGGATCTCTCCGCCGGGGTATCCTATCGGCGCGAACGCCAGTGCCTGCCTTAGCTGGTCTGCCTCAGCTGGCCTTCGCCTTCGCCTTGGTGCGGGCGGGCTTGGCCGGGGTCTGGTCGACCAGACGTTCCTTGCCCTGCAGGACGACGACGCGGGCGCCGAGCGGGATGCGCTCGTAGAGGTCGATGATGTCCTGGTTCATCAGGCGGATGCAGCCGGACGAGGCCGCGGTGCCGATGGAGCGCCACTCCGGCGAGCCGTGCAGGCGGTACAGCGTGTCCTTGTTGCCCTGGTAGAGGTAGAGCGCGCGGGCGCCGAGCGGGTTCATGACGCCGGGATCCATGCCCTTGCCGTCCTTGAACTTCTCGAGGTCGCTGCGGCGCTCGATCATCTCCTTCGGCGGGAACCAGCGCGGCCAATGCTGCTTGTCGCCGATCTTGGCTTCGCCGGCCCAAGAGAAGCCGGCCTTGCCGACGCCGATGCCGTAGCGCATGGCGGTGCCGCCGCGCTCGATGACGTAGAGGAAGCGGTTGCCGGTATCGACGACGACCGTGCCTTCCTCATAGCCGCCGGCATCGTAGACGACGCGCTGGCGCAGGAACTTCGGGTCGATCTTGTCCGACGGAATGGACGGCAGCGAGAAGCCGTCGTCGACCGTTGCGGCATAGGCGGTCGCGGGGGCGACGCCGAAGCTGCGGTCCTCGTTCGGGGTCGGCGAGGCATAGGCGGTGATCCGCGCCACGGCCGCCGAGGTGTTGTCCGCCATCTTCTGAGGCGTCGTCGTCGTCGCGCAGCCCGAAAGGACCGCCAACGATGCGAAAACAGCACCGAGGGATACGAGGTTCAGTCTGTTGGTCATGGGAGCCGGGTCCGCAGCGTCGGAGTAAGTGTTCGTTCGTGGCGCCACACTCGTTCGACGGGGCAAGCTATCCAGCGAAGACGCTCTCTGGATATGCCCTGCGGCAAGCCGTGACAACGCGAACAATAGACAGCGTTATGGTTAATAAAGTCTTTGTTGCCGCGCAGTCACAGTTGACGGCGGCCAGCCCCGCGACATCTTTCGGAGACTGGGATGATGCGTCGGACGCAGCGAGGACTTCTCATGAATATAGGGGAAGCAGCACGGCTTTCGGGCCTGCCGCCGAAGACCATCCGCTACTATGAGGAAGTCGGGCTGGTGCGGCCCGCGCGGGCGCAGAATGGCTACCGCGACTACCGCGAGCGCGACGTCCACATGCTGCGCTTCCTGCAGCGCTCCCGCTCCCTCGGCTTCACCATCGAGGAGGCGCGCAAGCTCCTCGCCCTCTACGCCGACGACCAGCGCCACAGCGAGGATGTCCGCCGGATGGCGAGCGGGCGGATGGCCGAGATCGACCGCAAGATCGAGGAGTTGCAGTCGCTGAAACGGGCGCTGTCGATCCTCGCCGAGCAGTGCCCGGGAGATGCCGGGCCGGACTGCCCGATCCTCGAGGAAATCGCCGGCGAGCGCCCCGGGCAGATTCTAAGGCCGTCGCACGGCGGGGCTTGAGCGCAGGCGGACGCTGCGCTCGCCCTTGGCTCCAGGCATGAAAGCGACGCCGGATCTGGCCAGCGTTTATGGTTTGTTCGGTTTTTCACTTGCGACGCAGGCGCGCGCCGGCCTAGTTTGCGGACATGCCGATCGTCTCGCCCAACCGCACCGAACCGCTCGTCGACGGGCGCCAGTCCGAGCGCGCCATGCTGGTGCGCCGCGGTGTCCAGCGGCTGATGGTGGAGCGGCGGGTATCGCTGCTCCCCGAAATGCCGCTCGCCTCCGGTCGGCGCGCCGACCTCGCCGGCATTACCGAGAAGGGCGAGGTGTGGATCGTCGAGATCAAGACCTCGATCGAGGACTTTCGCGTCGACCGCAAATGGCCGGAATACCGCCTGCACTGCGACCGCCTGTATTTTGCCACCCATCCCGGCGTGCCGACGGCGATCTTTCCGGAGGACTGCGGGCTGATCCTGACCGACGGGTATGGTGCCGAACTGCTGCGGGAAGCCCCGGAGCATCGCCTCGCCCCCGCCGCCCGCAAGGCGATGACGCTGCGCTTTGCAAGGCTCTCGGCCGACCGGCTGCAGCAGGCGGAATGGCGCGCCAACCCCTATATGACCGTCCTGCCGGACGAGGCCTGAGCTTCCATGAAAAAAGCCGCGCCCTTATCGGACGCGGCTTTGGCTCTGGTCGTCCGAACCGCGCGCTTCGGCTTCAAGCCTTTGCGCCGCGGCAAATGCGCTTAGCGCAGGCCGAAGAACGAGAGGACGGCGATGACCACGACCACGAGGCCGACGAGATAGATGATACCGTTCATGGCAGTTCTCCTTGAAAAGCCGAGAGCGGTGCGGTGCACGCCCGGCCTGATGGGGATGGAAAGTCCTGAAACCGCTAACGGTTCCGTGATACCCGCGATGGTTTCATCGCATTTCCTGGCGCGCGGCAGATTTTTCGTCCGGTGGAGAGCCCGTCTTGCGCGTCTCCCGAGCCCTTCATATATACCCTCCAGCCCCGACGGGATCGGTCATTGACCGGTAGAGACCGTCGATAACGTCAGCATATCGGGGGCTGCCCCTCTGGAACGCCTCATCGAGGGTCCGGGCAGTTCGCTCAACAAGGAGAAGAACATGGCGAAGGTGATCGGTATCGACCTTGGCACCACCAATTCCTGTGTGTCCGTCATGGACGGCAAGACTGCGAAGGTAATCGAGAACGCTGAAGGCGCGCGCACCACGCCGTCGATCGTCGCGTTCGCCGATGGCGGCGAGCGTCTGGTCGGACAGCCGGCCAAGCGCCAGGCCGTGACCAATCCCGAGGACACGCTGTTCGCCGTGAAGCGCCTGATCGGCCGTCGCTACGACGATCCGACCGTCGCCAAGGACAAGGACCTCGTCCCCTACAAGATCGTGCGCGCCGACAATGGCGATGCCTGGGTCGAGGCCGAGGGCGACAAGTATTCGCCGTCGCAGATTTCCGCGATGATCCTGCAGAAGATGAAGGAGACGGCGGAAGCCTATCTCGGCGAGAAGGTCGAGAAGGCCGTCATCACCGTGCCGGCCTACTTCAACGACGCCCAGCGTCAGGCGACCAAGGATGCCGGCCGCATCGCCGGCCTTGACGTCCTGCGCATCATCAACGAGCCGACCGCGGCAGCGCTCGCCTACGGCCTCGACAAGAACGACGGCAAAACCATCGCGGTCTACGATCTCGGCGGCGGCACCTTCGACGTCTCGGTGCTCGAGATCGGCGACGGCGTCTTCGAGGTGAAGTCGACCAATGGCGACACCTTCCTCGGCGGCGAAGACTTCGACATGCGCCTCGTCGACTACCTCGCGTCCGAGTTCAAGAAGGACCAGGGCATCGACCTGAAGACCGACAAGCTCGCGCTTCAGCGTCTGAAGGAAGCGGCCGAGAAGGCGAAGATCGAGCTGTCCTCGTCGAGCCAGACCGAGATCAACCTGCCCTTCATCACCGCCGATGCTTCGGGTCCGAAGCATCTGGCGATCAAGCTGACGCGCTCGAAGTTCGAGGCGCTGGTCGATGATCTCGTGCAGCGCACCGTCGGCCCGTGCAAGTCGGCGCTGAAGGATGCCGGCCTCACCGCCGCCGACATTGACGAGGTCGTGCTCGTCGGCGGCATGAGCCGCATGCCGAAGGTCCAGGAGATCGTCAAGCAGCTGTTCGGCAAGGAGCCGCACAAGGGCGTCAATCCGGACGAAGTCGTCGCCATGGGCGCGGCGATCCAGGCCGGCGTGCTGCAGGGCGACGTCAAGGACGTGCTGCTACTCGACGTGACCCCGCTGTCGCTCGGAATCGAGACGCTCGGCGGCGTGTTCACCCGCCTGATCGACCGCAACACGACGATCCCGACCAAGAAGAGCCAGGTGTTCTCGACCGCTGAGGACAGCCAGAACGCCGTCACCATCCAGGTCTTCCAGGGTGAGCGCGAGATGGCGCAGGACAATAAGAGCCTCGGCCGCTTCAACCTTGAGGGCATCCCGCCGGCACCGCGCGGCATGCCGCAGATCGAAGTGACCTTCGACATCGACGCCAACGGCATCGTCAACGTCTCGGCCAAGGACAAGGGCACCAACAAGGAGCAGCGGATCACCATCCAGGCCTCCGGTGGCCTGTCGGATGCCGACATCGAGGCGATGGTGAAGGAAGCCGAAGCCAATGCCGAGGGCGACAAGAAGCGTCGCGCCGGCGTCGAGGCGAAGAACCAGGGCGAGTCGCTGATGCACTCGGCCGAGAAGTCGCTGAAGGACTATGGCGACAAGGTCACCGAGGCCGACCGTTCGGCCATCGAGGTAGCGATCGCTGCGCTGCGCACCGAGCTCGACGCGCCTGAGCCGGATGCCGATGCGATCAAGGCCAAGAGCGAAATCCTCGCCGAAGCCTCGATGAAGCTCGGCCAGGCGATGTACGAGGCCTCGCAGAACGACCAGGCCGATGCCGCGGCGCAGCCGACCGGCAACGAAACGCACGACGACGTCGTCGATGCCGACTTCGAAGAGGTGAACGACGACGAGCGCAAGAAGTCGGCCTAACCGGTCGTCTTCGACAGTTCGAGAAGCCCCGGCAGGCAACTGCCGGGGCTTTTGCTTGGTGGACAACCCTTCCGGCGGCCGTGAACCGCGGGGATGTTAATCTTGGCAAGATTGCGCTGACGCTGTGGCCGCAGGACGCTTTCCGAGAGGCGGCCGGCTATGGTAACGCGCCGGAAACGTCCCCACATGCTCGGCATTGGTGGGCCTTCCGCAAGAACAGCCGAACCTCTCCCATGATCTCGCGACAACCGATGGACCAGTCTCGATGAAAGTCGATTATTACGAGATGCTCGGCGTCACCAAAGGGTGCGACGAGAAGACCCTCAAGAGCGCGTTTCGCAAGCTCGCCATGCAGTTCCACCCGGACAAGAATCCGGGGGACGCGGCGGCGGAGGCGAAGTTCAAGGAGCTCGGCGAGGCCTACGAGGTCCTGAAGGATCCGCAGAAGCGCTCGGCCTACGACCGCTATGGGCATGCCGCGTTCCAGAACGGCGGCCAGGGCGGCGGCGGCTTCCGCGGCGACTTCGGCTCGTCGATGGCCGACGTCTTCGACGACATCTTCGGCGAGATGATGGGCCAGCGGCGGGGCCGTGCGGCCGGCGCCGGCGGCGGTGGCCGCGAGCGCGGCTCGGACCTGCGCTACAACATGGAGATCTCGCTCGAGGAGGCGTTTGCCGGCAAGACCGCCGAGATCGGCGTGCCGACGACCATCCAGTGCGATGAGTGCACCGGCACGGGTGCCCGGCCGGGCTCTGCGCCAAAGCTCTGCCCGACCTGCGGCGGCGTCGGCCGCGTGCGCGCCGCGCAAGGCTTTTTCTCGATCGAGCGGACCTGCCCGACTTGCCAGGGCCGCGGCCAGATGATCTCCGACCCTTGCGGCAAGTGCGGCGGCGACGGGCGTCTTGCCGAGGAGCGCCAGCTGTCTGTCAACATCCCCGCCGGCATCGAGGACGGCACCCGCATCCGGCTTGCCGGCGAGGGTGAGGCGGGCTTGCGCGGCGGCCCCGCCGGCGATCTCTACATCTTCCTGACCGTGCGCCCGCACGAGTTCTTCCAGCGCGACGGCGCCGACCTCTACTGCAGCGTGCCGGTGTCGATGACGACGGCGGCGCTCGGCGGCAGTTTTGAGGTGACGACGCTCGACGGCGCGATGACCCGCGTCAAGGTTCCCGAGGGCACGCAGAGCGGCAAGCAGTTCCGCGTCAAAGCCAAGGGCATGACCGTGCTGCGCTCGCCGCAGACCGGCGACCTGTTCATCCAGGTGCAGATCGAGACGCCGCAGAACTTGAATCGCCGCCAGCGCGAGCTGCTGGAGGAGTTCAACGCCATCTCGTCGTCCGACAATTCGCCGGAGTCGACGGGCTTCTTTGCGCGAATGAAGGACTTCTTCGAAGGGCTCAGCGAGAAGTAGCTGGCGGCCGACCGCAAGCCTGCCATCGCGCGGCCGCCCTGCGGTCACCGGGTCGACCGCCCTGTGGTCAAGTGCCGACCGCGCTGCGATCCCTCGACCGCAGCGCGGCAAAAGCGCATCCTGCCGCGAAAGGAACAAGAGTGGGCGCCATGACCGCGGCCGACGATGGTTCCCACAGGCCTTGCCGCCTCCACGCCGCCAAGGGCGGGCGAATGCGGCGAAGAGATCGGCAGGACGCATGACAGTCTCGACGCCGCTGAAAGCCAGCGACCCGCGCAACCGCTCGGAGGACGATGCCCGCTTCTTCAAGGGCTGGCTCCGGCGCCCGTTGCAGATAGGCGCGGTGTCTCCCTCGTCGAAGGCGCTCGGGCGGACGATGGCGGCGGCGGTCCCGGTCGAGGCGGTCCTTGCCGGCGGCATGACGGTGCTGGAACTCGGCCCCGGCACCGGCGTCGTCACGCAGTGCCTGCTGGATGCCGGCGTGCCGGAAGAAAGCCTCGTCCTCGTCGAGTATTCGCCGGAGTTCTGCGTGCTCCTGCGTGCTCGCTTTCCGAAAGCCCGGATCGTCCAGGGCGATGCCTACTGCGAAAGCGCGGATGTCGTCGCGGCGCTGGACGGGCGTCCGGTCGGCGCCGTCGTCTCCAGCCTGCCGCTGTTCACCAAGCCGGATGCGGTGCGCGAGGACGTCATCTCAGGGGCGCTCGCACGCCTGCCGGCCGGCCATCCGTTCATCCAGTTTTCCTATGCGCTGACGCTGCCGGTGAAGCCGGCAAGGGTCGGGGCAGCTGTGGAGATCAGCGCCTGGGTGAAGCGAAACCTGCCGCCGGCGCGGGTTCTCGTCTATCGTCGGCCCTGACGCCGGCCGGCATCGGCGGCAGGAGCACAGCATGAAAGACAATCGCATGGCTGCCGAGGATCGCAGCGGGGACTGGGGCCGCTTCTTCGCCACCTGGGCCCGCAACCCCCTGAAGATCGGCGCCGTCGCCCCCTCCTCGCCAAGTTATGGCGCGATGATGGTCGAGAAGGCGACGACGGCGCTGGAGGGCCCGATCCTCGAGATCGGCCCGGGGCTCGGCGTCGTAACGCGTGCGCTGATCGAAAAGGGCATCGCGCCGGAGCGGATCACCGCCATCGAATACGACCCGGACTTTGCCCGGACGCTGCGGCAGCGTTTCCCCCGTGTCGACGTGATCCAGGGCGACGGCTTCCGGCTCGATGAGACGCTCGGCGCCCGCAAGACGGAGAAATTCGCGGCCATCCTGTTCGCCGTACCCGTCGCCCATCTCGGTCAGGCGGAGAAGCAGAAGTTGTTCTGCGACTACATCGCGCGCCTCTGCCCCGGCGGCAACCTGACCCAGCTCTCCTACCTCATGACCGCACCGGTCAAGCCGGTTGCCGGGATGTTTGGCGTCTCGCATTCGCCGATCGTCTGGCGCAACATCCCGCCGGCGCGGGTGTGGATCTATACGCCCGAAGCCACGCGCGACGACACTGCGGGGAATGCCCGATGAGCCCGCGCATCCTCGTCCTCCCGGGCTCGGTGCGAACCGGCTCCTACAACAAGAAGCTGGCGCTCGAGGCGGCCCGTCTCCTGGCGCTGAGCCATGCGACCGTCTCCTTCGTCGACCTCGCCGACTACCCGCTGCCGCTCTACGACGGCGACCTCGAGGAGGCATCCGGCGTGCCGCAGAAGGCGGTGCAGCTTGCCGAAAGGATCGCCGCGCAGGACGGCATGCTCCTGGTCAGCCCGGAATACAACGCCTCCGTCCCGCCGCTCCTGAAGAACGCGCTCGACTGGGTCAGCCGCGTGCGAAAGGTGGAAGGGCGTCCGCTGCAGCCCTACAAGCAGCTGGTCGTGGGCCTTGCCGCCGCCTCACCCGGCCGCCTCGGCGGCCTACGTGGGCTCATCGCCCTCCGCCCGATCTTCCTGTCTCTCGGCGCCGAGGTGATGACGCCGCAGCTCACCCTCAACGACGCCGCCACCGCCTTCGACGAGCGCGGCCATCTCGCTGACGAGCGCCAGCGCCTCGCCCTCGACGCGCTGATCGAGCAGCTGATCGACCAGGCCCAGGCGCTCGGCCGGCACCAGCCTTAGACGGGCCTGCAGGTTAGTTCAGGGAAGAGCCGTCGTGGCCATCGGCGCTGCGCCTGTCAACTTCTGGATCTGGCCTTGAAAGGCCAGGAGGGACGCGATCACGGCCAGCGACAGCAGCAGCGCCGAAACGATGAACCCCTTGCCGGGCAGGTGCGTCACCTTCTCCTCGAGCCGGACCAGCCGCTCGCGCACGTCGCGCATGTCGGCCCGAAATTCGCGCACATCGAGTTTCAGTTCGCCGACATCCCGCTCGATATGCGCAAGACTCGCCTCCAATCGGGCAATACGCGGCTCCATGCCATCCCCTCCTGATCCCGCTGCCTGACTGCGCGCGATGGACGCGCGAAGGTTCGTTGGCGCTTCTGTCGCGGGAAAGAGGTCGCGGATGGTTTCGGCTGGGCTCATGCGGCCGCGCCGTCCGCCAGCAGATCCTTCACGAAACGCCGCAGGGTCTCCGCCGAGAGTTCGGAGGCGCTGACCATCTTCTCGAGGTCCTGCCAATCCGTGCTGCCGGCGGCCGTATCGGAGATCGCCTTGATCGCCCTCTCCTGAAACGAGATGTTCGACTGCAGGTGGGCGACGAGCAAGGCCAGGGCTGTCGGCCGGATCGTCACCTCCGGCTTTTCCAGCAAGGCGACGAAGGCTTGCTGGACCGAGAGATTTCCGACGCCGCTTTCGGCCGAGGACATCCGCCTAGATCTCCATCCCCAAATGCTTGGCGACCGTGTGCACGTCCTTGTCGCCGCGGCCGCAGAGATTCATGATGATGATCTTGTCCTTGCCCATTTTCGGCGCGCGCTTGATCACTTCGGCCAGCGCGTGGCTCGGCTCGAGCGCGGGGATGATGCCCTCGGTGCGGGTCAGCATCTGGAAGGCAGCGAGCGCCTCGGTGTCCATGATCGGCACGTAGTCGACGCGGCCAGTGTCCTTCAGCCAGGAATGCTCGGGGCCGATGCCGGGATAGTCGAGGCCGGCCGAAATGGAATGGCCTTCCTTGATCTGCCCGTCGCTGTCCTGCAGCAGATAGGTGCGGTTGCCGTGGAGGACGCCGGGCGTGCCGGCGGTCAGCGAGGCGCAGTGCTCCTCGCCATCGAGGCCGCGACCGCCCGCCTCGACGCCGACGATCTCGACCTCCTTGTCGTCGAGGAAGGGGTGGAACAGGCCGATGGCATTGGAGCCGCCGCCGACGGCCGCGACCAGCATGTCCGGCAGCCGGCCCTCGGCCTCGAGGATCTGCTCCTTGGCCTCGCGGCCGATCACCGACTGGAACTCGCGCACGAGCTCGGGATAGGGATGCGGGCCGGCGGCGGTGCCGATGATGTAATAGGTACTGTCGACATTGGTGACCCAGTCGCGCAGGGCCTCGTTCATGGCGTCCTTCAGCGTGCCGTGGCCGGAGGTGACCGGCACGACCTCGGCGCCGAGCAGCTTCATGCGGAAGACGTTCGGCGACTGCCGCTCGACATCGGTCGCGCCCATGTAGACGACGCAAGGAAAGCCGAAGCGCGCGGCGACCGTGGCGGAGGCCACGCCGTGCTGGCCGGCGCCGGTCTCGGCGATGATCCGCGTCTTGCCCATCTTGCGGGCAAGCAGGATCTGGCCGAGGCAATTGTTGATCTTGTGGCTGCCGGTGTGGTTCAGCTCGTCGCGCTTGAAGTAGATCTTCGCGCCGCCAAGCTCTTCCGTCAGCCGCTCGGCGAAGTAGAGCGGCGAGGGCCGGCCGGTATAGTGCTTGTTGAGATAGGCGAGCTCTTCCTGGAAGACCTTGTCCTGCCGGGCGTCCTTCCAGGCATCCTCCAGCTCGAGGATCAGCGGCATCAGCGTCTCGGCCACGAAGCGGCCGCCGAAGATGCCGAAGCGGCCGTCCTCGTCGGGACCGGCGCGGAAGGAGTTGGGAGCGGGCGTCTGGTTCACGATATCATCCGTTCCGGCTCGGCGAGAGCCGCGTGAGGGGAAGGCGTCCCCGGGGAAATTTCGCTGGCGGCGCCGCCGAGCGCATCGAAGAACGCGCCGATGAGGCCGATGTCCTTGACCCCCGGGGCGCTCTCGACGCCGGAGGAGACGTCGATGCCGGATGGCTTCGCCTGCTGCAATGCCGCCTGGATATTGCCGGCGTTGAGACCTCCGGAAAGCATGTATGCGACATCAGCGTCAAGCGCGGCCAGGAGCCGCCAGTCGAAGGCAACGCCATTGCCGCCGGGAAGATCCGACCCTTTCGGCTTCTGGGCGTCGAGCAGCAGGAGATCGGCAATGCCGCGGTAGGCGGTAACGCCCTCGATGTCCTCGGCCGAGCCGACGGAAATCGCCTTGATCACCGGCAGGCCGAAAGCCGCCTTCACCGCGGCGACGCGGGCGGGCGTCTCATGCCCGTGCAGCTGCAGCATGTCCGGCCGAACCCGGCGGACGATCTCGCCGAGCAGCGCGTCATCCGCATCGACGGTGACGACGACGAGCGCAGCGCCCCTCACCGCCGGCCGCAGCGCCGCCATCGCGTCGATGCCGAGATGCCGGGGGCTCTTCGGAAAGTGGATGAAGCCGACATGCGTGGCGCCGCGCGTCAGCACGGCGGCAATCGCCGCCTCGCTCGTCAGTCCGCAGATCTTGATGTCGAGCGTCATGCGCCGTCCTGTCGTGAAGTCAGGCGGATTATCGCCCCGTTCGGCCAGCCATGTAAAGCAAGACGCCCGCCTGGCGGATGCCGGACGGGCGTCTTGCCGGCGTTCCGGCGGGTCGTTGCGGTGCAGTGCGGCGCCTTACCGCAGCTGGGTCATCCGCCCGATCGCATTGGTGCGGAAATAGAACTGCTGCGCCAGCGCGCCGAGGACATGCAGGCCGATCAGCACCAGGAGCGGCGTCCAGAGCAGCGTGTGCAGCTGCGCGAGGCCATCGATGCCCGACAGCCAGGCCGCAAGGCCGAGGGCCGGCATCAGGAGGAGCACGGCATACATTGCGGCATGCGTCACCTTGGACAGGAGCAGCGCCCAGCCAGGCTCGGCGGCCGAGTGCGGCGGGCGACCGTTGCGCAGCCGGTCTGCCAGCCGCAGCGCCGCCGCCACCAGCACGACCGATCCGGTGATGATATGGACCCAGCCGTAGAAATGCGTCTCGGGCGTCAGGAGCCCGCCTTCGGTGGTGGCATCCCAGAGCCCCTCCATCGACTCGCTGACCAGATATTGCACGACGAGGAGAACGACGATCAGCCAGTGAAGGACGACGTTCAGCTTCGTCCAATGGGCGCGGGCGGGAACAGACATACGGATAGGCTCCAGGTGGATGACCCGCGCGATCCTGTCGGGCGGCACGCCGGCTTAGCGTGACCCGCCTCGCCCTGACCTCTCTGTGACTATACGGCTTGGTAATGCGGCCCCCCCGGGGGCTTGCGGCAAGGCGCGGCGGATCGCCTCAGTCGAAGCGGATCGCATGCAGCGTGGCGCCCTCGCGTTTCAGCCAGGCGCGACCCTGGTCCATGTCGGGGCAGAGGCGCCGGCACAGCGCCCAGAAGGCCGGGCCATGGTTCATCTCGCGAAAATGCGCCACCTCGTGGGCGGCGAGATAGTCGAGCACCGCCGGCGGCGCCATGACGATGCGCCAGGAAAAGGCGAGCTTGCGGTCGCTGGTGCAGGAGCCCCAGCGGCTGATGGTATCCTTCAGCGTCAGCGCCCGCGGCTGCAGCCCGACGCTGGCGGCGTGCCGCTCGACGGCGGCCTGCAAGTCGCGCCGTGCCTCGCGCTTCAGCGCATCCTGGACACGCCGGGCGAAATGCTCGGGCTCCCCGCCGACGAGCAGCTGGTCCCCCTCGAAGCGGGCGCTGCGCCGGCCCGGCTGATGCAGCACGGTCAGCGTGCCCCCGCGAAACGGCAGGACGGCGCCCGTCCCGACTGGCAAGGGTGCGGCCGCGCCGGCCATGCGGCTTTCGGCCCAGCCGCGGTGGCGTTCGATGAAGTCGAGGATGGCGCGGTTGGTGGCCCGTGGCGGCGCGGTGACGGAGAGCGAGGCGGCGCCGGGGGCGAGGCGCATGATCAGCCGCTTGGCCCGCGGATTGCGCCGGACCAGCAGCGGCACGCTGCCGGAGGCGAGCTCCACCCGTTGCGGCAGGGCCTCGGCGGTCTGGCGCGCCGGCCGTGTCAGAAATTTCGGGAGCTGCATCGGCCTGGCTCGAATCGGGATCGCATCGCGGCGACTGGACCATGCCGGCCATGAAAAAGCGACGGCAGCCAGGGCCACCGTCGCTTCGTCGTCTGTTCGGCATTGCCCGTTCGGATCGAACCCAGCTCCTTCGCAAGGGCAGGGTCTTACCGCTTCTTGCCTCCGGGGTACGCTGCAGCAGGAGCTGCAGCAGCGTACCCGCTTTACGCGGAGGCTGGTCCTTAGAGGTCGATCGTCGTTGCCGGGGCGCCGGTGCGGCGGCTGGCCATGAAGCGGTCGAACTCTTCCGAGTCCTTTGCGCGGCGCAGCTCGCGCGCATAGGCCTCGAACTCCTCGCTCGCCTGCATCAGCTTCTGGCGCTCGGCGTCGAGCCGGGCGAGTTCCTTCTCGCGCCAGTCGTCGAAAGCGACGTTGCCGGTGCGCGGGGTGGCGAAGGGGTTGGTGGCGCCCGAGCGCTTCAACCCGCCGAAGAAGCGGTCGGTGGAACGGCCGACATCGTGGCGAAAGCTCTCCAGGCGGTCGCCCCAGAGTATATAACCGATCATGGCAAGGCCGAGTGGCCAGTAGACCATAAAGCCGACAACCATCAAAGCAATCGTCGCTGGTGTCCAGGCCGGACGGATCAAAGCACGCGAAGTCATGGAGCTGTTCCTCTCGAAGAAACCTGCGACGCATCCAGCATCGCGATAGTTTCGAGATGGCCCCGATCGTTTTGACTTTCAAGAACGACAGAAATAAATTCGGCAGGCCTTGTACGACACAGCGCCGCCTTCTTCGATGCTGTCGGGAAGGGCCGGCGGCGGCAAGCGGCGGGGCAAGCCCCCGCCGGTGCCATACGGAAGCCGGTTGGCGGTCAGGCCGTCCGCTCCTCGACGATGACGGTATCGATGACGACAGCGGGCTCGTAGAGCCATTTCGCCAGCGCGCCGGCGACGACCGCACCGAGGATGGGCGCCAGCCAGAACAGCCAGAGCTGCCCCACATACTCCCCACCGGCGAAGAGCGCCGGCCCGGTGCTGCGCGCGGGGTTGACGGAGGTGTTGGTCACCGGGATCGAGATCAGGTGGATGAGGACGAGGGCAAACCCGATGGGGATGCCGGCAAAGCCGGTGGCGGCGCCCTTCGACGTCGTCCCGATGATGATGAAGAGGAAGAAGAAAGTGGCGAGGAACTCGGTCAGGAAGCCGGCCGCCAGCGAGAACTTGCCGGGGCTGAGTTCGCCATAGCCGTTCGACGCAAAGCCGCCCGCCACCCAGTCGGCCTTGCCCGAGGCGATGAGATAGAGAACGCCCGCGCCGGCGATGGCGCCCGCGACCTGGGCGAGGATGTAGGGAAGGACGTGCTTGTCGGCGCAGCGTCCGGCGGACCAGAGGCCGAGCGTCACCGCCGGATTGAAATGGCCGCCGGAGATGTGGCCGACGGCATAGGCCATGGTGAGGACGGTGAGGCCGAAAGCGAAGGCGACGCCGAGAAAGCCGATGCCGAGTTCGGGGAAGGCCGCCGACAGCACCGCCGCCCCGCAGCCGCCGAAGGTCAGCCAGAACGTGCCGAAGAACTCCGCACTCGCCCGCTTTAAAGTATCCCTTTCCATTGCTATGCCTCCCTGAGCAATAACCAACGCTATTGTCAGGTGACGCCTTCCCGCTTCTTGCGTCAAGACTGTCCTTGCAGGAACGGCACTGCGGTATTGATCGCTATCGGGACCGACAGGACCATCTGTTACTTGCCGACAGAGCCCGACAACGGCCAGAAGCTGGCCCTGTATGGAGCGCGCTGGCAGCCCTGCCGGCTTGGTAACGCAGCACGACGCATCCGGCGCGGCAGGGAAAGCTTTTTTGGAGATTGACGGGGCAGCATGCTGCCAAGCGGTGGAAAGCGATGAACCGCGGCCTTTCCGTCAAGCCTTGGTCGGCGTCTCCGGCGGGGCGGCGGGCTTTGTCCCGCGCGGCGCCGGAGCGCCCTTCCCGGCCACGGCCACCGGCCGCTTCCCGCGTGCGGACACCGGGGCTTCGGGTCTCTCGGCCTCAGGCTTGTCAGCCGCGGGCTCGACGGCCAGAGGCTTGCCAGCCATCGGCGGCTTGCCCGGGCTTGGCGCCTTCGCGGCAGGCTTCGGCGGGACCGTGCCGACGGGGGCTGCTGGCACCGGCGTGGACGCCGCCGCGGCAGTCCGGACCGGTGAGACGGACGCTGCCTCAGGCGGTGCCGCCGGCTCGGTGACGGCCGCAGGCGCTGCGGCGCCCGCCGCCTTGCGGGGCAGCTTGGCGGAGGCATGGGTGGTGCCGTGGGTCAGCGCGAAGTCGATGATGCGCGGCGCGATCTCGGCGCGGTAGCGCGAGCCGTTGAACACGCCGTAATGGCCGACCTTCGGCTGGAGATAGTGCACCCGCTTCTCCGGCGGGATCGACGAGCAGAGATCCTGCGCGGCCCGGGTCTGACCGACGCCCGAAATGTCGTCGTTCTCGCCCTCGACGGTGAGGAGCGCCGTGCGGCGGATCTTTGTCAGGTCAATGCGCTCCCCGTGATGGCGCATCTCGCCCCTCGGCAGCGCGTGGGTGATGAACACGCTTTCGACGGTCTGCAGGTAGAACTCGGCGGTGAGGTCCATCACCGCCATGTATTCGTCGTAGAACTCGCGGTGCTTCTCGGCGCTGTCGCCATCGTTCTGGACGAGGTGGCCGAAGAATTCTCGGTGCGCCGTGACATGCCGGTCGAGGTTCATCGACATGAAGCCGGAAAGCTGCAGGAAGCCGGGATAGACGTCGCGCATGAAGCCGGCATGCGGAAACGGCACCTTCATGACGACATTGTCGCGGAACCAGTCGATGCCCTTGTCCATCGCCAGCGTGTTGACCGCGGTCGGGTTGATGCGGGTGTCGATCGGCCCGCCCATCAGCGTCATCGTGGCGGGGGCGCAAGGGTCGTCCTTCGCCTCCATCGCGGCCACCGCCATCAGCACCGGCACCGCCGGCTGGCAGACCGCCATGACATGGGTGTCGGGCCCGAGGAACTGCAGCATCTCGATGACGTAGTCGACGTAGTCGTCGAGGTCGAACTTGCCGGCCGCGACAGGCACGGTGCGCGCATCCTCCCAGTCGGCGATGTAGACGTCGGCATAGGGTAGCAGTGCCTCGACCGTGCCGCGCAGCAGCGTCGCGTAGTGGCCGGACATCGGCGCGACGATGAGGAAACGCGGATCGGCCTTGTGCCGGGCCGGCAGCGCGCGCTCGAAGTGCAGCAGCCGGCCGAAAGGCTTTTGCCAGACCGGCTTGTCGACGACGGGAATGCGCAGGCCGTTGACCACGGTCTCGTAGAGGCCGAATTCCGGCTTGCCATAGACCCGCGTCGAGCGCTCGAACACCTCGGCCATCGCGGCGAAGGACCGGCCGGCCTCGGTCTGGGACATCGGGTTCATCGGGTTCTGGTAGAACATCCGCGCGGCTTCGGCGAAGGCGCGCATCGGCGCCACGGCAGCATGGTTCCACTCGTAGAACTGATACAGCATCGAAGCCTCCCGTTATTTTTTCAGCACGCTACCATCTTCTATTGCAGTGCACAAAGTACGCCCGGAGCGGCGACCGTTCAAACGGCGGGGGATGACGTCACAGCCATTTGACCATGACAAGCCTTTCGTCCGGCGAAACGCCCGGCGGGCATTCGGCCTGCCAGCGTTCCTCCAGAATAGCGGGCAAGTCTTGCCGCGAGATTGCGGTGAAGCCGGAAGCTTCGAAGAAGGGGGCGGTCGCCTGCGCGGTGGTGAGGCCGAGGGCACGGTGGAAGAACCAACCGGCGCGCGTGACGACGGCGCCGAGAAGCGCCCGCCCGACGCCTTGCCCCGCTTGTTCCGACGCGACGTAGAGCCCGGCGAGCCAGTAGAGCTCGCCGAGATCGCCCGCGGCCGCAAAGCCGATGGGCACGCCGGCCTTGGTCTCGGCGACGAAGATCTCGTGTTGTAGGAGCCAGGCGACGAAATCGCCGATCGGCTGGACGGGCGCTTGCACGGCGGCGGCAACGCCCGCCGCTTGCGCACGGATCGCCTGCAGCGCCGGTGCCTCGCCCGGTTCCATCATGCGGATGCGGAAACCCTTCGGCGCCATCTTGCGGAACCAGTCACGCTCGCGTTTGGCCATGCGCCTCCCCTTGCCGCCGCGCGCCAGCGCCCTCGCCTCCGGGCGCCCGGCGCCCTCTTCTCAGGGCGCCCGGCGCTTCTGCGGCTGGATCAGGCGACGCCCTCGACGATCAGCAGCTCGGACTCGGCGCATTCCTGCCGGATCTTCACGGCCACCTGGTAGGCCGGGCTGTCGTAGCAGGCCTTCGCTTGCGCAGCGCTCTCGAACTCCCAGACGACGTTGCGGGCCCGCGCCTGGCCCTCCAGAGGGGTCACCGCCCCGCCGCGGACCACGGCCTTCGCACCGAACTCGGCGAAGGCGGGGGCGGCGGCGGCGAGGTAGTCCTTGTAGCGCTCGGGGTCGCGGACATCGACGCGGGCGATCCAGTAGGCTTTCGGCATGCTCATTCCTTCATCGGCTCGGAAAAGGTGTGATCGGCGGTTTCGCGTCAGGCCGCAGCCATTTCCGCGAGGATGGCAAGGGCGGCAGCGCGCGGATCGGCCGCCGCGATGATCGGCCGGGCGACGACGAGGTGCGAGGCGCCGTCGCGGATGGCGTCGGCGGGCGTCGCGATGCGCTTCTGGTCGCCGGACGCGGCTCCCGCCGGGCGGATGCCGGGGGTGACCAGCGCCATGTCCGGCCCGATGATCTCTCGCAAGGCTTCCGCCTCCTGCGCCGAGGCGACGAGCCCGCCTATCCCGGCATCGCGGGCCTGCGCCGCCCGGCGGGCGACGAGATCCTTGACCGTCCCGGCATAGCCGGAGGCGGCAAGGTCTGCCTCGTCGAGCGAGGTGAGGACGGTGACCGCGAGCACCAGGAGCCCGGAGCCCTCGGCCGCCTTCGCCGCCGCCGTCATGGCATGGGGATAAGCATGGATCGTCGTCATCGCCGCGCCCATGCGGGCAATGCTCTCAATGCCCTTCTCGACGGTGTTGGCGATGTCGAGGAGCTTGCAGTCGAGGAAAACCCGCTTGCCGGCCCGGCTGAGCTCCTCCACCAGCGGCAGGCCGCCGGCGAAGGCCAGCTGGTAGCCGATCTTGTAGAAGGACACGCTGTCGCCCAGCCGCTCGACGATCGCCTCGGCCTCGGCCCGGCTGGAGACGTCGAGCCCGACGATCAGGCGCTCGCGCAGGTCGGAAGGGTTCGACATCGACGTCTCCGCATGACACCGGAGAAATCCGGCCTCTTCGGAAGCCGGGACTAGCGCATCCCTCTCGCCCGATCAATCGCGGCAGCCCAGCTGCTTCGGCAGCGAAGGAGAAGCGCGGCGGCGACGTGATGATCTCCCCACCCGAGGGGGAGATGTCGCCGAAGGCGACAGAGGGGGGCACGCTGCCGCAGCGTCTGGCAACACTGAGCGATCGGTCGGACGGATCGGCGTCACTCGAGGCGAGCGCAGCGGCGCACCACCCCCCTCTGCCCTGCCGGGCATCTCCCCCTCAGGTGGGGAGATCGGCTAGTCGCCCACGCTGCCTCAGTGCGCTTCGTCCCAGTTCAAGGCGGCGCGGGCGTCGACCACCAGCGGCACCGACAGGGCGACGCGCGGCACGGCGGCGTTCTCCATCACCGCCTTGACCACCGGGATCGTTGCCTCGATCTCGTCGTCGGGCACCTCGAACACCAGTTCGTCGTGCACCTGCAGGAGCATCCGCGCCGAGAGCTTGGCCTCGGCGAGCGCGTCCTCCATGCGGATCATCGCGCGGCGGATGATGTCGGCGGCGGTGCCCTGGATCGGGGCGTTGATCGAGGCGCGCTCGTTGAAGGCGCGGACCGACGGGTTGGCGTGGCGGATGTCGGGATAGTGCGCCCGCCGGCCGAACAGCGTCTCGACATAGCCGTGGCGCTTGGCGAAATCCTTGGTGGAATCCATGTAGTCGCGGATGCCGGGGAAGCGCTCGAAATAGCGGCGGATGTAGAGGCTCGCCTCCTCGCGCGGGATCGACAGCTGGTTGGCGAGGCCAAAGGCCGAGATGCCGTAGATGATGCCGAAATTGATCGCCTTGGCGCGGCGCCGGACATCCGACGGCATGCCCTCGACCGGGACGCCGAACATTTCCGACGCGGTCATCGCGTGGATGTCGATGCCCTCCTGGAAGGCGAGCGTCAGCTGCGGGATCTCGGCCATGTGGGCGAGGATGCGCAGCTCGATCTGGCTGTAGTCGGCCGACAGCAGCTTGTGTCCCTCGGCAGCGACGAAGGCGGTGCGGATCGCACGGCCTTCTTCGGTGCGCACCGGGATGTTCTGGATGTTCGGCTCGGCCGAGGACAGCCGGCCGGTCGTCGTCGAGGCCATCGAGAACGAGGTGTGGATCCGGTCCTCGCGGTCCATGTAAGCCGGCAAAGCGTCGGTGTAGGTGCCCTTCAGCTTGGTCAGCTGGCGCCAGTCGACGATGTGCCGCGGCAGGACGTGGCCCTCGGCGGCAAGGTCTTCCAGAACCTTGGCGTCGGTCGACCATTGACCGGTCTTGGTCTTCTTGCCGCCGGGAAGGCCGAGCTTGCCGAAAAGAATGTCGCCGAGCTGCTTTGGCGAGCCCGGGTTGAAGGCCTCGCCCGCCATCTCGGCGATCTCGGACTCCAGCGCCGCCGCCTTCTGGGCGAAGCGGCCGGAGAGGCGAGACAGGATCTGCCGGTCGGTGCGGATGCCGCGCTGCTCCATGCGCGCGAGCACGGCGACCAGCGGCCGCTCCAGCCGCTCGTAGACGGAGATCAGCCCCTCGGCGACGAGGCGCGGCTTCAGGACGCGCCACAGCCGCAGCGTCACGTCGGCATCCTCCGCCGCGTATTCGGTGACGCGGGCGATGTCGATGCTGGCGAGCGGCTTCAGCGACTTGCCGGAGCCGCAGAGCTCCTTGTAGCTGATCGGCTTGTGGCCAAGGAAGCGCTCGGAGAGCTCGTCCATCCCGTGCCCCTCGAGCGAGGACGAGGCGTCGAGCGCGTAGGAGATCAGCATGGTGTCGTCAAAGCCGGCGATCGCGATGCCGTAGCGCAGCATCACGAGGTAGTCGTACTTGAAGTTCTGCCCGATCTTCAGGATCGAGGCGTCTTCCAGCACGGACTTCAGTATCTCCAGCGCCGCGCCGAGCGGCACCTGCGCGCCGACGCCCGAGCGGCTCTCGTCGCTGGCGAGGAGGTCGCCGGCCTCGGCCGAGACGTGCGCCAACGGCAGATAGGCCGCCTCGCCTGGCCGGACCGCGAAGGAGACGCCGACGAGCTCGGCCGTCATCGCGTTGAGCGAAGTGCTCTCGACGTCGAAGGCGAGGATCCCTGTCTCGCGGGCCTTGTCCATCCAGGCTCTGAGCGTCGCGGAGTCGCGGATGGTCACGTAGGCGCTGCGGTCGAAACTCTCGGCGGACGCAGCCTCGCGGCGCGCGGCAACGAGATGCGACGGCGCCATCGGCAGCAGGCCCGCCCCTTCCGCCGGAACGAAGCCCGCGGTGCGGCCCGCGCCACCTTGCGGGTCGAGGTCGGGCCCGCGCGCCGGACCGTCGACGGCAATCGACGCTGACGCAATGGCGCTGGCGTCCTCGCCGAGCACGGCGGCGACGCGCCGCGTCAGCGTGTTGAACTCCATCGCCTTCAGATAGGCGATCAGCTTCTCGCCATCGGGCTCGTGGATGAAAAGGTCGTCCAGCGGCACGTCGAGGTCCATGTTCTGGTCGAGCGTCACCAGCTTCTTCGACAGCCGCGCCTGGTCGGCGAATTCGATGAGGTTGTCGCGGCGCTTGGCCTGCTTGATCTCGCCGGCGCGCGACAGCAGCGTCTCGAGATCGCCGAACGTGTCGAGGAGGTCGGCCGCGGTCTTCGGGCCGATACCCGGCACGCCCGGCACGTTGTCGGAGCTGTCGCCGACCAGCGCCTGCAGGTCGATCATCTTCTCGGGGTAGACGCCGAACTTCTCCTTCACCTCCTCCGGGCCGAGGCGCTTGTCCTTCATCTGGTCGTAGAGGATGACGGAGGGACCGACGAGCTGCATCAGGTCCTTGTCGGAGGAGACGATGGTGACGTCGCCGCCGGCCTCGACCGCAAGCCGCGTATAGGTCGCGATGAGGTCGTCGGCCTCAAAACCTTGCTTCTCGATGCAGGGCAGGTCGAAGGCGCGCACCGCCTCGCGGATCAGGCCGAACTGCGGCACCAGATCCTCGGGCGGGGCCGAGCGGTTCGCCTTGTACTGGTCGTAGAGCTCGTTGCGGAAGGTCGTCGAGGAATGGTCGAAGATCACCGCGAAATGCGTCGGCACGACGCCGACCGAGGTGTCGCGCGACTCCTCCACCAGCTTCCACAGCATGTTGCAGAAACCGGCGACGGCGCCGACCGGCGTGCCGTCGGATTTGCGCGTCAGCGGCGGCAGCGCGTGGTAGGCGCGGAAGATGTAGGCCGACCCATCGACCAGGAAGAGATGATCGCCTTTTTTCATGCGCGTTGCCTATCGCGGCGGGCGAAAAGAGTCCATCCGAGCCGCCCCGTCGCCGGCCCTCTTTGCCCCCGTTGAGGCAGCGGGCGGACGGCTGCGGGCCGCCAGCCGCCAAGCCCACGGCATCGCTCGGTTTTGTTGCGAATTCTTGGGAGAGACTTGGCGATCCTTTCCGAATGTTTAGGTTTTTTCACACGCAAGTGACGGATTTAGCCGCTACACTTCTTGATCACGACACCGCCAAGGCGCACATCTTCAGCAACGGCGCGCCAAGCGCCGTCTTCGGCCAGAGCGTCGTCCCCCGCTTTCGAGCCGAATAGAGCCGGCAGGTCCGATCCCCCCTCGTGGACCGCCGGCTGTTGCAACGAAGCCGTCGCGGCAGTCCCCCTCGTGCCGCGGCGGCTTTGTGCTGTGAGGGGCGCGTTCTTTCTTTTTTCTTTCCCTTTTTTTCGTCATCCCGGACTTGATCCGGGATCCATTCCTCAGCGCCGAAGACGTCAGAATCACTACAGAATTGTAGAATTTGTTGCCGGCGGTCCCAGTCCGGAGATGGCTCGGGCATGGATCCCGGATCAAGTCCGGGATGACGAGCGGAGAGGGCGCATCAGGTGATCCACTGGCCCACGGCGAGAGCTACCGGCCGCGTCCCGTCGCGCATACGACCCGCGTCATCTCCAATGCCTGCCCGCGGGCCCACGCCACCTGCTTCGCGCCACCGGACGAAGGCCCCCTGCGCCATGCCAGATCCCCATTGAACCACGCCGCCTCGCCGGTGCCGGAGCGCCGGCCTGCCTTGTCCTCCCGCCGAAACTTTGATCTAGACCCGGCAAGGCGGCAAGCCGCCATTCCTTCGCAAGGAGCCGACATGCCCAGCCTCGACAGCATCCTCGCCTGCCTTGACCTCAACCTCGACCGCTCGGTCGAGCGCCTCCGCGATCTCCTGCGCATTCCCTCGATCTCGACCGACCCGGCCTTTGCCGGCGACTGCCGCCGCGCGGCGGAGTGGCTGGCCGGCGACCTGTCCGCCATCGGTTTCCAGGCGGAGGTGCGCGATACCGCCGGCCATCCGATGGTGGTCGCCCACCACGACGGCCCCGCCGGCACGCCGCACGTCCTGTTCTACGGCCATTACGACGTGCAGCCGGTCGATCCGGTGGCGCTTTGGGACACCGACCCCTTCGACCCGCAGCTCGTGACCATGCCGGACGGCGCCAGGCGCATCACCGGCCGCGGCTCGTCGGACGACAAGGGCCAGCTGATGACCTTCATCGAGGCCTGCCGCGCCTTCAAGGCCGAGACCGGCGAACTGCCCTGCCGGGTGACGATCTTCCTCGAGGGTGAGGAGGAGTCCGGCTCGCCCTCGCTGCTGCCGTTCATGGATGCCAACAAGGCCGAGCTCACCGCAGACATCGCGCTGATCTGCGACACCAACATGTGGGACAAGGACACGCCGGCGATCTCGACGGGCCTGCGCGGCCTCGTCGGCGAGGAAGTGGTGATCCGCGCCGCCGACAAGGACCTGCATTCCGGCTATTTCGGCGGAGCGGCCGCCAACCCGATCCGGATCCTCGCCGAGATCATCGCCGACCTGCACGACGACGAGGGCCGGGTGACGCTCCCCGGCTTCTACGACGGCGTCCAGGAACTGCCGGACAGCGTCAAGGCGGTCTGGGATGCGCTCGGCTTCGACGAGGCCGCCTTCCTCGGCTCGGTCGACCTGTCGGTGCCCGCCGGCGAGAAGGGCCGCTCGGTGCTCGAGCAGACCTGGTCGCGGCCGACCGCCGAGGTCAATGGCATCACCGGCGGCTATGCCGGCAAGGGCTTCAAGACCGTGATCGCCTCGGAGGCCTCGGCCAAGATCTCGTTCCGCCTCGTCTTCGAGCAGAACCCGGCGGCGATCCGCGACGCCTTCCGCGCCTTCGTCACCGAGCGCCTGCCGGCCGACTGCTCGGTCACCTTCCACGAGCACGGCGCCTCGCCGGCGATCCAGCTGCCCTTCGATTCGGCCGTGCTGACCACGGCGCGCCAGGCGCTGTCCGACGAATGGCCGAAGCCGGCGGTGATGATCGGCATGGGCGGCTCGATCCCGGTCGTCGGCGAGTTCAAGCGGCGCCTCGGCATGGATTCGCTGCTGATCGGCTTCGCGCTCGGCGACGACCGCATCCATTCGCCGAACGAGAAGTACGAGCTGACCTCCTTCCACAAGGGCCAGCGCTCTTGGGCGCGGGTGCTCGCGGCACTCGGCGCAACCAAGGCTTGAAGCCGCCTTCCCGGCGCCTTCCCTAGCGGAATTCGAATGTGACGAAATCGCGGCAACGTGTTGCGAATCGTGGCCTTCCTGCAACGTTGTCTGGCCAAACACCGGCCCCGGGACGGTCCCGGCGCCGGTGTGTTGCTTTGGTGATTGCCGGCCCGGCGGTTTCAGACGAGAGCTTCATCCATGCACCGGCTCAGCCACCGAGCCGCCTCCCGGAGTTCGCAGATGTCCCGTACCCTTCTCGCCGCCTCTCTTCTCGCCCTCGTTGCCGCGGCCCCGGCCCTTGCCGCCGACATGACGACCTACGATGCGCCGGCCGAAGCCCCGCTGGTCACCACCAGCACCGACCTTATCATCGAGCTCGGCGTCGGCGGCCGGATCCAGCCGGAATATGAAGGCTCGAAGGACTACGAGGTCTCGCCCTTCCCGATCATCAACCTCGGCTACCTCAACATCCCCGGCGTTCTGGAGCTCGGCAGCACCTCGCCGCAGGGCGGCGGTCTGTCGATCGCGCCGTCCTTCGACTACATCGGCGAGCGCGAGGCGCGCGACTATGACGAGCTGCGCGGCCTGCGCGACGTCGACGCCACCTACGCCGCCGGCATCAAGCTCGGCTACGAGTGGCAGTATGCCGAGATCTACGGTGCCGTGCGCTACGCCTTCGGCGGCGCGGAAGGCTTCATGGGCGAAGTCGGCGCGAACCTCATCGCCCGGCCGACCCCGGAACTCGAGCTGAAGGCCGGCCCGGTCGTCTCCTTCGCCTCGGAAGACTACATGGACACCTATTTCGGCGTCTCGAACACCGAGTCCTTCAACTCGGGCGGCCGTCTCGGCGCCTACGATCCCGATGGCGGCTTCAAGTCGGCCGGCATCGCCGCCGCGGCCCGCTACGAGTTCCGCCCCGACTGGTTCCTCAACGCCGATGCGTCCTGGACCAGCATGATCGGCGACGCCAAGGATTCGCCGGTTGTCCGCGTTGGCGACAGCGACCAGTACACTTTCGGTCTCGGCATTTCGAAGCGCTTCACGCTCGACGTCTTCTGAGAAAACTTGAAGATCTCGGCCTCCGAGAACCGCGTTTTCAAACGATCCCGACATGACGCCATGGCCGGTCCGCAAGGACCGGCCATTTTGCGTTTCGCCCTTGTGCCTTGCCCGCTCACATGGCTGCGAGGAGGGAACACTCCCGGCATCCAGCGATTTGGGACACTCCAGCCCAGCGCCTGCCCTTTGCCCGGCGCCTGCCCTCTGTAAGGAGTCCCGCATGCCTTTCATCAAGACCGCCGACCAGACCGAGCTCTACTACACCGACTGGGGGACCGGCACGCCGATCGTCCTGATCCACGGCTGGCCAGTGACCTCGGCGATGTGGGAGTATCAGGCAGCACCGCTCGTCGAGGCCGGCTTCCGGGTCGTCGCCTATGACCGTCGCGGTTTTGGCAAGTCATCGCAGCCCTATGACGGCTACGACTACGACACGTTGTCGGACGATCTTGCCGCGGTGCTCGACCAGCTCGGCCTCGACAATGCCGTGCTCGTCGGCTTCTCGATGGGCGGCGGCGAGGTTGCCCGCTACATGTCGCGGCATGGTGGCAAGCGCGTCGCCAAGACGGTGCTGGTCTCGGCCGTGACGCCCTACCTCCTGAAGACCTCCGACAATCCGGAGGGCGTCGATGCCAGCGTCTTCGAGCAAATCCTCGACGGCCTGCGCGCCGACCGGCCGCATTTCCTTGCGGGCTTTGCCAAAAGCTTCCTCAACGCGGGCATGCTGAACTTCCAGATTTCGGCCGAGATCCTCGACCAGTTCGTGTCGCTCGCCCTCATGGCCTCGCCGAAGGCGACGCTCGACTGCGTCAACGCCTTCGCGCGGACCGACTTCCGGCCCGACATGGCGCATTTCAAGGTGCCGACGCTCGTCATCCATGGCGACGCCGACCAGACCGTTCCCTTCGCCGCCTCGGCAGAGCGCGTTCCGGCACTTGTCCCCTCAGCCGAACTCAAGGTCTATAAAAGCGCGCCGCATGGCCTCTACTTCACCGAGAAGGATCGCTTGACCGCCGACCTCATCGCCTTCGCCGACCGCTGAAACGACCTTCGACATCTCCATAAGAAGGGGCTGGCACAGGCGTGCCGGCCCCTTTTGCCTGTCGGCAGCGGCCGTCATCGCAGCGGGGTGCCCAAAAGCTGCAAACGGTCCCGTAAAGCCTTTGGCGACGGGCGCCAAATGCGCTAAAGCCGGACGATCCGACGCTGCGGCCTTGCTTAAGGCCCCGTTAAATAGCCGCATTTAGTGTCCAATCGACCCCGATCGCGGCAACGCCCCGCGGCCATCCCAGCGGTTTGGTATCCCGCCGGTCGGTCGCCGTGGCGACCCCCGACAGCAGCGCGTTCCCGCGGAGCGGCAAGGCAAAGGTATTCATGGCCCCACGGCGCAAAGGCGAACGCATCGAACCGAGCTTCGGCGCGGACCGGAAGGAAGATGATTTCCGGCTGTCGGCCGACGATCGTGCCGTCCGCAGCGACAGCGAGCCGTCCCGCAAGGCCCCCCGCCGACAGGCGAAGGCCGAGCCGGCCCTCGAGGATGACGGCCATGCGCGGCGCCGGCGTTTCTTCGGCGGCGGCGGCGGCAATAATGGGGACGGCGGCGGAAGCGGGGATGGGCGGGGCGGCCGGACGCCGCGGCGTCGGCGCAGCTTTTTCGGCCATGTGTTCCGGCTCGCCTTCTTCACCGGGCTCTGGGGCGCGCTCGCGGTTCTCGCTGTTATCGCCTATTTCGCCATCAAGCTGCCGCAGGAGGCCTGGGCGATTCCGGACCGGCCGCCGAACGTCAAGATCGTCTCGGTCTCCGGCGATCTCCTCGCCAACCGCGGCCTGACCGGCGGCGAGGCTGTCTCGCTTGACGAGATGAGCAGCTTTATCCCGCAGGCGGTGATGGCGATCGAGGACCGGCGCTTCTATTCGCACTGGGGCGTCGACCCCGTCGGCATCGTCCGGGCCTTTGCCGAGAACATGGCGGCGGGCGCGACCGTGCAAGGTGGCTCGACGCTGACCCAGCAGCTGGCCAAGAACATCTTCCTCAATCCCGAGCAGACACTGCAGCGCAAGGTGCAGGAGGCGATCCTCTCGATCTGGCTGGAACAGAAGTTCACCAAGGACCAGATCATCGAGATGTACCTCAACCGGGTCTATTTTGGCTCGGGCGCCACCGGCGTCGAGGCGGCGGCCCGGCGCTACTTCAACAAGTCGGCCAAGGACGTCGACCTCGGCGAGGCGGCGCTGCTGGCCGGGCTCCTCAAGGCGCCCTCGCGCCTCTCGCCGGTCAAGGACCCGGCCGCCGCCAAGGCGCGCGCGGCCGTCGTGCTGCAGGCCATGCTCGACGAGAAGATGATCGATAGGGCGCAGCTCGACGCGGCGCTCGAGGAAAAGTCGACGGGCTCTAAGAGCTACTGGAACGGCGCGGAGAACTACGCCGCCGACATCGTCATGCGCGACCTGAAGACGCTGGTCGGCGACGTGAAAGGCGACGTCGTCGTCGAGACGACCATCGACCTCGGGCTCGAGAAGGACGCCGAGAAGGCGATCCGCGAAACGCTCGACGGGGCGAAGGCCAATGCCAGCCAGGGTGCGCTCGTCGCCGTCGACGGCACCGGCGCGATCCGCGCGCTCGTCGGCGGGCGCGACTATGCCGACAGCCAGTTCAACCGCGCGGTCGACGCCAAGCGCCAGCCGGGCTCGGCCTTCAAGCCCTTCGTGTACCAGACCGCGCTGGAATACGGCTGGCGGCCGGAATCCATGGTCGACGACGCCCCGACCAAGATCGGCAACTGGACGCCGTCCAACTACGACCGGAAATTCCGCGGACCAGTGACGGTCGCCTATGCGCTGGCGCATTCGCTGAACACCATCGCCGCGCAGCTGACGAATAATGTCGGGGCCAAGGCGGTGATCGAGACCGCCGCCCGCATGGGCGTGAAGACGCCGCTCGTCGACAATGCCTCGATCGCGCTCGGCACGTCCGAGGTCTCGCTGGTCGAGTTGACCGGCGCCTACGCGCCCTTCGCCAATGGCGGCTACGAGGCGACGCCGCATCTTGTCAACCGCGTCACCGATTCGGCAGGCAAGGTGCTCTACGAGCGCGAGGCCTCGGTGCCGCCGATCATCGTCACCAACGACATCGTGGCGATGATGAACGCCATGCTCGAAGGCGTCGTGACCTCCGGCACCGGCCGCAAGGCCGCGATCCCCGGCTGGCAGGCGGCCGGCAAGAGCGGCACGACGCAGGACTTCAAGGACGCCTGGTTCTTGGGCTACACCGCCAACCTCACCACCGGCGTCTGGATCGGCAACGACAATGGCGCGCTGATGAAAAAGGTCACCGGCGGCGGGCTGCCGGCCGAGGCCTGGCATGCCTTCATGGTCGCCGCCCACCAGGGCCTGCCGGCCATGCCGCTGCCGGGCGACTACCAGATCGGCGGCGAGCATGAGGCGCCGCTCACCGCCTCGACCAATCCGGACGAGCCGACGGGCGGATTCTACGACAGCGAGCTGCCGCCGGCCGGCACCGACCCGAATGCCGGCATGCCGCCGCCGCGCGGAGAGCCGGAGGCCGAGGCGCCATCGGCCGAGCTGCCGCCGATGACGACGCAGCCGACCGAGATCGCGCCGCGCACCGTCGCCCGCGAGCCGGCGCCGCGCCGCCGCGAGGCGCTGCCGGACGACGACATCTACGGCGTCGACCCGCTGCCGCCGGAACAGGACATCTACGGCAGTGGCGAGCTGCCGCCGGAGGACGGCTATTACGACGGCGGCGGCGCCATGCGGGCGCCCGACGAGATCGCCCCCGCCCGCGGTCCCTCGCGCATTGTCCGCCGCGACCGGCCGGAGCCCGGCGCCATCCTGGAGGGCCCAGTCGACAATGGCGGCGGCGGCCGCGCCTCCGACCGCTCGCTGTTCCGCGACCTGTTCGGCGGATAGCCGCTGGACGGTTACCGGCCAGACTGCCGTGGACGACTTGGGCTTGGGATTGTCGCCACTAGGCTGCCGCACGTAAGCGACGCTCTCACAGGTCTTCTTGAGGCTATGCAGCTTGGTCGTCAGGCCCACGCCTCCGGGTCGCGGCGGAACCTTCCCAAGCCGGGCAGGTTGCAGTCTCTAACGGGCCGACAGTTTTAGCGAGCCCTGGGAGAGACGACGTGAGCCATACACCCCCACCCCGCCAGAGCAGCCTCAGCGCCGTCTGGTTCATTCTCGGCGGCCTCGTGGTGCTGGCGGTCCTCTACTTCGCCTTCTTCGCCGGCGGTCCGGCACAGACGCCGACCACGGGCGCGAACACCACGGTCGAGACCCCGGCGGCAACCCCTGTCGCCCCCGCGCCGGAAGCCGCGACCCCGCCGGCCACGGCAACGCCTGAGCCTGCAACCCCGGCTCCGGCAGGCCCTGCGACCCCGGCTCCCGCCAACTAAAGCAGCCAGTCGAGGGGGTGATTTCACCCGCTCGCTGAAGGCAGATCCCGCTACAGCGGGATCTATGGCTTCGGCGAAAATTCGGTGCTTCGAAATACTCTATTCACCAGAAGGCCGCCGGGCGATCCGGCGGCCTTCTGCGTTTTTGTGTTTCACGTGAATCATTCTGGCGGCCTCAGGCCGGCACCGCGATCTCCACCAGCACCACGGAGGCGTCGTCCGGCTTGGACTTCGAGCCGAAGCCGATCCGCTTCACCATCTTCAGCATCTGCGTGTTCTCGCGCAGCACCTCGCCGTGCACCCTGACGATCCCGCGTTTCCCGGCATAGGCGAGGATCTCGGACATCAGCAGCGAGCCGAGGCCGACGCCCTTCAGGTCGGAGCGGACCATCACCGCGAACTCGCCGGCCTCGCCATCGGGATCGGCGATCAGCCGGACGACGCCGCTGATCTCGTCCGATCCATCGGCCAGCGCCACGAAGGCCATTTCGCGGTCGTAGTCGACCTGGGTCAGCCGGGCAGCGAAGGCATGGCTGAAATCGCTGCGCGGGGCGAAGAAGCGCAGCCGGACGTCGTCCTGCGAAGACGCCTGCAGCATCCGCACGATCGCCGCCTCGTCCTCCGGCCGGATCGGCCGGACGGCATAGGCCATGCCCCGGTTCGTGCGGGCGGGATGGGCAAGCTCGCGCGGATAGGGACGGATCGCCGGCGGCGGCCGCCGTGTGCCCGCTGGCCTGAGGACGATCCGGGCGTCGAGCGCCAGCACGCCCCTGGCGCCGGCGATCAGCGGGTTGATCTCGAGCGACATCACATCGGCCAGGTCCGAGGCGAGGTGCGACAGCTGCACCAGCGCCAGCGCCACCGCCGCGCGGTCGACCGCGGTCCCGCCCCGGTGGCCGTCGAACAGTTTCGAGACGCGGGTCCGGGCGATCATCTCGCCGGCGAGGACGTCGTTCAGCGGCGGCAGGCCGACCACCCGATCGCCGATGACGTCGGCCGCCGTGCCGCCCTCGCCGAACAGGATCACCGGCCCGAACACCTTGTCTTCCGAGACGCCGAGGCTGAGCTCGCGGGTCTCGCCGCGGCGGATCATCGGCTGAACGAGGAAGCCGTCGACCACGGCCCCCGGCGCCTTCGCCCGTACCGCGGCCAGCATGTCGGCCGCCGCCTCGCGCAGCACCGCGGCCGAGCCGATGGAGAGATGAACCCCGCCGACGTCGGACTTCAGGTGAATGTCGTCGGACCGGATCTTCAGCACCACCGGAAAGCCGATCGCCTCGGCAGCCGCACAGGCCGCGTCCGCATCGGCGGCGACGGCGGTCTCGACCGTCGGAATGCCGTAGGCCGAGAGCAGCGCCAGCGCCGCCGGGCCGTGCAGCACACTGCGCCCGGCCGCGCGCGCCTCGGCGATCAGCGCCTCCGCCTGCGGACGGTCGAACCGCAGCGCCTCGGCCGTGCCGCCCGGCGTCTGCATCAGGAGATCCTGGTTGCGGCGGTAGTCGTCGAGCTGCACGAAGGCCTGCACGGCCCGCTCGGGGGTGGTGTAGGTCGCGACCTTGGCGCCGTCGAAGATGCGCCGCGCGGCATCGGCCGACTCGCCGCCGAGCCAGCAGGTGAGCACGGGCTTGCGCCGCTTGCCGGCGACCTCGGCCACCGCCTTCGCGGCCGCGAGGCTATCTGCCAGCGCCGTCGGGCAGTTCAGCACCAGCACGGCGTCGGCCGCCCCCGAATCCAGCAGCATCGCGGCGGCCGCGGCATAGCGCGTGCCGTCCGCATCGCCCCGGATGTCGACGGGATGGGCGACCTCGGCGCCTTTCGGCAGCAAGGCCGCGAGCGCCTCGAGCGTTGCCGCCGGCAGTTCGGCGAGGCGCCCCCCGGTGCGGGCGACGGCATCGGCCGCCATCACGCCGATGCCCCCGCCATTGGTCAGCACCGCCAGCCGGTCGCCGCGCACGCGCAAGCCCGAGGAGAGCGTCGCCACCGCCTGGAACAGCTCGCCGAGCGTGTCGACCCGCAGCATGCCGGCGCGCCGGAAGGCGGCGTCGTAGACGGCATCGGATCCCGCGACGACGCCGCTGTGCGCCATCGCCGCCAGCGCGCCCTCGGCCGTGCGCCCCGCCTTCACCACCACCACCGGCTTGGTGCGCGAGGCGATCCGCGCCGCCGAGATGAACTTGCGCGCCTCGGTGATCGCCTCGACGTAGAGGAGGATGATCCGCGTGTGCGGGTCGGATTCGAGAACATCGAGCATGTCGCCGAAGTCGACGTCGCTCATCGCGCCGAGTGACACGATATGGGAGAAGCCGATGCCGCGCTCAGCCGCCCAGTCGAGCACCGAGGTCGCGATCAGGCCGGACTGGGTGAGGAAGGCGATGTTGCCCGGCGCTGGCGCGCGGTGGGCGTAGCTTGCATTGATGCCGCTCTGCGTCGAGATCACGCCGAGCCCGTTCGGCCCGACGATGCGCAGGAGATGCGGCTTTGCGGCATCGAGCATCGCCTGGCGAAGGGCGATCCCCTCGGCCCCGCCATCCTCGCCGAAACCGGCGGTGACGACGATCGCCGCGCGGCATCCGCGCCGGCCGAGATCGTCGATGAGGCCCGGCAGCGTGTCCGGGGGCGTCGCGATGACGGCAAGGTCCGGCGTCACCGGCAGGTCGGCGACGCCGGGATAGGTCAGCACCGAGCGAATCACCCGGCGCTGCGGATCGACCGGCAGGATCGGGCCGTCGAAGCCGCTTTCCATGAGATTGCGGGCGAGCACCGCGCCGATCGAGCGCTCGACGGTGCTGGCCCCCAGCAGCGCGATGGCGCGGGGACGAAACAGGGCATCGAGGTTTCGAACCGACATCGGGATCCTTCCGGGCCGGAGGGCCCCTCTTGCGGGATGTCGCCCCCGCCCCCTGCAATTCAAGGCCTGAAGCATTTCAGGTCGGAGGCGGCGCCGTCCCAGCCCAAAATAAAATCCCAGCATCGTCAGATGCTTAGGTTTGGTGCCGGGCGGACCGTAAGCTCGGCACAGGGTCGAGAACTTAACGCCTTGTTAACGATGACGGGCTTAGATCGTACCGCAACCAAGCCTTAACCAAGATGACCGAAGCGTTAACCATGATCAAACCGGTCCGCCTCCGCGGCAGATCCTTCCTCGCTCTCGTCCTTTCGCCGGAGCTTCCGCTGAAAGACTGGCTGGCGAGCCTCGACGACCTCGCCAAGCGTTCGACCGGCTTCTTCCTGGGCAGGCCGATCGTGCTGGACATCGGCGGCCTCGGCATCGACCGCGAGGCGCTGACCGGCCTCATCGCGGCGCTCGGCGAGCGCAACGTCCGGATCATGGGCATCGAAGGCGCCATCCCCTCGCAGCTGTCGCCCGGCATGCCGCCGGAAATGCGCGGTGGCCGTGCCGCCGAGGACATCGAGGCCGTCGACGACGCCGCGGTTCCCTCGACGACCACGGCACCGTCCGCCGCAACCGCGCCACAACCGTCGCCCATCCTGCCGGCACAGGCATCGCTTCTCGTCGACGTGCCCGTGCGCTCCGGCCAGTCGATCATCTTTCCCGAGGGCGACGTCACTATTCTCGGCTCCGTCGCCTCGGGCGCGGAAGTCATCGCCGGCGGCTCGATCCACGTCTACGGCGCGCTGCGCGGCCGGGCGCTGGCGGGCTCGGCAGGCCAAGCCGGTGCGCGCATCTTCTGCCGCAAGCTGCAGGCCGAACTCATCGCGATCGACGGCCTCTACAAGACCGCCGAAGACATCGAACCTGGCCTTGTCGGCCAATCCATTCAGGCCTGGCTGGACGGCGACGAGCTGAAGACCGCCGTCCTCGCCTGAATTTGACGAATTGAAATAGAAGGAGGCCTGAGATGGCACGAGTGATGGTGGTGACATCGGGCAAGGGCGGTGTCGGCAAGACGACGTCGACGGCAGCCCTTGGCGCAGCCCTGGCCCAGGGCGGACAGAGCGTCTGCGTGGTCGACTTCGACGTCGGCCTGCGCAACCTGGACCTCGTGATGGGCGCCGAGCGGCGCGTGGTCTACGACCTCATCAACGTCGTCCAGGGCGATGCCAAGCTTGCCCAGGCGCTGATCCGCGACAAGCGGATCGACACGCTGCATCTCCTTCCGGCCTCGCAGACCCGCGACAAGGACAACCTCACCGTCGAGGGCGTCGACCGCGTGATGGCCGAGCTGCGCGAAAAGTTCGACTGGGTGATCTGCGACAGCCCGGCCGGCATCGAGCGTGGCGCGACGCTGGCCATGCGCCATGCTGACGTCGCCGTCGTCGTGACCAATCCGGAAGTCTCCTCGGTGCGCGACTCCGACCGCATCATCGGCATCCTCGATGCCAAGACCTTGAAGGCCGAGCGCGGCGAGCGGATGGAGAAGCATCTCCTCCTCACCCGCTACGACGTCGCCCGCGCCGAGCGCGGCGACATGCTGAAGGTCGAGGACGTCCTGGAGATCCTGTCGATCCCGCTGCTCGGCATCATTCCGGAAAGCCCGGAAGTGCTGCGCGCCTCGAACACCGGCACGCCGGTGACGATCAGCGATGCCACCAGCGCCCCGGCGCGGGCCTACATGGACGCCGCGCGCCGCCTAAACGGCGCCGACATTGCGATGACCGTTCCGGGCGACCGGAAGGGTTTCCTTGGACGCCTGTTCGGACGGAGGGCGGCATGAGCCTGTTCAGCTTCCTCAACAAGCGCACCACCGCCCCGGCGGCCCGCGAGCGCCTGCAAATTCTCCTCGCGCACGAGCGTTCGACGATCGGCCAGTCCGATCTGGTGGCGCTGCTGCGCGAGGAGATTCTCGCCGTCATCGCCAAGCATGTCGAAATCGATCGCGACAAGGTGAAGGTGAAGATGGACAGCGGCAATGCCGTCTCGACGCTCGAGGTGGACATCGAACTGCCGATCAGCCCGGTCCGGCTTGCCGCCGCGCATTGAAACGTCCGTCAAACCCCATCAACGGAAAGGAAATGCCATGACACGTGCCGATCTCCTGAAGCGCCTGCAGAACGTGCAGAACGCCCCGCAGCTCAAGGGCCGCGACGTCCGCTCGATCAGTGCCATCCTCAGCATGGACGCGCTGCTGAAGCATGTGGAAGTGTGCGAGGCGACCGCCCGCCAGCCGAACTGACAGGCTCGATGCGCCGGGCGGATCGCCCGGTGCATCCCCGCCAGAACACCGCCAGAACCCTGGTGCGACCAGCACAAACCCGCGGCGCCCACGGAAAATATCCTTCCTCGACAAAGGCAAAATCCGGCCGCGGCTGCCCCTGAAGACGCCTGACGCTGAACAGTGCGTCGCACCTGCCGGGATTTTGCGCTGCGATACGATCGCTTAGGGTCGGTTTACTTCCAACCTAAGGAACGTAAGCGACCATGACACTCGTGAAATCCCTGATCATCGCCTCGACCGCGCTCGTCGGCGTCTCCGCAGCTTCCGCCCAGACCATCGGCGTTCCCGCCGGCAGCTATGTCAGCGACCCCACCCACACCAACCTGCTCTGGTCGGTCAGCCATTTCGGCGTGTCCAACTACATCGGTCGCTTCGACGGCATCCAGGCGACGCTCGAGATCGACCCGGCCGATCCGACCAAGTCGAAGCTCACCGCGACCATCGACCCGGCCTCGGTCGACGTGAACTATCCCAAGGACGACAAGGACTTCGCCGCCGAAATCGAGAGCGACATGTTCCTCGACGCCGGCAAGTTCAAGGACATCAAGTTCGTCTCGACCGAGATCAAGACCACCGGCGCCGACACCGGCACGGTGACCGGTGACCTCACCTTCCACGGCGTGACCAAGCCGGTGACGCTCGACGTCAAGATGAACGCCGCGCTGAACCCGCACCCGATGACGAAGAAGCCGGTCGTTGGCTTCTCCGCCACCGGCACCATCAAGCGCTCCGACTTCGGCGTGGCCACGCTGGTCGGTCCGATCGGCGACGACGTCAAGCTGACGATCGAGACCGAGTTCGGCGCGCAGTAAGCCGCTTCCCGAAGGAAGGGCCCGGTCCAAGGATCGGGCCCTTTCTCTGTCAGCGCAGGAGAAGACGATGCCGGGAACGACGTTCAACCGCGATGCGCTCGACCCCGCCGGGCGTGAGACCGTCCGGGGCTACAATGCCGGGGCGATGCTGCTGCACTGGGCGATCGCGCTGGCGATGCTGTTCCAGCTCGCCATCGGGTTTGCGATGAGCCGGCTCGACATCTTTCCCGATACGCTGCGCTTCACGCTGTTCCAGTGGCACAAGACCGTCGGCCTCCTGGTGCTGACGCTCACCTTCGCGCGCATCGCCTGGCGGCTGTTCAACCCGCCGCCGCCGCATGGGGCCATGCGCCCCACCGAGGCCGCCCTCGCGGGCCTCGTGCATTTCCTGTTCTACGTCCTGATGCTGGCGGTACCGCTGTCCGGCTGGGTACTGGTCTCGGCCTCGCCGACCCGCATCCCGACGCTGCTCTTCCTCTCCGACCTCCTGCCCTGGCCGAACCTGCCGGTGGCGGCGAGTGCGACCACCGAGGAGACCGCCGAGACCGTCCATATCTGGCTCGCCTACTCCGTCGCCGGCCTGATCGTCCTCCACGTCGCCGGCGCGCTGAAGCATTCCCTCGTCGACCGCGCGCCGTCCTTCTCCCGCATGCTGCCGGTGGGCCGGCTGCCGCGCCAGTCGGCCGCGCTCCTCGCCATTCCCATTGCCATTGCCGCGAGCGCCATCTTCCTCGGCGGCGGCCTCGCCGTCGGGGGCGGGAGTGCCGCGACCGGGGCGACGAACGCTGCCGTGGTCGCCGCCCCGGCGGCATCCGGCACCCGCTGGTCCATCGACAAACCGGCCTCGACACTTGGCTACACCGCGACGTTCTCCGGCAAGACCGTCGGTGGTACGATCGGCAACTGGGATGCTTCCGTCGTCTTCGACCCCGAAAACCTCGCCAGCGCCTCGGCGAAGGTCGTCGTCGACAGCGCATCGGTGACCATCGACGACGCTTTCGTGCGCTCCAACCTTGCCGGCCCCGACGGCCTCGACGCCGCGGCGCAACCGCAGGCGAGCGTCGCGCTCGGTGCTTTCGAGAAGACCGCGAGCGGCTTTCTCGGCAAGGGCACGATGACGATCAAGGGCACCAGCCAGCCGATCGAGGTGCCTTTCAGCTTCACCGAGAACCCGGACGGCACCGCGCACGTCACCGGCACCGCAGGCTTCGACCGCATGGCCTACCGCCTCGGCGCCGAGAACGACGCGACCGGCCAGTGGCTCGCACTGACGGTCACCATCGCCTTCGACCTCAAGGCCCGCCGGCATTAGGGAGCGGCGGGGGGGATCACCGGCCGGTCAGGCTCCCGGGCGCTGACACAGCTGCCGTTTCGGCGCGCGCGGATCACTTCGCTGCGACGAGCGACCGCATCGGCGGCCAAAGGGCCCGTCAGGGTTGATCTTGACAGGGCCGGCATGGTCCAACGTCGATCATGATCCTGCCTGACCCCAGACGCTGCCGCCCGCTTTCCCCGGGGGAGCCTTCCATCCGCGACGCAAGCGGCGCGGAATGCCGGCTCCAAACGCGCGCCGGGCGGCCGGGTACGCTCGTGCCGGCCCTTCTCGCCGCAACCTTCGTCCTCGGCTTCGCCGCCCTTCCCGCCCCCGCGGCCGCAGCAGACGGGCCGCTGGCTGTCTGCACCGAGGCCAGCCGGAGCGACCGTAAGGCGACCTGCATCGAGGAGGGCGACATGGGCATAGAGAAGGGCCTCGCCTGGGTGCTGCTCGACGTCGACACGCCCTCGATCGCCAATCCCGGCTGTTCTGCGGAGAAGGCGGACGGCGAGGCGGCGCGGGCCCGGCTGATCGCCTTGATGGCACCCGGCTACAGCCTCATCGACAGCGGCCGGCGCGACCGCAGCCGAAGGGCGCGCGTCACCATCCAGCTTGCCGACGGGCGCGATGCCGGCAGCGTGCTGATCGCCGAGGACCTGGCGCAGCCCTGGCGGAGCAAGGGCAATGTCTGGTGCGGCTGGTAGGCGGCTGGCCGGTTCTGCGGGCCGTTTGAGCGCCCGTGCGCACCTCTCTCACGACCGAATGAACCAAACCGTACGCTGCGCATTTTCTTCCCCAGCGACACGGATGTCCGCGGGAGAAAATCGATGGGTAGCACGGGCGATAAGATTTCGGGCCTCGCCAACGAGGCAGTCGGCAACCTCAAGCAGGCGGCCGGCAAGGTCACCGGCAACGAGCGTCTGCAGGCCGACGGCAAGGCGCAGGAAGTGAAGGGCGAGGCCCAGCAGGCCGTGGGCGACGCCAAGTCCTCGGTGAAGAGCGGCGCCGACAGCCTCAGCGAGGCTGCGCACCGCAAGCTCTAGTCTTTCAGGACTGAAGCGGAAGGGCGGGAACCATGACGGTTCCCGCCCTTTTTCTCGTCCAGCTACGCGTACCCCTATATCCCCTGCGTCTCTCGGATCCACCGCCTTTCCAGCGGGATTCGGCACGGCCCGGGACTGACGCCAAGGACCGGCATGCCCCGCTCGACCGTTTCCATCCTCGTCCTCACGGCGGCCTTCGTCCTGCTTCTCTGGCTGACGCCGGACGTGCTTCTCGTCGTCTTCGCCGGCATCCTGATGTCGGTTTTCCTGCGCGGCGGCGGCAACTGGATCGCCGACAAGACCGGCATGGCACGGGGCACCGGGCTCGCGGTCTTCTGCGTCGGCCTGACCGTCCTCGCGCTGGTGTTCCTCGGGCTCGCGGGCGCCGCCCTCGCCGACCAGGTGCAGCAACTGTTCGACCGGCTTCCGGTGGCGCTGCGAACGGCGCGCAGCTACATCGACGACCATGCCTGGATCAACGATACGCTGCAGAAACTCGATCCGAGCAGCATCGCGCCGTCGAGCACCGGCGCCAAATCGGCGCTGTCCTCGACTTTCGGAGCTTTCGGGAACGCCGTCATCATCGCCTTCATCGGCCTCTACGGCGCCGCCAGTCCCGGCACCTACATGACCGGTTTCACGCTGCTCCTCGCCCCTTCCGCCCGGCCGAAAGGAAAGTCGATGCTGGTGGAAGCCGGCATCGCGCTGCGCGGCTGGCTGAAGGCGCAGTTCGTCTCGATGGCCGTCGTCGGCGTGCTGACCGGGATCGGGCTCTGGCTGCTCGGCGTGCCCCTCGCGCCGATCCTTGCGGTCCTCGCCGCGCTGATGACTTTCATCCCGAACATCGGGCCGGTCCTCGCGGCCGTGCCGGCCGTGCTGCTCGGGCTCTCGGATGGGGTGACGACGGCGCTCTGGATCGTTGGGCTCTACATCCTCGTCCAGACCATCGAGAGCTATCTCATCACCCCGCGCGTCCAGGAGAGCGCGGTCTCGCTGCCGCCGGCGCTGACCATCTCGGTCCAGCTGCTGTTCGGCACGCTCTTCGGCATCCTCGGCCTCGCGCTTGCGACGCCGCTCGCCGCCGTGGCGCTGCGCGTCGGGCGCAAGTTCTACGTCGAGGACTATCTCGACGCCGAGCCGAAAGTCCCCGCGGATGTCACCGCAACCGCCTGAAGCCGCCCGCTTTTCGTAAACACGGGAGTCAAGTGTTCGCGAGGCTGGTGGCGGAACCGCCTTCGCTGTGCCACCTCGAAGGGAGTTCGATGCGTCCCGCTTCCCGAGGAGACCTGCACGATGTCCCGATCCCCGTTCGCAACACGCCATTTCGATCGCCGCGCCGGAATGCTGGCGCTGGCGCTCGGCATGGCCCTGCCGGTCCTTCCGGCCGCCGCGCAGACCGCCGAATGCGCCGCCACGGAAACGATGCGCGGCGGCAAGAACAACTATGTCGCCAATGCCCCGCTCGTCGACGATCTCGGCAAGGGGTTCACCGTCTCCGGCACCGTCCGCAAAGCCGGCAGCTGCGAGGGCCTTGGCAATGTCCGGGTGCAAATCTGGGCATCGACCGAGCGGGGCGGCGAGGGCGAGGCCAGCAACCGCGGCAGCGTGATGACCGAGGCGGACGGGTCTTTCCGGCTGGAAACCTCGCCGATCGTGCCGAATTTCGGCCAGGCGCACATCCACATGGCCTATGACGATCCGCAGTTCGGCACGGTCTTCCTGCGGCCGCTTCTCGACAGCAGCCGCGACACCGGTATCGCCGTCGACGTCATCCTGGCGCCGGCCGATGCTCCCGCCGGCAGCTGAGGGCCGCCCCCTCCCGCTAGAGCACACGCCCTCGCCCGCCCGGCGCCCGTGGCGCCGGCGTCTCGGCTGGTTCGCCGTCCTCGCCATCGCCGTGGTGCCGGTGGCGCTCGCCGCCGCGAGCCCGCTTCAGGCGAGCCGCGACGCGCTATGGGTCATCGGCGGCATGGCCGGCGTCGTGGCGCTGGCCCTTTTGTTTCTCCAGCCGGTGCTGATCGGCGGGTTCCTGCCCCTCCTGCGGCCTGCGCGGCAACGCCGCTGGCACCGCATCACCGGCTCAGTCGTCGCCTTCCTCGTCTTCCTGCATGTGCTCGGGCTCTATCTCACCAGCCCGGAGGACATCACGGATGCGCTGCTGCTGGTTTCCCCCACCCCGTTCGCCGTCTACGGCGTGATGGGCCTCGTCGGTATCGTCCTGACGGCCTGCCTCGCGGCCGCACGGCGGCATCTCGGCCCGGCCTTCTGGCGGGGAGCGCATCTCTCTCTGGCGGCCGTCATCGTCGTCGGCAGCGTCGTCCATGCCGTTCAGATCGACGGCGTCATGGAGAACTTGTCGAAACTGGTGCTCTGCGGCTTCGTCTCGGCCGCAACGCTCGCCGTCATCCTGAAGGCCACGCTCGGAGCGCGGCAACCTCGTGCGCTGCCCGCCCGCCCGAACGCCCTTTCGAAAAGGGGACCGGACGGGCGAGGCTGAGGGACAGGCCCCGCCTTTCGGCAGCAGGCCGAGCGGTCAGTCCTTTTCCTTGTAGCCGAGCGCCGGAAAATTGCCTTGCGGCTGGTGGTAGCGGTAGGGCAGAAATTTTCCGGACATGGTAATGCGGACGCGGTCCCCGGCATCGTTCGGCTCGCGCTCCATCTGGAGGTCGAAGTCGATCGCCGACATGATGCCGTCTCCGAACTCCTCGTGGATGTATTCCTTCATCGTCGGACCGAAGACCATCATCGCCTCGTGGAAGCGGTAGAGGGTCGGGTCGGTCGGCGGCACCAGGCTCTGCTCGCCGCGATAGGGAACCTCGCCCAGCATCTTCTCCTCGTTTTCGGTGAGGCCGAAGAGCGCCGCCGCCTTTGCGGCCTGGGGCTTGGGCAGGCGCATCTGCCCGAGCAGCGCCGTCATGATGAAGAGCTGGGAATAGCCGCCGATCTCTTCGGCGATCGTCTTCCAGCTCAGGTTCTTCTCGCGCTTGACGTCGAAGATCTTCTCGACGAGCTCGATCCGTTTCATGGCATTCTTCCTCTGCGTCTTGCGGGGTATGGCACGCCGTCGCCGGCGTGCTGACGGGATGGGAGAGCCCTACGGGGGCCCGGGGCCCTACTTCTTGACGACGTCCTCCAGCCAGAAGCGGCCGAGCGGGTTCTGGTAGAAGCCTTCGATGTTGGTCCGGGTCACGTTGATGTAGGGGGAGTAGTAGAGGTCGACCCAGTTGACGTCCTCCTTCGCCGTCTCCTGCAGCTTCACGTACATCGCCTCGCGCTTGGTCGCGTCCGCCTCGGTGCGGGCCTCGGCGACCATCGCCTTCACCGCATCGTTCTTGTAGCGGGTCATGTAGTTGAGGTTGGTGTCGTGGCCGAGGACGAAGGTGGTCTTCTGGTCGGGGTCGAGCACGTCGTTCGTCCAGTAGCCGACCGCGACGTCGAAATCGCCGGCGGTGAACATGTCCCACTGCGTCGACGGATCGACCTTGTTGATCACCACGGTGACGCCGGCCTTCTGCAGCTGCTGCTGCAGGAGCACGGCGATCTGCTCGTCGACCTCGTCGCCGGCCTTGACGTTGTAGTCGAGCGAGAGGTCCGAGGCGCCGGCAGCGGCCAGCATCTCCTTCGCCTTCTCCGGGTCGTAGGGGCGCTGGATGTTGGCGGCGTTGTAGTAGAGCGCGCCCTTCGGAATGTAGGAATTGGCGACCTCGCCGATGCCGAACGTCACGGCCTCGACGATCGCCTTCTTGTCGATCGCCATGTCCAGCGCCTGGCGCACCGCCTTGTCGGCGAGCTTGCCGTGCTCGTGGTTGATGAGGAGCGCGTCCTCGCGGGTCGAGGGATCGAGCGTCACTTTGAGGTTTGCGTCCTCCTTCAGCGTCGAGACGCGCGAGAACGGCACGAAGATCGCGGCATCCAGCTCGCCCGCCTGGACGTTCAGCATGCGGGTGTTGTCGTCGGGCACCGAGATCCACTCGACGCCGTCGAGGCTCACCTTGTCGGCCTCCCAGTAGTTCGGGTTCTTCTCGAGGATCACACGGTCGCCGCGGATCCATTCCTTCACCGAAAAGGCGCCAGAACCGATCGGGGCGGCGGCGAAGGCTTCCGGATCGGCCTCGACCACGGCTTTCGGCAGGACCGAGACGTTCGGCAGCGCCAGCGAGGCGAGGAAGGGCACCGAGGGCTCCTTCAGCTTGACCGTCAGCGTCTTCGGATCGGTCGCGACGGCGGTGTCGACGATGGCGTAGGAGGACGACCAGAGCGAGCCCTCATTGTCGCGGATGCGCAGCAGCGAGAAGGCGGCGTCCTCGGCGGTGACCAGCGAGCCGTCGGAGAATTTCGCGTCGCGGAGCTTGAAGGTGTAGGTCAGGCCGTCGTCCGAGACGGTCCAGCTTTCGGCCAGGCCCGGCTCCAGCTTGGTGCCGGTCTTGTCGACGCGCACCAGCACGTCGAAGACGTTGGAATAGACCCAGTTGTCGACGTTCTGCGCCGAGAGGATGGGGTCGAAGGTGGTGGAATCCTCGCGGCGGCCGATGGTGAGGACGCCGGCGGCCTCGGCGATCGAGGTGCCGAGGGTCAGGCCGGCCAGCATGGTGGCGGCAAGAAGACGGGTCAGGCGCTGTCGGGTCATGCTGTCTCTCCGGGAGGGGCGGGTGGATGGGGCGGTGAAAGCGTGCCGGGCGGCAGGATGCAGGCCCAGCCATGGTCGTCGGCGCGGTTCAGCGCCGGGGGCGGCCCGCTGCGGCAGACGTCCTCGGCAAAGGCGCAGCGGGGATGGAAGGCGCAGCCGGCGGGGAGCGCCAGCGGGCTCGGCGGCTCGCCGGATATCGGCGCTGCCGGCAATTGCCGGTCGGGGTCGATCTCCGGGATCGCGGCGATGAGGGCGGCGGTATAGGGATGGCGCGGCGCCGAGAACACGGCCTCGGTCGGCCCCTCCTCGACGATGCGGCCGAGATACATCACCGCCACCCGGTCCGAGAGCCGGCGGACGATGGCGAGATCATGCGCGATGAAGATCAGCGTCAGGCCGATCTCTTCCTTCAGGTCGAGGAAGAGGTTGATGATCTGGCCCTGGATCGAGACGTCGAGGGCCGCGACGCACTCGTCGGCGATGACGAGCTTCGGCTCGACCGCCAGCGCCCGGGCGATGCCGACGCGCTGGCACTGGCCGCCCGACAGTGCCCCCGGCCGGCGGTCGGCGAGCGCCGGATCGAGCCCGACCAGCGTCAGGAGTTCGGCGACGCGGGCCCCCTCCCCGCCGCGCCGGACCTTGCCGTGGACGCGCAGCACCTCGAAGAGCGTCGCGCCGACCGTCATCTTCGGGTTCAAGGCGTTGGCGGGGTCCTGGAACACCATCGCCGTCTCGCGCCGCAGCCGGTGCAGCGCCTCGCGCCGGCCGTCGGAGACGCGGAGGTCATCGAAGACGACATGGCCGGATGCGACCGGCTCGAGGCCGAGGATGGCGCGGCCGAGCGTCGACTTGCCGGAGCCGCTCTCGCCGACGACGCCGAGCGTCTCGCCCGCCGTGACGCTCAGCGACACGCCGTTGACCGCCGCGAGCGTGCGCTTGGAGAGCCCGAGCGGGCCGCCGCCACCGAGCGCAAAGCGCACGACGAGATCGTCGACCTCGAGGATCGGGCGGGCGCTCATGCGGTCACCTGCGGGAACGGGGCCGGCATCCCGGTGGCGGGCGGCGCCTCGGCCACGGGATGGAAGCAGGCCGCCACCTCGCCGGGGTCGAAGCTTCGGAGCGGCGGCTGCTCGCGCCGGCAATCGTCCGCGGCATGGGCGCAGCGCGGGTGGAAGCGGCAGCCCGGCGGCATGGCGAAGGGCGAGGGCGGCTGGCCCTCGATCGTCCGCAGCCGGCGGAGGCTTGCGTCGCCGCCGGGCTGGCAGGCAATGAGGCCGGCGGTGTAGCGGTGGCGCGGCTGGCGCAGGATCTGCCGCACCGGCCCCTTCTCGCAGAGCCTTCCGGCATAGAGCACGGCGATGGAATCGCAGAGCTGCGCGACGACGCCGAGATCATGCGTGATGAAGATCAGCGACATGCCCCGCCGGTCGCGCAGCTCCTTCAGAAGCCGCAGCACTTGCGCCTGCACGGTGACGTCGAGCGCCGTGGTCGGCTCGTCGGCGATCAGGATTTTGGGGTCGGAGGCCAGCGCCACGGCGATCATCGCGCGCTGGCGCATGCCGCCGGAGAACTCGTGCACGAAGGCTTCCGCGCGCGCCGCGGGATCGGGAATGCCGACCTGGCGCAAGATCTCGATCGCCTCCCGCTTGGCCTCGCGCCGGCTGGCGCCCTTGGCGATGACGACCGTCTCGGCGATCTGCGCGCCGATCCGCATCACCGGGTCGAGATGGCTTGACGGGTTCTGGAAGATCATGCCGATCTCCCGCCCGCGGATGCCAGCGAACTCGGCCTCGCCGAGCTTCGAGACGTCGCGGCCGCCGAGGTGGATGGCGTCGGCGGAGATGGAAAGGTTCGGCGAGGTCAGGAGGCGCATCAGAGCGCGGCAGGCCATGGTCTTGCCCGAGCCGCTCTCGCCGACGAGGCCGAGGATCTCGCCTTGCCCGAGCGTGAAGGACAGGCCGTCGACGATGGCGCGGCGCGTCGCGCCGTCCCGGCTTTCGACCGTCAGGCCCTCGACGGAAAGCACCGCGGCGCTCATGGCCGCGCTCCGAGCTTCTCGCCGAGCCCGTCGGCGACGAGGCTGAAGGCGAAGGCGAGCGCCACGATGGCAAGGCCGGGAAAGGCCGAGATCCAGGAGGCCTTGGTGATGAAGCCTTGGCCTTCGGCGACCATGATGCCCCATTCCGCCAGCGGCGGCTGCACGCCAAGGCCGAGATAGGAGATCGAGGCGCCGGCCAGGAGCACCAGCACGCAGTCGGACATGGCAAAGACGATCGAGCCGGTCAGCGCGTTCGGCAGAAGGTGGCGGAACATGATGCGGGCGTGGCCATACCCCAGGCTGCGCGCGGCGAGCGCAAAGTCGCTCGACTTCAGGATCAGGATCTCCGCCCGCACCAGCCGGGCATAGGAGACCCAGCCGACCAGCGCCATGGCGATGTAGAAGCTCTGGAGGCCGGGCCCGAGCACGGTGATGATCGCCAGCATCAGGACGAGGAAGGGGAAGGCGAGGATGATGTCGACGAGCCGCATGAACAGGGTGTCGACGAGCCCGCCGAAATAGCCGGCGACGGTGCCGACCGTCGTGCCGATGAGGAAGGGGAAGGCGACGCCAAGGAAAGCCAGCTGCAGGTCGATCCGCGTCGCGAAGATCACCCGCGAGAGGATGTCGCGGCCGTAATTGTCGGTGCCGAACCAGTGCGCCAGCGAGGGCGGTGTCAGCCGCGCGGTGGCATCCTGGTAGATCGGGTCGTAGGGCGCAATCACCGGCGCCAGCAGCGCCACGAGGACGAAGGCGGCGAGCAGCAGCCCGCCGGCCCAGAGCGGCACGGGCGCGCCGGCAAGGCGCCGCCGCGGCGCGCGGGGCTCGGACACCGGCAAGGTCGCGGGAACCGCGCCCGGTAGGGGAACGGCGCTCACAGCTTCACCCGCGGGTCGATGGCGACGGTCAGGATGTCGGCGAGGAAATTGACAAGCACCGTGGCGCAGGCGAACACCATGGCGACGCCTTGCACCACCATGTAGTCGCGCGAGAAGATCGCCCGCACCAGCAATTGCCCGGTGCCGGGGATGGCGAAGACGGTCTCCACCACCACCGTGCCGCCGATCAGCCAGCCGATGTTGACGGCGAGGAGGTTGAGCGTCGGAATCACCGCGTTCGGCAGCACGTGGCGGCGGAAGATCATCTTCTCCGGAAGCCCGCGCGCCCGGGCGGCGAGCGCGACGTCCGAGCCGATCCCGGCGATGAGGCTCGCCCTGAGGCTGCGGGTGAGTACGGCCGAGAGCGACAGCGCGATGGTGAGCCAGGGCAGGATCATGTGGTGCAGCTTGTCGCCGAAGGTCCGGCCATAGCCCGAAACCGGGAACAGGCCGAGGGTGACGCTGAAGACGATGATCAGCATGATCGCCAGCCAAAAGTTCGGCAGGCCGAGGCCGGTGGTCGAGACCACGCGCACCGCCTGGTCGGCCCAGCCACCGCGGTTCTTGGCGGCGAGCGTCGCCATCGGCACGGCGATGAGGACAGACAGCAGCACCGCGCCGGCAACCAGCACCAGCGTCGGCTCCAGCCGGTCGGCGATGAGGCCGAGAACGTCGATCTTGTAGAGGATCGACTTGCCCATCTCGCCATGGGCGAGGTTCTTCAGGAAGTAGAAATACTGCAGCCAGAGCGGCTCATCGAGGCCGAACTGCGCGCGGATGCGCTCCAGCGCCGCCGGCGTCGCCTTGGTGCCGAGGATCAGCCGCGCGGGATCGCCGGGGATGGAGCGCACCAGCACGAAGGTGATCACGCTGATGCCGAAGAGCACCGGGATCAGCTGGAAGGGCCGGGTCAGGACGAAGCGGAAGCGGTGCATGTCAGGCCTTCGCGGACGGCGTCGCGGACGGCACGTCGAGGCCCGGCCTCGGATCCGGCAGCAAGAGCCGAGCGATCACGCCCGCCCTCCCCGCCGCGCCAGGAAGTCGGTCAGCACGGGGAAGAAGGCCTCCGGTTCCTCGAAGAACGGCATGTGGCTGGAATTCGCGAACACCGTCATCTCGGCGTCCGGCAGCGCGTCCCTCATCCGCGACGCGCAGGCCGGTGTCAGCTCGTCATGCGCCCCGACGGTGATCAGCACCGGCACGGTGATGCGGTGCAAGTCCGGTATGCGGTTCCAGTCCTTGAGGTTGCCGGTATAGGTGAACTCGTTCGGGCCCTGGATCGTCTCGTACGGCCCCATGTTCCAGTCGTCGAGCGACCGTTTCACCGGCGCCGGCCATTCGGCGAGACGGCAGACGTGGCGGTAGTTCAGCAGCGTCACCGCCGCCTGGTATTCCGGATGCGACAGTGTGCCCGCGGCCTCGTGCCGCTGCATCATCGCCACCGTCTCCGAACCCAGCGCCGCGCGCAGCCGGTTCAGCTCGCCGACGAGATGCGGGATGTCAGCAGCGGTGTTCTCCAGCACCAGCGTCTTCAGCGCCTGCGGATAGGTCAGCGCGTATTCGATCGCAAGCCAGCCGCCCCAGGACTGGCCGACGAGGTGCACCCGGCCGAGGCCGAGCGCCTGGCGGACCGCCTCCACCTCCTCGACATAGCGGGTGATGGTCCACAGCGCCGGGTCGGTCGGGCGATCGGACTTGCCGGTGCCGAGCTGGTCGAAGGCGACGACGCGGTAACCCTCGTCGACGAGGCAGGCATGTGAATCGCGGAGATAGTCGCAAGGCAGGCCTGGGCCGCCATTGAGGAGAAGCACGACGTCGTCGCCCTCGCCAAAACTGTAGGTGACGATCTCATGCCCGGCTACCTCGATGGTGCGGGTCTCGTCGGGGGTCATTTCGCGCCACATGCCACACGTCCTCTGCCTGCTCGCTTGCGGCGAAGCGCAAGCGTCGGCGGAGCGCTGGGTACCCCGCAGACGCGGCACCCTGCCATATCGTGCTTGAAAAGTAAGCGTGCTGAAAATAAAATCAGTTGGGGGCGATGCGGGCTTGACGCAGCTTTGCCGGGCCAACTTCGGCCGGCCTATCGGGCCGGCCCTCCCCTTCACGTGCGATGGTTGGCCGCACCCATGTCCCCGCAAGGGACGATCGCGCGGCCGACGCCGTTACGAGGCGCGCTGCTGGTGCAATTGCACGACGTTCGGCGCCTGGCGGGCGGATCCCGCACCGCCGCGTACGCTGCCGCCGACACGGCTGCGGAACCGCTCGACCATTCCGGCGAGATCGTCGGTCTCGTCGGACAGCGTCTGCGCCGCAGCCGTCGCCTCCTCGACCATCGCGGCGTTCTGCTGCGTCACCTGGTCCATCTGGTCGGCGGCAATCGACACCTCGCGCAAGCTCAGTGCCTGCTCCTTGGCGCTGGCCGCGATCTCGGCGACGACGACCGACATCGCCGCGACCTCCTGGACGATCTCGCCGAGCGACTGGCCGGAGAGCGTCACCAGCTCGACGCCTTGCCCGACCTGCTTGCTGGACGTCGAGATCAGCGCCTTGATCTCCTTGGCAGCCTCGGCAGAGCGCTGGGCGAGCCCGCGCACCTCCTGCGCCACGACCGCAAAGCCCCTGCCCGCCTCGCCGGCCCGAGCCGCCTCGACGCCGGCGTTGAGCGCCAGAAGGTTGGTCTGGAAGGCGATTTCGTCGATGACGCCGATGATCTTGCCGATCTTGTCCGAGGACTGCTCGATATCGGTCATCGCCGCGACGGCACGGCCGACGATCTCCCGCCCGGTTTCCGCATTCTTCTGGGCAGCATTGGCCCCGATCCGGGCCTGCGCCGCGCCATCGGCCGTCCGGGTGACGCCCTGCATGACCTCCGAGAGTGCTGCGACCGTCTCCTCGAGGCTCGCGGCCTGCTGCTCGGTGCGCTGGGCGAGATCGTTGGAGGCGACCGAGATCTCGGCCAGACCCGTGCGCAGGCTCGAGACGCCGCCGACCACGCCGCCGATCGCCGCCTCCAGCTTCTCGACGCTGGTGTTGAACTTGGCGCGGATCGGCTCAAACTCCGGCGCCACGTCCTGGCCCATCCGGACCGTCAGGTCGCCGGCGGACAGATCGGTGAAGGCGTCCTCGACCGCCTGCACGAAGGCCCGGAGATCCTCGGCCTTCGAATGGTCGAGGGCGGTCTGGCGATCCTGCTGGTCCTGCTGGGCCTGCCGACCGGTCTCGGCTTCCGACTCCAGCCGGAGCTTCTCGATCGCGCCGTCCTTGAAGACCTGGACCGCCCGCGCCATGGCCCCGATCTCATCGCGCCGATCCTGCGACTCGACGTTCGTCGAGAGCGTTCCAGCGGCAAGGCTTCCCATCGTGGTGGCGATGCGGCGGATCAGCCGGCCGAGGGAGCGGGCGAAGAGAAAGAAGCCGATCAGCGAGACGAGGCAGATCACGGCCATGCCGACGGCCGATTCCAGCAGCGCCGATCGCTGCCCGGCGATCAGCGGCGTGATGTCCGAGGCCAGCTCCATGACGCCGATCTTGGTCCCGGAAAAGTCGATGATCGGCTGGGCCGACACTGCAAAGCTCCGGTCGCCGACGCTGACCGTCCGGTCGGGAACGGTGCCGTCGAAAGCGGCCTGAATCTCCTCCGGCGACAACAGCGACTCGCCGGCGAAGGTGGAAGCCTGGCGGGCGAAACCCTCGTTCGTCCGGATGTGGATGGCGACATCCGCCGCTACCTCGCGGGCCAGCCGGGTGAAATACTCATTGGTCAGCTTGGTGCCGATGTCGACGACGCCGGCGGTCGTGCCGCGCAGGATGATCGGCACTGTCGCGAACATGCTCACCGCCGTCCGCCCGGGCTCGATGCCCTGGACCAACTGCCCATCCTGCAGCGCCTTGGCGACGGTCTTGCGCCGCGCAGCGAAGTTGTCGCCGAAGGTCGCAGGCTCGTGCAGGCGCAGGACGACGTTCCCCTTCGCGTCGGCGAAGGTCATCAGTTGCACCGCGCCATTGGCGACGACGGCACCGAAATTGCTGGAGAAGCGCTTCAGCAGCCCGTCATGATCGTTCGCCTCAACGAGCAGCCCGATATCGGGCTCGCCGGCGACGGCCAGCGCCAGCGCCGCGGCCACCCGCTTCTGGGCGTCCATGTCGGAACGGACGTGGGAGAAGTCGCTGGCGAGCTCGGTGCGGATGGACTCTGCGCCCATGCGGCTCTGCTGGAACCAGGAGAGCGAGCCGATGGCGGCGCTGGTGAACAGCACCGCGGCAAACCCGTAAGCGGTAATGCGCACCGCGAGCGGCCTCTGAACCTTGATGTCCGACATCCTGAGCCCCTCGCCCCCGTTCGTCACTGATCTATAACGTCAGTATCGGGAAACAATCTTCGCCGATCTTCCGTCTGCATCAGTAGAACGTCAGGATTTCGGAATCATAAAAAGCCGATCGCGAACGTGAGATACTTCGATGATTCTTGGGCATGAGAGGTCACCCTCGGTCAACACCGCCGATCGACCGCGAGCGTCAGCCCTACGTCAGCCGGCCGGCAGGTATTTCCATCCGTCATGATGCCGCCTTGCCGCAACAGCGATGCCAGCCAATGCGCCACTGCAGAGGGCAAGTCCGGCAACACCGCCTCGCCGCACGATGACCAACTCGCACCGCTGTCAGCGATATTGACCGCGCGGCTTGCTTTAATCTTCAGTTCAAGCAGCCCTGGGATGGCCTCAGCGCCCGGCGATGACGGTCAACGGCCCATCGGCGCGCAAGCGCCCTTCGACGCAGCGCACGGCTCTTCGGTAGAGCGATCGCATAGCAAGCCAGCACCGATAGAACCGGCGAAAGGAAGCTGCAGAGGAACGGCGGAAAATGGTGCACCCGACTGGATTCGAACCAGTGACCTCTGCCTTCGGAGGGCAGCGCTCTATCCAGCTGAGCTACGGGTGCGGACGGCGGCGGGGCCGGCCTTGGTCCGGCAGATGCTGCGCGGACGGAAACTTCCTAGCCGATACCGGACCGCCGGGCAAGGCGTTGCGGCAAGGCTCTTTGCACCGAGGCGACAGGTCCCCGCCGAAGGCGCCAGGAGACCGGACGGCGGCCGCCGTGCCCTGGAGCGGCAGCAAGGTCGCACCGAGGGGAAAAACCTGCGGAAATCGGGCAGTCACCCGATTTTCATTCTTTTCAGGATTGCGTAGGTCCCCACATTCCTTAACAGATACCGGCTCATCGAGCATTTCTTGTTTTGCTCCGGGAGCTGTCCGATGGTGTCTGCGTGGAATTTCATCTGGAAACGGCTTGCGGCCGAGGATGAGAAGCCGCCTGCGCCCGAACGGTCGGCGTCGGTTCAGCCGGTCGACGCGGTCGGCACGCCCCAGACCGCGCCATCGCGCACGATCGACATTCCCCGCGATGCCGGCCCGCTCGACAGCATCGGCCAGCGCAACGAGCTCCTGCGCGTGCGCTTCAGCCAGCTGTCGCACCGGCTGGAGGACCTGAAGTCGCTGAACGACGATTTCGCGCTGCTCGCCGAACCGCTGGAATCGATCTTCACCGAACTGCCGCAAGCGAAATCGCGCATTCTCGAGACCGAGGCTCTGCTCGCGCGCGAGCTCGAGAGCGGCCAGGCGCTGCGCCGCGAGGTCGACACGCTGTCGAGCCGGCTCTCGGCGATCTCCGGCGAGCTGCGCAACGAGAAGGCGCGGTCGCAGAAGACCGAGACCGAGCGCGGCGAGATCGCCGCAGCCTATGAGGAGACCCGGCTGACGCTGCGCGAGCGCAGCGGCCTGCTCGAGAACGCCGAGCGCCAGCTGACGCTCGAGATCGAGAAGCAGCAGGCGCTCGCCGGCGATCTCGCTCTGCAGCGCGCGGAATACCAGACGACCGAGAAGGCGCTCCTGAAGGCGGAAGGCGCGCTGCAGCGCGAATCCGAGCAGCGCTCGATGTTCGAGAAGGAGAGCCGCCGGCTCCAGCAGGTGGTCGAGGACCAGCTCGACCGGCTCTCCGGCCTGCAGGCGCAGAATTCCGACCTGACGCAGCAGCGCGACCGGCACCTCGCGGAGATCGCGACGCTCGACGCGAGACTCCTTGACGAGCAGGCGCACCATCAGAAGATCAGCGTCGACCATGAGACGGCGATCTCGCAGCTGACATCGGAACGCGCGACCATGACGCTGCGGCTCGATGCGCTGCTCGCGCGGCTCGGCACGACCGAGCAGATCCTCGGCAACATGCGCCAGCAGTACCGCGAGAAGGACGAGGCGCTGCGCGGCTCGGACCGTCAGCTGAAGGAGAGCGCGGCCGAGAAGCTGACGCTCGAGCGCCGTGTCGACGGCCTGCGCGGCGAGCTTGCGCACTACATCGCCCAGCTCGAGGAGAGCCAGCGCCAGCAGCAGGAGCTGAACGACCGCAGCGACATGCTGAACAAGGCATTGGCCGCCAAGGATGCGGCGCTCGAGAACGCGGTCAACAAGGCCAACAGCCTCTCCGACCGGATCGACAGCTTGACCCGGCGCTACGAGAACGACCGGCTTGGACAGGAGGCGGCCAACCGCCGGCTGATCGAGGAGCTCGAGAACGAGAAGGCGGAGCGGACCTTGGCCCAGGGCGCGCTGGAAATCGCGCGCGAAAACCGGACGGCGCTGCAGCGGCAGAACGAGTCGCTGAAGCGCGCCGTCCGGGCCGGCCAGGCGCATCCGGACGATCAGCCGCAAGGCCCATCGCAGGGTGGTCCGCGGCAAGGCGACGATCCCTATGCGCCGAATTCCAATGTCAGCTTCCTGTCCGAAAAGAAGACGGACTGACGCCAAAGGGCCCATGGGGCGGGACGGCGCAACCTCGCCGCCCTACCTCGACTTGTACGAGAAACGGCGACCCGCCGGTTGGAAAAGACAGAGCGTCCTGATGCGTCCGGCGAGGCGCGAGGCAGCCCTGGGAGAAAAGAATGGACGAGGCCATGGGTGAGACGACATCGAGATGGGCGTTGCGGGGCTCTGCCGAGCCGGAACGGGCCGATGCCAACCTGCACAACGCAGTAGCCTTGCCGCCGCAAGGGGCGGACATGGTCGATTCCGCGACCGAGGAGCCAACGCCGGCGGGACGGCGCGACTGGTCCTCGGCCCTCGACCTGATCCAGGAAGCGACCGAGGCGATCCGCCTCAGCGAGGAGCGGGTCGAAGAGCTCGAACGCCAGGCCGAGGAGCAGGAGATTCGCACGCGCGCCGAATATGCCGCGCTCCGCGACCAGCTCCAGCTCGCCCAGCGCGAAATCGAGAACGCCTATGCCCGTGCCGATGCGGCCGAACGTCAGGCGCAGGAAGCCAATGAATGGCTGTCGCGCCTGAACTCAGCGATCACGCAGGGCTTTGCGCGTTCGCCGAGCCTTAAGAAACCCCAGGCGTAGATCGGTCCCCACCATGAGCCAGGCCGACAGGAGATGGGCGGACGGTGCCGACGAGATGTCCGTGATCCACGCCACGCTGCGCCAGCAGCGTGACGCGTTCGCGGGACAGGACGATCCGGACCACCGGGCGGAGATGCCAACGCTGCAGGACCCGAGTGGGGAACACGGCCCGGCGGAGCATGCTGAAACTTTCCCGCTGTTGGCGCCCGGGGAGCCGCTTCCGCCCGCCAGCTGGGATACCGCGATCCAGCTGGTCGAGGCGGCCGCCGCGCGGATCAAGGCCTATGAGCGTAAGTTCAAGGCGATCGAGCTCGACGCCCTCGCCTTCATCGACCGCGTCGATGCCGAGCAGCGCCGGATGAACAGCCAGATCGCCGGGCTGGAGCGCGATCTGCGCAAGGCCGAGGACCGGGCGCTCGCCGCCGAGACCGAGGTCCAGGCGATGCGGCTGGAAACCTGGGAAGCCAAGCTATCGCGCCGCAACGCCGAACAGAAGCTGACGGATGCCGAGCTGCAGATCCGCACCTCGCAGCAATATCTCGGGCAGATCGAAAGTATTTTGCGCGGGCTCTGAGACACTTGACGGCATCTGGCGGCGCGAAGGCGGCGCCGGATGCCGTTGCGGAGCGGTCTGGCCCGAGGCGGCGGGCACCACCACCGCTGAGGTTCTGCATCTGCGCCGCCGAGGCGCAGATCGAACACGCTGACGTCCTAAATTTCGGCTCGCTTAAGTGTCGATATGGGATCCCATCGAAGGATGGCGGCAGGCGTCGCAGTGCGCCCGGGGTGGATGATCTCCGGTGCGAGCGGACGAAACCGACGGGAAAGCAAGCCGTGTTCGATCATTCCTTCATCCGCCACCACAAGCGCTTCCTCATTGCCGTGATGGCCGGCCTCATCGCCTTCTTCCCTCTGGGCGTCCTGCCGGCTGACCTGCAGCTGGTGATGAGCGGCGACATCTTCTTCCTCGTCTACCTCGTGCTGATCCTGCAGATGACGCTCGGCAGCGGGCCGGAGCGCTTGCGCGAGCGGGCGAAGACGGAGGACGAGGGCATCCTCATCATCGCCATTCTGACGGTCGCGGCGATCACCTTCAGCCTGGTCTCGATCTTCAGCCTGCTGAACTCGCCGACGGGCGACGATGCCTTGGGCATGGGGCTGGCGCTGGCCAGCGTGCCGCTCGGCTGGCTGACCCTCCACGTCATGGCCGCCCAGCACTATGGCAACCTCTATTATGCCGCCGATGCCAGCGAAGGCGAGAAGCCAGGCGACCGGGGCGGGCTGGACTTTCCCGGCGACGACGACCCGGATTCGGCCGATTTTCTCTACTTCGCCTTCGTCATCGGGATGACCGCGCAGACCTCGGACGTCGCCATCAGTCATAGACGCATGCGACGCGCGGCGCTGGCGCACGGCATCGCCTCCTTCGTCTTCAACACCGTCCTCGTCGCCGTCGCCGTCAATGCCGCTCTCGGCGGCGCACACTGAGGGGTTGGCGCCGACAGCGCCGTGCACCAAGGCAGACGTGATCCCGTAAGTGCTGGTCAGCCGCCGATGGGTAACCCGATCGAGTAAGGCTCAGGCGTCGAAGACGTGCGCTTGCCCGCTAACGCTCAGCGCCACCACGTCGCCGGCCGCGAGCAAGTCCGGCCCGCTGCCGCGCAGCACGATCGGCGGGCACCGTGCGGCGGACGGTCCCTCGGGGCCGCTGCGAAGCTGGACGGTGACCGTCGAGAACGGCCCGCCGAACTCGACGTCGAGAATGTCGGCCAGCGCAAGGCCCGCCGCATGCTCGGCTCGCGGCGCGATCGACACTTGCTCGCGCCGCAGCATGATTTCGGCCGGTCCGCTCCGCTCGGGCTGGTCGACGGGCAGCCGCCCGAGCGCGCAATCGGCGGCGCCCCCGGAAAGCACGGCCGAAAGGATGATGGCATCGCCGAGAAACCGCGCCGTCATCGCATCGCGTGGCCGCAGATACAGCTCGCGGGGGCTGCCGACCTGCTGCAGCAGCCCGTCGCGCATCACCGCCACCTGGTCGGCGAAGGACAGCGCCTCCGCCTGGTCGTGGGTGACGAGGATGGTGGTGATGCCGGCCGCCGAGAGAAGGTCGCCGACGGCCTTGCGGGTCTGCGCGCGCAGGCCGGTGTCGAGGGCGGAGAACGGCTCGTCGAGCAGCATGAGTTTCGGCTGCAGCGCCAGCGCGCGGGCGAGCGCCACCCGCTGCTGCTGGCCGCCGGAGAGCTCGTCCGGCCGCCGCTTCAGCATCGCCCGGTCGAGGCCGACCATGTCGACCAGCCCGTCGATCCGCGCCACGCGGCCCTCGGCGTTGCGGGGAAGGCCGAAACCGATGTTGTCGGCGATGCTGAGATGGGGGAACAGCGAGCCATCCTGCGTGACGATGCCGATTCCCCGCCGGTGCGCCGGCACCGCGCTCGGCCCGTCCGCCAAGAGCACGTCGCCGAGCGTGACCCGCCCGGCATCCGGCACCTCGAAGCCCGCAACGAGGCGCAAGAGCGTCGTCTTGCCGGAGCCGGAGGGGCCGACGATGGCGGTCCGGCTACCGCTGGCGACGCGCAGGTCGACGCCGCCGAGGGCCTGGACCTGCCCGTAGCGCTTGGCGAGGGATTGCAGTCGAAGCACGGTCACCGTCCCGCCGTCCGTTGCGAATGGGTGTAGAGCAACCAGGTCATCGGCAGCGAGAACAGGATCATCAGGAGGGCATAGGGCGCGGCGGCGGCATAGTCGATCTCGCTCGACAGCGCCCAGAAGGCGGTGGCGAGCGTGCGGGTGCCGTTCGGCGCCAGCATCTGTGTCGCCGTCAGCTCGTTGGTGATGCCGAGCGCGACCAGCACCATGCCGGCCCCCGCCCCCGGCGCGGCCAGCCGGATCGTCGTGGCGAAGATCGCGCGGGCGGGCGAGCGGCCAAGGCTGGCGGCCGCCTGCTCCAGCTCGACCGGCGCCTGCGCGATGCTCGCCCGCAGCGCCACCAGCGCCCGCGGCAGGAACATCAGCGTATAGGCGAGGAGGATGGTCGCGACGGTCTGGTAGAGCGGCAGCGCCACCTTGACGGTGACCGTCACCAGCGCCAGCGCCACGACGACGCCGGGCAGCGCGCCGACGATGTAGTTGCAGCCCTCCAGCCCGCGCTGCAACCGGCCGGGCGCGCGGATCGACAGCCAGGCGATCGGGACCGCCGACAGCGTCGCCAGAACCCCGCCGGCCAGTGCCAGCAGCAGCGTCTGACCGAGCGCTGCGGAAATCTGCGGCAGCCGCCAGACCTCGGTACCGCCGGCGATCAGCCAACGCGTCAGCGTCACCAGCGGCACGCCGAGCGCCAGCAGCGTCGTTGCCACCGGCAGCAGCAGCCAGAGCGCCGTCGCGCGGCCGAGGCGCGTGCGCGTCGCCGGCCGCGCCGCGCCGGCACCGAGCCGGGCATAGCGCGCGGTGCCGCGATAGGAGGCGTCGAGCGCCAGGAGGGCGAAGCAGAGGGCGACCAGGACGCCGGCCAGCATGTTGGCGGCCGGGCCGTTATAGCTCGACTGGAACTGGTCCATGATCGCGGTGGTGAAGGTGTCGAAGCGAATAAAGACGTAGAGCCCGTATTCGGCAAGGAGATGCAGGCCGACGAGGAGCGCGCCGCCGGCGATGGCAAGCCGCATCTGCGGCAGCACGACCCGGAAGAAGACGCGCACCGGCGACAGGCCGAGGGCGGCCGCGGTGTCCTCGAGGCCGGGATCGAGGCGCCGGAGCGCTGCCGAGATCGGCAGGTACAGGAAGGGGAAATAGGCGATCACCGAGACCAGCACGCCGGCGAACAGCCCGTTGAGGCCCGGCACCAGGCTGATCCAGGCATAGGAGTGGACGAAGGCCGGCACCGCCAGCGGCGCCACCGCCAGCCAGGCGAACAGCCGCGCGCCCGGCAGGTCGCTGCGCTCGGTCAGCCAGGCGAGCGCCAGCGCCAGCACGGTCGAGATCGGCACGGTCAGCCCGAGCAGCAGCAGCGTGTTGACGAGCAGCTCGCCGACCCGCGGCCGGAAAATCATCGCCGAGGCCGTCTCCCAGCCGGTGTCGACGCCGACATAGAGGATGAAGCCGAGCGGCAGCAGCGAGACCGAGGCGACGAGGACGGCGAGGAGAGCGATCCAGAACCGCCGGGGCAGCCGCAGCGCCATGCCGCCGTGCCCGCCATCACCACGGACGGCAGGGGCGTTGTCTTCGGGCAAGGAGCGCGTTGATACGGACAAACGGACCGGCTTGGCTGGAGGGAAACACGGCTTCCCGGGATCACCTGCGGCATAGCGCATGCCGAGGGAAAATGTGAGGGTGCGGCGAAGGTTTTAACGCCGCACCGCCCGGCGGCTGCCGGACGGTGCGGGGTTCAGGGCTGCCGCCGCGGCTCCATTTTGACCGGGCAGACGGGCTGCGCCGGACAGACGGGCTCAGAGCAGGCCGGCCGCCGTCATCAGCTCGGTCACCTTCTTGCTGTCGAGGGTCGAGGCCTCGACCTTCGGCGCCTGCAGGTCGGCGAGCGGCGTGAGTTTTGCGTTCGATTCGGCGCCGTTCCCAACGGCGTATTCGAACGAGGTGCCGTTCTTCAAGACGTCCTGGCCGGCCTTGCCGGTGACGTATTTCAGGAAGGCCTGGGCCTCCTTCGGATGCTTGCTGGAGGCCAGCACGCCGCCGCCGGAGACGCTGACGAAGGCGCCCGGATCCTCATTGCGGAAGTAGTGCAGCTTGACGTTCTTGGAGTTCTCGCCGGTCTTGGCCTGATCGCCGAACCAGTAATAGTGGTAGATCACCGCGCCATCGACCTCGCCGGCGTTCACGGCCTTCATCGCCGTGCTGTTGCCGCGATAGGCGACGAAGTTCGTCTTCATCGCCTTCAGCCAGTCGGCGGTCGCCGCCTCGCCCTTCAGCTGCAGCAGCGCGCCGACGATGGCCTGGAAGTCGGCGCCCGACGGCGAGGCGGCCCAGGCGCCTTGCCATTTCGGATCGGCGAGATCGACCATCGACTTCGGCAGGTCGGCCTCGGTCACCTTGTTGGTGTTGTAGGCGAAGACCGTGCTGCGCGCGGCGATGCCGACCCATTTTCCGTCGGCCGGGCGGTAGCTCTCGGGCACCTGCGCCAGCGTGTCGGCATCGACGGGGGCGAACAGGCCCGCACCGTCGACCAGCGCCATGGCGGGCGAATTCTCGGTGAGGAAGACGTCGGCCGAGGACGCCGCGCCCTCCTGGACGATCTGGTTGCCGATCTCGGTATCGCTGCCCTGGCGGAGCGTCACCTTAATGCCGGTTTCCTTGGTGAAGCCGTCGACCCATTCCTGGGTGAGGCTCTCATGCTGGGCGTTGTAGACCACGATGCCGGCGGCATCCTGGGCAAGACCGGCGGTCGGATAGCCGGAAAGGCTGATGGCAAGCGCCGCCAGGCTGGCGAAGCCGGAGAGAGAAGATCTCATGCTGACATCCTATGATTTTCCTGTACCCCCGCAGTCACGGAGCCATCGCTCAATGCTCACGCACCACGCTCCAAGTCAAACACGATGTTTTAGAATGGTTTTAAGGAAACATCGGATTCGAAGCGAAGCGTCGTAACGCTGACTACTTTATATTTCGATGTTCTGGCAGCAACACCAGGGGATGATCGTTTTTTTATTTATGTCTCGCGCATAAATCGAAAGCTCTATAGGGACCGACGCAGCCTCCATTCATACCTGTTTGCAGCCGCCACACTTCCAAGGCATGCGGTGACAAAGTCGTGAAGCGCGACGCCACCCGGCGTCTTGCCTTCCCGCGCGGGAGGGATGGCACTGGCATGAGACACGCTGTCGCAGCCGACGCTCAACGGAGAAACACATGCGCCCTCATCTCATCGCCTTCAGCCTCGCCGTGTCCGCGCTCTCGCTGCCGGCTGCGGCCGCGGAAGGACAGGGTCTGCCGGCCGCCTGCAACGTCGCTGCCCATGCCGACATGCCGGGCATGAAGGGGATGGCCGCCGGAGAAGACCACGCAAACATGCCGGGCATGGACGGAATGGCCATGGGGAAAGAGGGCGATACCGCCGATCCGATGATGCAGATGCACCAAGGCATGATGGCATCGGCGGAGATCAAGGATCCCGATCTCGCCTTCAACTGCGGCATGATCGCCCATCACCAAGGGGCGATCGCCATGGCCGAGACGGAACTGAAGAACGGCAAGGACGACGTGTCACGCAAACTGGCGGAGACGATCATCGCCGCCCAGCGCGAAGAAATTGCCGCCATGACCCGCTGGATCGAACAACGTCAGCCCTAGACCGGCTGCAACGCGAGGCTTCCGCAGCAGATACGAAAAGGCCCGCTTGCCAGTGGCAAGCGGGCCTTTCGCAAAATGGTGGCCCAGAGGCCTATTCGACGGAGATGACCTCACCGGAGACCCGGTCGACGACCACCTCGATATCGTCGCCGTTCCGATCCTTGCCCTCGATGTCGTAGTTCGAGCGGTCGCGCGTCACATCCTCGACTTCGCGCACGCCTTCCCCCTTGGCAATGCGGATGGCCTGGCGCTCGGTCAACTCGCGCGGGGTGCGGTCGCGGCGTTCCGGTCGCTCCTGTCGGTCCTGCCGCAGCTGGATGCCGTCACGGCCGAACTCGACCGACTGCGCCATGGCCGGCGCCGTCGATGCCAAAGCGATAAGGGCCATCAGCCCGGCGATCTTGCTGTTCTTCTGCATGCTTGCCTCCCGTTTCAGATTGAATGATCTGACGGGATAATCCGTAGCCGAACGAAGAGGTTCCGCGGGCCGCCGGCAGCGGCGACCTGTTGCGGGCGCGTCGCCTGAACAGAGGATCGAGCGTGCCCGCACGGCGATAATCGTCACCCGGCCTTCGCGGACAACGACCCTCGTGTCTGGTCTTTTGGATATCATCGCTGGCGGCGGCGGCATCGCCGCCCACCGCAGCCGGCTAGCGCAGTTGCGTCAGGCGCTTGGTCAGGTGCTTCTGCAGGCCGGACAGCTCGCGCATCAGGACCTGTGAATCCTCGGCCTTGGCAAATTCCGACAGGTCGGCGCCGACCTGGGCCCAGACGGCGCGGATGCGGTCCTGCGTCTCGAGGCCGGTGGGGGTGATCTTCACCATGGTCTTGCGGGCGTCGTTGGTATCGTTGACGCGGTCGACGAGGTTCTTCGCCACCAAGCGGTCCAGCATCTTCGAAACCGTCGGGGGACGGACCGAAAGCTTCTCCGCCAGCATCGCCACGCTGATCGGATTGGCCTCGTCGAGGGCGAGCATCGCCTCGTCCTGGCCGTTGTTGAGGCCGATTTCGGCCAGCTTGATCCCGAGAAGCGCCCGCACGGTCTTGGAGACCGACACCATCAGCTGCGTCACCTGCAGATTACGGTCCTCGTTCAGGAAGTCCGTTGCCACGGCTTCGGGATCAGCCTCGACTTCTCGTAAAAACATGGGAAACCTCCATAGCTGGCAAGCCAATTACGCGCTTAAACCAGCAAGATCAATGTAGTTATCGTACCGAAGCGTTAACTAGCTTTCGTCAAACCTAGGCACGCACACTTGCGCAGCACTGGATTTCCTGTCGGTACGCGAACCAAGTCGAAGTGTTGCCGGCTACAGTTAACTGAAGCCTGCTAATGAATGACGCCAATTTGGGATGACGAAGCTCAATCTATAGATCGCCGTCAGTAATCTTCATCCTGTCGCTCCCGATCTGACGAAGACGGGGGCAAACGACTAAGTTTTACTCAACGGTTTATCGCCAAGCCAGTTATTCAGCCGGCTAACTATTTAAGTCAGCTAATCCCGCATGCATACTTTCAGTTCCCCTGGCAGACAACGTGCCGCTCACGAAAAAGTTTCCAACGCCCGCAAGTTTTTTCCATGCGCGATGGTCAGGAGCGCCTGAGTGATAGAGCGTGGGCGTGCCGACAATATGGCACGGGCGGGGCCTCACGGCGGCCGCTGGACCAGATGGGCCCGATCAGGGTCTGATGTCTGTGCGTCGCTGCTGTTCTTGCGCCGGCCGACGCGCGGTGCGCAGTGCGCGCACGCACAGGGGCCAACGCACCTTCTTTTTCAGCAACCTTCGCGACTGGCCAGCCTGACAGGCCGAGAGCGAGCTGCGAAACCGGCCAAATTCGCGATCGGCGGGTAACCCGAAGCACGGGTCATCGGGCGTTGCAGGAAACGAGGACGCCCGACGGATGCCGTCTCTCGTCTGAACGGAGAGCGGCTTTTGGAGATGGGGCGTCTCCACCCCATCGACGCAAGCTCTAGCGCTGCGCCTGCAAATAATCCTTGCCGGCGCGCGTCGCCTGCCAGCGGGTGTCGAGCTTCTCGATGAAGCCGAGCTGGCGCAGATCCGGGATCAGGCCGCTGTCCGGCATTTCGGCAGGGGCACGAACGAGTTTGACCAGGAGAGCGCGGCCCTCCGGCGTCATACGGGGCAAAGCCATGGAGATTGTCCTTGAAGGGCCGGGCAGATCGGGCGAAGCGACAGGGCTTCGCGGACCACGCTCGGGCCAGAAACGGCACCGGGGATCGGGCGCGCTGCAGAGGCGACGTCCGCCGAAGGCGAACGCGTCGCCTTCCTTAGCAGCTTGTCGACCCGGAGGCGAATCACTCAGCTGGGAAACGAGACCGTCACCGACCAGACGAAGTCGCGGCTCTTCCCCGGCGCCAGCAGAAGAAGCCCCGGCTTGTCGGCAAACTCCCCGTCCCAGCCGACAGGGCTCGCCATCGAGTACCAGGGTTCGACGCAAAGGAACGGCGCCCCTTTCGGCGCCGACCAGAGGCCGAGATCGCGATAGCCTTCCCAGGCGAAGGTGAGGCTGGCCTTCTCAAACCCGTCCCCATCGGAGGCGACATAGCGAAGCCCCCGGCTGGCGACGTCCGGCAGCACCAGGGCGTCGCGGGCGAAGAGCGACGTCGACAGCGCCAGCCGGCTTCCATCGAACGGCAGGGGTTTGGGCGGACCGAGCAGTCCTCCCTCGACCGACAAAGCCTGTCCCGTCTCGGTGGCGTCGAACTCGATGAAGTGATCGTCCTTCGCGACGCCCTCCACCAGCGGCCAGCGAAAGCCCGGATGCGCGCCGATGCCGCAGGGAAGGACGGACTCGCCCGGATTGGACACCCGCGTCGTCACGGTCAGCGTCTCGCCGGCGACGGCGTAGATCATCTCGAGCCCGAAAGCGAAGGGATAGCGTGCGCGGCTCTCGGCGCTGTCGGTGAGCCGGAGCACCGCACGCGCGTCGGTCTTTTCCACCCAGTCGAAACGGCTGTCGCGGGCAAATCCGTGCTGTGTCAGCGCAAATTCGGCGCCGCCGTGCCGCAGCGAGTCGCCGGCGAGGCGGCCGACGATCGGGAACAGCACCGGGGCATGCCGCGGCCATTCCGGACCCGCCTGCCACAGCAATTCGCCGCCGACGGCATGGGTGAGCCCGACCAGCTCGGCGCCCTCTGCCACGACGTTCGCCCGCAGCGTCTCGCTGCCGATCCCGTGCGCACCGCTCATTCCGCCACTCCCGCTGCTTCAGCGGTGTTCTAGGATGATTCGCCTGCCCGCTGCCAGACGGCGGGGAGCCGGCAGGCCGGCGGCCGTCTTTGCAACCACCGGCATGTCCAGAACCCTCTAAGCGGGATTTTCTGTCATCATTACTTCGAAGACGGCAATAATCACGCCGACGTGTCCGGCTATCGATGATCAAGGCGGCCGTTGAGCTTTGAACTGCTCTTTGACGTTGCCATAGGTCGGATCTTGCCGGAGTGTCATGCGACCGACCGCGGCAGCAGCCTATCGGAGTAGCATGTTTCGACTCTCATCCCTTGAACTGACCGGCCGGCGCATCCTGATCGTCGAGCCAGAAGACGGCATGGCCGAGCGCATGGCCTGCGAGATCCAGCAGTGCGGCGGCGTCACCGTCGGCAAGGTCCACGATGTCGAAAGCGCTCTGTCGCTGGTGACCACGCAGGCGGACGTCGACTGCGCCATGCTCGACATTCAGTTGCTCGCCGGGGCCGCCGTTCCGGTGATGTCGGCGCTCTCGAAACACTGCGTCGACCTCGTCTTCGTGTCCGGCCATGACGACTGGTTCGCCTGCGAACAATAGAAACGTCGACGCTCCTGCAGTGGCAAGAGCCGCCTGCCGGCTCCATGCTCCGCCCTATACCCTCGAACCGCTCAGACCGAAGATCTATTCGCCCCGCCCATCCCCGGGCGCGGCAAGCCCCGGCGGATCCATCCGGTCCCGCAGGAGGGTCAAGACGTCGTTCAGGCGGTCGATCTGCGGCTTGCCGTCCGGTGGCTGCAGGTCGCGGTTAAGTTCCTCCCAGAGACTGCGTACCGCCGCCTGCTTGGCAAGACCCGCCGCGGTGAGCTGGATCATCGTCCGGCGGGGGTCGCGGGACATGCCGACGGTGTCGACGAGGCCCTTCTCCGCCAGTCCATCGAGCAGCAACACCACCTGCCGTGGCCGCAGATCCAGCTGGACGGCCAAGGCGGCCGCCGAGATCGGCGTTTTCTCGGCCAGCCCAATCAGGATTTCGTCCTGCCCGTTGCTGAGGCCGAGTTCGGCCAGCCGCAGCTGCAGCAGCGCCCTGATCGCCTGGCTGACGGAGACGAGCCGCTGCAGGAGGCCGGGCGATGATGCCTCGACCCTCTCATTGCCGTTTGCGGCCGCTTCGCTGCGCACTTCTCGCATACGCAAATGCTTCCCTCGTGAGGCGGCAAGTAACTTTCAAATTTCCACTAAAATCAACTCACTATTTTGTATCGAAACATCATAGTGCAATTTTAAGTCAGCGAGCTGCAACTATCGGTAAGAGCCTCGAGAACTGGGGCTCGAAGGGGTAATCCTAAAGATATCTTGCAACCTCAAGTGCCAGATGGCGGCGACACCGGCTGCCGCGCGGAAACGGCTTGCTGGACCACCTCGGTGATCTCGTCGAGCAGCCGCGTATCGTCGCCGGCGAGCCCTTCCATGCCGGCCATGCGGGCGATGGCGATGCCGGCGATGCGCTCCTCGACGGTCGCTTCGGCATAGGCGTAGTAGATCACCGCCCGCTGGCCGTCGCGGTGGCACCGCCCCTCGATCTGCTGCAGCTGGATGGCGCTGTGGCGCATGTCGTGGATCACCAGCGCCCGCTCCCGGTCGCCGCCCTCGACCTCACCCCGGTGCAGCGAGATCGATTCGGTGACGGTGAACAGCACTACATCGATCTGCCCCCGCTGGAAGGCGAGCCGTGTCGCCTCGTTCGCCTCGCCGGAATGGCCCCCATTGATCTCGCCGACCTTCCAGCCGCGGCCGGACAGCTTCTCCATCAGCAGTGTCGAAGTCTCGAGGAAGGCGACGGAGATAGCCACCTGCTCGTCGTTCTCCAGGAGATCGCTGACGAAGTCGGCGGTGCCGACTGTCCGGATGAGACTCGCCTTCTGGCGAAAGCGCAGGTCCGCGGCCCAGCCGACGGGCTTGCGCGTCGAGCCGCCGGCAAGCCCGATCTCGCGCCTAAACTCCCGCCAGGTGGCGTCGTAGAGCCGGAGGCTTTCGCCGTCGAGCGCGGTCGGGGCGAGTTCCCGCTGCACTTCCGGCCAGCCGGCGATCTGCTCGGGTCGCCGCCGCAGGCCGATCGCGCGGGACCCCCGGTAGAGCAAAGCCGACATGGTCGCCCGGTCGGCCTCGTTCGGCTCCCAGCTCCAGTTCTTCCAGCGCCCTTTGGCGCGGCCGATCTTCAGCGTCTTCATCAGCACCCGGAAGGCATCCATGTCGTCGCCCTCCGCCGAGGTGGCGAAGGCCAGGAGCTTGCCGAGATAGGACAGCTCGAACGGCGACTGCCCGGCGGTGGCGCTGAGATAGAGGGCGAAATCGGCGGCGGCGGCCACTTGCCGGCAGACGAGGCTCTGCTGCGAGGCGGGATTGCGGATCCGGTGGCTCTCGTCGATGACCACGATCGGCCAGCGCTTCTTCAACGTCCCGGATTTCGCCAGTTCGTTGTTCTTCGCCCGCACCGACTTTCGCTTGCTCGCCGCCGGCGGGGCCATCAGCGACTTCGTCCGCTCGAAGTTCAGGAAGGTCACGCGCTTTCCCGTCGGCGGCGACCGGTCGATGGTGCGGCGCCATTGCGGGATCGCGCCTTTCGGGCAGATCACCAGCACCTCCGCCTCCGGCATCTCGGCAATGGCGAGCCAGGCCGACAGCGTCTTGCCGAGACCGGTCAGGTCGCCGAGGAGGAAGCCCGGCCGGCCGGCGGCGCGGGCTGCAAGGATCGCGTCACGGGCCTCCAGCTGGTGCGGCCGCGGAACGAACGGCGCGGCCGCCGTGTCACACGTGAAACAATCGGGCGGGGTCAGCGGAAGATGGCCCGGAGCTCGTCGATCTTGTCGTTCACCAGCCAGCCGTAATAGTTCTCTTCCGGCAGTCTCGGCGCCTCGCCGCTCGCCACGCGCTGCTTGTTCTCGGCGGCAAGGGCCGCGGCGCGGCTGCGGGCATTGCCGACATTGTAGAGCGTCGCGGTGACGCCGGGGTTCTTCGAGATGTCCATGCCGGCGATGTCGCGATAGGCCTTGATCGATCCCTGGATCACCGCGGCCATATAGGCGAGCGACCGGTCGGGATCCATGATCGCCTGGTAGACCTCGGGCGCCTTGCCGGCCTCGAGCTCGGGATAGCCGGACACGCGGTGGACGACGTCGGAGAAGGTCAGCGCCGTCATCGGGTTCAGCTGCCCGAGGCCGAAGGTCTGTCCGGCATAGAAGGGCTGGAAGAACACCGCCCCGAAACGGTTGGCGGGAAACGCCGTGCCGCCGACGGTCTTGCCGCGGAAGGCGCGGTCGAACACCGCCTCGCGGCACGACCAGAGCTGCTCGTCATTGCCGCTGCAGCTCGCAAATTCCGGCCGCTTGACGAAGTCGGTGATGTCCTCGCCTTCGTAGGCGAAGGCGACGCCCGACTGCAGATAGCTCATCGCCTTGACGTAGTAGGTCTGCAGGCGGTCGATGGCGTCGACATTGTAGGTGTGCTCGCCAACCAGCGCGCCGACGATGTGCAAGGGGTCGATGCCGTAGTCGCTCGCCGCCTTGCGGATTTTGCCTTGCAGTTCGCGGTTGCCGGCGATGAGGTCGCGGATCTTCTCGTATTTGCGCTGGTAGCTGGTCTTCAGCTGCTGGGTGCGGCGCGCGGAGGCGGCGGGAACGCCCGGCTGCTCGGCATTCCGGTTGCCCGGCGGCACCAGGGTCACCGCCGCGGCCGGCGTGGCGAGGAGGCAAAAGGCGATCAAAGCCAGCCAGAGGGGGCGGGCACTCCAGCGCTGCATGATGACGGCTCTCGTGGAAAACCGGGATCATCCGGCAAGGGGCATTCTACGGGCCGGCTGGAAGGCTGTCGAGCGCTGCACTGCCACAGGCGGCCCCGCACCGCACCGCCTCGCTTCCTCAGTCGTGCAGCGGGTCATGGCCCCAGTTCATCAGGGAATAGCGCCAGTGGGTATGGGTGACGTCGCCGTCCGGGCGCTGCTTGGCATGGCGCTTGATGTAGCCGACGACCTTGTCCATGTGGGCCCAGTCATCGTCGGAGAGGTCCGCCTTCGCCGTGTGCTTGAGGTCGACGATCCGCCGTCCGCTCTTGTGCCCGGTTGATTCGCCGCCACCGCTCTTGCCGCTCGCGGCGGCGCCCGACTTGGTGTCGCCGACTTGCTTCGACTCGTCGGTCTCCAGCCATTTCTCCAGCGTTGCCGGCGCCATGTTGACGACGTCTCGCCAGTCTTTCCAGATGTCGTCGTGATCCTGCATCGCGTCCTCCTGCGGCGGTGAACGATGGCCGCACGGGCGGCGTTCCCGTTAGGCGTAGCGGGTGGGCACGGCGGTACCGAACTTCAGCGTCTCCATCGAGATATAGGCCGACATCTCGAACAGTTCGATGCGCCCGACCAGGCGTTTGTAGATGACGTCGTAGTGCTCGACGTTCGGCAGCACGATCTTCATGATGTAGTCGACATTGCCGGTCAGCCGGTACACCTCGACGATCTCCGGGATCGCCGTCACCGCGGCGCGAAACTCGTCGAGCCAGCCGACGGCATGCTGCGAAGTCTTCACCAGGACGAAAATCGTCGTCGGGAGGTTCATCACCTGCCGGTCGAGCAGCGCGACGCGGCGGGCGATATGCCCGTCCGCCTCCAGCTTCTGGATACGCCGCGAGCAAGCGGAGGCCGACAGCGCGACGCGGGCGCCGATCTCGGCCACCGGCATGTCGGCATTGTCCTGCAGCAGGGCGAGGATGGTCTGGTCGCGGTCGTCGATCATCGCGCCAGAATGCCGGCGGCCCGCCATCGGCGCAAGAGAAATGCATTTCTTGGCCTACTCATGCACATCCAGTGCGTCGTTCATCCCAGATCCCGCTCAGAACGCGCGCACTGCGCAAACAAAGCGCTGCATAGTGGTGGTCGACATCAGGGAGACGCGACGATGACTATCGGACTGATCGGCGGCATGAGCTGGGAATCGACGGCGGTCTATTACCGCCTGCTGAACGAGGCGGCCCGCGCGGCGAGCGGCGGGCTCGCCTCGGCCGACATTCACCTGCATTCGCTGGATTTTGCCGAAGTGGTGGCGCTGCAGAAGGCCGGCCGCTGGGATCTCTGCGCCAAGCTTCTCGCCGACAGCGCCCAGCGCCTCGAGGCTGGCGGTGCCGATTGCGTGCTGATCTGCACCAACACCATGCACCTCGTCGCCCCGGAAGTGTCGGCGGCCGTCGGCATCCCCGTCATCGACATCATCGCGGAGACCGGTGCCGCGCTGAAGGCCGCCGGCCGCACGAAGCCGCTGCTGCTGGCGACGCGCTACACCATGGAGCACGGCTTCTATGCCGACCGGATGCACGCCCGCCACGGCATCCGTCCGCTGGTGCCGGAGGCCGAGGACCGGGCGCTGGTGCATTCGGTGATCTTCGACGAACTCTGCCAGGGCAAGGTGTCCTCAACCTCGCGGGCTGCCGTGCTCGAGATCATCGCCCGCGGCCGGGCGACCGGTGCCGACAGCGTGATCCTCGGCTGCACCGAGATCTGCCTTCTGCTCGACCCCGATCAGCTGGAACTGCCCGGCTTCGACTCCACCGCGATCCATGCGGCGGCGGCCCACCGCTTTGCAGCGCAGCAAAGCCAGCTTCGCGAACGCCTCAGCGCCTAACTATTTCTGAAGACGCGGCTTTTTGCTGCGCCGGCTTGTTGTGGATCTGCCATGTGCCGCTTCCTCGCCTATTCCGGAACACCCGTCTTCCTCGACCGCCTGCTGGTCCGGCCGCAGGCCTCGCTGATCTCGCAGTCGCTGGCCGCGCGCGAGGCGAAGACGGTGGTGAACGGCGATGGCTGCGGCGTCGGCTGGTATGGCGAGCTGCCGGAACCCGGCCTCTACCGCGGCATCCTGCCGGCCTGGTCGGACTCCAACCTCGTCTCGCTCTGCACCCAGATAAAGTCGCGGCTGTTCCTCGCCCATGTGCGCGCGGCGACCTCCGGCGAGGTGTCGACCGCCAACTGCCATCCCTTCGCGGTCGGGCGGCACCTCTTCATGCACAACGGTCAGGTCGGCGGCTATGACCGCCTTCGCCGCCGCGTCGATGCCTTGATCCCCGACGCGCTCTACCCCTTGCGCAAGGGCACCAGCGATTCCGAGGCTATCTTCCTCGCCGCCATGGGTCGCGGCCTCGACGCCGACCCCGTCGGAGCGATCACGTCGGTGCTCGCCGACATCGTCGCCACCGTCGGGGATACCGAGGCGCCGCTGCGCTTTGCCGCCGTCCACACCGACGGCGATACGCTCTACGCCTACCGCTGGGCGAGCGACGGCAAACCGCCCTCGCTCTACTGGCGCAGCGAAGGCGACGGCCTCGTCATCGCCTCCGAACCTTGCGACGAGAATGCCGGCGTCTGGGGCCTTATCCCTTCCGGCAGCGTGCTGGCGGTCGGGCCGGGACGCAGCGGCCGGATCAGCGCCCTGACGTTTCCCGCGAACGGCGCAAAGGGAAGCAAGGTCGCGTAAAACGGTCACGCGCCTTCTTCGCCCGTGCGGGGAGAAGTGGCCGGCAGGCCGATGAGGGGCGGCAACGCCGCGCCGCGCCGCGCGAGAGGTTCGGTCAGTGCCGCCGGGCGCAGCGCGCCTGCGCCGCCCCCTCATCCCGCTGCCGCGACCTTCTCCCCAGAGGGGAGAAGAAGCAGCGTCGGCCGCCGCGGCCGTCCGGTAACGGCGTTCAGTCCCGCTAGAGAATGAACCGCGACAGGTCGACATTCCCCGCGATGCCGTCGAGCGCCTTGTGCACGTAGTCGGCATTTACCGTGTAGTGCGCGCCGGACTTGTCGGGCGCCTCGAAGGAAATGTCGTCCAGCACCCGCTCCATCACCGTCTGCAGGCGGCGGGCGCCGATGTTCTCGACCGAGCCGTTGAGGCTGACGGCGATGTCGGCGATGGCGTCGATCGCATCCGCCGTGATCTCAAGATCGACGTTCTCGGTCTTCATCAAGGCGATGTACTGCTTGATCAGCGAGGCCTCGGTCTCCGTCAGGATGCGGCGGAAATCGTCCTTCGTCAGCGCCTTCAGCTCGACGCGGATCGGCAGGCGGCCCTGCAGCTCCGGCAGCAGGTCGGAGGGTTTTGAGACATGGAAGGCACCCGACGCGATGAACAAGATGTGGTCGGTCTTCACCGGCCCGTGCTTGGTCGCGACCGTCGTGCCCTCGACCAGTGGCAGCAGGTCGCGCTGCACGCCCTCACGGCTGACGCCGGCGCCGCCATAGCCTTCCTTGTTCGCGACCTTGTCGATCTCGTCGAGGAAGACGATGCCGTTGTTCTCGACCGAAGAGATGGCGTCGGCCACCAGCTGCTCCTGGTCGAGCAGCTTGTCCGATTCCTCGCCGATGAGGAGGGCATAGCTCTCCTTCACCGTGGTGCGGCGCTGCTTGGTGCGGTTGCCCATGGCCTTGCCGAGCATTTCCGAAATGTTCATGACGCCGATGTTCGGCATGCCCGGCACTTCCATGCCGCCCATCGGGGCGGTGTCGGCGACCTCGATGTCGATTTCCTTGTCGTCGAGCTCGCCCGAGCGCAGCTTCTTGCGAAAACTGTCGCGGGTGGCGGGCGAGGCAGTCTTGCCGACGAGGGCTTCCAGCACCCGGTCCTCGGCGCCCTGGTGGGCCTTGGCCTTCACCTCCTCGCGGCGCTTCTCGCGCACCAGCCCTATGCCGATCTCGACGAGGTCGCGGATGATCTGTTCGACGTCGCGGCCGACATAGCCGACCTCGGTGAACTTCGTCGCCTCGACCTTGATGAACGGTGCCCCCGCGAGCCGTGCCAGCCGGCGCGAGATCTCGGTCTTGCCGACGCCGGTCGGTCCGATCATCAGGATGTTCTTCGGCATCACCTCTTCGCGCAGCGATCCCTCGAGCTGCTGCCGGCGCCAGCGGTTGCGCAGCGCAACGGCGACGGCGCGCTTGGCGTCGTTCTGGCCGATGATGTGGCGATCGAGCTCGGACACGATCTCGCGGGGGGAATAATCGCTCATGAAAAGTCTCTTGAAAGCCGCCCCGGCGCTAGGAGCCGGGGCCAATATCCTTGTGCTGAGATACAGCACCCGCGTCCTAGATGGGAGCTGACCGGCGGCATCGCCACTCCCGCGACATTAGGAAAAGCCGAGCCGTTGCCGCATCCAGCACCGATCCGGGGGGATGGCCGCCGGTGATGTTTTGCCACGACGCGATTTTCGGTCGGCGATTTCCGGTGGACGCGCTATGCCGACGGCGCGGCAGGCCCTCTTCGAGCGTCTCCGCGGCATTTCGCAGCGCGGGATTTGAGGCATCCGCCCTTGGCGAAGCTGTTCGCGGATGCGATACGGGATTCGTCAGCCTCCCTGCTAAAACGAACCGCTGGTAAAGGCGGACGTTTCCATTAGGTTGCTATCTGTTTGCAGGGACGCTTGCCGGAAAGCCGGTCGACGGGTCCGAGAGGGGCGGGAAGGAGAACCGGAAGCAATGTCGAAGGCCTTGGAAATTCTCCAGCGCATCGACCGTCCCTGGTCGGAGGAGAGCCTTTCAGCGGCGCTCCTCCAGATTGCCGACGCCTATGGCTACCGCCACTATGCCGTGTTCAGCATTCCCTCGGCGGACGATGCCCGCACCGAGATGAAGCTCCTGTTCGGCAATTGGGAGCCGGCCTTCCTCAAAGCCTATGAGAAGCTCGGGCTGATGCGCTTCACGCCGGTGATCCGGGCGCTGAAGGCCGGGCCGACGCCGTTTCCCTGGGATGTCGAGATGCTGCATGGGGCGGAGGAGCCGGGCCACGCCAATCCGCCGGCGCGCCTTCTCAACGATCACGGCTATCTCGGCGGCATCTACGTGCCGGTGCACGGACTGACCTCGTTCCACGGCGCAATCGCGCTCGCCGGCCTGCGCACCGAGATCTCCGCGGATGAGGCCGGCGACCTGCAGCTGGCCGCCTTCGTCATCTTCGGCATCCTCGCGGCGTGTCGCTTCGACGACAACCGCAAGAGCAATCCTCTGTCAGGCCGCGAGCGCGACTGCCTGAAGCTCGCCATGCTTGGCAAGACCTCGTCGGAGATCGGCACGATCCTGTCTTTGTCGGAATACACGGTGTCGCAGTATCTGAGCTCGGCGACCCGCAAGGTGAACGCCTCGAACCGGACGCATGCGGTCGCGATCGCGGCGCAGATGGGGTATTTGAGCTAGGCCTGATGTTTCGCTCGGCCATCGCCGCGGCGCTCCCCCCCTCTGGGCTGCCGCCCATCTCCCCCTCAAGGGGGGAGATCAGCAGCTGCGACGCAAGCGACTATCGATCTCCCCACCCGAGGGGGAGATGCCCGGCAGGGCAGAGGGGGGCACGCTGCCGCAACTTCAGACGCCTCAACCCTCAGAACCGCCCTCAGCTCGCCTTCGGATCCAGCGGCAGGAACTGGTACGCCCAGGTCTCGGTCAGGGTCTCCTCCCCTTGCGTGAGATACAGCCGCAGCTCGACCGGCTCGAGGCCCTCGACGGTCAGGTCGAACATCGCCCGCCAGGCCGTATCGACCTTCACCGAATAGGCGCTGGCATTGGAGACGGTGCCGCGCGAGGTGGAGACCATGGCCTTGACGCCCTCGGCCTCGCGGGTGAGCGCGGCGACCTTGCCGCCGTCGAAGTCGACGACGATCTTGGTCACGCCGCGCGGCCGGGCCTGGCCGGCAATGCCGCCGCGGCCGATGCGGGTCTCGGTGACGACGCCGACCTCGGGCGGGTGCGGGGCGTCCTTCGCCCACGTCAGGCGGTAGTCGTAGGCCATGGCGTCGCCCCTGGCGACGGGCTTGGCCGACAGCCAGTAGGCGGCGATGTTGTCATGGATCTCGTCGTCGGTCGGGATCTCGACCAGCTGCACCGCGCCGTCGCCCCAGTCGCCTTTCGGCTCGATCCAGACGCTGGCGCGCTTCTCGTAGAACACGCCGTCGTCCTGGTAGTGGTCGAAATTGCGGTCACGCTGCAGCAGGCCGAAGCCGTGCGGCGCCTTGCCGGAAAAGGTCGAGGTCATGACGTTCTGCGGATTGTTCAGGGGGCGCCAGAGCCGCTCGCCCTCGCCGGTCCAGATCGACAGGCCGTCCGAATCGTGGATCTCCGGACGCCAGTCGTCGCGGCGCTTGCGGTCGGATTCGGAGTACCAGAACATTGAGGTCAGCGGCGCGATGCCGACCCGCTCCATCGCCTCGCGCGCGAAATAGCGCGAGCGGATGTCCATGACGATCGGGCCGTCCTTGGTGACGTCCATCTCGAGCACGCCGGCGATGCGCGGGCTGTTCAGCTTGCAGGTGATCTTGATGCGGCCGCCGACATCGGACTTGCCGAGGTAGAAGTCGGTGAAGCGCGGAAACTCCTCCGGCGTCGGCATCGCGACGTCGATCGCGAGCGCCCGCGCGGAAAGGCCGAACTGGTCCAGCTCGCCCGAGGTGCGGAAATAGGCAGCGCCGAGGAAGGCGATCCAGTCGCGCTCGCTGTTCGGCTCGAGCACCCGGAAGCCGGCAAAGCCGATATCGTCGGGCAGCTGCTGGGCCGGACTGTCGGCGGGAATCTTGAAGAGTTTCGGGTCGTAGCGGATTTCTCGCGCCTCCCCGCCCTCGACGACATGGATGCCGACCGGCAGCTTGAAGTAGCGGCCGAGATGGAAGAAGCGGACCGGCGACTCGCCGCCGTTCAGCTCCAGCGTGTTGTCGGAGAGGAACTGGATGCGCTGGTGCTGATCGTAGTCGATCGCCTCCAGCACGTCGCCGAAGCGCGGCACCTCCGGCACGTAGGGGCTCGCGGCGAGCGCGCGCGTCTCCTCGACCAGGGCCTCGAAGGAATAGGGTTTGGCCTCGCCGAAGACGAGGGCGCTTTCGGCGGCCATCGCGGTCTTGCCGAAAGGCAAGGTCACGCCGAGGGCGGCGAGGGAAGCGAGGAGCTGGCGGCGGTTGACGTCGAACATTCGGTCTCCTTGGGAGATGTCACTGGTCGGTCTCGGCACGCAGTGTGCCGTGCAGCATCACGGCTGCGGCATGGGCAGGGAATGTGGCATCAGCACGTCGGCATCGCCGGCGGCGTTCCGCGACCGATGATCCAGTATCGCCAGAATGCCAGCGATAACACCAAATCGTTACCGGGCAGCCGTCACCGCGACAAGCGCCCGCAGGCTGTGCCGCTTACAATTTTCGCAAGGCCACCTGGTCGATGCGGTGATTGCCGCCCTTGCGCAGGATCAGGTCGGCGCGGGGGCGGGTCGGCAGGATGTTCTCATAGAGGTTCCGGCCGTTGATGTTGGCCCAGAGCCCCTCGGCGATCGCCAGCGCCTCGTCGTCGCCGATCTGCGAGTAGCGGTAGAAGAACGAGCCCTCGTCGCGGAACGCGGTCTCGCGCAGCCGCATGAAGCGGTCGACGTACCAGCGGCGGATGTCGGCCTCCTCGGCGTCGATGTAGATGGAATAGTCGAAGAAGTCGGAGACGAAGGGCACCACCTTGCCGTCCTTCGGCAGGTCGCGCACCTGCAGGACGTTGAGGCCCTCGAAAATCAGGATGTCCGGCTGGTCGACGGCGACGTGGCTACCGGCGACGACGTCGTAGACGAAGTGCGAGTAGACCGGCGCCTCGACATGGCGCACCCCCGCCTTGATGTCGGAGAGGAAGCGCAGGATGGCGCCGACATCGTAGCTTTCCGGAAAGCCCTTGCGCTGCATCAGCCCCTCGGCGTTCAGCACGGCATTGGGAAACAGAAAACCGTCGGTGGTGACGAGGTCGACCTTCGGCGAGGTCGGCCAGCGCGCGAGCAACTCCTTCAGGATGCGCGCGGTAGTGGACTTGCCGACCGCAACCGAGCCGGCAATGCCGATGATGAAGGGCGTCTTCACCGTTTCCGGCCGCGAGAGGAAGCGCTGACGCTGGCGGAACAGCAGCTGCGAGGCCTCGACATGGGCGTAGAGCAGGCGCGACACCGCGAGATAGATGCGCGAGACCTCGTCGAGATCGACGGGATCGCCGAGACTGCGCAGCCGCTGCACCTCGTCCTGCGTCAGCGTCATCGGCTGGCCCGCGCGGAACAGCGCCCATTCGTCCGCCGAATAGAAGCGGTAGGGCGAGAACTTCGACGGGGTCATCTGGTCCACGGCGATCAGGTCCCGGCGGTCCCGGCCGAGACGGGATCGACCGGCCGCCGCGCCTTCTCCTGAAGGCCCGTCTCGGCGGTGCGGCGCTCGAGTTCGGCCATCACCGCGCCGAGCGGCACTTGCCTCAGGTGGAGCACGACCATCAGGTGGTAGAGAAGGTCCGCCGCCTCTGAGGTCACCGCGGCGTCGTCCTCGGACACGGCAGCGATGGCGCACTCGACCGCCTCCTCGCCGAGCTTCTTCGACGCCTTGCCGATGCCCTTGCGCGCCAGTTGCGCGGTGTAGGAGGCCGGGTCGCCGGAGGTGGCGCGGGTGGCGACGATGGTTTCGAGGTCGCTGAGGCTAAAAATCATCGTGCTGTTCCGGTGGTGTCATGAAATACGTCGAAGGCTTGCGGCAGCCCGCCCCCCTCTGGCCTGCCGGCCATCTCCCCCACGGGTGGGGAGATCGATAACCGCCGACGCCCCAGCCTCCAATCTCCCCCGTTGAGGGGGAGATGCCCGGCAGGGCAGAGGGGGGTGTGCGCCGCTGTTGCCTGAACGCAATCGTTCATATGCCATCCCGCCGCATCGACAGCCCTGCCCTCGCCATATGATCCTTCGCCTCGGCGATCGTGTGGGTGCCGAAATGGAAGATCGAGGCGGCGAGCACCGCGGTCGCATGGCCGTCGCGGATACCGGCGACGAGGTGGTCGAGCGTGCCGACGCCGCCCGACGCGATCACAGGCACCGCCACCGCATCGGCGACCGCGCGGGTGAGGTCGATGTCGAAGCCGGACTTGGTGCCGTCGCGGTCCATGGAGGTGAGCAGGATCTCGCCGGCGCCGAGCGCGGTCACCCGGCGGGCGAACTCCACCGCGTCGAGGCCGGTCGCGGTGCGGCCGCCATGGGTGAAGATCTCCCAGCGACCCTTTTCGCCCTCACCGCTGACGCGCTTAGCGTCGATGGCGACGACGATGCACTGGTTACCGAACTTGTCGGCGGCCTCGGCGACCAATTCAGGCCGGGCGACCGCGGCGGTGTTGATCGACACCTTGTCGGCGCCTGCGAGCAGCAGTTTTCGGATGTCGGCGACCTGGCGCACGCCGCCGCCGACCGTCACCGGCATGAAGCAACGCTCGGCGGTGCGGGCGACGACGTCGAAGATCGTCTCGCGGTTGTCGGACGAGGCGGTGATATCGAGGAAGCAGAGCTCGTCGGCGCCCGCAGCGTCATAGGCCGCGGCCGCCTCGACGGGATCGCCGGCATCGACGAGGCCCTCGAAGCGCACGCCCTTGACGACGCGGCCGTCCTTGACGTCGAGACAGGGAATGATGCGGGATTTGAGGGTCATCGCACGGTCTTTCCGACCCGGCGCGCCAAGGCGCCACGAAAGCGGCACCTTCGGGTGCCAGGGGAACGCGGCAAAACGGCCTTGCGGGACCGCCCGTCGCGAAAATCGTCCCGCTTATGCGATGCCGCGGTAGATCTCGGCAAGGCCTAGCGTCAGATCGAAGCCGTCGAGCGGCAGAACGGCGTCTGCCCCCATCAGCATGTCTGGCTCGCCAAAGGCGCCATCGGTCCGGCTCCACAGCCAGACGCGCGGCTCGTCCTGGCTGAGGACGAGGTAGTGGAGGAGCGAGGGGATGGCGGTGTAGTCGGTGACCTTCGGGCCGAAATCGGTAGCAAGAGAGGACGGCGACAGAATTTCGGCGATAAGGAAGGGCGTCTTGGCTGCCAGCGCCTTGTCATCGGTCCCGATGGCAGCGACCATGAAATCAGGATAACGGACGCCGCCTGGGGTGAGCACCGCGAAGTCGGCGTTTCCGAAACTGTAAACGGTCTCGTCGATGGCATTACCGAACAGCAGCGTCAGCCGGCTTGCCAGTCTCCAATGCACTTGAGAGACGCCAGCCATCATCTCGACGACCCTCCCGGCGACGAACTCTCGCTTTCCCTCCCGCCCCTCGTTCCAGCGCAGGAAGTCGTCTGCCGAGTGCAAGGGCGGCATGTGCAGGTTCATGGTGGGCACTTTAACAAAGGCCGGAGGCGCTCGCCAGAGCGGCGCCCCATGCCTTCAGCGCGCGAACCGGCGCGTGGCCTCGTCGATCAGCGTGTTGGCGATCGTCATGCGCTGGTTGGCGCGATGGCGCAGCGAGGGGGCGGTGCGGTCGGGGTGGTTGAGCATCGCAAAGCGCCGGCGCAGATGCGAGAGTTCCTCGACCGAGCGGACCGCTGCGATGTCGAGTTCGAAGGCGATTTCCTCGGGATCGAGGCTGAGCTCCTGCGGCGTCGGCGAGGCGGCCTTGGGCGATTGCTGCGGCAGGTCGGGGAAATAGGCTTCCTTCAGCCGGGCACCGCCGACGGGCGCCGTGCCGCCAATCTGATCGAGCACCTGCCAGAATGGCACGGAGGCCGCTCCCGAGGCGCGGTAGCTGCCCTCGTCGTCGGTGGGCACGGGCTTGGCGATGCCATCGAGCACGTCAGCGAAGTCCATCTCATGCCCTCCCGTCTCGATCATCCCATAAGGGATCGCTGAGATAACCCGGACAATCTGCACTGGTTCCACTAAAGCGCCAGTTAAGTCATAGGGTTAACAGGGGGTTACCGCTGGCGCACAGATCCGTGAGGGATGGGCCCGCGGAACCCGGCCGCGGCTGGCCGCGTCTCTCTTCCACAACAGGAGAGAAGACATGTCGAAACAGGCCGACGCAGACGTATCGCCGATGGCGGCGCAGAACGAGGGTCCCGCCAAGACCGGCCCGGCCGTGGAGCCGAAGCCGGCCGAGCGCACCGCTGCCGCCGAGCGCAAGGACGAAGCACCGGAATCGCCGGTGAAGAAGGGCGGCGAGGGCGCGCGCGACGACAAGTAGACCCAGCTCGCCCCTTTCTGCGGCAGAATATGAGCCGGAAACGAAAAAGGCCCGCGGGATCGCTCCCGCGGGCCTTTTTGCATCTGACGCCGATGGCCGGCGGTCCGAAGACCGCCGGTGTTTCGGACTATTCCTCTTCGCGGCCCTTCATGGCAGCGGCCAGGATGTCGCCGAGCGAGGCGCCCGAGTCGGACGAACCGTACTGTGCGACGGCTTCCTTCTCTTCGGCGATCTGCAGGGCCTTGATCGACACGCCGACGCGGCGGGCCTTCTTGTCGAACTGCGTGACGCGGGCATCGACCTTCTGGCCGACCGAGAAACGCTCCGGACGCTGGTCCTCGCGGTCGCGGGCGAGATCGGCCCGGCGAATGAACGAGGTGTAGTCGGTCTCGAGGATCTTGACCTCGAGGCCACCGTCGGTGACCTGCGTCACTTCGCAGGTGACGATCGAACCACGGCGGATATCGCCTGGCTCGGCCGGAGCCTCCGGCTGACCGCCGCCGACACCCGAGGCGCCGGACTCGCCGCCGACCTGCTTGATGCCGAGCGAGATGCGCTCCTTGTCGATGTCGACGTCGAGGACCTGCGCCTTGACGATGTCACCCTTGTTGAACTCCTCGATGACCTGCTCGCCTGGACGGTTCCAGTCGAGGTCGGAGAGGTGCACCATGCCGTCCACGTCGCCCTCGAGGCCGATGAACAGACCGAACTCGGTCTTGTTCTTGACCTCGCCCTCGACGACCGTGCCGATCGGGAACTGGTCGCGGAAGGCTTCCCATGGGTTCTGCAGGGTCTGCTTGAGACCGAGCGAGATGCGGCGCTTGACCGGATCCACCTCGAGCACGACCACTTCGACTTCCTGGGTGGTCGAGAGGATTTTGCCGGGATGGACGTTCTTCTTGGTCCAGCTCATCTCCGAGACGTGGATCAGGCCTTCGATGCCCGGCTCCAGCTCGACGAACGCGCCGTAGTCGGTGATGTTGGTGACGCGGCCGGTGACCTTGACGCCCATCGGGTACTTCACGCCGATGCCATCCCAAGGATCCGCCTCGAGCTGCTTCATGCCGAGCGAGATACGGTGGGTTTCCTGGTTGATGCGGATGATCTGGACCTTGACGGTCTGGCCGATCTGCAGGATCTCGGTCGGGTGGTTGACGCGGCGCCAGGCCATGTCGGTGACGTGCAGAAGGCCGTCAATGCCGCCGAGGTCAACGAACGCACCGTAATCGGTGATGTTCTTGACGACGCCGTCGACGGTCTGGCCTTCCTCGAGGTTCTGCACGATCTCCGAACGCTGTTCGGCGCGCGACTCTTCGAGGACGGTCCGGCGCGACACGACGATGTTGCCGCGGCGCTTGTCCATCTTCAGGATCTGGAACGGCTGCGGGGTGTTCATCAGCGGCGTGACGTCGCGGATCGGGCGGATGTCGACCTGCGAGCGCGGCAGGAACGCCACGGCGCCGTCGAGGTCGACCGTGAAGCCGCCCTTGACCTGGTTGAAGATCTGGCCTTCGACCTTTTCGCCGGCGTTGAACTTGACCTCGAGGTTGACCCAGCTCTCCTCGCGGCGCGCCTTGTCGCGCGACAGGACGGCTTCGCCGAGGGCATTCTCGATGCGCTCGACGTAGATCTCGACGGTGTCGCCGACCTTGAGCTCGGGCTGGCCCTTGCTGGCGAATTCCTTGAGCGCGACGCGGCCTTCGACCTTCAGACCGGCGTCGATGACGGCCATGTCCTTTTCGATCGCAACCACGATGCCACGGACCACGGCGCCTTCGGCGACATCGTGATCCTGGTACGAGGCTTCGAGCAGCGCAGCGAAATCATCGCGCGACGGGTTGGTGTTTGACATTCGTTCTCCTTGGAAACCTCGGGCCCCGTGTCGTCGGGGGCAAGGCAGCGCGCCGTCTGGGTTCGTGCTTCGGGTCGCCGTCGGGCTGGTCCCGTCCGTCTCGCCTCGGCGATGTCGGACCCGGAGAGGTTTTTCGGCGAGCGAAAAACGATCCGGCTGGCGCGGTGGACCGGCCTTGGGCAGGGGTTCTGCATCGGCTTTTCAGCAAGGGCACGGGCCCATTGCATCAAAGCCAAAAGGGCGGGCCTTTCGAGAAAGCCGCCCCTTCTTCTCAGTCCCCGGTCGCGCGCGCCCTGTCGATCGAGGCGCATGCGGTCAGGAATGCCGTTTCTATATCCATTTCGCTGGTATCGAGCAAGTGCGCGTCGACCGCTGGCTTCAGCGGCGCCACGGCCCGGCCGGCATCGCGCGCATCGCGCTCGCGCACCTCGGCAAGGATGGTCTCGTAGTCGACATGGCGTCCCTTGGCGGAGAGCTCGTCGGTACGCCGGCGGGCCCGCACCTCGGCCGAGGCGGTGACGAAGATTTTCACCGTCGCCTGCGGGCAGATCACCGTGCCGATGTCGCGCCCGTCGAGCACGGCGCCAGCCGCCTGCGCGGCGAACTGGCGCTGGAACGCCTCCAGCGCCGCGCGGACCGGTGGGTGCACGGCGACGCGCGAGGCGAGCTCCCCGGCCTCGCGGCCGCGCAGGGAGCCGTCGTCGAGATGGCTGGTGTCGAGCGTCTGGGCGATTTCGGCGGTGGCCAGGGGATCGTCGAGGTCGACGCCGGAGTCGGCTGCCAGCTTGCCGATGGCGCGGTAGAGGAGGCCCGTATCGAGATAGGGCAGCTGGAAATGCGCGGAGAGGCGCTTGGCGAGCGTGCCCTTGCCGGCCGCGGCCGGTCCGTCGATGGCGATGGTGAGGGGCATCAAGGGTCTCCGGTGGGATCGTCGGGGGCCGGCGTCGGACCGAGCGTCAGGGCGCCGAGCCGGTCCGCGAACAGCAGGATGAGCGCGATCAGGCTGCCGAGGACGTAAGGGATCGACGCAAAGAACAGGATCAGCATCAGGTTGCCGAGCGACAGTGCCAACCAGACCAGGAGATCGATCAGCGGGTTGCCGGTGTAGAAGGTCGGCAGCACGGCGGTCGTGCCGGTCTCGGCGGCACGCTGGCCGGCGGCGATCCAGCCATATTCGCGGCCCGCCATGCCCGCGCTGACCAAGGCGACGGCCGGCAGGACGAGCATGCGCAGCCCTTGCCCCCACAGCGACCGTCGGCCGGCGGCGACGCGGTCGCGCGCCCGCTTGGCCTTGCGCAGGCCGTAGACAGCGGCGAGCGGCGCAAGCAGCACCAAGAGCCCGAGGAGCGGCCAGACGGCCATCAGGCGGCGACGAGCACCGCGCCGAGGCCTTCCATCAGCCCGACGAACTGCGGGAAGCTGGTGGCGATCATCGCGGCGTCGTCGATCTCGACTGGCTTTTCCGACGCCAGGCCGAGGACGAGGAAGGCCATGGCGATGCGGTGGTCGAGATGGGTGACCACTGTGCCGCCGCCGAGGCCCTTGCCATCCGGCCGGCCGGTGACGGTGAGCCAGTCCGGTCCCTCCTCGTGCGCGACGCCGTTGGCGGCGAGACCCGCGGCGACGGCGGCGAGGCGGTCGCTCTCCTTGACGCGGAGCTCATCGAGGCCGGGCATGACCGTCGTGCCCTCGGCGAAGGCGGCGGCGATGGCGAGCACCGGGTATTCATCGATCATCGAGGGCGCCCGCTCGGCCGGCACCGAGACGCCCTTCAGCGCGGCGTGGCGGACCCGGAGGTCGGCGACGTCCTCGCCGCCGGACGAGCGCGGGTTCAGGATCTCGATCGACGCGCCCATCTCGAGGAGCGTCGCGACGAGACCGGTGCGCGTCGGGTTCATCAGGACGTTCTCGACGAGGACGTCCGAGCCCGGCACGATGGTCGCGGCGACGATCGGGAAGGCCGCCGAGGACGGATCGCCCGGCACCACGAAATCCGGCACGCCGACGAGCCGGCCCTGGCCCTCCAGCGCGATGGTGCGCACGCCCGCGGCATCCGTCTCGACGGAAATCTTGGCGCCGAACCCTTCCAGCATCTTCTCGGTGTGGTCGCGGGTCATCACCGGCTCGATCACCGTGGTGATGCCGGGCGCGTTGAGGCCGGCGAGCAGCACAGCGGATTTCACCTGGGCGGACGCCATCGGCACGCGGTAGGTGATGGGGGCTGCGACCCGCGGCCCGCGGATCGACAGCGGCAGCCGGTCCTTGGTGCGGCCGGCGACCTGGACGCCCATCAGCCGCAGCGGATCCAGCACCCGGCCCATCGGCCGGCGCGACAGCGAGGCGTCGCCGACGAAGGTGGCGCCGAAATCATAGGGGCCGACGAGGCCCATGGTCAGGCGCACGCCGGTACCGGCATTGCCGAAATCGATGACGCCCTCGGGCTCGAGCAGGCAGCCATTGCCGACGCCGTCGACCAGCCAGGCGCCATCCGCGGCCTTTTCGATGCGGGCGCCCATCGCCGTCATGGCCCGGCCCGTGGCCAGCACGTCCTCGCCCTCGAGGAGGCCGGTGACGCGGGTGCGGCCGGCGGCGATGCCGCCGAACAGGAAGGCGCGGTGCGAGATCGACTTGTCGCCGGGGACGCGGGCGGAACCGCTGAGGCCGCCGCTGCGCGCCGCCTTCATCGGCCGGGGGATCGAAACATGTCCACTCATGGCTTGTCGCCCTCTTCCACACGCACCATTTCGGGGCTTACGCATCCTGCGGCGGTCATTTTGCGCCGGCAGCGCCGGCCCCCCGCCGCATCGGGCTGCGTTACCACGAGAAAAACCCTTGCGTCACCCTCGCGGGGGCGCAATCGTCGCCAAGGGCGCGCAAGGACCCTGCTTTGACAAGGGCCCGGGCACGACGTAAGGGACCCACCGGTTTTTTCTTCCGAAAGCCCTGTCGGCGGCGGTGCTCAAATGCGCTGCGCGGCGGCCTCGGAAACGGCTCGGGGCAAGCCCCGGCACTGACGGCCGAAGACTTTGACATTCAACGCGAGGCGAGCATGGCGAATCCCGAACTTGGTACCAAACGCATCTGCCCGGAGACCGGCCGGAAGTTCTACGATCTGAACAAAGACCCGATCGTCTCGCCCTATACCGGCACGAGCTACCCGATCAGCTTCTTCGAGATCCCGGCCCGGGCCAAGCGCGGCGCGGCCGTCGTCCAGCCCGAGGCGGAAGAGGAGGAGGAGGTCGAGGTCGTCGAGGCCGAGAGCGACGCCGTCGAGACCGTCTCGCTGACCGATGTCGAGGAAGACGAGGAAGTCGCGGCCAAGGACGAGGTGATCGACGTCGACGACGACGAGGAAGTCGAGGTCGAGGACGCCGACGACACCTTCCTCGAGCCGGACGAGGACGAAGACGACGACATGACCGACATCATCGGCTCGCGCGACGACGACGACGACTGACGGCACTCGCCTCTTTAAACACCCGCGACGAACGGCATTCGCCGTTCTGGCACCCGACAACGACCGGCATGCGCCGTTCTGTCCCCTGCCGCCGCCCGAAAATCCTCTTCGGGCGGCACTTTCTCAAGATCGGCGGATTTCCCGCTTGATCTCTCCGCCGGGCTTCAGTATGAACCCGCCACGAGCGAAGCGCCCCAAACGCTTCGTGACAAGGTTCGCGCTTCGGCAGCGATCCAGTGGGGCCATAGCTCAGTTGGGAGAGCGCTTGCATGGCATGCAAGAGGTCGTCGGTTCGATTCCGTCTGGCTCCACCAATTAAACTCTCCACGTTTTAAGTTATACGATACGGCTTCCCGGGCGTCGCTGAGTAGCGGCATTGCGCTGAAGCAGCGTCGAACTCGACGGCGAAGCCCGCTGACTCTGGCGCTCCAAAGCCTCGCGGACCCGCTGCGAGGGAGGTCGCTTAGCCTCTCGCTTTCCCCTTCTCGACGGCATAGCGGTCAACGCTTACATCCTGTAGATACAGGTGATGAAGATCGTGTGGGACGAGCCGAAACGGCAGGCCAATCTCGTCAAGCACGGAATGGACTTTGCCGATCTCGACCCCGGCTTCTTCGCGGACGCTTTTGTGGGCGCGGCCAACGGCACACGCCTGAAGGCGATTGGCGAGATCGACGGCATCATCACCGTCATCTTCGTCCAGCTCGGCTCTAAAGCCCTGTCCGTCATCAGCATGCGCCCGGCTTCTGAAAAGGAGAAAAAAGCCTATGCCGAAAGACTTTGACGCACCTCAGGCTGCCGCCCGCGGCTATACCCGCGAGGACTGGGACGCGGTCGACAGCCCTGAATTGACGGACGCAGAACTCGCGACCCTGCGCCCGATGCGCGAAGCGCTGCCGGAAGTCCACGCGGCGCTCGCGAAAGCCCGCAAGCCAGGCCCCGTTCGGCGCAAGACCCTGGTCTCCGTCAGACTGGATGATGACGTTCTGGAAAGGCTGCGCGCTTCGGGACCCGGATGGCAAAGCCGCGTCAACGATGCCGCCAGGATGATGACCGTCTCGCCGGACGTCGCATCGGCCATCACCGTCCTCGCTCAACAGAGGAACGCGGTACCGCCGTCGGCGCTGGCCACCGCGCTGGCGGCTGCCTTCGCCAGGTTCGCGATCGTTGACGATTCTGGCCGAGAGGACGGCCACGAGGACGGCGCCGTACCGATGCCTTCCGCAAAGGCCGGAGGCTGAGGCGCAGGAATGACCTTTCGCGGATAGCGCGGTAGCCCGGCTGCTCGGCACGGGTCGGCTTTCCGACGACCTATCTCCCGCAGCCCCTAAGCCGCCCCCGCCAAAAACCCGTCCACCGCCTTCGCGTCCCGTGCGATCACCACGTCGAGCAGCGCGGCTCTGCCGCGGATCTCCACCTCGCGCCGCTCGCCGGCGGCGTCGGACAGGCCGCCGCGGCGGGCAAGGTCGAGGGACATTACGAGGTCGGCGTCGTGGAGCTTGGCGACGCCCTCGAGGCGGCTCGCGGTGTTGATGGTGTCGCCGACGACGGTGAGGTTGACGGCGCGGCCGTAGCCCATGCGGCCGACGATCGCCGGCCCGGTGTGGAGGCCGATGGCGACGCGCAGGCGCTCGCCGCCGAGCTCGCGTGTCAGCTGCCGGTCGAGCGCGGCCACCGCGCGCACGATGCGGGCGGCGGCGAGGATCGCATCGGCGCAGGCCTCGTCCTCCGGCTTGCCGAGGCCGAACAGCGCCATGGCGCCGTCGCCGATGAACTTGTCGATATAGCCGCCCGAGCTTTCGATCGCCTCGCCGACGGCGGCGAAGTAGCGGTTGAGCAGGAAAACGGTGTCGTAAGGCAGCCGCCGCTCGGTCATCCGCGTGAAGCCGCGGATGTCGCAGAAGAGGACCGCGATCCGCCGCTCCGAGCCGGCCGAGCGCACTTCCTGGGTCGCGCCGGCGCGCGGCAACTCGCCGGCGACGAGCACCGGGGCGACGCTGACGTCGCTCACCGCCCGAAGCTGGCAGGCGAGCCGGATGTCGTCGGGCGCGCCGATCCGGTCGAGCGTCGCCTGCTCTTCCGCGCTGGCGGCGGGCTGCTCGGCGAGCCCCTGCACCACCCTTACCCGGCAGGTCGAGCAGCGGCCCTTGCCGCCGCAGACGGCGACGTGCGGGATCTGGCCCATGCGGCTTGCCTCCAGCACGCTGGCCCCGGGCGGCACGGCGATCACCCGGCCATTGGGATAGGTGACGCGGAAGCCGCGCTGCAGGCGGCGGTGGCGGCTCATGGCGCGCGCGATCAGCACCAGCGCGACGCTGCCGAGGCAGAGGCCATAAAGCGCGAGCGTTGCGTCGCTGGCGAGGCGCATGCCGTCGGCGGAAGCGGGATAGAAGGTGACGCGGTAGAGCCCGTCGTCGATGTCCTTGCCGGCACTCGCAAAGCCCAGCAGCGAGACCACCGGCACCAGCAAGGCCGCCGCGTGGAACAGGGGCTTCACCCGGGCGAACCAGTCGCGCGGCCGCAGCCAGAACCACAGGCCGAGGCAGCCATGCGTCCAGGCGACCAGCAGCGCCGCCACCTGCCGCCAACCGGCGACCGGATTGTTCCAGAGCGAATGGACGACCCGGCCGTAGTCCAGAAAATGGCCAGTCGAGATCGGCGCGATGCGCAGCGCGACGATGTGCGGGATCAGCAGCAGCGGCAGGCCGATGCCGAGGACCAGGTGCAACGCCTCGCGCGCCGGCATGCGCAAGGTCCGCCGGCGGTAGAGCGCCTGCAGCGCCAGCGCAAAATGCACGGCGAGTGCCCCGTAGAAGAGCAGCGTGCCGACCGCATTGCCCCAGACGAGGTTGAACCATCCCCGGCCGCGCTCCATCGCCCCAACTGAGATCAGCCCGAGCGCATGGTTGAGGAGGTGCATCGCGACGAAAGCGAAGAGGATCCAGCCTGTGACGAGACGCACCCGGCGGATGCTCAGCTGACTTCTCCAGGGCAAGCGATGGCATCCTTCATCGACGGGGCAAGCGGCCGTCCGGAGCTATGCACATTGGCGGCCGTCACCGCCAGCCGCAGAGCCACCGAGGCCATGCCCTCGGCCGCCTGTCGCTGGCCGCCGGTCGCCGAGCCCGCAGGAATGCGGGCCGGCCGGCCTCTAGAGAGCCTCCGGACCGGAGGCGCCCTCTCCGGCCGGCAGCTGCCGCTGCACTGCCAGGACGATCAGGCCTCGTCGATGCTTTCCAGCACAATGTTGCCATTGGTGTAGATGCAGATCTCGCCGGCGATCTTCATCGCCCGACGGGCGATCTCCTCGGCGCCGAAATCGGTGTCGCCGAGCGCCCGCGCCGCGGCCAGCGCGTAATTGCCGCCCGAGCCGATCGCCATGATGCCGCCCTCCGGCTCCAGCACGTCGCCATTGCCGGTCAGCGCCAGGGTGATCGACTTGTCGGCGACGAGCATCATCGCCTCCAGCCGGCGGAGGTACCGGTCGGTGCGCCAGTCCTTGGCAAGCTCGACCGAGGCGCGCATCAGCTGGTCCGGATACTGCTCGAGCTTGGCCTCCAGCCGCTCCAGGAGCGTGAAGGCGTCGGCCGTCGCGCCGGCAAACCCCGCGATCACCGCCCCGCCCTTGCCGATACGGCGGACTTTTCTCGCATTGCCCTTCATGATGGTGTTGCCGAGCGAGACCTGCCCGTCGCCGGCGATGACCACCTTGCCGCCCTTGCGCACGGTGACGATGGTGGTCGAGTACATCTGGGCGGGATCGTGCTTTTCCATGGTTCTCGCTCTGTCCAAAATCTCTGTCGCCCGAGGCGGGCGGGACGGCCGGTGCCGTCTTTCCGCCCCTCATGTAAGCGCGCCGCGGCCCGGCGCCAATCCGCGTCCCCACTGCTGCCGGCACGCGAGCCCGAAGCGGCAGCGGAACGACGGGGCCTTGGCGCAAAACCCTTTCGCTCCGGGCGCGATCTCGTCTAAAGCGAGAGGGCAATCAGGAAAGGACGATCGGCATGGCGGGACGGCGGACCGGCGAGGTGACGCGCGAGACCAAGGAAACAAGGATCCACGCCCGCGTCGATCTCGACGGCACGGGCATGGTGAAGACCGCGACCGGCGTCGGCTTCTTCGACCACATGCTGGAGCAGCTCGGCCGCCACTCGATGATCGACCTGGTGATCGAGGCGAGGGGCGACCTCCACATCGACGACCACCACACCGTCGAGGATACCGGCATCGCCATCGGCCAGGCCATCCGCCAGGCGCTGGGCGAGCGGCGCGGCATCCGCCGCTACGCCTCGCTCGACCTTGCTATGGACGAGTGCCTCACGCGCGCCGCGGTCGACGTGTCCGGCCGGCCCTTCCTCGTCTTCAAGGTCGAGTTCCCGCGCGAAAAAATCGGTACTTTCGACACCGAGCTGGTGCGCGAGTTCTTCCAGGCGCTGGCGCAGAATGCCGGCATCACGCTGCACCTCCAGAACCTCTACGGCGAGAACGCCCACCACATCGCCGAGACCTGCTTCAAGGCGGTGGCGCGGGTGCTGGGCGAGGCGGTGCAGATCGACCTACGCCAGGCCGACCTCGTGCCGTCCACCAAGGGCATGCTGGCGTAAGAGGACGGGGATGGCACGCTACATCGTCTTCGAGCCGCCGGCAGGGATCGGCGAGGCGCCCGCCAAGAGCGAGCGGGCGGTGCTGGTGCGCGATGCGATGGCGAAGTGGGCGGTGCTGTTTCCCTTCCTCTGGCTGTTTCGCTACGGGCTGATTCTCGCGGGCCTCGTGGTGCTCGCCGCGGTGATCCTCCTCGGCCTTCTGTCCGATGTGCCGGGGCTCGGCGCCGCCGCCGCCGTTCTGCCGCTGGCGCTCGGCGTCCTCGTGGCGCTGGAGGGCCCGAGCCTGCGCGCCGGCCGGCTGCGACGCCGCGGCTTTCGCGAGGCCGCCGTGGTCGAGGCGGACGACGAGGACGAGGCCGCCATCCTTTACTATGCCGGCACGCCCCCGCCGACCGTCGCCGACGCGATCGCCGAGAGCCCCGGACCCGCCGCTCCCTTCGAGCGAGGCCGCGGCCGCAGCCTGCTCGACCCTGAAGGACTGAGATAATGCCCGAGACCCTTGCGATCATCGACTACGGCTCGGGCAATCTGCGCTCGGCGACGAAGGCCTTCGAACGCGCCGCCGCCGAGGCCGGGCTCGACACCGCCGTGGTGCTCACCGACGATCCCGAGACGGTGCGCGCCGCCGACCGCATCGTTCTGCCCGGCGTCGGCGCCTATGCCGACTGCCGCAGCGGCCTCGGCGCCGTCGAGGGCATGGTCGAGGCGCTGCGCGAGGCCGTCGAGGCAAAGGCCCGGCCCTTCCTCGGCATCTGCGTCGGCATGCAGCTGATGGCCGCGCGCGGGCTTGAGAAGACCATCACCGAGGGCCTCGGCTGGATCCCCGGCGACGTCGTGCCCATCGTCCCCGCCGACCCCGCGCTGAAAATCCCGCAGATCGGCTGGAACACGCTGACCGCCCACCGCCCGCACCCGCTGCTGGACGGTATTCCCACCGGCGAGACCGGCCTCCACGCCTATTTCGTCCACTCCTATCAGCTCGCCGCCGAGCACCCGGACGACGTCCTCGCCACCACCGACTACGGCGGCGCCGTCACCGCCATGGTGGTCCGCGACAACAAGGCTGGGACGCAATTCCACCCGGAGAAGAGCCAGACCCTCGGCCTCGCCCTCCTCACCAATTTCCTGCGGTGGAAGCCGTAAAGCCCGAAAGTCCCGATATGCCCATCCTCTTTCCCGCCATCGACCTGAAGGAAGGCGCCTGCGTGCGCCTGAAGCTCGGCGACATGGACCAAGCCACCGTCTACAACGCCGATCCCGCCGCCCAGGCGCGCGACTTCCGCGAGCTCGGCTTCAGCCATCTCCACGTCGTCGATCTCAACGGCGCCTTCGAGGGCCGGGCGGTGAACGGCGCGGCGGTGGAGGCGATCGTCGCCGCCGTGGGGTCGAAGATGAAAGTGCAGCTCGGCGGCGGCATCCGGACGCTTGCCGACATCGAGGCCTGGCTCGGCCGCGGCCTGTCGCGCGTCATCCTCGGCACCGTCGCGGTGCGCGATCCCGCGCTGGTGAAGGAAGCCGCGCGGCGCTTTCCCGGCCAGATCGCCGTCGGCATCGACGCCAAGGGCGGCAGAGTGGCGGTCGAGGGCTGGGCCGAGACCTCGGCGCTCTCGGTGACCGAGATGGCCCGGCGCTTCGAGGACGCGGGCGTTGCAGCCATCATCTACACCGACATCGACCGCGACGGCATTCTCGCCGGCATCAACTGGGACGCCACCATCGCCCTCGCCGACGCCGTCCGCATCCCCGTCATCGCCTCCGGCGGCCTCGCCTCGATGACCGACATCGAGCGGCTTGCCGCGCCGGACGCCGCCAAGCTCGAGGGCGCGATCTCCGGCCGCGCGCTGTACGACGGCCGGATCGACGTGCGCGAGGCGCTGCGGGTGCTGGCGTAGGGTCTTAAAACTTAGCGCCGTTACAGGCTGCCCTGTCGCTAACGGTTTCCGACCGAAAGGCGCCTGCGCTTGACGGTCGTCATCCTCGGCCGGAGGCCGGGGACCCATGCCGAGTCCGCCTGACCATGCTTTCGTTCAGAACCTCGGGAATGTCGACCCGATCGTGTTGTGTGAAGGCCTGGCATGGGTCCCCGGGGCTAAGGCCCCGAGGATGACGACCTGAGAGGTCGTGCCTCGCGTGGTCGGAAAGACCTCACGCCGAATGCGAGAAAATGTCCTCGTTGTCCCAGCCGAGCAAGTCGAGTTTCGCCCGGGTCGGCAGGTAGGCGAAGCTCGCCTTCGCGATCGCCAGGCGGTCGTCGCGCTCGAGGCGCTTGAGGAGCACGCCCATCATGTCGTGGAGATAGAGCACGTCGGAGGCGGCGTATTCCAGCTGGGCCTGGGTCAAGGTCTCGGCCGCCCAGTCCGAGGACTGCTGCTGCTTGGAGAGGTCGACGCCGACGAGCTCGCGCGCAAGATCCTTCAGGCCATGCCGGTCGGTATAGGTGCGGGTCAGGCGCGAGGCGATCTTGGTGCAGAACACCGGCTCGGTCATGGTGCCGAAAGCGTGGTAGAGCGCGGCGATGTCGAAGCGGGCATAGTGGAAGATCTTGGTCTTGGTCGGGTCGGCGAGGAGCTTGCAAAGGTTCGGCGCCTCGCGCTGGCCCTTGGCGATCTGGACGATGTCGGCGGTGCCGTCGCCCGGCGACAGCTGCACGACGCAGAGCCGGTCCCGCCTTGTGTCGAGGCCGAGCGTCTCGGTGTCGATGGCGACCGAGCCGGTGTAGCGGGCGAGGTCGGGAAGGTCGCCCTTGTGGACTCGGATGGTCATCGCGGTACCTCTCGGTGAAATCGGATCGGCGCCGGGTGGCGGCGGCCGGAAGCCTTCAGAACCGCAAACGCCCCGCCGGGTCAAGCCCGGCCGCCGGGCGGCTTCCGGACCGCCTGAGGGCGTCAGGCTGCCTCGATGTCCGTCCCCGCAAAACGCCCGCCCTTGTAGAGCAGTGGCACCCGGTAGTAGCGCGCGGCGGCATAGGCGAGGGCGTCAGCCGTCTCCAGCCCCGCCGGGCGGGCAGCGCTGCGGCCGTAGCGCGCAAGGGCGGCGACGGCGAGCGGCAAAGCCTGCACCGGCACCGCGACCGTCTGGATGCCCATCAGCTCGAGAAACCGCTTCACCTCAACCTCCGCCTCGTCGAGCGGTAAGCCGAGCACGGCCGCGAGGGCGACGACCGCCTCCAGCACCGCCGACGGCGAGGTCAGGCGCTTCGCCGAGGCCTGCAGCCGGGCGGCAAAGATCCGGGCCTCGTCCTCGTCGGTGAGCATGGCGATGAGCGCGGAGGCATCGACGAACATCAGCCTGCCGGATCCGGCGCCGGGCCATCGCTCTTGCCAGCTGCCTTGGCGGCAAGGCTGCGCGCCTTCAGCTCGCGGTAGAATCCGGCGGCGACATCCGGCAGCGAGGGTTTTGCCGCCTCCCGCATCAACGCCTCTTCCAGCGCCAGATGCACTGCCTCCGTCAGGCCTAGCTTCTTGAGGCTCGCATAGCGGCGGGCCAGTGCGTCGGTGTCGGGGTTCTTGATATGAAAGGGCATCGCACCATCGCTGCAATCTACACCCGGCGGTATAGCGGGCCAGCCCGGCATGTCTAGCCCGCGGCGATTGCAGGGGGTCCCAGCCGATTGCAGGCAAGGAGCGAGGAAGAGGCTAGGAGAGTTTCGCCCGGGCAGCAAGGCCTCCAGGGGAATCGAGGCACCGTCGCCGCCCGCTTGGCGTCACAAATCGGTAACAAAAAACCGCCATGGCTCAGAAAACCTGCCGGAGCGCTTCCATGGACGAACTCGCCGAGACCGCCGCCTTCTACGACCGCATCCGCGACGAGATCGCCGACTCCGTCGACGAAGAAATGGAGATGACGCTCGACGAGGAAAGCCTCGACGGCGTCGGCCATGGCCACTCGATGGACCGCCGGGTCTATTTCAAGGAACTGTTCCGCCTGCAGCGCGAACTGGTGAAGCTGCAGGACTGGGTGCAGGACCAGAAGCTGAAGGTCGTGGTGATCTTTGAGGGCCGCGATTCCGCCGGCAAGGGCGGCGCCATCAAGCGCATCACCCAGCGGCTGAACCCGCGGGTCTGCCGCGTCGTGGCGCTCCCCGCCCCGAGCGAGCGCGAGCGCAGCCAGTGGTATTTCCAGCGCTACGTGCCGCACCTGCCGGCGGCCGGCGAAATGGTGCTGTTCGACCGCTCCTGGTACAACCGCGCCGGCGTCGAGCGGGTGATGGGCTTCTGCACGGCCGAAGAGGTGGAGGATTTTTTCCGCACGGTGCCCGATTTCGAGCGCATGCTGGTGCGCTCGGGCATCATCCTCATCAAGTACTGGTTCTCGATCACCGACGAGGAGCAGGAATTCCGCTTCCACATGCGCATCAACGATCCGCTGAAGCAGTGGAAGCTCTCGCCGATGGACGTCGAATCGCGCCGCCGCTGGGAGGATTACACCCGTGCCAAGGAGGCCATGCTGCAGCGGACGCACATCGTCGAAGCGCCCTGGTGGGTGGTCGAGGCGGTCGACAAGAAGCGTGCGCGCCTCAACTGCATCGCCCATCTCCTGCAGCAGATCCCCTACCAGGACGTGGTGAAGCCGCCGGTGACGCTGCCGCCGCGCGAGCGGCACGACGACTATGTCCGCCACCCCGTGCCGGACGAGATGCACGTGCCCGAGCGCTACTAGCCGCGATCCCGCATGATGACGCCATCGGGCCTGATCTGGGGCGTCGACGCCGGCGATGTCGTCCTGCCGCTGGGCGAGGACAGCCTGGCGACGCTGCCCGCGCCGGCGCCGGGCGCGTTTCGCTGGCTGCACCTCAACATCGCCGACCAGTCGAGCTGCCGCTGGATCGAGGCAAACGGCGCCTTGCCGCTTCCCGTCAGCGAGCTTCTGCTGTCGCCCGACACGCACCAGCGGGCGCTGGTTGAGGCGGGATTTGTCGCGTGCGTCCTGCACGACGTCGAGGTCGATTTCGGCCATGGCGAGACCTCGCGCATGGGCGCGCTGCGCTTTGCGCTGTCGAATGACCTGATGGTCACCGCCCGCCACCACCCGCTGAATGCCGCCGACCTCGTCAAGCGGCGGATCGACCGGGGTCAGGCGCCGCGCGGGCCGGCGGCCGCGCTGGAACTGCTCCTCAGCGCCATTCTCGAGGTCGCCGGCAAGAATGCCGTGGCGCTGCAGACGACGGTCCAGACCAGCGAGGACGCCCTCCTCGCCGATGGCTGGCAGCCGGACCAGCGCACCCTCGTCGCCGTCCGCCGCAAGGCCGTGCAGCTGCACCGCCAGCTCTCGGGGATCAGGGCGGTGCTGCAGCGGCTGGAGGCTGACGAGGACCTGCCGGGTGCATTGCTGCCGGCGGTCGAAAAGCTTTCCCAGCGCACCGCTTCGCTCGATGCCGACGTGCTGGGCACTCAGACCGACCTCCGGCTGCTGCGCGACGAACTGGACCTGCAGGCGGCGCAGCGCACCAACCGCAACCTCTACGTCCTCTCGATCCTCTCCGCTCTGCTGCTGCCGGCGACGCTCGTCACCGGTTTCTTCGGCATGAACACCGGCGGCTTCCCGCTGGCGCAGTCGTCCTGGGGCACGTTCGTCGCCGGGCTGATCGCCCTCGGCTCGGCCGCCGCTGTCTATGTCTGGCTCCGCCGCAAGGGCTTTCTCGGCGGCGAATAGGCGCGGCCGGGGGCACTAGAGATACCGCCGCGGCAACTGGTATCCCAGCTGAAAACCTGTATAGCTCGCGGTCGAGAACCGGGCGCGGAGGCGCCGGGCAAGCCATGCGCAGCGGGAGAGAAGAGATGGCGGGACGGCTCCAGGGAAAGATCGCGGTCTGCACGGCCGCCGGCCAGGGCATCGGCCGCCAGGTCGTCGAAACCTTCCTGGCCGAGGGCGCGACCGTTCACGCCAGCGACCTCGACGTGGCCAAGCTGAAAGGGCTGGAGGCTTTCGGCACGGTCGAGACCGCGCAGCTCGACGTCACCAATTCGGCCGCTGTTGCCGCCTATGCCGCCGGGCTGCCGACGCCCGACATCCTGTTCAACTGCGCCGGCTACGTCCACCACGGCACCATCCTCGACTGCACTGAAAAGGACTGGGACTTCTCCTTCGACCTCAACGTCAAGGCGATGCACCGGATGATCTCCGGCCTCCTGCCGCGCATGCTGGAGAACGGCGGCGGCTCTATCATCAACATCTCCTCCGCCGCCTCGACGATCAAGGGCGCCGAGAACCGCTACGCCTACATGGCCTCGAAGGCCGCGGTGCTCGGCCTCACGCGCTCGATCGCCATCGACTTCGTCAAGCGCGGCATCCGCTGCAACGCCATCTGCCCCGGCACGATCGAATCGCCCTCGCTCGGCGAGCGCATGGACACGCTCGGCGCGAAAATCGGCGGCCGCGACAAGGCCGAGGAGCTGTTCATCTCCCGCCAGCCGATGGGCCGCCTCGGCAAGCCGGCGGAGATCGCGGCGCTGGCGCTGTACCTTGCGTCGGATGAAAGCGCGTTCACCACCGGCACGATGCAGGTGATCGACGGCGGCTGGACGCTGTAGGGCTCGCGGGGACGAGGGCGACGGCGACGGCGACGGAACATCGCGCCGTACGCGAAATAGTCGCATCGCTTAAGAGCTCAGAGCCCTAAACGCAGAACGCGACGCCCAAACTTCGTCATCCCGGACTTGATCCGGGATCCATTCCAAATCGCTTAACATGCCCCAGGGCGGTGGACCTTCCGATATTCTGAACCGGAGTGCGCCTGACGCGCGGAGGAATGGATCCCGGGTCAAGCCCGGGATGACGAAATTGAAAGGGCTCGACCTCGTCTTTCAAGAGGGACGCAGCTCTCAAACAAACGGCGCCTTGCCAAAAACAAGCATACCAGGGAGGACTACATGCGCATTCTGATACTCGGCGCCGCCGGCATGGTCGGGCACAAGCTGACCGAGCGCCTCGTCGCCGAGGGCAAGGTCGGCGATAGCGCGATCACCGCCCTCGACCTCTTCGATGTCGTCGAGGCCACCGTCGCCGCCGACGAGAAGACCATTGCGATCACCCGCAGCGCCGGTGACATCGCTGACAAGGCGACCGTCGAGGCGCTTGTCGCCAAAAAGCCCGACCTCATCTTCCACCTCGCCTCCATCGTCTCCGGCGAGGCCGAGGAGAATTTCGAGAAGGGGTACCGGATCAACCTCGACGGCATGACCCACCTCCTCGAGGCGATCCGCCTGACCGGGGGCGGCTACAAGCCAAGGCTCGTCTTCACCTCCTCGATCGCGGTGTTCGGCACGCCGTTCGAGGACAAGATCTCCGACACCTTCCTCACGGCGCCGCTGACCAGCTACGGCACCCAGAAGGCGATCTGCGAACTGCTGCTCGCCGACTATTCCCGCAAGGGTTTCCTCGACGGCATCGGCATCCGCCTGCCGACCATCATCGTGCGCCCCGGCAAGCCCAACAAGGCCGCGTCCGGCTTCTTCTCCGGCATCATCCGCGAGCCGCTGGCGGGCCAGGAAGCGATCCTGCCGGTCGGCGACGACGTCCGCCACTGGGCCGCAAGCCCTGCCTCGGCGGTCGGCTTCCTGATGCATGCAGCAACCCTCGATACCGCCCCGCTCGGCGCCCGCCGCTCGCTCACCATGCCCGGCCTCTCCGTCACCGTCGGCGAGATGCTGGAGACGCTGCGCCAAGTCGCCGGCGACGACGTCGTCGCCCGCGTGAAGCGCGTGCCGGACGAGAAGATCGCCACCATCGTCGCCGGCTGGGCCCGCGACTTCGACCCGGCGCGCGCGCTCTCGCTCGGCTTCACCGCCGATGCTGATTTCGCCTCGATCATCCGCGCGCATATGGCGGACGAGGCGAAGAAGGCGGGCTGAGCGGCGAGCGGCCGGGCCTGACCATTATCCTCGGGGCTCGGCCCCGGGGATCCGCCATCAAACCACGGGGTATGCCCCCGCACGCCTGCTTCTGGCGCGAGTGCCTCGCGGAGACGGCGAGGAAGGCTTGCCCTTGCCGGCTCGCCCACCGCTAATCCCTGTCGGCAATCCACGGATTGATCACGGGAATCCCCGCCGTCTGGAACGGCAGACTGTCCCGGGTCGCCACCGGACATCCAAAAACTTCTGCGATCGCTGCCACCTGGCCATCGGCGACGGATATCGGCCGTCCGAGGTGACGGCAACGGGCGGCCACCCGCGCATAGGCCTTTGCGGCTTCGCCATCGAACGGCAGAATGCGCTGGGGAAAGAGGCGGTAGAGCAGGATCGCCAGATCGGCATCGAGCGCCCCGCGCCGACGATCCGGCGGCAGGATTTCGATACCGAGCAGCAGTTTGGACAGGCTGGTGGTCGTCAGGAACAGCGTTCCCGGACTTTGCAGATCGAGCCATGCCTGAACGGCTGGATCAGCCTGCGGCCGCATCGGCTCGAGGACGACACTGGTATCGAGAAGGATCACCCGAAAATGGCTTGTTCGGCGCCCGGAGGGTCACGCCGGACCTCCAGTTCGAGACCGCCGAACCGGCGCCCGAAAGCGGCGATTTCCGATCCGATCAACGGGGCAGCGTCGAGGCGCAGCGCCTCGTCCAGGATCCTGCGGATTTCGGCATCCGTGCTGGTGCCGTTCTGTTCCGCGCGCTGCAACAAGGCCTGCCGCGTCTCGTGCGGCAAGGCCAGGATCTTAAAAGCAGGCAAGGCGGCCTCCCTTCGGTGATACGCGGCGAGCCTACCAGCCCGCCGGCGCAAAATCATCGCCGAGTTCTGCAGCCGCCTGATTACATCGTCGCCCCGATCTGCCACGGCACGAACTCGAAATCGCCGAGCCCCTGCGCTTCAGACTTCGACATCTCGCCCGAGGCCACACGGATGATCAGGTCGTAGATCTCCCGGCCGGACTGCTCGATGGTGAGGCCTTCCGAGACGATGCGGCCGGAATCGACGTCCATGTCCTCGACCATGCGGCGGTACATCTCGGTGTTCGTGGCGATCTTGATCGACGGTGCCGGCTTGTAGCCGGCGGCCGAGCCGCGGCCGGTGGTGAAGGCGATCATGTTGCAGCCCGACGCGATCTGGCCGGTGACCGAGGCCGGGTCGTAGCCCGGCGAGTCCATGAACACGAAGCCGCGCGCGGTGATCGGCTCGCCGTATTTGTAGACGCCCATCAGCGGCGAGGTGCCACCCTTGGCGGCGGCGCCCAGCGACTTCTCGAGGATGGTGGTGAGGCCGCCCTTCTTGTTGCCGGGGCTCGGATTGTTGTCCATCGAGCCCTTGTTGCGCGCAGTGTAGTCCTCCCACCAGGTGATCAGCCTGGTCAGTTTCTCGCCGGTCTTGTGGTCGATGGCGCGGCGGGTGAGGAGATGCTCGGCGCCGTAGATCTCCGGGGTCTCCGACAGGACGCCGGTGCCGCCCTGGGCGACGAGCAGGTCGCAGGCATAGCCGAGCGCCGGGTTGGCGGTGATGCCCGACCAGGCGTCGGAGCCACCGCATTGCAGCCCGACCATGATCTCCGAGACCGGGCAAGGCGTCCGCTTGACCTCATTGGCAAGCGGCAACATGGCGCGCACCTTGGCGATGCCGACCTCGACGGTCTGCCGGAGGCCAGCGACGTCCTGGATGTTCATGGCGTGGAACATCGGGCCCTTCTCGATGCCGTTCGCCTCGAGCAGCCAGTCGATCTGGTTGACCTCGCAGCCGAGCCCGACCATCAGGACGCCCGCAACGTTCGGGTGCCGCGCATAGCCCCACATCACCCGCTGCAGCGCGTCGAACCCCTCGCCATCGCCCGCCATGCCGCAGCCGGTGCCGTGCACGAAGGCGGTGACGCCGTCGACGTTCGGGTAGGCGGCAAGTTCCTCCGGCCCGAAGGCGGCGGCGATCTTGCGCGCGGCGGTCGCCGAGCAGTTCACCGAGGTGAGGATCGCGATGGTGTTGCGCGTGCCGACGGTGCCGTTGGCGCGGCGGTAGCCCATGAAGGTGTCGCGCAGGGGCTCCGGCACCATCGTGACGCGCCGCAGGTCGGTCGAGAACTCGTAGGCGTGCTCGGTGTTGCGGAACTCGGTGTTCTGGACGTGCACGTGCTCGCCCGGCTCGATGTCGCGCGAGGCGTAGCCGATGATCTGCGCGTACTTCACGATCGCCTCGCCGGCCGGGATGAACCGCGTCGCGACCTTATGCCCGCGCGGGATCATGATGCGCGTGGTGACATGCTCGGCCGCGCCGATCGTGGCGCCGTTGAGCGCGGGAGTCGCCTCGGTCTCCACCGGCACGCCGGCTTCGAGCGAGCGCAGCGCGGTGACGACGTTGTCGGCGAGGTCGAGGCGGACGGTGTTGGCCATGGCGAGGTTCGTTTCAGTTGGAGGTCAGGTGTCAGGTGTCGTGGCGGTGTTGGTGTTGGTGTTGGTGTTGGTGTGGTTGTCGTTTGCTTCGCGGCGCTTCCATCGCGATGCAACCTTGAAAGTTCGTCATCCCGGCCTTGAGCCGGGATCCATTCCTCATACGTCGGCGATGTTGCCATTCCGCGGCGGTCTTCCTCGACCGATTTGGAATGGATCCCGGCTCAAGGCCGGGATGACGAAGCTCAGGGGTCATTGTCTCACGTGAAACATTTCCCGTCGCAACACTCGCACCTCACGTCTCGTGAGCCACGCCCATCATCAGCCCTAGCCATACCGAGCCCGCCCATCACCCGCGCCCGCTCTTCGGCCCGCCCGCCAGCGTGATCACCCCGATGATGATCAGCCCTGTCAAAATCTGCCGCACGCCCGCCCCAACGCCGAACGTGTTCAACATGGTGACGAGGAGGTAGAGGAACAACGCGGCGCCCCAGAGGCCGGAGACGTTGGAGAAGCCGCCGGCCACCGCCGAGCCGCCGACCACCACAACGGCGATCGAGGCGAGGAGGTATTCCTCGCCCATGTTGAGCGACGCGCCGCCGGAGAAGCCGGCGAGCAGCGTGCCGCACAGCGCGGCGAGCATGGCCGACAGGGCGTAGGTCGCAAAGCGCATCCAGTCGACGCGCACGCCGGCAAGGCTTGCTGCGCGGATGTTCTGGCCGATCGCGGCGACCGAGCGGCCGTAGACGGTGCGGTGCAGGATGACGGCCATCACCACGCTGAGGAGGATGGCAAGGATCGCGACGATCGGCAGGCCGAACACGCGGCCGGTCGCGGCCTCGGCGAGCAGCGGCGGCGGCTTGATCATCAGCCCGCGGCCATAGGCGATCGCCAGCGACTGGATGATGAAGCTCGACGACAGCGTCGCGATGATCGGCGGTATTTTGAGCGCCCGGATGAGGAGGTAGTTGAAGCAGCCGATGAGGAAGCCGGTACCGAGCGCGGCGCCGAGACCGAGGAGGATCGCCGAGTTCTGCCCCTCCATCAGCTTCATCGCCACCGCGCCGGTGAAGGCGATGGTCGAGGGGACCGACAGGTCGATATTGCCGGGCCCGGTGGTGATGACGAACATCTGGCCGATTCCGACGATGACGTAGAAGGCGCCGAAGGTCAGCGCCGCCGTCATGATCTCCGGCCCGCCGCGCCCCTCGTTGACGACGAGCGTCACGATGAAGATCGCGGCCGCGCCGAGGAAGGAGAACAGCCAGGGCATGCGCCGGCCGATCGACCGCTTGGCCGGCACGGGAAGGGCTTGTGTCTCGGCGCTCATGCCTCGCGGGCCTCCAGCTGGTTGACGAGGCTGCGCAGCGCCAGCACCGCGATCAGCATCACGCCCTGCGCGCCGATCTGCCAGTCCGGCGAGATCCGCATGAAGGAGAGCAGCGAGCCGACCAGCGCCAGCGTCAGCGCGCCGAGCACGGCGCCGATCGGCGAGACGCGTCCGCCGGTGAACTCGGCCCCGCCGAGAATCGCGCCGGCGATCGAGAACAGGGTGTAGCGCAGCGCGATGTTGGCATCGGCCGAGCTCGTGGTGCCGACCAGCACGAGGCCCGAGAGCACGCCGAAGAAGCCCGACAGCGCGTACATCGTGACCTTCACCCGCAGCAGCGACCAGCCGGCCCGGCCGACCGCCTGGGCATTGCCGCCGGCGCCCCGCAACACGACGCCGGCCGCCGAGCGCATCAGCCCGACATGCACGATCACCGCCAGAAGCGCCGCGCCGACGATCGCCAGCGGCACATAGGGCGTCTTGAACTTGACGATCGCCGTCAGCCAGTCCGGCGCATGGCCGCCGGGGCTCGGCAGGATCAGGACGGCGCAGCCGAGCCAGACGAAGGACATGCCGAGCGTCACGACGATCGAGGGCAAGTTGCGGAGGTGGATCAGCGCGCCGAGGCCGGCATAGATGCCGATGCAGACGATGAGCGCGGCGACGCCGAGGAGCGGCGTGTCGTTCAACCAAGTCGCGGCGATGCAGGCGACCAGCGAGACGAAGCCGCCGATCGAGAGATCGAGGTCGTTCACCGTCAGGATGAACAGCTGGGCGATCGTGGCGAGCGCGATCGGCAGCGCGAGGTTCAGCATCAGGTTGAGGCCGACATAGCTCATCGCCCGCGGCTGAATGACGAAGATCGCGGCGAGCAGCACGGCGAAGGAGAGCGCCGGCACGGCGGAGCGCAAGGCGCGGGAGGAGAAGAGGGTCATGCGGGGGTTCCGAGCGTTCCGGCAAGAGCGGGCGGGAGGGCGTCGGCCGGCGATGGCGCGCGGCACCCCCCTCTGCCTGCCGGCATCTCCCCCTCAAGGGGGGAGATCGGGCGCGTTACCGACTGCGACCTTTCCGGAAGAGCCGATCTCCCCCCTTGAGGGGGAGATGTCCGGCAGGACAGAGGGGTGTGCGTGCGTCCCTTCGGGCAGCAGGTGCCGAATGCCGATGACGAGAAGACCTCACGCATCCGCCGTCTCCTCCAGGAACGAGCTCTGCAGCACCTTCTCCTCCGTCAGCTCGTCGGCGGAGAGATCCGCGACGATCTCGCCCTCGCGAAAAACGTAGACGTGGCCGCAGTTGAGGAGCTCGTCGAACTCGGTGGTGTACCAGAGGAAGGCGCGGCCCTTGTCCGCCTCCTCGCGGATGCGCTGGTAGACCTCGCGCTTGGTGCCGACGTCGACGCCGCGCATCGGGTCGTCCATGGCGATGATGTCGGCGTCGGACGCCAGCGCCCGCGCGAACAGCGCCTTCTGCTGGTTGCCGCCCGACAGCGTCAGGATGTTGTCGCCCATATCAGGCGTCTTGATCTGGAAGGTGTCGCGCCAGGTCTTTTCCATCGCCCGTTCGGCACTGCCGTCGATCAGTCCGAGCCGCGACAGGGCCGAAAGCGAGCGGATGGTGACGTTCTGGCCGATCGACCAGAGCGGGAAGACGCCGTCCGCCTGACGGTCGCCAGCGACGAAGGCGACTTTTCCGGTGACGTCGGCAAAGCGCGAGGACCGGCCCGACGCGTTCTGGATCAGCCGGAGAAGAGCCGTCTGGCCGTGGCCGGCGAGGCCCGCAAGGCCGATGATCTCGCCGGGAAAGAGTTCCAGCGCGCGGCCGTCGCGCTGTTTTGGCGAGCGCGCCTTCACGCAAGGGCTGCCGGTGCGCTTCACTTCCATGCGCGCAGGGCTTTCGCCCGCGTGCTTCTCCTCGGCGACATGGCCCATGGCGGCGACGAGGCCGGCGCGGTCGAAATCAGACGCCTTGCGCTCGGCGACGACGCGGCCGTCGCGCATCACGACGATGCGGTCGCAGGTGCCGAGGATGTCCGAGAGAATGTGCGAGATCAGGATGACGCTGCCGCCGCGCGCCGTGAAGCGGCGGATGTGGGCGAGCAGCTGCGCGGCGACGGAATGGTCGAGCGAGGAGGTCGGCTCGTCGAGGATCACCAGTCTCGGCTCGGTGTCCGTCGCGGTAAAATTCATCGCGATCTCGACCATCTGCCGCTGGCCGAGCGCGAGGTCGGCGATCAGCGCGTCCGGCCGGATGCCGTGGCCGGGGAAGATCTCGTCCAGCGTCGCCGCGATCAGCCGGCCGGCCGGGCCGCGCCAGCCGAAACCCTTCAGCGCGGGATGGCGCAGGCGGGTGTTCTCGGCGACCGAGAGGTTCGGGCAGAGCGACAGCTCCTGGAAGACGCAGCGCACGCCCGCGGCATGCGCGGCAGCGACCGAGAAACGCGCCACTTCAGGCGCGCCACCGGCTGCGAAGGTGCCGGCATCGTGCGTCAGCGTGCCGGCGAGGATCTGCATCAGCGTCGACTTGCCGGCCCCGTTATGGCCGACGAGCCCCAGCGCCTCGCCCGGCGCGACGACAAGATCGACACCCCCCAGGGCCCTGACGGCACCGAAGGATTTCGTGACGCCGGCCAGCGCGACGATGGGGGTGGCAGTCTGGGACAGGCTCATCAGGACGATATCTCATGGCGGAATGCGGCGGTGCCGCTTCGTTCTTCTCCCCGC